>NZ_JBWXTD010000006.1:145121-155380 GCF_056682175.1 Falsiroseomonas sp. RANM36
GGGATGGGCCCCGCGGGGGGGGCGGGGGTGGCCTTGGGGGGGGGGGCGGGGGGTGGGGGGGGCGGGGTTGGCGGGGGGGCCCCGGGGGGGGGGGGCGGGGGCCCCCCCGCCGCCCGAGCCCCCCGAATCCTGAGTAGCCCCATGAATGCCCAGACCGACCTGATGTCCGACACGCTCGCGAAGATCATTGCCGACAAATACGCGGAGGTGCGCGAGCGCTCGGCCGAGACCCCGCTGGCCGAGATCGAGCGCAAGGCGCGCGCCGCGGACCGCCCGCGCGACTTCACCGGCGCGCTCTGCGACGCCGTCGCCGATGGCCGCGTCGGGCTGATCGCCGAGATCAAGCGTGCCTCGCCCTCCGGCGGGCTGATCCGCGATCCCTTCGATCCGGCGGAGCTCGCCAAGGCCTATGCGGCGGCCGGCGCGGCCTGCCTCTCGGTGCTGACCGACGGCCCGCATTTCCAGGGCTCGGCCGAGGATCTGGCCGCCGCGCGGGAGGCCTGCGCGCTGCCGGTGCTGCGCAAGGACTTCATGGTGGACCCCTGGCAGGTCTTCGAGGCGCGCGCGATGGGCGCCGACTGCATCCTGCTGATCCTGGCCGCACTGACCGACGAGCAGGCGCATGAACTCGAGGACATCGCGCGGTCGCTCGACATGGCGGTGCTGGCCGAGGTGCATGACCGGCGCGAGCTGGATCGCGCGCTCGCGCTCGAGACGCGGCTGATCGGCGTGAACAACCGCAACCTGAAGACGCTGGTGACCGACCTTGCCGTGTCCGACCAGCTGGTGCCGTTGATCCCGGCGGACCGCATTCCGGTGAGCGAGAGCGGCATCCGCACGCCCGAGGATGTGCGGCGCATCTCCCGCGCCGGCGCGCGCTGCCTGCTGGTGGGCGAGCACCTGCTGCGCCAGGATGACGTGACCGCCGCGGCGAGCGCGCTGATCCACGCGATATCGGCCTGACGAGCGTCTTCGGTTGGTGAACGCCGCAGACCTTCTCGGCTTCCGTGTCGCGCTTGCGCCGGTGGCGCTGCCGCCGGCGGAGGCGCGGCCGCCGGACATGGCCGCCGCCTACCGCATCCAGGATGAGTCGGACGCGCTGCTCGCCGCCGCGGGCTGGCGGCGGATCGGCTACAAGATCGCCGGCACCAACCCGGCCGCCCGTGCCCAGCTCCGCATCGCCGAGCCCTTCCACGGTCGGCTCTACGACCGCCTCGCCCTGCCCACCGGTGCAAGGCTGGAGACACAGCCAGGCTTCCACCGCGTGCACGAGGCCGAGATCGCGCTCCGCATCAGCCGCGATCTCGATCCCGCCTCGGCGCCCTTCGACGCGGCGGCGCTGCGCGAGGCGACCGCCGCCGTGCTGCCGGCGATCGAGTTGATCGGCACGTGCTTCACGCCCTGGACCGAGGCCGGCGCGCCACTGCTCGCCGCCGACAATGCTGCTTTCGGGCACTGGGTCTTCGGCGCCGAGGCGCCGGACTGGCACGCGCTGGATCTCCTGGATATCGAGGCAACCCTCCGCGTCGATGGCGCCCTCCGTGCCACGGGGCGCGGACGCAACGTGGATGGCGGCTGCTTTGGCGCGGCCGCGTGGCTGGCGAATGCCCTGGCCGCCCGCGGCGTCGGGCTGCGCGCCGGCGACGTCGTCACGACCGGATCGGTGACGCCGCCGGTGCCGGTGCTGCCGGGCCAGGCGGTCCGTGCCGAGTTCGGGCCGCTCGGCACCGTCACGCTGCAGATGACGTGAGCGCCACGCCGATACCCCACCGCCCCGGCGTCTGGTAAGCCAGCGGCGGAAGCCAGCAGGCCGCAGATGACCGCCAAGCTCACGCATTTCGACGACCAGGGCCGTGCGGCCATGGTGGACGTGTCGGCCAAGCCCGATAGTGCACGCGTTGCCGTCGCGCGGGGTCGCATCACCATGCGGCCGGAGACGCTGGTCCTGATCACGGACGGAAGGATCGGCAAGGGCGACGTGCTGGGCGTGGCGCGGCTCGCGGGCATCATGGCCGCGAAGCGCACCTCGGACCTCATCCCGCTCTGTCATCCGCTGATGATCAGCAAGGTCAGCGTGGACCTCACGCCCGTCGCTCCCGACGCCGTGGAGATCGAAGCGACGGTGAAGCTCACCGGCCAGACCGGGGTGGAGATGGAGGCGCTGACGGCGGTCACCGTGGCGGCGCTGACGGTTTACGACATGTGCAAGGCGGTGGATCGCGGCATGACGATCGAGGCGGTGCGCGTGGTGCACAAATCGGGCGGCAAGTCCGGCACCTGGGACGCCGCCTGAGATGCTCGCGCTGGAGGAAGCTCGCGCCCGCATCCTCGCCGCGCTGGGGCCGACGCCGGCCGAGACCGTCGCGCTGGCGGAAGGCTGGGGCCGCGTGCTGGCGCGGCCCGTCCTGGCGCGGCTGACGCAGCCGCCGGCCGATGTCTCGGCGATGGATGGCTATGCGCTGCGCGCCGCGGACGGCGTGGCGGGCGCGCGGCTCGACGTGATCGGCAGCGCGCCGGCCGGGCATCCCTTCGCGGGTGGGGTGGGGCCGGGCCAGGCGGTGCGCATCTTCACCGGCGGCTTCGTGCCGGAGGGCGCCGACGCGGTCCTCCTGCAGGAGGATGCCGCGGAGGAAGCGGGCGCCGTGACCGTGCAGGAGACGGTCCAGCCCGGCCGCTGGATCCGCCGCCAGGGCCTCGATTTCGCGGCAGGCGAGACGCTGCTGCCCGCCGGGCGCCGGCTCACCGCGCGCGATGTCGGCCTGGCGGCGGCGGGCAACGCCCCCTGGCTCACCGTGCATCGCCGCCCGCGCATCGGCATCCTGGCGACCGGCGACGAGATCGCGCTCCCCGGCGAGCCCATCCCCGCGGGCGGGATCGTGAGTTCCAACGCCCATGCCCTGGCCGCGCTGGTGCGCGCCGCGGGTGGCGAGCCGCTGATCCTGCCCATCGCGCCCGACGACCGGGACGCGATCGCCGCCGCGGCCGGGGCGGCGCGCGCCTGCGACATGCTGGTGACCACCGGCGGCGCCTCGGTCGGCGAGCACGACCTGGTGCAGAAGGCGCTCGGGCCGGAAGGCTTCGCGCTCGATTTCTGGAAGATCGCGATGCGGCCCGGCAAGCCGCTGATCTGGGGCCGGCTCGGCCGCACGCCGGTGCTCGGCCTGCCGGGCAATCCCGTCTCAGCCCTGGTCTGCGGCGTGCAGTTTCTGGTGCCGGCGCTGGCGGTGCTCTCGGGGCTGCCGGCGGCGCCGCCACCGACGATTCTTGTGCGGGCCGGGGCGCCGCTGGCGGCCAACGACAAGCGTTTCGACCATCTGCGCGCCAGCCTCGCGACCGACCGGGACGGGCACCAGGTGGCCACCCCCTTCCCGGTGCAGGACAGTTCCATGCTGGCCACGCTGGCACGGGCGGAGGCGCTGATCCTGCGCGCGCCCTATGCCCCGCCGCTGCCGGAAGGCGCGGAGGTGGAGGCGATCCCGCTCGGCCAGTTCGGGATCTGATCCGGTTTTTCCGGCCGAGCCTGTGGAAAAGGTTTGACGCGACGCGGAGAACCTACCTAGAACACGCGCATTGATTCCCCGTTTGTTCGCCGACGAGTGCCAGAGGGGCGCCGCGGCGGCGGGAAGGAGGGCGCATGCTCACGCGGAAGCAGCACGAGTTGCTGATGTTCATCGACCGGCACCTGCGTGACACCGGCTTCTCGCCCTCCTTCGAGGAAATGAAGGAGGCGCTGCGCCTCAAGTCCAAATCCGGCATCCACCGCCTGATCACGGCGCTCGAGGAGCGCGGCTTCCTGCGCCGCCGCGCCCATCGCGCCCGCGCGCTGGAGGTGATCCGCCTGCCGGAGAACCTGGCGCCGCGCGGGGCGATCGCCGCCGCCGCGACCGCCTCCCCGGGCGCGCCGGCGCCCGCGCCGGGCTTCGCGCCCAACGTCATCCGCGGCAACTTCGCCGCCAACCTGCCCGGCGTGGCGCGGGCGGCGAACGAGGCCCCGGCGGTTCACCTGCCGCTCTATGGCCGGATCGCCGCCGGCCTGCCGATCGAGGCGCTGCGGGATTCCGGCGCCAGCGTGGAGGTGCCGGCCGCGATGCTGGCCAGCGGCGACCACTACGCGCTGGAGGTCGCCGGCGATTCCATGATCGAGGCCGGCATCCTCGATGGCGACACCGTCATCATCCGCCGCGGCGACACCGCCGAGAACGGCTCCATCGTCGTCGCCCTGGTGGATGAGCAGGAGGTGACGCTGAAGCGGCTGCGCCGGCGCGGCAACTCGGTGGCGCTGGAGCCGGCGAACCGCAGCTACGAGACCAGGATCTTCGGGCCCGACCGGGTGCGGGTGCAGGGCCGGCTGATCGGGCTGATGCGCCGCTACTGAGCGCGCCCACCTGCCGGGCGGTCCGAAACGGCCGCCCGGCCCGAACCCCTCAATAGGGGTCCCACTCCGCCAGGGTGCGCGCGGCGCGCCAGGAACGCAGCCGGCGCAGCACCAGCGTCGCCGCAATGCCGAGTGCCGCGCCCATCGCAAGCCAGCCGGCGGGCGTGATGCTGGTGGTCAGGCCGTATCCCATGCGTGCCTCCCTGTCCTGGGATGGCTCATCTGACGCCGGCGGCGTGAAGAAAGGGTTACCGGCGGCGGCCCGGCGTCACGCGCCGGCGTCCTGCGGCGCCAGCGGCTGCGGATCGGGCCGGCCGGGAAGCGGCGGCGGCGGAACCCAGGGACGCGCGCCGCGCAGCGCGCGCTCCGACACCACCCGCACGCCGCCCGGGTCCACCCACGCCGCCTGCGAACCTTCGCGCCAGACGGTGAAGCGGTCGATCACCGCGCTGCCGGGACAGCGGCGGCGGATCGGCTCGGCCGCGATCAGCAGCGCCGCATGGCCGCAGGCCTCGGCCAGCGCCCCCGGGTCGGGCGGGCTGCCGCCGCGGGCGCCGCGTGCCGGGGGCGGCGTGCGGAACAGCACGATCTCGGCTGCGTCGGGAGAGGGCCGGAAGCGGCAGGCCACCGGCGTGCAGGCGATCGCCCCGCCCGCCGCCTCGCCCGCCGCCGGCAGGGCCAGGCCCTGCGCCACGCCCATCCGGCGCAGCACCGCGTTGCGGGCGAAGGCGCTGGCGCCGGGCTGCGCGTGCAGGAACACGCCCTCCGCCGTGCGCAGCGCCACCAGCCGTGCATCGGCCGTCACCAGCACGGCGGGCGGCGGCACCTGCAGCGCGGCCGCCACGGCGCCAAGCATGATCGGCACGCCGACCAGCCGCAGCGCCCCGCGCCACAGGCAGACCCAGCAGAAGCCGAAGCCCATCACCGCCAGCGCCGGCCCCGGCAGCGGCGGCAGCACCGGCGCGGCCTCCGGCCATGCGGCCACCCAGGCGGCCACCGCCAGGATCGCCGCCACCCCCTGCCCCATGGCCCAGAGGGCCGGCGCCTCCAGCCCGAAGGGCATCAGCAGCAGCGCGATCATCCCCGCCGGCATGACCAGGATCGAGGTGATCGGCACCGCCAGCGCATTGGCCGCCACGCCGTAGATCTGCAGCCGGCCGAAATGGTGCAGCCCGATCGGCGCGGTGGCCGCGCCCGCCAGCACCGAGGTCACCACCAGCCCGAAGGCCGCGAGCGCCAGCCGCCGCCGCCAGCCCGATCCTGCGGCCGGCCGCCGGCCGCGGAGCGATTCCCAGCCCGCCGCCAGAGCCAGTACCGCCGCGAAGGACATCTGGAAGGACGGGCCTAGCACCTCTGCCGGCGCCACCAGCAGCACCGCGGCGGCGGCCAGCGCGAGGGTCCGCACCGTCAGCGCCCTCCGCCCCGCCAGCAGGCCGAGCGTGACGAGCGCCGCCATCACCAGGCAGCGCTGCATCGGCACCTGCGCCCCGGTCAGCAGCGTGTAGCCGAGCCCGGCGAGCAGCCCGCCCACCGCCGCCACCGCCTTGCCGTTCACGCGCAGCGCCAGCCACGGCACCAGCGCCACCAGCAGCCGCAGCACGCCGAACACCGAGCCCATCACGATCGTCATGTGCAGGCCGGAGACCGAGAGCAGATGCGCCAGGCCCGAATCGCGCATCGCCACGATCTCCGTCGGCGGGATCGCCGCCTGCGAGCCCGTCAGCAGCGCCGCCGCCACCGCCCCGGCCGCGCCGGGAATCGCCGCCTCCACCCTGGCCTCGAGCTGCGCCCGCAGCCGCGCGAAGCCCGGCAACTCCCCCGCCCCGCGCGTCACCTGCACCGGCCCGAGCGCCGTCCCCGACCCGCCGAGCCCCGAGAAATACGCCGCGCGCGCAAAATCCCAGCCGCCCGGCACCACGGGGCCGCCCGGCTCGCGCAGGATCGCGCGGGCGGCGAGCCGGTCGCCCGGCATCGGCCGCGCCGGGTCGCTCTCCCGCAGGCGGATGCGGATGTCGCGCGGCAGGGGCTCGCCGCCGGCGATACGCACCGCGCGCAGCGTCACGCGCTGGCCTTCGGGCAGCGCTTCCACCGCGACGACCTCCCCGGCGATCTGCACGGCCCAGCGCGGCAGTTGGAGCGGCGGCGGCAGGCGTGCCGCGTGCCAGGCGGCCATGCCGAAGCCGAGGCAGCCGGCGGCGATCAGCGCCAGCACCCAGCCGGACAGCGGCGCCCGGCGGGAGACGAGCATCGCGAGCGCGATCAGCGGCGCGGCCAGCGCCAGCGCGCCCGGCCCAGGCTCCGTCGGCTGCTGGAAATAGAGCAGCACGCCCGCGCCCAGCGCCACCGCCAGCCAGGGCGCGAAGCGGCCATGCTGGCGGGCGAGCAGCCCCGCCGCACCGGCGCGCAGCCGCGCCAGGACGTCCGGCCGCTCCGTCGCGCCAAGGGCCAGGCTCACGCACGCCAGAGTCGGTATTGTTCCGGCGCCATGCAACCCTTCGATGAAGCACGCCCAGCGAGCGGCCCCGGCGGTTCTGCCGGGCGCCAAGCTGCGTTAGGAAGCACCACCCCTCTCCGCATCCGGAAGCCCATGTCCGTCCGCACCCGCTTCGCCCCCTCCCCCACCGGCTACCTGCATATCGGCGGCGCCCGCACCGCGCTGTTCAACTACCTCTTCGCCCGCCGCCATGGCGGCCAGTACCTGCTGCGCATCGAGGACACCGACCGGCAGCGCTCGACGCCCGAGGCGGTGCAGCAGATCCTCGACAGCCTGGAATGGCTCGGCCTCTCCCCGGACGAGCCGCCCGTGTTCCAGTCACAGCGCGAGCCGCGCCACGCCGAGATCGCGAAGGCGCTGCTCGCCATGGGCAAGGCCTATCTCGCCTACGACACGCCCGATGAGCTCGCCGCGATGCGCGCCGCGGCCGAGGCCGAGAAGCGGCCCTTCAAGTATGACGGCAGCCGCTGGATCGGCATGGACGCCAAGGACGCGCCCTCCGTCGCGCCGGCCATCCGCATCATCGCGCCCCGCCCGGGGGAGGGCGGCGGCGAGACGGTGGTGAAGGACCTGGTGCAGGGCGAGGTCCGCGTCGCCAACACCGAGCTCGACGACATGATCATCCTGCGCTCGGACGGCACGCCGACCTACCTGCATGCGGTGGTGGTGGACGACCACGACATGGACATCACCCATGTCATCCGCGGCGACGACCACCTGACCAACACCTTCCGCCAGTGCATGGTCTATGACGCGATGGGCTGGCGGCGCCCGCACTTCGCGCATGTGCCGCTGATCCACGGCGCGGACGGCGCGAAGCTGTCCAAGCGCCACGGCGCCGTCGGCGCGCTCGACTTCCGCGAGCAGGGTTTCCTCCCCGAGGCGGTCTGCAACTACCTGCTGCGGCTCGGCTGGGGGCACGGCGACACCGAGATCATCTCGCGCGAGGACGTCACAAGAATCTTCGACATCGCCGATGTCGGGCGCGCCGCGGCGCGGATGGACTACGCGAAGCTCACCCACTTCAACGGCGTCTGGCTGCGCGCCGCCGACGACGCACGCCTCACGCGCGAGGTGCTGGAGCGCTTCGCGAAGCGCGGCGTGCTGTTCGGCACCGACGGCGCGGCGCGCGTCGAGATGCTGATGCCTGACCTGAAGGAGCGCGCGAAGACGCTGGAGGAACTCGCCGGCGCCGCCGCCTTCGCCGTGCATGAGGGGCCGCCGCCGATGGAGGCGAAGGCCGCCGCGCTGCTGACGCCGGAAGCGAAGGAGCGGCTGAAGGACCTGGCCGTCTTCCTCACCGACGCGCCGTGGGAGCGCAAGGACCTTGAGCAGTGGCTGCGCGACTACGCGGATGTGAAGGGCGTGAAGCTCGGCAGCGTCGCCCAGCCGCTGCGCGCCGCCCTCACCGGCAGCACGCAGTCGCCGCCCATCGACGCGGTGCTGGCGGCGCTCGGCCGGGGCGAGGCGGTCACGCGCATCCTGGCGGCGGCGGAAGCGTAGCGGCTCTATGCCGCGAGGCCCCTGGCGCGCGACCAGCGCGCCAGGTGGTCCACGAAGGCGCGCACCTTCGGCGTGACGAGGCGATTGCTGGGATAGACGGCGTAGATCCCGGCCGGGGCGGCGGCCGCCTCCGGCAGCACCTGAAGCAGCCGGCCGTCCCGCAGCGCATCCGCGACCGACCAGTCGGGCAGCGCCACCAGCCCGATCCCCGCGAGCGCCGCCGCGCGCAGCGATTCGCCGTTGTCGGTCAGCAGCACCGGTCGCACAGCGACGCTCTCGCCGCCCAGCACCCAGGTGTCGCGCCAGGCCAACGGCGTGAAGCCGATGCAGCGATGCCGGGGCAGGTCCGCCGGCACGGCCGGGGCGCCGCGCTCAGCCAGGTAGTCAGGGCTGGCGACGATGATGACCTGCGACCCGCCGAGGCGGCGCACCACCTGCCCCGCGGCCGGCGCGGCCAGCACGCGGATGGCGAGGTCCAGGCTGTCCTCCACCAGCCGCGCATGCGCCGCGGCCTCCACCAGTTCGACCGTCAGCGCGGGATGGCGCGGCAGGAACTCGGCCAGCGCCGGCATCACCCAGCGGGCACCGAAGCATTCGGGCACCGCGACGCGGAGCGTGCCGACCGGGGCGCGCTGCATCGCCTGCACCTCGAGCCGCGCGGCTTCCTCCTCGGCCAGCAGACGGCGGCAGCGGGCGTAGAAGGCCTCCCCGGCCTCGGTCGGGCGCAGCCGGCGCGCGCCACGGTCCAGAAGCCGCACGCCGAGCCGCTCCTCGAGCCCGCGCAGCGTCTCGCTAACCGAGGACTTGGCCGCCTGCAGCCGCGCCGCGGCGGCGGTGACGCTGCCGGTCTCGACCACGGCGACGAAGACCTCGACCCCGGCGAAGGCATGCATGGGCGGAGTGTTCGCCCGGCCGAACGCCCTGTCCAGAACGAAGCCGCGACAGCGGCGCGCGGCGGCCGCACCCTGCCACCGCTGCATTGCGAAGGAGGTTCACGATGCTGGATGCGGCTTCGGGTGGTATCGCGCTGGTGCCGGCGGAGGCGGGCGAGGCGCTGGACATATTCGGCCTCGCCCTGGTGGTGAAGGCGGAGCCCGGCAAGGGCGGGCTGTTCCTGGCCGAGCATGTCGTGCCGCCCGGCCTCGGCGTGCCGCTGCATGTGCACGAGGCGGATGACGAGATCTTCGTGATCGGCGCGGGTGCGCTCACGCTGCTGGCCGAAGGCGGCGAGCGCGTCGCCGGACCGGGCATGACGGTGCTGCTGCCGCGCGGCGTGCCGCACGGCTTCCGCAACGACGGCGCGGTGCCGGTGCGGATGCAGGTGATGCTCACGCCGGGCCACGCCGCGGCGGCGATGTTCCGCGCGCTGCACGCCGCGACGCGGCAGGCCGGGCCGGGCGGGCCGCCGCCGGCCGAGATCGGCGCGATCTGCGCCGCGCATGGCGTGCGCTCCGGCTGAGGCGGGCGGCGTTCAGCGCGGCGGCACGATCCGGCAGGCCCGTGCCGCCGCGCGGGCGAGAAGGATCATCCGGCGCGCGGCCACCGCGCCCTTGCCGCTCTCGCCGATCGCCGTCTTCACCAGCGGGTGGGAGGCGACGAACTGCGTCGCGGCGTCGATGGCGACATCGGCCGCCGCGATCGCCCCGGCCTCGAACAGCGCGCGGCGCAGCAGGCCGAGGGTGCCCGCGATGCCCGGCCGAAGCCCGTGGATCGCCGCCACCTCCCGCACCAGGCGGAAGCCGCGCCAGGCGAAGAACACGGCGTCCAGCGCCGGTGTCGGCATGACCAGGATCGCGCCGGCCGCCGGCGCCGCCGCGGCGCGGGGGGGGGGGGCCCGCGCCCCCCCCCCCCCCCCCCCCCCCCCCCCCCCCGCCCCCCCCCCCCCCC
>NZ_JBWXTD010000006.1:155480-156100 GCF_056682175.1 Falsiroseomonas sp. RANM36
GCGCTGCGGCCACCCCCCCGCCCCGCCCGGCCGCCCGCGGCGGCGGGGGGGGGCCGGCCCGCCGCCGTCGCCCGGTCCAGCTCCGCCAGCGGGCCGGCCTCCAGCAGCGCGCGCAGACTGTCGAGGTCGTTGGCGCCGCGCAGCGCCGGCGCCGAGGGCGAAGCGGCCGGCGTGCGTGCCGCCCAGGCCCGCGTCGCGGCGCGCGCGGCGACGTAGTCGTTGCGGGCGAAGGCGGCCCGCGCCTTGTCCACGATCTCCAGCGACCAGAGCCCGCGCAGCTCGCGCAGGAAGGCCCAGGCGATCAGCCCGTAGCCGAGCAGCGCGACGGCCAGCGTCACCCAGCCGAGCCAGTCGGCGCGCGCGAACTGGTCGGTGACGAAGTTCGCGACATCGAGCAGCGAGAGCCCGACCAGCAGCACGGCAAGGCCCGCGGCGGCGAGGCCGAGCGCGGACCAGCGCCGCGCCGCCGCCGGCTTCGCGACGGGCGCGACCGCCTGCTCCCAGCCGAAGTCGAGCCGCTCCGCCGGGGCGTCGTCCTGCTCGGTCAGGATGCGCGGGCGGCGCGGCGGCGTGTCGCTCATGATCGGCAGCCCTCCAGGCGGCCCGCCCCAGGGCGGGCC
>NZ_JBWXTD010000006.1:156200-169731 GCF_056682175.1 Falsiroseomonas sp. RANM36
GGCCCGCGCAGCGCCGGCGCGCGCCGGAACACCGCCTGCGGCCTGCGCGCAGCCAAGCGGCCGGAGGCCGCGCCCGGCGCCTGAGGGCCTCAAAGGAGATCCCCGATCAGCGCTGCCAGCAGCGCATCGAGGCCGAGATGCGGGATGCCCGCCCGGCCGGCGGCGTCGAGCCGCGGCGGCTGGAACACCGGCATCTCGAAGAAGGCGTGTTCCCAGAAGGCGGCATCCGGCCGGCGCAGCGGCACCTCGCCGGGATAGACCTTGCGCATCAGGCCGCCCTCCATCAGCACGCCGCGCACCACGGCGACGGGCCGTCCCTCCAGCGTCGCCACGTCATCCTCGGTGCAGCGGATCGCGGCGATTGCATGCACCGAGGTGGCGGCATCGAGGGGCCCGGCGGGATCGCGCCCCACCAGGTCGCCGAGCAGCCCGAGCAGCGCATCGCGCGACCGGCTCGGCACATGGTCGGCCTTGGTCGCGGCGAAGCCGACGCGCCGCACGCCCTGGCCGGTCAGCAGGTCGAACAGGCCGAGCCCGCCGCGCAGGCTGGCGGCGACGGCGGCCAGCGCCTCCGCCGTGTCGTCGAAGGCTTCCTCCCCGGCATGCAGCGCGCCGAGCGCATCCACCAGCACCGCCTGGCGGTGGAAACGGCGGAAGAAGGGGTCGAAGAAGCTGGCGCGCTGGTCCTCCAGATAGGCTTCGTGGCGCCGGCGCAGCAGCGCGGCGAGCTCACCCGTCACGCGCTCGGGCAGCGGGAAGAACCACAGCAGCGGCGCTTCCCCCCGCGGGCCGGGATTGAGCGCCCGGCCGGGCTGGAGGAAGCGGAAGCCGAGCCCGTCGCGGCAGGCGCGCAGCGCGTCGCGATAGAGGGCGAAGCCCTGGCGGGCGAGGGATTCCTCGGCCGGCGCCGCCGCCGGCAGCCCGTCCACGAAGCCGAGGAAGGCGGCAGCGGCCTCGGCCCGCCGGCCGCGCCGGAGCCTGGCCAGGGTCTCGCGCGACCAGTCCGCGTAGGACTGCGCCAGCATCGGCAGGTCGAGCAGCCACTCGCCGGGATAGTCGAGCAGTTCCAGCGTGACGCGCCGCGGCCCCGCCAGCATCGCCCGCGCCTGCCCGAGCAGCGAGCGCGGGTCGAGCTCCAGCGCGATCTCGAGGGTGGAGAGGTCGTCGGTGCGTTCCGGCCAGCGCGGCGGATCGGCGGCGAGCGCGAGCAGGTGGCCGCTGGCGTCGAAGCGCGGGGTGGACTGCGTCTCCGCCGGCACGATGCGCGCGCCGCGCAGCCGCCCGCCCGCCGCCGCCTCCAGCTTCGGCAGCGTCCGCGCCCCCTGCCCGGCAGCGAGCAGGTTCGCCACCAGGGATGTCAGGAACACCGTCTTGCCGGCGCGCGAGAGGCCGGTGACGGCAAGCCGCACGCGCTCGCGCCCGATCAGCGCGCGGCCGAGATCCTCGGCGCCGGCCAGCGCGTCCTCGAAGGGGGTGAGGAGGGAGGCCACGGCCGGCGAAGCGTCGCGCCGGGGGCGCCCGCCCGCCGCTACTGTCGCTCGATGAGCTCGATCTTGTAGCCGTCCGGATCCTCGACGAAGGCGATCACGGTGGTGCCGTGCTTCACCGGCCCGGCTTCCCGCGTGACCTTGCCGCCGCCGGCGCGCACCTTCTCGCAGGCCGCTGCCACGTCCGGCACGCCGACCGCGAGATGGCCGAAGGCATTGCCGAGCTCGTATGTCTCGACGCCGTAGTTGTAGGTCAGCTCGATCTCGCCCTGGCCTTCCTTGTTGCCCTCGCCATAGCCGAGGAAGGCGAGGGTGTATTTGCCGTCCGGCACGTCGCGCCGGCGCAGCTCCTTCATACCCAGCAGCTCGGTGTAGAACTTCACGCTGCGCTCGAGGTCGCCGACGCGGATCATGGTGTGCAGGAATTTGCCGGTGCTCATGTCTGCTGCTCCTGTTGCGCGAGGAATTCGTCAGGCCGTATCGCAAGGATGAATAGCCCGGCCGCATCCGCCGCCGAAATCGTCTCCGCGCGATCCACGACCAGGGTCCCGGCCAGGCCGCCGCCCGAGGAACCTGCCGCGCGGGCTTCGATCGCCAGACCCGCGAGGCCTGCCGCCGCGGCGCCGCGCACCGTCTCCGCCCCGATCGAGGGCAGGTCCACGCGGTGGTCCTGGCGCGGCTTCACGAGCTTCACCAGGACCCCGCCGGGGCCGTCCCGCCGCAGCCCGCCACAACGCGCGAGCAGGGCATCGGTGCCCTCGATCGCCTCGACGCCGAGCACGAGCCCCTGCTGCACCACGCAGCCCTGCCCCACATCCACCGCGCCGAGCGCCCGCGTCACCGCGATGCCGCGGACGATGTCGGCCATCGCGTGCGGCGCGGGGCGCACGGCGCCGAGCGGCCCGGGTTCCACCAGCAGCGCGCCGAGCACCTCCTGCGCGCCGACGGGATTGAACCCCTCCTCGCGCAGCAGGGCCACCACGGCCGAGAGCAGGCCGTCATCGCCGCCGAACATGGCCCGCTTGCCGAGCCGCGCGATGAAGCGCAGCCCGTCCGCGTCGAAGCGCATCGTGACGAGCGAAGGGCGCGTGACGCGTCCGGCGAGCACCATGTCGCCGACGCCATGGGCCTTCAGCAGCGCGACCATGCGCCCGATCTGCGTCAGCGGCACGACCTGGTGCGGATAGGCGGCGAAGTCGGCCGGCTGGGCATGGCCCTCGATGAGGATGCAGAACACCTGCCGCCCGGCCTTCGTCGCGGCATCGGCGATGCGCAGCGGCATGATCCCGCCGCCGGCGACAAGGCCGAAGGTGCCGCCCTGCCCCGCGGCCGGCATCAGGTCGGCTCCGCGTCCTCTTCGAGGCCCTGGCGACCGAAGGGGCAGAGACCGTGCTTGCCGCGGTTGCGGACGAAATCGAGGATCTCGGCCACCTGCGGATTGTCCGGGTAGGCCGCGGCCACCGCCGCGACCTGGTCTTCCGGCCGGCTGCCGGCGTAGAGATCGTGCACGGCGCGCGCCACCACCAGGGCCTTCTCCTTCGTCAGCCCGGCGCGGCGGCGCAACGCGATGGTGTTCAGGCCGACGAGGCGCGCGCGATAGCCGCGCACCCGCCCGAAGGGCACGACGTTGCGCTCCACCCCGGCCATGCCGGTCACCAGCGCCATCCGGCCGATGCGCACGAATTGCTGGATGCCCGCGGCGCCCTGCACGACGGCGTAGTCGCCGATCTCGACATGGCCGGCGAGCATGACGTTGTTGACCAGGATCACGCCGTTCCCGACCTGGCAGTCATGGCCGATATGGGCGACGCACATGATCAGGCAGTCGCTGCCCACGCGCGTCCAGCCGTCGCCGCCGACGCTGCCGCGATGGATCGTCGCATGCTCGCGCACCATGGTGCGGGCCCCGACGATCACGCCGGTGGGCTCGCCCTTGTACTTCAGGTCCTGCGGGGCCATGCCGATCGTGGCAAAGGGGAAAACGCGCACCCCGGCGCCGAGCCGGGTGCGGCCATCCAGCACGACATGGGAGACGAGTTCGACCCCTTCCTCGAGGACGCAGTCCGGGCCGATCACGCAGCCCGGGCCGATCCGGCAGCCGGCGGCGATGGTGGCACCCGGCGCCACATGGGCGGCGGGCGAGACGATGGCCTCCGGCGAGATGCCGGGGCCGGGGGATGAATGGTCCAAAGCGGCGCCTACCGGTCGAGGATCATGGCGGCATAGGTGGCTTCGGCCACCACCTTGCCGTCCACCTTGGCCTCCGCGGTGAACTTCCAGATGTTGCCGCGCTGCTTCTCCTTGCGGACATGCACGCGCATCTGGTCGCCGGGCACCACGGGCTTGCGGAACTTCGCGCCGTCCACGGTCATGAAGTAGACCAGCTTGCCGGCGGCGGAGGGGCCGAGCGTCTCCACCACCAGCACCGCGGCGGTCTGGGCCATGCTCTCGATGATCAGCACGCCCGGCAGCACCGGATGCTGCGGGAAATGACCCTGGAAGAAGTTCTCGTTGATCGAGACGTTCTTGATGCCGACGGCGGATTCGTTCGGCACGATGTCCACCACGCGGTCCACCAGCAGGAAGGGGAAGCGATGCGGGATCGCCTGCATGATGCGGGCGATGTCATAGGCGCCGACGCTGCCCTGCGTGGCCTCGGCGCTCCCGGCGGTGGCGTCCATCATCCCCCCTCGCGTGTCTCCCCCTCGGCCTGCCCCGGCATCAGCCCCGCGCCGGCTTCTGGCCGAGCTTGCGGAGTGCCGCCATGGCACGCAGCGTGTCCTTGGCAGGCCAGGCGGGAGTTCCGGCGACGTCGGTGCCGGCCGGCACATCGTTCATCACGCCCGCCTGGGCGGAGACGCGGACCCGGTCGCCCAGCGTGAGGTGGCCGGTCAGGCCCGACTGCCCGCCCATCTGCACCCCGTCGCCCAGTGTGGCGGAGCCCGAAATGCCGACCTGCGCGACGATCACGCAACCGCGCCCGGTCCGCACGTTGTGGCCGATCTGCACCAGGTTGTCGAGGCGCGTGCCCGCGCCGAGCACCGTGTCGCCCTGGCTGCCGCGGTCCACGGTGGAATTGGCGCCGATCTCGACGAGGTCGCCGAGGATCACGCGCCCGAGCTGGGGCATCGTCTCGAAGCGGCCCTCGGGCGTGACGGCGAAGCCGAAGCCCTCCTGCCCGACGCGGCAGCCGGGATGCAGCACGACGCCGCGGCCGGCGATGCAATGGCTGACGGTGACATGCGCACCGACCCGGCATCCCTCGCCGAGCACCACCCCCTCGCCCACCACCGTATGCGGCCCGATGACGCAGCCCGCGCCGATCTCGGCCCCGGCGCCGATCACAGCCAGCGGCCCGACCTCGCAGCCCGCGCCGAGCCGGGCGGAGGGGTCAACCACCGCGCTGGGGTGGATGCCGGGGCGCGGCGCGGGGCGCGGATGCAGCCGTGCGGCGATGCGGGCGAAGCCGAGATAGGGCTGGGCCGTGACGATCGCCGCAACGCCTTCGGGCAGGCGGCCGGCGAAGTCCTCGGCCAGCACCACCGCCGCGGCCCGAGTCCCGGCGAGAAGACCGGCATAGCGCCGGTTGTCGAGGAAGGAGATCGCCTCAGGCCCTGCCCCGTCGAGCGGCCCGACACCGGAGACCAGCCTCGCCGGCGCGCCACCGCGCAGCTCGCCGCCGGCGATCGCGGCGGCCTCGCCGAGCCCGAGGGGCGGGCCGGCGGGATGGAAGCGCGGATCGGCGGCCACGGCGTGCGCCCGCTCAGTTCCGCCGCGGCTGCTGCTGCTGCGCCGCCGGGCGCTGCTGCTGGGCGGGCTGCGGCTGGCCCTCGGCCGTCGGCGCCGCCGGCATCTCGCCCTCCGCCGGGAGGTTCACGCTGCGCAGCACGCGGTTGAGCTGGGCGGAAACCTCGTCGGTCACGTCGAAGCCGGGTTCGCTGAGGATGGCAAGCTGGCGCGGCAGCACGAGGTTCACGCCGCGGCTGGAGGCGACCTGGCGGACGACCGCGCCCATCGCCTGCTCGAGCTGCTGCAACCCCACCTGGGCGGCCGCGTCGATGGCGCGATTGCGGTCCCGGAAGATGCGCTGGGCATCGGTGATGCGGTCCTGCAGCGTCCGCTCCCGCTCCCGCAGCGTCTCCGCCGGCAGGGTGGCGCGGGCGGCGGCCAAAGCCTGCTGCTCTTCCCGCCAGCGGCCCTGCTCGCGTTGCAGGTCGTCGTTCAGCCGCGCGCGGCGGCGCTCGATCTCCTCGCGCACCTGATTGAAGGCGGCGGAGAGGCGCTGGACCTCCGGGATGTCCACGATGGCGATCACCGGCGCCGGCGGGCGCTGGTTGGCCGGGCGCTGCTGCTGCTGTTGCTGCTGCTGCGGCGGTCGCTGCTGCTGCTGCTGACCCTGCTGCTGGCCTGGAATGAACCACTGCTGCCCCTGCTGTTGCGCGCCGGCGGGCAGCGTGGCCAGCGGCAGCGCGGGCAGGACCAGAAGGGGCAGCAGGTGGCGAAGACGCATCGCGGAGATCCCCGGATAAATGTCAGAAGCGCGTGCCGAAGCCGAAGCGGATCAGCTGCGTCTGGTCGTAGGACTGCTTCACCACGGCCTGCGCAATGTCGATGTTGATCAGCCCCACCGGCGTCCGCCAGGAAATGCCGACGCCCATGCCGACGCGCGGCGCCGGGTCGTCCACGATGGTCGGGCCGTTGTAGGGCGTGTCCGACAGCGAGCCGATATCCACGAAGGCGCGGCCGAGCAGGCCGAGCTCGGATGGCAGCGGCAGCGGGAAGCGCAGCTCCGTGGTCTGGGTCCAGATCAGGCGGCCGCCGAGCGGATCGTTGCCCTGCAGGTCGCGCGGGCCGGCGCCGGCCAGGGCGAAGCCGCGCAGGTTGTCGCCGCCGAGGAAGAAGCGGTCCACGATCCGCTCCGGGTCGTTGCCCCAGGGCACCAGCCAGCCCGCGCCGGCCTGCAGCGCCAGCACGAAGTCGGGATCGCCGAGGACGCGCTCGAGCGGGACATAGCCGGCGACGTCGCCGCGCAGGCGGACGTACTGCACGTCGCCGCCGAGGCCCGCGAGATCCGAACCGACGCGGATCAGGTAGCCCCGGCGCGGCTCGATGCGGCTGTCGCGCACGTCGTAGGCCAGCGTGGTGCCGACCTGCGAGAGCAGCGTCTCGCCTTCCTGCTCCTGGATCGGCAGGCTGGCGTCGGCCTGCACGTCGAAGACGTTTCGTTGCACCAGGCTGTAGGCCCAGGACTGGCGCAGCCGCTCGTTGAACTCGTAGCCGGCGCGCAGCACCACGCCGTAGCGCCGTTCGGAGTAGGAGGCGATGTCCTGCAGGTTGCGCTGCAGGTAGAAGGCGTCGAAGCCGGCGGCGAGGTTGCGGTCCAGGAAGGCCGGATCGGTCACCGAGAAGTCCACCTGGCTGCGCCGCTGCGCCAGCAGCGCCTGCAGCCTGGTGTCCACGCCGGTGCCGAGGAAATTGCGTTCGCGGATGCCGAAGTCGAGCAGGAAGCCGGCATCGGTCGAGAAGCCGCCGCCGAGGGAGAGCTCGCCGGTGGCGCGCTCGGCGACCGTGGCGGTCAGCAGCGCCCGGTCCGGCCGCGAGCCCTGCGCGGCCTGGATGTCCACGTTGCTGAAGTAGCCGAGGTCGCGCAGCCGCTGCCGCGACCGGCGCACCTGCGCCGCGTTCAGCGGATCGCCTTCCGCGAGGCGGAACTCGCGGCGGATAACGTGGTCGGCGGTGCGGGTGTTGCCGCTGATGTCGATGCGCTCGACGAAGCTGCGCGGCCCTTCCACCACCTCGAAGATCACGTCGACCGTGCCGTCCTCGCGGTTGCGCGTGATGCGCGGGGTCACGTCCACGAAGGGAACGAGCGTGCCGGCGAGGTCCACCATCTGCTCGGTCGCGCGCTCCACCGCCTCGCCGTCGTACCAGTCGCCGACCGAGATCGGGAGGCTGCGGCGCAGCAGGTCCGGGTTGATGCCCGGCAGGCTGGAGACGATGTCCACCTTGGACACGCGGTAGCGCGGCCCTTCGTCGATCGTATAGGTCACGAAGAAGCTGCTGCGGTCGGGCGAGAGTTCGGCCGTCGCGCCCGTCACCTGCACATCGGCGTAGCCGGATCGCAGGTAGAAGCGGCGCAGCAGCTCGCGGTCGAAGGCGAGCCGCTCGGGGTCGTAGATGTCGGAGCTGGACAGCAGCCGGTACCAGGCCTGCTCGCGCGTCGCGATCACGTCGCGCAGCCGGCGGTCGGAGAAGGCGGCGTTGCCGACGAAGGTGATGCGGCTGACCAGCGCGGCGGGGCCTTCGTCGATCTCGAAGACGACATCCACGCGGTTCTGGTCGAGCTCGATCACCTTCGGCTCGACGCTCGCGCCGAACCGGCCGCGGCGGGCGTAGAGGTCGAGGATGCGGCGACGGTCGGCCTGCGCCTGCTGCGGCGTGAACACGGCGCGCGGGCGCAGCGTGACCTCCGGGCGCAGCACGTCGTCGGAGACCTTGCTGTTGCCCTCGAAGGCGACGCGGTTGACGACCGGGTTCTCCTCCACCTCCACCAGGATCCTGTCGCCCTGGCGGGTGAGCTTCACATCGCGGAACAGCCCGGTCGCGAAGAGCGTGCGCAGCGAACGGTCCAGCCGGTCGGCGTCGAAGACGTCGCCGGGCTGGATCAGCATGTAGGAGCGGACCGTGTCCGCCTCGATCCGCTGGTTCCCGCTGACCTCGACGGCGCGGATCACGTCGCCGCGCGGCGCGGCGGCCGGGGTCGCGCGCTGGCGCGGCTGCGCATCGGCGGCCGGCGGGAACAGGCCCGGAGCGAGCAGGCCCAAGGCGATCAGCAGAAGCCGGATGGCAGCCAAGGTGACGGTCCCTGGGGCGTTGGAGGCGGCCGTCACCTCTACCCGAAGGCTCCCCCGCCCGCCACCCTGGCCAAGGCGCAAGCTGCGTTTCCGCAGGTTTCGGGCCGGTTCCGCGGATCGCGACTCGGGCCGCCGCCGGCTGTCGGCCCGAGACGGCCGAGTCGCGCCGCCGCGTCTCAGCCGAACAGGCCCGCGGCCCAGCGGAACACGCCCAGATTCGTCAGGTCGTTCCAGGTGGCGAAGACGAACAGCGTGATCAGCAGCGCGAATCCGGCGCGGTAGCCGATCTCCTGCGCGCGGGGCGGCAGCGGCCGGCCGCGAATCGCCTCCGCCGCGTAGAACACCAGGTGGCCCCCATCCAGGACCGGGATCGGGAACAGGTTGATCAGCGCGAGGTTGACCGACAGCACCGCCATGAAGCTGACCAGGCTCGCCAGGCCGAGCTTGGCCGCATCGCCCGCGATCTTGCCGATGCCGAGCGGCCCGCCGAGGTCGTCCGTGCCGCGCGTGCCGGTGATCATCTGCCAGACCGCCGAGAGCGTCTGCACGCTGACATCCCAGGTCTGCGTCACGCCCGCCCAGGCGGCGGCAAGCGGGTTCAGCCGCTCGAACTCGGCCGGTGTCGCGCCCACGCCGAGGATGCCGACGCTGCCGCTCGCTTCCGGCGTCGCGGTCAGCACGCGCTCGCGCCCGTCGCGCACCACGGTGATCTGCACCGGCGTGTTGGCGCGCGGCTGGATGTGGCGCTGCACCTCCTCGAAGCGGGTCACCTCGCGGCCGTCGAGCGCGACGATCAGGTCGCCCGGCAGCAGGCCCGCCCGCGACGCGGCCGAATCCTCGCGCACCGTGCCGACCATGGTGGTGGAGCGCGGCTCGCCGACCGTCGCGAAGAGGATGCCGAACAGCACGGCCGCGAGGGCGAAATTGGCCAGCGGGCCGGCGGCGACCACGATGGCGCGGTCGCGCACCGGCTTCTCGTGGAAGGTCTCGCCCGGCCGCCAGGCCGCCTGCACCTCGGGCGAGGCTTCCTCGGCGGTTTCCTGGCCGTGCATCTTCACGTAGCCGCCGAGCGGGATCCAGCCGATCCGCCACTGCGTCCCGCGCTTGTCCTCCCAGCTCGCGATGGCGCGGCCGAAGCCGACGGCGAAGCGCTCCACATGCACGCCGCGCCAGCGCGCCGCCAGGTAGTGGCCGAGCTCATGGATGAAGACGAGCACGCCGAGCACGACCACGAAGGCCAGGATCGTGCGGAACGGGTCGGGAAGGAAATCCACGGGGCTCTCCGGTTGGCCGGTCGCTGGCGGCCGGTGACTATTGCACGGTCGCCGCCCGCGCCTCGGCCTGGCGGCAGGCTTCCGCGCGCGCGGCCTGATCGAGGGCGATGATCGCCTCCAGCCCATCCGGGCGCGAGGGCGGGAGCGCCGCCAGCGTCTCCTCGACCACCGCCGCGATGTCGAGGAAGCCGAGCCGCCGCTGCAGGAACAGCGCGACGGCCGTCTCGTTCGCGGCATTCAATATGGTTGGGGCCCCGCCCCCCGCCATCAAGGCCTCGCGCGCCAGGCGCAGCGCCGGGAAGCGCAGCGGGTCGGGGGCGAAGAAGTCGAGCCTTGCCAGCATCGCAAGGTCGAGCCGCGGGATCTCCGCCGCCATCCGTGCCGGCCAGGCCAGGGCATGGGCGATCGGGGTGCGCATGTCGGGCGTGCCGAGCTGCGCCAGCAGCGAGCCATCGGCGTATTGCACCATGCCATGCACCGCCGATTGCGGATGCACCAGCACCTCGATCCGGTCGGGCGGCAGGGCGAACAGCCGCGCCGCCTCGATCACCTCCAGCCCCTTGTTCATCATGGTGGCGCTGTCGATCGAGATCTTGGCCCCCATCGACCAGGTGGGGTGCTTGAGCGCCTGCTCGGGCGTGACGCGCGCCATGCGCTCGAGCGGCCAGTCGCGGAAGGGCCCGCCGGAGGCGGTGAGGATCACCTTCTCCACAGCCTCGGGCGCGCAGCCCATCAGGCACTGGAACACGGCGTTGTGCTCGGAATCCACCGGCAGCAGCGTCGCGCCGCCTGCCTGCGCCTCGGCCAGCACGAGCTCGGCGGCGCAGACCAGGCTCTCCTTGTTGGCCAGCGCCAGCGTGCCGCCGCGCGACAGCGCCGCCAGAGTGGAGCGCAGCCCCGCCGCGCCGACGATCGCGGCCATGGTCCAGTCGGCCGGCAAGGCCGCGGCCTCGACCACCGCGTCCGGCCCGGCCGCGAGCGCGATGCCCTGCCCGCCGAGCGCGGCCTTCAGCGCGGCATAGGCCGCCGGGTCCGCCACCACCGCCCGGCGCGCGCCGAAGCGCACGGCCTGGGCGGCGAGCGTCGCGACATCCTGGTTGGCCACCAGCGCCTCGATCCGGAAGGCGCCGGGCGGCGCGGCCTCGATCAGGGCCATGGTGGACCGCCCGATCGAGCCGGTGCTGCCGAGGATGCTGACGCTGCGCGGGGCCATGCTCAGCCCCAGTCCCACAGCAGCCGGCCATAGCCGAGGGCGAAGGAGACCAGGGCGGCGACCGGCGCAGCCGCCAGCAGCCCGTCCAGACGGTCGAGCAGGCCGCCATGGCCGGGAATGAGATGCGAGCTGTCCTTCACGTGGAAATGCCGCTTGATCGCGCTCTCGAGCAGGTCACCTGCCTGCGAGGCTACGCCGAGCAGGGCCGCCACCGCCAGCACCGGCAGGATGCGCGGGCCGGGATCGAAGGCCAATGCCACCCCGAGCCCGACCAGCAGCGCCGCCGCCAGCCCGCCCGCCGCGCCCGACCAGGTCTTGTTCGGCGAGACAGCCGGCCAGAGCTTCGGCCCGCCCAGCATCCGCCCGGCCATGTAGGCGCCGATGTCGGAGGCCCAGACGACCAGGAAGAGGAAGAACACATTGGCCCGCCCGGCCCAGCCGTCGTGCCGGAGCTCGATCAGCGCGATGCCCGCGAGGCCGATATAGAGCACGCCGAGGGCGAGCCGCAGCGCCGGCTGGGTCAGCGTCTCGGCCATGCGGTGGGCGAACCACCAGGTCACCGCGAAGCCCAGGCCGAGCACCACCAGCGCCCACCGCGCATGGTCCTGCACCGCGAGCGCACCGGCCAGGAACACCGCCACCGGCACCGCCATGCCCGGCAGCACCCGGATGCGCCGGCCGCAGAGATGCACCCATTCCCAGGCCAGCAGCGCGACGGCCAGCGCCATCATGCCGGTGAAGGCCTCGGCGCCGAGCCAGATGCAGGCCAGCGCCATCGGCCCCAGCACCATGGCGGACAGCGCGCGCTTGCGCAGGTCGCCCCAGCGCTTGGCGCGCGCCGCCGCATCGGTCACGGCGGCTTCGGCGATGGCGGCGGCGGCCGTCCCGACCGCGGTCTGCTGCGCCGTTCCCGCCGGCGGCGGATCGCTCACCCCGGCTCCGGTTCAGGCCGCGCGCGCGCCATAGCGCCGCTCGCGCCGGGCGAAGTCGCCGAGCGCCGCCCCGAGATGCGGCGCGCCGTAGTCCGGCCAGAGCACGTCCTGGAAGACGAACTCGGCATAGGCGGCCTGCCACAGCAGGAAGTTGGAGATCCGCTTCTCGCCGGAGGTGCGGATGATGAGGTCGGGGTCAGGCATGCCCGCGGTGCCGAGGAAGCCCTCGAAGACCCGCTCATCCACCGTCTCGGGGTCGAGCGTGCCGGCGGCGGCGCGCCGGGCGATCTCGCGCGCGGCGGCGGCGATCTCCGCCCGCCCGCCATAGGAGAGCGCGACGGTCAGGTTCAGCCGCGTCCCGCCCGCCGTCACCTGCTCGGCGCGGGCGATCGCGCGCACCGTGTCGGGGCCGAAGCGGTCGCGCTCGCCGATGATGCGCAGCCGCACCCCTTCCTTCGCCAGCCGGTCCACCTCGGTCGCCAAATAGTGGCGCATGAGCGCGGTCAGGTCGCGCACCTCCTCGGCCGGGCGCTGCCAGTTCTCGGAGGAAAAGGCGAACAGGGTGAGCCAGCCGATCCCGGCCTCCCCCGCGGCTTCCACCACGCGGCGCGCCGCCTCGGCGCCGGCCTTGTGACCCATTGCGCGCGGCATGCCCCGGGCCGCGGCCCAGCGGCCATTGCCGTCCATGATGATCCCGACATGCTGCGGCACGCCGGGCCGGTCGGCCGCCTGCGGCACGGCCGCCGGGGCCACCTTCGTCGTGGCCGTGGCGGCCGCGCTCATACCGTCCATCGAGGTCCTTCCCGGGTCGGACTCAGCTCGTCCGGATATCCTTTTCCTTCTCGGCGAGCGCGGCGTCGATCTGCTTGATGTGCGAATCGGTCATCTTCTGTACCTCGTCGCTCCAGCGCTTGACGTCGTCCTGGCTGGCCTCGGACTTCTTGTCCTTCTCCCAGCCCTTGACCGTCTCCATCCCGTCCCGGCGGACGGCGCGGGTCGCGACGCGCGCGGCCTCGGCATATTTGGCGGCGGTCTTCGCCAGCTCGTTCCGGCGTTCCTGGGTCAGCGGCGGCAGGGGGACGCGGATCACCTGGCCCTCGGCCATCGGGTTCAGCCCGAGGCCGGAATCGCGGATCGCGACCTCCACCTGCTTGGTGATGGACCGGTCGAAGACCTGCACCGAGAGCAGGCCGGGCCCGGCGATCGAGATGTTGGCCACCTGGTTCAGCGGCTGGTTGGTGCCATAGGCCTCGACGCGGATCGGCTCGAGCAGGGCGGGGCTGGCCCGGCCGGTGCGCAGGCCGGCGAACTCCTTCTTCAGCGTGTCCATCGCGCCGTCCATGCGGCGCTGCAGGTCCGCCTTCAGCTTCGGAAAATCGGCGGGCATCGTCCCGTCCCTCCTCGCTCAGAGATCCACGACCGTGGTGAAGCGGCCTTCGCCCTTCATCACCGCCGTGAAGGCGCCGGGCTCGTGGATGTTGAACACGATGATCGGCAGCTTGTTCTCCCGCGCCAGGCTGATCGCAGCGGCGTCCATCACCGCCAGGTCGCGGGCCAGCATGTCGAGATAGGTCAGCGTGACGTAGCGCTCGGCCTTCGGGTTCTTGCGCGGATCGGCGGAATACACGCCGTCCACCTGCGTGCCCTTCAGCAGCGCGTCGCATCCCATCTCGGCCGCGCGGGGCGCGGCGGGGGGGGGGGGGGGGGAGAAGGGGGTGGCCCGGGCGGCGGCGGAGGTAACCCCGCCGCCCGGCGCGCAGTGGGGGGAGCC
>NZ_JBWXTD010000006.1:169741-170481 GCF_056682175.1 Falsiroseomonas sp. RANM36
CGCCCCCCGGCGGCCCCCCCCCCCCGCCCCGCCCACCCCCCCCCCGCCGCGGGCCGCGCGGCGGCGGTGTCGGTGGTGAAGAAGGGATTGCCCGTGCCGGCGGCGAAGATCACCACGCGGCCCTTCTCCATGTGGCGGATCGCCCGCCGGCGGATGAAGGGCTCGCAGAGGCTGGCCATGTTGATCGCGCTCTGCACGCGCGTATGCACGCCGAGCTTCTCCAGCACGTTCTGCATCGCCAGCGCGTTCATCACGGTGGCGAGCATCCCCATGCCGTCGGCCTGGGCGCGGTCCATGCCGGAGGAGGCGCCGGAGACGCCGCGGAAGATGTTGCCGCCGCCGATCACGAGACAGACCTGCACGCCGAGGCGCACCACGTCGCGCACATCCTCGGCGATCGCCTTCAGCGTGCCGATGTCGAGCCCGTAGTCGCGCGGGCCCATCAGCGCCTCGCCGGAAACCTTCAGCAGCACGCGCTTGTAGCGGAGGGCTTCGGTCATCGGGGCTCCAGAAGGACTCCGGGAAGGGCGGCCGGGCGCGCGGCGGCGGAACATAGGCGTGGCTTCATGGCCACCGCAAGGCAGGGCGGCGATCCCATGCCGGCGCGCCCCTCGCGGCCGCGCAGTCGCGCCCCGGCCAGGCGTGCCGCGGCGCGCGGCGGGGGGGGCCGGGGCGCCGGGCCGGCCCCCCCGGGGGGGGGGCCCCCGAGCGCAACGCCCCGCCCCCGGCGGCGCAGGGGG
>NZ_JBWXTD010000006.1:170581-176652 GCF_056682175.1 Falsiroseomonas sp. RANM36
GGGCGAGCCCGTGCGGGCGCGCCCCGCGCGGCGGGGCCGGCGCGCCCGGGCGGGGGGGGCGGGGGGGGGGGGGGGGGCGGCGGGGCGCGCAGGCCGGGCCGCCCGGGGTCGGCTCACCCCTTGCTCATCGCCGCGACCTCGGCGGCGAAGTCGCTGGCCTCCTTCTGGATGCCCTCGCCGAGCTGGAAGCGGGCGAAGCCGGTCAGGTTGCCCCCGGCCTTCTTCACCACCTCCTTCACGCGGCTCTCGCCATCATGCACCCAGACCTGCTCCAGCAGGACGACCTCCTCGTAGTATTTCCGGATGCGGCCCTCGATCATCTTCTCGATGATCTCCGGCTTCTTGCCCGAGCCGGCGGCCTGCTCGCGCAGCACAGCCTTCTCGCGGTCCAGCTCGGAGGGCTCGACGCCGCCGATGTCGAGCGCGGTCGGGCGGGCGGCGGCCACATGCATGCCGATCTGCCGCCCGAGCGTCTCCATCGCCTCGATCTCGGACGCCGCCTCGAGCGCGACCAGCACGCCGATCTTGCCGAGCCCAGGCTTCACGGCATTGTGTATGTAGGACGCGACGGTGCCGTTCTTGACCCGCAGCACGCGGGCGCGGCGGATCGTCATGTTCTCGCCGATCGTGGCGATGAGATGGGTCAGCTCCTCCTGCACCGTGCGCAGGTCGCGCCCGCCCTCGACCAGCTCGGGCACGCCCGGATAGGTCGCGTGCTTCAGCGCCTCCACATCCTCGCCGACGGAGAGCGCGAGCTCGGCCACGGTGGCGACGAAGCTCTGGAACAGCTCGTTGCGCGCGACGAAGTCGGTCTCGGCGTTCACCTCGACCATGGCGCCGACGCCCGGGCCGGTCGCGACGCCGACCAGGCCCTCGGCGGCGCCGCGGCCGGACTTCTTGGCCGCGGCCGAGAGGCCCTTCTTGCGCAGCCAGTCGATCGCGCCTTCCATGTCGCCGCCCGCCTCGGTCAGCGCCTTCTTGCAGTCCATCATGCCGGCGCCCGTGCGCTCGCGCAGTTCGCGCACCATCGCCGCGGTGATCTCGGCCATGTCAGAGCTCCTGATCCGTTCAATGCAGGTCGGGCCGGAACCTGCGTCCCGGCCCTGTTCATCCAGTCACGGCGCGTCGGGCGCGATGCCCGGCGCGGCCTATTCCGCCGCCGGCTGGTCGGTCGGGGCGACCTCGAGCGGCGCTTCCGGCAACGCCTCGGCGGGCAGCTCCTCCATCGCGCCGATGTCGGCGCCGGAGGAGGAGAGCGCGCCGGCCAGGCCGTCCAGCACCGCGGCGGCGACGCTGTCGCAGTAGAGGTGGATGGCGCGGATCGCGTCGTCGTTGCCCGGGATCGGGAAGGCGATGCCGGCCGGATCGGCGTTGCTGTCCACCACCGCGATCACCGGGATGCCGAGCTTGTTGGCCTCCTCGATCGCCAGCTTCTCCTTCACCGTGTCGATGACGAAGATGATGTCGGGCAGGCCGCCCATGTCCTTGATGCCGCCGAGCGCGCGCTCGAGCTTGTCGCGCTCGCGCGTCAGCATCAGGACCTCCTTCTTGGTGAGGCCCTGGATGTCGCCGCCGAGCCGCTCCTCCATCTGCTTCAGGCGCTTGATGCTGCCCTGGATGGTCTTCCAGTTGGTCAGCATGCCGCCGAGCCAGCGGTGGTTCACGTAGTACTGGCCGCAGCGCTGCGCGCTCTCGGCCACGTAGTCGGCCGCCGCCTTCTTGGTGCCGACCATCAGCACGCGCCCGCCGCCCGCGACCACGTCGCGGATCGCGCGCAGCGCGCGGTCCATCATCGGCACGGTCTGCTGCAGGTCCAGGATGTGGACCTGGTTGCGGACGCCGAAGATGTACGGCGCCATCCGCGGATTCCAGCGGCGGGTGTGGTGGCCGAAATGCACGCCGGCCTCGAGCAGGCCGCGCAGGGTGACGTCGGGCATCGCCATCGGCGAAGATCCTCTCTTCCAGTGGTCCGGTTGCGCCTCCGCGGCGCCATCCCCCTGGCCGTCTGACCCTGGGGACCGGACCCGTTCGCGCCGTTTCGGGCTGGAAGGGTGCGCCGCGTGTGGATTTGCCGCCGCCAAGCAGGCCCGGCCGCGACCGCGCGCATATGCCCCAGCCGCGCCGCCGGGGCAAGGCCGCAGCCTGCGGCGGGCGCGGTTTCCCCGCCAGTTCCCCCCCCCTGGCGCGGCGGCTATCCTGCCGGGCGATGCGCATCCTCGTCGTCTCGCCCACGCCCACGCACCCGCAGGATGCCGGCAACCGGGCGCGCATCCATGCCCTGCTGGCAGGGCTGAAGGCGGCGGGCCACGCCATCCATCTCTGCCTGCTGCTGCGCGAGGGGGTGACGCCGGAGGCGCTGGCCGCGATGCGCGCCGCCTGGGACGAGGTGATCACCGTCCCGCATGACCGCGCGGCGGAGCGGCAGAGCCTGCCGGAGGGCCTGAACGCCCTCGACGACTGGATCCTGCCGGCGGCCGAGCGCGCCTTCGCCGACCTCGCCGCCCGCGATCCCGGCTTCGACATGGTGCTGGTGAACTACGTCTTCCTCAGCGCCGCCTTCCTGCCCTTCCCCCCCGGCGTGGTGCGGGTGCTGGACACCCATGACGTCTTCGCCGAGCGCGCCGGGAAGCTCGCCGCGCTCGGCCTACAGAACCGCTTCTTCGCCACCACCGCCGAGGAGGAGACGCGCGGCCTCGACCGCGCCGACCTGGTGCTGGCGATCCAGGACGAGGACGCGGCCGGGTTCCGCGCACGCACAAGCGCGCCGGTGCTGACGCTCGGCCACCTGCCGCCCGGCCCGGCAGGCCCCCTGCCGCCGCGGGCCGCCGATGGCCGGCTGGCAATAGGCTACATCGGCAGCGTCAACCCGATGAACACCCGCGCGCTCGGCCGCTTCCTGGCCGCGCTCGACCCGGCTTCGGTCGCGGCGGCGGGCGCGGGCCTGCTGGTCGCGGGCGGCGCCGCGCAGGGGCTTGCGGCCGCGCCCGGCCTGGTGCCGCTCGGCCCGGTGGCCGCGGCCGACGATCTCTATGCCCGCGTGGATCTGGTGGTGAACCCGCATGAGGGCGGCACCGGGCTCAAGATCAAGACCGTGGAGGCGCTGGCGCGCGGCCGGCCGGTGATCGGCACCGCGGAAGCCTTCGCCGGCCTGCCGGCCGAGGCCGCCTGCCACGCCGCCGCCGATGCCGCCGAGGTCGCCCGCCATGTCCGGCGCTGGCTGGCCGAGCCCGCCTGGCGCGCCGAGGTCGCCGCGGCCTCGCGGCGCCTGGCCGAGCGCTACGCGCTGGAGGTGCGGGACGCCCGCGCCATCCTCGCCTCGCCCGCCGCCATCGCGCGGCTGCGCGACCGTCCGCGCCTGCTGCTCGTCACCGACGTGCCCTTCTGGCGCACCGACCTCGGCAACCGCCAGCGCATCGCCGCGCTGATCGCCGCGGCGCGGGCCGAGGCCGACCCGGACCTCTTCTTCGCCGCCCCGCTGGCGCCGGAGGAGGCGGCGGCGGCGCAGCGCCTGCTCGGCCCGCGCGGGCGCGTCTTCGCCGCCACGGCCGAGGCGCCGGCCGAGCCGCCGGACGGCCTCACCCCCTATGAGGCGTCGCGCTTCGACGGCGCGGTGTTCGCGGCGCTGGAGGCGCATCTGGCCGCGCACCGGCCCGATGGCGTGATCATCGAATACCTGCTGCTGTCCTACCTGCGCCATGCGCGCGGCCTGCCGCCGCTGACGGTGATCGACACGCATGACGTGATGTCGGTCCGCGCCGAGAATTTCCGGCGCTTCGGCCGCACCCACTTCGTGCAGATCCCCGCCGCCGAGGAGCTGCGCATCCTCTCCGGCTTCCCCATCGTGCTGGCGATCCAGGCCGAGGAGGCGCGCTGGCTGGAGGCGCTGCTGCCCGGCCGCGTCCTGCTCGCGCCCCACGTCATGCCGCCCGTCCCCCGGGCCGCGGGCAGCCCCGCCGGGGCGCGGCTGCGCGTCGGCTTCATCGGCGGCGACAGCCCGATGAACCAGGACGGGCTGCGCTGGCTGATGGACCAGGTCTGGCCGGCGGTGCTGCCGCTCGGCGCGGAACTGCATGTCGCGGGCGGCATCTGCGCCAGCCTGCCCGAGGGGCGGGAAGGCGTCGTCGCGCATGGCGAGGTGGCCGACGCCAACGCGTTCCTCGCCAGCCTCGACATCGCCGTGAACCCGGTCTTCTTCGGCGGCGGGCTGAAGATCAAGACGGTGGAGTACCTGGCGCATGGCCTGCCCTCGGTGCTGAGCGCGGAGGCGCTGTTCGGCATCTCGGGCGGCGCGGGCGAGGCCTATCTGGTGGCCCCCGACCGCGCCGGCTTCATCGCCGGCCTCGCCGCGCTGATCGAGGATGCGGCGCTGCGCCGGCGGATGGGCGAGGCAGCGCAGGCCTTCGCGCGGCGGCATTTCGGCGCGCGCGAGCTGGAGCGGGCGATGCGCGCGCTGGCGCAGCTCGCGCGCGGCACCCCGCCGCCCAAGCGCGTCGCCGCCGCATGATCGGCACGCGCCGCCTCCGCCGGCTGCTCCTGCTGCTGCCTTCGGGGCTGTTCGGCGGGACCGAGCGGCACAGCGCGCTGCTGGCGCGACGGCTGCGGGCGCTGGCGAAGCTGGAGGTGGATCTGGCCACCGAGCCGGCGCTGCTGGAGTTCATCGCGGAGCGCGGCCTGCCCGGCATCGGCCTGCACCCGGCAGCCATCGCCTGGCAGGCCGAGGGCGACGCCGAGAGCCGCGCCGCCCGCCAGGCGGCGGAGACGCGCCGCCTGCTCGCCGCGCTGCAGCCGGACGCCGCGCTGGTCGCCCTGCCCTGGCCCGATGCCGGCAACGGCCTGCTGCCGGTCCTGGCGGAAGCGGCGCTGCCGCGCCTGGTGCTGCTGCACCTGGCACGCGAGGCCGCTCCGCCCGAAACGCCGCCCGCGCTTGGGCTGGACGGCGCGGTGGTCGCCGCCGTCTCCGCCCCCGTCGCGCGCCGCGCCGCCCTGGCCTGGGGCCTGCCGGAGGCCGCGGTGGCGGTGCTGCCGAACCCCGCGCCGACGCCGCTCGCGCTCGACCGCGCCGCCGTCCGTGTGGAGCTGCGCGCCGCGCTCGGCCTGGCGCCCGGCGCCCGGCTGCTGCTGTTCGTGGGCCGGCTGGAGGAGGCGAAGGGCGCCGACCTGCTGCCGGGGATCATCGGGCGCCTCGATGCCACCCTGCTGGTGGCCGGCGACGGCAAGCTGCGCGGCATGCTGCAGGAGATCGCCGCGGCCGATCCCTATGGGCGGCTGCGCCTGCTCGGCCCGGTGGCCGACCCGGCGCCCTGGTATCTCGCCGCCGACGCCCTGCTGCTGCCCTCGCGACTGGAGGGCGCGCCCCTCGCCTTCCTGGAGGCGGCGGCGAATCGCTGCCCGGTGGTGGCGAGCGCGGCCGCGGTCGAGGCCTTCGGCTCAGACGCCCCCCGATTCGCCGCCATCGCCCAGCCGGCGGACGCCGCGGGAATGGCCGCCGCCGCCGCCGCGCTGCTGGCCGATCCGGATCTTGCATGGCGGAAGGCGGCTGCGGCGGCACGGCTGGTGGAAGGCCGCGACTGGTCGGGATTGGCCGCGCAGACGCTCGGCCTGCTGCGCGCGGCGGTCGCCGCGGCGCGAGGAGGGACGGCATGATCGGCCTCAGGATCGGCGCCGCCGAGCTCGACGAGATCGAGGCCGGCGCGCCGGCGGTGGTGGTGGCGCCGGAGCTGGACCTGCCGGAGTTGCACCCCCTCCTGCTGCTGGTGCCGGAGGACGGGGTGCTGGCGCGGCCAGGCATGCGGCCCGCGCGCAGCCTGCCGCTGCCCCCCGACCTGCCCCTGCTGGGCCTGGTGGCCGGGGCGGAAGCGGCGGCGAAGCTGGCACCGCTGCTGCCGGCCGGCCTCCCGGTGCTCGCCGATGCCGCGCTGCTGCCGGCGCTGCTGGCCGAATCGCTGCGCAGGGAGCGCGGCGCGCGCGAGGCGGCGGAGGGCGAATCGCGCCGCCTGCTGCGCGCGCTCGGCGGCGCGCCGCCCGGGGCGGGGGGGGGGGGGGGGCCGGGGCCCCGGGGCGCGGGCGCCCCC
>NZ_JBWXTD010000006.1:176752-181242 GCF_056682175.1 Falsiroseomonas sp. RANM36
CGCCGCCGCCGGCGGCGCGCGCGCGGCGGCGCGCCGCCGCGGCCGGCGCTGGCGCTGGAACTGGCGCCGATCGGCGCGGCCGCCGCGGCGCCGCCCGCGACGCAGGCGCTCGGCCGCACCGCGGCGGGGATCTGCACGGTGGAGCTGCACCTGGCGATGCCGGGCACCGGCGGGCTGCATGTCCGGCTGCTGGACGGCGAGCGGGTGGCCGGCAGCTGGCGCGTGCCCGAGGCGGCACGGCGCGCCGGCTGGCTCGCGCTCGACCTGCCCGAGCCGGCGGCGGAGACGGCGGCCGAGGCGGTGCTGGAGGTCTCGACCGATGCGGCGGAGGCGCCGCCGCTGCTCTCGCTGGTGGCCGACCGGCCGCAGGCGGGGCTGGCGCTGCGCCTCTGGGTAGCGGGGCCGGGCTGGTCGGTGCTGCCGCGGCATTTCGACTGGCCCGCCATGGGCGCGCTCCGCCCTTCCCTGCCGCTGCCCCTGCCGGCCGCGCTGCTGGCCGAGGCGGTGCCGGAGGGCGCGCGGGCCGAGCTGGTCGGCGTGGGCGAGGAGGCGCCGCGCCTCATGCTCGAGCTGCCGGCGGGCGGCGAGATGCTGCTCCGCCTGCCGCCGCTGCCGGTCGGGCCGGCGGACCTGCTGCGGCTGCGGCTGTTGCGGCCGGTCGGTGCGGAAGCCGGCATGGAGGCGGCGCTCGCGGTGGAGGGCGCGCAGGGCGCATCGGGCACCGGCTGGCGCCCGGTCGGCCCGCGCGCCGAGCTTGCCCTGCCCCTGCCCCAGGGCGGGATGGCGGCGCCGCGTCTGGGGCTGCGCCACCAAGGGCGGCGGCCGGCGCTGGTCGAGGTGGAGAGCCTGGCGCTGGTCGCCGGCGCGGCCGGGGAGCGGCGCGTGGCGCCGCCGGCCGAGATCGCCGCCGGGCGCGGGCGCTACGCCGTCGCGATGCCCTACGGACCGACCCTGCCGGCCTGGCGCAGCGCGCCGCCGGCCCCGCTGCCGCCGCCGGCCGCGCCCGGCGGACATGGCCGGGCCGCGCTGGCCCTGCCGCGCGCGGCCGGCGGGCCGGTGCCGCCGCGCATGCCCGCCGCCGCCACGGGCTTCCAGGAGCTGCGCCTCAACCAGCATCTCGACAATGCCGGCTCCGGCTATCGCCACCTGGACGTGGCGATCAGCGGGCTGGTCTCCGCCGCGGGGCTGTGGCGGCAGGTGCGGCTGAAGCTGTTCGAGCGCCGCGGCGTCGCCGGGCTGGAATTCCGCCAGGCCAAGGGCTGGCCGCCGATGTTCGATGTCTGGCCGGAAGGCGGCAGCGACGGCTACGGCCCGTTCTGGCGGCTCGAGACCGAGGTCACGGCCCTGGCGCTGGCCGCCCTCGGCACGCCGCATGACCGGGCGCTGATCGCCGCGCTGATGGACGTGCTGCCGGAGATCGCGGGACAGGCCAGCCGCGCGGCGCGGCTGGACGCGGCCGAGGCCGAGCCCTGGATCGGCCTGGCCCGCCGCGTGACCGAGGCGGTGGCGGCGGCGCGCGGCGCCGGGCGCCCCGGCTGAGGGGCCGCGCGGCTACTTCCGCCGCGGGGCGGCCGCGCCGGCAGCCGGCGGGGCCGGCAGGTCCTCCTCCAGCACGGTGATGTGCACCGCGTAGGAGACCTCGCCTTCCTCGTCGTCGCGATGGACGGTGCCGATCACCTCGTCCTGCACCATCACCTCCACCGACATCCCCTTGCGCGCCGGCGCCACGAGGCTGATCCGCTCCGAACCGAGCAGGCGCCGCAGATAGGCCTGCACGCGAGCGATGTCTGATGGCGTCATGCGTCGGAACTCCCGGGTATGCCGCCCTGCTATGCACCCGCCGCCGGCACGGGTCGAGACGGGCGGGCTCAGGCGGCGGCCGGCGCCCGCGCATCGAGGAAGGCGGCGAGCGGCGCGGCGATCGCCTCCCAGTCGGCGGCGATCGCCCGGTGGATGCCGAGGTCGAAGGCGTTCAGCTCCTCGATCCGCGCCTGCAGCGCCGGATCCTCCAGCGCGCGCATCACCGCCTCCTTGTCCTCCGCCGCGCCGTCGTTCACCCGCTTGCGCGCAGCCGGCGCGGAGGGCCTGCCGGCGAGCAGCGTGGTGAGCGCGCGATAGCCCAGCGCGTAGCGCTCCTGCACGCCGACGAAGGCGTAGCGGTTGCGCAGCGCGGCGAGGCCGGCGGCGATGTCGCCCTCCTGCACCATGCGCGGCGGCAGCAGGTGGCGCGCGATGCGGTTGCGCTGGCCCTTCAGCTCGACGAAGGCGGCGAAATCGGGGATGCGCGCGCGCACCTCGGCGGCCAGGGGATGCATCGTCGAGCGCTGGTAGAGATAGTCGGAGACGAGGCGCGAGACCGGCTCGCGCAGCATGGTGAACAGGGCGGTGCCCGGGATCGCCTGCAGGATGCGCTGCACATGGCGGAACTGCACATGGCCGGAGGCGATCCGGCTGGGCGAGGCGGCCTGCGCGGCGATGAAGGCCTCGGTGACGGTGTCGTAGCGCTCTGGCGCCGGGCGCGAGCGGTCGAGATGGTCGATGTGGATGCTGCGATAGGGCGGGATCAGCGCGGCGAGGTCGGCCGCGAGCGAGCTGCCCGCGGTCTTCGGCACATGCACGAACAGCCAGAGCGGCGGCGCCTCGCGCGGCGCGAGCCAGGCCTCGAAGCGGCCGGCGAGGAGCAGGCGGGCGGCGCTCATGCCAGGCGCTTGGCCAGCGCGTCGCGCACCCGCTGCCAGCGGGGCGCCACGGCCTCGTAGATCGCGACGTCGAGCGGGTTCGCCGCGCGGATGCGCGCCGCCACCTCCTCCGGCACGGCGCGCGCGCCCTCCTCCTCCGCGCCGACATTCTCGCGCACGGTCGGCCAGGCCGGCGACCCGAGCAGCGTCGTCAGCACGCGGAAGCAGAGCGGATACATCTCCTGCACGCCGATGAAGTCGTAGGTCGCCAGCACATGCGCGACGCAGGAAGCTGGATCGCCGCTGTCCAGGATCTCGCGCGGGACCAGGTGCTCGGCCGTCTTGTTGCGCTCCGAGGCGAGCGCGAGATAGGCGTCGAGATCGGGCACCCGCGCGGTGAACTCGGCATGCACCGGATGGCGCGGCGATCCCTGGTAGCGGTAGTCGGAGATCACGCGGCTGACCGGCTCGCGCAGGAAGGTGACGAGGCGGGTGCCGGGCAGCGCGGCGCGGATGCGCGCGACATGGCGCGCCAGGATATGGCCGGAGGCGAAGCGCACCGGGCCTTCCGCGGCCTGCGCCAGGAACCGCTCCACCGCCTGGTCCATGCGCTCATGGAAGCTGCGCGCGGTGTCGGTGTAGTCCACGACGATGTTCACGTCCGGCTGCAGGATGGTCGCGATCTCCCGCCGCAGCGAGGTGCCGGCGGTCTTCGGGACATGCACGAACACGACCGGCCCCTCGGCGGGCGCCGCGGCGCGGAAATAGGCCGCGAAGCTGCCCTCGAAGAGCAGCCGCATCGGGCCCGCCGCGGCCGCCTCAGGCGTCGAGGATGCGCCGGACATGGGCGAGCACCAGCTCGGCGGATTGCTCGGGCGTGAGGCCGAGCGTGTCGATGCGCAGCTCCGGCGCCTCCGGCGCCTCGTAGGGCGAGGAGACGCCGGTGAAGTTGGCGATCGCGCCCCGCACGGCCTTCGCGTAGAGGCCCTTCGGGTCGCGCTTCATGCATTCCTCGATCGGCGTGTCCACGAAGACCTCGAGGAACTCGCCCGGCTGCATCAGCTCCCGCACCATCCGGCGCTCGGCGCGGAAGGGCGAGATGAAGCTGCACAGCACGATCAGCCCCGCATCCACGAAGAGCTTGGCCACCTCGCCCACGCGGCGGATGTTCTCCACGCGGTCCTGGTCGGTGAAGCCGAGGTCGCGGTTGAGGCCGTGGCGGAGGTTGTCGCCGTCGAGCGTGTAGGTGTGCCGCCCCTCGGCGTGCAGCGCCTTCTCCACCAGCTTGGCGATGGTGGACTTGCCGGAGCCCGAGAGGCCGGTGAACCACAGAACCAGCGGCTTCTGGTGATCGAGCGCGGCGCGCGCCGCCTTGTCCACCAGGAATTCCTCGGCGTGGATGTTGGTGGCGCGGCGCAGCGCGAAGTCCACCATCCCGGCGCCGGCGGTGCGGTTGGTGAAGCGGTCCACCAGGATGAAGGCGCCCGTCGCGCGGTTCTCGGCATAGGGATCGAGCGGCACGCGCTGCGCGAGCGCCAGGTTGCAGACCGCGATCTCGTTGAAGGCCAGCTTCTTCGCCGGCTGCTGCTCCAGCGTGTTGACGTCCACCTTGTGCTTGATGGCGGTGACCGAGGCGGTGGTCCAGAGATTGCCGAAGCGCGCGAGGTACTGGCGGCCCGGCAGCAGTGCCTCCTCGTCCATCCACAGCAGGTGGGCGGCAAACTGGTCGGTCACCTCCGGCCGGTCGGCGAGCGGGGCGAGGACGTCGCCGCGCGCCACGTCCACCTCGTCGGCGAGGCAGATCGTCACCGC
>NZ_JBWXTD010000006.1:181342-195547 GCF_056682175.1 Falsiroseomonas sp. RANM36
GGCGCCGCCGCGGCATCGCAGCCTGATCTTCTCGGTGAAGCAAGCCGGCGCGCCGATGGGCGGCGTGCTGGCCGGGCTGGTGACGGCGCCAGTGGCGAGCCTGTTCGGCTGGGGCGCGGCGCTGGCGGTCTGCGCCGCGGCGGCCTTCCTGGCAGCGCTTTCCATCCAGGGGCTGCGGCGGGAGCTGGACGCGGAGCGCGATCCCGCGCGCTCGGTCAGCCCGCGCGACGTCTTCGCGCCGCGCACCCTGGCGCTGCCCTTCACCGCCTTGCTGCTCGCGCCGGCGCTGCTCCCGCTGACGCTGCTCGCGGTCTCCTTCGCCATCGTGCAGGGCTGCCTCTTCACCTTCACTGTCACCTGGCTGGTGGAGACGCGCGGGCTGACGCTGGTGGAGGCCGGCGGCGCCTTCGCGGCGATGCAGGGCGCGGGCGTGGTGGCGCGCATCGCGCTGGGCTGGCTGGCGGACCGCACGGGGCGGCCGATCGTGAACCTCTTGGTGCAGGGCTTCGCCGCCTCGGCCGCGGTGCTGCTGCTGGCGGCGCTGCCGCAGGCGCCGGGTGCCGCGCTGGCCGCGCTGCTCGCCGCCGTTGCGGGCTTCGTCGCGGCGAGCTGGAACGGGATCTACCTGGCGGAAGTCGCGCGGCTCTCGCCGAAGGACCGCATCTCGGATGCGACCTCCGGCTCCACGCTGCTGACCTTCCTCGGCTATGTCGCGGGGCCGCTGCTGTACGGGCTGCTGGTGACGGCGAGCGGCGGGTGGCTGGTGCCGATGCTCGCCACCGCGGCGCAGCTTGCGCTGGTCACGCTGCTGGTCGCGCCCGCGCTGCTGCGCGCCAGCCGGTAACGATCAGACGAATTTGCGGCGGCGCGTGCGGCGCGGCGGATCGGCGGGGAAGGCGAGCCCGCTCGCATCCACACCGAGGCCGACCAGCATCTTCGCCTGCGCGACCGCCGCGCCATAGCCTTCCAGCACCGGCACGTCCCAGCCCAGTTCCGCAAGCCGCCGCTGAAGCGGCGCCTGCAGCCAATAGGCCGCCGAGCAGCCGAGGATGAAGCAGTCGGTGCCATCCTCCTCGATCGCCGCGACGGCTTCGGTGACGGCGGCCTCCAGCATGGCTGAGGGCTCGCCGCGAGCGTGGCGCTCGGCTTCCTGCTGCACGTTGATCCGGCCCTCATGGGCGGCGCGGGGCAGGGGGAATTCCAGGTTGCGGATCGAGGCACAGCGATCCTCCATCCGATACAGCTGCACCAGGTCCGCCATGCGGAGATTGTGGTTCTCCGACACGTCGAGGATGGTGAAGCGCCGGCCGAGCAGCGAAGCGGCGTGCATCTGCGCGTGGGCGCAGGCGGTGACGACGACGCGGTGGCGATGCGCGATCTCCCGCGCCTCGAGGAAGCCGGGATCGCCGCCGCCGAGCAGCACCAGCGCGTCCCACCGCCCGCTCGCCGCCTCCTGCCGCACCACGGGCAGGCGGTTCACGCCGGCGATGGCGAATTCCTCGCGCATCTCCACCGGCCAGAAGCCGGGGGAGGCGGGCGCGCCGGGATGCACGTCCCACTCCACGTCCTGAAGCAGCACCGGCAGGCGTGCGGCGTTGCCGAGCATCGTCTCGCGGCTGTTGGCGAAGGTGCCGAGGGTCAGGCCGCCATCGGCGGGCGGCGCATAGGCGCCGATCAGCAGCATCCGGCAGGGCGCGGCCATCATGAGCATCTCTCCTTCCTGCGTCGCGCATCAGCCGCCTGCGGCGGCCAGTTGGCCGCCGAGGCCGCGAATGCGGCCCGCCGCCTGTGCGGCGAAGCCAAGCGCCAGGGGCGCGCCGGCGTCTGAGGGCGAAGTGCGCCAGCACTTCGCGACGCAAATCAATACGCTGAGCGGCCGCCATCGGCGGCGATGGTGGCGCCGGTGATCATGCGCGCGGCATCGGAGGCGAGGAAGACCGCCGTGGCGGCGACATGCTCCGGCTCGCCGACCCAGAAGGGATATTCGCGCAGCCGCCCGACGGGGTCCTGCGGATCGCGCCCGTCGGACTGCGCATCCAGGCCGCCCCATTGGCGGATGATCCGCTCCGTCATCACGCGGCCGGAGGCGATGACGTTCGCGCGGATGTTGTGCTTGGCATAGGTGCCGGCGAGCGCGCGCGTCAGCGACAGGATCGCCCCCTTGGCGGCGGTGTAGACATGGTGCGGGCTGGCGCCGCGCAGCGCCGCGCCGGAGGACATGTTGACGATCGTGCCGCCGCCCGCGGCGATGATGTGCGGGATGGCGTGGCGGCAGCAGAGGAAGGTGCCGCGCAGGTCGAGGCCGATGGTGCGGTCGAACACCTCGAGCGGCACATCCACCACGGTGCCGTCCTCGGGCACGGAGCCGCCGGCGCAGTTGAACAGGATGTCGAGTCGGCCGAAGCGCCCGGCGGCCGCGTTCACCGCCGCGGCGACCTGCTGGTCGGCATCGGGGCCAAGGATGCGCGCGACCCGGCTCTGCCGGCCGGAGGCCGCGACGACGACGCCGTCGCCCACCGCGATGCGGCCGGAGGCGACGGTGCCGGAGAAGCCGCGGAAATCGAGGTTCGGCCGGTTCACCCACTGCACCGGGAAGCGGAAGGGCTTCTGGTCCGCGCCATGCTCCACGTCCACGCCCTCGATATGCGCGAGCAGCGTCGGGCCACGGTACCAGGGCGAGTTGCCGCTCTTCTGCGTGACGTTGTCGCCGAAGCGGGCGGAAACCGGGATCGGCGTCAGCGTCGCGAAGCCGAGGCCGGCGGCGAAGGTCGCCCAGTCGCCGACGATGCGGTCGAAGGTCGTCTCGTCCCAGTTCGCCAGGTCCATCTTGTTCACCGCCAGCACGACATGGCGGATGCCGAGCAGGGAGCAGATGAAGGTGTGGCGGCGGGTCTGGGTCAGCACGCCCTTGCGCGCGTCGCAGAGGATGATGGCGAGGTCGGAATTGGAGGCGCCGGTCGCCATGTTGCGCGTGTACTGCTCGTGGCCGGGCGTGTCGGCGACGATGAAGCTGCGCTTCGGCGTGGCGAAGAAGCGGTAGGCGACGTCGATGGTGATGCCCTGCTGCCGCTCGGCCTCGAGCCCGTCCACCAGCAGGGCGAGGTCCACATCCTCGCCGGTGGTGCCGTGCTTGCGGCTGTCCTTCTCGATGGTGGCGAGGGTGTCCTCCATGATCTGGCGGCTTTCATAGAGAAGCCGGCCGATCAGCGTGGACTTGCCGTCGTCCACCGACCCGCAGGTGAGGAACCGGAGCAGGCCGCGAGCCGCCTGGGCGCCGGAGGGGTGCCCAAGGGGTATCTGGTCCATCGTGAAGCAGTCCTCGACCTTGTCGCGCCGCCCCGCCCCCGGAGGCCGGGACGGCGATGCGGCCCATGGGGTGCAACCTTTGCGCAATGCGGCTATCCCATACCCCAGCACGCGCCCGCAAGATGGGCAGCGCGGCCGGCGGGAAGGCGCCAGGCTGCAGGACCAGTCTTGAGGAATCGCAAACACATGCCCGACACCGCCGTGCTGCTGCCCGAGCTGGTCGCCATCGCCGCCGAAGCCGGCGCCCGCATCGTCGCGATCCGCAGCCGCCCGCATGAGGTCACCGCCAAGGGCGACGGCAGCCCGCTGACCGAGGCCGACCTGGCCGCCGAGGCGATCATCGCCGCCGGCCTGGCGCGCGCCGCCCCGGGCATCCCCGTGGTCTCCGAGGAGGATGCGGCGCGGGCCGACCCGCCGGCGGGCGCGGCCTTCCTGCTGGTGGACCCGCTGGACGGCACCAGGGAATTCCTGGGCCCTTCGGGCGAGTTCACCGTCAACATCGCCCTGGTCGAGGGCGGGCGGCCGGTCTGTGGCGTGGTCTATGCGCCGGCGATCGGGCGGATCTGGCGGGGGGCGCTGGGCCGCGGGGCGGAGGCGGCGGCGCTGGCGCCCGGCGTGGCGCCGGCCGGCCTCGCCTGGGTGCCGATCAAGGCCCGCCCGCGGCCGGCTTCCGGGCTGGTGGCGGTGGCCAGCCGCTCGCATCTCGATCCCGACACCGAGGCCTTCCTCGGCCGCCTGCCGGTCGGCCGCCGGCGCTCGATCGGGTCCTCGCTGAAATTCTGCCTGGTCGCGGAGGGCGAGGCCGATGTCTATCCGCGCCTCGCACCCACCATGGAATGGGACACCGCCGCCGGGCAGGCGGTGCTGGAGGCGGCGGGCGGCAGCGTGACCACGCCGGAGGGCGCGGCCTTCGGCTATGGCAAGACGGCGGCGGGCTTCCGCAACGGCCCCTTCGTCGCCTGGGGCGCGCCGCCGGCGACCTAGGCGGCCCGATGACCGAAGGGGCGCAAGCCCCGGAGGTCTGAATCGGTCCGCCATGCAAGCCACGCGCGAGGTTGACACGGGTGGGCAAAGCGGCGTCAGTCGGCGCGGTCTTGCACGGGGGCGTAAGGGCCGGTGTTCGTCTACCTCGATGATGTGCGCCAACTCGGCCTGGACTGCTTCGCCCAGCTGGCGCCGCGCCGCGGCATCGCCTTCGGCTGGACCATGGTCCCGCGCGGCGTCGAGGGCGCGGTGGACATCGCCGCCGGGCCGGATGCGCCCTGCGCCATCCTGCATGCCAGTTTCCACGAACGCCCCGATGTCGCCATCGCCGATCCGCGCGCATGCGTGGTGCAGGGCTTCACCCTGGTTATCGCGCTGCCCGAGGAGCCGCCCGCCGAGCTGGTGCTGACGCTGGCCGCCGGCGAGGTGCTGATCCGCGCCGACATGCTCTCGGCCGAGGTCGAGCGGACCCTTCCCAGGGCCATCGCGGCGCGGAACTGGGGGATCAACCTGGAGCTGCTGCGCGAGGCGGCACGCGAGCCCGAGCTCGCGCCGCTGATGACGCACCAGAACCGGCCCTTCGGCGCCTTCGCCGACTGGCTGGCCGCGATGCCCGCGGTGCGCGGCCGCGCCACCAACTACGGCCGCATCGCGGAGGCCGAGGCGCTGCAGGCGGCCTCGGGCGAGGTGCTGGCGATGCTGCGCGCCGAAGGCCCGGTGCCGCCGGCGGCGCGGATCGAGGCGGCGGCGATCGGCTGGATGCGCGCCGCCCCCGGCGCGCCGGCGGAGCCGCGCATGCTGGACTTCGCCGAGTGGCACGGCGCCCGGCTGCCCGCCGGCTTTGCGGGCTATGGCCGCATCGGCGGCGCGCTGGCGGACCGGCTGCAGGCGGTGGAGCTGATCGTATACGCCGAGATCGAGGCCGGGGAGGAGGTGTGGCTGCGCTGCCACCCGGCGCCGGCGAGCATCCCGGACCTGCTGGATGCGGCCTGCCGCTCCACCGCGGCGGGGCTCGCCGTTCCGGTGGAGGCCGCCGGCTCGGCCGGGCTCGCGCTGCTGCGCGAGGTGATCGCGCGGCGGGAGGCGGCCTTCGCGCCGATGCTGGAAGCCTTCGGCCGGGTGGCCGCGGCGCCAACGGAGGGCACGCCGCGCACCGCCCTGCTGCTCGGCGCCGACGACCCCATGCTCGCAAGGCTGTTCCATGTGACCGCGCCACTCTTCGCCAGGCATTGCGACCGGCTGCTGCTGATGGGCGCGGCGGCGGACGACATCGCGCAGGCCTTCGACGCGACGGGCCGGCCGGAGGTGCTCGTGGGCGAGGCTGCGGCGGAGGCGCTCAGGCGGGCCAGCGGCACCACCGGCGTGCTGGCGCTCGACGCGCCGGGCTTCGCCGCGGCGGTGATCGCCGACGATCCCGGCGCGGCCTTCGCCGAGGCGCTGAGCGGCGCGGAGCTGGCGCGGCTGCTAGCGCTGCATGCCGTGGCCGGATGCGCGCCGGCGCTGGCGGACAGCCTGCAGCGGCTGCTGCGCGCCCGCCAGGCGAAGGACACCAGGCGGCGCTTCGCGGCGCTGCCGCGCAGCTGGTCCAACCGCCACGCGGCCGAGCCGGTCCACGCCCATCTCGAAAGGCTGTGGTCGGCCGGCGCGGGGACCATGCCCGCGGAGGCGGCGGCGCATGGCTGAGACCCCGCGCAGCGTCTGCGTGCTGGCGCATTCCCACCCCGACTTCTCGAAAGGCGGCGGCGAGATGGCGGCGCATCGCGAATTCGCCGCGCTGCGCGCCGCGGGGCGCCGTGCCGTGTTCGTCGGCGGCTGCGAGACCGGCACCAGCTACGCCGCGCAGCGCCCGATCGAGACCGTGATGGCGCATGGCGAGGACGACTACGTCTTCTCCTTCGCCGGCATGGCGGAGGACCGTCTGGCCTGGGAGGATCCCTGGCAGCGCCGGCTGCTGGTGGAATTCCTCGCCGGCCTCGGCAGCGACGTCTATCACCTGCACCATTACTGGCGGATCGGCGTGGACCTGATCCACGACCTGATGGCGGCGCGACCCGACGCGACCTTCGTCATCACCCTGCACGAGATGCTGGCGATCTGCCTGCATCACGGCCAGATGGTGAAGACGCGCTCGCGCGAGCTGTGCCGGCGGGAAAGCCCGCTCGCCTGCCTCGCCTGCTTCCCCGACCAGACGCTGGAACGCTTCGCCTTCCGCAAGGCGACGCTGCTCTCCGTGCTGCGGCGCTTCGACCATATCGTCTATCCCAGCGCCTTCCTCCAGGGCCGCTACGAGGCCTGGGGGCTGGCCGGCCGGCCCGCCAGCGTCATCGAGAATTTCCTGGGCGACGAGCTGCTGGCCGAGCCGCGGCGGCCGGGCGACCCGCACCGCATGGCGCCGCGCTTCGGCTTCTTCGGCCAGCCGACGCCCTACAAGGGCCTGGACGTGCTGCTGCGGGCGCTGCCGCTGGCGCTGCGCGAGGACCCCGCCATCACACTGACCGTCTTCGGCGCCGACCGCGAGGACGTGCTGCGCCTGTTCCCGATGCTGGAGACGCAGATCGAGGACGCCGGCGCCAACCTCTCCTTTGCCGGGCGCTACGACGCGATGGACGCGGTCGCGCTGATGCGCAGCGTCGGCTGGGTCGTGGTGCCTTCCGTCTGGTGGGAGAACTCGCCGGTGGTGATCCAGGAGGCGCGCCGGGCCGGGACGCCGCTGATCGTCTCCGGCATCGGCGGCATGGCGGAGAAGGCCGAGGCCGGCGTGGACGCGCTGCATTTCGATCGTGGCTCGCCGGTGGATCTCGCGCGGGCGATGCTGGAAGCCGCCGATCCCGCGACGCGGGCGCAGTATGGCGCGAGCCTGCGCGACGTGATCGACCGCGCGGAGTTCCTCGCCGCCCTCGACCACGCCTTCGCGCCGGCCGCGCGCGCCGCCGCGCCGCGCGCCGAGGCGGCCGAATAGAACCGCCCGGGGCCCGCGCCATGCGCAGCCTCGCCTTGGTGATGAGCCATGCGAACCGCAGCATGGGCGGCGCGATGCGGGAGCTGCATCTCTGCGCGGCGCTGCGCGCCCGCGGCGTGGATGCGCGCATCTGGCGCATGCATGAGGGCGCCGGCGCGGAGCAGGAGGACATCCTCGGCGTGCCCGTCCGCTTCTGTCCGGTGGACGCGCCCGCGACGGTGCCGCATCACCTGCTCTCCGCCGCGCTGCGCGACGAGATCGCGGCCTTCGCGCCGGATGCCGTCCTCTACAAGGGGCTCAGCTACCGCATCAACGCCTTCGTCCAGGCGGCGCGGCCGGCCGGCGCGCGCTACGGGCTGATCGTCGGCGGCGCGGTGACCGATCCGCTGGTGGAGGGCGCGGCGGCGATCCTCGGCGAGTACCGCGAGCAGCTGGCCCGGCATTTCCGCCCCGCCCTGCAGGACGGGCGCGCGATGGTGCTGCCGAAATACATCGACCTGGCGCTGGCCGGCGACGGCGTGCCGCCGAAACGGCCAGAGTTCGACATCGTCAATGTCGGCACCTTCGCCGAGAAGCGGAAGAACCAGCCCGCGCTGCTGCCCTTCGCCGCACGCCGCAGGCTCGCCTTCGTCGGCGGCGGCCCGCTGCTGGCCGAGGCGCAGCGCGCCGCGCGCAAGGCCGGCACGGCGGGGAACGTCACCTTCTTCCGCCGCCTGCCGCATGCGGAGGTGTTCGCCGTGCTGCGCCGCGCGCGCGTGATGGTGCACAGCTCCCTCGGCGACGGCCTGCCGCGCGCCACGATCGAGGCGATGGCCTGCGGCCTGCCCGTGGTCGCGCTGCGCGACACGATCGAGGGCGGCATCCCGCCCACCGCCGGGCTGCTCGTCTCGGAGGAGGGGCTGCCGCATGCGGTGGAGCTGCTGCTGGCCGATGACGGGCTGCGCGTGCAGATGGGTCGCGCGGCGCGCAAGCATGTGGAGCGCCATCACGGCCCCGCTGCCATCGCCGCCGCCGCGGAGCAGGCGCTGGCGCTGCTCTCGCGGTAGCGACGGCTATCGCCCGCGCTCCTCGGCGCGCTGCTGCGCCAGGTCGAAGGGCAGCTGGAAAAAAATCTCGTCCCAGCCCCAGAACTGCCGGAGCGAGGTGCGCAGCGCATTAGGCCCGAGCGACGGGCGCCGCCCGTCATGCGCGCTGACGGGCAGCAGCGGCGCCAGCAGGTCGCGCCAGAAATCCGCGGACAGCCAGGCATCCACCACGCTGGCATGCATGCCCGGCGCCAGCGCATCGCGGGTGGGCGCGATGCGGAAGGGCGGCGTGCCGAGGAACACGCCCTCCTTCCCGAAGAAGCGCGCCTCCGCCACCAGGGAGGAGGAGATGCCGACGACGCGGCGCACCGCCTCCTGCCCCATCAGCACATAGGCGTTGTCGGCGACGTCGCGGATGCGGCGCAAGGGCAGGCCGAGGTCGAACAGGCCGAACCCCTCGGGATTGTAGGGATGCGGCTTGTAGAGGATGCGCCCCTCCGGCCCGATGGCGCGGTGGAAGGCGGGGGCGAGGTCGCGCAGGTCGATCAGCCTTCCGCCGGCCAGCAGCGAGCGGTCCACGCGCGTCTGGCCGACCACCAGCACGGCCTCCGTCACCGGCGGGTTGACCGGGATCTTCACCGCCGTCGCGGCGACCAGATCGGCCCAGGGCTCGAAGACATGATCCTCGGCGTGATGCGCGACCAGCGCCTCCAGCACCGCGTCATGGCTGGTCTGCACGGCGAAGAGCAGGTCGGGACCGAAGCGGTAGGGATGGATGTTGAGATCCACCCAGGGGATGCCGAGGCGGTTCAGCAGCCGCTTCTGCAGCTCCGCCAGCTCGAAGCCGATCACCACCGCCGCGCCGTCGAAGGCGGCGGCCAGGCGCGCCGCCGCCGCGCGCGGGAGGTCCGGCGCGTCGAACAGCGCGCCCCATCCCTCGATGTCGGGCGCGACGCCGGCGGCGGCGTAGAAGCCCGGCGTGTCGAAGGCGACCGCGTCCCCGCCAGGCGCACCCCAGGCGAGCGCCTGCACCGGCAGACCGGTCGCGGCGGCGAGCGGGCGGCGCAGCAGGCGGTGCAGCCAGAGGATGTTGCCGATCTGCGAGGGCCGAAACCCCTCGTCCAGCGGGCGCAGGACGTCGCCGGTGACGAGGATGCGCAGCGTCACGCGCGCTCCAGCCGCACCCAGACCAGGCCGAGGCCGATGCGCCGCGTGTCGCGTCGCGGTCCGCGGGACGGGTCCTCGTGCTGGGGCCCGTGCAGCAGCAGCGTCAGCCGCGCACCCGCCGGCAATTCCGGCAGCACGGGCCGCGCCTCGAAGATGCCGACCGTGCCGTCGTTGGAGACCGTGTCGAACACCAGCGGCACGCCGTCCAGGAACAGGTCCTGCTCCGTGATGTCCATCGGCAGGCCGAAGGGCGAGCGGAGACAGATGGTCAGCACCAGCTCCCCACCGCCGAGCGCGGGCAGCAGCAGCGTGGCGCAGCGCGCGGCGCCCGACCATGTCAGCGCGCCGCCCTCGGTCTGCTCGGTCTCCCACCAGCCCTGGCCGATGAAGTCCGGCGCGCCGGGCGTGATGGCGACGGGGCCGGCTTCGGCCGGGGCGGCGGGGCCGAGCGCCGCGGCCAGCCGCGCGGCGGGAATGAAGCGCAGCGGATCGAGGCGCAGCCGTTCCTCCCGCGAAAGCCGCGCTTCCTGCTGCGCGGCTTCCAGCATGTCGAGCCGGGCGGCGGCGCGGGCGAGTTCGTGCAGCACGAATTCGGCGAAGGGCTGCGCCTCGGGCGGCATCGCCTCTACCAGCGGGCCGGCATCCTCGCGCAGCCGCACCAGGTTACGCCGCTCCAGCGCGGCATCCACCAGAAGGGCGACGCGGTCGGGCGAGAGGTCGGGCAGATGGGCGGTCAGCGTCGTGCCTCCGTTGCTGGCAAGGCGGGTTTACCTCAGGCCGCCGGGCCGCTCTACAGTTCCTGCACCTCGGCGACGCCCGGCAGCACCTTCATCGCCTGCATCAGCCGGGGCGAGACGTTGAAGCCGCCGGCCAGCGCGATCTCCACCTCCTGCCCCGGGCCGGTCATCGGCACGAGCACGACGCGCCCCCTGCCCCGCCCCTCGCGCTCCAGCAGGGCGCGGATGGGCTGCACGACGGCGGTCTGCTCGAGCCAGAGCTTGATCCCGCCGGCGATCCCGGCGGCCGCCTTCTCCAGCGGCTCCACATCCTGCGCGGTCAGGCGCAGCGTCTCGCCGTCCACCCGCGCATCGGCGGTGACCACCAGCGCCTGGCCTTCGGCCAGGTGGTCGCCGGCGCGGGCCAGGACCTCGCTGAAGAAGGTCACCTCATAGGCGCCCTGCGCATCGGACATGCGCACGAAGGCCATGCGGTTGCCGGTCTTGGTCTTCATGCTGCGGCTGCTGACGACCGTGCCCGCCAGCTTCAGCCGCCCGCCGCCGCGCGCCCGTTCCGCGATCTGCGCCGAGGAGACGACGCCGAGCTTTTGCAGCGCTCGCCTGTAGGTGTCGAGCGGATGCGCGGAGAGATGGAAGCCGACCGCCTCCGCCTCGAAGGCGAGGCGCTCCAGCAGCGGCCAGTCCTGCGCCTCCGGCAGGCGCAGCGGCGGCGGCGCGGCCTCGGCGCCGAACATGTCGCGCGTGGGATTGGCGCGGCGCTCGGCCGCTTCCTGCGCGGCGCGGAGGATGAACTCGGCGCCCTGCACGACGCGCGCGCGATTTTTCTCCAGAGTCTCGAAGGCGCCGGCCTTCGCCAGGTTCTCGAGCTGCATCTTGTTGAGCAGCTTCGGGTCCACGCGGCCTGCGAAGTCGGAGAGCGAGGCGAAGGCCGGCCCCGCATCGCGCGCCGCGACCAGGTCCTTCATCGCGCCGAGGCCGACGCGCTTGATGGCGCCGAGCGCGAAGCGGATCGCCACCTTGCCGTCCGCCTGCGGCTCCAGCACGAATTCCGCGCCGGAGCGGTTGATGTCAGGCGGCAGCACGGGAATGCCGAGCCGCGCCGCCTCCTGCATGTGGCCCGCGAGCTTGTCCGTGTTGCCGAGGTCGAGCGACATGGAGGCGGCGAGGAAGGCGACGGGATGGTTCGCCTTCAGATAGGCCGTGTGATAGGCGACCAGCGCATAGGCCGCCGCGTGCGACTTGTTGAAGCCGTATTCCGCGAACTTCTCCATCAGGTCGAAGATCTCGCCGGCCTTCGCCTCGGCGACGCCGTTCTTCACCGCGCCATCCACGAAGATCTTCCGCTGCGCCTCCATCTCCGAGCGGATCTTCTTGCCCATCGCGCGGCGCAGCAGGTCGGCGCCACCGAGGCTGTAGCCCGCCAGCTCCTGCGCGATCTGCATCACCTGCTCCTGGTAGACCAGGATGCCGTAGGTCTCCTGCACGATGTGCATGATGGCCGGATGCGGCGGCTGCCACGCCTCGCCATGCTTGCGCTGGCAATAGGCGGGGATGTTCGCCATCGGGCCGGGACGGTAGAGCGAGACGGCGGCGATCAGGTCCTCGAAGCGGTCGGGACGCATCATGCGCAGGCAGTCGCGCATGCCCTGGCCTTCGAACTGGAACACCCCGGCGGCGTCGCCCTTGGCCAGCATCGCATAGGTCTTCGCGTCATCGAGCGGCAACGCCGCGAGGTCGAGCGTGATGCCCTGCGTCTTCAGCAGCTCCACCGCGCGTTCCAGCACGGTCAGCGTCTTGAGGCCGAGGAAGTCGAACTTCACGAGCGAGGCGTTCTCGACATGCTTCATCGAATACTGGGTGATGAGCATGTCGGACCGCGGGTCCTTGTAGAGCGGCACGATCTCGGCCAGCGGCTTGCGGCCGATCACCACGCCCGCGGCGTGGGTGGAGGCGTTGCGGTAGCAACCCTCGATCTGCTGCGCGATCTCCAGCAGGCGCGCGACCTGCTCGTCGTTGTCGCGCATCTCCTGCAGCTTCGGCTCGCCCTCGATCGCCTGCGACAGCGTGACGGGCTTCGCGGGGTTGAACGGGATCAGGGAGGCGATGCGGTCCACCTGGCCATAGGGCATGCCTAGCACGCGGCCCACGTCGCGCACCGCCGCCTTCGCCTGCAGCTTGCCGAAGGTGATGATCTGCGCGACGCGGTCCGCGCCGTATTCGCGCACCACGTACTGGATCACCTCGTCGCGCCGGTCCTGGCAGAAATCGATGTCGAAATCCGGCATCGAGACGCGCTCGGGGTTCAGGAAGCGCTCGAACAGCAGGCCGAAGCGCAGCGGGTCGAGATCGGTGATCAGCAGCGCCCAGGCGGCGACGGAACCGGCGCCCGATCCGCGGCCGGGACCGACGGGGATGCCGTGCTGCTTCGCCCATTGGATGAAGTCCGCGACGATCAGGAAGTAGCCGGAGAAGCCCATCTTCTCGATGACGGAGAGCTCGTAGGCCAGGCGCTCGCGATAGATTGCCCGAGCCGCCTCCGCCGTTTCCTGCGCGTCCAGCCGCCGTTCCAGCCCCTCCCGCGCCATGGCCGCAACCGTCTCGGCCTCGGTCATGCCTGGCCGTACCTTCGGGCAGATCGGCAGCTCCGGCTTGCGGCTTTCCGCCATCACCGCGCAGCGCCGCGCGATGGCCAGCGTGTTGTCGCAGGCCTCCGGCAGGTCGGCGAAGAGGTCGCGCATCACCGCGGCCGGCTTGAACCAATGCTCGGGCGTCACGCGGCGGCGGTCCTGTTCCGCCAGCACGCGGCTTTCGGCGATGCAGAGCAGCGCGTCATGCGCCTCGTACATGCCGGTCCTGGCGAAATACACGTCGTTCGCCGCGACGATGGGCAGCCCCGCCTCGTCGGCCAGGCGGAGCAGCGCCGGCTCGATCGCGCGCTCCACCGCCAGGCCGTGGCGCTGCAGCTCCACCACCAGGTCGTCCTGCCCGAATCGTTCCTTCAGTTTCGCGAGCAACGCAGCGGCGGCGTCGCGCCGGCCTTCCGACAGCAGGCGCCCGAGCGGGCCGGTGGTGCCGCCGGTCAGCAGGATCAGCCCCTGCGCGTGCGCGCCGAGCATGTCCAGCGTGACGCAGGGCTGGCCGGAGGGATCGCTGCCGAGGAAGCCGGCGGAGGAGAGCCGCTGCAGGTTCTCGAGGCCCTGCGCATCCTTGGCCAGCGCCACGATCGGGTCGGGCCGGCTGAAGCGCGGATCGGCCGCGCGCCCGGCATCCTCGGTGGCGGAACGAGACAAAAAGAACTGGCAGCCCATGATGGGCTGGATGCCCTTGCCGGCGCAGGCCTGGGCGAATTCCAGCGCGCCGAACAGGTTGGCGGTGTCGGTCAGCGCCACGGCCGGCATGCCGTCGTCCTTCGCGAGCGCCGGCAGCTTCTCCGCCTTGATCGCGCCTTCCGACAGCGAATAGGAGGAATGGACGTGCAGATGGACGAAGGAGGACATCGCCCCCTTCCTAGCACGGACCGGCCGGAGATTCGCGATGCCCGACGACCTCGCCCTGCTGCGCCGCGCCATCGCCCTGGCCGGAGAGAGCCGCGCCGCCGGCCAGCACCCCTTCGGCGCCTTGCTGGCCGATGCCGAGGGCCGCGTGCTGATGGAATCGGGCAACGGCTTCCACCCGCATGGCGACGGCACCGCCCATGCCGAGCGCCTGGTCGCCACGCGGGCCTGCATCGAACTGGCGCCGGGGCTGCGCGCCGCGGCGACGCTCTATTCCAGCGCCGAGCCCTGCGCGATGTGCGCCGGCGCGATCTACTGGGCGGGAATCGGCCGCGTGGTGTTCGGGCTGTCGGAGAAGCGCCTCAAGGCGATGATCGGCCCGCATCCGGAGAACCTGACCATGGACCTGCCCTGCCGCGCCGTCTTCGCCGCCGGCCAGCGCGCCATCGGCGTGGAAGGCCCGCTGCTGGAGGACGAGGCGGCCGTGGCGCATCACGGCTTCTGGTAGACACAGTGGCGGCCAGCGAAGCTGG
>NZ_JBWXTD010000006.1:195647-197460 GCF_056682175.1 Falsiroseomonas sp. RANM36
GGGGGCGCCCGGCGCCTGAGGGCGCCAAAATCAATGCAGCTTCACGCGCGGCTCCGTCCGCTGCGTCAGCATCCGCCCGACCGAGGCCAGCGCCGTCTTCGCCCAGCCATGCAGCGCGCGCTGGTGCATCTTGTAGAGCGAGCGGTACATCAGCCGTGCGAAATAGCCCTCCACCATCAGGCTCTTGCCCACCAGCACGCCCATCAGGCTGCCGACCGTCGAGTAGTGGCCAAGCGAGACCAGGCTGCCGAAGTCGCGATACTTGAACGGCTCGGCCGATTCGCTCTTCAGCTTGCGGCGGATCTGGCGCAGCACATGGCTCGCCTGCTGATGCGCGGCCTGGGCGCGCGGCGGCAGGAAGCCGCCCGGTCCCGGACCCGGGCAGGCGGCGCAGTCGCCGATGGCGAAGATGTCGGGGTCGCGCGTTGTCTGCAGCGTCGGCAGCACCGCCAACTGGTGCATGCGCGCCAGTTCCAGCCCGTCGAGCTGCGCCAGCACCGGCGGTCCCTTCACGCCGGCGGACCAGACGACCAGCTCCGATTCGAGCAGGCGCCCATCGGCCAGCTGCACGCCTTCCGCCGTCACGGCGCTGACCCGCGTGCCGGCCATCACCGTCACGCCGAGCCCCTCCAGCAGCTTCGTCGCGGCCTCCGAAAGTCGCTCCGGCAGGGCGGGCAGGATGCGCGGCGCGGCCTCGATCAGCGTCAGGCGCAGATCGCGCTCCGGGTCGATGCGATCCAGGCCATAGGCGACGAGTTGGCGCGTGGCGCGGTGCAGCTCGGCGGAGAGCTCGGTGCCCGTCGCGCCGGCGCCGATGATCGCGACATGCAGCTGGCCGGGGCGGATCGGCTCCGGCTGGGTCTGGGCGCGGATGCAGGCATTCAGCAGGCGGCGGTTGAAGCGGCGCGCCTGGTCCGTGGTCTCCAGCGGGATGGCGTGCTCGCGCACGCCGGGCGTGCCGAAATCGTTGGTCGTGCTGCCGATGGCGATGACCAGCGTGTCGTAGGGCTCCTCCCGCCCCGGCGTGATCTGCCGCCCGTCCTCGTCGAAGGTCGGGCCGAGCTTCACGATCTTCGCGGCGCGATCGAGCCCGATCAGCTCGCCATAGCGATAGGTGAAGTGGTGCCAATGCGCCTGCGCCAGGTAGTCCAGCTCATGGTCGTCAACGTCCAGGCTGCCGGCCGCGACCTCGTGCAGCAGCGGCTTCCAGAGATGGCTGCGCGTGCGGTCCACCAGCGTGACCTGCGCCTTTCCGCGCCGGCCGAGCGTGTCGCCGAGGCGAGTCGCGAGCTCCAGCCCCCCGGCGCCGCCCCCGACCACGACGATCCGGTGCTGTCGGGCGGAAGCTGGGGTCTGGTCGGTTCGCATCGGCACAATCCTACATCACGTCTCGCTCGCGTGATGCAATTAACTTGCCGAAAGGGTCAGCCCTCGGCGATGCGCCCGTCGCGCAGCGTCACCACGCGGTCCATGCGGGCGGCGAGGTCCGGGTTGTGGGTGGCGATCAGCGCGGCGACGCCGTGGTCGCGAACCGCATGCAGCAATTCCTGGAACACGCGGTCGGCGGTGCCGATGTCGAGATTGCCGGTCGGCTCGTCGGCCAGCAGGATTCGCGGCCGGTTGGCCAGCGCGCGGGCAATGGCCACGCGCTGCTGCTCGCCGCCCGAGAGCTTGCCCGGCCGATGCTGCTCCCGCCCCTGCAGGCCGAAGGCGTGCAGCAATTCGGCGCCGCGCGCCTCGGCCGCGGCGCGCGCGGCGCCCCCGGCCGGCGGGGGGGGGGGGGGGGGGGGGGGGGGGGGGGGGGGCCGGCGCC
>NZ_JBWXTD010000006.1:197560-224609 GCF_056682175.1 Falsiroseomonas sp. RANM36
GCCCCCACCGCGCGCCCCGCCCCCCGGGCCCGCGCCGCGCGCGACGCCCGCGGCCATCTGCGGCAGGGCGATGTTCTCGAGCGCGGTGAACTCCGGCAGCAGGTGGTGGAACTGATAGACGAAGCCGATGGTGTTGCGGCGGATCGCGGTGCGCTGGTCGTCGCTGAGCGTGCCGGCGGCACGCCCCTCCACGAAGACCTCGCCGGCATCCGGTTTTTCGAGCAAGCCGGCCAGGTGCAACAGCGTGGACTTGCCAGTGCCGGAAGGTGCGACGAGCGCCACGATCTCGCCGGCGGCGAGCGTCAGGTCGGCGCCGCGCAGCACGGGCAGCTCGCCGGCTTCCGTGCGGAAGGCGCGGGCGACGGCGCGAAGCTCCAGCGGAGCGGGATCGTTGGCGCTGCGATTCACGCTCCGCTCCTCGGCCCTGCGGGCCTGCGGGGCTCCGCGACCGCAGCGCTACTGATGGCGCTGCGATTCACGCTCCGCTCCTCGGCCCTGCGGGCCTGCGGGGCTCCGCGACCGCAGCGCTACTCATTCCGCAGCGCTTCCACGGGGTCCGTCTTCGCCGCGCGCCAGGACGGATAGATCGTGGCCAGCAGCGACAGCCCGAGGCCCATCAGCACCACCTGTGTCACCTCCCAGGGGTCCACCACCGCCGGCAGGCGGGAGAGGAAATAGACCTCCGGGCTGAACAGCTCGGTCCCCGAGAGCGCCTGGATCGCCTGGCGGATGCTCTCGATGTTCCAGCAGAACAGCATGCCGATGACGAAGCCGATCAGGGTGCCCACGACACCCACGCTGGCGCCGCACAGCAGGAAGATGCGCAGGATGGAGCCGCTGGTCGCGCCCATGGTGCGCAGGATCGCGATGTCCCGCCCCTTGTCCTTCACCAGCATGATCAGCGAGGAGATGATGTTGAAGGCCGCGACCAGTATGATCAGCGTCAGGATCAGGAACATCACGTTCCGCTCCACCTGCACCGCCGCGAAGAAGGAGCTGTTGGCGTCCTGCCAATCCAGGATTCGCACCGGCGTGCTGCCCATCGCGGTGCGGATCGCCCGCGTCACCGCGCGCACCTCCGTCGGGTCACGCACGAAGACCTCGATCTGCGTGGCGGCGTCGCCGGTCTGGAAGAAGGTCTGCGCGGCCTGCAGCGGCAGGAAGACGAAGCTGCTGTCGTATTCGTGCATGCCCACCTGGAACAGCGCCACGACGGTGTAGGCGCGCACCCGCGGCACCGTGCCGAACACCGTGGTGCGGCCCTGCGGCGAGACCAGCGTGATGCGGTCGCCCACGGTGAGGCGCATCTTCTGCGCCAGCCGCGTGCCGATGACGATGGCGTCGTCGCCCTCGAAGGCCTCGAGCGAGCCCACCTGGATGTTCTGCGCCACCAGCCCGCGCGCGCGCAGGTCCTCCGGCTTCACCCCGCGCGCCAGCCCGCCGGAAGCGCCGCCCTGCTCGCTGGTCAGCAGCACCTGGCCTTCCACGATGGGCGTCGCGCTGACCACGCCGGGCACCGTGCGGATGCGCGCGGCCATCGCGTCGTAGTCGGTGATGTTCCGCTCCATCCCGTACACGCCGAGATGGCCGTTCAGGCCCAGGATCCGCCCCAGCAGCTCCTGCCGGAAGCCGCCCATCACGCTCATCACGATGATGAGCGTGGCGACGCCGAGCGCGATGCCGACCAGGGAGAAGATCGCGATGACCGAGACGAAGCGCTCGCCCTTGCGCGCCCGCAGGTAGCGGAAGGCGACGGCGCGCTCGAAAGCGGAGAACATCAGGCGGATGTCAGCCGGCGAGCCGCGCGATCGCGTCCTCGACCGAGACCTCCTGCCGCTCCCCGGTCATGCGGCGCTTGAGCTCGACCTTGTCCGCCGCCGCGCCGCGCGGGCCGATGATCACCTGCCAGGGATGGCCCATCAGGTCGGCATCCGCGAATTTCACGCCTGCACGGTCGGGCCGGTCGTCATAGACGCCGTCCGTGCCGAGCGCGGCATAGACCCGCTCGCTCAGCGCATCGCAGGAGAGATCGCCGGGCTTGAGGTTGATCACCGCCGCCTTGAAGGGCGCCACGGCATCCGGCCACTTGATCCCGGCCTCGTCGTGGTTGGCCTCGATGATGGCGCCGACCAGGCGGGAGACTCCGATGCCGTAGCTGCCCATCTCCGGCACCACCGGCTGGCCGTCCGCGCCCTGCACGCGCAGGCCCATGGGCTGAGAATACTTGGTACCGAAATAGAAGATGTGCCCCACCTCGATGCCGCGCGCGGAGACGCGATGATCCTCCCGCAGGCTCGCCCAGGCGGCCTCGTCATGCATTTCGTCGGTCGCGGCGTAGTGGCTGGTCCAGCGCGCGACCAGGGGCGCGAGGTCGGAATCGTAATCCGGCGTCTCGGCCAGCGGGTCCATCTCCAGCAGCGCCTTGCTGACGAAGACCTGGCTCTCGCCCGTCTCGGCCAGGATGATGAATTCGTGGCTGAGGTCACCGCCGATCGGGCCGGTGTCGGCGCGCATCGGGATCGCCTTCAGCCCCATGCGGGCGAAGGTGCGCAGATAGGCCAGGAACATCTGGCGGTAGGAATGCGTGGCACCTTCCTTCGTCAGGTCGAAGGAATAGGCGTCCTTCATCAGGAACTCGCGGCCGCGCATCACGCCGAAGCGGGGACGCACCTCGTCGCGGAACTTCCACTGGATGTGGTACAGGTTGCGCGGCAGGTCGCGGTAGCTCTTCGCGAACTGGGCGAAGATGTCGGTGACCATCTCCTCGTTGGTCGGGCCGAACAGCATCTCCCGCTCGTGCCTGTCCTTCAGCCGCAGCATCTCCGGCCCATAGGCATCGTAGCGGCCGGACTGGCGCCAGAGATCGGCCGACTGGATGGTCGGCATCAGGATCTCCTGCGCGCCGGCGCGGTCCTGCTCCTCGCGCACGATCTGCTCGACCTTCTGAAGGGTCCGCCAGCCCAGCGGCAGCCAGCCATAGATGCCGGCCGAGGTCTGCCGCACCAGGCCGGCGCGCAGCATCAGCCGGTGCGAGACGATCTGCGCCTCGGCGGGCGTTTCCTTCAGCGTGGGGAGGAAGGCGCGGGAGAGGCGCAAGGCGGGGCTCCGGGCGGCAGGGAGGCCGGAAGCTAGACCGGATTGCGGGGGCGGGGAATGCCGGCAGGGATCGGCGCAAAAACGGCACGCAAGTGACTGGCTTTGGTCATGTTGCAGCGCAACAAGATGATGCAAAGCTGCGCCGCAACAACAGATCACAACGCATTTGCCACTTTTCCGCCCAAAAACCTCTTTGCTTTCGGTAGGTCCAAAGGTAAAGAAAAGGCGGGCCGCACCCGAAGGGCGCGGCCCGAGTTTAGGGAGGAAACGCCAGTCACACGGCAGAGAGAGGATCAACCTCTCCCTGAGGCAGATAGTGGCGTGGGGAGCTAAGGCGGCACAACAACAAAGGCCGCCCTGGAAAGCCAAAAAACAGGCTTCCGAAACCGAACTGCGCATTTCGAGGGCGGCGCCCGCTGGGGAGGCGGGTTAGCCGCCTGAATTTTGTGCAGCCGGACCTTCGCTACCGCCCTGACGGCCCCTGATAGGCCAGCCAGCCCTCCCGGAAGCTGATCAGTCCGGACTCGATCAGCGCATAGGCGCCGAGCCACAGCACCGCCGACAGCACCGTCGTCCCGATGATCTTGCGCAGCAGGTGCGGCCGGGTGGGCGCGCCGCGCCAGCCCCCGGCTTCCGGGTCCGGCTCCTCCACCGGCCTTGTGCCGATCGGCAGCACGACGAACAGCGCCGTCCACCAGATCAGCAGATAGACGACGATTCCCGTGAACCAGTCCATCGCGACAGCCTCTCAGCGCCCCTTGCTCTCGGGGAAATTGGCCCGCAGCCCGAGCGCCGCCAGCCTTGCCGTCTCGTTCACCCGCCGCGCCCGCGTCGCCTCCGCCTTGGCCGAGGCGATCCACCACAGGATGCCCTTGCGGGCGGAGGGGGCGAAGCCGCGCCACGCCGCCGCCGCGCCCGGCACCGCGGCCAGTGCCGCAACCAGGTCCGCGGGCTCGGCCAGCGACTCGGCGATCTCGTAGCTGTCCCAGGACCCATCCGCCTGCGCCGCCGCGATCCTCGCCTCGCCGGGCGGGGCCATGCGGCCGGCCGCGCGCAGCGCCCCGATGCGTGCCTTGTTCACGCGGCTCCAGGGGCTGCCCGGCCGGCGCGGCGAGACCAGCAGCATCCAGCGCGCCGCATCCAGCTTGCGCGGCAGGCTGTCGATCCAGCCGAAGCAAAGCGCCTCCTCGCAGGCCGAGGCGGCGTCCAGGTCGCCCTCCCCCTTTTGGATCACCAGCCAGACCGGCGCCTTGCGGGCATGGTTCGCCGCCAGCCAGGCGCGCCAGGCGGCGCGGCTGCCGGGCTCGACCCGTTCCACCTCCTCGGCCGGGCGCGGCATGACGACGGGCCGCGGCTCAGACGCGCAGCAGATGCACCTCGACGCTCGGCCGCTTGCGCAGCCGGCGGCCGAGGGCGCGGCGCACGGCGGTGCGCGCCGCTTCCCGCAGCGCGCCGTCCTCGCGCTTCATCGGCGCCGGCAGCTCGATCACGGCGCGCGCCAGATCGGCGGCGATCTGCGCCGGCTCGTCATCCGTGCCGTCGAACAGGCCGGGTGCGGAGACCTGCGGCTGGCCGAGCATCCGCCCGGCCCCGTCCACCGCGAGCGAGGCGATGACCACGCCGTTGAACAGCATCTTCTTGCGTGCGGCGAGCACGTCCCCATCCAGCGGCAGCAGCCGGTCGCCATCCACCGCCAGCCGCCCGACCGGCACGCTCTCCACGATGTCCGGCGTGCCGGGCCCGAGGCGCAGCACGTCCCCGTCCTCGATCACATAGGCCTCCGCGCCCAGTGTCTCGGCCAGGTTGGCGTGCTCGTTCATGTGGCGCCATTCGCCATGCACCGGCACGGCGTATTTCGGCTTCACCAGCTGATACAGCCGCTTCAGCTCGTCCCGCGCCGGATGGCCGGAGACATGCACCATGTGGTCGTCCGCGGTCATCACCTCGACGCCGGCGCGGCTGAGCTCGTCCTGGATGCGCAGGATCGCCCGCTCATTCCCCGGGATCATGCGGGAGGAGAAGATCACCGTGTCCCCCTCCCCCAGCGAGACATGCGGATGGGTGTCGGCGGCGATCTTGGCCATCGCGCTGCGCGGCTCGCCCTGGCTGCCGGTGCAGACCAGCACCAGCCGGTTGTCCGGCACGTCGGCCGACTGCTCCTCGGTCAGGAAGGGCGGGATGTCGCGGAGGTAGCCGCATTCGCGCGCCGCGGCCTCGGCGTTGCGCAGGGACCGGCCGAACAGCGCCACCTGGCGCCCCGCCGCGCGGGCCGCCATGGCGATGCTCTCGACGCGGGCGATGTTGGTGGCGAAGCAGGTGACGGCGACCCGGCCCTTCAGCCCCTTGATCAGCGCGGCCAGGTTGCGCCGCACCTCCGCCTCGCTGCCGGAATGGCCCTCCACCAGGGCGTTGGTGCTGTCGCAGACCATGGCCAGCACGCCTTCCTCGCCGAGGCGCGCGAAGGCGGCCTCGTCGGTCGGCGGGCCGATCAGCGGGTTGGGGTCGAGCTTCCAGTCGCCGGTATGCAGCACCGTGCCGTATTTGGTGCGGATCGCGAGCGCCTGCGCCTCCGGCACGGAGTGCGCGACGCGCAGGAACTCCAGGTCGAAGGGCCCCACCGTCCAGCGCGCGCCGAGCGGCTGGGTCACGATCTCCACCTGGGTGAGCAGCCCCGCCTCGCCGAGCTTGCGCCGCAGCACCGCCGAGACGAAGGGCCCGGCATGGATCGGGCAGCGCAGCGCGGGCCAGAGATGCGCCACCGCGCCCACATGATCCTCATGGGCGTGGGTGATCACCAGCCCGGCCAGCCTCTCGCGCCGCGCGGCCAGCCAGCCGGCATCGGGCACCATCACATCCACCTCCGGGTGTTCCGGCCCGCCGAAGCCGAGCCCGCAATCCACCGCGAGAAGCTGCCCATCGCAGCGATAGACATTCAGGTTGAGGCCGATCTCCCCCGTCCCGCCGAGCGGGATGAAGGCCAGGTCTCCGGTCATTGTTCTTCCGTTTTCTCGATCAGGTCGGGATGCGTCAGGTCGGGATGCGTCGGGTCGGGATGCGTGGTCGTGGCGGTCAGGCGAGGCTGTCGTCGCGGCGCGCAACTCTCGCCAATGTGGGGGCGGGGTTGCGCTCCGCCAACAGCCGGAGGCCATCGAGCGTGGTGTCGGGGTCGGTCGTCTCGATGATGGTGGTGCCTTCCGCGAAGAGCGGCGCGAGACCCCCGGTGGCGATCACCTTCAGGCGGCCGTCCACCGCCTCGTCGTATTCGGCGCGGATGCGGGCCACGATCCCCTCGATCAGCCCGACATAGCCCCAGTAGATGCCGGACTGCATGGCCGCCACCGTGTTGCGCCCCACCACCGCCTGGGGCCGGCCGATGCCGATGCGCGGCAGGCGCGCGGCGGCGCGGTGCAGCGCCTCGATCGAGAGGTTGATGCCCGGCGCGATCACTCCGCCGAGATAGGCGCCGTCCCGCGCCACCACGTCGAAGGTGGTCGCCGTGCCGAAATCGATGACGATCAGCGGCCCGCCATAGCGCCGATGGGTGGCGAGCGCGTTGAGCAGCCGGTCCGCGCCCACCTCGTGCGGCGCGTCCACCCGGATGTCGAAGCCCCAGTCGAGCGAGGCCCGCGCGATCAGCGGCTCGCAGAGGAACCATTCGCGGGACAGCCGGCGCAGGTTGTAGAGCGCGGCCGGCACCACCGTGCCGATCACGCAGCGCGAGATGTCCGCCGGCTTCAGCCCCGAATGGCCGAGCAGCGTCATCAGCCAGACCGCGTATTCGTCCGAGGTGCGCTCGGCATCGGTGCGGATCCGCCAGCGACCGCGCCATTCGGCGCCGTCATGCACGGCGAAGACGACGTTGGTGTTGCCCGCGTCCACGGCCAGCAGCATGGGGCTCAGTCTCCTCCCCCCGAGAGCTCGCCGGTCGCGAAGCGCCTGGTCCGCCCATCCGTCTCGAGCAGCAGGGCGCCGTCAGCGTCGAGGCCCCGGTACAGGCCGGTGGTTTCGCCCGCACCGGTGCGCAGCGTCAACCGCGCGCCGGGCTGCGGCCCGCGTTGCTGCCATGCGTCGAGCAGGGGGCCGATGCCCTCCGCCGCCACGCGCCGCCGCCAGCCCTCCACCGCCCGGATCAGGGCCACCGCCGCCGCTTCCGGGTCGGGCGCCGGCGCGTGATCGGCGAGGCAGGTGGTCGGCCGGTCCGGCAGGTTCGGCGCGACGGCGAGATTGGCGCCCAGCCCCAGCACGATCCACTCGATCCGCCCGTCATGCGCCGCGCCCTCGCACAGCATCCCGGCCAGCTTGGCGCCTCCGAGCAGCAGGTCGTTCGGCCATTTCAGCCGGATAGCCGCCCTGTCGGCCATGAAACCCGAGAGCGCCTCGGCCAGCGCGACGCCGCCGAGCAGGGCGAAGCGCGGCGCCTCCGCGGCCGGCGCATCGGGGCGCAGCAGCAGGGAGATGTAGAGATTGCCCGCCGGGCTCTGCCAGCTTCGCCCGTCGCGGCCCCGCCCCGCCGTCTGCCGGCGGGCCAGCAGCGCCAGCCCCTCCGGCTCTCCCGCCGCGGCAAGGCGCCGCAGCAGGTCGGAGGTCGAGGGGAGTTCCGCCTCGACGCGCAGCCGCCATCCCGGCGGCAGCGCCGCCGCGTCCTCAGCCGGCGAGCGAGGCGACGGCAAGCTGCGCCGCGCCGATCAACGCCGCGGGGAACAGGAAGAACAGCAGGGTGAGAAGTCCCGTCGAGGCCATGACCACCGTCAGGCTGGCAGGCCGTGCATCCAGCGCGCCGTCCTGCGGCGCGTCGAAATACATCACCTTCACGATGCGCAGGTAGTAGTAGCTGGCGATCACGCTGGTGACGATGCCGATGACCGCGAGCGTCCAGAAGCCCGCCTGCACCGCGGCGAGGAAGACGTAGAGCTTGCCGAAGAAGCCGGCGAGCGGCGGGATGCCCGCCATGGAGAACATGAACACCGCCATCCAGAGCGCCATCGCCGGGTCCGTCTTGCCGAGGCCCGCCAGGTCCTCCACCTGCTCCAGCGCGCGGCCACGGCGGCGCATGGCGATCAGCACGGCGAAGGTGCCGAGATTCATCACCACATAGATCGCCATGTAGACCAGCACGCCGCGATAGCCCGTGTCGTTCGCCACCGCGAGGCCCATCAGCGCGTAGCCGACATGGCCGATCGAGGAATAGGCCATCAGCCGCTTGATGTTCTTCTGGCCGATGGCGGCGAAGGCGCCGAGGATCATCGAGCCCGCGGAGCAGACCCAGATAACCTGCATCCACTGGGCCGAAAGCTCGCCGAAGGGTCCGATCAGCACATGCATCAGCAGGGCGATCGCGGCGACCTTCGGCGCGGTGGCGAAGAAGGCCGTCACCGGCGTCGGCGCGCCCTCGTACACATCGGGCGTCCACATGTGGAAGGGCACGGCGGAGACCTTGAAGGCAAGGCCCGCCAGCACGAAGACGAGGCCCACCACCACGCCCGTGCCGACATCGCCGCCCGAGAGCGCATCCGCCAGCCGGTCGAAATTGGTCGTGCCCGCGAAGCCGTACACGAGCGAGGCGCCGTAGAGCAGCAGGCCGGAGGCGAGCGCGCCGAGCACGAAATACTTGAGCCCCGCTTCCGCGCTGCGCGGGTTGTCGCGGTCGAAGGCGGCGATGACGTAGAGCGAGAGCGACAGCAGCTCGAGCCCGATATAGAGCGACATCAGGTCGTTGGCCGAGACCATGACCATCATGCCGAGCGTCGCGAAGAGCATCAGCACCGGATACTCGAACCGCCCGAGCCCCGCCTTCTCGTTGAAGTCGAGCGCGAGCAGCAGGCCGATCGCCGCGCCGAACAGGATCAGCACCTTGGCGAAGCGGGAGAAGTTGTCCGCCACATACTGGCCGAGGAAGGCGGTGCCCTCCGCCTGGCCGAGCACGAGCACGGCGGCGAGGATCAGCGCGCCGATCACCGCCATGGAGACGGGGAAGAAGCTTTCCTTCTTCGGGATCACGCCGCCGAGCAGGATGAGCAGGCCGGAGACGCCGAGGACGATTTCCGGCAGGGCGAGGGTCCAGTTCATCACAGCGTCACATCCCCGCCAGGCGCGCGGCGCCGAGCGCGGCTTCATGCCGCGCGATCAGGTTGGCCACGCTCGCCTCGAAGAAGGTCAGGAAGGAGGAGGGATAGACGCCCATCCACAGCGTCAGCAGGATCAGCGGCGCGAACACCGCGTATTCGCGCGGGCTGAGATCGAGCAGGCTGCGCAGGTCGTCGCGCGTGATCCTGCCGAAGGCGACGCGGCGATACAGGTAGAGCATGTAGGCCGCGCCGAGGATCATGCCGAGCGCGGCGCCGAGGGCGACCCAGGGATTGACCTTGAAGGCGCCGACGATGACCAGCAGTTCGCCCGGGAAGCCCGCGGTTCCGGGCAGCGCGACGGAGGCCATGGTGAACAGCATGAAGATCAGCGCATAGGCCGGCATGATCTTCGCGACCCCGCCATAGCGCGCGATCTCCCGCGAATGCACGCGGTCATACAGCACGCCGACGCAGAGGAAGAGCGCGCCGGAGACGACGCCGTGCGACAGCATGGTGAACAGCGCGCCCGAGAGGCCCTGCTGCGTGAAGGTGAAGATGCCGAGCGTCACGATGCCCATATGCGCGACCGAGGAATAGGCGATCAGCTTCTTCATGTCCTCCTGCGCCAGCGCGACGAGGGAGGTGTAGACCACCGCCACGACCGAGAGCGCGAAGATCAGCGGCGCGAAATCCGCGCTCGCCTGCGGCAGCATGGGCAGCGAGAAGCGGATGAAGCCATAGGCGCCCATCTTCAGCAGCACGCCCGCCAGGATGACGGAGCCCGCCGTCGGCGCCTCCACATGCGCGTCCGGCAGCCAGGTGTGCACCGGCCACATCGGCACCTTGACCGCGAAGGAGACGAAGAAGGCCAGGAACAGCCAGAACTGCATCGCCGGCGGGAAGGCGGTGGCCATCAGCGTCGGGATGTCGGTGGTCCCGGCATGGTACCACACCGCCAGGATCGCCAGCAGCATCAGCAGCGACCCGGCCAGCGTGTAGAGGAAGAACTTGAACGCCGCGTACACCCGCCGCGCGCCGCCCCAGACGCCGATGATGAGGAACATCGGGATCAGCACGGCCTCGAAGAAGATGTAGAACACCACGAAGTCCAGCGCGCAGAACATGCCGACCATCATGCTCTCCAGCACGAGGAAGGCGACCATGTAGTCCCGCACGCGGGTCTGCACGCTTTCCCACGACGCGAGGATGCAGAGCGGCGTCAGCAGCGTGGAGAGCAGCACGAACAGCACCGAGATACCGTCCACGCCCATGTGGTAGTTCACGCCGAATTCCGGCAGCCACGCCGCGCGTTCCACGAACTGGAAGTCGGCGGTCGCGGGATCGAATCGGAACCACAGGATCAGCGAGAGGGCGAGCGTGATCAGGCTGGTCCAGAGCGCGGTCCAGCGCGCATTGCGCGCCACCACGTCCTCATCTCCGCGCACCATCAGGATGATGAAGGCGCCGGCCAGCGGCAGGAAGGTGACCAGGCTGAGGATCGGGAAGCCGGCGGCGTTCATCGGGCACCGTAGAGCAGCAGGGTGACGAAGAGGACAAGGCCGATGATCATCGCGAAGGCGTAGTTCGCGACCCGCCCGGTCTGGATGCGCACCGCGCCGCGCGCGGCCTGCACCGCAAGATCGGCGGCGCCGTTCGGCACGCCGTCGATCAGGCGCGCGTCGCCGGTCTTCCAGAGGGCCCGCGCCAGATACTGCGCCGGCCGCACGAAGATCGCGTCGTAGAGCTCGTCGAAGTACCACTTGTTGAGCAGGAAGCGGTACGTGCCGGCGAAGCGGGAAGCGAGCTGGCCCGGGATCTCCGGCTTCAGCATGTAGAGCAGATAGGCGAGCGCGATGCCGGCCAGGCCCACGACGGTGGGCGCCAGCGGCACCCAGGCCGGCACGCCATGCGCGTCGTGCAGAACATGGTTGTGCGCGGCGGTGTGGATCGCAGCACCCCAGAACTGTTCCTGATCGTGGCCGACGAAATAGGGGTAGAAGACCGCGCCGGCGAAGACGGCGCCCGCCGCCAGCACCACCAGCGGCACCAGCATGACCAGCGGGCTTTCGTGCACATGCTCCATCGTGTGGTGATCGGCCCGCGGCGCGCCGTGGAAGGTGAGGATGATCAGGCGCCAGGAGTAGAATGCGGTCAGGAAGGCCGCCAGCAGGCCCATCAGGAAGGCGTAGCCGCCGACGCCGCTATGCGCCGCATAGGCGACTTCCAGCACCATGTCCTTCGAGTAGTAGCCGGCGAAGAAGGGCATGCCGGCCAGCGCCAGGCTGCCGATCCACATCAGCGCGTAGGTCACCGGGATCTTCCGCCAGATCCCGCCCATGCGGCGGATGTCCTGCTCGTCCGACATGGCGTGGATAACGCTGCCCGCGCCGAGGAACAGCAGCGCCTTGAAGAAGGCGTGGGTGAAGAGGTGGAAGATCGCCGCCTGGTACACCCCCACGCCGGCCGCGAAGAACATGTAGCCGAGCTGGGACATGGTGGAGTAGGCGATCACGCGCTTGATGTCGTTCTGCACGCAGCCGATCGTCGCCGCGACGAAGGCGGTGGTGGCGCCGACCACGGTGACGATCGCCAGCGCGACGGGCGCGTATTCCATCACCGGCGACATGCGCGCCATCAGGAAGACGCCCGCGGTCACCATCGTCGCCGCATGGATCAGCGCGGAGACGGGCGTCGGGCCTTCCATCGCGTCCGGCAGCCAGGTGTGCAGGCCGAGCTGCGCCGACTTGCCGCAGGCGCCGAGGAACAGCAGCACGCCGATGACCTCGAGCGCCGGCATGCCGAGGAAGCGGACCTCCCTCGCGGCCTCGACGCCGGCGAAGATCGCGTCGAACTCCACCGACTGGAAGGTCCAGAAGGTGAGCGCCATGCCCAGCATGAAGAACAGGTCGCCGACGCGGTTGACGATGAAGGCCTTCATCGCGGCGCGGTTCGCGCTTTCCTTCTCGTACCAGTAGCCGATCAGCAGGTAGCTCGCGAGGCCGACGCCCTCCCAGCCGAAGAACAGCTGCACCAGGTTGTCCGCCGTGACCAGCATCAGCATCATGAAGGTGAACAGCGACAGATAGGCGAAGAAGCGCGGCGTCGTCGGGTCATGCGACATGTAGCCGACGGAGTAGATGTGGATGAGCGTGGAGATGAAGGTGACCATCGCCACCATCACGACGCTCAGCGTGTCGTAGCGCAGCGCCCAGGAGACCTCGAACCCGCCGACGTCGAGGAAGGTGACGATCGGCACGACGCCGGGCGCGCCGCCCAGCGCCACCTCGAAGAAGGCGCCGAGGCCGCAGACCGCCGCCAGCGCCATGCAGGCGACCGTGATCCATTGCGACGCCTTGTCGCCGAGCCATCGGCCCAGGAACCCTGCCAGGCAGGCGCCCAGCAGGGGGAAGAAGATGGCGCCGACGTACATCGCCTAGCCCTTCAGGGTCGAGACGTCCTCGACCTCGATCGTGCCGCGGTTGCGGAAGTAGATGACGACGATGGCGAGCCCGATCGCCGCCTCCGCGGCCGCGACGGTCAGGATCAGCATCGCGAAGACCTGGCCGGTGAGGTCGCCGAGCGTCGCGGAGAAGGCGACGAGGTTCAGGCTGACCGAAAGCAGGATCAGCTCGACGCTCATCAGGATGACGATGACGTTCTTCCGGTTCAGGAAGATGCCGAGCACGCCGAGCGTGAGCAGGATGGCACTGACCGTGAGGTAGTGCCCGAGGCCGACGGCCATCATCAGTGGTGCCCCCCATGGCCGGCATGCTCGACCTGCTTCGGCGCCTCGCCCGGCGGCGGCTCGACCGGCGGCCGCTCGATGCCGATCTCGCCGAGGCCCGCGCCGAGCGCCGGCTGGCGCAGGTTCACGCTGCCGCTGCGCGCCACCTGACGCCCGACATCCTGCCGCTTCGTGGTGGTCTTGCCGCGCAGCGTCAGCACGATGGCGCCGATCATCGCGACCAGCAGGATCAGGCCCGAGAGCTGGAACAGCCAGACGAAGTCCGTGTAGAGGATGCGCCCCAGCGCGCGGGTGTTGTCCACCCCGGCCGGCGCGGGGTTCAGCCGGAAGCCCGCCGCGTCCGAGGCGAACTGCCAGGTGCCGAAGACCAGCAGCAGTTCCAGCAGCAGGATCGCGCCGACCACGCCGCCGACCGGCGCGTAGCGCTGGAAGCCCTCGCGCAGCTTGGCGAAGTCCACGTCGAGCATCATCACGACGAAGAGGAACAGCACCGCGACGGCGCCGACATAGACGATGACCAGGATCATCGCGAGGAACTCGGCGCCCGCCAGCAGGAACAGCGCCGCGGCGTTGAAGAAGGCGAGGATCAGGAACAGCACGCTGTGCACCGGGTTGCGGCTGGTCACGACCATCACCGCCGAGGCGATCAGCACCGCGGCGAAGAGGTAGAAGGCGGCGGCGGCGATCATCGGTAGGGCGCGTCCAGCTCGAGCCGCCTGGCCAGCGCCGCTTCCCAGCGGTCGCCGTTCTCCAGCAGGCGCTCCTTGTTGTAGAGCAGTTCCTCGCGCGTCTCGGTGGCGAACTCCATGTTCGGCCCCTCGACGATGGCGTCCACCGGGCAGGCTTCCTCGCACATGCCGCAGTAGATGCACTTCGTCATGTCGATGTCGTAGCGCGTGGTGCGGCGGGACCCGTCCTCGCGCGGCTCGGCCTCGATGGTGATGGCCTGCGCGGGGCAGATCGCCTCGCACAGTTTGCATGCGATGCAGCGCTCCTCCCCGTTCGGGTAGCGGCGCAGCGCGTGCTCTCCCTTGAAGCGCGGGCTGAGCGGCGTCTTCTCGTACGGGTAGCGGATCGTCGCCTTGGGGCGGAAGAAGTAGCGCAGCGTCAGCGCCATGCCGGAGACGAGCTCCGCCAGCAGGAAGCTGCGCGCGACGCGGTCGAGGGTGATGGCCATTGTCGTCCTCCCTCCTCAGGCGGCGCCCGGCAGCCAGCCGAACAGCTTGAGCGCGGCGGCGGTGATGACCAGCCAGACGAGGCTGAAGGGAAGAAAGACCTTCCAGCCGAGCCGCATGAGCTGGTCGTAGCGGTAGCGCGGGAAGGTCGCGCGCACCCAGATGAAGACGAAGAGGCAGAAGCAGATCTTGAACACGAACCACATCGGCCCCGGGATCCAGGTGAAGGGCGCGATGTCGAAGGGCGCGTACCAGCCACCCAGGAACAGGATGGTGATCAGCGCGCTCATCAGGATCATGTTCGCGTATTCGCCGAGGAAGAACAGCGCGAAGCTCATCGAGCTGTATTCCACGAAGAAGCCCGCCACGAGCTCGCTCTCACCTTCCGGCAGGTCGAAGGGCGCGCGGTTCGTCTCGGCCAGCGCCGAGATGAACATGATCACGAACATCGGAAACAGCGGGATGATGAACCACATGTCCGCCTGCGCGCGGACGATCTCCGTCAGGTTCAGCGAGCCGACGCAGAGCAGCACGGTGACGATCACGAAGCCCATGCTGACCTCGTAGCTCACCATCTGCGCGGCCGAGCGCAGCGCGCCGAGGAAGGCGTATTTCGAGTTGGAAGCCCAGCCCGCGATGATGATGCCGTAGACGCCGAGCGAGCTGATCGCGAACAGATACAGGATGCCGACGTTGATGTCGGCGATCGCCCAGCCGTCATTCACCGGGATCACCGCCCAGGCGAGCATCGCCAGCATGAAGGTGATCATCGGCGCCAGGATGAACAGCACGCGGCTGGCCCCGGCGGGGATGATCGTCTCCTTCATCAGCATCTTGATCGCATCGGCGAAGGGCTGCAGCAGGCCGAAGGGGCCGACCACGTTGGGGCCCTTGCGCAGCTGCATCGCCGCCAGGACCTTGCGCTCGGCCCAGGTCAGATAGGCGACGCCGATCAGCAGCGGCACGAGCAGCGCCATCGCCTGCGCGACGGTCAGCGCCAGCACGCCGACGGGGGTTGCGAGGAAGCCTTCCATCACGTCACTCCGCCGCGAGCGCCGGCGCTTCGCCATAGACGCGCGCGCATTCCGCCATCACGTCGGAGGCGCGCGCGATCGCATCGGCCAGGTGGTACTGCGCGATCGCCGGCGCGAAGGGTGCGTCCGACATCGCCGCGGGGTTCCCCGCGGGACCGGCCGTGTCTTCGCAGCCGCGCGACGCGAATCCTTCGCCGAGTTGCGGCGCGGCCTGCACCATGCGCGCGCGCAGCTGGTCCAGCGTGTCGAAGGGCAGGCGCACGCCGAGCAGCTCCGCGGCTGCGCGGACGATCCGCCAATCCTCGCGCGCCTCGCCCGGCGCATGCACCGAAAGCCAGGCGCGCTGCGCGCGGCCCTCGGTGTTGACGTAGGTCGCGTCCTTCTCGGTGTAGGCGGCGCCGGGCAGGATCAGGTCGGCGCGCGAGGCCGCGCGATCGCCATGATGGCCCTGGTAGATCACGAAGGTCTCCGCGCCGATCGCCGCCGGATCGAAGCCGTCCGCGCCGAGCAGCCACAGCACGTCCACGCCGCCGCCCAGCATGCCGCCGAGCGCCTTGCCGCCGGCGCCCGGCAGGAAGCCGAGCTCCAGCGCGCCGACCTGGCCGCCGAAGAGGTGCAGCAGGTTGAAGCCGTGCCAGTCCGGCCGCAGCGCATTCGCCGCCGCCGCGACCTCCCACGCCGCCGCCAGCACATGCACACCATCAGGCCGCGCCAGCGCGCCGCGGCCCAGGATCACCATTGGGTTCTTCGCGGCGCGCAGCGTTTCCATGAAGGGATGCGAGCCGTCGAGCAGCGCGCGCAGCGCCGCCGGGCCGTCGCCGAGATGCTGGTGCGGATAGGTCAGGTCCACGCTCGGCGCGCCGATGCGCGCCACCGGGAAGCGCCCCTGCACCTGGCGCCTGCGGATGCGTGCATTGATCACCGGCGCTTCCTTGCGCGGGTCGCTGCCGATGATCAGCAGGGCATCCGCCTGGTCGATGCCGGCGACGGTCGTGTTGAACAGGAAGAAGTCGCGCCGCGTCGCGTCCAGCGCCGCGCCGTCTCCGCGGCAGTCGAGGTTCCGCGAGCCGAGCGCGGTCATCAGCGACTTCAGGGCGAAGACGCTCTCCGCATCCGCCAGGTCGCCGGCCACGGCGCCGATGCGGTCGGGCGTGGTCGCGCGGATGCGCGCGGCGACGGCGCCGAAGGCCTCGGACCAGCTTGCCGGCTTCAGCTTGCCGTCCACGCGCAGCCAGGGCCGGTCCAGCCGCTTGCGCTTGAGGCCGTCGAAGGAGAAGCGGCCGCGATCGGCCATCCACTCCTCGTTCACGTCGTCGTTCACGCGCGGCAGGATCCGCAGCACTTCCGGCCCGCGCGTGTCCACGCGGATGTTGGTGCCGGTCGCGTCCTGCACGTCGATGCTGTCGGTCTTGCGCAGCTCCCAGGGGCGGGAGACGAAGGCGTAGGGCCGGCTGGTGAGCGCGCCGACCGGGCAGATGTCGATCAGGTTGCCGCTGAGCTCGCTGGTCAGCGCCTTCTCGACATAGGTGCCCACCTCCATGTTCTCGCCGCGGTTCGTCGCGCCGAGTTCGGGCACGCCCGCGACCTCGGAAGCGAAGCGGATGCAGCGCGTGCACTGGATGCAGCGGGTCATGATCGTCTTGACCAGCGGCCCCATGTACTTGTCCTTCACCGCGCGCTTCGGCTCGCGGTAGCGGGAATGGTCCATGCCGTAGCCGACGGCCTGGTCCTGCAGGTCGCACTCGCCGCCCTGGTCGCAGATCGGGCAGTCGAGCGGGTGATTGATCAGCAGGAATTCCATCACCCCGCGACGCGCATTGCGCACCACCGGGCTGTCGGTCCTCACCACCATCCCGTCCATCACCGGATAGGCGCAGGAGGCGACGGGCTTCGGCGCCTTTTCCACCTCCACCAGGCACATGCGGCAATTGCCGGCGACGCTCAGCCGTTCGTGGTAGCAGAAGCGCGGGATCTCCCTGCCCGCGGCCTCGCAGGCCTGCAGCACCGTGGCGCCGTTCGGGACCTCGACCTCGATGCCGTCAACGGTGACCTTCGCCATCGCGCTTACTCCGCGGCCATCGGCATGGAAGCCGGCTTCGCATGGCGCCGCTTGTACTCGGCGATGCGCTCTTCCATCACCGGCCGGAAATGCCGGATCAGGCCCTGCACCGGCCAGACCCCGCCATCGGCCAGCGCGCAGATCGTGTGGCCCTCGATCCGCCGCGTCACTTCCTCGAGCAGGTCGATCTCCTCGATCTCCGCGCGGCCCTCGACCATGCGCTCCATCATGCGGCTGACCCAGCCCATGCCTTCGCGGCAGGGCGTGCACTGGCCGCAGCTCTCATGCTTGTAGAACTTCGACAGCCGCGCGATGGCGCGGACGATGTCCGTGCTCTTGTCCATCACGATCACGCCCGCGGTGCCGAGGCCGGACTTGTGTTCGCGCAGCGCGTCGAAATCCATCAGGACCGTGTCGCAGACATCCTTCGGCAGCAGCGGCGTGGAGGACCCGCCCGGGATGACGCAGAGCAGGTTGTCCCAGCCGCCGCGCACGCCGCCGGCGTGGCGCTCGATGAGTTCCCGCATCGGGATGCTCATCTCCTCCTCGACGTTGCAGGGCTTGTTCACATGGCCCTGGATGCAGAAGATCTTGGTGCCGGAATTCTTCGGCCGTCCGAAGCCGGCGAACCAGGCGCCGCCGCGGCGCATGATCTCCGGCACCACCGCGATGGTCTCGACGTTGTTCACCGTGGTCGGCGCGCCATAGAGCCCGACGGCGGCGGGGAATGGCGGCTTCAGCCGCGGCATGCCCTTCTTGCCCTCGAGCGATTCGATCAGCGCCGTCTCCTCGCCGCAGATGTAGGCGCCCGCGCCGCGATGGACGTAGAGGTCGAAGTCCCAGCCCGACCCGCAGGCGTTCTTCCCCAGCAGCCCCGCCTCGTAGGCCTCCTCAATGGCCGCTTCCAGGACGACGCTCTCGTTGTAGTATTCGCCGCGGATGTAGATGTAGCCGGCATGCGCGCCCATGGCGAAGCCGGCGATCAGGCAGCCTTCGATCAGGGTGTGCGGATCGTGACGGATGATGTCGCGGTCCTTGCAGGTGCCGGGCTCGGATTCGTCGGCGTTGACGACGAGATAGTGCGGCCGCTCGGAAGCCTGCTTCGGCATGAAGGACCACTTCATCCCGGTCGGGAAGCCGGCGCCGCCACGGCCGCGCAGGCCGGAATTCTTGACCTCCTCGATGATCGCGTCCCGGCCCTTCTCCAGGATGGCCCTGGTGCCGTCCCAGTTGCCCCGCTTCCGTGCCGCCGGCAGGCGCCAGTCCTGCACGCCGTAGAGGTTGGTGAAGATGCGGTCCTTGTCGGAGAGCGCCATCAGCTCATTCTCCCGGCAGGTCTGTCAGCGTCAGCGGCCCGCCCTCCGGCGCGCTCGTCTGACGGCCGATCGTCGAGCCCGGCTTCGGCCGCTCGCCGCGCCGCAACGCCTCGATCAGCGCGACGGTGCGGTCGTAGTCGAGGTCCTCGTAGTAGTCGTCGTCCACCTGCAGCACCGGCGCGTTCACGCAGGCGCCGAGGCATTCCACCTCGGTGAGCGTGAACAGGCCGTCCGCGCTGGTCTGGCCGACATGCACATGGGCCGCGTCGTGGCAGGCGCGCATCACGTCGTCCGATCCGCGCAGCATGCAGGGCGTCGTGCCGCAGAGCTGCAGGTGGAAGCGACCGATCGGCTTCATGTTGAACATGAAGTAGAAGGTCGCCACCTCATAGACGCGGATCGGCGCGATGCCGAGGCGCTCCGCGATCACGTCCATCGCCACGCGCGGCACCCAGGCGCTGCCGGTCTGCCGGCCCATCTGGCGCTGCACGACGTAGAGCAGCGGGATCGTCGCGCTGGCCTGCTTCCCCGCCGGATAGCGCGCGAGAATCTTCCCGATGCTGGCCTCGCTCTCGGCATCGAAGGCGAAGCCGGTCGGTTCCATGTGCTCGACCTGTGCGCTGGCCATCTGATTCACGTTCCGCTCCTCGCCGCTTCGCGGCTGCGGGGCTCCACGATCAGATGGCGGCTCACCGGTCGATCTCCCCGAACACGATATCCAGGCTGCCGATGATGGAGACCGCATCCGCCAGCATGTGCCCCTTGGACAGCGCCTCCATCGCCTGGAGATGCGCGAAGCCCGGCGCGCGGATCTTCACGCGGTACGGGCGGTTGGTGCCGTCGGCCACCATGTAGACGCCGAACTCGCCCTTCGGCGCCTCGGTCACCGTGTAGGTCGCGCCCTCGGGCACGTGGTAGCCCTCGGTGTAGAGCTTGAAGTGGTGGATCAGGCTTTCCATCGAGCGCTTCATGTCGGCGCGCATCGGCGGCGCGATCTTGTTGTCCGGCACCTTGACCGGGCCGGGCTTCATCGCCGCCAGGCACTGGTGGACCATGCGGAGCGACTGCCGCATCTCCTGCATGCGAACCAGGTAGCGGTCGTAGCAGTCGCCATGCACGCCCACCGGCACCTCGAAATCCAGCCGGTCGTACATCTCGTAGGGCTGCGACTTGCGCAGGTCCCAGGCGCAGCCGGAGGCTCGCAGGCAGGGCCCGCTGAAGCCCCAGGCCATCGCCTGCTCGGCGGTCATCACGCCGATGTCCACGGTGCGCTGCTTGAAGATGCGGTTCTCGGTCAGCAGCCCCTCGAGCTCGTCGAGGAACTTCGGGAACTGCTCCGCCCAGCGCCGGATCTTCTCCTCCAGCCCGGGCGGCAGGTCCTTGTGGACGCCGCCCGCGCGGAAGTAGTTGACGTGGTAGTGGCTGCCGCCCACCGCCTCGTAGAACTCCAGCAGGTGCTCGCGCTGCTCGAAGCCCCAGAGCGAGGGCGTGATGGCGCCGACATCGAGCGCATAGGTCGTGACGTTCAGCAGGTGGTTCATGATCCGCGTCAGTTCCGCGAACATCGTGCGGATCCAGCGCGCGCGCTCCGGCACCTGGTCCTCGATGCCGAGCAGCTTCTCCACCGCCAGCACCCAGCTGTGCTCCATGCACATGGGCGAGACGTAGTCGAGGCGGTCCATGTAGGGCATCGCCTGGAGATACGTCTTGTACTCCATCAGCTTCTCGGTGCCGCGGTGCAGCAGGCCGATATGCGGATCGGCGCGCTCCACCACCTCGCCCTTCATCTCGAGGATGAGGCGCAGCACGCCATGCGCGGCCGGGTGCTGCGGGCCGAAGTTGATGTGGTGCGATTCGACCTCGACGGTGCGCGTCGTCGCCTCGGCGGGCGGCACGACGTGAAGGGAGACATCGCTGCTCATTTCGCCCCCCCTGCGGCGCCTTCGATCTGGCCACGCGCCTCGCGCGTCAGGTGGACCTTCTCGTCGCCCGGCAGCGTCGTCATCGCCTCCCAGGGGCTGAGGAAGTCGAAGTTGCGGAAATCCTGCGTCAGCGAGACGGGCTCGTAGACGACCTGCTTGCGCGTCTCGTCGTAGCGGACCTCGACATGGCCGGTGAGGGGAAAATCCTTGCGCAGCGGATGGCCCTCGAAGCCGTAGTCGGTCAGCAGGCGGCGCAGATCGGTCTGGCCCTCGAAGACGATGCCGTACATGTCCCAGGCCTCGCGCTCGTACCAGCTCGCGGCGGGCCAGATGGCCATCACGCTCGGCACCGGCGTCTGCTCGTCGGTCGCGACGATCACGCGGATGCGCCGGTTATGCGCCAGGCTCAGCAGGTTGTAGACCACCTCGAACCGCTCGGCGCGGTCCGGCCAGTCCATGCCGCAGAGGTCCATCAGCTGCTCGAAGCAGAGCCGCGGGTCGTCGCGCAGCAGCGTCATAACCGGCAGCAGCCCGGCGCGCGTGACGCGCAGCACGAGCTCCTGCCCGCGCTCGAGGAAGGCTTCCTGCACCGCCGGGCCCGCGGCCTCGGCGATGGCGGCGCCGAGATCGGCGAGTGTCATGCCGGCCTCAGCCACGGAGGATGGTCCCTGTCCGGCGGATCTTCTTCTGCAGTTGCAGGATGCCGTAGACCAGCGCCTCGGCGGTCGGCGGGCAGCCGGGGACGTAGACATCCACCGGCACGATGCGGTCGCAGCCGCGCACCACGCTGTAGGAATAGTGGTAGTAGCCGCCGCCATTCGCGCAGCTGCCCATGCTGATCACCCAGCGCGGCTCGCTCATCTGGTCGTAGACCTTGCGCAGCGCGGGGGCCATCTTGTTGGTCAGCGTGCCGGCCACGATCATCACGTCCGATTGCCGCGGGCTGCCGCGCGGGATGATGCCGAATCGGTCGAGGTCGTAGCGCGCCATGTAGGCGTGGATCATCGGCACGGCGCAGCAGGCCAGCCCGAAGGTCATCGGCCAGAGGCTGCCGGTGCGGGCCCAGTTCACCACCTTGTCCAGGTTGGCGACCACGAAGCCCTTTTCTTCCATCTCGCCGGTGATTCCCTTGATCACCGCGTCCTGCGCGGGACCGGGGGGCAGCGCCTCCCGGTTCCACGCGATTGCGCCGTCCTGCGGCGCGGCAGTCGTACCACTCATTCCGTTCTCCCTGGCGCCCGCCGCGCCCGAGGTCAGGAAGCGCCCTTCGGCGTCGTTCCCGGCACAATCATTCCCAGTCCAGCGCGCCCTTGCGCCACTCGTAGACGAAGCCCACGGTCAGCACGCCAAGGAAGCCCATCATGGAGAGGAAGCCGAACCAGCCGATCTCCCCGAGCGCGACCGCCCAGGGGAACAGGAAGGCCACTTCCAGATCGAAGATGATGAAGAGGATGGCGACGAGGTAGAAGCGCACGTCGAAGCGCCGGCGCGTGTCGTCGAAGGGCTCGAAGCCGCATTCATAGGCCGAGAGCTTTTCCGGATTCGGCTTCTGCCGGGCGACCAGCATGGCACCGCCCACCATCGCGCCGGCGATCGCCGCGGCGATGCCGAGGAAGACCAGGATCGGAAAATACTCGGCCAGCATCTGCTGGGTCATGTGCGCCTGCTCATCAGCCTTGCCCAACCCCGCGCGGGATCTTTCCGTCCCGCCGCGCGCCGCGCTGCGCCAAGGGGGGACATCCCACGATCCCGCAGGGTCCCCGCCATGCCGCACCGCAGCGAGGCGGACATTACCCGTGGCCGGCGCGCTCCGCCATAGGGGGCGAGCGTTACGGACGTGACAGGGGACGCAGGCACGCCGGGCCCGGACGATCCGGGGCGTGACCGAGGCATGAAAGGAGAGGGACATCGTCGCGTGGCGCGAGTGACGGGGCTCGAACCCGCGACCTCCGGCGTGACAGGCCGGCGCTCTAACCGACTGAGCTACACCCGCTTGCGCGACAGGCGGCGGGGAATAGGGGGACCGGGCGGGGGTGTCAAGCACGGCGCGCCGGCCATGCGGGACCATCCATGCCGCTGATGGGCGCCCCTTGTCGCCATGATCGCGATTAAGCCGTTGACGCGCCGCGCCGCGCCACATCTGATCGCGGGAGAGGACCCGGAAAGGGTCACGGAGGAGACATCGCCATGCACCCCACGCGCCGCACCGCCCTGGCCCTCGGGCTGGGCAGCCTCGCCCTGCCGGGCCTCGCCCGTGCCCAGGGCTGGCGCCCCACGCGGGATGTCGAGTTCGTCATCCCCTTCGGCGTCGGCGGCGGCGCCGACCTGATGGCGCGGGTGATCCAGAAGATCATGACCGATGAGCGCCTGGTGCCGGTGGCGGTCAACCCGGTGAACCGCCCGGGCGGCGGCGGCGCGGTGGGCCTGGCCTATGTCGCGGCGAGCCGCCGCAACGACCCCAACACCATCGTCGCGATCAACGGCACCACCCAGATCACGCCGATCATGGTGCCGAACGCCCGCACCCTGACCCTGGTGCGGCCGATCGCGAATGTCATGCTGGACGACTTCCTGCTCTTCGTGCGTGCCGACAGCCCGCACCCGACCGCTGCCGCCTTCGCCGCCGCCGCCAAGGCCGCACCGGCCCGCAGCGTGAATTTCGGCACCGGCGGCACCACCGACCAGATGGCCGTCACCGTCTTCGGCCGCGCCATCGGGGCGGAGCTCAACATGGTGAACTTCAACTCGGGCGGCGAGGCGCTGACCGCGCTCCTCGGCGGCCATGTCCAGGCGGTGATCGGCAATCCGCTGGAATTCATGGGCCAGCTGCAGGCCCGCGCGGTGCGCGCCCTCGGCGTGTTCCGCGACACCCGCTTCGCCGACCTGCCCGAGGTGCCCACCATGAAGGAGCAGGGCATCGCCGCCGAGAACTTCCAGATGTGGCGCGGCATCGCCGTGCCGGCGGGCGTGAATGACGCGGCCGCGGAATACTGGACCGAGGTGATGCGCAAGGTCGTCGCGACCGAGGCCTGGAAGCGCTACCTGAAGGAGAACGTGGCGAGCGAGGCGCCGATGTTCGGCGCCGACTTCACCGCCTTCCTCGAACGGCAGGAAAGCCTCTACCGCGCCCTCCTGAACCGGCCGGCCTGAGCCGTGCCGCGCCGCGTATCCTGGGGCGATCTCGGCCTCGCGGCCGGGTTCGCCGCGATGGGACTCGTCTGGATCGCCGGCGCGCGCCAGATGCCGCTGTGGGAACGGGAGACGCCGGGGCCCGGCTGGCTGCCGCTGGCCTTCGGCGCGCTGCTGGTCGCGCTCTCGGTGGGCGCGGCGCTGCAGTCGCTGATCAGTCCGGCCGCCCCGCCGGAGGCCGCGGGCGGGCTGCGCAAGCCGATCCTGGTGCTCGGCGCGACGCTCGCCGCCGTGCTGGGGCTCGAGCTGATCGGCTTCCTCCCGGCCATCTTCCTGATGCTGCTGGTGCTGTTCGCGCTGGCGGAGCGCAAGCCGCTGCTGGCCTCGCTGCTGGCCGCGGCCGGTGTTGCGGCGGCGCTGCACCTGATCTTCGTCACCTGGCTCGGCGTGCCGCTGCCCGCCGGCCCCTTCGGAAGCTGAGGCGGTGGACGCCTTTTCCCAGCTCATGGACGGCTTCGCCGCGGCGCTGACGCCGGGGCACATCGCCATGTGTTTCCTCGGCGTGCTGCTCGGACAGATCGTCGGCGTGCTGCCCGGCATAGGGCCCTCCGCGGCGATCGCGCTGCTGCTGCCGATCACCTTCGGGCTGGATCCGACCTCCGCGCTGATCCTCTTCGCCGGGATCTACTATGGCAGCCAGTACGGCGGCACGCTGACCTCGGTGCTGATCTCGGTGCCGGGCGAAAGCTCGACCGTGATGACCGCGATCGACGGCTACCAGATGGCGCTGCAGGGGCGCGCGGGGGCGGCGCTCGGCATCGCCGCGATCGGCAGCTTCATCGCCGGCACGCTCGGCACCATCGGGCTGATGCTGATCGCGCCGCCGCTGGCCAAGATGGCGCTGGCCTTCGGCCCGCCCGAGTATTTTTCGCTCGTTGTCCTCGGCCTCGTCGCGCTCGCGGCAGTGGGCAGCTCGGTGCTGAAGGGGCTCGTCGCCGGCCTCGCGGGGCTGGCGCTCGGCACCATGGGGATCGACCCGCAGGTCGGCATCGCGCGCTTCGACTTCGGGCAGGTCTGGCTGCTGGACGGCATCGAGTTCATCGTGCTCACGGTGGCCCTGTTCGGCCTGGGCGAGGTGCTGTCGGGCTGCGCCGACGCCGCCGCGCGGCCGGTCGCCAAGGTCAAGGACGTGCTGCCGACGCGCGACGACTGGCAACGCTCGAAATGGCCGATCATGCGTGGGTCGGTGATCGGCTTCCTGGTCGGCGTGCTGCCCGCCACGGGCGCCACCATCGCCAGCTTCGTCGCCTATATCGTCGAGAAGAAGCTGGCGCGCGATCCGTCCCGGTTCGGCAAGGGGGCGATCGAGGGCGTGGCGGGGCCGGAGGCGTCCAACAACGCCGCCGCCTCGGGCGCGCTGGTGCCGATGCTCTCGCTCGGCGTGCCGGGGTCGGGCACCACGGCGGTGATCCTCGGCGCGCTGATCATGTTCGGCGTGCGGCCGGGGCCGGAGATGTTCACCACCAATGCCAGCCTGGTCTGGGCGCTGATCGCCTCCATGCTGATCGGCAACGTCATCCTGCTGGTGATGAACCTGCCGCTCGCGGGCGTCTTCGCGCGGCTGCTGACGGTGCCCTATTCCTGGCTCTACCCGCCGATCATCGCGCTCTGCATCGCCGGCGTGTACTCCCAGGCGAACAGCATCGAGGATTGCTGGCTGCTGGTGGGCTTCGGCCTGGTCGGCTGGATGATGCGCCGCTACGACTGGCCGATGGCGCCGATGGTGCTCGGCCTCGTGCTCTCGCCGCTGTTCGAGACGGCGATGCGCCAGTCGCTGACGATCTCGCTCGGCGATCCGGCGATCTTCGTCAACCGGCCGCTCTCGGCCGGGCTGCTGGCTTGCGCGGGTCTGGCGCTGGCCGTGCCGCTGGCCGCGCTGGTCTGGCAGCGCCGGCCGCGCTCTGCGCGATAGGATGGGCATGGGAAAGGGCACGCTGATCGTCGCCAGCGGGCGATGGGACAACACGGTCGCGGTGATCGACGCCGCGGCGGCGCGCGACGCGGCGCATGACGGCACGGACCGCGCGGTGATCGCGCGCCCGCGCGCGACGCCGGATGTGGACGGCGCGCCGGCCTCCGGCCAGCCGGTGAACGTGGTGATCCCGCCGGACGGGCCGCATGGCTATGTGGTCTGCCATTCCGGCCGCGCCTCGGCCGCCGCCGCGGGCGCCTACCAGCACGGGCATCCGGGGACCGTGACGCTGCTCGACCTCGCGGCGCTGCGCGATCCGCGCCATGACGGCACCATGGGCGCGATCGCGGGTATCCTCGAGACCGGCACCGCAGGCCCGGTCGGCGCCACCCTCACGCCCGATGGCCGGCACCTGCTGGTCGGCTCCGCCGAGGCGCCGGCGGCCGAGGATGGCGGCGTGGAGGTCACCGCCTTCGACCGCGCCAGCCTGGCGGTCGTCGCGCGCATCCGCCTGCGCGACGCGGGCGGCACACCGGTGCGCGATTCGCCCGATCCCCGCTTCGGCCGATTCCCCAATCCCAACGGCATCGCCTGCAGCGCGCTCGGCGCCGGCTGGCTGCTGACCGCCAATGGCGGCACCGACGATGTCTCGATCCTGGACCTGGCCGCGGCGCTCGCCGGCGATCCGGGCGCGGAGGTGGCGCGCGTGCCGGTGCAGTCGGGCGGCTTCGGGATCAGCGTCTCGCCCGACGGCCGGCTGGCCGCCGTGGCGGCACGGGAGAGCATGCGGACCGGCGCGCATGGCAACACCGTCAGCCTGATCGACATCGCGGCCCGGCGGGAGGCGGCGCGGATCCGCGTCGGCACCGACGATCCGGCGCAGGGCACGCGGCCTTTCGTCGCGGCCTTCACGCCGGATGGTCGGCACCTGGTGGTGTCCTGCTTCGCCTCGAACACGGTCTCGCTGGTGGAGGTCGCCGCGGCGCGGGAAATCGAGCGCCTCACGCTGGACGACCCGACCGGCGGTCCCGCGCAGCCGAGGGGTGTCGCGATCCACGGTGCCGAGGGGTGGATCGCCGTCACGGGCGGCAAGAAGCGCGGGCCGCGGAGCTCGGTGCTGTGGATGCTGGACCTCGCGCGATTCGCGGTGACCTCGCGCGTCACCGGGATCGGGAACGAGACCTATCTGCTCGGCGTGCTGCCGGCCGGGCGGTGACGAGGATCCCCTCCGGGGGATTTTTGCTTGGCGCTGCGCGCCAAGCAAAAATGGGCGCTGACGGATTCGAACCGCCGACCAACGGTGTGTAAAACCGCCGCTCTACCACTGAGCTAAGCGCCCAGGCGCTGCCCTACGCCGCCGCGCGGGCTTCGCCAAGATCCCGCAGCACGCCGCGAATCGAAAGGGGGGGGGGGGGGGGGGGGGCGGGCCGCGCGCGCGCCCCCCCCCCCCGCCGGGCCCGGTCGCGCCGTCGGTCGGGGATCAGGCGCGGTTCTTGAACCGCCAGCTGTCGTTGCCGGTCTCGACGATGTCGCAGT
>NZ_JBWXTD010000006.1:224709-244122 GCF_056682175.1 Falsiroseomonas sp. RANM36
CGGCCAACATCGAGCGGGACACCTACATGACCGCCGAGGAGGCCACGGAGTTCGGCCTGGCGGACGAGGTCGTGGAGCAGCGCCCGGTGCCGCCCGCCCCGGCCGTCCGGCCTCTCAGCCCTTCGCCGCCTCCGCCGGCGGCACCGGGCGCTGCTCCACGACCTCGTCCACCAGGCCGAACTCCTTGGCCTCCTCGGCGGTCATGTAGGTGTCCCGCTCCATCTTGGCCTCGATCTCCGAAAGGGGCTGGCCGGTGTGATGGACATAGATGCGGTTCAGCCGCTCGCGAGTCTTCAGGATCTCGCGCGCCTGGATGGCGATGTCGCTGGCCTGGCCCTGGGCGCCGCCGGAGGGCTGGTGGATCATCACCTGGCTGTTCGGCAGCGCGAAACGCTTCCCCTTCGCCCCTGCAGTAAGCAACAAACTGCCGGCCGAAGCAGCCATTCCGATGCAAACAGTGCTGACCGGACTGCGGATGTATTGCATCGTGTCGTACATCGCCAAGCCGGCCGTCACCACCCCGCCCGGGCTGTTGATGTAGAAGGCGATGTCCTTGTTCGGGTTCTCGCTTTCCAGGAACAGAAGCTGGGCGGAGACGAGCGAGGCGACCTGGTCGAAGATCGGCCCGGTCAGGAAGATGATCCGCTCCTTCAGCAGGCGCGAATAGATGTCGAAGGCCCGCTCGCCGCGGGCGGTCTGCTCCACCACCATGGGGACGAGGGTGTTGTTGTAGACCTCGACGGGGTCGCGATCACGCATGATGGTCCTTTCAGGCCCGGCCGCCGGCGGGCGCGATCCCGCGTCCGGCGCGGGGAATGTCGCAGATGAACCTTAATGTGGTCGAACCATGCCGCCCCGCAAACCCCCCTCCCGGCCACCATGCCGGGCGTGGCGCCCTGCCCTGCCAGGCGGCTCACCCAAATGGGATGATCCTTTCGCTACGGTTCGACTGGCGGGCGTGACAGGCTTCAGCCGACATCGGGCGGGTAGAGCCCGCGCAGCGCCCGGCCGGGCGCTGCGGCACACGATCAGGGAGTTGCCCATTTGACCACCCGCAGAGCGATGATCCGGACCGGCCCGCTTGCCGCCGCCGCGCTGGGCGCCCCGCGGCTCGCCATGGCCCAGGCCAGCCGTCCCGGCCCGATCGGCGCCTTCGAGGCGGCCGAGGCCGCCTTCGTCTTCGGCCTGCCGATCGTGATGAACTACGCCGTCATGTACGAGTTCGCGATCGAGCGGAACAGCGGCCAGTTCAAGGCGCCGTTCAACACGATGTGGAACGACGAGCAGGTCTTCACCTGGCGCGACACCGCCGTCCCGACGCCGAACAGCGACACGCCCTATTCGATGTGCTGGCTCGACCTCAGGGCCGAGCCGATGGTGCTCTCCGTGCCCGACGTGCCCGCCGGCCGCTACTTCTCGGTCCAGATCTGCGACGGCAACACCTACAACGTCGGCTACATCGGCAGCCGCACCACGGGCCAGGGCGCCGGCTCCTGGGTGGTGGCGGGGCCGGGCTGGCAGGGGGCGACGCCGCCGGGCGCAAAGGGCGTGATCCGCTCCACCTCGCAATTCGCGCTGGCGATCTTCCGCACCCAGCTCCTGGGCGCCGACGACATGCCGAACGTGGCCGCGGTCCAGCGCGGCTACCGGGCGCAGCCGCTCTCGGCCTTCCTGCGCCAGCCCGCGCCACCCGCCGCGCCGGCGATAAGCTGGCCGCGCATCGATGCCGGGCTCGCGAAGCACCATTTCTTCGACTACCTGGCCTTCGCGCTGCAGTTCAACGCGCCGCAGCCGAACGAGGCCGCGATGCGCGCCCAGCTCGCCTCCATCGGCATCGACGGACGCGGCACGCCGATACCGCAATCCTTTCTCGAAAGGCTGGAGCTGCTGGCCGCCGCCTTCGAGGGGGAGCGCAAGGTGGAAGCCGCCGTCGCCGCCGCCGGGGTCGCCATGAACGGATGGCGCGTGACGCCGATCCCCGGCAGCCCGGAGGCCTATGACGGCGACTGGATGCTGCGCGCCGTCGCCGCCAAGGCCGGGATCTACGGCAACAGCACCGAGGAAGCGACCTACCCCTTCACGCGCACCACCGCGACGGGCGAGACGCTGGACGGCAGCAAGGGGCGCTACGCCCTGACCTTCGGCCCGGGCCAGCTGCCGCCGGTCAACGCCTTCTGGTCGGTGACGATGTACCACGGCGGCAACCAGCTGCTCGTGCGGAACCCCATCGACCGCTACCTGGTCAACTCGCCCATGCTGGCCGGCATGAAGCGCAATGCCGATGGCGGGATCACCATCCACATCCAGAAGGACGATCCGGGCGCCGAGTTGCGGCCGAACTGGCTGCCGGCACCGGACGGACCGATCTACATGGTCATGCGGCTGTATTGGCCGCGGACCGAGGCGCCGTCGCTGCTGCCCGTCGGCCACGGTGCCTGGCAACCGCCGGGCGTGGTGAAGCTGGGGTGACGGCGATGCGGACAGGCAGGCAGCTTCTCGCGGCGGCACTGGCGCTTTGCGCCGCGCCCGCCCTCGCCCAGGCGCCCGCCGCGACGGAGCCGCGCGTGAACATGGATGCCGACGCCCTCGCGCGCGCCGTGCAGAACCCCGTGGCCGACCTGATCAGCCTGCCGTTCCAGAACAACACGAATTTCGGCTACGGCCCGAACGACCACATCCAGAACGTGCTGAACATCCAGCCGGTCGTGCCGATCTCGTTGAATGCGGACTGGAACGTGGTCACCCGCACCATCGTCCCGGTGATCTCGCAGCCGGCGCTGGCGCCGGGTGACGGCACGACCTTCGGCCTCGGCGCGACGCAGGCCTCCGTCTTCCTCTCCCCGGCGCGGCCGGGCGAGGTGATCTGGGGCGTCGGCGCGGTCGGCCAGATCCCGACGACGACCGACCGCAACCTCGGCAGCACGGTCTGGGGCGGCGGCCCGAGCGCGGTGGCGCTGACCATGCGGGGCCCCTGGGTGCTCGGCGGGCTGGTCAACAACATCTGGTCGTTCGGCGGCGATGCGCGCAACCGCTACAACATCATGACCATACAGCCCTTCATCAACTACAACATCCCGGAATCGCCCGGCACCTATCTCTCCTTCTCGCCGATCGTCACGGCGAACTGGGAGGCGAAGAGCGGCGATGTCTGGACCGTGCCCCTCGGGCTGGCGGTGGGACAGATCTTCCACCTCGGGCGGCAGCCGGTGAACGCGCAGATCGGCGCCTACTACAACGCGATCCGGCCGGATATCGGGCCCGACTGGCAGATCCGCTTCCAGATCGCCCTGCTGTTCCCGAAATAGCCGGTCCGGGACGAGCCGGGCCTCGGGCGCTCAGCGCCGCGAACGGGCATCACCGCGCAGGCTCGGCCGCTGCTGCGCCGAGGCGAGCCAGAGGCCGAGGGCGATCTCCGCCACCGCCGCGGCCCGGGTGAGGTCGGGGCTGGCGCGAAACGGGGCCAGCATCCGCCGCCAGGCACGCGGCCCCTGGTACCAGAGCGCGACATGGCCGCGCGGCTGGACCAGCGCCAGCATCCCGTCGCCCACCATCATCAGGCCGCCGAGTTCCAGCAGCCGGCGCGTCGCAAGGCTCATCGCCGCCTCCCCGGGGCACATCCCCGCATCGACCGAACGGTCAACGCGGGAGCAGCCCCGAGGGTTCCGCCGGCCGGGCCGGGCCGACTACTCTCCGGCCGCCGCCGCGGCGGTCAGCTCCTTCGGCGCCACCGGCTTCTCGGTCACCTGCGCCAGCTCCAGGACGAAGTCCACGACCTTCTCCTCGAAGATCGGCGCGCGCAGGCTGTCCACCGCCTGGGGGTTGTTGCGGAAGAAGTCGATGACCTGCTTCTCCTGCCCGGGATAGCGTCCGGCCTCGGCGCGCATGGCGTTCGCCAGCTCGTCGTTGGAGACCTGGATGTTGTTGGTCCGCCCGATCTCGGACAGCAGCAGGCCGAGGCGGATGCGGCGCTCCGCGATGGCGCGGTAGTCGGCCTTGAGCGTCGCCTCGTCCTTCCCCTTGTCCTCCTCGTCCAGGTTGCCGGCCTTCAGGTCGGTCTCGACGCGCTGCCAGATCTGGCTGAACTCGGCGTCCACCATGCCCTCGGGCACGGTGAAGCTGGCGCGCTCGGACAGCGCGTCCAGCAGGGCGCGCTTCACCTTCATCCGCGACAGGGCATCATATTCGCGCTGCAGGTTCTCGGTCACGCGGGCGCGCAGCGCCGCGACGTCCTCGACGCCCAGCCGCTTGGCGAAATCGTCGTTCACCTCGGGCAGCACCTTGGTCTTCAGCGCCTTCGCCGTGATCGCGAAGACCGCCGGCTTGCCCGCCAGCTCGGCCGCCTGGTAGCCGTCGGGGAAGGCGACCTCGATGTCCTTCTTCTCGCCCGGGCTCATGCCCTCCAGCTGCTCGGTGAAGCCGGGGATGAAGCCGGTGCCGCCGACCTCGATCGGCATGTCGCTCGCCGTGCCGCCCTGGAAGGGCTCGGCGAGGCTGCCGTCCTCGTTCTTCAGCCGGCCCTCGAAGTCGCAGACGAGCACGTCGCCCTTGGCGGCGGGGCGCGCCTCGGCCACGTCCTCGGTGCCGGCCAGGCGCTCGCGCATGGTGGCCAGGAACTCGTCCACCTCCGCCTCGCCCGGCTCGGCCTTCTCCCGCTCCAGGGTGATGCCGGCGAATTCGGGCATCGGGATCTCGGGCAGCAGCTCGAGGTCGAGCTTGTATTCCAGATCGGCGCCGTCGCTGTAGTTCACCAGCTCGATCTTGGGCTGCAGGGCCGGGCGCAGGCCGCGGTCGGAGATCACCTGGCGGGTGGCCTCGTTGACGCTCTCCTCCAGCACCTCGCCCGCGACGGCCTGGCCGTAGCGCGCCTTGACCACGGCCGGCGGCACCTTGCCGGGGCGGAAGCCCGGCAGGCGCAGCTCGGCGCCAAGCTTCTTCAGCCGCGCATCGCGGCGCTCGGCAAGGCTCGCGGCGGGCACCACGACCTGGAACGCCCTCTTCAGCCCCTCGGCCGGCAGCTCGGTGACCTGCATGTGACCCTCGGAATCCTTCTTGTGGCACCTTGCCCGCGGCGAGCGGCGCCCTTCGGCACGAAGCCCGCCCCGTTAGCGCCACGCGCGGCCGGGGGCAATCCCGCGGGCCGGGCGAGCGCCTCGCAGCGACGGGTCGTCGGGGCGGGGCCTCGCTGGTCGCCATGGCGTGATCGGCGGCGCCGGGCGGTGGCGACGCGGATGCCCTAGGCTGCCGCCAACCCGGCGCCGGGCCGCGCCGGGCCTCGCGCCGCCGACGCACCCCGGCCCGCTCTGGCAACGAGGGCGACGATGTTCAGGTCCGAGGCCGTCCCCTTCGCCGATCGCGCCGAGGCGGGCCGGAGGCTGGCCGCGCTTCTCGCCGCCCGCGGGCTGCGCGATCCGGTCGTCTACGCATTGCCGCGCGGCGGCGTGCCGGTGGCGGCCGAGATCGGCACCGCGCTCGGCGCTCCGCTCGATCTCGTGCTGGTCCGCAAGATCGGCGCGCCTGGCCAGCCGGAGCTCGCGGTCGGCGCCGTCGTTGACGGCGATACGCCGGAACTGGTGCTCAACGCCGACATCCTCGCCGCCACCGGCGCCACGGAAGCCTTCATCGAGGCCGCGCGCCGCCGCGAACTGGCGGAGATCGAGCGCCGGCGCGGGCGCTACCTGGCCGGACGCGTGCCGATCGACCCGGCGGGACGGGCAGCGATCGTGGTGGATGACGGCATCGCCACCGGCGCCTCGGCCCGCGCCGCGCTGCACGCGCTCAGGCGGCGCGGCGCCCAGCGCCTCATCCTCGCCGTGCCCGTGGCGGCACCCGCGGCATTGCGGGCCCTTCGCGGCGACGCCGACGAGATCGTCTGCCTGGTGGAGGCGGAACCCTTCCACGGCGTCGGGGCCTTCTATCGCGACTTCCACCAGCTGAGCGACGAGGAGGTGCTGCGCGCCATCGCCGCCTGCGGGCCGCCGGCACGGCCCGGCGCCTGATGCGCGGCCGACGCGGGGTTCGCCGTCTCGCCCGCAGGCGCCAATGCCCCTCCGCCGCGGGCGCTGCCGGCGCCGACGCGGACGGTCCGCGGGGGCATCCGGCGGCCGGTCGGACCTCATCTCGCGGCGGGACCGCCCGCCACGGGCGGGCCGTGGGCGACCGCCAGGCAACGACTTGAAGATATATCGATGACTTCTTACTAACTGGCATCTCATTGCCGGGCCGGAGCCACATGAACAACGCGATGGCGGACCTTCCTGACGATCTGGGGGGCCTGCAGGACAAGGCTGCGGAGGCGGCGCGCCTGCTGCACCGGCTGGCCGACCAGGATCGCCTGCTCCTGCTCTGCCGCCTCGCCGCGGAGGGGGAGATGACATTCGCGGCACTGGCGGAAGCACTCGACCTGCCGCGGGCCGCCCTCTCGCGCTTGCTCGACGGGCTGTGCGCGGACGGGCTGGTGGCCGCGCGGACGGATGCGCGGCCCGTGTCCTATGCGCTGGCGGACCCGAGGGCGGCGCGGATCCTGACCCTGCTGCACGACATCTGCTGCCAGCCCGCCGCCTGACCGGCGGGGGCGCTTGATCTGCGTCATGGCGGCGTCCCGCCGGGGCGGCCGAAGCTGCGCCGCATCGAAGGGAGGATCCGGCAGCGATGGCACCGCCCGCAGCTTCCCCGCCAGGCGCCCCGGCACGGCTGGGCAGCCATGACCGGATCGTCAAGCGCGCGGCCGCTGCGCGGGTCCCGCCGAACCTCGCCGACTATGCGACGACCTGCCGCGACTTCAGCTGGGACAAGGCGCGCGCGCTGCTCGACGGCCTGCCCGGCGGCGCCGGCCTCAACATCGCGCATGAGGCGGTGGACCGCCACGCCGCGGGGCCGCGCGCCGACCGCACCGCGCTGAGATGGATCGGCCGCGGGCGCGAGCGCGTGTTCAGCTGGCGCGACCTGCGGGCGGAGACCGGCCGCGTCGCCAATGCGCTGCTCTCGCTCGGCCTCGCGCCCGGCGCGCGGGTCTTCGTGCTGGCCGGGCGGATCCCCGAGCTCTATCTCGCCGTGCTCGGCGCCCTGAAGGCGCGCTGCGTGGTCTGCCCGCTGTTCTCCGCCTTCGGGCCGGAGCCGATCGCCATGCGGCTCGAGATCGGCGAGGCCGAGGTGCTGGTCACCACGGAGGCGCTGTATCGCCGCAAGGTGGAGGCGCTGCGTCCCCGCCTGCCGAAGCTGCGGCACGTCATCCTGGTGGGCGAGCACGGCGCCGCGACGGCGGTGCCCGGGACGCTGGACTGGCAGGCGCTGGTGCAGGCGGCCGGCGCGGATTTCATCATCCCGCCGACCGCGCCCGAGGACATGGCGCTGCTCCACTTCACCAGCGGCACGACGGGCCGCCCGAAGGGCGCGGTGCATGTCCACGAGGCGGTGGTGATGCACACCGTCACCGGGCGCTACGCGCTCGACCTGCATCCGGACGACGTGTTCTGGTGCACCGCCGATCCCGGCTGGGTCACCGGCACCAGCTACGGGATCATCGCGCCGCTGACCAACGGCGTGACCAACCTGGTGGTCGAGGCGGAGTTCGACGCGCAGAGCTGGTACGACGTGCTGGAGCGCGAGCGGGTCAGCGTCTGGTACACCGCGCCGACCGCGATCCGGATGATGATGAAGCTCGGCACGGAGGCGCTGGCGGGCCGCGATCTCTCCGCGCTGCGCTTCATGGCGAGCGTGGGAGAGCCGCTGAACCCCGAGGCCGTGCTGTGGGGCGTCGAGGCCTTCGGCATGCCGTTCCACGACAATTGGTGGCAGACCGAGACGGGCGGCATCATGATCGCCAACTACGCCGCGATGGACGTGAAGCCGGGCTCGATGGGCCGGCCGCTGCCCGGCATCGCCGCCGCCATCCTGAAGCGCGACGAGGCCGGCGGCGTCACCGAGGCGACTCAGCCCATGACGGAGGGCGAGCTGGCCCTGAAGGCCGGCTGGCCCTCCATGATGCGCGGCTACCTCAAGGAGGAGGCGCGCTACCGCAAGTGCTTCGTCGGCGAATGGTATCTCACGGGCGATCTCGCGATGCGGGACGCCGAGGGCTATTTCTGGTTCATCGGCCGCGCCGACGACGTGATCAAGTCCTCCGGCCACCTGATCGGCCCCTTCGAGGTCGAGAGCGCGTTGCTCGAGCATCCCGCGGTCGCCGAGGCCGGCGTGATCGGCAAGCCCGACCCGGTGGCCGGCGAGATCGTCAAGGCCTTCGTCGCGCTCAAGCCGGGTTACGAGCCCAACGAGGCGATGCGGCGCGCGCTGCTCGGCCATGCGCGCAAGCGCCTCGGCGCGGCCGTCGCGCCGAAGGAGATCGACTTCCGCGCCAACCTGCCCAAGACGCGCAGCGGCAAGATCATGCGCCGGCTGCTGAAGGCGCGCGAGCTCGGACTGCCGGAAGGCGACATCTCGACCCTGGAAAGCGACGAGCGATGACCGCGAAGGTGCATCTCGACCGCGCGCACGGCCTCGAGCTGCTGCGCGGGATGCTGCGCATCCGCCGCTTCGAGGGCAAGTGCGCCGAGCTCTACCAGGCGCAGAAGATCCGCGGCTTCCTGCATCTCTATGACGGGCAGGAAGCCGTCGCGGTCGGCGTGATGCAGGCGCTGGGGCCGGAGGATGCGGTGGTCGGCACCTATCGCGAGCACGGCCAGGCGCTCGCCCGCGGCATCCCGATGGGTCCGCTGATGGCGGAGATGTTCGGCATGCAGCAGGGCGTCTGCCGCGGCCGCGGCGGCTCGATGCACATCTTCGACCGCAAGGCGCGCTTCCTCGGCGGCAACGCCATCGTCGGCGCGGGCATGCCGCTCGCGCTCGGCTTGGCGCTGGCGGACCGGATGCAGGGCCGCCAGGCGGTGACCGCCTGCTTCTTCGGCGAGGGCGCGGCCGATGAGGGCGAGTTCCACGAGAGCATGAACCTCGCCGCGCTGTGGCGCCTGCCCGTGCTCTTCGTCTGCGAGAACAACCTCTACTCCATGGGCACGCCGCTCGGCATCGCCGAGGCGGAGACCGCGATCTGGCACAAGGCCGCCGGCTACCGCATGGCGGGCGAGGCGGTGGACGGGATGGACCCGGTGGCGGTGGAGGTCGCCGCGCGCCGGGCCGTGGAGCGCATCCGCGAGGAAGGGACGCCGCATTTCCTGGAATGCCGCACCTATCGCTTCCGCGCCCATTCGATGTTCGACGCGCAGCTCTACCGCAGCAAGGAGGAGATCGAGGCTTGGCGCGCCAAGGATCCGATCCCGCGCCTGCGCGACTGGATGGAACGCGCCGGCCAGCTGCATGCCGGCGACATGGCGCGGCTGGAAGCCGAGGTCGAGCAGGAGGTCGCGGATGCCGTCGCCTTCGCCGAGGCCGGCACGCTGGAGCCCGTGGAGGAGCTCGAACGCTTCGTGACGATGGACGAGGTGCCGCAATGAGCGACGCGCCCGTCCGCATCACCTATCGCGAGGCCTGCCGCCAGGCGATCCGCGCCGCGATCCTGGCCGATCCGCGCGTCTTCCTGATGGGCGAGGATGTCGGCCGCTATGGCGGCTGCTACGCCGTGACCAAGGGCCTGCTGGAGGAGCTCGGCGAGGATCGCATCCGCGACACGCCGCTGTCCGAAAGCGCCTTCGTCGGCGCCGGCATCGGCGCGGCGATCGCGGGCATGCGGCCGATCGTCGAGGTGATGACCTGCAACTTCAGCCTGCTCGCGCTCGACCAGATCATGAACAACGCGGCGACGATCCCGCACATGTCGGGCGGGCAGTTCGCCGTGCCGCTGGTGCTGCGCATGGCGACCGGCGCGGGGCGCCAGCTTGCCGCGCAGCACTCGCACAGCCTGGAGGGATGGTTCGCGCACATTCCCGGCCTGCGCATCCTGGCCCCGGCCACGATCGAGGATGCGCGCCACATGCTGGCGCCGGCACTGGCAGACCCGAACCCGGTGCTGATCTTCGAGCACATCATGCTCTACAACATGGAAGGCGAGCTCGATCCCGCGCAGGAGGGCGTGGACATCGCCACGGCGCGCATTCGCCGGCCCGGCCGCGACGTCACGCTGGTCACCTATGGCGGGAGCCTGTTCAAGACGCTGGATGCGGCGGCGACGCTGGCGGGCGAGGGGATCGAGGCGGAGGTGCTCGACCTGCGCGTGCTGCGCCCGCTCGACACCGCGACGATCATGGAGAGCGTCGGGCGCACCCGCCGCGTGGTGATCGTGGACGAGGGCTGGCGCTCGGGCTCGCTGTCCGCCGAGGTGGCGATGCGCGTCATGGAGGACGCCTTCTTCGAGCTGGACGCGCCGATCCGCCGCGTCTGCTCGCGCGAGGTGCCGATCCCCTATGCCGCGCATCTGGAGCATGCGGCGCTGCCGCAGCCGGAGGCCATCGCGGCCGCGGCGCGCGGCCTGGTGCGGCCCGGGCCGTGAGCGAGTTCCGCATGCCCTCGCTCGGCGCGGACATGGAGGCCGGCACGCTGGTCGAGTGGAAGGTCGCGCCCGGCGACCGCGTGCATCGCGGCGACATCGTCGCGGTGGTGGAGACCCAGAAGGGCGCGATCGACATCGAGGTGTTCGAGGAGGGGGTGGTGCGCGAGCTCGTCGTCCGGCCCGGCAGCCGCGTGCCGGTCGGCGCGCTGCTGGCGCGGCTCGATACCGGCAAGGCCGGGCAGCCTGCCGCGCCCGCACCCGTCGCACCGCGCCCCGTCACGCCGAGCCCCGTCACGCCGCCGCCTGCCGCGCCGCCCGTCGCCGCGCCGGCGACAGCGCCGCCAGCGGCAGACCGGGTGCTGCGCACGACGCCGGCCGCCAGGCGGCGCGCAGCCGCCCTCGGCATCGCGCTCGACGGGTTGCGCGGCACGGGCGTGGAGGGGGCGATCTGCCTGGCGGACCTGCCGCAGGCGCCGCCGCGGCGCAGCGGCGGCTTCGACGCCACCGCGATGCGCAAGGCGATCGCCGCCGCCATGGGTCGTTCCAAGCGCGAGATCCCGCACTACTACCTGTCGCAGACCGCGGACATGACGCCGGCGCTGCGGCGGCTGGAGGCGCTCAATGCGGGCCGCGCGCCGCCCGCGCGCCTGCTGCCCGCCGCGATGATGCTGCACGCGGCCGCACGCGCGATCGCGGACTCGCCGGAGCTCAACGGCTACTGGGAGGCGGACGGCTTCCGCCCCGGTGCGGGCGTGCATGTCGGCTGGGCCGTCGCGCTGCGCGGCGGCGGGCTCGTCGCACCGGCCATCCGCGATGCCGACCGCCTGTCGCTCGACCAGCTGATGGCCGCGATGCGCGACGTGGTGGCGCGCGCGCGCGGCGGCGGGCTGCGCGGCTCGGAGCTCACCGATGCAACGATCACCGTGACCAGCCTCGGCGAGCGCGGCGCGGAGACGGTGCTGCCGATCATCCACCCGCCCCAGGTCGCGATCCTGGGCTTCGGCCGCATCGTCGAGCGTCCCTGGGTGGTGGGTGGCGCCGTGGTGCCGCGGCATGTCGTGACGCTGACGCTGGCCGGCGATCACCGCGCCTCGGACGGCCATCGCGGCGGGCTGCTGCTCGCGCGGATCGGCGCATTGCTGCAGGAGCCGGAGGAGCCATGACGCGGGACGAGACGCTGGCGCTGGCCGCCGACATCCTGGGCGGCATCGCGCCCGAGGCCGACCTCTCCACCGTGCCGGGGGATGCGGACCTGCGCGAGGCGCTCGATCTCGATTCGATGGACGTCCTCGGCTTCGTCACCGCCTTGCACGAGCGCACCGGTCGCCCGATCCCCGAGGCCGACTATCCGAAGCTGCTGACGCTGGACGGCCTGGCCGGCTACTTCCAGGGCGCGGCGGACTGACGCCAGGCATGGCGGAAGGCGCCGCGCGCCCTCGGCTCATGCCGCCATCGTCGGGAAGGCCGGGGGCAGCAGCGCGGGGGGGGGGGGGGGGGGGCCCGCCGGCGGGGGGGGGGGCCCGGCGGGGCAGGCCGTAGGTGGAGGCCAGGTTGATGATGCGCCCCCAGCGGCGCCGCTTCATGCCCGCCATGGTCAGGCGCATCAGGTGGAAGGGCGCGGACAGGTTCACCGCCAGCGCCTGCTCCCACTTGTCCGTCGGATAGTCCTCGATGCTGTCCCAGTGCCGCGTGACCGCGCTGTTCACCAGGATGTCCACCGCGCCGAGCGCGCGCGCCGTGGCGGCGACCAGGTCCTCGACCTGCGGCAGATGCGCGAGGTCGGCGCCATGGTATTCGGCGCCGACGCCATGCGCGCGCAACGCGGCGAGCCGTTCGGCGATGAGCGCCGCCTCGCCGAGGCCATTCAGCATCACCGCCGCACCCTGGCGCGCCAGCGCATCGGCGATGGCGAAGCCGATGCCGTCGAGCGAGCCGGTGACCAGCGCGACGCGGCCCGCCAGCATGCCTATTGCGCCCGGATGTTCGCGGCGCGCGCCACATCCGCCCAGATGCGCATGTCCTCCTGCATCAGCGCGGCGAAGCTCTGCGGCGTGCTGCGGCCGTCGAGCTCGTTGCCGGTGGGCACGAAGCGCTCCCGGATGTCGGGGCGCGCCAGCACCTTGTTCACCGCGGTCGCGATCCGGTCGGCGATCGGCTGCGGCAGGCCGGCGGGCCCGAGCAGCCCGTTCCAGTAGCTGGCGGCGGCGAAGTCGGCCAGGCCCTGCTCCTGCAGCGTCGGCACGTCCGGCAGCTGCGGCAGGCGCCGCGATCCCGTGGCGCCGAGCGCCACCACCTGCCCCTCGCGGATCGGCGGCAGGCCGGTGGAGGAGTTCGCGACGCTGAAATGCACGCGGCCGGCGATCTGCTCCCGCATCGCCTCCGGCGAGCCGCGGAAGGGCACGTTGGTGGCGTCGATCCCCGTGCGCACGCGGAACAGCTCCGTCACGAAGTGGGACGGCGCGCCGATGCCGGCGGTGGCGTAGAACAGCTGCCCCGGCCGGGCACGCGCATAGGCGATCAGCTCCTGCGCGGTCTTCACGCCGAGCGAGGGATGGGCGATCAGCAGCGAGGGCGTCCAGCAGACATTCACGATCGGCACGAAGCTCTTGCCCGCGTCGTAGGTCGTGCGCGTGCCCATCGCCGCGACCATGTTGAGCGCGGAGGAGGTGAACAGCAGCGTGTAGCCGTCCGGTGCCGCATTCGCGACGTATTGCGCGCCGATCACGCCGGCCGCGCCGCCCTTGTTGTCCACGACGATGGTCTGGCCCAGTTCCTCGCGCAGCGCGTCCTGCATGATGCGGGTCATCACGTCGATGCCGCTGCCCGGCGGCCAGGCGACGACGATGGTGACGGGGCGCGTCGGCCAGGATTGCGCGCGCGCCGGCGCGACGGCGGGCGCCATGAGGGCGAGGGCGCCGAGCGCCCTGCGGGTGATTGCAGCCATGTCGTTCCTCCCTTTCCGTGTGGCAGTCGGTCTTGTGGCAGTGCGTCAGTGGCCGGCGGCGAAGTCCCTCCGCATCGTCTCGGCCGCCTTGCGCGCGGCGCCCATCAGGTAGCCGACGTCGTTGCCGCCCATCAGGATGCGCGCCCCGGCCGCCGCCATCTCCGCGATGTCGGGGCCGCCGGCGCCGCCGGCGACCATGTGCCTGCCGGCCGCCCGCGCCGCGGCCGCGGCGGCGTGGTAGGCCTCGCGGATGCGCGCATGGCGGACCTCGCCGGGAATGCCGAGCTCGTTGCTGAGGTCGGAGGGGCCGATCATCAGCGCGTCCACGCCGGGCACGGCGGCGATCGCGGCGGCATTGGCGATGCCCTCGGCCGTCTCCAGCATCGCGAAGACCATCGTCGCGGCGTTCACCGCGGCGATCGCCCCGGCGGAGGGGATGCTGCGATAGAAGGTCATCGGCCCCAGCGCCGCGAGGCTCCGCGCCCCGTCGGGCGGGTATTTCGCGGCACGCACCGCGGCTTGCGCCTCCTCCGCCGTCGAGACATGCGGCACGATGACGCAGAGCGCGCCGGCATCCAGCGCGATGGCGATGTCGGCGGCGGCGTTGGCGCGCACGCGCACGGCCGTCACCAGGCCCGCCAGCAGCCCGGCGGTGCACAGCGCGGCGGTCTCGGCGTCGGAGAAGGTGCCGTGCTCGCGGTCCACGTAGAAGCCGTCGAAGCCGGCCTCCCGCACGATCATCGCGGCATCCGGCGTGCGGAGCTGGCGCAGCGACATCAGCAGTACCGGCTCCCCGGCCGCGAGCCTCTCCCGCGCGGGGTTCTTCACGGCGCCGGCCTTTTCGGCAGGGGATAGCCGCGCGCGGAAAAGCCGGCATCCACGGTGACGATCACGCCCGAGAGGGCGGAGGCGCGGTCGGAGGCGCAGAAGGCGACGACGTCGGCGATCTCCTGCGGCTGGATCAGCCGGCCGCGCGGCCAGTCCCGCACCAGTTCGGGCCAGCGATCGGCGTCGCCCAGCTCCTGCTGCGCGCGGCGCCCGAGCGAGGCGCGGGAGCGGTCTGTCTCGACCCAGCCCGGATTGACGCCGAGGATGCGCACGCCCTGCTCGATGCTGCCGCTGCCCACCGCGCGGGTCATCGCCATCAGCGCGGCATTGCCGGTGCTGCCGGCGGCATAGGCGTATTCCAGCTTCTCGCCGCCGATGCCGATGACGTTGACGATCACGCCGGCGCCGCGCGCGGCCATGCGCGCATACATCGCGCGCGTCATGGCGACGTAGCCGAAGACCTTCAGCTCCCAGCCATTGCGCCAGGTTTCCTCGTCCACCTCGAGGATGTCGCCGCGCGGCACGGCGCCGGCGTTGTTCACCAGGATGTCGGCCTCGGCGCAGGCGGCGACCAGCGCCTCGTGCGCGCCGCGCTGCGCCAGGTCGGCGGGATGGACGGCAACGCGCACCCCGTGCCGCCCGGCGATCTCCCGCGCCGCGGCCTGCAGCCGCGCCGCGTCGCGCGCGGCCAGGTGCAGGTGGCAGCCCTCGCGCGCCAGCGTCTCCGCGATGGCGCGGCCGATCCCGCGCGAGGCGCCGGTGACGAGGGCGGTGCGGCCGGCCAGACCGAGATCCATCCCTCAGGTCCCGCGCGGCTGCAGCTCGAGCAGGTCCACGCGCGCCTGCTCCGGGGCGGTCAGCGCGAAGAGGATTGCGGCCGCCACGTCCTCCGAACTCAGCGGGCCATAGCTGCGTGCGGCGAGCGCCTTCAGGACGGCGGGGTGGCGGCTGGCGTCGCGGATGCCGGTGTCCACCATGCCGGGCGCGACCTCGCTGACCTTCACGCCGGTGCCCTTCAGCTCCAGCCGGAAGCCCTTGGCGAAGCCGGCCAGCGCATGCTTGGTCGCGGCATAGGCGACGCCGAACTGGTTCACGTTGCGCGCGGCGCCGGAGGTGACGAAGACGATGTGCCCGCTGCCGCGCGCCACCATGCGCCGCGCCATCTCCTGCGCGATGGCGAAGGCGGCGAGGACATTGGTGCGGAACATCGCCTCCACCTCGGCGAAGGTCGTCTCCAGCAGCGGCGCGTAGGTCAGGATGCCGGCATTGTTGACGAGGATGTCGGCCTCGCTTGCGGCCTCGGCCAGCGCGGCGACGAAGCCGGCATCGTCGAGGTTGCCCGCCATCACGCGCGCGCTGACGCCTTGCTCGCGGCAGGACGCCGCCACCGCCTCCAGCGCCGTCGCGTTGCGGCCGGTGAGGAACACCTCGGCGCCCGCGGCGGCGAGCGCGATCGCGGTCGCGCGCCCGATCCCGGCGCTGGCGCCGGTCACCAGCGCCAGGCGCCCCTTCAGCGCGGCCACGGGCGCGGCCTCAGCCCGGGGCCTCCGGCATCTTCTCGATGTTGAAGGTGTCGTATTGCGCCGGGAGGATGACCTCCAGGATCTCGTAGTCGTTCGAGTAGTCGAGGATCACGTGCCTGATGCCCGGCGGCTGGATCCAGCAGCTTCCCTCGCGCACCTCGCAGACGCCGTGGCCCTCGAACTCGCACTTGGCCCAGCCCTTCAGCACATAGACCATGTGGAACAGGACGTCGTGGAAATGCGGGATGGAGACGTCCTTCGCGTTGAAGGGCTTGGCGCGCTTGTTCACATGCACCTGCGCGAGGCCGCCCGTCGCCGCGGCGAAGCCCATGTCGCGCGACTTGGCGTAGGAGCGCAGGCCGGCGCCGGCGACGAAGTCCTCCTCGCCCTTCAGGTGGCTCATGTGGAATTGCTGCGGCGGCCAGCCGAGCCGCGCGGCCAGCGCCTGCATCGGGTTGAAGGCCGCCTCGTCCAGGATGCGGTTCTTGCGGTTGGCGAGATCGAGCGCCTGCATGCCTTCCATGGCGTCCTCCGGGCATCGTTTTTGCAATAAAGTCTCGCATGCTAGGATTTCGTTTGAGAGGCCGTCAATCGGCGCTCGCGCCATCACGGCTGCGCGACGGGCGCCGGTCGCGCTTGAACCCTGCGCCGCGCGGGCCCATACTTTACCACATGGTTAACAGTTATGCGCCGGAACTCGACCGCGTCTTCGGCGCCCTCGCCGATCCGACGCGGCGGGCGATCATCGCGAGGCTCGACGCGGCGGAAGCGCTGACGGTCAGCGAGATCGCCGCCCCGCTGCCGATCTCCCTGCCCGCGGTGATGAAGCATCTCGATGTGCTGGAGCAGGCCGGCCTGGTCACGCGGCGCAAGTCCGGGCGCAGCGTGACATGCCGCCTCGACGGCAGGGGGATGCGCGACGCCATGGGCTGGCTGGCGCACTACCAGCGCTTCTGGGGCGAGGGCCTCGACCGGCTCGCCGCGATGCTGGAGGACGGCCGGTGAACGTCATCGCGCCTTATCTCACGCTGGTGAAGCGTATCAAGGCGCCGCCGGCGCGCGTCTGGGCCGCCTGGACGCAGCCGGGGCTGATGATGCTCTGGTTCGGCCCGCACCACACGCGCGCCGAGGAGGCCGAGGCCGATCTCAGCCTCGGCGGCCGCTTCCGCGTGGTGCTGCGCGAGGACAACGGCGAGCGGCACGAGGCGAATGGCCGCTACACCGCGATCGAGCCGGAGCGCCTGCTGGTCTTCGACTGGCACTGGACCAGCATGCCGGAGCGCGTCTCCCGCGTGACGGTGGCGTTCCGCGCGGTGCCGGAGGGCACCGAGGTGACGCTCACGCATGACCGCTTCGCGGACGAGGCGACGGCCACGCGCCACATCCGCGGCTGGACGGAATCGCTGGAGCGCCTGGTGACACTGCACGAGCCTGCCGCCACGCGCGGCTGAGCCAAGGATCCGAGGAAGGAGACGCATGATGGACACGCATGTCGCCACGCATGACCTGGTGATGACGCGGCGCATTCCCGCCGCGCCCGAAGCCGTCTTCGCCGCCTGGGTGGAGCCGGAGCGGATCAAGGCCTGGTTCGGCCCCTACGGCATGACGACGCCGGAGGCCGAGGTGGATCTGCGCCCGGGCGGCTTCCACCGCACGCTGATGCGCGACGCGGAAGGGAAGACCTACCCGAACGACATGGCGATCGACGCGGTCGAGCCGTCGCGCCGGCTCGTCGTGCGGGTGAAGGACGAATCCTGCGGTCCGCTGGTCGGCGCCGTCGGCACGCTGGCCTTCGTGCCGGAGGGCGAGGGCACGCGCCTCGATGTGCGCTGGTCGCACCCGACGCCGGAGATGCGGCAGGCGCATCTCGACATGGGCTTCGAGAAGGGCTGGGGCGAGACGCTCGACAAGCTCACCGCCCATGTCCTGCAGGCGCGCGCGCTCTGCCCCGGCGCGGTGCCGCATGCGCCCGAGCATGGCTGGCTGCACCGCATGATCGGCGACTGGGCGTTCGAGGGCGAATGCACCGGTCCGGACGGCCAGGTCATGCGCTCCGCCGGCACGGAGCGCGTGACCTCGCTCGGCGGGTTCTGGGTGGTCGGCGAGAACGCGGGCGAGATGCCGGGGATCGGCCCGGCGCGCTGGACGGTCGCGCTGGGCTACGACGCGGCCGCGAAGCTGTTCCGCGGCAGCTTCATCGGTTCGATGATGCCGCACATGTTCGTCTATGAGGGCAGGCTCAGCGAAGATGGCCGCTCCCTGCTGCTCGACACCACGGGCCCCGCGATGTCGGGCGAGGGCATGGCGCGCTACCGCGACATCGTCACGCTCCAGGATGACGACACACGCCTCATCGCCTCCGAGGTGGAAGGCCCGGATGGCGCCATGGTCCGCTTCATGACGGCGCGCTACCGGCGCGCTGCCTGACCGCGTGGCGGCCTTCTCCTCCGCGCGTCTCGCGCGCGTGGACGCCCTGCTCCACCGCGCGGTGGAGCAGGGCACCATCGCCGGCGCGGTCGCGCTGCTGTGGCGGCGCGGCACGCTGCGCGCGAGCCATGTCGGCGAGCAGGCGCCGGGCGGCGTGCCGATGCGTCGCGACAGCCTGTTCCGCATCGCCTCGGTCACCAAGCCGATCCTCGCCGTCGCGACCATGGCGCTGGTCGAGGACGGGCGGCTGACGCTCGACGGCTCCGTGGAGCCGTGGCTGCCGGAACTCGCCGGCCGTCGCGTCCTGCGCTCGCCGCTCGCGTCGCTGCAGGACGGCGTGCCGGCCGAGCGACCGATCTCGGTGCGCGACCTGCTGACGATGCGCTGCGGGCTCGGCGCGCTGGATTTCTTCGGCGGTCCGAAGCCGCCGCTGCGCGTCGCGATGGAGGAGGCCGGCGTGGCGCCCGGTCCCTTCGCCTTCGCCGGCGACGCCGACGCCTATATGCGGCGGATCGGTGCGCTGCCGCTGGCGCACCAGCCGGGCGAGCGCTGGCTCTATCACACCGCCTCCGATCTGCTTGGCGTGCTGCTGGCGCGGCGCGAGGGCAAGCCGCTCGGCATGGTGCTGCAGGACCGCGCGCTCGGCCCGCTCGGCATGACCGATACCGGCTTCAGCGTGCCGGAGGCGCAGATCGGCCGGCTGACGACGGCCTGCCGCGCCCGCCCCGACGGCACGCTGGAGGTGATGGACCCCTCGGTCGGCGGGCGCTTCGCCGCGCCGCCCGAATTCGAATCCGGCGCCGGCGGCCTGGTCTCCACGGCGGACGACCTGATGGCGCTGGGGCGCATGATGCTGGCCGGTGGGCGGCATGGCGAGCTACGCGTGCTCGGGCGTACGACCGTCGCCGCGATGGTCACGGATCAGGTGACGCCGGAGCAGAAGGCGCTCTCGCCCTTCTTCCCCGGCTTCTGGGAGGCGCGCGGCTGGGGCCTCGGCCTTGGCGTCGTCACCCGTCGCGACGGGCCGGCGGGCTCTCCGGGGCGGTTCGGCTGGGATGGCGGCTTCGGCACCAGCGTCTGGTGCGACCCCGCCGAGGAGCTGATCGGGGTGCTGCTGACCCAGCGCATGTGGGATGCGGGCTGGGCGGCGCTCTACGAGGGGTTCTGGAACGGCGTTTACGCGGGGCGGGGCGGGACCCCCGCCCCGGGGGGGGTGGGGCCGGGGGGCGCCGGCGCCCCCCCCGCGGGGCGGCGGC
>NZ_JBWXTD010000006.1:244222-256093 GCF_056682175.1 Falsiroseomonas sp. RANM36
CGCGCGCTTGCGCGCGATGATCCCGGCCGAGGCGCGGCCGAGGTAATGCAGGATGGTCTCCACGCGGATGCGCACCGAGCCCGCCGGCTTGGTGGAATCGAGCTCCTGGAAGGCGAAGTAGAGCGTGCCGGAATGCTCGACGATCTCCTGCACCGGCGTGAAGGTCGGCTGGTCCATGCCGCATTCGTAGCTGGCCAGGCGGATCACGCCGGCGATCCAGGGCATGCGCGCGGCGAATTTGGCACCCCACAGGATCTCGTTGGTGTTCGCGCTGTAGGAAGAGGGCCAGACATCGGCGATGTCGAAGGCCGAGGCGACGAGGCCCGCGCGCACCTCCTCGCCGAACAGCCAGTCCGTCAGGTCCGCGTCGTGCGGCAGGTATTGCGACCACAGCACGGGATAGCCGGCATTCTGCAGCTCGTTCTCGATCTCGTGGCCGATGCCGGGGTCCATGTGGTAGGGCCGCGCGAGCACCAGGACGCAGGGCCGGTCCTCGGCCGCGCAGCGTTCCAGGACGTGCCGGCTGCGTCCGCGCATGTCGGCGTCGAAGCGGGCGAGCGCGGCGAAGCCCTCGGCGACCGCGGCCTCCGTCTCCGCCGGCGTCAGCCCGGGCAGGATGCCGTCGAAGGCCTTGAAGAGCTGGCCCGCCACCAGCGCCGGCTCGGCCAGCGTCACCAGCGGCGCGACGTAGCGCAGACCTGCCTCGGCGAAGAGGTCCTTCTCCCGCGTGAAGCCGGCGCGCACCATCTCGGGCCCGGCCATGACGCGCGGGCAGGCGAGGCTGTCCACCACATGCCCGGCCAGCACGGAGGGCATGTTGTAGATCAGCGGCGAGAACAGCACGTCGAGCTTCCGCCGCTGGCCGAACATCAGCTCGCCGTAGTGGGCGGAGGCGCATTTCACCGGCCAGCAGCAATCCACCGTGCCGCGGCCGCGGCCGAATTCGCGGAACTGTTCCTCGGAGGTGTCGCTCGAGAAGACGAGGCGGTTCGCCGGCAGGCCGAGCGCGCCGAAGAAGCCCAGCCAGAAGCGATGCGTGGACCAGACGTTCAGGATGCGCGGCATGCCGATGCGCAGCTTCGCCCGCGCCTCAAGCTGCGCCGGCGTCGCCTCAGCCGGCGAGGCGGACGGCGCGGAAGGCTTCCTCGCGAACCAGGGCACCAATGTTCGGCGAGACACCGGCATTCTCCTCCATCGCGTCCTTCACCACGCGCATCTCGTTGACGTCCTCCACCAGCCCCTTCGGGCAGGAATTGGCGGCGATGATGCGCTGCCATCCGGGATCCAGCGGCACCTTGCTCCAGGGGCGGCCCGGCGCGCCGGGCAGTTCCACATCGATGAAGCTGCGCTTGCAGTTCACCGTGCACCAGCGGCAGACGGTGTCCTCGCTGGTCGTGGTGCGCCAGGTCAGCGCCTCGATCGCGTCGAAGCCGCGGAAGCGCGTGGCCTTGCCCGGCGACCAGGCGTCGAGCGCCGAGAGCGCCGCGCCCATCGCGCCGGCCTCGCCGGCATAGGGGTGCACGCGGATCTCGGCGTCCGGGATGCGGGCGGTGATGAAATCCACCTGCGCCTTCACCACCGCCAGGTTGCGATGCGTGCCGCCCTGCAGCACGAAGCGTCGCCCCGCCGCGCGCAGATTGTTGAGCTGCCCGGCATAGACCCAGACATTCAGCGGCAGCACCGCGGCGAGGGCCGCCATGATCTCCTCCGCCGCCCAGCCCTTGCGCTGCTGGTTGACGATGTCCGATTGCAGGAACACGCCGCAGCCCATCGCGAGGGCGGGCATGGCGCGCGCCGCGAAGGCCTTCTCCGCATAATCCGCCAGCCGGATGCCGTAGCGTTCCGCGACGCCCTGCAGGAAGGCGCCGTTGCCCGAGGAGCATTGCGAATTGAGCCGGAAATCGGAGACGGTGCCCTGGCGCAGCATCATGATCTTCACGTCGGTGCCGCCGACGTCGCAGATCACCTCCGCATCCGGGAAGATCTCGATGGCGGAGCGGGCATGGGCGACGGTCTCCACCACCGCCTCGTCGGCGCCGAGGATGTCGCGCAGCAGGTCCTTGCCGTAGCCGGTGAGCGCCAGCGCGCCGATATCGGTGAGCCCCGCCGCGCGGATGTCGCGGAACAGCGCGCGCGCATCCTCGATCGGGTTGCCCTTCGACGGCGTGTAGGCGGCGTGCAGCAGCCTGCCGTCGGGCGCGAGCGCGACGGCCTTCGCCGTGGTGCTGCCGAAGTCGCAGCCGAGGATCACCGGGCCCGCATGCCCCGCCGCACCGGCCGGCCGCGGCCCCGCGGTTGCGCCGTAGCGCGCGCGGAACTCGGCGAGTGCCGCGGGATCGCCGCCGAGCGGCGTGCCGCCTTCCTTGGCCTTCGCCGCGTGCTGGCCTTCCTCCACCCACCAGCGCAGCGTCGTGGCGCCGACATAGCGCCCGGAGTCCGGCGGCTCGGTGCCCGCCACCTCCACGCAGCCGAGCGCGCCGTAATACAGCGCATCCTCCGGCACGGTGATCAGCGTCTCGGGCGTCGCGCCCTCCGGCAGCGCCACGCCGCGCTCCTGCCAGAGCAGGCCGAGATGGTGCCGCCAGGCCTGCTGCAGCCCCTGGAAGAAACAGTTGGGACCGCCGAGCAGGAGCACCCGCGGCATCGGCGTGTTGCCCTTCGTGAGCGTGGCCAGGTTCTGGTAGACCACCGCCTCGAACAGGCTGGCGACGATCTCCTCCACCCGCACGCCGGACTTCAGCAGGGAATTGGCGTCCGCCTCGGCGAAGATGCCGCATTTAGAGCTGATCTTGTGCAGCGTGTGTCCGTCATAGGGCATGCGCGCGAGCTTCTCGGGCGGGATGCGCAGCTTGCGCGCGGTCTTCTCGATGAAGGTGCCGGTGCCGCCGGAGCAGGCGGACTGCATGTAGATCTGCTTGCCCTTCCCCGCCTCGGAGGCGGTGAGGAAGATCGTCTTCATGTCCTCGCCGCCGATCTCGGAGACGAAGTGGACGTCGGGATGCAGCCTCTCCACCGCGGCGGCGACGGCGACGACCTCCTGCACGATGCGGCCGCCGACCAGCGGCGCGATCAGCCCCGCGCCGGAGCCGGTGAAGAACAGCCGGTCCCGGCCCGGCTGCAGGCCGCACTCCGCCTCCATCCGGGTCAGGAACTCCAGCACCTTCTCCGCCTGGTGCGTGTCGTGGCGCTGATAGTCGCGCCGCAGCACCGCCTCGCCCTCGCGCAGCACCGCCTTGACGGTGGTGGAGCCGACATCGATGCCGAGCGTGCGCATCACAGCTGCTTCCCCGCCATGTGCAGCACGGCGTTTGCCGCCGTGCCCGCCGCCCCGCGATGCGGCAGCTTCCAGGTCGCGCGGTTGAGGTCGGGATCGTTCGCCGCCCGCTCCCGCGCCTGGTCCAGCGTCATGCCCGCCGCCTTCAGCGCCTGGTCGAACTCCGCCGCGGCGCGCTTCTTCGCTTCCGTCAGGATCATCTGGCAGCGGGAGAGCGCGTGAACCTCGGCATCGCCCTTCACCTCGATCGGTGCATAGAGCAGGTCCGGGTGGTCGCCGAGCACGCGCGCCATCGCGCCGACGCTCATCGTGTTCGGCATGCAGGCATAGGGCGACAGCTCGCAGGTCATGTGCGCATGCCGGTGCTTGTGCGCCCAGATCGCCTTGCCGATCAGCATGTCGCCCTCCCCGCCGGACATGCGGTGGTGGAAATAGGGCGCGGCGAGCGCGCGCAGCTCCTCCTGCCGCGGCATCTCGTGCGGGATGTGGTTCAGCGCGCGGCGCAGCCGGTCATAGGTGAATCGCAGCACGCGCTGCAGCGCCGCAGCGGCCGCGATGCGCAGGCCGGCATGCCTGATCGTCGCGCGGCGGTCCTCCGCCTCCTGCCTGGCGAAGCGGATCAGGTAGTCGAGCCAGACGGCGATGGAAGCCGGATAGACCTCCGCCCCCTCGGCCTCGAGCCAGCGATGGATGTTGTAGTTCGGCTCGCCCTCGACGGTCTGCAGGTAGAACTCGCCGGTGATCTTGACGACGGGCTTCACCCGCAGGCGGTCCACCGAAACCGCGTCGAAGCGGCGCCGCGCCTGGCGCAGCGCATCGGTGAAATAGGGCGTGGCGAGATGCCAGGCGAGCGTGCCCCACTTCTCGCCGCGCCTCGGGCGGTTGCGGAAGGCCTCCGCGAGAAGGTCCACGCTCTCGCGCACGGCGCGTTCCGTGGCGCCGGGCTCGTGCTCGAAGGGCCGCGTGCGATACTCCATCGCCTGGATCAGGTCGCCGCAGAAGCAGGCCCAGACGGCCCCGAGGATCAGCGGCAGCTCCGGCTGGAAGGCATCCGCGGCGCCGTCCGACTGGTCCACCCGGTCCTGCGCCAGCAGCAGCATGCGGAACCGCTCGAGGCCGAGGTTGCGCAGCGCCAGGTCGTAGCTCTGGTGATACTGGCCGAACCGGCAGGCGCCGCAGGAGCCGACGGTGAGGAAGACGTAGCGGTCGCGGACCGCCTGCGCCCCGTGATGTGCCGCCTCGCCGCGCAGGAAGTTGGCCAGGTTGCCGGTGGTGAAGGAGGTCGGGCAGCATTGCCCGATATCGGCCAGCTCGCGCCCGGTCATCAGGTCGGCGCGGGTCGCCGTCGGCAGGGCCCGGGCGCGGTAGCCGAGATTGGCGAAGACCGCCTCGGCCAGGCGCTCGCTGCGCCAATGCAGCCCGCCGAACAGGAACTCGGCCTGGCGCGCTTCCGCCGCTGTCAGCCGCGGCGCCCGCGGCGGACGCCAGTGCCGGCCTGCGATGCCGTCCATGCGTTCCCCCCGATCCGGCATGGGCCGGAGCCCTCATCGGCAGAGTGAGAGCAGAGGCAAGGCCGGCCGCGCCTTGACGTAAGTCAATACGAATATTTCGGGATCAACGCCAGCGGGATGTTACTGTGTTGATGCCGGACCCGCGCGGCCGGCAGCCGCGCGGGAGGGCCGGTCACAGGAGGTCGAATCCGCCCGGCGCCCCACCGTTGAGCGGCGTCGCGCTGAACAGGCTGCCGTCCTGGATCGCTTGCCAGACCAGGTTCGGGTCGTCATGGCCGCGCAGGATCACGAAGGGCTGCCAGCCGCCGGTGGTCGCGGCCGTCAGCACGGTCGAATTCCCCCCCTCCGCGGCGAAGGCGAAGACCTTGCCGACATGGCTCTCGCCCATCCGTACCGGGTCGGCGAGGAAGCCGTCGAAGCCGATCCAGTCCCAGCCGATGGCGAAGTCGGTGATGACGTCCGTTCCCCAGTCGCCGGTCGTCCAGATGAAGCCGTCCTTGCCGCCGCCGCCGGTCATGGTGTCCGCACCCTGGCCGCCGGCAAGGGTGTCGTTGTCGCCGCCGCCGTTCAGGATGTCGTCCTGGCTGCCGCCGGACAGCCGGTCCTTGCCGCTGCCGCCGATCAGGTTGTCGCTGCCCGATCCGCCGATCAGCGAGTCGTCGCCGATGTTGCCGAGCAGCGTGTCGTTGCCGGCGCCGCCGTCGATCGTGTCGTTGCCGCCGCCGGCATCGGCGCGGTTCGCCTGCGAGCCGAAGCTGAGCAGGTCGTGGCCGGCGGCGGTGTTCACGCGCTCGATGCCGGCCAGGACGTCGGTGTAGAGGCCCTGCGTGGCCGTGCCGTTGCCGCTGTTGTTCAGCGTCAGCACCACCGCCTGGCCGCCGGTCCAGAGCGCGGTGTCGGTGCCGCCGCCGCCATTGATGGTGTCGTTGCCCTCGTCTCCGCGAAGGGTGTCGGCGCCGCCGTTGCCGAACAGCATGTCGTTGCCGCTGCCGCCGAACAGCCAGTGGTTGCCGGCATCGCTGGTCAGCATGTCGTTGCCGGCCTCGCCATGCGCCTCGCTGCCATGCGCACCCTCGATCCAGAGCTGGTCGTTGCCGGTGCCGCCGTAGAGCTCGTCGCGCCCCTCGCCGCTCCAGATCGTGTCGTTGCCGGCGTCGCCGTGGAGACTGTCGTTCCCGTCGCCGCCCCAGAGCTTGTCGTTGCCGGTGCCGCCGCGCAGGCTGTCATGGCCGTCATTGCCCTGGACCTGGTCGTTGCCGGTGCCGGCATCCACCGTGTCGGCGCCGAGCCCGCCATGGATCGTGTCGTTGCCGCCCTCGCCGAAGATCTCGTCGTTGCCGCCGAGGCCGCGGAGGAAGTTGCCGCCGCCGTTGCCCGTGATCCTGTCGCTGTAGGCGGTGCCGGTCGCGTGCTCGAAGCTCTTGAGGTAGTCGCCGCCGAAGGTGCCGACATCGTTGATCGAGCGCGCCTCCGCGAAGCCATGGCCCTGGCCGTCATTGATGTCGAGGTCGATCTCGATGGCGCTCCAGAACAGCTCGTAGCTGATCTCGTCGCTGCCGCTGCCGCCATGGACCAGCACATTGCCCTGGCTGATGTAGAAGGAGTCGGGGAAGTCGTTGTTGAGGCCGTCGTGATAGTCGCCCGGGCGGTCGCGCAGGACCTGGTCGCTGCCGCCGAGGGCATGGATCTGGCGGTTCCAGTACCAGTAGTCGTGCTGCGTTCCGCCATCGTGGAGCAGGTAGTGGTCCGAGCGCCAGAGCGCATCGGCTGCGGCAAGATCGGCAAGCAGCGTGTCGGGGTATTCCGTCCCGCGGATCGGCTTCGGAAAATGGCGCTCGGGCATGGCTGCGTTCTCCCATCGTCTGTGCGTTGCGGGCGACGGGCCGCGGGCAAGGCTCTCCCATGGCCGCGGCAATGCCGCTGCGGGGGGCGATGCGGTTCGGTGGCGGTTCGTCGCGCGCCGCGGCAGGTGCCGCGGCATGGGCGGGACGATAGGCAGGGCCAGGATGCCGACGAAACGGCATGGGCGCAGGCGGCCCATGCAGCGATGCGGGTTCGGGCCTGGCTACTCGCCTGCGGCCGGCAGCGCGGCGTCGCGCCCGGCGATCAGCGCGGCGAGTGCCGCGGCATCGCCGAACTCCACGCCGCCGCTGTTGCGCCGCGTGCAACCGGCTTGACCCGTGCCGCCGCGCGGCGGAGCGTCGCTGCGGCCGGGCGGGAGATTCGCGGCATGACAGGCTTCGCCGAGCAGGTGATCGCCGGCCTCGCGGAAGCCGGCGCGGCGGCAAGCGCGGCGGAGGGGCCGGAGGCGGCGATGCGCGCGCTCGTGACCTTCTGCCATGCGGCGCTCGGCGACCATGGCGCGGCGGCGCGGCCGGGCGCGCTGAGGCCGGGCGAGCGCGACTACCGCGTCTCCGGCTGCTTCCTCGTCACGCCGGATCGGGGCTGGCACATGCTGGTCGGCAATGTCGGCTTCCCGCCCGAGCAGGCGCGGCTGATGATCCCGATCGAGGGCGGCCATCCCGGCCGCGTGATGCGGAGCGGCCAGCCGCTGCTGCTGGCGAACACCGACGAGGACCGGAACTTTCGCCAGTATCTCAAGACGTCGCGCATGGGCTCCTCGGCCTATGCGCCGATGTGGTGGCGCGGCGAGTTCCTCGGGCAGATCGTGGTCGCGGCGCAGGCGCGCTGGACCTACCGCGCGGAGGACCTGGCGGCGCTGGTGCTGGCCTCGCGACTCGCGGCCGCAAGCTGGGTGGCGCAGGGCGGGCCGGAGTGGCTCCGGGCCAATGCCGACCCGCCGGACGCGTACCGCGTGACCATGGAAGGCGTCTGAGTTTCAATCACGCCCGCTCGCCAAGGGCAGCCCCTCGTCGCGCCAGCCGGTGATGCCGCCCGGCATGGTCTTCACCGCCCGCCCGAGTCCCGCGAGGCGCAGCGCCGCGCGATCGGCGCCGTTGCAGTGCGGCCCCGCGCAATAGACCACGAACAGCGTCTCCGCCGGCCAGCGCGCAAGCCGCGCCTCGGTGATGTCGCGATGCGGCAGCGAGACGGCCCCGGGGACATGCGCCGCGCCGAAGGCCGCCCGGCCGCGCACGTCCAGCAGCACGAAATCCGCCGCGCCGGCCGACAGCGCGGCATGGACATCGGCGCAATCGGTCTCCAGCGCCAGGCGCCGCAGCGCATGGTCGGCCATCTCGGCCGGCGCGACAGGCGCCACCTCGGTAACGGGACTTGGCATGATCTTGACGCTCCGTGACCATCTCGGGACTCCGCGAGCCCCGCAATTCCTGCCAGATACGCGCCGGAGCACGGAGTGCGTGAGGGACGGCGATGCCAGGGAAGCGCAAGATCCTGCCAGACCCTCCCGCCAACGCCCTGGTCGCGGTGCTGGCCTATGACGGGCTCTGCACCTTCGAATTCGGCTGCGCCGCGGAGGTCTTCGCGCTGCAGCGGCCGGAGATGGGGCCGGGCTGGTACCGCTACGCCGTGGCCGCGCTGGAGCCGGGCCCGCTGCGCGCGGCGGGTGGGCTGACCGTCACCGCCGATGGCGGGCTCGAGGTGCTGGACCGGGCCGGCACCATCGTCATCCCCGGCTGGCGCGGCGTCGAGGCGCCGGTGCCGCCCATCCTGTGCGACACGCTGCGGGCGGCGCATGGGCGCGGCGCGCGGCTGCTCTCGCTGTGCTCGGGCGTCTTCGTGCTCGCCGCCGCCGGGCTGCTGGAAGGCCGCCGGGCCACCACGCATTGGCGCTACCACGCCGCGCTCGCGGCCCTTTATCCCGGCGTCACCATCGTGCCGGACGTGCTCTATGTGGATGAGGGCAGCGTGCTGACTGCCGCGGGCAGCGCCGCCGGGCTCGACCTGATGCTGCATCTGGTGCGCCGCGACTTCGGCGCCGCGGCCGCCAACCTGGTGGCGCAGCGCCTGGTGGTGCCGGCGCATCGCGACGGCGCGCAGGCGCAGCGCCTGGCGCGGCCCGTGCCGCCGGCGCGCGGCAGCGGCGCAAGGCTGGCCGCCGCGCTGGATGCGGTGCGCCAGAGGCTCGACGAGCCCTGGAGCGTCGCCCGCCTCGCGCGGGAGGCCGCGACCAGCCCGCGCGGCCTGCATCGCCGCTTCCGGGAGGCGACGGGCATGAGCCCCGGCGACTGGCTGATCGCCGAACGCCTCCGCCGCGCGCAGGACCTGCTGGAGACGCGCCGCCTGACGGTGGAGGCCGTGGCGGCCGCGGTCGGCTTCGGCACGGCGGCGACGCTGCGCCACCATTTCCGCGCCCGGCTTGGCACGACCCCGCGCGCGTGGGGAGTGGAATCGACGCAGGCGGCGGCCCGGAGTATCAGCGCCCCGCCATGACCGACACCCTGCCCGACCGCCTCTCCGTCGACCCGCGCAGCCCGCATCATGACGAGGCGCTGCTCAAGCGCGGCATCGGCATCCGCTTCAACGGGGCGGAGAAGACCAATGTCGAGGAATACTGCATCAGCGAGGGCTGGATCCGTGTGGCCGTCGGCAAGACGCTGGACCGCAAGGGCAACCCGCTGACGATCAAGCTGCAGGGCAAGGTCGAGCCCTACATCAAGGACGAACCGGCGGAGGGTTGAGCCCAGCCGCCGCAGTTATCTCAGTCACCACGGTAGCTTGAAACTGCCAGCAGGCAAATTCCGCACGAAATCCGAGATCCGGGTTCCCACCTCGTCCATCGCAGCACCTAGTTGAGAGGTGAGATACTTCTCGCCGATCGTGCGGCTCAACTTTCCGAGCCAGAGGGCCAGTCCGCGCAGAGCGCTTTTGTTCGCGTGAGATCCTTCGGAGAGCTCCAGCCGAGCCTCTTCGAGGACAACGAGTAGCTGCTTCTTCTCGGCGTTCGGCATGACAGCCGGCTCAGGACCGTTATCGGCCTTCAAAAGTGCAATGAGCTTGCGCAGATCGTCGGTGAGCCGGGCGACCTGCCGTGCCAAGCTCGGGTCATCCACTTGTACCCACTCCGGGCGAGCGCTCATGCCCTGGAAGTCGCGTCCAACAGACCTCGTGACATATACGTCGTCGTACGCTTCTTGAGCGTGGCTCGTTGTCGTGTGACTGAAACCGAAATACGACAGGGCTGCCTCGAAATCCGACTCGTCAGTTCCGCTCGATCCTTTCTCGAGGACATCGAGCAACACGCGAGCATAACGCCGGAAGTCTCCCTGAAGAGCAGAGACCTCATAATCTGTGCTCGTTACGCCGGTCATCCGTGACGACCAATTGACGGTCATCAGTCTCTTTCCTCTCTCGAAAGCTAGGCTTACCCCTTCCCGCCGAAGAACCGCTTCAGCTTCGCCCAGATCCCCTCGCCGCGCGGGGCGATCTTCTGGTGCGTGACATGCGGCCGGCGGGAGGGGGGCGGCAGCGCGCTGGCCACCGTATGCCGGCCGGCATCGCCGGCCTCGATCAGGCGCTGTTCCAGCATGACCACCTGCGCCACCGCCTCGGGCGGGGACTGCTTGGCGATGCCATCGGCGGTGCTGGCCGCATCGTCCCAGGCCTCGGCGCGGCGCAGCGCATCCACCACCCGCACGGACTGCTCGAGATCGAGCGGCGGGCCGCCGCGCCAGAGCGCCACCGCGTCCAGCCGCCAGCTGCGCGCGAGGTCGGGCCGGCCGAGATCGTCGGCCACCCAGGCGGCCTGCAGCGTGGCCTCCGCCGCGGCATGCAACGCGCCGGTCTCCTCCAGCACCAGGGCCCAGGCCAGGAAGCGCCGGCCGAGCGGGGGGATGGAGGTGTCGGCCAGCAGGGCGCGGAAGGGGGCGGCGCGCACCGCCTCGGCGGCGGCCGGATGGGCGCGGCTGATGTCGGGGGCGCAGTAGCCGCAATTGGGGCATTGCTGCAGCCAGCGCGCCATGGTGGAGCGCACCGGCTCGCCCGGCCGCAGGTCGAGATCCGGCGGCTGCTCCGGCGGCGCGGGGCGGAAGGGTGGTTGCCGGCTCTCGGTGCCGCAGACGCCGCAACGGAGCGTGCCGGACGGGGCGGAGCGTGAGCCGGGCGAGGGGATCTCGGCCATCACCCTCAAACTAGGCAGCTTCCGGCTCGGGGCGAAGAGGGGACCGTGCCAAACTTGCCGCGCAGGGGCATGAAGCAAGCGCATCGGGAAGCCCGGCGGCGCGAGCGCGCCTTGCCCACCGGCGGGGGGCATCGCTAAACCTCGGGGCCATGCCGCGCGGCGACCTCTTTCCCGACATCGCTCCCTATGAAACCGGCCTGCTGCCGCTCTCGGGCGGGCATGTCATGTATTGGGAGCAGGTGGGGAACCCGCGCGGCCAGCCCGTGCTGTTCCTGCATGGCGGGCCCGGCGCCGGGGCCGGGGCGATCCATCGCCGCTTCTTCGATCCCGGCCATTGGCGCGTCGTGATCTTCGACCAGCGCGGCGCCGGCCGCTCCCGCCCGCTGGGCGAACTGCGGGAAAATTCCACGCCGCACCTGGTCTCCGACATCGAGGTGCTGCGCCGTTTCCTCGGCATCGAGAAATGGTTGCTCTTCGGCGGTTCCTGGGGCTCGACCCTCGCGCTCGCCTATGCCCAGGCGCACCCGGAGCGCGTGGCCGGCTGCGTGCTGCGCGGCGTCTTCCTGGGCCGTCAGACCGAGGTGGAGTGGTTCCTCTACGGCCTGCGCCGCGTCTTCCCCGATGCCTGGGCCGCCTTCGCGGAGCACATCCCGGCGGCGGAGCGCAACGACCTGCTCGGCGCCTATCTGCGCCGCCTCTGCGACCCCGATCCGCTGGTGCATGGCCCGGCGGCGCGGGCCTGGAGCCTCTATGAAGGCTCCTGCTCCACCCTGCTGCCGAGCCCGGAGACGGTGGCGAGCTTCGCGCAGGACCGCAGCGCGCTCGGCCTCGCCCGGATCGAGGCGCACTATTTTGCGAACGACCTGTTCCTGCCGCCGGAGGGGCTGCTGGGCGGCATGGAGCGCATCGGCCATGTCCCGGCGGAGATCGTGCAGGGCCGCTACGACATGGTCTGCCCGCCCGACACCGCCTTCGACCTGGCCGCGGGCGGGGCCCCCGCCCCCGCGGGCCCGCGGGCCGGGGGCCGGGCGTAGGCGCGGGGGGCC
>NZ_JBWXTD010000006.1:256103-261958 GCF_056682175.1 Falsiroseomonas sp. RANM36
TGCCGAGCGCGGGGATGATCAGCGACCAGGTGGACAGCGTGGTCCACATCCGCCCCCCGCAGATCGGCGGCATGAAGGAGTAGAAGATGCGCAGCGTCGCGCCCGCGCGGCCGGGCCGCGCGCCAGGCTGACCATCGTGCCGGATGCCGGGCATTCGGCGCTGGAGCCGGGGGTGCGCACCGCGCTGGTGGCGGCGGTGGAGCGGTTCAGGCGTCGCGGTTAGGCGGCTTCGACGCCGGCGGCGGCCAGTAGCGCGCCCGAAAGCCCGTCTGTCGCTTGTTGAGTTCCGGCCGGAGATAGCTCCGGACGCGGAAGGGATCGGCCGATTGGCGGATCAGTCGGATCACCTCCGCGCCGCGCAGGTCTTCCAGGCGCTGCGCCTGATCGAAGCCGTCCTGGTCGGGATCATGCAGCGCGGCGGCGCAGCGCTTGAACTCCACCGCGTCGAACTGCGGCAGCGGGTAGAGCTCGTAGCCGCGCTGTGTCGGCACCGGGTTCCTGGCCATCACCGTCGGGCGCTCCACGACGAAGGCGGCGGCGGCCCCCTCGACCGGCGCCGGCACCTCGTGCGCCTGCTGCTCGCCCGGTAACGCCGCGCCGTCGCCGGGGGGACCCGAGCGCCAGATCGCGCCGGCGACGTCCCCTTTTTCGTTGCGCATCCTGAACAGGACACGCCGGCGGTCCAGCAGCCGGAGCCAGGCCGTGACGCTTTCGCCCGGGTTCACCGGGAACGGCGCGCCATCCTTCTGCAGCACGACCTCGTCGTACTGCTTGCCGCGGACGTACCACTGGAGCCAGGCATAGGCGCTGGTCTCGACCTTCCCGTTCTCCTTCACCTCGACCTTCAGCGTCGTGCCGATCTGCGGCAGCGAATTCGAGGCGAGCCGGTGCCCGTCGAGGCCCACCCAGATCGAGCAGCGCCAGCTCTCGGGCAGCGGATACGCATCCCCCAGCGCCAGGTCGCGCTTTCGCGGCGGCAGGTCGGGAAGCGGCGTGGCGCGGCCCTCGGCATCCGCCGGCCGCGTCGCCTGCGGGATGCGCCAGCGCGCCGCCACCGCGTTGAAGCGCAGCCCGTCGCGCGCGCGCAGCATGGCGCCCGACCAGTTGATGCTGCTCGACAGATGCGTGCCGAGGGCGCTGCCGCTGTTGCTCGCGCCCGGTGCCTCGCCGCGGGGCGCGCGGCGCATGTCGCGCGCCTGGCCGGGCGGGGGCGGCGCGACATCCTCGCAGCCTTCGCCGAAATCCAGCTCGTCCCAGAATTTGAGCAGGCGTTTATCGGCGGCGCCGCGCGTGACCAGCCTGGGCGGGCGCCCTGCTTCGCCTGGCGAGGAGGACATGGCTCAGGACCACTCGCGCGCTGCGTCTTTGCGCAGCTCGGCAAAGTTCGGCACCGTCTGCAAGATCTTGAGCGTGCTCTTGGCAAGGTCGCGCCCGGCGAGCGAATCGGTCCGGTAGTGCACGCCGGCGATCTCCCGGTTCCGCGCGATCCGCGCCGCCAGCGCATCCAGGGTGCGGTGATACACCTCCGGCACCACCAGCTTCAGCGCGCCCGCGATCAGATGGGATTGCGTGGCGTGGCCGCTGGGATAGGCCGCGTGGCCGGGGGTGGGGATGATCGGCCGCAGCGCGGGGCACATCTGCACCGGCCGCGCCCGGTTGAAGAGGCGCTTGTAGTGCATGACCACCAGCGTGCCGAGCGTGCCCGCGGCGAAGGCCATGCGGACCGTCGCGCCCTGCGACGGGGCCACGGTGACCAGGGTCAGGAAGTCGCTGATGATCTCATCGGTGTGTGCGATGATCTCGCCCGCCGCGTCGCTGCGCTCGTCCTCGGCGGCGCGGATCAGCTCCTCGATCTCCTCGCTCTCGCTCTTCGGCGCGCCCGGCTGGCCGTAGTAGCTGGTCCAGTGCTGCACGAGATGCGCGTCCGCGGTGAGGCGCTTCGCCTTCAGCACGGCCTGCCAGTCCGGCGTGCCGGTGAAGTCGGCGAGGACGCCCCACGCTGCCCAGTTCGCGGACCAGTTCCGCGCGTAGCCGATCTTGCCGGAATCGACGCGCTGGTCATCGGCGATGCGCTTGCCGCCCTCCACCGCGGAGACGAAGGGCAGGTCGCCGCGATCGGGCAGGATCGCGCGCCCGCCGCCCGAGGCGCCGGCATTGGCCATGTTCGACATGTTGGACATGTTGGACATGTTGCTCATGTTCGACATGTTGCTCATTGCGTGGTGTCCTCCGCATCCTCACTCGGGCAGCCCCGCGAGGCGCAGGTGCTCCACATAGGCCTCAAGCGCCTCGCCCCGCCACGGCGTGCGCGAAGCGAAGCGGCGCAGGCTGAAGCCGGGTTCGAGCTTCGCGTGGTGATCGCACAGGGCGCGCGCCTCATCGAGCCGACCGCTCGCGGCGAAGGCGGCCATCAGGTTGCGCCAGGTCGGCGCATGCTGCGGCTGCAGCACGATGGAGGTGCGGCAGCAGGCGATCGCGCTGTCGTAGTCGCCGGCGACATAGTGGGCCACGCCGAGGAAATCCTGGTGCAGGAAGGCGAAGGGATCGAAGGGCGCGAGGTCCACGCCGCGCCGGGCCCAGCGCACCGCCTCTGCGCCCTCGCCCGACCAGCAGCGCATCAGCGCCCCCCAGCTCCAGGCCAGCGCGCAGCTCGGCATCAGCGTGACCGCCTTGTCGAGCAGCTCCCGGCCCATGTCGTAGTCGATCCGCATGTAGCCGAGCAGGATGCCCTGCAGCGCCATGGCGAAGGCGTCCGAAGGGTTGCGCGCCAGCGCCGCCTTCGCGGCCTCGCCGGCCGAACGCGCATCGGCCGCCGGGTCGGGCGACCAGCCCTGGGCCACGCGGAAGGAGTACCACCAGCCGAGATGGCTGTAGGCGAGGCCGTAGCCGTCGTCCACTTCCGTCGCCTTGAGAAGCAGGTCGCGGGCCTCGCTGAAGCTGACGCGGTCGAGCCGCTGCAGCTTGTCGAGCGCGCGCAGCACGAAGTCGTAGGCCGTCAGGCTGCTCGGCGGCTTGCGCATGGCGCGGCCGAGTTCCTCGGCCTTGACCTGCGGCAGGATGGTGGTGGCGACGCGCTCGGCGATCCGGTCCTGCACCTCGAACAGGTCGGCGGCCTCGCCGTCGTAGCGGTCGGCGCGCAGGATCGTGCCGCGCTCCGTCTCGCTCAGCTCGGTGGTCACGCGCAGCTTCCCGCCCGCCCGCCGCACGCCGCCATAGAGCACGTAGCGGACGCCGAGCTCGCTGCCCGCCATGCGCGGGTCGAGCGAGGTCTGCGCGAAGGCCAGCGCCGAGCCGCGGCTCACCACGAACAGCCCGTCGAGGCCCGAGAGGACATGCACGATCCCCTCGATGATGCCGTCGGCGAAGTAGGCGTCCTGCGGATCGGTCGCGCTGGCGCGGAAGGGCAGCACCGCGATGGAGGGCCGCTCGTCGGCGCGGCGCGACATCGGGGCCGGTCCAGGCGGCGCAACGGGCGCCTCCGCCGCCACGGCGGATTCGAGAAGATAGCCGCGGCGCGGCAGCGTCCTGAGCGTGCCGGCGCCGCCGGGCCCCATCGCCTTGCGCAGCTCCACGACGCATTGGGTGATGCTGTCGTCGGTGACGAAGACGCCCGGCCAGACCGCATCCAGGATCTCCGCCCGCGGCACCACGCGCCCGGCATTGGCCAGCAGCAGGCGGAGCAGATCCAGCGTCTTCGGGCGCAGAACCGTCTCCGCACCACCCGGCGCCACCAGGACGCCGCGGCCCTCGTCCAGCAGGCATTCGCCGAACCGGACCTTCCGCGCGCTGCCCCTGATCTCCATACCCCGCGCCCAAGCCTAACCCTGCCTGATGGTATGTCAGGGTTCCGACACTGCGCCAGGGGGCCGGGCCGCGATGCGGCAAGGCTGTCTTCTCCCGCGCCGTGGGTCGGCGCGCGGCATGAAACGGCATGCGGCTCTCCACGAGGCCTGCGCGGAGAGACTAGATGCGCGGCCGCACCGAAGCCCGAAGACGATCCGAAATCGATGCGAAAGCCGCGGCGGGGCCGCTACCCGTCGGCGAGTCGCAGCAGATCCAGCTTGAGTAACCAACCAAGCGAACGACTCATACGCCATGCGCGCATGGGTTGCAATTCCGCCGTGAGCCGGGCCGCCGTCGCCGGCCCCTGCTCCAGCGCCTCCAGCGCCAGCTGGATCGACTCGAGCGAGGCCAGCAGGTCGCGCCGCGGCACCGCCCCGGGCAGTGCGACATAGGCGCGCAGCCGCGCGAGCACCGCGGCCGCATCCTCGCCCGGCGGCAGCATCAGCCGCGTCTCCGGCGCCAGGCGGCGCGTCGGGTAGTCGGCGAAGAGGATCGAGGGATCGGGCCGGTGCGGCACCCGCGCCTCGCCGCGCAGCGGGGCCGCGCGCTCGGCCCGCGCTTCCCGGCGCAGCCGCGCCAGCTCCGCCCACAGCGCGCGCCACTGCCCGATGACCACGGGCCAGTCGAACCGCGCCAGGGCATCGCGCCGCGCGGCCGCGCCCATCGCCCTGCGCATGACGGGATCGGCGATCAGCGCGGCGAAGGCGGCCTCGGCGGCGGGCACGTCCACGGCGGTGAACTGCGCGACGCCGGCGATGAAGGAATCGTAGCTGTCGAAGCCGGCGTCGTGGCGCTCGCCGAGGTCGGGCATCGGGCCGCCGAGCGTGGTCGGCACGCGATAGCCGGTCTCGCCGTGGCGGATCGTGTCCTTCAGCCCGTCCCAGTCGGTGCCGACCACCGGCATCCCGGCCGCCAGCGCCTCCACCGGCGCGAGGCCGAAGCTCTCCTGCACGTTGTCGGAGAGCAGGGTGAAGATGTCCGCGGCGTTGCGCAGCGTGGTGCCGGTCTCCGGCCGCTCGACCAGGCGCAGCTCCAGGCCGGGCGCGACCGCCTTCGCCTGCTCATGGAAGGCGCGGCGCTGCGTGTCGTCGGCGAACCAGCCGGAGAGGATCAGCACCACCCGCGCGCGCGGCGGCGCCGCGGCGGCGGCGCGCCCGAGGGCGAGGAACATCGGCAGCGGATGCGCCTTGGCGTGGAAGGAAAGGCGGCCGTGATGCAGCACCGCGACGTCCTGCTCGGCGAGATTCAGCCGCGCGCGCCACTCCACCCGCGCCGCGGGATCGGGCGCCAGCGCCGCGCAATCCACGCCGAGCGGGATCACGGGCAGCGTCGGCCCCTCGATGCGCGTGGCGCCGAGCCGGCGGGCAAGATAGGCGCCCTGCATCTCGAGAAGCCGCAGCACCGCGCCGCGCACCGGGGCGGAGGTGCAGACGATCGCATCCCAGGGCTGCACGGGCGCGACCAGGCTGTCTAGGATGGAATCCATCGCCCCGGCGGAGGCGATGGTGTGGGTGATGCCGACCAGCGACCAGCCCGTGGCGGAGCCGATCCGCCGTCGCCGCCAGGCATGGTCGCCGAGTCCCGGCCCGGGCAGCAGCAGGCAACCGATGCCGGCGAGGCGGTGCAGTTCGTGGTCCGGGATCGCCTCGGCCGGGACGGTGCCGCCCAAGGCCGCGACATGGCGGCGAAAGGCCTCGGCATGGGCCTCGCCGCGGGTCAGCGCCACGATGCGCGCGAAGCCGGCATGCCGGACGAGGCCGGCAAGGAACCCCTCCCCCGCCGCATGGCGGCCCATCAGGCGCGGTCGGGACGTGTCGTAGCCGTCCGGCGCGTAGAACAGGGCGGCGCCAGGAGGCATCAGCGGGGGCGGCATGGCTCCGCGCAGGCTGCGGGGCGGGGGGGCGCGGGGGGGGCCGCGGGGGGGGGGGGGGCGGGGGCGGCGGGGGGGGGACGGGCTCTACGCCCACAACCCGCCGATCCGCGCACTGCTCGACCTGCCGGAGAAACCGGAG
>NZ_JBWXTD010000006.1:262058-282217 GCF_056682175.1 Falsiroseomonas sp. RANM36
CCCCGCCGGCGGGCGCGTAGAACCGGGCGGCGCCTGGCGCCACCCGGGGGGGGGGCCGGGCCCCGCGCCGGCGGGGGGGGGGGGGGGCGGGGCGTCAACCGCGGCCGGGTTGCCGCCAGGCGACGCGCGGCGTATCGCGCCGCCGATGGATGCCTCGCCCGCCGCCGGGGCCCCGGCCGGGGGCCCCCTGCCCGCCTATCGCGCCATGGTCGCCGAGGGGACGCTGCAACCCGATCCCGCCCAGGCCCGCGCGGCGGAGATGCTGCAGGATCTCTGGCGCCGCACCCGCGGCTACGACCCGCATCCGGAGGAACCCGAGCAGGGAGGCTTCTTCGGGCGCTTCCTGCGCCGCAAGCCGGTGGCGCCGGAAGAGGCGCCGGCCGGCACGCCGATGGGGCTCTACCTCGTCGGCGAGGTCGGGCGCGGCAAGTCCATGCTGATGGACCTGTTCTTCGCGACGGCCGAGGTGCCGCGCAAGCAGCGCATCCACTTCCACGAATTCATGCAGCACCGCGTGCATGCGCGCATCCACGCCTGGAAGCGCCGGCATGGCGACGTTCCCTCCGCGCGCGACCCGCGCGACGCCGATCCGATCCCGCCGCTTGCGGATTCGATCGCGGAGGAGGCGGCGCTGCTCTGCTTCGACGAGTTCCAGGTGCACGACATCGCCGATGCGATGATCCTCGGCCGGCTGTTCCAGGCGCTGTTCGCGCGCGGCACCGTCGTGGTCGCGACGAGCAACACCGCGCCCGACGACCTGTTCAAGGGCAGGCCAGGGCGCGACGCCTTCCTGCCCTTCATCGCGCTGATCAAGCGGCGGCTGGAGGTGCTGGTGCTGGACGCCGCGCGCGACTACCGGCGGGAACGCATGCTCGACATGCCGACCTGGCACATGCCGGCGGATGCGCGCGCCGAGGCCGCGATGGATCGCGCCTTCCGCGACCTGACGGGGCAGGACCACGGCGCGCCGATGAAGCTGACGCTGCTCGGCCGCGCGATCACGGTGCCGCAGGCGGTGGAGGGCGTGGCGCGATTCGACTTCGACTCGCTCTGCGGGCAGCCGCTGGGACCGGCGGACTATCTCGCCGTCGCGACGCATTTCCACACGCTGCTGCTGGACGGAATCCCGCGACTCGGCGAGGAGAATTTCGACAAGGCGAAGCGCTTCATCACGCTGGTGGACGCGCTGTACGAGCATCGCGTGAAGCTGGTCGCGAGTGCGGCGGCGAGCCCCGATCGCATCTACGAACGTGGCGAGAATGCGGCGATGTTTGCCCGCACGGCAAGCCGCCTGCACGAGATGCAGAGCCGCGATTGGCGGGGCCGTCCGCACCTCACCTAGAATCTGAAGATCGGGCGTTGACACGGCCACGCGACACGGGTCTAGAGACTCACCGTCGTGACGTGGTCCAGGGGGGACCGGCCGCCCCGTCGGTGGGCGGCAGCACCAGAAGGGGATGACCGTACGCATGCGCAGGATCCTGCTGGCGTTGATCGTTCTTGCCTGCTCGCTGCCGACGGCGGAAGCCGCGCGGCGCGACGACACGACGCGGACAACAGCCGGCAGAAGCGCGCAGGCGCAGCAGACCCAGGAGGCGCGGTCCCGCAGCACGCGGGAAGAGACCACGCGGCGCAGCGCCTCCTCCCGGTCCTCGTCGCGTGACTCTGCGGCCTCGCGCAGCACGTCGCGCCAGAAGACAACGTCGCGCCAGCAGACCACATCGCGCAGCTCGCGCAACGGCGTCGCCGCGCGCGGCACCTCCGCGGCTGCCGTGCCGCGCAACGCTGCGCAGGAGTGCACGCGGCGCAATGGCCGCACCCGCTGCGCGCCGGCACAGAGCAGCGTCGCGGGCTGGCAGAGCGGCCTGCCGAACGCCAGCTACGCGCAGCAGGAATGCCCGGCCGGAACCTTCGCCACGCTGGCACGCGGGCATGACGACGTGGTGCGGTGCATGCCGCTCTGAACGAGGTCGGCCGGCCAGACCGGCGGATTTCGGCCGTGCCGGCAGCGTGCGCCTCCACGCGATGATCGCGCGGGCGCGGACCGCGTGACGGAACCCTGGCAAATCCCGGCGACGCGCCTCGCGGCGGACATCGGGGCGAAGCGCGTCTCCCCGGTGGAGGTGATGGAGGCGGTGCTGGCGCAGGCGGAGCGCCAGCATGCGCGGCTCAACCTGTTCGCGCTGCCGCTGTTCGACGCGGCGCGGGAGGCCGCGAAGCGGGCCGAAGCCGCGGTGTTGCGCGGCGACCCGCTCGGGCCCCTGCATGGCGTGCCCTTCACGGTGAAGGACAATGTTGCGATGCGCGGCCTGCCGACCGGCAATGGCAGCGTCGCGACGCAGGCGCCGCCGGCGGTGGAAAGCTGGGCAGTGGTGGAGCGGCTCGTCGCCGCGGGCGCGATCCCCATCGGCAAGACGACGCTGCCGGAATTCGCGCACAAGGTGCTGACCGACAGCCTGGCCTGCGGCGTGACGCGCAACCCCTGGCACCGGGAGCGCACGCCGGGCGGCTCCTCGGGCGGCGCCAGCGCCGCGCTCGCGGCGGGCGTGGCGCCGCTGGCGATCGGCAGCGACGGCGGCGGCTCGATCCGCTGCCCGGCAAGCTGCACGGGCGTGGTGGGGCTGAAGGCGACGCTGGGAAAGATCCCGAACGAGACCTTCCCCGATCCCTTCGGCAACTATGCGTTCGTCGGGCCCATGGCGCGCACCGTCGCGGATTGCGCCCTGATGTTCGACATCATGCAGGGGCCGGAGGCGCGCGATCCCTGGTCCCTGCTCGCCCCGCCCACGCCGCGGCGTCCCGCCGTGAAGGGCATGCGGATCGGCTGGATGGACCATGTCGGCAGGTATCGCACGCATCCCGAGGTGCTGGCGGCGATGCGCGGCGCCCGTGCCGCGCTGGAAGCGGCCGGCGCCGTCACGGAGGATCTGAGCGATCCCTGCTTCGACGACGCCTTCGCGATCTACCGCGTCATCGCCACGAGCGCCCATGCCGCGCGCCTCGGCCCGCTGGAGGAGAAGCAGGGCGACCGCATGACAGCCTCGCTGCGCGAAAGCATCGCCATCGGCCGGCGCTGGTCCGGCGCCGAACTGGTGCGGGCGATGGACCGGCGCGGGGCGCTGCACCGGGCCGTGCAGGGCCTGTTCGCGCGCTTCGACCTGGTCGCCACGCCGACCCTGCTGGCGCCGCCCGTGGCGCTCGACGCCGGCGGGTCCATCGCCACCGACTTCTATGCGGAATGGGCGGCGCCGCTCTATCCGCTGAACCTCACGGGCAACCCCGGCGCCTCGGTGCCGGTGGGCTTCGGGGCCGAAGGCACGCCGATCGGGCTGCAACTGGTCGGGCCATGGCATGGGGAAGCGCCGATCCTGGCGGCGGCCGCCGCGTTGGAGACGGCGCTGGACTGGCCTTCTTCCTGGCCTGCTCCGTGAGGTCGGCGCGCGGACTGTCAATGCATTCCTATGCCGAAAACGGCGAAGTTCCGTCGCACGGCGCATGGCGCCCGCCCCGCCTTGCCCATGGTGCACCGCGGGAGTAGGAACCCGCGGGGCGGTCATCGCCCTTGAAAAACGACATGCCCGGGACCAGCCGCACCGGCGGCCGGGCCAGGTTTGAGGACCGCGCATGGCCCGCAAGAAGATCGCCCTCGTCGGCGCCGGCAACATCGGCGGCACGCTCGCCCATCTGATCGGCCTGAAGGAGCTCGGCGACGTCGTGCTGTTCGACGTCTTCCCGGGCGTCGCCGCGGGCAAGGCGCTCGACATCATGCAGTCCGGCCCGGTGGACGGCTTCGACAGCCACATGGTGGGCGCCGGCGACTACGCCGCCATCAAGGACGCCGACGTGGTGATCGTCACCGCCGGCTTCCCCCGCATGCCGGGCATGAGCCGCGACGACCTGCTCACCAAGAACGCCGCGGTGATGGGCCAGGTGGCGGAGGGCATCAGGACCTACTGCCCGAACGCCTTCGTCATCTGCATCACCAACCCTCTGGACGTCATGGTCTGGGCGCTGCAGCAGAAGTCGGGCCTGCCCGCCAACAAGGTCGTCGGCATGGCCGGCGTGCTGGACAGCGCGCGCTTCCGCCTCTTCCTCGCGCAGGAATTCGGCGTCAGCGTCGAGGACGTGACCGCCTTCGTGCTCGGCGGCCATGGCGACACGATGGTGCCGCTGACCCGCTACTCCACCGTCGCCGGCGTGCCGGTGCCGGACCTGATCAAGATGGGCTGGACCACGCAGGAGAAGATCGACGCGATCGTCGCCCGTACCGCCAATGGCGGCGGCGAGATCGTGAAGCTGCTGGAGAAGGGCAGCGCCTTCTACGCCCCGGCCGCGTCCGCGATCGCCATGGCGGAGAGCTACCTGCTCGACAAGAAGCGCGTGCTGCCCTGCGCGGTGCTGCTGAACGGCGAATACGGCCAGAAGGACTTCTATGTCGGCGTGCCGGTGGTGATCGGCGCGAACGGCGTGGAGCGCGTGCTGGAAGTGCAGTTCACGCCGGAGGAGAAGGCGGCCTTCGACAAGTCCTGCGACGCGGTGAAGAAGCTGATCGAGGATTTTCGGAAGCTCGGCGTCTGAAGTCTCCGAGGTCGCGCGCCCCCCACCCTGACCCTCCCCCCGCTTGCGGGGGAGGGGATCTGGAGCTGACCGGATGAACATCCACGAGTACCAGGGCAAGGAGCTGCTGCGCCGCTACGGCGTCGCCGTGCTCGACGGCCATGTCGCCTGGACGGCCGAGGAAGCCGTGGAGGGTGCCAGAAAGCTGCCCGGCCCCGTCTATGTCGTGAAGTCGCAGATCCATGCCGGCGGGCGCGGCGCCGGGCGGTTCAAGGAAGACCCGAACGGCAAGGGCGGCGTGCGCGTGGTGAAGTCGCTGGACGAGGTCCGCGCCGCGGCCGAGGCGATGATCGGCAGGACGCTGGTCACCAAGCAGACCGGGCCGCAGGGCAAGGTCGTCTCCCGCGTCTATGTCGAGGATGGCTGCGACATCAGGCGCGAGCTCTATCTCGGCCTGCTGGTGGACCGCGACACCTCCCGCGTGGTGATCATGGCCTCGACCGAGGGCGGGATGGAGATCGAGGAGGTGGCGGCGCACCACCCCGAGAAGATCCTGAAGGTCCATGTGGACCCGGCCTCCGGCATCTCCGGCTTCCACGCCCGCAAGCTCGCCTTCGGCCTCGGGCTGGAAGGCAAGCAGGTGGCGAGCTTCACGAAGTTCGTCACCGCGCTCTACGGCGCCTTCCTCGAGCTGGATTGCGCGATCGTGGAGATCAACCCGCTGGTCGTCACCGGCAAGGGCGAGATCGTCGCACTCGACGCCAAGGTCTCCTTCGACGACAACGCGCTGTTCCGCCACAAGGACCTCGAGGCGCTGCGCGACGACAGCGAGATGGATCCGAAGGAGCTGGACGCGGCGAAGTTCGACCTGAACTACGTTGCGCTGGACGGCGAGATCGGCTGCATGGTCAACGGCGCGGGCCTGGCGATGGCCACGATGGACATCATCAAGCTCTATGGCAGCAGCCCGGCGAACTTCCTCGATGTCGGCGGCACGGCGAACGCCGCGCGGGTGACCGAGGCGTTCCGGATCATCACCAGCGATCCGAACGTGAAGGCCATCCTGGTGAACATCTTCGGCGGCATCGCCAAGTGCGACATGATCGCGACCGGCATCGTCGAGGCGTCGAAGAGCCTGTCGCTCTCGGTGCCGCTCGTCGTGCGGCTCGAAGGCACCAATGTCGAGCTCGGCAAACGCATCCTGGCCGAGAGCGGGCTCGCCATCATACCGGCCGACAACCTCGCCGACGCCGCCCAGAAGGTCGTCACCGCAGTGAAGAAGGCGGCCTGAGCGATGGCCATCCTCGTCGACAAGCACACCCGCGTCATGACCCAGGGCTTCACCGGGGCCCAGGGTACCTTCCACGCGTCGCAGGGCATCGCCTACGGCACCACCTACGTGGGCGGCACCACGCCGGGCAAGGGCGGCACGATGCACCCGGAGCTGAACCTGCCGGTGTTCAACACGGTGGCCGAATGCGTCGCCGCGACCGGCGCCGATGCCTCCGTCATCTACGTTCCCGCGCCCTTCGCGGCCGACGCCATCCTGGAGGCGATCGACGCCGAGGTGCCGCTGATCATCTGCATCACCGAGGGCATCCCGGTGCTCGACATGGTGAAGGTGAAGCGCGCGCTGTCGGGCTCGAAGTCGCGGCTGGTCGGGCCGAACTGCCCCGGCGTCATCACGCCCGAAGCGTGCAAGATCGGCATCATGCCCGGCCATATCCACCGCCGCGGATCGGTCGGAATCGTCTCAAAGTCCGGCACGCTGACCTATGAGGCGGTGGCGCAGACCACGGCCGCCGGGCTCGGCCAGTCCACCTGCGTCGGCATCGGCGGCGACCCGGTGAAGGGTCTCGACTTCGTGGACGTGCTCGCGATGTTCCTGAAGGACGAGGAGACGAAGTCCCTCATCATGATCGGCGAGATCGGCGGCGAGGCCGAGGTGGAAGGGGCCGAGTTCCTCCGGCGCGAGAACTTCGCCCCCGGCAAGCCGAACAAGCCGGTGGTCGGCTTCATCGCCGGCGCCACGGCGCCCGCCGGGCGGCGGATGGGCCATGCCGGCGCGGTGATCTCCGGCGGACGGGACACCGCGGCGGCGAAGATGGAGGCCATGGCCTCGGCCGGCATCCGGGTGGCGGACAGCCCCGCGGCGCTGGGCTCGACCATGGTGAAGGCGCTGGGCCGTTAAGGCTTCGGCAGGGTCCGGGGCGGAGGCTGCGGGCCGGCGGGGCACGGCTCTGCCGCAAAGCCGCCCCGGTGACCATATAGGCGACAGGCCGCCGCCCCATCGGGCGGCGGTCGCGTATCCGGGACGGAACCCGGAACGAAGGGGTTGAGGATCCGGCGGCAGCCAGGCAGGCCCCCGCCGAGGAGGACATGATGGCCGGAGTGGACATCCTTGCGAGCGCGATGTCGGGGGCGAACGCCGCCTTCCTCGCCGATCTCTACGCCCGCTGGGTGGAGAAGCCGGACAGCGTCGATCCCTCCTTCGCCGAGCTCTTCGCCGCGCTGAACGACGAGGCCCGCGCCGTGCTGGAGGACGCCTCGGGCGCCTCCTGGGCGCCGCGCACCCGCGGCCGGTTCGGCCCGGACCCCGAGCCCCCGCCCGCGCCGCGCAAGGACGGCAAGGCGGCGCCGGCCGGCGCCCCCGCCGGCGCGGCCGCGCCCACCGTGGACAAGGCGGCGGCGCAGCGCGCGGTGCTGGATTCCATCCGCGCGCTGATGCTGATCCGCAGCTACCGCGTGCGCGGCCATCTTGAAGCGCAGCTCGACCCGCTTGGCCTGCAGAAGCCGCCGCCGCATGCCGAGCTCTCGCCGGCGACCTACGGCTTCACCGAGGCCGACATGGACCGGCCGATCTTCCTCGATTTCGTGCTCGGCAAGGAATACGCGACGCTGCGCGAGATCCTGGCGATCTGCCGCGCCTCCTATTGCGGCTCGATCGGCGTCGAGTTCATGCACATCCAGGACCCCGACCAGAAATCCTGGATCCAGCGCCGCATCGAGGGCGCGCCCTGGCTGACGGCCTTCGGCAAGGACGAGAAGACGAAGATCCTGCAGGAGCTGACCGAGGCCGAGGGCTTCGAGGCCTTCTGCGCCAAGAAATACGCCACCACCAAGCGCTTCGGCCTGGAAGGCGGCGAGAGCACCATCCCCGCGATCGAGACGGTGATCGAGACCGCGGCCGCGCTCGGCGTGAACGAGGTCACCATCGGCATGGCCCATCGCGGCCGGCTCAACGTGCTGGTGAACGTCGTCCGCAAGCCCTACTCGGCCGTCTTCTCGGAATTCAAGGGCGTCTCCGCCCACCCCGAGGACGTGCAGGGCTCGGGCGACGTGAAATACCATCTCGGCACCTCGACCGACATCGAGATCGCCGGGCGCATGGTGCATCTCTCTCTGCAGCCGAACCCCTCGCACCTGGAAGCGGTGGACCCGGTGGTGGTCGGCAAGGTGCGCGCGCGGCAGGACATGGCGGGCGACACCAAGACGCGGCGGACCGTGATGGGCATCACGCTGCATGGCGACGCGGCCTTCGCCGGCCAGGGCGTCGTGTATGAGACGCTGGCGATGAGCCAGCTCATCGGCTACCGCACCGGCGGCACCATCCACATCGTCACCAACAACCAGATCGGCTTCACCACCGTCGCGGCGCACGCCTATTCGGGCCTCTACTGCACCGACGTCGCCAAGAGCATCCAGGTGCCGATCCTGCACGTGAACGGCGACGACCCCGAGGCGGTGGTGTTCTGCGCGAAGATGGCGGCCGAGTTCCGCATGCAGTTCGGCGCCGACATCGTGCTCGACATCGTCTGCTACCGCCGCCACGGCCACAACGAGACGGACGAGCCTGCCTTCACCCAGCCGATCATGTATGGCCGCATCAAGGAGATGCGCACCACGCGCACCCTCTACGCCGAGAAGCTGGCGCGGGAAGGCTCGCTCTCGGCCGAGGAGTCGAAGGCGATGTGGGAGGCCTTCAACGCCACGCTGGAGGACGCCTTCCAGGCGGCGCAGAGCTTCCGGCCGAACAAGGCGGATTGGCTGGAAGGCCACTGGTCGGGCCTCAAGGCGGTTGCCGTCGGCGAGGAGGTCGAGAAGCTGCATGAGACGGCCGTCGGCCTCGACGCGCTGCGCGAGGTGGGCGCGGCGCTGACGCGCGTTCCGTCCGACTTCGCCGTCAACCCGAAGATCGCCCGCCAGCTCGACTCGAAGAAGCAGGCGATCGACACCGGCGAGGGAATCGACTGGGCGACCGGCGAGGCGCTGGCCTTCGGCACGCTGCTGCTGGAAGGCCATCGCGTGCGCCTCTCGGGCGAGGACGTGCAGCGCGGCACCTTCAGCCACCGCCACGCCTACCTGGTCGACCAGAAAACGCAGGCGGAATACGTCCCGCTGAACAACATCCGCGCCGGGCAGCCGCGCTTCGAGGCGTTCAACTCCCTGCTGTCGGAGTTCGGCGTGCTCGGCTTCGAATACGGCTACTCGCTGGCCGATCCGCGCACGCTCGTGCTGTGGGAAGCGCAGTTCGGCGACTTCGCCAACGGCGCGCAGGTCATCATCGACCAGTTCATCGCCAGCGCCGAGACGAAGTGGCTGCGCATGTCGGGCCTGGTGATGCTGCTGCCGCATGGCTACGAGGGCCAGGGGCCGGAGCATTCCTCCGCGCGGCTCGAGCGCTACCTGCAGCTCTGCGCGGAGCGCAACATGCGGGTGGGGAACCTCACCACGCCGGCCAACTACTTTCATGCGCTGCGCCGGCAGCTCAAGGCGAACTACCGCAAGCCGCTGGTGCTGATGACGCCGAAGTCGCTGCTGCGGCACAAGCTGGCGGTGTCCTCGCTGGCGGATTTCGCGCCGGGCAGCGGGTTCCAGTACGTGATCCCGGAGGTGGATGCGATCGCCCCGGATGCGGAGGTGAAGCGCGTCGTGCTCTGCACCGGCAAGGTCTATTACGACCTGCTGCAGGAGCGGCGGGACAAGGGCGTGACGGATGTCGCCATCGTGCGGCTGGAGCAGCTCTATCCCTTCCCGCAGACGAGCCTGGGCAAGGCGCTGGCGCCCTACGTGAACGCCGAGGTGGTGTGGTGCCAGGAGGAGCCCGAGAACATGGGCGCCTGGACCTTCGTGGACCGCCGCATCGAGAAGGTGCTGGGCGGGCTGGAACACAAGGCGCGGCGGCCGCGCTACATCGGACGCGAGGAAGCGGCGAGCCCGGCCACCGGCCTCGCGCGCATCCATCAGCAACAGCAAGAGACGTTGGTGCGCCAGGCCCTGAGATTGGCCTGAGCACGCGAGAGGCAGAGCGACGATGACGGAGATCCTGGTTCCCCCGCTCGGGGAGAGCGTGTCGAGCGCCACGGTGGCGCGCTGGCTCAAGAAGGCCGGAGAGGCGGTAGCGGCCGATGAGCCGCTGGTGGAACTCGAGACCGACAAGGTGACCGTCGAGGTCAACGCCCCGGCCGCCGGCGTCATCGAGGCGATCGCCGCCAATGAGGGCGCGGAAGTCGCCGCCGGCGCCGTGCTCGGGACCATCACGGCTGGCGCCGCCGCGCCGCGCCCGGCCTCCTCCGGCACGCCGACCGCGCCGACGCCCGCGCCCGTCGTGGCCGCCGCGCCGCATGTCGAGCCGCCGCGCGCGCCCTCGGGCCCCGTGACGCGGCCCGGCGAGCCCACCGCTTCCCTGCCGAACGGCCCCGCGGCGACGAAGCTGATGGCCGATGCCGGCGTCGGCGCCGGGCAGATCGCCGGCACGGGCAAGGACGGGCGCATCACCAAGGGCGACGTGCTGGACTTCCTGAGCCGCCCCGCAACCGCCCCCGCCGCGGCCGCCGCCCCGCCACCGAAGGCCGCGCGCGCGCTGGAGACGGGCGAGGAGCGCGTGAAGATGACGCGCCTGCGCCAGACCATCGCGCGCCGCCTCAAGGAAGCGCAGAACACCGCCGCGATGCTCACCACCTTCAACGAGGTGGACATGGGCGCGGTGATGGCGCTGCGGAACGACTACAAGGATACGTTCGAAAAACGCCACGGCGTGAAGCTCGGCTTCATGAGCTTCTTCGTGAAGGCCTGCGTCGCCGCGCTGAAGGAATTCCCCGCGGTGAACGCGGAGATCGAGGGCGACGAGATCATCTACAAGCACTTCGTCCATATGGGCATCGCGGTCGGCGGGCCGTCTGGGCTCGTGGTGCCGGTGTTGCGCAATGCCGACCAGCTCGGCTTCGCGCAGATCGAGAAGTCCATCGGCGATTTCGGCCGCCGCGCCCGCGACGGCGCGCTGAAGCTCGATGAGCTGACCGGCGGCAGCTTCACCATCACCAATGGCGGCATCTACGGATCGCTGATGTCCACGCCGATCCTGAACCCGCCGCAGTCCGGCATCCTCGGCATGCACAAGATCCAGGAGCGCCCGATGGCCGTCGGCGGAAAGGTCGAGATCCGCCCGATGATGTACATCGCGCTGAGCTACGACCACCGCATCGTGGATGGGAAGGAGGCGGTCAGCTTCCTCGTGCGCATGAAGGAAGCCATCGAGGATCCGCGCCGGCTGATGCTGGACGTGTAGACCCTGCCCGAGCGGTCGCGACGGATCGTCGCATGCAGGGGGCGGGCCCGGCAGGCTCGCCCATTTCTCGTCCTGGCTGCGCTGGTCCTGGCCGTCATCACCACCGCCGCGGCACGGGCCGATCCGCTGCAGGACTGCCTCGACGGCGACCTGGGCGCCACGCCCATCGGCCTCGCGATCTGCGCGAACGAGGCCACCCACGCTGCCGACTCTCGCCTCGACGCGCTGCTCGATGCGGCGAGGGCGCCGGACCTCTCGTTGCGTCTGACCGACGTCGCCGAGGCGCAGCGGCACTGGCGGCGTTACCGTGACCTCCATTGTGGCCTGTACGCGCGTGCCGATGGCGCACCGGGCAGCCAGGCACCGGCCGACATCGCCCTGTGCCGGCTCCGTCGCACACTCGTCCGCGAGGCCGAGCTTCGCGATCTGCTGGATTTCATGGGCCCGCGCTGACCGCATTTTCTGCTTGCATCGCGTGGCGCGCTTCCCGTATCAGCCGCGCCCTCGCCGGAAATCGTTCCGGCGAGATGATCGTGTGTCCCATGCTGCCGAACGCGCTCCGCGCTGTCGTCGCCTGCGACCCGCTCCTGCACGCGCAGGGTCGGAACGTCGGCGCGCGACCTGGCAGCTTCCTCGGCAAAGCCCGGCTTCGACCGTCCTTCGCCTGACACGCGCGCGGCCCGCGGGCCGCTTTCCCTGACGACTGACAAGCAGAAGTACATCCGATGCGTCCCTCCGACCCGCTGGAGGCGCGTGCGCGCGAGCTGGCCATGGCGGCCGGCACCGACCCCGATTCGCGCATCCCGAACCCGCTCAAGCCCGGCAAGTCCATGCCGGCCTGGATCCCCTTCCGCGACGCCGCCCGCGCAGCGCTGCAGCAGGAGGCGATCGCGCGCGCCGGGGCCGTGCTCGGGGAGCAGCCGGAGGCCTATCGCGACGCGCCGCTGACCGTCTTCGGCGAGCACGAGCCGAACACGCTCGGCCAGATGCGGAACTGCATGCGCGTCGGCAACGTCGTGGCGGCGACGCTCTGCGCGGACGGGCATCTCGGCTACGCGCAGCCGGTCGGCGGCGTGATCGCCTATGAGGGGCAGGTCAGTATCAGCGGCGTCGGCTTCGACATCGCCTGCGGCAACCTGGCCGCGCGGCTCGACACGCCCTTCGCCGCCGCGAAGGACCGCGTGCCGGAGATCCTCGCCGACATCCGCCGCGCGATCTCCTTCGGCGTCGGCCGCGCCAACGCGGAGCGCGTGGAGCACGCGCTGCTCGACGACCGCGATGCGTGGCAGGCCTCCGGCATGGAGGACTACCGCCAGAAGGCGGCCGCGCAGCTCGGCACCGTCGGCTCGGGCAACCACTATGTGGACCTGTTCGAGGACGAGGCCGGCTTCGTCTGGATCGGCGTGCATTTCGGATCGCGCGGCCTGGGTCACACCAGCGCCACGCGCTACCTGAAGGCCGCCGGCGGCAAGGACGGCATGCATGTCCCGCCCGCCGTTGTGGACGAGGCGTCGGAGATCGGCACGCGCTACCTGGCCGCGATGGAGCTGGCCGGGCGCTACGCCTATGCCGGGCGCGAATGGGTCGTGGAGCGCGTGCGCGCGATCATCGGTGGCGCGATCACCGATGCCGTGCACAACCACCACAACTACGCCTGGAAGGAGCGGCATGGCGATCGCGACCTCTGGGTCGTGCGCAAGGGCGCGACGCCGGCCTTCCCCGGCCAGCGCGGCTTCGTCGGCGGCTCCATGGGCGACGACGCGGTGATCCTGGAAGGCGTGGAGAGCGAGGCCGCCGCGGCCTCGCTCTACTCCACCGTCCACGGCGCCGGTCGCGTCTTCGGCCGGAAGGAGGCGCTGCGCCGCTTCACGCGCGGCGAGATGGACGCCTGGCTGCGCGGGCGCGGCGTGATGGTCTCGGGCGGCGACCTGGACGAGAGCCCGATGGCCTATCGTCGCCTGCCTGAGGTGCTGGCCCACCACACCGGCACCATCCGCGTGCTGCATCGCCTCCGCCCTTTCGCGGTGGCGATGGCGGGGCCGGGCGAGTTCGATCCGTTCAAGGACTGAACCCGCCCGGGTGCGAGAAAGGGGGGGGGGGGGGGGGGGCGGCCCCCCGCCCCACCCGCCGGTGCGGTAGTACTACCTGACCCACTGCCCCCCCCTGCCGCCCGGGTGCGTTATCGGGGGGGGGCGGCTCAGGCCGCCACCTTCTCCTTCAACGGGACCAGGATCGCCGTCAGCCATTCGGCGGGCGGCAGGGTGCGGCAGTCGTTCAGGTAGTCCTCCCGCACCGGCTGGTCGGCCGGTTCCTCCCCGCTGCCGGGCAGCCAGTCGCGGTAGATCCAGGAATAGGCGCCCTCCAGCTCGGCATAGGGCCCCTTGAACACGATCACGGCGCAGCGGCTCGGCGGCAATTCGAGGATGCGCACGCCCTCCCCGCCCTCCACGCCCGCCGGCACGGTCAGGCAGGCGTCGGAGCGCAGGTCCGTCTCCGGCACGCTGGTCGGGTCGTCGTGATAGAGGCCGAGGAAGCGCGTCTCCGGCTCGATCAGCCGCCGCGCCGCGGCCCAGGCCATCAGCCGGTCGAAGCTGCCCCCGATCCCGGTATAGGCGCCGCGATGTTCCAGCGCCGCGAGGCGCAGCGCGGGTTCCTGGCGGATCGTGATCTCGTGCATGGCGGTCTCCTCTCGATGCGGGGCGGGGGGACGCGGCAGGCCGATGCCGCCGCGGTCGCGATAGGCCGCCGGCGGGATGCCGTAGGCGGCGCGGAAGGCACGGGTGAAGGCGGCGGCACTGCCATAGCCGCTGGCGCGGGCGATGGCGGCGATCGGCGCGCCACCGCGCACCAGCAATGCGGCGGCACGGGAGAGGCGCTCCCGCGCCAGGGTTTCGGCCGGGGTCTCGCCCGTCAGCTCGCGGTAGATCCGGTGGAAGTGGAAGGGGCTGAAGGCGGCGGCCGAGGCCAGTTCCTCCAGCGTATGGTCGCGCGCCGGGTCGGCGGCGATCAGCGCCATGGCGCGGGCGATGCGCCGCCCGTAGTCGAGCCGGGTGGAGGCCTTGGCCGGGCCGGGAAGGTCGCTGGGCATGGCCGCCTTATGCCGCAGGCCAAGTTGATCCGGGTTGCGGAAGTGGCGGGCGGGTGCGGCTTGTGCGCGGCGCGGCGCTGCGTATGGTCCGGCCCGGCAAGGACAGGACGGCATACCCCATGGCTGAAAGCTTCGACGTGATCGTCATCGGCGCCGGACCCGGCGGCTATGTCTGCGCGATCCGCGCGGCGCAGCTCGGCATGAAGGTCGCCTGCGTCGAGAAGCGGCAGACGCTGGGCGGAACCTGCCTCAATGTCGGCTGCATCCCCTCCAAGGCGCTGCTGCAATCCTCCGAGCATTTCGAGGAGGCGAAGCACAAGCTGGCCGAGCATGGCGTGAATGTCGGCGCCGTCTCGCTCGACCTCGCGAAGATGCTGGCGCGCAAGGCCGAGGTCGTCTCGGCCAACGTCAAGGGCATCGAGTTCCTGTTCAAGAAGAACAAGGTGACCTGGCTGAAGGGCGAGGGCCGCATCGCCGCGCCCGGAAAGGTCGAAGTGAATGGCACGACCTACGACACGAAGAACATCGTCATCGCGACGGGCAGCGAGAGCATCCCGCTGCCCGGCATCACGGTGGACGAGAAGCGCGTCGTCACCTCCACCGGCGGGCTGGAGCTCGACCAGGTCCCCGGCCACCTGGTGGTGATCGGCGGCGGCTATATCGGCCTCGAGCTCGGCAGCGTCTGGCGCCGGCTCGGCGCCGAGGTGACGGTGGTGGAGTTCCTTGACCGCCTGGTGCCCAGCATGGACAACGAGGTCGGCAAGGCCTTCGAGCGCATCCTGGGCAAGCAGGGGATGAAGTTCCGCCTCAAGACCAAGGTCACCGCCGCGAAGCAGGACGAGACGGGCGTGACGCTGACGCTGGAGCCCGCCGCGGGCGGCAAGGCCGAGGAGCTGCGCGCCGATGTGGTGCTGCTCGCGATCGGCCGCCGCGCCTACACCGAGGCGCTGGGCCTGAAGGAGGTCGGCGTCGCGCTGGACGAGCGCGGGCGCGTCGTCACCGATGCGCATTTCGCCACCAGCGTCCCGGGCATCTTCGCGATCGGCGACGCCATCGTCGGCCCGATGCTCGCCCACAAGGCCGAGGAGGAGGGCGTGGCGCTGGCCGAGATGCTGGCCGGCCAGCATGGGCATGTGAACTACGGCGCCATCCCCGGCGTGGTGTACACATGGCCGGAAGTGGCGAGCATCGGCGAGACCGAGGAGCAGCTGAAGGCGCGTGGCGTCGCCTACAGGGTCGGAAAGTTCCCCTTCACGGCGAATGGCCGCGCCCGCGCCATGGGCGACACCGACGGCTTCGTGAAGATCCTGGCGGACAAGGCGACCGACCGCGTGCTCGGCGCCCACATCATCGGGCCGGATGCCGGCACGCTGATCGCCGAGATCGCCATCGCCATGGAATTCGGCGCGAGCGCCGAGGACGTGGCGCGCACCTGCCACGCCCATCCCTCATTGAACGAGGCGGTGAAGGAAGCCGCCCTCGCGGTGGACGGGCGGGCGCTGCACATCTGAGACTGGCCGCGCCCTGGGCGCGGGGCGCCCGGTCGGGTTGCGCGGTGGCCGGATGGGTTCACGGTTCGGCGACAGAACATGCCCTGGCTTGCATGTCGGGCCGGACCGATCGCAGGCTGCTTCGTTCCGTCTGAGGGGGCAGGCCATGCGCGGCGCCATCGCCGGACTGATCCTGACCGCGGCGGCAAGCCTGGCCGCCCTGCCCGCGCCCGCGGCGACGGTCAGCGTCTTCCCGGTCTTCGCCTACGCCATGCCGAACGGCGACGGCGTCGCCTCGGGCGGGACCTGGAACTACTGGGACCGGACCTATAGCGGCGTCGGCGATGTCACCCAGGATGCCGCGCCGCTGCGCGACGGCACCGGCAAGCTGACCGACGGCGTCGTCGCGCACGGCGCCTGGTTCCGCGTGTCGGACGCCGCGGGCCTGGGCCCGCATGTCGGTTGGACACGCGTGTCGGCGACCGATCCGCTGATCCGCTTCGCCTTCCGCCCGCCGGCCTGCCGCTGCCTGATCCGCGTGGACGGCGTCACGATCTGGCTCGACAACACGCAGGTCGGTGGCGTGGGCGCGCCCCTGGACATCGTGGTGAACGGCGTGTCGCGCGCCTTCGTCCCGCCGCCGCCGGGCGAGTTCGGCCCGGTCGTGATCACGAATCTCGGGCTGCGACGGGGCGATCCGACGCTGCAATTCGTGCAGGATCCCGCCTATCCCTGGACTTTCGTCAGCGAGATCGCCTGGTCGGGGCGGATCGTCCCGGCGGCGGAACCGCCGTCCCTGGCGATTCTCCTTTCCGGGGCACTGGGGCTGCTGCTGCCGCTGCGCGCGCTCCGACCCGGCGCGCGCGGCGCCAGGCCCGCGGGAGCGCCATCCCTCGGCTGAGCCGAGCGGCGCTCCGGAATCGTCGAACGGCGCGAAAAATTCCTGCCTGCTGCTTGCGGCGCGCGCGGTTCGGGTGCATCCCGACCTTCCCAGGCCACGCTCACGTGGAAGACCACCCGACGCGATGCAGGTGTATCTGCCGATCGCCGAGATGTCGGTGGATGCCCTGCTCCTGCTCGGCATCGGGTTCGGCGTGGGCTGGCTCTCGGGCCTGTTCGGCGTCGGCGGCGGGTTCCTGCTCACGCCGGTGCTGATCCTGATCGGCATTCCCTCAGCGGTCGCCGTGGGCTCCGGCGCGAACCAGACGCTCGGCGCCTCGGTCTCGGGCCTGCTGGCGCAATGGCGGCGCGGGAATGTGGATGTCCGTATGGGGCTGGTGCTGCTGGTCGGCGGCTTCCTCGGCTCGGCGGCCGGCGTGCAGCTCTTCGCCTGGCTGCGGCGCGCGGGCCAGGTGGATCTGGCCGTGGCGATCTTCTACGTGGTGGTTCTCGGCACGGTCGGCGCGCTGATGGTGCGCGAGAGCGTCGGCGCCATCCTGCGGCGGCGCAAGGCGCGCCCTGCGCGGCTGCACGAGCATCTCTGGATCCACGGCCTGCCGCTGAAGATGCGCTTCCGCAAGTCGCGGCTCTACATCTCCGTCATCCCGCCGCTGCTGATCGGCTTCGCGATCGGCGTGCTTTCCGCGGTGATGGGCGTGGGCGGCGGCTTCATGCTGGTGCCGGCGATGATCTACCTGCTCGGCATGCCCACCTCGGTGGTGATCGGCACCTCGCTGTTCCAGGTGGTCTTCGTCACGGCCAACGTCACCTTCCTTCAGGCGGTGCAGGTGGGCAGCGTGGACATCGTGCTGACGCTGCTGCTGCTCGCGGGCGGCGTGGTGGGCGCGCAGTTCGGCGCGCAGATGGGCACGAAGCTGCGCGGCGAGGAGACGCGCGCGCTGCTCGGTGCGCTGGTGCTGGCGGTGGCGGGCGCCCTGCTCTGGGACCTGCTGCGCGTGCCGGCGCAGCTTTTCGTGATCGGGCCGGCGCCATGAGCCCCCGCGCGGCGTTGCTGCCGCTGTTCCTGCTGCTGCTGCTGACGGCGGCCCCGGCCGGGGCGCAGCCGGGCGCGACGCCCTCCCTCTCGGCGGAGCTTTCCACGCGGCGGATCGAGGTGAGCACCGCCTTCACCGGCGGCGAGATCCTGGTGTTCGGCGCGACCGACCGGTTGATCGGCGGCGACGCCGACGAGATCGTGGTGCTGGCGACCGGGCCGCAGACCTCGCTGGTGGTGCGCCAGAAGATCGACGTGCTCGGCTTCTGGATCAACGGCCCCTCGGCGCGGTTCAACCGCATCCCGTCCTATTGGGCGCTGGCGGCAACGCGCCCGGTGGAGCTGATGTTCGGCCCGTCCGAGCGCAACGAACTGCGGCTCGGGCTCGACCTGCTGCCACTGCCCCAGATCGGCAGTCCCGGCCCGCAGTTCCGCCGCGCCCTGCGCGAGCTGAAGCAGCGCCAGGGCCTGTGGGTGGACCAGGTGCGGCCCGTCGAGGTGTCCGGCGGCAGACTGTTCCACGCCCGGCTTCCCGTGCCCTCCACCGTCGCGACCGGGGTCTATCGCGTGGAGGTGATGCTGGTGCGCGAAGGAAGGGTGGTGGCGCGCCAGGACCTCGCGCTCGACGTGGAGCGGGTGGGCTCGGCCGCGCGCATCGCCGATGTCGCGCGCGACCTGCCCGTGGTGTATGCCCTGACCTGCATCCTGCTCGCGGCGTTCGCCGGCTGGCTGGGCAGCGTGCTGTTCCGGAGGAGCTGATGGGCGAGGCGGAGGCGGCGGCACAGGCGCGGCGGGACCGCGTCTTCCTCGTGGTGGTGGATGACAGCCCCGAGCGGCGGGTCGCCCTGCGCTACGCCTGCCTGCGCGCGCGCAAGAGCGGCGGGCGCGTGGCGCTGCTGCGCGTGATCGAGCCGGCGGGCCAGGTGGAATGGGCCGGCGTCGGCGCGATGCTGGCGGAGGAACGCCGGCAGGAGGCCGAGAAGCTGCTGTCCGGCCTGGCGGCCGAGGTGAACGAGCTGACCGGCGGCATCCCGATCCTGCTGATCCGCGAGGGCGACCCGCGCGACGAGCTGCTGGCGTTGCTGGAGGAAGACCCGCGCATCTCGATCCTGGTGCTGGCCGCCGCCGCCGGCGGGTCCGGCCCGGGCCCGCTGATCTCGGCGCTGGCCGGCCGCTATGCCGCCAAGCTCTCGGTGCCGATGACCATCGTGCCCGGCGCCATCACCGACGAGGAGCTGGAACGGCTGACCTGACCCGCCGGCGCGGCAGGGCGGCGGCGTTGCAGGGATTGCCAAAAAGGACCACATGGGTCTGGTATCGCAGCACCAGAACGCGGATCACGAAGCGACATGTTCATCGAGACGGAAGGCACGCCGAACCCGGCCACGCTGAAGTTCCTGCCGGGCCGGGACGTCATGGGCGGGCGCGGCACCGCCGACTTCACCCAGGCCACGGAGACCGAGGGCCGCAGCCCGCTCGCCGCGCGCATCTTCGGCGTGGGCGAGGTGGCCCGCGTCTTCCTCGGCAACGACTTCGTCACGGTCACCAAGACCGAGGATGCCGACTGGCAGGCCCTGCGTCCGCGGGTGCTGAGCGCCATCATGGAGCACTACCTCTCCGGGCTGCCGGCGATGGAAGGCGGCGAGGCCGCGGCCGAGGACGAGGACTTCGCCCCGGAGGATGGCGAGATCGTCGCCCAGATCAAGGAATTGCTGGACACGAGGGTGCGCCCAGCCGTGGCCGGCGATGGCGGCGACATCGTCTTCCGCGGCTTCCGCGAGGGCGTGGTGAAGCTGCACCTGCAGGGCGCCTGCAGCGGCTGCCCGTCCTCCCGGGCGACGCTCAAGCACGGCGTGGAGAACATGCTCCGGCACTACGTGCCGGAAGTGCAGCGGGTGGAGCAGGTCGAGGCCTGATCCCGGTCGCCATTGACCGGCCGGATGATGGTCATCCGGCCGGCGATGCTGGCGGCGGCCGCATGCCGCCCCATCTGGCCTCGCATCCTATCCGAATGGGAGCCGCCCGATGCTGTCCGATCCGTCCCTGCTCGACGACAAGGCCCTCGACCAGCTGTTCCGCGAGGCGCGGACGCACAACGCCTGGCAGCACCGGCCCGTGCCGGACGCCAAGCTCGAGGAGATCTACAACCTCCTGAAATTCGCCCCGACCTCGGCGAATTCCTCGCCGGCACGCTTCGTCTTCGTCCGCACGGCGGAGGGCAAGGCGAAGCTGAAGCAGGCCCTGTCGCCCGGCAACGTCGAGAAGACGATGACCGCTCCGGTCACGGTGATCGTCGCCCATGACGTGGAGTTCTACGAGAAGCTGCCCTTCCTCTTCCCGCATGCCGATGCGCGGTCCTGGTTCGCCGGCAACCCCGCTTTCGCCGAAACCAGCGCGTTCCGCAACGGCACGCTGCAGGGTGCCTATCTGATCCTGGCGGCGCGGGGCGCCCGCCGGGGTGGCGGGGGGGGGGGGGGGGGGGGCCACAGCAAAGGGGGGGGGGTGTTGTTTGGCGGCCCCCCC
>NZ_JBWXTD010000006.1:282317-284637 GCF_056682175.1 Falsiroseomonas sp. RANM36
CCCCCCGGGCGGCCTCCGGCCGCCGGGATGGCGTTCAGCAGCTCGATCGAGCGGCGGCCACCCTCGGGCGCCAGCCGGAAGAAGGCGTCGATCACCGGCTGCTGCATCGCGGCCTTCCAGGTCGCGCTCTCGGCCGGCGTCTGCTCGTGGATGGTCATGCCCTTGGCGCGCAGCTCGCCGACCGCGGCCGCGGCCGTGTCCTCGGTGACCTTGAGCTGGTCCTGCTCGGCCTTGCGCGCCGCCGCCTCGATGAAGCCGCGCTGCGCGGCGGTCAGGCCGTTCCACCAGCGCGGATTCACATAGACATGGCTCATCACCGTGAAATAGGGCGCGACCGTGCCGAACTTCTGGATCTCGTAGTAGCGGCGCGACACCGCGGCGGAGACGTCCGTCAGCCCGGCATCCAGCACGCCGGACTGCAGCGCCGGCGCGACCTCCGGCCCCGGCATCGCGGAGGGCGCGGCGCCGACGGCGGTCAGCGCGTGGTCGGTCAGCGCATTGAGGCCGCGGATCTTGAGGCCACGGAAATCCTCGAGGTTGACGATCGGGCGGCGGTTCGAGGTGAAGATGCTCATCCGCGTGGTGTAGAGCCACATGAGGTTCTTCACCGCGCGGCGCTCGAGCAGCCCCTCGAGGAAGGTGGCCGCCTCGCTACCCGGAAAGCGGGCGATGCGCGGATAGTCGGTGAACATGTAGGGGATCGTCACCACGTTCATCTCGGGGATGGTGGTGCCCCACTGGAAGTTCACCGCCGCCGCCGCCTCGAAGGCGCCGCGCGCCACGCCCGGGAAATTCTCTCCGGCCTTGGCGAGCTGTTCCGCGGGGAAGACCTGCACCCGCACCTGCCCGCCGGAGCGCTGCGCGACGTCCTCGGCGAAGGCGGCGATGACGCGGGCATTGTGATGGGCGGGCGGGAACTGGTGCGAGAGGCGCATCGTTACCTGCGCCTGGGCGCGGGCGCTGCGCAGCGCTGGCGTCGCGGCCAGCAGCGAGCCGGCGGCGAGCAGGGTACGGCGGTTCATGGGTTCCTCCCCGAGCGATCGAAGCGATGCGCGACCTTTGCGGCAGCGCCATGCACCGGTCAATCGCCGAGGGAAGATGCGATGATACGGAAAACGCGCCGGAACGGGCCAGGGAATGGGCGCGACAGGGATTGAACCTGTGACCCCCACCGTGTCAAGGTGGTGCTCTCCCGCTGAGCTACGCGCCCGCGCTGCCCGTTCGGTGCGGAGCGATTGCTTAGCCAAGCCGAAGGACCGGCGCAACCCTGCTCCCCGCCTGCCTCCATGCCCCGGCGGGGATGACAAGCAAGGCAGGGCTGTGGCTTGATCGGATCGCGCATGGACCTGCCGGCCCCCTCCCCCGCCGCCGACACTGCGCCGCCGCCCGTCCGGGTGTCGCGGCCGGTGCGCCAGAGCGTGCCGCTGATCTTCGCCTCGCCGCATAGCGGCGCCCACTACAGCGCCGAGTTCCTGGCCGAGGCGCGGCTGGACCCGGTGGCGCTTCGGCGCAGCGAGGACAGCTTCGTGGACGAGCTGTTCGCGGTCGCGCCCGGCTTCGGCGCACCGCTGCTGGCCGCGACCTTCCCGCGCGTCTTCTGCGACGCGAACCGCGAGCCCTGGGAACTCGACCCCGCCATGTTCGACGGTCCGCTGCCGGACTGGGTGAACAGCGGCTCGCCCCGCGTCGGCGCCGGGCTCGGCACCATCGCCCGCGTGGTCGCGAGCGGAGAGCCCGTCTATCGCCACAAGCTGCCTTTCGCCGAGGCCGAGGCGCGGGTGCGCGCCTGCTGGCAGCCCTACCACGCCGCGCTCGGCGCCCTGATCGCCGAGACCCGACAGGCCTTCGGCCACTGCCTGCTGCTCGATTGCCATTCCATGCCGACGCACCCCGTCCAGAGTGTGTCGCCGGCCGATTTCGTGCTGGGAGATGCGCATGGCACCTCCTGCGCGCCGAGGGCGACACGGATCGTCGAGGATGCGCTGGCCGATCTCGGCTACCGGGTGCGCCGCAACGATCCCTATGCGGGCGGCTACGTCACGCGGCACTACGGCCACCCACGGCAGGGCGTGCATGTACTGCAGATCGAGATCGCGCGCCGGCTCTACATGGACGAGGCGCGGGTGGAGCGCGCACCGGGGATGGGCAGGCTGCAGCGTGATCTGCGGGACTTCATCGCCCGGCTGGCCGCCGAGGACTGGACCTTCCTCGGCCGCTGAGCCGGGCCGCGAGGCCGGCCAGGGAAGGACGGACGAAAAAAACGGCGGGGGCGGGGGGGGCCGCCCCGGGTTGGGGGGGGAAGGGCCAGGAAGACGCCCAA
>NZ_JBWXTD010000006.1:284646-295068 GCF_056682175.1 Falsiroseomonas sp. RANM36
GGGTGCCTTGCGGCACCGCCGAGTTTAGGGAGGAAACGTCCAAGAAAGACAGCAAGCGGACGAACCGGCCTTGCTGCGATGCACAAATTAGGTGTCAGGCTGGCTTCACGCAAGCGCGGTTTTTGCACTGCAGCAGAAAAGCGCCATGCATGGAATGCATGGCAGGAACCCCTTGCAAATTCGGTTAACTGAATTCAGGCAAACTCCGCCCGGATCGCTGCCCCGTGCTGGTCCAGGCGTGGCACGGCCCCGCTCTCGCGCGCCCCCCCCCCCCGGCCTTGATGCCGGGGCGATGAGCGGCTTCGACAACAGCAAGGTGGACGAGTTGTTCTTCGCCGGCACCACCTGGCGGTCCAATTTCCTGGTCAATCTCGGCTATGGCGATGCGGCGGGGCTGTTCCCTCGCAACCCGCGCCTGTCCTTCGACGAGGCCTGCCGGCTGGAATAGCGCCGACCACCGTCGCCGCGCGCCCACGGCGCGCGGCGATGGGTTCAGGCGGCCTCGGCGGTGCTCCGCCCCGCATGGGGATCCAGGCGGTAGCCTCCGCCCTCGGTCAGCAGCAGCCGCGCCTGGCTGGGATCGGGCTCGATCTTCTGGCGCAGCCGGTAGATATGCGTCTCCAGCGTGTGCGTGGTGACGGCGCTGTTGTAGCCCCACACCTCGTTCAGCAGGATCTGCCGGCCGACCGGCCTGCCACCGGCGCGATAGAGATACTTCAGGATTGCCGCCTCCTTCTCGGTCAGGCGGATCTTGCGGTTCCGGGCGGCGTCCAGCAGCAGCTTCGCCGAAGGCCGGAAGGAATACGGGCCGACGGAGAAGACAGCGTCCTCGGAATTGTCGAAGACGCGAAGCTGGGCGCGCAGCCGGGCGGTCAGCTCCGAAACCCGGAACGGCTTGGCGATGTAGTCGTTGGCGCCGCTGTCCAGGCCGCGGACGATGTCCTGCTCGGCATCGGCGCCGGTCAGCATCAGGATCGGCATCCGCAGGCCCTGGCGGCGCAGCCTCGCGCAGAGCTCCCGCCCGTCGCCATCGGGAAGGCCGATGTCGAGGATCACCGCATCGTAGCGCGCATCCTCCATGCCGAGGCGTGCCGCGGCCTCCGTCGCACTGCCCGCCTGCTCGGGCGCGAACTCGCCGTCATGCGCGAGCTGCTCGCACAGCGTTTCGCGCAGAGCTTCGTCGTCATCCACCACGAGGATGGGTCGAGGACCGGCCATCTGTGCTCCCGCTCCGAAATTGGGCCTGGACGGTAGGTCCGCCGCGCCGGAAAGAAAATGGTACGGTGAGGGACCCCCGCCATGCCACGACTGATATACATTAATCTGGCGACGGCCCCACCGAACTGCAACGCGGCAATCACTGGCGCGTTCATGGCATCGTAGCAGGTTCGTGAGCGCAGCAACGAATTTCTCCTCGCCGCCCCCTCCCAAACGCCATGCCCGCGCCACATTGGGCCGCGTGAATCCCCGCCGCCAGCACGGAACCAAACAGATGAGCATCGCGGGACCCATCCCGTCACAGCTTCGCGAGCCCACCTCCCCCGACGCCGCCGCCCGCGCCCTGCGCGCCGTTCACCGCGCCGCCTCCGACCTGCGCCGCGGCACACCGGTGCTGCTGCGCGGCCCCGAGGGCGCCATGCTCGCCGCCGCCGCCGAAACCGTCTCCGCCCGCGGTCTTGCGGAGCTCGCCGCCGGCGCGATGGCGCCGGCCTGCCTGCTGCTGGCGCCGGTCCGCGCGGCAGCGGTGCTGCAGCGGCCGGTCCCGCAGGGCGACCTGCGCGGCCACTCCCAGGAGGCCGTCGCGCTACGCCTTCCCCCCGGCCTGCTGGACCCCGCCGTACTGCGCAGCCTGGCCGACCCGACGGCCGAGCGCCTGCTGCCGGCCGAGCCCGAGCGCATCGCCACGCCCTCCCTCGCCCCGGCCGCCATCGCCCTGGCCAAGCTGGCACGGCTGCTGCCGGCCCTGGTCGTCGCCCCGGCCAGCGAAGCCGCCTCCGCCCGGCTGGACGTGCTGACCGTCTCGGCCGAGGAGGTGCTGTCCTATCCCGACACCGCCGCCAGCACCCTCTCCCGGGTCGCCGAGGCCCGGGTCCCCCTCGAGGATGCGCCGGAGGCGCGGATCGTCGCCTTCCGTGCGGCCGATGGCGGCATCGAGCACCTCGCCATCCTGGTCGGCCGGCCCGAAGCAGCCCTGGCCGAGGGGCAAGTGCCCCTCGCGCGCATCCATTCCGAGTGCTTCACCGGCGACCTGCTCGGCAGCCTGCGCTGCGACTGCGGGCCGCAGCTGCGCGGCGCGATCAAGCGCATGGCCGAGGACCCGGCCGGCGGCGTGCTGCTCTACCTGGCGCAGGAGGGCCGGGGCATCGGCCTGGTGAACAAGCTGCGCGCCTACGCGCTGCAGGACCAGGGGCTCGACACGCTCGATGCCAACAGGGCGCTCGGCTACGGCGCCGATGAGCGGAATTTCTGGGTGGCGGCGGAGATGCTGCACGCGGTGGGCATCGCCCATGTGCGGCTGCTGACCAACAATCCCGACAAGCTGGCGGGCCTTGCGGCCTGCGGCATCGATGTCGCGGGGCGGGAGGCGCACCAGTTCGCCGCCAACGGCGTGAACGACGAGTATCTGGCGACCAAGGCGAAGCGCTTCGGGCATCTGCTGGCCTAGTCCGCGGCGCGCACCGGGCCCTGCACCGCGATGGCATCGGCCGAGACCGGCTTCGCGCATGTCCTGCCGGCCGGGCGGCTCGTGCTCGGCGGTCTGGTGCTGCGCTGCGCCCTCGGCAAGGGCGGCATCCGGCCGGCCACGGAGAAGCGGGAGGGCGACGGCGCCACACCGGCGGCGCGCATGCCGCTCCGCCGGGTGCTGTTCCGCGCCGATCGCGGCCCGCCGCCGCGGTGCGCCGTGCCGGTCGAGCCCATCGCGCCCGAGGATGGCTGGTGCGACGACCCCGGCCACCGCGCCTACAACCGCCCCGTCCGGCTGCCCTTCGACGCCTCCCATGAGCATCTGTGGCGCGAGGATCCGCTCTACGACATCGTCGGCGTGCTGGGCTGGAACGACGATCCCGTGGAGCGCGGGCGCGGCAGCGCGATCTTCCTCCATCTCGCCAGGCCCGACTTCGCGCCGACCGAGGGCTGCGTCGCGCTCGATGCGCGGGATCTGCGCGCCGTGCTCGCCGCGGGCCTGCTCGGGCTCGAGGTCCTGCCCGGCTGACCGCCCCGGCTTGGCAAGGCCACGCCGCTCGCGTAACGCGCAGCGCCGAGACACCGGGGGGCACGGCATGGCCGACATCCATATCGACATCGCAGGCGAGGTGTTCCGCGCCCGCTTCGAGACGCAGGACGCGCCGAAGACCGTCGCGCGCTTCCGCGAGCTGCTGCCCTTCAGCGACCGCATCATCCATGTGCGCTGGTCGGGCGAGGCCTGCTGGATCCCGATGGGCGAGCGCGACCTCTCGCTCGGCTTCGAGAACGCCACGAGCCACCCGGCGCCGGGCCATGTCATCGTCTATCCGGGCGGCATGCCGACCAGCCTGAGCGAGACGGAGATCCTGGTCGCCTACGGGCCCTGCAGCTTCGCCTCCAAGGCCGGGCAGCTCGCCGGCAACCACTTCCTGACCATCACCGAGAAGCTGGACGTGCTGGCGAAGATCGGGCGGTCGGTGCTGTGGGACGGCGCCAAGGCCATCACCTTCCGGGCGGGGAGCTGAGGCGATGGCGCTCGGCATGCAGGACATCGTGGTCGGCGAGGGCGCCATGGCGCTCGCCGGCAAGCCGGTGACGGTCCACTACACCGGCTGGCTGTTCGACCCGAAGGCCCCGGACAACAAGGGCCGCAAGTTCGACAGCTCGCGCGATCGCGGCGAGCCCTTCGTCTTCCCGCTCGGCGCCGGCCACGTCATCCAGGGCTGGGACCGCGGTGTTGCGGGGATGCGCATCGGCGGCCAGCGGCTGCTGACCATCCCGCCGGAGATGGGCTACGGCGCGCGCGGCGCCGGCGGCGTGATCCCGCCGAACGCCACCCTGCTGTTCGAGGTGGAGCTGCTCGGCGTCGGCTGACCCGGCCGCCGCGTCCCGGCGTGCAATGTCAACGGCGTGTCAAGAATTGTCCGCCCACTTTGCGGCCGCGCCGGCCTGGAGTATCCGGGCCGGGGACTGACGCGCGCCATCGCGCCGACGGAGCGGATGCTTGCAGCAGACGGGGCAGGATGCGGGGCAAGGCGCCGGGCAGGACCTGCCGTCCCGCTCGCCGCCGATGGCGCGCACCATCTTCCGCGGCGCGCTGTTCCTCGGCGCGCTGCGTTTCGCGATCCGCCTGCTCGGCTTCGTCTCCGTCACCATCACCGCACGGCTGCTGACACCGGCCGATTTCGGCGTGGTGGGCACGGCGGCGATCGTCACCGGCTTCTTCCTGGTGCTGCAGCAGAACGGCATCGGCGATGCTCTGACGCGGCTGCGCAGCGTCGCGGCGCAGGACGTCCACACCGCCTGGACGCTGAACCTGCTGGTGGCCGGCTTCGTGACGACCTTCGTGTTCCTCATGTCCGGGCCCGCCGCGGTCTGGCTGGAGGAGCCGAAGATCACGGCGGTGCTGCAGGTCATGGCCTTCGGCCCGCTGATCAACGCGATGGGCAGCCCTGGCACCGCGACGATCCTCAGGAACCTCCAGTTCCAGCGCGAATTCAGGCTGCGGATCGTGCAGAAGATCGGCCTCGTGGCCTGCGTCGTCACCGGCGCGCTGGTCTTCCGCAATTACTGGGGCCTCGTTTACGGCACGCTGACGGGCGCCGCGCTGGGGGCGGTGATGAGCCACGTCATGGTGCCCTATCCGGTGCGCCTCAGGCTTTCGGGCGCGGGCTATTTCCTCAGCTTCTCGGCCTGGACCCTGCTGCAGTCGCTCGGCGCCTACATCGCGCGCACCGCCGACGAGATCGCGGTGCGCCGCATCGCCGACACCATGACCTTCGGTCTCTATCACGTCAGCCGCGACCTCTCGCGCGTCTTCGTGGCGGAATCCGTCGCGCCCGCGGGTGCCGCGCTGCTGCCCGGCCTGGCGCGGCTGCAGGACAACCCCGAACGCTTCGCCCGCGGCGCCATGCTGGCGGTGGGCGTGGGCGCGATCGTGGCCGTGGCGGTCGGTCTCGGGCTGGCGGCGGTGGCGCCGGAGGCGGTGGTGCTGCTGCTCGGCGCGAAATGGGCGCCGGCGGCGCAGTTCCTCTCGATCGTGGCGATCGGCAGCGCGGCGGGCACGATGGTCGGCATGCACCGCGCGATCCTGGTGGCGATGGGCCGCGTGGATCTCTCCGCGAAGCTCGCCTGCGCGCGGGCCGCGCTGCTGGTCACCGGCTGCACCATCGCGAGCCTCAACTGGGGCGCGCAGGGCGTCGCCCTGACCTACAGCACGATGTGGGTCGTGTTCTACGTGATCGACGCCGAGATCGCCTTCCGCATGCTCGGGCGGCCGTTCGCGGTTGTCACCGTGATGCTGCGCCCGCTGCTGGCGGGGCTTGCGATGGTGCTGGCCATCTGGCTGCTGCCGCTGCCGGCGGGGCTGCCGCTGATCGCGGTGGCGCTGGCGAAGGTGGCGGTCGGCGCCGCGGTCTATCTCGGCGTGCTCGGCGGCATCTGGTGGGCGCGCGGGCGGCCGGATGGGCCGGAGAGCACGCTGCTCGAGCAGGTCCCGCGCGGGCTCGGCCGCCGGCTCCTGCCGCCCCGGCCCGCTGCGCCGCGCGCCAAGGCGGCGCAGGCCGCCTCCGACTAGTGACAGCATCCCCCCGCAGGAGAAGCCGACCACGATGATCATCTCGCGCCCGCGCATCGAGCAGGCAGGCCGCGACATCCGCGCGGTCTCGACGATCCGCTTCGGGGACGGCACGGCACGCGATCTCTGGTTCAGCGTGCCGGCCGCCTATGGCGAGGGCCTGCTGGAGGGCAACCTCGATCCGTTCCTGATCGCGCTGCTGCAGGAGGCAATGGTCCGCGGCGAGGACATCCAGGCGGAAGGCAGCCTGTCCAAGCGCCTGTGGTTCAACGCCGAGCGGCACCTGCAGCCGACGCTCCAGCTGCTGCGCTACAAGCTCTCGCGCGTGAAGATCGCGGCGGAGACGCTGCGCGACGACGAGACGATGGGCACCGGCGTCGGCCTGGCCTTCTCGGGCGGCGTCGATTCCTTCTACGGGCTGCTCGACCACCATGCGGAATGCGACGATCCGCTCTACCGCGTGACGCACCTGTTCATCGCCAGCGTCGGCGCGATCCTCGATCGCGACTGGGCGGCGCGGCAGGCGCAGATGCAGGCGGTTGCGGAGATGCACGGCATCGGCGCCATCCCGATCGCGAGCAACCTGAACGAGCTTCTGACCCTGCCGCTGGTGAAGTCGCACACGCTGCGGACGATGTCCTGCCCGGCGCTGCTGCCGCGGCTGCTGCGGCGCGTCTACCTGGCGTCCGGCTACAACTATCACGACATCAAGCCGAACAACTACTACGTCTCGCCGCTGGAGCCCGCCTTCATCCACCTGCTCTCCACGGCGCAGACCGAGATGATCCTCAGCGGCGCCCAGCATTCGCGCACCTACAAGACGCAGCGCATCGCCGACCTTCCCTCCGCGCAGCGCCACCTCAATGTCTGCGTCTCGCCGCTGACGGACCGCAACTGCTCGCGATGCTGGAAGTGCACGCGCACCGAGTTCACGCTGGAGATGTTCGGCAAGCTCGACAAGTTCGACAAGGCCTTCGACCTGGAGGTCTGGCCGAAGGTCCGCTCCGCCTATGTCGGCGAATGGCTGCTGAACCGGAACAAGCGCCGCATCACCATCGTGAAGGAGGTGCAGGAACTGGCGCGCCAGAAGGGCTATGTCTATTCGAACCGGGAGCGGTTCCTCGGCCTGGTCGCGAGCACGATGCCGAAGCGCATCTTCGACCGCATCGCCCTCGGCGGCCGCCCCGAGCTCCTGCCGCCGAAGGCCGACGGCACCGGCGCGCGCGGATAGAAAGCCGCGCGGCCGGGGGGGGGGGCGGCCGCGCCGCGCGCCGGGGCGCCCCGGGGCGGGGGTACCCACCGCGCGGCGCGGGGGGCCCCACGCGGGGCCCCAGGCACGGTCGTCCTGGGGCGCGCCTATGCCGGCGGCGGGTCGGCCTCGGTCCCGTCGCGCCACAGCCTTTCCCAGCCCAGCCCGGCGAAGCAGGGGCCGTGCATCGCCTCCGACACCTTGATGTCGTTGTGCACGGCATTCCACTCCAGCAGCCAGGGCCGTTCCTCGGAATCCACGGCGAAATCCCAGCCGATCGAGCCGACCAGCGGCAGGCCGCGGTGCAGCGAGAGCGCGATGTCGCGCGCGGCGGCGAAGCCCGGCATGCGACAGCCGGCGAAGGCGACCTGCGTGTCGGGATGCACGGGCGTCACGGTCCAGTCGGACAGCATGCCGCGCTCGGTGAAGGCCCCGGTGTCGAGATCGAGGATGACGCGAATGAGCGTCGCCACATGGATGAAGCGGTCGCTGGCCCGCGGCAGCCGGATGTAGCTGGTGCGCAGGGTCGGCTGGCCGTCGGCGCCGAGCGCCGTGGTCAGGCGCAAGGTCGCCGTCGCGCCATCCGGGAAGGCGCCGAGGCTCGGATGCGACGTGACGAAGTGCTGGAACACGCCATCGGCCCAGTGCTCCCCGGGCCGGAACTCGTCGCGGGCGAGCACGCGGATGCTGGCGCCGCGACCCGACCAGTTGGCCTTGAACACGGCACGGTCGCTTCTGGCGAACAGATGGCCGGCGGCGGCTTCAGGGGCGACCGGCGTGCCGTCAGGCGCGTGGAAGCGCCCGCGCACGACGTGCAGGCTGTCGGGCACGACATCGGCGCCGAACAGCCGCACGCCCATCTGGCGCATCTGCGCCATGTGCCGGTAGGCCCCGTTGATGCGCGGCACCACGACCTGGCTGTAGTAGTCGTCGGGCATCCAGCCTTCGCGGAACTCCCCGGCGCGCACGGTGTAGACCTTCAGCCACGGCGCATAGCCGCGCCAGCCCAGCACATCAGCCGCATAGGCCTCGGCGCGGCGCGCATCGGCCGGGTCGAGCCGCAGCCCCTCGCGCTGCGCCAGCCCGGCGATGATCCCTTCGCAGATGCGCGCCTGGCGAAGATGGTAGCGCGCGATGTTCATCCGGTTGCCGGCCTGGTGCCATGGGCCGGCCGCGCGGTGCAGCACCGTCTCCGTCAGGTTCGCAAGTGTCGGCGTCACGCTCGGCTTCCCTTCACCCTGCCCGGCGGGCGTTCCAGCACGGCCCTTCGCGCGGGGCGGGGCGGACCAATATCCCCAGAGGCGCGCCGGCGTCCATCGCGCCGCCCGGCCCGCGGCCTCAGCCGCCGAGGCGCGCCGCGAGTCGGCGCTGGCCTTCCTCCGGCATGTGGAGGCCGAGCTTGGAGCGGCGCCACAACACGTCCTCGGCCGTGCGCGCCCATTCGTGGCGCAGCATCCAGTCCAGCTCGCGCTCGGTGAAGCCGGCGCCATACTCGGCCCCCATCGCATTCGGCCCGCTGGCGCCGTCCAGCATCGCATCGAGATCGCTGCCATAGGCGCGCACCATCCGGCGCAGTACGGGCGGGGCGAGCCAGGGATGGCGACGCGCCATCTCGGCCTCGAAGCCCGGCAGGTCGAGCCCGCCGAACTCCCCGCCCGGCAGCGCGGCGGTCGCGGTCCAGGGCGTGCCCGCGCGCCCCAGCGCCGCGCCGATCTTCTCCACCGCCTCCTCCGCCAGCCGGCGATAGGTGGTGATCTTGCCGCCATAGACGGTCAGCAGCGGCGGCTGGCCCGGCGGCGCATCGGTCTTCAGCACATAGTCGCGCGTGACGGCGGAGGGGTTGTCCGCGCCGTCGTCATGCAGCGGGCGCACGCCGGAATAGGTCCAGACGATCTCCTCCGGCCGCGGCGCGCAGCGGAACTGGCGCCCGACGGCGGCGCAGAGATAGGCCGCTTCCTCCGGCGTGCAGCGCGCATCGCGCGCATCGCCCTCATGCGGCACGTCCGTGGTGCCGACCAGCGAGAATTTTCCTTCGTATGGAATCACGAAGACCACGCGGCGGTCGTCGTTCTGCAGGATGTAGGCCTGGTCGCCCTGATAGAGGGCGGGCAGCACGATGTGGCTGCCGCGCACCAGCCGCACGCGGTCCCGCGCCACGGCATGGGCGGCATCCTGCGCCTGCATCACCCAGGGGCCGGCGGCATTCACCAGGGCACGCGCGCGCACGCGCCGCTCGGCACCGTCGGCGCCGACCAGGCGACAGCTCCAGGCCTCGCCCTCGCGCTCGGCGCCGACGAAGCCGGTGCGGACCAGGACCTCGGCGCCGCGCGCCGCCGCGTCGCGGGCGTTCAGCACGACAAGGCGGCTGTCCTCCACCCAGCAGTCGGAATAGGCGAAGGCGGCGGCAATTTCCCGCTGCAGCGGCTCGCCATAGGGATGGCGCGCCACCGGGATGCTCTCGGCGCCCGGCAGGCTGACGCGCGGCGCCAGGTGGTCGTAGAGGAACAGGCCGGCGCGGATCATCCAGCGCGGGCGCATCTCCGGCCGGTGCGGCAGCACGAAGCGCATCGGCCAGATGATGTGCGGCGCGAGCTTCAGCAGCACCTCGCGTTCCGCCAGCGCTTCCCGCACCAGGCGGAACTCGTACTGCTCCAGGTAGCGCAGCCCGCCATGGATCAGCTTGGAGGAGGCGGAGGAGGTGGCGCCCGCCAGGTCGCCGCGTTCCACGAGGCAGGTGGAAAGCCCCCTGCCCTGCGCGTCGCGCGCGATGCCGGCGCCGTTCACGCCGCCGCCGATGACGAGAAGGTCGAAGGTGTCAGCCATGCTCGGCGGATCAAGCCTGCCGGGCGGCAAGCACCGCCTCGGCGAACTCCACGAAGCCGGCGCCGCCCCCGCGCCCCCCGCCCCAGCCCGCGGGCGCCGCGCGGTGCCGCCGGGGGGGGGGGGGGCGATGCCGGGCAGGAAGGGCGCGACATTGGCGACGCCGACCGAAAGCGGCACGGCGGCGAACAGCGGCGCGTCGTTCGGGCTGTCCCCCACGAAGGCGACCTGATCGATCACCGCATCCAGCGGCTGCCACAGCGTGGCGAAGAGATGCCGCAGGCCTGAAAGCTTGTCCCAATCGCCGATCCACGCATTCACATGGATCGAACTGACCTTCGCCGCCGCCCCGCCTTCGCGGAAGACCGCGGCGATGCGCTCGGCGTCCGCCAGCGGCAAGGGGCCGGCGTCCTCGCAGAAATCCACCGCGATATCGAAGGTGCGGAAGGGCTGGTCGGCGGCGATGCGACTGCCGGGCACCAGGGCCATCGCCTGCCCGGCGAGCGCCTCGAGCCTCGCGCGGGCCGCGGCGCGGGGCGGCGGCGGGCGGGCCGGGGGGGGGGGGCGCGGGGGGGGCGCCGGGGGGCGCCGG
>NZ_JBWXTD010000006.1:295168-326213 GCF_056682175.1 Falsiroseomonas sp. RANM36
GCCGCGCCGGACCCGCCGCCCGCGCGCCCGCGGCCGACCCGGCGTTCATCCCGAGGGCGCCGGCCCGCGGCCCGCGCTCGCTCTTCGCATGCCGCACCCGCCCGGGCCGCAGGCGGCCGTGGCCCGCCTGCGCCGGCGGCATGTCAGCCCGCTGTCAGGCGGGCATGAATCGGGTGCGCCGACGCAGGGGGCTCAGCTCCAGGCCGGCTTCACGCCGGGCGGCGGCGAATAGGGCAGGTCGCCGCGCGCCAGCACCGCCTCGCGCCCGCCATTCGCCGCCAGGATCGCCGCCTGCCGCGCCTTCACCCCGGCGTCGAGCACGGCCACATCCTCGCCGAGCGTCTCCCGCAGGTTCAGCTCCAGCAACGTCTCGTCCATCGTCACCGCCGGGTCGCCGGCCAGGTCGCGCAGCTCTTCCGGATCGGCGGCGAGGTCGAAGAGCTGCGGCGGGTAGGTGACGTAGCGCACGTATTTCCAGCGCCCCTCGCGCAGCATGTAGGCGGCTTCCCGCGAGCCGGTGGCATGATACTCGCTGATCACGCGGCGCCCGCCATCCAGCCCCTGCGCGATGTCGAAGAGCGAGGTCGAGCCCTCGGGCGGCGCTTCCGCGCAGCCGACCGCGTCGAGCACGGTGGCATAGGCATCCGTCAGGCTGACCGGCGTCGCGCAGGTCGCGCCTTCCGGCACGCCGTCGCCGGCCAGGATCATCGGCACGCCGACGGCTTCCTCGTACATCACCGACTTGCCCCAGAGTCCCCGCGCGCCGACATTGTCGCCGTGGTCGGAACTGTAGAGCACGCGCGTGTTCGCCCCGAGCCCGCTGTCCTCCAGCGCCGCCAGGATCTTCCCCACCTGCTCGTCCATGAAGGAGACCAGGCCGTAATAGCCGGCCATCATGCGCTGCGCCGTCGCGGCATCCTTCACCGCGGCGTCGTAGGGCACGGTCGCGGCATAGTCGGCGATGAAGGGATGCGTCGGCCGCTCCTCCCTGCCGTAGAGCTTCGGCATGCCGACGACCTCCGGCGGATAGCGGTAGTAGTGCTCGGGCGGCGCGGTCAGCGGGAAATGCGGCGTCACCAGCGAGACGAACAGGCACCAGGGCTTGTCGGGCGCCGCCTTCGCCCGCTCGCGCAGCCAGATCTGCGCCGCCGCGCAGATGTCGCGGTCGTAGCGGGTGTAGTCGCTCTCGCCCGGTCCCGCGGCCTTGGACATCTTCACCGCGCCCTGGCGCGGCGGCGCGGTCTCGTCGCGGATCAGCGCGAGCAGGTCGCCCTTGCCCTCCACCACATGCATCGGGATTTTTTCTTCCGTGAAGCCATGGTCGTCCCCGGGCAGGCCGCGGAAATGCAGCTTGCCGATCGAGACCACCTCATGTCCCGACTCGCGCAGCGCATGGTGCCAGGATCGCATCTGGCCGTCATAGGGATCGGCATTGTCGTAGTAGCGCCCCATCGCATGCAGGTTCCGCCCGGTGGCGAGCGCCGCGCGGGCGGGAACGCAGATCGGCGAGGGCGTGTAGGCCGCCGTGAAGCGGGTGCCGCGCGCCGCCAGCGCATCCAGGTTCGGCGTCTGGACGAAGGGATGCCCGGCGCAGCCGAGCGCCTTCGGATTGTGCTCGTCCGACAGGATGAACAGCAGGTTCTGCTTCGGCCTGGCCGCCACGGATGCCCCCTCCCCGGATTGCGGCCCCGATGCTGGCCGCGATGGGGCGCGCGGAAAAGGGGGGAATGCGCTATATCCGCCGACGGTCCGAGAAGGAGCTCCGAGTCCGCCGATGGAAGACCTTCCGCTCGCCACCATCGTGCTGGTCGCGCTGGTGATCCTTGCCGTGGTGACGGTCGCGCAGGGCATCCGCACCGTGCCGCAGGGCGAGGTCTGGTCGGTCGAGCGCTTCGGCGCCTTCACGCGCCTGCTGCAGCCGGGGCTGAACCTCATCATCCCCTTCGTGGACCGCATCGGGCGCCGCCTGAACGTGCAGGAAGTGGTGCTCGACATCCCGGAGCAGGCGGTGATCACCCGCGACAACGCGACCGTCGCGACCGACGGCATCGTCTATTACCGCGTGATGGACCCGGCCAAGGCCGCCTATGCCGTGCAGGACCTCAGCCTGGCGCTGACCAGCCTGGCGATGACCAACATCCGCTCGGTGGTCGGCGAACTCGACCTCGATGCGACGCTGTCCGGGCGCGACCGCATCAACACCACGCTGCTGACCGTGCTGGATGGCGCGACCGAGCCCTGGGGAGTCAAGGTCAGCCGCGTCGAGATCCGCAAGATCGAGCCGCCGGACAACCTGATCCGCGCGATGAACCTGCAGATGACCGCCGAGCGCGAGCGCCGGGCGGCGGTGGCGCGGGCCGAAGGCGAGAAGCAGGCGCTGGTGCTGGCCGCGGAAGGCCGGCGCGACGCGGCGATGCGCGACGCCGAGGCGCGCGAGCGCCTGGCCCAGGCCGAGGCCAACGCGACGCGCATGGTGGCCGAGGCGGCCGCGGGGTCGGGCGGCGATGCGCTGCGCTACTTCGTGGCGGAGAAATACGTCCGCGCCTTCGAGGCGATCGCGGCCAATCCCACCTCCCGCCTGGTCATCGTGCCAATGGAAAGCTCGGCGCTGGCGGGCGGGGTGGTGCAGGCGATGGAGTTGCTGCGTGCGCCGGGCGGCGGCGATGCGCCGGCCGGGCCCCCGGGCCAGCGCCGGCCCGGCGCGCGCCGCGCGCCGCGCGCGGGCCGCGGCGCGCGCCGCCTCGTCCTGCACATGGTGGCGGCGCATGCGGCGGGCCGCGTGGTCCATCGCGTACCAAAGTGCGCCATTCTCCCCGACCACGGCGGCGACGGGCCAGAGGCGCGCGATCATGTCGCACCAGCCGGCCGGCCGGCCGGTGACGGGCACCACGCGAAGCCCGGCCTGCTGCAGCCGTTCCAGCGCGGCATAGGCCTCCGCGGTCAGCCGGCCCTCGGTGGTCAGGGTGTCGTCGATGTCGGTCAGCACCCAGCGCAGCGCGGCCAGCCGCGCGGGGGCGGCGGCGTGCAGCGGCGCGGGCGAGGCCGGCGGGCGGGTGAGCGAACCCATGCCGCGAGTGTGGCACATGCCGCAGCCGATGTGGAGATCCACAACATCACGACGCCGCACCCGCCAGGGTCACCGCGACCCCTGCCCGGCCGAGCGCCGCCCCGAGCGGTGCGGGCGGAGCGTCTTCCGTGACCAGGTCGGTCAGCTCCGCCAGCGGGCAGACGCATTCCAGCAGGCCGCGCCCGAATTTTCCCGAATCCGCCAGCAGGACGCGGCGTGGCGCGCGGGCGAGCATGGCGCGCTTCACCCAGGCCGCGTGGGAAACGACCTCGCAGGGTCCCTCCTCCGTCAGCCCGGAGGCGCCGATCACGGCGAGGTCCGCGTTGAACCGGCGCAGGAAGGCCTCGGTCTCCGAGCCATAGACGCCGCGCTCGGCGGCGCTGACCTCCCCGGGGCAGAGCATCACGCGCAAGCCCGGCCCGCCGCCGGACGCCAGCTCCGTCGCGGCCGTCAGGCTGTTGGTCAGCACCGTCGCGGCGATGCCGCGGGCGGCCAGCGCACGGGCGAAATGCGTGGTGGTGCTGCCGGCATCGAGCATCACCACCGCGCCTTCCGCGACCATCGCCGCGGCGGCGGCCCCGATCCGCGCGCGCTCCGCCACCGCCATCCGCTCGCGGGAGGAGAATTCGGGCTGAAGGCCGGCATGGGTGACGGAAGCGCCGCCATAGGTGCGCCGGACCGCGCCCTGGGCCGACAATTCCTCGATGTCCCGGCGGACCGTTTCGGCGGAGACGCCGAACTGCGTGGCGAGCGCGGAGATGCGCACCGTGGGGTCGGTGGTCAGCGCGGCGAGGATGCGGCGATGCCGCTGCGCCTTGGCCGGGGCGCCGTCAGTCCTGCGGGGCATGACCCGCAGGATGACAGACCTGCCTCATCCTGTCGCCGGTCCCGAGGGCGCCGGGGGCTTGCCGGGGGCGATCCAGCGGCCGAGCAGGGCGATGGCGCCGAGGGCGAGCACGAGGCCCACCACCGTCGCCGCGATGACAAGGGCAGGCAGTTCCCCGTAGTCGCCGCGGGCCACGGGGAAGACGGCGTTCAGCCCGCGGGAGAAGACGTTGCCGGCCTGCAGCGCCAGGTTCATCAGGCTGGCGACCAGCGCGAACCAGGTCGCCTGTCGCCCCGGCGGCGCATGCACCGCGATCAGCGTCAGCACCGGGATCATGCCGAGCTGCGCCAGCGGCGCCGACAGCACCGTGTCCACCAGCCCGAGAGTCCGCGCCCCGAAGCCGAGATGCGCCGCGGTCCATTCATGCAGGCCGAACAGCATGCCGATGGTCGGCAGCGAGAAGGCGGCGCCGAGGATCGCGAGCCACGCCAGCACGCGGCCGAGCGGCATCCGCACGATGCGCGCGCCGAGCAGCAGCGACCCCGCGATGGCAAGCCCGGTGCCGATCTGCGCCAGCACGCCGAAGAAGGCCTGGTCGTAGCCCAGCAAGTCAATCTGCCACCATTGCAGCGCAGGCCCCGCCGGCGGCGCGGCGCGGAAGGCGAAGATCACCGCCGCCGCCGCGGCCATCGCGCGCTGCGTGGCCGGCGGCACGCCCTCCATCGTCGTGCGCAGCAGATAGACCAACACGCCGAGGGTCAGCAGCAGCCCGATCTCCGGCGCGAAGGGTGGGTCGAGGATGCCAAGCGCGAGCAGCGCCGCGGCGAAGGCGCCACCGCCGCCGAGGATGCGCGCGTCCGGGCGTTCCGGCTCGCCCGGCGTCTCCTCGGCGAGGAAGGCGGCGGCGATGGAGAACAGCGGGATCGCGGCGCCGATCAGGAACACCGTGGAGACCGGCAGCACCTGCGCCGCCCACCCGCCGAGGCCCGCCGTCGCGAAGGCGCCGCCCATCAGCGCGACACGGCCGAGCACCTGCACATCCCCGAGTTCCGCCTGCACCAGGGCGGGATCGCGCGGCGTGCCGTCCGGTGCGGTGCGGTCCACCACCTCCGTCGTCATGGCGTCGGCCACGCAGTCCTGCACGACGAGCCCCACCACGACGGTGAGCGAGGCGGCGATGTAGACCAGCTCCGCCATGCGCAGCGCGAGCGCGCCGGAGGCCGCGAAGGCCAGCGCCAGGCCGGCGCCGCATTGCAGCAGCGCGCCGAGCAGGATGTAGGACCGGCGGCGCGAGCCGAGGATCGGCACCGTGTCCACCATGTGGCCGACCACCATCTTCAGGGTCCAGGGCACGGTCAGCCAGGCGGCCAGCGCCAGCAGCGTCGTCGCGGGCAGGCCCAGGCGCTCGCGCACCCAGAAGGTCTCGGCGATCGCGGCGAAGCCGCTGGCGCCGGCGGCCAGGTAGATCAGCAGCGGCGGCAGGGTGCGGCGGTTGAGGCGGCGCAGCGAGGCCAGCGGGCCGGGTGCGGGCCCTGCTTCGGCGGCGGCGCTCATGCCGGCGGCGTGGGATCGGTCATCGGGGCTCCCTCGGTTGCAGGGGGGCGGCCTTGGTCGCCATCATGGCCATGCATCGGCGCAAGTGATCCAGATGGAACGCGAAAAGATCTTCATCTCCTCCCCGCTCGAGCCCGAGCATGTCGCCCGCATCGCGGCGCTGGACCCTTCGCGCATCGAGGTTCTCTACGCGCCGGAGCTGCTGCCGCCCACGCGCTACAGGAACGACCACAAGGGCGCGCCGTTCACCCGCAACGCGGACCAGCAGGCGCGGTGGGAGGCGATGCTCGCCCAGGCGACCATCAGCTTCGACATCCCCTCCGCCGAGGAGCTGAAGAAGGCACCCAGGCTGCGCTGGATCCAGGCGACGAGCACAGGGGTGGGGCAGCACATCGCGCGCGTCGGCCTGCGGGAGAGCGACATCCTGGTGACGACGGCGCGCGGCGTGCATGCGCGGCCGCTGGCGGAATTCGTCTTCATGGCGCTGCTGGCGCATTTCAGGGGGCTGGCGCATCTGCAGGCGGAGCAGCGCGCCCATCGCTGGACGCGCTACTGCGCGGACGAGGTCGGCGGCAAGACGCTGGTGATCATCGGCGCCGGCGACCTGGCGCGCGGCAGCGCCAAGGTGGCGAAGGGGCTGGAGATGCATGTGGTCGCGGTGGCGCGCGACCCGGCCAAGGCGCGCGCCCACAACGACCTGTTCGACGAGGTGCTGCCTTCGTCGGCGCTGCATGCGGCGCTGGGGCGCGCGGATGCGGTGGTGGTCACCGTGCCGCACACGCCGGAGACGGAGCGGATCATCGACGCGACGGCGATCGCGGCAATGCGGCCGGGTGCCGCCTTCGTCAACATCGCGCGCGGCCAGGTGGTGGAAGAGCCTGCGCTGATCGATGCGATGCGCAGCGGCCATATCGGCTTCGCCGCGCTGGACGTGGCGGAGGTGGAGCCCCTGCCGGTGGACAGCCCGCTGTGGGACATGCCGAACGTGCTGATCAGCCCGCATTCCGCCAGCACGGTCGACAGCGAGAACGCCCGCATCACCGACATCTTCCTGCACAACCTGCGCTGCTGGCTGGACGGGCGCCGGCAGGAGATGATCAACGTGCTGGACAAGCGCCTGATGTATTGAGGGCGGCTATCTCAGCGCAAGGCGGCGTTGACCTTCTCCAGCGCCGCCGCACCCGGGCAGAGATCGGCATCGCCGAGCGCGTTCAGCGGCCCGGGTATGGTGCCGAGATGGCCGTGCAGTTCCTCAGGCTCCGGGTCCACGAAGATCAGGCCGGTGACGATCTCGCCGGCCGCCTTGCGCTCCTGAAGGTGGTTCATGGCGGAGACGCGGTCCGTCGGGTCGTGTTCCTCGGCCAGCTTGCGCAGGCGCAGGACGGTGCCGTCGTGCTGCGTCACCTCGATGGCGGTGCCGGGCTCGTACTCCGCCTCGATGTGGTCGCGGCCGAGGATCACGTCCAGGCGGTTCACCGCCTCGTTGTGCGCGCGCACGAAGTCGAAGCTCTTTGTCGAGCCTTCGTGGTTGTTGAAGGCGACGCAGGGGCTGATGCAGTCGATGAAGGCGGCGCCCGGATGGCGCAGCGCGGCCTTGATCAGGGGGACGAGCTGCGCCTTGTCGCCGGAGAAGCTGCGGCCGACGAAGGTGGCGCCGAGCTGCAGCGCCATCGCCACCATGTCGATCGGCTCGTCGGTGTTGATCGTGCCCTTCTTCGCCTTCGACCCCTTGTCGGAGGTGGCGGAGAACTGGCCCTTGGTCAGGCCGTACACGCCGTTGTTCTCGACGATGTAGGTCATGTTCACGCCGCGGCGGATGCTGTGCGCAAACTGGCCGAGGCCGATGGACGCGCTGTCGCCGTCGCCGGAGACGCCGAGATAGACCAGGTCGCGGTTCGCGAGATTCGCCCCCGTCAGCACGGAGGGCATGCGGCCATGGACGGAGTTGAACCCGTGCGCGGCGCCGAGAAAGTAGGTCGGCGTCTTCGAGGAACAGCCGATGCCCGAAAGCTTGGCGATGCGGTGCGGCGGCAGGTCCAGCTCGAAGCAGGCCTGGATGATCGCGGCGCTGACCGAATCATGGCCGCAGCCGGCGCAGAGGGTGGAGATCGCGCCTTCGTAGTCGCGACGCGTGAGCCCGAGCGCGTTCGGCGCGAGCTGCGGGTGGTGGAACCTGGACTTGTTGAGGAAGGTCATTCGGCGGCTCCGGCGCGCAGCGCGACGACGTTGGTTGCGACGGCGCGATCGGCGATCGCGGCGCGGATGAATCGGGCGGTGATCGGCGTGCCGTCGTAATGCAGCACCGGGACGATGCGCGCGGGATCGAGCTCGCCTTCGTTCACCAGCAGGGTGCGCAGCTGCGCGTCTCGGTTCTGCTCCACCAGGAAGACGCGCTCGTGCCGGCGCACGAAGTCCAGCACGTCGTCATGGAAGGGGAAGGCGCGGATGCGCAGAGCATCGAGGTGGATGCCGTCGGCCTCCAGCGCCTCCAGCGCCTCCCGCATGGCGGCGGAGGTCGAGCCATAGAAGATCACGCCGAGCGGCGTCGCCTGCTTCGCGCGCGTCTCGACCGGTCGCGGCACGATCTGCTTCGCGGTGTCGAATTTGCGGAGCAGCCGCTGCATGTTGTCCACATAGGCCGCGCCTTCCTCGGTGTAGCGCGCGTAGCGGTCGCGCGAGGTGCCGCGGGTGAAGAAGGCGCCCTTCGTGGGATGCGTGCCCGGCCAGGTGCGGAAGGGAATGCCGTCGCCATCCACGTCCAGGTAGCGGCCGAAGGTCTTTCCCTCCTCCAGCTCCTCGGCGGTCATCACCTTGCCGCGGTCCATGCGGCGCGAATCGTCCCAGCGGAAGGGCTCGCAGAGCCAGTCATTCATGCCAATGTCGAGGTCGAGCAGCACGAAGATCGGCGTCTGCAGGCGGTCGGCCAGGTCGAAGGCGTCCGCGCCCATCGAGAAGCACTCATGCGGGTCCTCGGGCAGCAGGACAACATGCTTGGTGTCGCCATGGCTGGCATAGGCGGCCGCGAGCACATCCGATTGCTGCGTGCGCGTCGGCATGCCGGTGGACGGGCCGGCGCGCTGCACGTCGAAGATCACCGCCGGGATCTCCGCGAAATAGGCGAGGCCGACGAACTCCCCCATCAACGAGATGCCGGGGCCGGAGGTCGCGGTGAAGGCGCGCGCGCCGTTCCAGCCGGCGCCGATCACCATGCCGATGCTCGCCAGCTCGTCCTCGGCCTGCACGATGGCGTAGCGCTTGCTCCCGTCCGGATTGGTGCGGAACTTCCGGGCGTATCGTTCGTAGCCTTCCGCGAGCGAGGTGGAGGGCGTGATCGGATACCAGGCGCAGACCGTCGCACCGCCATAGACCGCGCCAAGCGCGGCGGCGGAATTGCCATCCGTGAAGATGCGCTCGCCCACCGCATCCATCCGCGCAAGCGTCAGGCCGATCGGACAGGAGAGGTTCGCCATCGCCCAATCGCGGCCCATCTTCAGCGCGTCGAGATTCGGCTGGATCAGCTTTTCCTTCGTTCGGAACTGCTCGCGGATGAGCTGTGCCGGCGCCTCCGGGTCCATGTCCAGCAGGGCGGACAGCGCGCCGACATAGATGATGTTCTTGAAGAGCTGGCGCTGCCGCGGATCGTCATAGGCCTCGTTGCACATCGCGGTCAGCGGCACGCCGATCACGGTGACATCCTGGCGGAAGCGGGATTGCGGAATGGGGCGCGTGGAATCGTAGAACAGGTAGCCGCCCGGCTCGATCTCCGCGATGTCGCGGTCCCAGGTCTGCGGGTTCATCGCCACCATCAGGTCCACGCCGCCGCGCCGCCCGAGATGGCCGGCCCCGGAGACGCGCACCTCGAACCAGGTCGGCAGGCCCTGGATGTTCGAAGGAAAAATGTTGCGCGAGGCGATGGGGATGCCCATGCGCAGGATGGACTTGGCGAAGAGCTGGTTGGCGGAGGCGGAGCCGGAGCCGTTGACGTTGGCGAACTTGACGACGAAGTCGTTGATGGCGGCGAGAGGCATGGCGATGGCTGTCCTCAGCGTTCGGGCGCGGCGACCGGCGCCGGCATGAGTGGCGCCGCGGCCCGGCCGCAGGGCTGCGCCTTCGGCTTCGCGGTCTCGAGCAGGAATTTCTGCATGTCCCAGGCACCGGTCGGGCACCGCTCCGCACACAGCCCGCAATGCAGGCACACATCCTCGTCCTTCACCATCGCGCGCCCGGTCTTGAGACCGAGGCCGACATAAAGGTCCTGCGACGGGTTGTTGGCGGGCGCGCGCAGCCGCATGCGCAGCTCGCTCTCCTCCCCATCCTCCACGAAGCTGATGCAGTCGGTGGGGCAGATGTCCATGCAGGCATCGCATTCGATGCAGAGCTTCGGGGTGAAGACCGTCTGCACGTCGCAGTTCAGGCAGCGCTCGGCTTCCTTGAAGGCGAGTTCCGGCGTGAAGCCGAGCTCCACCTCGGTGCGGATGTCCTTCAGCGCGATCTCGGCCTCGCGCATCGGCACCTTGAAGCGGAGATCGATGGAGACGTCGTTGTCGTAGCTCCATTCATGGATGCCCATCTTCTGGCTGATGAGCGAGGTCTCGGGCGGCGGGCGGTTCTGGATGTCCTCGCCGCGGCAGAACAGGTCGATGGACACCGCGGCCTCGTGGCCATGCGCGACGGCCCAGATGATGTTCTTCGGGCCGAAGGCGGCGTCGCCGCCAAAGAAGACATGCGGCAGCGTTGACTGGTGCGTCGTCTCGTCGAGGACCGGAAGCCCCCAGCGGTTGAACTCCAGCCCGATGTCGCGCTCGATCCAGGGGAAGGCGTTCTCCTGCCCGACCGCCACCAGCACGTCGTCGCAGGGGATGTGCAGGTCGGGCTCGCCCGTGGGCAGAAGCTGGCGGCGGCCGTTCGCATCGCGCTGCGCCGCCACCTTCTCGAACAGCACGCCGGTCAGGCGGCCATTCGCATGGGTGAATTCCTTGGGCACCAGGTAGTTGAGGATCGGGATGCCTTCATGCATCGCGTCCTCCTTCTCCCACGGGCTCGCCTTCATCTCCTCGAAGCCGGAGCGCACCACCACCGTGACGTCCTGCCCGCCGAGGCGGCGTGCGGAGCGGCAGCAATCCATCGCCGTGTTGCCGCCGCCGAGCACCACGACGCGCCGCCCGACCTCCTTGATGTGGCCGAAGGAGACGGAGTTGAGCCAGTCGATGCCGATATGGATGTTCTGCGCCGCTTCCGTGCGGCCGGGAATGCCGAGATCGCGGCCGCGCGGCGCGCCGGTGCCGACGAAGACCGCGTCATAGCCCTCGGCCAGCACCGCTTTCAGGCTGTCCACGCGCTTGTTGAGCCGCGTCTCCACGCCGAGGCCGATGACGTATCCCACCTCCTCGTCGATCACTTCCTCCGGCAGGCGAAAGCGCGGGATCTGGGTGCGGATGAAGCCGCCGGCCTTGGCGTTGTCGTCATAGACGACGACCTCGTAGCCGAGCGGCGCGAGATCGCGCGCGACGGTCAGCGAGGCCGGGCCGCCGCCGATGCAGGCGATGCGCTTGCCGTTGCGCCGCGCGGCCGGGCGCGGCAGGCGGGCCGTCACGTCATCCTTGTTGTCGGCGGCGACGCGCTTGAGGCGGCAGATCGCGACCGGCTCCTCCTCCACCCGGCCGCGGCGGCAGGCGGGCTCGCAGGGGCGGTCGCAGGTGCGGCCGAGGATCCCGGGAAAGACGTTCGACCACCAGTTCACCATATAGGCGTCGGTGTAGCGGCCCGCGGCGATCAGCCGGATGTATTCGGGCACCGGCGTGTGCGCCGGGCATGCGTACTGGCAATCCACGACCTTGTGGAAATGCTCGGGAGACCTGGCCTGCGTGACCTTCACGCCGTTCCTCCTCACGCCTGTGCCTGGGCGCTTCGCGCCCCCGGGGTCGTCACAGGCGAAGGTCCGGCCACCACGGCATGCGCGGCGGGAAGGCGTGCCACGCGAAGCGCGAGTCAGGCGCAACGACGGGATCCTCCCCAGGATCCTACTGCACTGCACAACCGGCATTCTTGGCGCACCGCAGCAAATGCTGCGACGCGCGTAACGGGATGAGGATGGCGCAGCCGGCCCGCGCTGCCTAGACCCTTCCCGCGCGTCAACGCACCCAGCCGGCGCTCTCCACGGCGGCGAGGAGAGAAGCCTCCTCCTCCCGCACCAGGCGGTGGTCGCGCTTGAGGATCGCGCCTTCCACCAGCACGTCGCGCACGCTGCGCGGCGAGGCGGAATAGAGGACATTGGCCGCCAGGTCGTGCGCCGGCGCCATCTCCAGCCGGTCGCGGTCCAGCACGATCAGGTCGGCGCGCTTGCCGGGCTCCACGCTGCCGACAAGGTGATCGAGGCCGAGCACGCGCGCGCCCTCGATGGTGAGCATGCGCAGCATGGTTCGGACGGGCAGCGCGGTGGGATCGCCGGCGTTCATCTTGCCGACCAGCGCGGCGAGTCGCGCTTCCCAGAGCATGTCCATGCTGTTGTCGGAGGCGGTCCAGTCCGTGCCCAGTCCCACCGGCACGCGGCCCGCATAGCGATGCAGCGGGATGGTGCGCGCCTCGATCTTGAGGTTGCTGGCGGGACAATGGGCGATGGCGATGCCGTCCGCGCACCAGCCTTCGATCTCGGACTCGTCGAGGTAGATGCAATGCGCGGCGACCACGCCCGGCCCGGTCAGCCCGGTGGCGCGCAGGCAGGCGAGCGCGCCCGCATGGCCGCGTGCGCGCACCGCGGCGACCTCGGGCGCCGATTGCGCGACATGCAGCACCACCCGCGCGCCGGCCGCCTCCGCCCGCGCGGCACAGGCCCGCAGCAACGCGTCCGAGCAGGAATCCAGCGCATGCGGCGCGATGGCGGCCGTCACGCGGGATCGCGCCGGGTCGGCGCCCCAGCGCTCCAGCAGCCTGTCCGTCTCCCGCCAGGCATCCCCGACGCGGCGATCGGTAAGGGTGCTGCCCACCACGGCGCGCAACCCGCTGGCCTCGATCACCGGCGCCAGCCGGTCCATGCCGGCGAGCCGGTCGGCGATGCAGGTGACGCCATTGGCCAGGAACTCGGCGCAGGCGGCGCGGAGCGACAGCGCGTAGTCCTCCGGACCGAAGCGCTCCTCCCCCGGCACCTTGTAGGCGCCGGCCCAGAAGTCGCGCGGCAGATCCTCCGCCAGGCCGCGGAACAGCGCGGTCGCGGCATGGGTGTGGACGTTCACGAGCCCGGGCATCACCACGCCGCGCCGGCAATCCAGGATGTCGTCGCCGGGGCGCGCCAGGCCGGGGCCGATCGCGGCGATGGCGCCCTGCTCGATGCGGATGTCCACGCCGCGCAGCACGCGGTCGGCCTCGTCCACGGTCAGGACGGTCGCGTCCTGCAGCACCAGCGCCATGCGCCTCTCCCGCCCTTGCGGGGGCAGCGGACCGCCGGCGCGGCGGCGGGTCAAGCGTTCGCGAACTGCGCACGCCAGGACCGAATTTCTGCACTTCTGCGAACGCCCGGTGCATGCTTGCATGCCGCGCCGGACTCCGCCGCGGGGCGGGGCCGTGCGCGAACAGGCGAGAGGGAGCCGAGGGATGGCGATCGGGCGCAGGACCTTCCTGAAGGCATCGGCGGCGGCGCCGGCCGGGGCGATGGTGGGGGTGGAGGCCTCGGCGCAGGGCCGCACGGTGGTGAACCTGCAGCTCGGCTGGCTGCTCTCCGGCAACCAGATCGGCGAGGTCTGCGCCAAGCAGCTCGGCTACTACGAGCAGGAGGGGCTGGAGCTTCGCTTCCAGGCCGGCGGGCCGAGCATCGACGGCGTGGCGATCGTCGCCTCCGGCCGGTTCGAGGTGGGGCAGGTCTCCTCCTCGCCCTCGCTCATGCTGGCCTCCAGCCAGGGCATCCCGATCCGCTGCTTCGCGGCCGGCGCGCAGGAACATCCCTTCAGCTACATCTCCCGCGCGTCGAAGCCGGTGCGGGAGCCGCGCGACCTGATCGGCAAGAAGGTCGGCACGCAATCGACGGCGGTGATCCTGCTGCGCGCGATGCTGGCGAAGCACAACATCGCGGAGAACCAGGTGCAGGTGATCCCGATGGGCGCGGACATGTCGCCGCTGATGACCGGCCAGGTGGATGTCGTCACGGGCTGGCTGACCAACACCACGGCGATGCGCGTGATCCCCGATCCCGTCGTGATGCGGCTGTGGGACACGGGCGTGCAGCTCTACGCCCTGCCCTACTACGCGACGGCGCAGACCATCGAGCGCCGGGCCGACGTGCTGGCGAAGTTCCTGCGCGCCTCCGGCCGCGGCTGGGCCTTCGCGAACCAGAACCGCGACCAGGCGGCGGAGATGCTGGTGAAGGAGTTCACCAACCTCAAGCTGGCCGATGAGCGCGAGGCGCTGGACGTCATGCTGAAATACGCCTTCAGCCCGAAGACCGCGGCCGAGGGCTGGGGCACGATGGATCCGAAGGTCTGGCAGGACCAGATCGACCTCTACGCCCAGCTCGGCCAGTTCCGCGGCGCGCCGCCGAAGCTGGACGACGTGATGACGATGAACATCCTGCGCATGACGGCGGACGCACGGCCGAAGATCGGGTGATGTCCCTCAACGCGGCGGTCGATTGCCGCAACGTGACGGTGCGGTTCGTGACGGATCGCCGCACCGTCACGGCGCTGCACGACGTCTCCTTCGACGTGGAGCCGGGCGGCTTCCTGGCGCTGCTCGGCCCCTCCGGCTGCGGCAAGTCCACGCTGCTGCGCGTGGTGGCCGACCTGATCGCGCCCTCCTCCGGCACGGCGACGGTGTTCGGCACCACGCCGGCCGAGGCGCGGGCGGCGCGGGCGCTCGGCTTCGTGTTCCAGGACGCCGCGCTGCTGCCCTGGCGCACCGCGATCCAGAATGTGGAGCTGCCGCTGGAAGTCGGCGGCGCACGCGCGCTGCCGCCGGGCGCGCCGCCGCCGCGCGAATTGCTGAAGCTCGTCGGGCTGGAAGGCTGGGAGAACAGCTTCCCGCATGAGCTGTCGGGCGGCATGCGCCAGCGCGTCTCCATCGCGCGCGCGCTGCTCGGCGGGCCGCGCCTGCTGCTGATGGACGAGCCCTTCGGCGCGCTGGACGAGATCACGCGCGACCGCCTGAACGAGGAGCTGCGCCGCATCTGGGCGGAGACGGGCACCACCATCCTGTTCGTCACGCATTCGGTCTACGAGGCCGTCTATCTCGGCGAGCAGGTGCTCGTTCTCGCCGCCAATCCGGGGCGGGTGGCGGCGCGGGTCGCGGTGGACCTGCCGCGCGACCGCGACCTCGCCATCCGGGAGACGCCGGACTTCATCCGCATCGTCGCGGGCCTCCGTGACGCCATGGGACGCCGCGCCGCATGAGCACCACCACCGCGGACATCCCCGCCGATCCCGGCCTGCGCGCGGCGGAGGAAGCGCATCACCGGAAGATGCGTCGCCTCGCCTGGCGGCGGCGCCTGCTGCCGATCGCGGGCATCGGCGGCTTCATCGGCCTCTGGGCCTTCATCGTCTGGTTCTGGGAGGTGCCGCGCTTCGTCGCGCCCTCGCCGCAGCTTGTCCTGGCCACGCTGGTGGAGCGGTGGGACGTGCTGCTGCAGAACCTGGTGCCGACGGCGATCGAGGCCTTCGCCGGCTTCACGCTCGGCAACCTCGCGGCGATCATCGTCGCCACCGTCTTCGTGCATCGCAAGACGATGGAGGAGGCGTTCTTCCCCGTGGTGGTGCTGATCAACACGATCCCGGTGGTCGCCAAGGCGCCGATCCTGGTGCTGCTGATGGGCAACGGCATGGAGCCGAAGATCGCCATCGCGGCGCTGATCTGCTTCTTCCCCACGCTCGTGAACATGGTGCGCGGGCTGGAATCGGTGAACCCGCAGGCGATGGAGCTGATGCGCGTGCTTTCCGCCAGCGAGCGCGAGATTTTTTTCAAGCTAAGGCTGCGGAACGCGCTGCCGTATCTCTTTTCGGCCTTGAAGATCGCCGCCTCCACGGCCGTGATCGGCGCCATCGTGGGCGAGTGGATCGGCTCCACCTACGGCATCGGCGCGCTGATCATCCAGTCCATGTACAATTTCGACAGCCCGATGCTCTACGCGACCGTGATCGTCGGCAGCGCCTTCTCGGTGCTGTTCTTCGCCGTGATCGTCGCGGCGGAGCGCTACTTCATCCGCTGGCAGCCTGCCAACAACGCCTGAGGAAACGCCCATGACCGAACGCATCACCGAGGCGGCCGGCCAGGCCCCCGTCGTCGCGCGCAGCGATGTCGTCGTCGTCGGCGGCGGGCCCGCCGGATTCGCCGCCGCCGTTGCGGCGCGGCGCGAAGGCGCGAGCGTCACGCTGCTGGAGCGCTACCCCTATCTCGGCGGCCTCGCCGCGGGCGGGATGGTGCTGGTGCTGGACGACATGCACAACGGCAACGAGATCACCACCACCGGCCTGTGCATGGAGATGATCGAGCGCATGGCGCGCATCGACGCCTGCGTCTTCCCGCCGGAAGCCGAGCGCAACGCCACGCTCGAGATGCACAAGAAGTGGGCGAGCTGGGGCCTGTTCGATTTCCGCGCCGGCGGCAAGGTGCAGCCCATCGTCATGGCGGCCGCCTTCGACCCCGATGGCTGGAAGCGCGTCTCCAACGAGATGATTCTCGACGTTGGCGTGGATGTTCGGCTCAACTCGTGGTTCTCGCGCGCGGTGATGGAGGGGAACCGGATCACCGGCGTGATCTGCGAGACCAAGGAAGGCCGCCAGGCCATCATGGGCGGCGTGGTGGTGGATGCCACCGGCGACCTCGATGTGGCGGTCGCCGCCGGCAGCCCGCATGTGCATGGCAGCTACATGCTGACCACGGTGTTCCGCCTCGGCGGCGTCGACACCGACGCCGCCGAGCGTTTTCGGTGGGAGGAGCCGGAGAAGTTCGCCGCGCTCGACAAGCAGGCGAAAAAAATCATCGGCGGGTCGTGGGATCGGTGGTGGCTGAAGACGCCGCTGCCCGGCGTGGTGTGGTGCAACTGCCCGCACATGGTCGGCCTGGACGGCATCTCGGTCGCGGACACGACCAAGGCGGATTTCGAGGGCCGCAAGCGGATCTACGCGATGGTGGACTTCATCCGCGCCAACATGCCGGGCTTCGCCAAGTGCTTCGTCGTGGATGTCGCGCCGCAGCTCGGCATCCGGCAGACGCGGCTGCTGATCGGCGACTATGTGGTGACCAAGGAGGACGTGATGGACCGCGTCTGGTTCCCGGACACGGTGGCGCGCGGCCGCGACTACTACACGCCCTATCGCTCGATGCTGCCGAAGGGGATCGAGGGGCTGGTCGTCGCCGGCCGCCACTACTCCGCGACGGAGTCGGCCCAGAAGAATTCGCGGGAGATCCCGCCCTGCATGGCGATGGGCCAGTCGGCCGGCATCGCGGCGGCGCTGGCCGCACGGCGCGGGGTGTCGCTGCGCGCCGTGCCGGTGAAGGACATCTGCGCCCGCGTGCGCGCCCAGGGCGGCGATCCGGGCGACATCCCCTCGGCCAATGCGAAGCTGCTGGAGAAGGCCGCATGACCACGCCTCTGCCCTTGGAGGGCATCCGCGTCATCGACTTCACGCAGGTGATGATGGGGCCGGTGGCGACGCAGATGCTCGCCGACTACGGCGCCGACGTGATCAAGATCGAACGGCCGCAGGGCGACCTCTCCCGCACCGCCTTCCCCGACCCCGCCGGGCTGCTCGGGCCGGTCTTCTGCTCGCTCAATCGCAACAAGCGCAGCGTGGTGCTGGACCTGCGGAAGGAGGAGGAGCGGCAGGTCGTGCTCGACCTGGCGCGCACCGCCGACGTCGTGGTCAACAATTTCCGGGCCGGCGTGATGGAGCGGCTGGGCTTCGGCTGGGAGGATCTGTCGAAGATCAACCCGCGTATCATCTACGCCGTCGGCACCGGCTACGGCCTCGAAGGCCCCTATGCGCACAAGGGCGGGCAGGACGTGCTGGCGCAGGCCATGAGCGGCGTCATGCATCGCCGCTCCAACGCCGACCAGCCCCTGACCGTCCACGCCACCACCTTCGCCGACTACTCTGCCGGGATGCATCTCGTGCAGGGCGTGCTGCTCGCGATCCTGCAGCGCCAGAAGACCGGCCGTGGCCAGCGCATCGCCGTCTCGCTGCTGGATTCCATGCTGGCCGCGCAGACGCAGGAGGGCGCGGCCTACCTGATGCGCGGCAAGGAAGTGAACTGGGGCGCCATGCCGCTCTCCGGCGTCTTCCCGACATCCGACGGCGCGCTGGTGATGGTCGGCGCCTTCAAGGCGGATCCGCTCGGCTCGATCAGTTCGGCGCTGGGGATCGACCATCTCGGCAAGGACCCGCGCTTCGCGGATTTCGCCGCGCAGGTCGCCAACAAGCCGGCGCTCCAGAACATCTTCCGCGAGCGCTTCGCCTCCAACACCACGGCGTATTGGCTGGCGCGGCTGGAGGCCGAGGACCTGCTCTGCGCGCCCGTGCGCAGCCTGGCCGAGGCGCTGGAGGACGAGCAGGCCACGATCAACCAGATGATCCTGGAAGGCCCCGGCGAGATCGAGCCGATGCGCCTGGTCGGCTCGCCGATCAAGATGACCGACGCGCCCGTCACGCTGCGCATCGCGCCCCCGAAGCTCGGCCGGCACACGGAGGAGGTGAAGGCCGAGCTGACGAAGCAGATGGCGGCCGAATGAGCGTTCTCTTCGAAGTCAGGGACCACGTCGCCCGCGTCACGCTGAACCGGCCCGAGGCGATGAACGCCGTGGACCGGAAGACCGAGGCGGAGCTCCAGCGCATCTGGACGGAGATCGAAGCGCGCCGCGACATCCGTGCCGTGGTGCTGACCGGCGCGGGCGAACGCGCCTTCTGCGCCGGCGCCGACGTGAAGGATTCCGGCAACGTCACCGGCCTCGAATACTGGGCCGCGCCCCGCCCCGGCGGCTTCGGCGGCATCGCGCTGCGCACCACGCTCGATGTTCCTGTGATCGCGCGGGTGAACGGCCATGCGCTCGGCGGCGGCTTCGAGATGGTGCTGGGCTGCGACCTGATCGTTGCCGCCGAGAACGCCACCATGGGCCTGCCCGAACCGCGCCTCGGCCGGCTGCCGCTCGATGGCGGCATGGCGCTGCTGCAGCGGCAGATCCCCTATCGCATGGCGCTCGGCATGATGCTGACGGGGCGGCGCATCACGGCAGCCGAGGCGCTCGGCGTCCACCTGGTGAACGAGGTGGTGCCCTTCGCGGAACTGGACTCGGCGGTGGACCGCTGGCTGGAGCAGATCCTGCTCTGCGCGCCGCTTTCCGTCCGCGCGATCAAGCAGAGCGTCCGCCGCACCGCGCATCTCTCCGCCGAGGAAGCGCAGGCCGCGCGCTTGCCCGCGCTGATCGAGGCGCTGCAATCGAAGGACCAGGACGAAGGCGTCGCGGCCTTCGTCGAGAAGCGGAAGCCGGTCTGGCGCGGGATGTAGCGCCGTGCACGCCGCCGCGCTCGCCTATTTCCGGGAGACGGCGCGGCTCGGCTCCATCCGGCGCGCGGCGGCCAGCCTGAACGTCGCGGCCAGCGCGCTGAACCGGCAGATCCTGAAGCTGGAGGATCAGCTCGGCACGAAGCTCTTCGACCGGCTGCATGGCGGCATGCGCCTGACCGCCGCCGGCGAGTTGCTGCTGCGCCATGTAACCGCGACGCTGCACGATTTCGACGCGGTGCGCGCGCAGATCGACGACCTGCGCGGCGCACGCTCCGGCCATGTCACCGTCGTCGCCATCGACAGCCTTCTGGTGGATTTCCTGCCGCGCGCGATCGATCGCTTCCGCGCGAAGTTCCCCGCCGTCTCCTACGCGCTCGATGCGGTGGCGCCGGCGGAGGTGCCGGAGCTGGTGGCGGATGGCGCGGCGGATCTCGGCTTCACCTTCGTCGCGCGCAGCAGCCGCGCCGTGCATTTCGCCGCCGAGTTCGCGGCGCCGATCGGCGTGGTGATGCCATCCGACCATCCGCTGGCGGCGCGGCGCAGCATCGCCTTCCAGGACGCCGCCGCCTTCCCCTTCCTGGCGCAGGCGGGGCCGCTGCCGCGCTCGGCGGACATAGACCCGGATTTCGCACGCTTCCGCGCCACGCTGAAGCCGCGCCTGGTCTCCAACTCCATCCAGGCGCTGAAGATGGCGCTGCGGCTCAACATGGGCATCGCCTTCTTCACGCGCCTCGGTTTCCTCGACGAGATCGCGCGCGGGGAGATGGTGTGGCGCCCCTTCGAGAATGCGGCGATCAACGCGCTGCATGTCGGCCTGCTCGTCGCCGAGGGCCGCACGCCGACCGCGCCCGCGCGCCAGCTCACCCGGCTGCTGATGGAAGAGCTGGCGCGCCTGCGGGAGCCGTGACCGGGCATCGCGCGACACGATTGACCAGGCCGCCAACGCCCCCTCATGCTTTCCCCGGGGCGAGATGGGGAGCGCCGGCGGCGCATGAACGACGCAGCGGCCACGACCGGCCCCGCCGAGGAGGACGCGGAAGGCACCGCCGCCGTCCGCTCCGTCCTGATGGCGGTGCGCGTGCTGGAGGCGATGGCGCTGGCCGGGCGCGCGCTCGGCGTCTCCGACCTCGCGCGGCAGCTTGGCGAGCCGAAGGGCCGCGTCCACCGCCACCTGGTCACGCTGCGCAAGGCGGGGCTGGTCGCGCAGGACGCCGCCTCGGACCGCTATCACCTCACTTGGCGGCTGTTCCAGATCGGCCAGGCGGCGGGCGAGCAGTTCGACCTCCGTCGCGTCGCCGAGCCCGCGATGCACCGGCTGCGCGATGCGGCTGGGCAATCCGTGCTGCTGGCCGTGCCGACGGGCGGCGAGCCGCTGGTCGTGCATGCGCTGGAAGCATCGAACAAGGTCTCCATCACCGTGCAGCCCGGCAACCGCCCGCCGCTGCACTGCTCGGCGCAGGGGCGCGTGATGCTCGCCTTCGCGCCGGCGGAGTTGCAGGACCGCGCGCTGGCCGCGAAGCTCGAGGCGCCGACACCCGCCAGCATGACCGATCCCGCCGCGCTGCGCGCAAGGCTCGCCGCGGTGCGCGAGAGGTTGTGGGAGACGGCGCCGTCGGAGACGCTGCTCGGCATCAACGTCCTCGCCGCGCCGATCTTCGCGGCCGGCGAGGTGCTGGCCGGCTCGATCGGGCTGGTCGGCTCGGTGCAGTTCGTGCGCGACCCGCCGGATGCGGCGATGCTCGCCGCGCTGCACGCGGCCGCGGGCGAGATCAGCGAAAGGCTCGGCTCCGCGCGCTACCGCGCCTCGGGCGGGACGAATTCGCGCCAGTAGCCCGGCCGGTCCGGCTGCACGCCGTAGCCGAGCTGCCGATCCGCTGCCACGCCGACCAGATCGCTCGCGCTACCACCCGTCCGCGCGAGATAGTCGGAAAAATCCTGCACGGCGCGGCGCGCGACGTCGAAGCCGCCGGCCATCACTGCGCTCGTCATCTCCACCGCGCTGGCGCCGGCCAGCAGGAAGCGCGCCACGTCCAGGCCGCTGCGCGCGCCATTGGTGCCGAGCAGCGCGAAATCCCTGCCGACGCGCTTGCGGGTCTGCGCCAGCCAGCGGCAGGTCAGCGCCAGCGCCCAGGGCCCGCCGATGGCGCCCGCGGTGCCGAGCATCGGCGCGCGCGTCTCCACATCCGGCACCAGCGCCATGAAGCGGCCCATCACGATCACCGCATCCGCGCCGCCCTGCTTCGCCGCCTCGGCCAGCGCCGCCACGTCCTCGCTCTGCCCGGTCAGCTTGATCCAGAGCGGGATCGTCACGGCGGCACGCAACGCCGCCGTGATCTCCCGCACGCGATGCGCCGCGCGCTCCTGGATGATGGCGCCCTTCACCGCCTCGTCGCCATGCGGCGCGCCGATGTTGAGCTCCAGCACGCGGATGCCCGCCGCCTGGTAGCGCCGCGCCAGGTCGCAGGCGGCATCCAGCCCCGCCAGGATGATCGAGCCGATGACGTACTGCCCGGATTGCGCCGCCGCGCGGTCCTCGGCCGCCACCTCGGCGATCCAGGCATCCGCATCCATCTGGTGCAGGCCGGAACGGCCGAACAGCATCGCATCGTCCGGCGGATCGAAGTCCCAGGGCAGCGTCCGCCAGCGGCTGTCGAGCAGCACATGGTCGCTGCCGTCGAGCTGGCGCTTCGCCGCCGCATTCTCGTTGATGCTCTTCGCCACCACCGCGCCCACGCCGGTCGCGCGCGCCGCGCGCAGCGCGCCAAGGGTCATCACATGGTCGCCGGATCCGATGATGACCGGGTTGTTCAGGCGGATGCCGCCCACGGCGATGGAGCAGTCAGGCATATTCGGGCCGGGCGGGCGTGAAGACGTCGAGGTTCATCACCGGCTCGTCGCCCACCACCACGCCGTGATGCATCGCGTTCGGCGGCACGACCAGCAGGCCGCCGGGGCCGAGGCGGTGCACCTCGCCCTCGATGTGGAAGTCGATGGTGCCCGACATGATCCAGACGATCTGCTCGTTCGGATGCTTGTGCGGCCGCGGCTCGTGCCCCGGCATCAGGCGGTGCAGCGCGACCGTCGCGCCATCGCCGGTGAAGGCCTTGCGGTCCACCCCAGGGCGCACCGCGGTCCAGGGGATCGCGTTCCAGTCGATCTTCGGAATGTGCATCACTGCCTCGGGATGTTCGCGGCGCGGATCACCCGGCCCCAGAGCTCGGTGTCGGCGTTGATCAGCGCGAGCATGGCCTCCGGCCCGTTCGCCGCCGGTTCCACCGCCAGCGCCACCAGCCGGTCGCGCACCTCCGGCATCGCCATCACGGCGCGCACCTCGGTCGCCAGCCGGTCCACGATCGGGCGCGGCATGTTGGCGGGCCCCGCCATGCCGTTCCAGGTGATGACGCGATAGTCCGGCAGGCCGCTCTCCGCCACGGTCGGCACATCAGGCAGCACGGTGGCGCGCGTCGGCGAGGTCACGGCAAGCGCGCGCAGCCGCCCGCCGCTGATCTGGCCGAGCGTCGTCGCCGCCACCTCCATCGCCGCGGTGACATCGCCCGTCGCCGTGGCGTTCAGCAGGTCGCCGGTCGAGCGGTATGTCACGATCTCCGCCGGGATGTTGCCCATGGACCGCAGCAGCTCGAGCGAGAGATGCAGCGCCGTGCCGACGGCGACCGAGCCCATGTTGATGCGCCCCGGATTGGCGCGCGCGCCCGCGATCAGCTCCTGCAGGGTGCGATAGGGCGCATTCGTCGCGACGACGATCACATGCGGGAAGCTCGCCACCTGCGTGACGAAGGTGAAGTCCTTGATCGGGTCGTAGGGCATGCTGCGCATCAGATGCGGCGCCGTCGCGGCCGTGGCTGTCACCAGCAGAAGCGTGTGCCCGTCCGGCGCGGCGCGCGCGACCGTCTCGCTCGCCAGGATGCCGCCGGCGCTCGGCCGGTTCTCGATGACCACCGGCTGGCCGAGCCGGTCGGACAGCTTCGCGCCGACCAGCCGCGCGGTGGTGTCGCCGACGCCGCCGGGCGCGAAGCCCACGATCCAGCGGACCGGCCGGTTGGGCGACCAGTCCTGCGCCGCGGCCGGCAGGGCGGCGAAGGCGAGCAGGCAGGCCAGAAGCGCGCGTCTCATCATCCTTGTCCTCCCAGGAACGGCCTTGCGCGGCCGATCTTCCGCTTCATGAAGTCCCAGCGCAGCCCGAGATTCTCGGGCGCCAGCAGGAAGCGTTTCGATTGCGCGGCCGCTTCCGGCGCGAGCCGTTCCAGCCGGCCCGCCGCCGCGGCGCGCAGCTGCACATCGGCCGCCCATTCCAGCACGGTCATGCCGATGCAGGCCTCCGCCACGCTGCCGCCGACCACCAGCGCGCCGTGGTTCTTCAGCAGCAGGCCGCGGTTGCCGCCGAGTGCCGCGGCGATCGCATCGCCCTCGTCGGTGCCGAGCACGATGCCGTGGAACTCGTCGAACAGCGCGACGTCGTCGGCGAAGATCGCGCCGGTCTGCGTGATCGGCTCCAGCGTCATCCCGGCGCAGCCGAGCGCGACGCCGGCCTTGCCATGGGTGTGGACGATGCAGGTGACGTCCGGGCGCGCCAGGTAGATGCGCGTGTGGATGTGCAGCGTCGGGTTCACCCGCCCCGCGCCGCGCGTCGTGTTAAGATCGAAATCGGCCTCGATCAGCCCGTCCGCGCGCACCTCGTCGAAGCCGACGCCCCAGCGATGCGACCAGAAGCGATCGGCGCCCGGCAGCCGCGCGGTGAGGTGGCCGGCGATGCCGCTCGCCTGGCCGTCGGCGTCGAGGATGTGGTAGGCGTGCAGCAGGTCGTCGCGAAGACGGGCCTCCGCGTCGCTTGCGGGAGGCCCGTCGGTCATTGCTTCTGCACCCCGGCAAGCTGTGCCATGCGGCCCCAGGCCGCCACTTCCTGCGGGATCATCGCGGCCAGTTCCTCGGGGCTCGAGGGTTCCGGCAGGCCGCCGAGCTCGATCAGGCGGCTGCGGATCTCCGGCACGGTCAGGGCGCGGCGGATGGCGCGGTTCATCGCCTCCACCTGCGGGCGCGGCGTGTTGGCGGGGAAGACGATCGCGTTCCAGCTGCGCACGATGTAGTCCGGCATGCCGGCCTCGGCGCTGGTCGGCACCTCGGGCAGGGAGGGGAAGCGCGAGGGGCCCGTCACCGCCAGCAGCCGGATGCGCCCGGCCTGCACCTGCGGCAGGATCGGCGCCAGCAACTCGCCCGCCACCTGCACCTCCCCCGTCGCCAGCGCGTTGGCGAGTTCCGGCGTCGAGCGGTAGGTGACGGTGGTGATCGGCACCTGCCCCATGGCGCGGAACAGCTCCACGCCGAGATGCTGCGCGTTGCCGACCGAGATCGAGGCGATGTTCAGCTGGTTGGGCCGTGCCTTCGCATAGGCGATCAGCTCGGTGAGGTTGCGCACCGGAAGCTGCGGGTTCACCGCGATGACATGGTCGTACCACACCATCCGGCCGACCGGCGCGAAATCCTTCGTCACGTCGAACGGGATGGTGCGGAAGAAGGCGGGCGCGGCCATGTTGCTGGTGGTGAGCAGGTACATGGTGTGGCCGTCCGGCGCGGAGCGCGCGACGAATTCCGCGCTGATGATCCCGCCCGCGCCCGGGCGGTTGTCCACGACGATGGACTGGCCGAGCTCGGCCTGCATGTGCGGCAGCAGCATGCGCACGGTGATGTCGCCGGCCCCGCCGGCGCCGAAGCCGATCACGAAGCGGATCGGGCGGCTGAACAAGGGCTGCGCCCGCGCGACGGCGGGCATGGCGAGCGCGCCGCCCGCGGCGGCGATCAACGAACGGCGTCCGATCATGCTCGGCGCTCCTCCCCCATGGTCGTTACGCGGGACCGTAGCCGCCCCCGCCCGGCGTTTCCATCAGCACGTCGTCCTGCGGCTGCATCAGCATCTTGCGCGCCTCGTTCACCGGCTTGCCGTTGACCAGGAAGCGCCCGGCCTGGCCGGGGCCGCCGCCTTCCAGCCCCTCCGGCCCGACCTCGGTGCGGCTGGCGACCACGTTCAGCAGCCAGGGTTCGCGCGTGCGCATCCGGTAGCCGATCACCTGGCCGTCGCCGCCGCGCTGGCGCCCCGCGCCGCCCGATCCGGGGCGCAGCTCCTTGCGCGTGAACTCGATCGGCATGGCGGCTTCCAGCACCTCCACCGGCACGGCCGCGACGCCGGTCGGGTAGCAGGTCGCGTCGAGGCCGGGCTTGTCGCGCCGCGCCCCCATGCCGCCCGAGTAGTTGAACATCGAGGAGGTGAAGGGCCTGCCCTCCTCGTCGCGGCCCTGGATCTGGATGGTCCAGACCGCGCCCGAGCCCTCCGCCACCACGCGCTCCGGCATCACCTGGTGCAGCGCCTTCAGCACGGGAAAGGGCACGTACATGCCGACGACATGGCGCGCATTGACCGGCGCCGGATAGCGGCAGTTCACGATGCAGCCCTCCGGCGCCGTGACGCGCACCGGCTTCAGGCTGCCCCAGTTGTTCGGCAGGTCGGGGTCGAGGCAGGCGCGCACCGCGAAATTCGCATAGGCCGCGGTGTAGTTCAGCACGACATTGATCCCGATCGGCGCCTCGGGCGAGGAGCCGGCGAAGTCGATCGTCATCTCCCCCGCCTCGGGGTCCACCGTCACCGCGCAGCGCAGCATGATCTTCTGCCCACCCGGCACGTCGAAGACGCTCTCGCCCTGGAAGGTGCCGGCGCGCAACTTGCGGATGGAATCGCGCGTCGCCTGTTCCGAGCGTTCCAGCACGGCGGCGCTCAGCGCCTCGATATCGTCCAGCCCCTGGCGGTCGCAGAGCGTGTTCAGCCGCTCCGCGCCGACGCGGCCGGCCGCCACCTGCGCGGCGAGATCGCCGGCCACGTGCTCCGGCGTACGCACGTTGCGGCGGATGATGTCGAAGAGCAGCGCATTGGGCCGCCCCGCCTCGTAGAGCTTGGCGAGCGGGATCCAGAGCCCCTCCTCGTGCACGTCGCGCGCCCCGGCGCCCACGCCATAGCCGCCGATGTCGGTGTGGTGGATGGTGCTGCCGAAGAAGCCGATGCACCGCAATCCACTGCCCGTTTGCCGGAACACCGGCGTCATCACCGTGATGTCGAAGAAGTGCCCGGCCGAGAGCCAGGGGTCGTTGGTGATCAGCACGTCGCCGGGGGAAAGGCTGTCCGGCGGGAAGGCCTTGACGAAATGCTGCCCGGCCATGCCGAGGCTGTTGATGTGGCCCGGCGTGCCGGTGACGGCCTGCGCCACCATGCGGCCCTGCCGGTCGAACAGCGCCGTCGCCAGGTCGCCCGCCTCCCGCACGATCGGGCTGAAGGCGATGCGCTGCAGCGCGCGCGCCTGCTCCGTCACCGTCGCGATCAGGTTGGACCAGAGGATCTCGAGCGTGATGCCGTCGAAGCGTTGCGTGCGCATCCGATTCGCGCCTCCGGTCATGCCGCGCGCTCCGCGATCACGGCGCCCGACGCATGCACCTGCGCCACCCAGCCGCGCAGGATCACCAGCGTCGTCTCGCGTTCCTCGATGATTGCCGGCCCCGCGATGCGCTGCCCGACCGCGAGCGCCGCGCGGTCGAACACCGGCACCTCCGGCGCGGACGGCTCCACGGCGGCACGCCGATAGCCACGCGGCGCGGCCGCGGTGCCGCCCGGCAGCGGCGGCGGCGGGGCGGCCGGGATCGGGCCGCGCGCGGCGAGACGCCAGGTGACGACCTCCACCGCCACATCCGGCAGGCGGATGCCGTAGAGCGCCTCATAGGCGGATTCGAAGGCGGCGCGCAGCGCGGCGGCGTCGCCCGCCTCCGCGACCGCCATCGGTATCTCCGCCGTCACCTCGTTCTGCTGGCCGCGATAGCGGCAATCGACGCCGAGCGAGAAGCTCGCGCCCGCCGCCTCCACGCCGGCCTCCGCCAGCGCGGCGCGGCCTTCTTCCGCCATGCCGGCGATCAGCGCGCGCGCCGCGCCCCAGTCCAGCGTGTCGAGCGTGTCCAGTGCGGAGCGCACGAGATCGAGCCGCACCGGCGAGACCAGCGTGCCGAAGGCCGAGAGCACGCTCGCCATCGGCGGGAAGATCACCTGCGCGCAGTCCAGCAGTTCCGCCACGCGGCAGGCATGCACCGGGCCGGCGCCGCCGAAGGCGAGCATCGGCAGGCCGCGCCAGTCCAGGCCGCGATCGGTCGCATGCGCGCGCGCCGCCCCGGCCATGTTCTCGCACACCACCTCGAAGACGCCGCGCGCTGCCGCCACGGCATCCACGCCGAGCCGCGCGCCGAGCCGCGCGAAGGCCGCCTCCGCCCCGGCGCGGTCGAGCTTCATGTCGCCGCCGAGGAAGCGGTCCGCATCCAGCAGGCCGAGCACCACATCGGCATCGGTCACGGTCGGCTCGGTGCCGCCGCGGCCGTAGCAGACCGGCCCGGGCTCGCTGCCGGCGCTGCGCGGCCCCACCTTCAGCAGTCCGAGATTGTCGATCCGCGCGATGGAGCCGCCGCCCGCGCCGATCTCGATCATGTCCACCGAGGGGATGGTGATCGGAAAGCCGCTGCCGGGCTTGAAACGGTAGCGGCGGTCCACCTCGAACTCGCCGGCGACCAGCGGCCTGCGGTCCAGGATCAGGCAGGCCTTCGCGGTGGTGCCGCCCATGTCGAAGGACAGCAGCCGGTCCGCGCCCAGCAGCTCGGAGAAATGCGTCGCGGCCAGCGCGCCGGCGGCCGGGCCGGATTCGATCATGCGCACCGGGAAGGTGCCCGCCACCTGCGTGCCGACCACCCCGCCGTTCGAGAGCATGATCAGCGGCCGGTTGGGGAAGCCGCGGCGCGACAGCTCGGCCGAGAGCGCGGCAAGATAGGGTGCGACGATGGGCTGGGTGTAGGCGTTCATCACCGTCGTCGAGGCGCGCGGATATTCGCGGATCTGCGGCGAGACCTCCGACGAGATGGCGATGTGCAGCGCCGGGGCGGCCCGGCGCATCGCCTCCCGCGCCGCGGCTTCGTTCGCGCCGTTGCGATAGGCGTTGAGCAGGCAGAGCGCCGCCGCCTGCACGCCGCGCGCCGCAAGCGCCCGCGCCAGCGCGGCCGCCTCCTCCGCATCCACCGGCGTCGCGATGCGCCCGTCCGCCAGCACGCGCTCGTCCAGCGCGAAGGTCAGCTCCGGCGGCACGAGCGGATCGGGATATTCGATCTGCGGGTCGAACATGTCGTAGCGATGCTCGTTGCGGATCCGCAGCACGTCGCGGAAGCCCTTGGTCGTGACCAGCGCGGTCGGCGGGCCGCGCCGCTCGATCACGGCGTTGGTGACCAGGGTGGTCGCATGCACGGTCACGTCGTCCACCGCGCGGGGCGCGATGCCCGCGCGGTCGAGTGCCAGGTCCACGGCGCGGAAGAAGCCGTCGAGCAGGTTGCGGTGGGTGGTCAGCGTCTTGTCGGTGACGGCGCAGCCGTCGCGCGCGCGCAACACCACATCGGTGAAGGTGCCGCCGATGTCCACGGCGAGCGCATAGCCATGCGGCGCAGGCGTTTCGCCCAACGGCCCTCTCCTGGCGCTTTGCGTCGTCCTGTATAGCAGGACGACGTCCTCCAGAAGCAAGCTTGCGTCCTGGCCGCGGCCGCGTCAACCGGCTTTTCAGCCGTAGGCGAAGCGCTCCTCCAGGATCCGCGTGGCCGGCACGCCGAGGCTGCGCAGCGCCGCGCGCGCTTCCTCCAGCATGGGCGGCGGACCGCAGAGCACGAACAGCCAGCCCGCCTGCGCCGCCGCGGCGCAGCGCCGCGCGATCAGCGCGCGGTCGAGGACGCCGCGCTCGCCCGGCCAGCCGGGCGGCGGCTCGCCCAGGACATGCACCAGTTCGATCGCGCCGGAGGCGGCGAGGGCTGCCAACTCCGGTCCGGCGACGATCTGCTCCGCCACGCGGTTCCCGTAGAGCAGCAGCATCGGCCGCGGTGCCGTCGCGCGCATCTCCTCGCGCAGGATCGAGAGCGCCGGCGCCACCCCGACGCCGCCGCAGAGGAAGGCGATCCCCGGCTCCGGCCGCCCCGCGGCGACGAGATTGCCGTGCGGCCCGTCCACGAAGGCGCGTGCGCCGACGGGCAGCGCGCCGATGCGGCGCGTGAAGTCGCCGGCCTCCTTGATCAGGAAGCGCAGCGCGGCGCCCTCGGCGGGGGCGGAGGCGATGGAGAAGGGATGCTCGCGGCGCGCGAAGGGGCCGCGGTCCAGCTTCAGCCAGGCGAACTGGCCGGCGCGGAAGCGCAGCCCCTGATGCCCCGCCGGCTCCAGCACGACCTCCCAGATGCGGAGCGCCGCCGGGCGCAGCGCGGCGATGCGCCAGGGCCGCCGCGCAAGGTCGAGGGGGCGCACCACCCAGACCCAGGCGAGGGTGAGCAGCGCCGCCGCCGTGCCGATCAGCCAGAGCGCGGCGATGGCCGGATGCGCGCTGGCCCGCCCCGCCGCCAGCGCATGATGCAGGCCGAGCAGCGCGACCAGCACCGCGCACCAGCCATGCGCCGCCCGCCAGGTCTCGTAGCGGAAGGGCAGGTCGTCGCGCCGGATCGAGGTGGCGACCAGCACCGCCAGCAGCAGCCAGGCCAGCAGCGCGGTGAGGATGGACAGCCCGCCGAAGCCGAGGGCCAGGGCGCCACCCGTGTCGTCGGGCCGTGCGAAGGGTGGGCCGTAGGGCAGGCTGTAGAGGAAGGGATGCACCAGCAGCAACGCGACCGCGACGGCGCGGCCGAGCGCCTGGTGCCAGCGCATGGTGCGGTCCATGCCGATGCTGTCCGTGACGCCGCGGAACCGGCCGGAGAGCAGGAAGCTGAGCAGCAGGCCGGCAAAGCCGAGCAGCCCGGCCGCGCCGGCCAACTCGTCCCGCCAGGGCCGCGCCGGCCCGACCAGCAGCCAGGCGAGCGCCAGGGGGAGCAGCAAAAGCCCGACGAGCAGGGCGCCGATCAGCCGGCTCCCGATCCCAGCGTTCCCGCCATCGGCCATCGCACCACCTCCCAGCGGCGCGCAGTCTGGCCGAACGGCGCCAGCCCTGCCTTGCGGCAGGTCAAGCGCGGCGGCTCAGAACGGCCAGACGATCGGCACGAGGAAGACGGCCACGATGAAGAACCAGGCCATCATCGGCAGGCCGAACTTCCAGTAGTCGCCGAACTCGTAGCCGCCCGGGCGCATCACCATCAGGTTGGTCGGCGTGGCGATGGGCGTGAGGAAGGCGGCGGCGGAGACGACCGCGATGCTCATCAGCACCGGCGCGGGCGACACGCCGATGCCGGTCGCGGCGGCGACGCCGACGGGGATGATGATCAGCGCCGTCGCGGTGTTGCTGATCAGCTGGCCGAGGATCGCCGTCAGCACGAAGAGCGCGGCGAGCAGCACGCGCGGGCTGGCATCGCCCGCGATGGCCACCAGCCCGTCGGCCATCAGCTTCGCCGCGCCCGTCTGCTCCATCGCGGCCGAGAGCGGCATCATCGCCGCCACCAGGATCACCGTGGTCCAGTCGATGGCGCGATAGGACTGCTCGGCATTCATCACGCCGGTCAGCACCAGCGCGGCGGCAGCGAGCAGGCCCGCCACGGCCGGCGGCACCAGGCCGGTCGCCAGCAGCAGCACCATCACGCCCAGCACCGCGAGCGCCTGCTTCGCGCCGGCGCCGAGCGGCACCGCCTGGCGGCGCACCAGGTCCGGCGAGTTCACCACCAGCACCTGCGGGTCGTTCAGATGCGTGTCGAGCGCCTTCCAGCTGCCCTGCAGCAGGATGGTGTCGCCCGCCTGCAGCACCACCGCGTCACGCCCCAGCACCTCGCCGCCGCGGTTCACCGCGATCACCACGAGGTCGCCGCTCTCCGTCACCATGCCGGGATAGACCGTGGTGCCGACCATCGCGGAGCGCGGCGGCAGCATCACCTCCGCCAGGCCGGAGCTGCGGTTGAACAGCGAATCCTGGATGTCCGCCGCCGCATCCTCCAGCCGGAAGGCCAGGTGCAGCGCGGCGCCGAGCGCGGCGGCGGATTCCGGGGGGCCCGCGATCAGCAGGTGGTCGCCTTCCGCGAAGCGCGGGCCGCCGCGCCCCCCCCCCCGAGGGACAAGCAGCACAGCCCCCCGAGCCCGCGCCCCC
>NZ_JBWXTD010000006.1:326313-340152 GCF_056682175.1 Falsiroseomonas sp. RANM36
CCCCGCCTGGGGCCGCGGGGCGCGGCGGGGGGGGGGGGTTTCGGGGGGGCCCGCGATCTGCTGGGGGCCGCCTCCCGCGACGCGCGCGCGGCGCAGCCGCTCGCCGCTATCGCTCTCCTGCATCGCCAGCAGGCGCATGCCCTCATAGGGCGAGAGGTCGAGGCTGGCCGTGGGCTGCCCGACCAGCGGCGAGGTCGCGCGGATGCGCATGCGGAAGACGTCGCGCGAAAGCCCGTACTGCTCGACCAGCGTCACCGCGTGGCGGCTGAAATCGGCCGTCATGGAGGGGCCGCCGCGATGCGGCAGCAGCTTCGTGCCCAGCAGGATGCCGATCGCGATGGTGCCGAGCAGCAGCGGCACGCCGACGATGGTGAATTCGAAGAAGCCGAAGCCGCCGGCCCCGGCATCGGCCGCCGCCTCGGAGACCAGCACGTTCACCGGCGAGCCCGTCAGCGCCAGCAGCGACCCGGCATGGGCGGAAAAGACCATCGGCATCAGCAGCTGCGACGGCGCGCGGCCGAGCCGGATCGCCATCACCACCACCACCGGCAGAAGCGCGGCCACCGCGCCGTTCAGGCTGATCAGCGCCGTCAGCACCGCGACCAGCAGCGCGATCAGCGTCATCAGGCGCGGACGGTTGTCCTCGCCGGCGCCCTTGATCAGCGCCTGGCCGGCCCAGGCGGTGACGCCGGTGCGGTCCAGCGCGGCGCTCACCACGAAGAGCGTGGCGATGAACATCACCGCCGGGTCGCCGAACCCCGCCAGCGCCTGGCCGAGCGTGAGGATGCCGCTGGCATAGAGCGCCATCCCGACGCCGAGCGCGACCAGGATGACCGGGATCCTGTTCCAGACGAACAGGACCACGGCGGCCAGGATGATCGCGACGAGGACCAGGATGTCGTTCATGCCTTGACGCTCACAGGCCCCAGGGCAGGCCGAGCAGGTACCACCCCGCCAGGAACGCGGTCCAGATCACCGTGAGCCAGATCACATAGGGCAGCATCAGCGCGATCACCGTGCCGACGCCGGCCTCCTTCTGATACTTGATCGCAAAGGTCACGATCATCGCGAAATAGGCATTGAGCGGCGTGATCGCGTTCGCCGGGCTGTCCGCCACGCGATAGGCCGCCAGCACCGCCTCGGGCTCCACGCCGAGCTGCATCAGCAGCGGCACGAAGACCGGCGCGAAGATCGCCCATTTCGCGATGGCGGCGGTGATGATGAGGTCCAGCAGGAAGACCACCACCACGAAGCCCAGCAGCAGCGCGATGGAGGGCAGCGCCAGCGCTTCCAGCACCTTCGCCATGGAGACGGCGGCGAGGGTGGCCATGTTGGTGTAGTTGAAGAAGGCGATGAACTGGCTGATCACCAGCAGCAGCAGGATCAGCCCCGCCAGCCCGCCGATCGATTTCTGCATCGCCGCGATGGCGTCGTTCGTCGTGCGCATGGTGCCCGCGCCGCGCCCGAAGGCGATGCCGCAGACCAGGAAGATCAGCGAGATCGAGACGATCAGGCTGTTCATGAAGGGCGAGGCGCCGATGATCGCGCCCGTTTCCGGATGCCGAAGCGGCGCGCCCGGCGGCAGCGTCAGCAGCGCGATGAAGCCGAGCGCGCCGAGCAGCCCGAGGCCGGCCATGCGCAGGCCGCGATACTCGGCCTCCGTCAGCACGTTCTCGCCCGGCACCTGGTAGTCGCCGGTATAGGGGCCGAGCCGCGGCTCGATGATGCGTTCCGTGATGAACACGATCAGCACCGTCAGCAGAACCACCGAGCCCATCGAGAACCAGACATTCGCCGCGAGGTCGATGGAGAGGTTAGGGTTCACCAGCCGGATCGCGTCGTTGGTGATCTCCGTCAGGATGCCGTCCACCGGCGTGATGAGGATGTTCACCAGGAAGGCCGCCGCCACCGAGGCGAAGCCCACCGCAAGACCCGCCAGCGGATGCCGCCCGACCGAGATGAAGGCCGCCGCCGCCAGCGGGATCAGCACCAGGTATCCCGCATCGGCGGCGATGGAGGAGACGATGCCGACGAAGGTCAGGATATAGGTCAGCGCCCAGCTCGGCGCGACGATCACGAGCTTGCGGATCAGCACCTTCACCAGGCCGGATTCCTCCGCGACGCCGACGCCGACCATCGCGACGATGATCACGCCGACGGCGTTGAAGCCCATGAAGTTGCCTACCACGCCGGTGAACATGAAGCGGATGCCCTCGATGGTCAGAAGGCTCCGCGCCTCGGTGAAGGCGGGCTCGATGTCGCCGGTGGCGGGGTTGTACGCCTGGTAGCTGACCCTCGCGCCGAACACGGACAGGATCGTGGAGAGCACGATCACGATGGCGATGAGATAGACGAAAATCATCACCGGATGCGGCACGCGGTTGCCCACGCGCTCCACCCAGTCGAGCAGCTTCTGCATCCCGCCCTTCGGCGCGGCGGCCTCGCTCATCGCGACAGCGCCTCCAGGATGCGCGCCCAGGAGCGGATGCCCTTGCGGAAGCTCTCCAGGTTGTACTTCTCGTTCGGGCTGTGGATGCGGTCGTCGTCCAGGCCGAAGCCGGCCAGGATCACATCCATCCCGAGCGCGGTCTTGAGCTGGTGCGTCACCGGGATGGAGCCGCCGCTGCCGATGAAGACCGCCGGCTTGCCCCATTCGTCCGACAGCGCCTGCCGCGCCTTGGCGAAGGCCGGGTCGGTGTCCGGGAAGCGGATCGCCTGGCCGGAGCCGTGCGCATTGAACTCCACGCGGCAATCGGCCGGCACGCGCGCCTTCACATGCTCGCGGAACGCCTTGCGGATGGCGTGCGGATCCTGGTCGAAGACCAGGCGGAAGCTGATCTTCGCCGAGGCCTGCGCGGGGATGACGGTCTTGAAGCCCTCGCCCTGGTAGCCGCCGCCCATGCCGTTGATCTCGGCGGTCGGGCGCGACCAGGTCTGCTCCAGCGCGCTGTAGCCCTTCTCGCCGGCCGGCACCGAGAGGCCGATCGGGCCGAGGAAGCCTTCCACCGTGAAGCCCAGCGTGTCCCACTGCGCCTTCAGGCTCTCCGGCAGTTCCGGCACGCCGTCATAGAAGCCCGGCAGCGTGACGCGGCCATCCGCGTCGTAGAGATCGGCCAGGATCTTCGCCAGGATGCGGTTCGGGTTGGCCGCGGCCATGCCGTAGAAGCCCGAATGCAAGTCGCGATCGGCGGCGTGGATGGTGATCTCCTCGCCGCACAGGCCGCGCAGCATGGTGACGATCGCCGGCGTCTCGGGATCCCACATGTTGGTGTCGCAGATCAGGCCGATATCGGCCTTCAGCTCCTTCGCGTTCGCATCGAGGAAGCCGGGCAGGTTGGCGCCGCCCGATTCCTCCTCGCCCTCCAGCAGGATCGTCACCGGGACGGGCAGGCTCCCGGTCACCGCCTTCCAGGCGCGGCAGGCTTCGACGAAGGCCATCAGCTGCCCCTTGTCGTCCGCCGCGCCGCGCGCCGCGATCACCTTGGTCCCGTCGGGCAGCGTCTTGATCTTCGGGTCGAAGGGATCGTCCTGCCACAGCTCCAGCGGGTCCACCGGCTGCACGTCGTAATGGCCGTAGAACAGCGCGGACGGGCCGCTGCCCTTGCGATGGTGGCCGACGACGATCGGATGGCCGGCGGTCGGTCGCGCGCTCGCCTCGAAGCCGATGGCGCGCAGGTCCTCGGCGTGCCACTCCGCGTTGCGCTTGCACTCCGCGGCATAGGCCGGATCGGTCGAGATCGAGCGGATGCGCAGCACGGCGAACAGCCGCTCCAGCGCCTGCTCGAAATCGCCGTCGATATGGGCCAGGACCTTGTCGAGCTCGGGCATGCGCGTCCTCCCGCAGAATGCGCGTCGAAGCAGCGGCGCAGCCGGCACCGACCGGCGCGCAACGCCACCATTATAGCCTAGTCCCGGGCCGAAGCGCAGGCATACGCCATGGCGTCCCATCCCTATGCGCCCCGTCCGGGCACCGGACGCCGTCCTCGGCGGCCCGCCCTCGGGGCAGAGGTCGGCGACGCGCCGCGCCCGCACCGCAGCGGCCCCGATCTATCGCACGGCGGCAGCCAGGCCCGGCTGCTCCTCCGGCATGATGATGCCGACAGGCGGCGGACGGTCCACCCAGGCCGCGCCGCTGCGCCCGCGCGCCCGGCCGTATTCGAACAGCGCGCGCATGTAGTCCGCGTCGAAAGGCTGGCTGCGGGGCGCGTTGAACTCCGGCCCGATGGCGGCGAGGCGGAAGGCGACGCCGTCGCGCTGCATCGTCAGGTAGATCCGGTGGATGTCCGCGATGCCGCTGAAATGCAGCAGCGTCTCGACCGAGCGCCGGGCGATGCGGAAGACGTTCCGGTCGGTCTGCGCGCCCTCCACGTCGATCCGGCCGTTGCGGACCACCCAGGCGGTGCGCCGCCGCTCCGCGCCCGCCGCGGCGGCGGTCCGGCGCAATTCGAACGAGGGCGGATAGAGGAAGACCTGCGTGGTCGCGCCGCCGTCCACATGCATTTCCTGGAAGCGCCGGCCCTCGATCTCGACATCCACGAACACCGGCGGAAACGCCCCGGGCACCGAGGCGGAAGCCAGCAGCACCTCGCGGAACAGTTCCAGTGCCCGAGGATGGCCGCTGGCGGCGATGGCGCCGATGTTCCAGACCACGGGGCGGCGGATGTCGAGGTTGGTGGTGCCGATCAGCAGCAACCGCCCGCGCCGGTACTCGCGCGCGATCGCATCCAGCATCGCCTGGTCGGCATGCCGCGAGATCAGCCGATACAGCGGCGAGGTGTCGGCCAGCGCCTCGCCGAACAGCACGCTGGTGAGGATGCGGCCGAACACGACGATGTCGGTCGGCGCCACCTCCGCGAACACGGCGCGAAGCTGCGCGTCGTAGGCCGGGCCGAGGAAGGCGAAGGGCGCGATCAGCGCGCCGGCGGAGATGCCGGTGACGACATCGAATTCCGGCCGCGTGCCCGCCTCGGTCCAGCCGACCAGCAGGCCCGCGCCGAAGGCGCCGTTGTCGCCGCCGCCCGACAGCGCCAGGTAGTTCGCCGGGCGCAGCGGCGCGCCGCGCGCCGGCGCCTCCGCGGCGAGGCGGCGCGCGATCGCGGCCGCTGCCTCCTCCTCCCACGGCCCGGCGTCGCCATCCGCCATCATGCGCGCATTGGGGACGCCGAGGATCGCCTTGCGCTCGACCTCGGCGATCGGCGGCGGGTCGAGGCGCGCGAAATTCGCGCAGCCGGCCAGGCCGAGAACCAGCAGGACGGCAGCGGCCCGGCGCAGCGCCCTCATGCAGGCCGCGCGAGCGGAAGGCGGGGGATGCGCAGCGCGGCCATGGGGTCCTCACCGTCGGACGCGGAGGCGCGACCCTAGCGCCGAAGCGCGCCTGGACTCAACGCGCAGCCCGCATGACCGGTCCGTGACAGCCCCGCACGTCCTCGGCCACCGCCCCGTCTGTCCCCGGAATGAGCCCCGCGTCCCGCCGCCCGCTCATTCTCTTGGCTGCGACATGGCGATCGCCTTAACTTCGCGCCCTTGCGGCGCCGGCCATGCGCCGACCCTGATGCAGGGACATGCCGTCGATCGAACCACCCATCGCAGAGCCCGCAAGCATCGCGCCGGATCTCAACGGAATCCCGCACGTCCACTACGCGACCGAGGGCCTGCCGCCTGCCGAGCAGTTCGCCGCCTGGCGCGCGCGCTGCCTGCCGGTGGTGGAGATGATGCCGGCGAGCGACCCGGCGAAGGGCTACCGCGCCAAGGCGACCGTCTGGACGCCCGGCCGCTTCGCCGTCTCACGCGTGGTGGCGGAAGCGGCCGCCTATCGCCGCACACCGCAGATGATCCGCCAGGACGGGCTGGACCATTGGGTGGTGAGCATGACCCTCTCGGGCCGGCACCGCTTTCGCAGCGGCGGCCATGAGGCGGTGCTGGCGCCGCGCGTGCCGCACCTGTTCTCCCTCGCGCGCAGCTTCGAGGGCGATCGCGACGACATCGACTGGATCGCGCTGTTCGTGCCGCGCGACGCCATGCCGGAGCGCCTTCGCCTGCTCGATCCCGAGGCCAGCGGGCCCATCCAGGGGCCGCTCGGCGCGGTGCTCGCCGACATGCTGGAGCGGATCGCCACGGGATTGCCGCGGATGGCCGCCGGGGACGCGCCGCGGCTGGAAGCCGCGATCGCCGGGCTGCTCGAAGGCTGCCTTCTGCCCACGCGCGACCGACCCGCCACCGGCAAGGCGGAGATCGAAACGGCGCGCCGCGCGCGCGCGCTGGCGATCATCCGCCGGGAACTCGGCTCGCCGCGGCTCGGCCCGGCCGAGATCTGCAAGCTGGCCGGCATGTCCCGCTCGCAGCTCTATCGCTGCTTCGCCGCGGTCGGCGGCGTGGCGCGGGCCATCCAGGCCGAGCGGCTCGAACAGGCGCATGCCGCGCTGATCGCAGCCGGGCCGCAGGCGGATATCGGGCGTACCGGGGAACGCCTGGGCTTCCCCGACGCCTCGACCTTCAGCCGCGCCTTCCGCCGGCATTTCGGCTATGCTCCGAGCCAGCTGGCCGCGCGCGCCGCCGTCGGCGAGGCACCGGTGCCGATGGCGGCGCCGGTGCGGATCGGCCTCGCCGCCGCGCTGGATCCGCGTGGCGATCAGGCGCGCGCAGCCTCTGGCGGACGTCCCGGCCGGTCGAAGGCGACGACATAGAGCGCCGGCAGCACCACAAGGGTCAGCAGCGTCGCCACCAGCAGCCCGCCCATGATGGCGAAGGCCATCGGCCCCCAGAACACCGTGGGCGCGATCGGCACCAGGCCGAGCACGGTGGACAGCGCCGTCAGCAGCATGGGCCTGAGCCGCGAGGTCGCCGCCGCCGTCACCGCCTCGCGCAGGCCGAGGCCGTCGCTGCGGTCCTGCTCGATCTGCACGATCAGGATCACCGCGTTCTTCGCGATCATCCCGAGCAGCGCGAGGATGCCGAGGATGGCGACGAAGCCGAGGGGCCGGTCGAACAGCAGCAGCGCCAGCACCACGCCGATGATGCCAAGCGGCAGGATGGCCACCACCATCGCCAGCCGCGCGAAGCTCTGCAGCTGGAACATCAGCACCGTCAGCATGATGACCAGCATCGCCGGCACCACCGCGAGGACCGAGGCGCGGCTCGCCGCGCTCTCTTCCGCGATGCCGCCGAGCTGGATCTCGTAGCCGGCCGGCAGCGTGGCGCGCAGCGCGGCGATGCGCGGCGCCACATCCGCCACCACGGTCTCGGGCAGGACGCCGGCGCGCACATCGGCCTGCACGGTCAGCGTGGGCACCCGGTCGCGGCGCCAGATCAGCGGGTATTCCTGGCCGTATTCGAAGGTGACGAACTGGCCGAGCGCCACCGTGCGCCCGCCCGGGATCGGCACCTGGATGGAACGCAGCGTGTCGAGCGAGAGGCGCTCGGCGGCCGTCGCGCGGGCCAGCACGTTCACCAGGTAGATGTCGTCGCGGATCTGGGTGATGACCGAGCCCGTCACCGCCGCGTTCAGCACGGCCGAGACGGCGGCGGAACTCAGCCCGAGCTGGCGCGCCTGTTCCTGATCCACCACCACGCGCAGCTGGCGCGACGGCTCGATCCAGTCGAAGTTCACGTCGCGCGCATCCGGACTGGCCGCGATGGCCTGCGCGACATCGAGCGCGATGCGCCGCACCGCCTCGATCTCGGGTCCGACCACGCGCCACTGCACCGGCCAGCCGACCGGCGGGCCAAGCTCCAGCGGATAGACGCGGGTGACGGCTTCGGGGAAGCGTTCCGCCAGCAGCGCCTCGAGCCGCGGCTGCAGGCGCTGCCGCGCCGGCAGGTCCTTCGCCACCACCACCGCCTGGGCGAAGAAGGGATTGGGAAGCTGGGCGTTCAGGGGCAGGTAGAAGCGGATCGCGCCGCGCCCGACATAGCTCGACCAGTGCGCGACGTCGGGGTCCTGGGCCAGCGCCGCGTCCAGCCGCTGCACCGCGGTTTCCGTCGCGTGGATCGAGGCGTTCTGCGGCAGCGTCAGGTCCACCAGCAGCTCGGTGCGGTCGGAGGAGGGGAAGAACTGCTGCGGCACGAAGCGGATCGCATAGGCCGCGGCGGCGAAGGCGAGCACCGCCAGCAGCAGCGTGATCCAGCGCAGCCTGATCGCCACGCCGAGGAACCCGGCATAGGCGCGCAGGATGGCGCCCGGCTTCGCCGGCTCCGCGCTCGCCGCCGCCTTCGGCGCCTTCAGGATCGCCATCCCCAGCAGCGGCGCGAACAGCACCGCGACGAACCAGGAGACGATCAGCGCGATGCCGACCACGGCGAAGATCGAGAAGGTGTATTCCCCGGCCGAGCTGGCGGCGAAGCCGATCGGCACGAAGCCGGCGATGGTGACCAGCGTGCCGGTCAGCATCGGCGCGGCCAGGTTGCGATAGGCGAAGGTTGCGGCGTCGGCCTTGCTGTCGCCGGCGGCGAGGCGGCGGATCATCGCGTCGATGGTGGTCATCGCGTCGTCCACCAGCAGCGTCAGCGCGATGATCAGCGCGCCGAGCGAGATGCGCTGCAGGTCGATCCCGGCCGCCAGCATCAGCGGGAACACCACCGCGAGCGTCAGCGGGATGGACAGCGCCACCACCGCGCCCGCGCGCACGCCGAGCGCGACGAAGCTGACGATCATGATGATGACGATCGCCTGCCACAGGCTCTCGGTGAAGTCGCCGATCGCGGTGTCCACCGTCTGCGCCTGGTCGGCCACCAGGAAGGGCTCGATGCCGATCGGCAGGTCGCGGGTGATCGCCGCCATCTCGCGCCGCAGGTTCTTCCCCAGCGCCAGGATGTCGCCGCCTTCCCGCATCGCCACCGCCAGCCCGATCGCCCGCCGGCCGTTGACGCGGAACATCGGTTGCGGCGGGTCGGCGAAGCCGCGCCGGATCTCGGCGATGTCGGTCAGGCGGACCAGCCGGTCCCCGGCCGCGAAGCTGACATCGGCGATGTCCCGCTCGTTCTGGAACGCGCCGGAGACGCGGATCGCGAGCCGCTCCTCGCCGGTCTGCACCAGCCCCGCGGGCTGCACCAGGTTCTGCGCCCTGAGCGCGGCGACCAGCGCCTGGTAGTTCAGGCCGAGCCCGGCCAGCCGCTCCAGCGAGAACTCGATGAACACCACCTCGTCCTGCGCGCCCAGAACCTCCACCTTCGAGACATCGGGCACGCGCAGCAGCCGCGACCGCGCGCCCTCCACCGCGTCGCGCAGCTCGCGCTGGGTGAAGCCGTCCGCGGTGAAGCCGAAGATGACGCCGAATGTGTCGCCGAAATCGTCGTTGAAGCCGGGGCCGACCACGCCCTGCGGCAGGGTGTGGCGCATGTCGCCGACGCGCTTGCGCACCTGGTACCAGCTGTCCGGGACCGCGGCCGGCGGGGTGGAATCCTTGAGCTCCACGAAGATCGTGGTCTGGCCGGCGATGGTGTAGCTGCGCAGCGTGTCCACGTTGGGCGCTTCCTGCAGCGTGCGCTCCAGCCGCTCCGTCACCTGCAGCAGCGTCTCCTCGATCGTCGCGCCGGGCCAGGCGGCGGAGACGACCATGGTGCGGAAGGTGAAGGCCGGATCCTCGTTCCGGCCGAGCCGGAAGAACACGATGCTGCCGGCGATCACCGCGACCAGCATGAAGTAGACGACCAGCGAGGGCCGCCGGATGGACCACTCGGAGAGGTTCGGGCCGATCACGGCGCGGTTCCGAGCAGGCGCACCTTCTGCCCGGGCCGCAGCGCCTGCACGCCGGCGGTGACGATCACCTCGCCTTCCGTCAGGCCCGAGGCGACGACCACCCGTGCCGGATCGTGGCGCAGCACCTCGATGTTGCGCAGCGCGACGGTCTGCGTCGCCGGGTCCACCATCCAGACCGCCGGGGCGTCGTCCTTGCGCGTCAGCGCGCTGGCCGGGATCGCGATGCCGGCGCCGCCGTCGAGCTGCATGCGCCCGGTCACGGTGGAGCCGAGGCGCAGCGCCGGCGGCGGATCCTGCAGCCCGATGCGCACCCGGAAGGTGCCGGTCACCGGATCGGCGCTGGGCGAGACCTCCCGCACGCGGCCCGGCGCGCGGACCGAGGGATCGAGCGTCAGCGCCACCTCGATCACGGCATTGGCCGGTGCCCGGTCCTTCATCACAGGCGGCACGTCGAACACCGCGTCCAGTCCGCCCTGGCGGGCGATGCGCACGATCATGCGGCCGGGCGCGACCACCTCCCCGGGCTCCGCCCCGCGCGCGGTGACGGTGCCGGAGGCGTCGGCGACCAGCACGGTGTAGCCGAGCCTGTTCTCCGCGATGTTGGCCTGGGCCTGCGCCGAATCGAGCGCGCTCTGCGCGGTCTGGCGCTGCTGCAGCGCCTGGTCGTAGCGCTGGCGCGTGGTCCAGCCGTCCCGCAGCAGCTCGGATTGCCGCCAGTAGTTGTTCCGCGCCTCGGCCAGCTGCGCCTCGGCGGCGGCGAGCGCGGCGCGGGCGGCGCGCAGGTTGTTCTCCTCGTTGGTCGGATCGAGCCGCGCGATCACCTGCCCGGCCTGCACGCGGTCGCCGACATTGACCAGCCGCTCGATCATCCGGCCGTCTATGCGGAAGCCGAGATTGGCCTCCGTCTCGGCCTGGATGGTGCCGGTCAGCGAGACCACCTCGCCGCCGCCGCGCGGTTCCACGGTGACGACGCGCACCGGCCGCGGCTCGGGCGGCGGCGGCGGCGCCGGCTCGCTGCACGCAACGAGCAGCGCGGGCAGCAGCAGCAGGGCTCGGCGTCCCTTCGGCAACGCTGTCGGCATGCGCATGACCTGTTTCCACTCGGCAGGCAGAAGACTACACCGGGATCGCCGCAGCCAGAAGCGCGCCGCGCGGCGCATCTCCTAGCGTATCCTGGCAGCATCTGCCGGTCCGGCGCGCATGGCGTCATCGGCGGCGCGTCCCAAGCCTGCGCCGGGCGTTCCATTCCCCAGCCGCGTCGCGACGGGCGGCGGAATGCCCTCGGCCACACGGTCACGCAGATACGGGAAGAACGGGTTCGAGGAGATCCGCAGCAGCGTGTCGAGCCCGGTCACCAGCACCCCGCGCTCGCCGCGCGCCGCCAACGCGCCGAGGTTGATGCCGAAGCGGTCCGCCGGGTCCGGCGAGAGCCCGTAGAGCCCGTCCTCCACCGGGAAGGGCAAGGCGATGTGCGAGAGCGAGAAGACCTCCCGCGGCCAGGCGAGACCGAGCGGGATCTCCTGCGTCGCGGTCCCGCCGGCTTCGGTCACATGCGCGACCGCGGCAGCGGAATCGGGCGTAGCATTGGTGATGCGCGTCATGCGGAAGCGCTGCGGCGGCGCGGGCAGCAGGCGCTCCACCGCCAGCGTGGTCTGCGGCGAGATCAACGGCCCGAGCCTGGCGTTGCGGTTCAGGTCGAACAGCACAAGCTCGCTGCCATTCGCCGGAAGCAGCGCATAGAGCGCGGTGACGATCGCCGGGGCGCTGACCGTGGCATCCACCACCGACTGGAAGGTGAGCACCGGAGCCAGCCCGTCGAGCCGGCCGGCGGCGGCCAGCCGTCGCGTCTGCTCCTGCAGGGCCGCGGTCAGGAAATGCGACTGCCGCGCGGCATTCACCGGGAAGGAATTGTATTTGAACGGGTTGAACTCGGGCAGCAGGTCCAGCCATGCGGCGCCGGCAAAGGCCGGCAGCAGCGCGGGCAGCCCGGCGAGCCCGGCGAAGCGGGCGAAGGCCGTCACGCCGACCATCGGCGAGACCAGGATCAGGCGCTGCGGCGCGTCGAGCGTCGGATCCTCGATCGCGTCCAGCGCATGCTTCACGACCAGCGCGCCGCCATTCGAATAGCCGAGCAGATGCAGCGGACGTCCCGCGCCGGCGCGCGCACGCGCCGCGCGCACCGCCAGCCGCGTGGCTGCCGCCCAGTCCTCCCAGCTGGCATCCGTCAGTCCGGCCGGCACGGTGCCATGGCCCGGCATGCGCGGCACCACCGCCACCCAACCCCGCGCGCGATACAACTCCGCCAGGTGGCGCATGCTGTAGGGCGCGTCGGTCATGCCATGCACCAGCACCGCCGCGCCCTGCGGCGGGCCTTCGGGCATCAGGATGACGGAACGGTTCCAGTCCTGCGCGAAGTTCGCGGGGTTGAGGGGGCTGCCGGCGAAGTAGCGGTTGGCCGGAACGCGATCCTCGGGGTCGAGCCGGTCCGTCACCTCGCGCCGCACCGCTTCGAAGGCGCGCGCCTCGGCCGCCAGCCAGGCATCCCAGCCGGCGGTGGCCATCGCCGCGCGGTCCATCTCCGGCGGCACCTCGACATGCCACGGGCGCAGCTGTGGGCCGCGCTGCACATCGTAGGCACGCAGCGCCAAGAAGGCGACGAGCAGCAGCACGAATGCGCCGAGCGTCCAACGCAGCAGCCTCGCCGTTCGTGCGCGTATGCTCATGCCGGCCCCTTGCACCGCCTGCGCAACTGATCCTAGCTGGCGTCACCGCGGGAAGCGAGGCGCGAATGGCGGACGGGCGCGCGATGCGCATGATGTTGGGACTGTGCACGGCGATCCTGCTCGGCGGCGCCATCATGCTGGCGCAGTCGGTGGTCGCGCCGGTGGTCTTCGCGGTGTTCACCATCGCGCTGGTCTGGCCGGTGCAGGGCTGGGCGCAGGCGCGGATCCCGAAGATCGCCGCGCTGCTCATCACCATGGTCGTGGCGCTGGTCGCGCTGCTGGGGCTGGCGCTGCTGGTGGCCTGGGCCTTCGGGCGTGTCGGCCAGTCGGTGGTGGCGAATGCCGCGACGCTGCAGGCGCTCTTCGCGCAGAAGATGGGCTGGCTGGAGGCACGCGGCATTCCCGCGGCCGGCGCGCTGGCAGGGCAGTTCGACGCGCGCTGGATGGTGCGCGTTGCGCAGGGCGTGCTCGGGCAGTTGCAGGGATTGCTGAGCTTCATCCTGCTGACCCTGGTCTATGTCATGCTCGGCCTGCTGGAGGTGGACGTGGCGGCGCGGCAGATGCAGCGCCTCGGCCCGGGCGCCGCGGCATCGCTGCTGCGCGCGGCCGGGCGCACGGCGCAGAAGCTGCGCACCTACATGCTGGTGCGCACCTTCATGAGCGTGCTGACGGGCCTCGCCGTCTGGGCCTTCGCCGCGGCGATGGGGCTCGAGCTTGCGGCGGAATGGGGCGCGATCGCGCTGGTGCTGAACTACATCCCCTTCATCGGCCCGCTGGTCGCCACCCTGTTCCCGACCATCTTCGCGGTGCTGCAATTCGGCACCTGGGAAGTGGCGCTGACCGTCTTCGCGGTGCTGCAGGTGATCCAGTTCCTCGGCGGCAGCTACATCGAGCCGCGGCTGACCGGCGCGCGGCTCGCGGTCTCGCCCTTCATGGTGCTGGTCGCGGTGTTCCTGGGCAGCTTCCTCTGGGGCATCCCGGGCGCGTTCATCGGCGTGCCGGTGCTGATCGCCGCGCTGACGGTGTGCGAGGAATTCCCCGCCAGCCGATGGGTCGCGGACCTGATGTCGGGCCGCGAGGAACCGCCGCCGCGCTGATGCGCCGCGGCGCAGCCTGCTAGGACCCGCCGCCCGGCCCCTCCGCCGCGGGTCCGGGCGCAAGGCGCGTGGCGAGCAGTTCGCCCCGGCGTTCGAGCAGCGGATGCGCCACCGCGGCAAGATGCGCGCCGACCCGGCGCAGGTCGCGGATCGCATCGAGCACCAGCCCCGGCGTGGCGCCCGGCTCCCCCCGCGGCAGCGGCGCGGCCGCGGGGGGGGGGCCCCCCCCCCCCCCCCCCCCCCCCCCCCCCCCCCCCCAACCCCCCCCCCCCCCCCCCCCCCCCCCCCCCCCCCCCCCCCCCCCCCCCCCCCCCCCCCCCCCCCC
>NZ_JBWXTD010000006.1:340252-343972 GCF_056682175.1 Falsiroseomonas sp. RANM36
CCGCGGCGCAGGCGCTGGCCGCGAAGCACGGCGCCGGCGTCACCGACACCGCGACCGCGCTGGCGGACCCGGAGGTGGGCGCCGTCATCATCGCCTCTTCCACCGACACGCACGCCGATCTCGTCATCGCCGCGGCGCGCGCCGGCAAGGCGATCTTCTGCGAGAAGCCGATCGATCTCTCTCTGGCCCGCGTGGACGCCTGCCTGGCTGAGGTGAAGCGCGCCGGCGTGCCGATGCTGGTCGGCTTCAACCGCCGCTTCGACCCCTCCTTCGCCGAGCTGCATCGCCGCATCGGCGCCGGCGCGATCGGCGCGGTGGAGCAGGTGATCATCACCAGCCGCGATCCCGGCCCGCCGCCCGTCGCCTACATCAAGGTCTCGGGCGGGCTGTTCCGCGACATGACGATCCACGATTTCGACATGGCGCGCTGGATGCTGGGCGAGGAACCGGTCGAGGTCTTCGCGCACGGCGCCAACCTCGTGGATCCCGCCATCGGCGCGGCCGGCGACATCGACAGCGCGATGGTGCTGCTGAAGACCGCCTCCGGCCGCATGGCGCATATCAACAACAGCCGCCGCGCCAGCTATGGCTACGACCAGCGGGTGGAGGTGTTCGGCAGCGGCGGCCGCCTCATCGCCGGCAACCGCACGCCCACCACGGTGGAACTCGCGGACGGCAGCGCCGTCAGTTCCGACAAGCCGCTGCACTTCTTCCTGGAACGCTACGCAGAGGCCTATCGCATCGAGCTGCAGGCCTTCCTGGATGCGCTGGCGAAGGGCGCGCCGATGCCCGTCGGCGCCGAGGACGGCCGACAGGCGCTGGTTCTGGCCGACGCCGCCTTCGAGTCGCTGCGCAGCGGCCGCCCGGTGAGGGTGGACTGATGTCCATGCTGCCGAAGGTGCGGCTGGATGACCGAGTGGTCCTGGTGACCGGCGGTACATCCGGAATAGGCGAGGGCTGCGCGCTCGCTGCCGCCGAGGCCGGCGCGGCGGCCGTCTGCATCACCGGGCGCGACGCGACGCGGGGCGCGGCGGTGGTGCAAAAACTGCAGGCACTCGGGGCGCGCGCGCATTTCGTCGCCGCCGACCTCGCGGATGCGGAGGCGACCTCGGGCATCGTCGCGCAGGCCGAAGCCGCGCTCGGCCTGGTGGACGGGCTGGTGAACGCGGCCGGGCTGACCGATCGCGGCACGATCCTCGACACCTCCGCCGCACTGTGGGACCGGCTCTTCGCCGTGAACGCGCGCGCGCCCTTCCTGCTCACCCAGGCGATGGCGCGGCGCCTGAAGGAGGCCGGAAGGCCGGGCGCGGTTGTGAACGTGATCACCATGTCGAGCCATGGCGGCCAGCCCTTCCTCACCGCCTATTCGGCTTCCAAGGGCGCGCTCGCGACGCTGACGAAGAATACCGCGCTCGGCCTGCGGCCGCTGCGCATCCGCGTGAACGGCATCAACATGGGCTGGGCCGATACGCCGGGCGAGCATGTGATCCAGCAGCGCGACGGCAACCCGAAGGACTGGCTGGACCGCGCCGAGCCCTCGCAGCCCTTCGGCCGCCTGCTGAAGCCGCGCGACGTCGCGGGCCTCGCCACCTACCTGCTGTCGGACGCCGCCGAGATGATGACCGGCGCGCTGATCGACTTCGACCAGAACGTGATGGGTGCCTACACGTGATTCCCTCTCCGTACCTCCGCCTGGCGCCGGCATGACGCCCGCCGAACTCGCGCGCCGGCTCGAAGCCGTCGGGCCGCTGGCGCGTGAAGCCGCCGCGCTGGCGCAGGCCATGCGCGAAGCCGGCATGGCCGCGACGAAGATGAAGGGCGCGCAGGACTTCCTGACCGAAGCCGACGGCGCGACCGAGGCCTTCCTCCGCAGCCGGCTCGACGCGCTGTTCCCCGGCGAGCCGGTGCTGGGCGAGGAAGGAGGCGGCGAGATCCCCGCCGCCGGGCCGCTCTGGATCCTCGATCCGATCGACGGCACCTCCAACTTCTCCCGCAACGGCGATCGCTGGTGCGTCTCCATCGGCATGGCGCTCGACGGCCGCGCCGTGCTCGGCGCGGTGGCGCGGCATGCGCCGGCAGAGTTGATCCTCGGCGCGAGAGGCTGCGGCGCAACGCGGAACGGCAGGCCCATCCGCGCCGCCGACACGCCCGATTTCAGCCGCGCGATCATCGAGATGGGGTGGTCGCTGCGCCGCCCCATCACCGGCTACATCGCGCTGCTCGGCCGCGTCATGGCCGAGGGCGCGGGCACGCGCTGCGGCGGCTCGGGCACGCTCGGCCTGGTGGAGACCGCGATCGGCCGGCTCGACGGCTATGTCGAGCTGCACATCAATGCCTGGGACGCCTGCGGCGCGCTGGCCATCGCGCGCGAGGCCGGCTGCTGGACCAATGCCTTCGACAGCGGCGACTGGCTTGCCGCGGGCAACCCGATCTGCTTCGCCGCGCCCGCCCTCGGCCCGCGCCTTGCGGCGCTGATGGAGGCTTGAGCTTCCCGGCGCGCCGGCAGAGAATATGACCGTTATGTTGCAGTCGGTAGCGCTGGCCAGAGCCTCGCGCGATCAGGGAGGAAGAACCATGTCCGCCACACGCCGCCTGTTCGGCGCCGCCATCGCCGGCGCCTTCGGCCTGCTCGCCGCCGGCACGGCCAGCGCGCAGGGCAGCCTCACCGTCTACTGCTCGGTGCAGGAGGAATGGTGCCGCCCGATGATGGCCGCCTTCGAGCGCGCCACCGGCATCAGCGTCGCCATGACGCGCAAGAGCTCCGGCGAGACGCTGACGCAGATCCGCGCCGAGGCGCAGAATCCGCGCGGCGATGTCTGGTGGGGCGGCACGGGCGACCCGCACATGCAGGCGGCGCAGGAGAACCTGACCGTCGAGTACCGCTCCCCGATGCTGGCGCAGCTGCAGCCCTGGGCCGTCCGCCAGGCGGAGCAGACCGGCTTCCGCACCGTCGGCATCTATGCCGGCGCGCTCGGCTATTCCTACAACGCGCCCGAGCTGCAGCGCCGGCGCATCGCCGCGCCGCGCTGCTGGGCCGACCTGGCGAAGCCCGAGTTCCGCGGCGAGGTGCAGGTGGCCGATCCCAACACCTCCGGCACCGCCTACACCATGCTGGCGACGCTGGTGCAGGTGATGGGCGAGGAGCCGGCCTTCACCTATCTCCGCGCCCTGCATCGCAACGTGAACCAGTACACCCGCTCCGGCGCCGCGCCCGCGCGCGCCGCCGCCACCGGCGAGACGCTGGTCGGCATCACCTTCCTGCACGACGCGGTGGCGCAGAAGGTCAGCGGCGCGCCGCTCGAGCTCGTCGGGCCCTGCGAGGGCACAGGCTACGAGATCGGCTCCATGTCCATCATCCGCGGCGCCCGCAACCTCGAGAATGCCCGCCGCTTCTACGACTGGGCGCTGAGCGCCGAGGCGCAGGCGATCGGTGCCGAGGCCAAGGCCTATCAGCTGCCGTCCAACCGCAGCGCCCCGATCCCGCCCCAGGCCCCGCGCTTCGAGAACGTGCCGCTGATCGACTACGACTTCGCCCGCTGGGGCAAAGCGCAGGAGCGCACGCGCCTGATCGACCGCTGGCAGCGCGAGGTGCGTGCCGGCGCACGCTGACGCGCACCGACTGAGCCGCGCGGCGACCTCGCCTTGGGTGCCCTGACGCTTGGCCGCGCGGCGCGGCGCAGCGGCCCCCGCGGGGTGAACCTACATGAATGAAAGAAAAAA
>NZ_JBWXTD010000006.1:344072-348682 GCF_056682175.1 Falsiroseomonas sp. RANM36
CCACCCCCCGCGGGGGGGGGGGGCGGCGCCCGCCGCCGCGGGGGGGGGGGGGCGGGGGGGGGGGCCCCGCCCCCGCCGCGCTCTCCGTCCCCCGCAGCATCTCCTTCGCCTGCACCAGCCGCCGCGCGGCGTCCGCATCCGCCTCGGTGAAGACCGCGACGGCCAGGCGAAGCTCCTCGCGCAGCGCCGCATGCAGCGTCGTCAGGTCGCGGCGGTCCGCCTCCGCCAGCGTCACGCCCCGCCGCGCGCGCTTGGCGGCATGGCGCGCCACGTCGCGGCTCAGCACGTCGGCGGCATGTTCCAGCGCGATGGCGAAGGACTGGATCGCGGCAATGCGCTCCCGGTCCGACTCGGTCAGGCGGTCGCCTGGAATACTGGCGAGATAGGCGAGCACCGCGCGGTGCAGCCGGTCCACCACGTCGTCCATCGTGGCCAGAGCCTTGCCGGCATCGCGAGCATCCTCGTCGAAGGCGCGGGTGGAGGCGTCCAGCATCCGCTCCATCACATCGGCGATGCGCAGCACCTCGCGCCGCGCATTGGCCATCGCCACCGCCGGCATCGCCGCCGCCGCCGGATCGAGGTAGCGCGGCGCCGCCTCGTCGCGCTCCGGCCGGTCGGGCAGCAGGCGCGCGAGCAGCCAGGCCTGCGGGCGCAGCAGCGGCAGGGCGAGCAGGCTCGTCGCCAGGTTGAAGGCGAGATGGGCATTCGCCACCAGCCGCGCCGGCGCCTCGCCCGCGGCCGCGATCCAGGCCGTCGTGGCGGGCAGGAAGGCGAGGACGAGCAGCGCGCCGAGCAGCCGGTTCAGCAGGTTGCCGAGCGGCAGGCGCAGCCGGGCCGGCTGGCCGGCCCGCCCGCCCGACTGCAGCAGCGGGTTCAGCGCGCTGCCCAGATTGGCGCCGGCCACCATCGCCACCGCCGCCTCCGCGCCCAGCACGCCGCCGCCGGCCAGCGTCGCGACGAAGAGCACGCCCGCGATCGAGGAATGCGCGGCCCAGGCGACCAGCGCGGCGACCGCCATGTTGGCCAGCGGCACATCCGCCAGCGCATCCAGCACGCGCCCGAGCGTGGGCGAGGCCTCCATCGGCGCAAGCGTCGCGCCCAGCAGATGCAGCGCCAGAAGCATCAGGCCGAGCCCGATCGCGACGCGGCCGAGATCACGGGTCCGCGCCTGGCCGCCGGTGCGGAAGGCCACCACGCCGGCCAAGATGAGCAGCGGCGAAAGCCAGTCGAGATCGAAGGACAGGAGCTGGACGATCAGGGCCGTGCCGATATTCGCGCCCAGCATCGCGGCCAGCGCCGGCGCCAGCGCCACCGCGCCCGCCGCGGCGAAGGCCGAAAGCATCAGCGCGGTCGCCATGCTGCTCTGCAGGGCGGCGGTAACGACGAAGCCGGAAAGCAGCGCCCGCAAGGGCCGGCCGAGCCCGACCGCCAGCAGCGCCTGCAGCCGCCCGCCGAAGGCGCGCTCCACGCCGGACTGCACCATGTGCAGGCCCCAGACCAGCAGGGCGGCCTCGCCCGCGAGCTGGACCAGAAGGCGCAGCTCGCTCATCGGCGCCCTTCCCTAGCCGAAGGCGGCCCGCGCGAGGCGCGCCAGGTTGTCATGGCCCATCCGCGCATAGGTCAGCGGATGCGCCCTGGCGGGGTCCTGCTCGGCCTCGACCACCAGCCAGCCGGCATAGCCCGCGGCGGCGAGCGGCTTCAGCACGGCGGGATAATCCACGCAGCCATCGCCGGGCACGGTGAAGACGCCTTCGAGCACGGCGGCCAGGAAGGGCAGGTCGCGCGCCTTCACGTCCTGCATCACCGCCGCGCGGATGTCCTTGCAGTGAACATGCACCACGCGCGCGGCGTGGCGCTCGGCCGCCGCCACCGGATCGCCGCCGGCGAAGGTGAGATGGCCGGTGTCGAGCAGCAGCCCGACCTCCGGCCCGGTGCTGGCCATCAGCCGGTCCACATCCGCCTGGCTCTCGATCACCGTGCCCATGTGGTGGTGGTAGGCGAGATGCAGCCCATGCGCCTTCAGCCGCCTGCCGAATTTTTCGATTCGTGGTGCCAGCACCTGCCAGTCGGTTTCGGAAAGGACCGGGCGCCGCGACAACGGCGTGGTGCGCGCGCCATGGATCGCGCGCGAGACCTCGGCATGCACCATCACCCTGCAGCCCAGCGCGGTCAGCAGCGCGATATGCGGCTCCGCCTCCGCCATCTCCGCATCCACGTCCCGCTCCAGCAGGCGCGAGCCGTACCAGCCGGAGACCAGCGCCAGCCCGTGCCGCTGCAGGATCGGCCCGAGCTCCGCGGCCGCACGCGGGAACTTGTTGCCCAGCTCGAAGCCCTCGAACCCCGCCTGCCTCCCCTCCGAAAGACAGGTTTCGAGCGGCGTCTCCGCGCCGAGCTCCGGCATGTCGTCATTGGTCCAGGTCAGCGGATTGATGCCGAGGCGGATGGCCATGGGGTTACGCTCCTGCGGCCTGGCGCTTGCGGTTGCTCTCGTAGTCGCGCCGCGCGGCCTTCTCGGCCGGCGTCGCGGGCGCGGCGGTGACCGGCACCTCCCACCAGGCGCCGCCCTCGGCCGTGCCGGTCTGCGGGTCCGTGTCGATCACGATCACCTGCGTGCGCTTCGCCGCGAAGGCTTTCGGCAGCGCGGCTTCCAGCGCGGCGATGTCCGCGACCTTCGTTGCGGTCGCGCCCATGGACGCGGCATGCGCCGCAAAGTCCACCTGCGGCGCGGCATCCGCCAGAAGGTTGTTGAACGGCTCCCCGCCGGTGCCACGCTGAAGGCGGTTGATGCAGCCGAAGCCGCGATTGTCGAGGATGACGATGGTCAGCTTGGCCCCGAGCGCGACGGAGGTCGCGATCTCGCTGTTCATCATCAGGTAGCTGCCGTCGCCCACCAGCACCACCACCTCGCGCCGCGGCGCCGCGAGCTTCGCGCCGAGCCCGCCGGCGATCTCGTAGCCCATGCAGGAATAGCCGTATTCCAGGTGATAGCTGGCGGAATCCGTCGCGCGCCACAGCTTGTGCAGCTCGCCCGGCAGCCCGCCCGCTGCACAGACCACGATCCCGTCCTTCGGCATGGCGCGGTTCACCGCGCCGAGCACCTGCGCATCGCTCGGCAGGTCGTTCGCGCTGCGCTTCGGCGCGGCGGTCACGCGCGCCACGGTGCGGTGCCAGCGCGCGGTCGCCGCCGCCGCCTTCTCCTGCCACGGGCGCGGCGCCTGCCAGCGTCCGAGCGCAGCGGAGAGCGCCGCCAGCCCGCGCGCCGCATCGGCGACGAGCGGCTGCGCGCCGTGCTTCAGCGCGTCGAAGGCCACGACGTTCAGCGCGACCAGCGTCGCCCGGCCGAACAGCGCGCGCGATCCCGTGGTGAAATCCTGCAACCGCGTGCCCACCGCCAGCACCAGATCGGCCTGCGCCGCCAGGGCATTCGCCGCGGCGCTGCCGGTCACGCCGATGGCGCCGAGATTGGCGGGCGCATCCCAGGCCAGGCTGCCCTTGCCCGCCTGGGTCTCCGCCACCGGCACGCCATGGGAGCGAGCGAAGTCGGCAAGCGTTGCTTCCGCGCAAGCGTATTTGACGCCGCCGCCGGCGATCAGCACCGGCCGCTTCGCCGCGCGCAGCGCCGCCGCCGCCGCGCGCAGCTCCGCCGCGTCCGGCTCCGGCGCGCGCGGGCGCCAGACGCGCTTGCGGAAGAAGTCGCTCGGCCAGTCCATCGCCTCGGTCTGCACGTCCTGCGGGAAGGCGAGCGTCACGGGCCCGCACTCCGCCGGATCGGTCAGCACGCGCATCGCGGCCGGCAGCGCGGCGAGCAGCTGCTCCGCGCGCATGATGCGGTCGAAGTAGCGGGAGACCGGACGGAAGCAGTCATTGGCGGAGACCGTCGCGTCGCCGAAATCCTCGACCTGCTGCAGCACCGGATCGGGCCGGCGGGACGCGAACACGTCGCCGGGCAGGAACAGCACCGGCAGGCGGTTCACATGCGCCACCGCTGCGGCGGTGACCATGTTCGTCGCACCCGGCCCGATGGAGCTCGTGCAGGCCATCATCCGACGGCGCGCATGGGTCTTGGCGAAGGCGATGGCGGCATGCGCCATGGCCTGCTCGTTATGCGCGCGGAAGGTCGGCAGGGTGCGGCGATACGCGTGCAACGCCGGCCCGAGCCCGGCCACGTTGCCATGGCCGAAGATCGCCCAGACTCCGCCGAAGATGGGCAGGGTGCGGCCGCCGATCTCGGCCTGCTGCGCCGCCAGGAAGCGTATCGTGGCGTCGGCCGCGGTCAGGCGTAGACTGGCCATGGTCTCCTCCACCCCGGATTGCTCCGGGCTGACCCTGTGTTACAGTTCGATGACACGCGCCGCAAGCAGCGTGGGCACGGAAAACGCCATGATCCACTTCGCACAGTTCGGCGCCGGCCGCATCGGCGCCATCCACGCCGCCAACCTGGCGGCGAGCGGCGGCGCGCGGCTCAAGCATGTCGTGGATGTGCACGCGCCAGCGGCGCAGGCGCTGGCCGCGAAGCACGGCGCCGGCGTCACCGACACCGCGACCGCGCTGGCGGACCCGGAGGTGGGCGCCGTCATCATCGCCTCTTCCACCGACACGCACGCCGATCT
>NZ_JBWXTD010000006.1:348782-351008 GCF_056682175.1 Falsiroseomonas sp. RANM36
GGGCGACCGCGCGTGGGGGCCGCGGCGGGGGGCCCGCGGGGCGCTGCTCTGCGCCGCGCTCGGCCTGCTGCTGCTGCCGTGGCACGGGCTGGAGGGCGGCCTCGCGGAGCTCGCCGCCTGGCCGGGCGGCACCGCGGCGCCGCTGGTCGCGCTGCTGCTCTCCGGCGCGCGCTGGTGGCTCTGGCCGGTCGCGCTGCTGCTCGTGCTCGCCGCGCCGCCGCTGCTGCGCGGACGCGCGCCGGGCGGGCTGCTGGTGGCGACGGGTGCCGGCCTCATCCTCTGGACGCTCGCCATGGGCGAGGCCATCGGGCTGCGCGGGCTCGACTGGCACTGGCTCGCGCCGCTGCTCGGCACGCCGCCGCCGCAGCCCTCCCTCGGCTGGGGCGCGCTGTTCGTGCTGGTCGGCGCGACGGGACTCCTCGCCTCGGGGCTCGCGGCGCGCGGCGCCTTCGGCGCGGACGCCTTCGTCGCCTTCCTGGTCGCGGGCAGCGCCTTCCTGCTGCTGCTCTTCGTCTTCGGCCCCCTCTTCACCATCCTGAGCGCCGCGGTCTACGAGGGCGAGCGCTTCGCGCCCGGCGCGCTGGTCGCGCGTGTCACCGCGCCCGAGGCCTGGAGCCTCGCCTGCCTCGCCACGCATGAGGGCTGCGGCGTGGTCTGGAACACGCTGCTGCTGGCGACGCTCACGGCCGTGCTCTCCACCATGATCGGCCTCTTCTTCGCGCTGCTGGCGGTGCGCGGCGGCGTGCGCGCGGCGCCGCTGTTCCGCGCCATGACCATCCTGCCGCTGATCACGCCGCCCTTCGTGGTGGCGATGGCGCTGATCGTGCTGTTCGGCCGCACCGGCATCGTCACCACCTTCATGTGGGACTGGTTCGACATCCCCCGCAGCCGCTGGATCTACGGCCTTCCCGGCGTGCTGCTCGCGCAGGTGCTGGCGCAGGCGCCGATCGCCTTCCTGCTCTTGGACGGCGCGCTGCGCGCCATCTCGCCGAGCCTGGAAGAGGCTTCCGCCACCATGGGCGCGCGGCGCTTCACCATCTTCCGCACCGTCACCTGGCCGCTGCTGAAGCCGGCGCTGGCCGCGGCCTTCCTGCTCGGCTTCGTCGAGTCGCTGGCCGATTTCGGCAACCCGCTGGTGCTCGGCGGCGACTTCGACGTTCTCTCCACGCGCATCTTCTTCGCCATCGCCGGCGCGCGGCACGATCCCGGCCGCGCCGCGGCGCTCGCGCTGCTGCTGCTGGCGCTCACCTTCGGCGCCTTCGCGCTGCAGGCGCTCTGGCTCGGGCGGCGCCGCTACACCACCGTCACGGGCAAGGGCGATTCCGGCATTCCGGCGCCGCTGCCGAAGGGCCTCAAGCTCACCTGCGGCCTCGTCGTCTGGCCCTGGATGCTCTTCACCGCCGCGGTCTACGGCGTGATCCTGGTCGGCGGCTTCGTCCACGACATCGGCCGCGGCGACATGAGCTTCACCTGGCGCCACATCCTGACCGCCTTCGAGGTGGAATGGCGCGACGGCTTCGCGCTGCGCGGCTCCGCCTGGGACAGCCTGCTGACCACCATCGAGGTCGCCGCCATCGCCGCGCCGATCACCGCCTTCCTCGGCATCCTGCTCGCCTGGCTGATCGCGCGGCAGGATTTCCGCGGGCGGCGCACGCTGGAATTCATGACGATGCTGTCCTTCGCCATCCCGGGCACCGTGGTCGGCGTCTCCTACGTCATGGCGTTCAACGTGCCGCCGATCGAGTTGACCGGCACGGCGCTGATCCTCATCCTCTGCTTCGTCTTCCGGAACCTGCCAGTCGGGGTGCGCGGCGGGCTCGCGGCACTCGCGCAGATCGACCGCTCGCTCGACGAGGCGAGCGCCACGATGGGCGCGGGCGCGGTGGACACGCTGCGCCGCGTCGTGCTGCCGCTGATGCGGCCGGCGATCATCACCGCGCTCGCCTTCAGCTTCGTGCATGCGATGACGGCGGTCTCGGCGGTGATCTTCCTGGTCTCGGCGCGGCACAACCTCGCCACCGTCTACATCGTCGGCCGCGTGGAGGCGGGCGAGATGGCGCTGGCCATCGCCTATTCCACCGTCCTGATCTTCATCATGCTCGCCGTGGTGCTCGGCATCGAGAAGGTGGTGGGCCGCGCGCGGCGCGGGCGCCCCCCCGCCCCCCCCCCCCCCCCCCCGCGCCACCCCCCCCCCCCCCCCCCCCGCCGCGCCCGCCCCGAGCCCCC
>NZ_JBWXTD010000006.1:351108-354799 GCF_056682175.1 Falsiroseomonas sp. RANM36
GGTCGCCGCGCGGCGCCCGCCTCACCCGGCCTGCGCAACGCCCCCGCCGCCGCGCCGGTCCGGGCCGGAGCCTAGACGCCAGCGATGACCGACGCCGCCATCACCTTCGACCGCGTGACCAGGGCCTTCGGCGCGGTGCGCGCGGTGGACGAGGTCTCCTTCGCGCTGCCGCGGGGCGCGCTGGTGACGCTGCTCGGGCCGTCCGGCTGCGGCAAGACCACCACGCTGCGCCTCGTCGCCGGCCTCGAACTGCCGACCGAGGGGCGCATCACCATCGAGGGCCGCGACGTCACCCGCCTCGCCGCGGCCGAGCGGCGCATCGCGATGGTGTTCCAATCCTACGCGCTGTTCCCCCACATGAACGTGCTGGAGAACGTCGCCTACGGCCTCGTCGTCAACGGCGCGCGCAAGGCGGCGGCCGAGACCGACGCGCTGGCGATGCTCAAGACGCTGGGACTAGAAGGCCTCGGCCAGCGCCTGCCGTCGGAGCTTTCCGGCGGCCAGCAGCAGCGCGTCGCGGTGGCGCGTGCTTTGGTGCTGCGGCCGCAGGTGCTGCTGTTCGACGAGCCGCTGTCCAACCTCGATGCCCGCCTTCGCCGCCGCGTGCGGGAGGACATCCGCGACCTGCAGAAGCGCCTCGGCCTTTCCGTGGTCTATGTCACCCACGACCAGCAGGAGGCGCTGGCCGTCTCCGACCTGGTCTGCGTGATGCGCGCGGGGAAGATCGCGCAGATGGGCACGCCGAACGAGCTCTACGAGGACCCGGCGGACGCCTTCATCGCCGACTTCATGGGCGAGGCGAATGTGCTGGATGGCGAGGTGCTCGGTGAGGGCCGCATCGCGCTCGGCGGCGTCGCGCTCGCCACGCGCATGCGCGCCCATCCCGCCGGCCCGGCGCAGCTCGCCGTGCGGCCGGAATCCATCACGTTGCTGGCCGAGGGCGAGGGCCTTCCGGGCCGTATCCAGCGTGCAGCGTTCCTCGGCCAGACCCGCGAATACGAGGTCGAGACCGCGGTCGGCACGCTGTTCGTCGTGGCACCCGCCGCCGCCCCGGCCTTCGCCGGCGGAGAGGCGGTGCGCTGCCGGATGGAGCGCGTGATCCCGCTGCGCCCGCCGCGCGGCTGACGCCCAGCGGAGCTACTCCCAGCGCAGGCTCTCGTTGCGCGGCGCCGGGCTGGCCGCCGGCGGCTCGGGCGCCGCGTCGCGGCGCTGGCCGCCCCGCCGGTCCAGGCTCTCCACCGCAGCCAGCGCGAGTGCCGCCACCTGCACCAGGCGCTGACGCGCCTCCACCGGCGATCCCTCCCGCGCCTTCACCCGCGCCCATCCGGCATAGTCGGTGATCAGCTGCACGAACTCGTCCGTGGACATCCGGTCGTCATGCGTCGGGCCGCCCCATTGCGCGTCCTGCCGCGTGCGTTCCGCAGCCACTTCAGCGAGCGCCGTCGTCTCGGTCATCGTCTTCTCCCTCCTCGCGATCCTGCCTAAGCGGGCGACGTCACGTCACCCCTTGCTTCCCGCCTTCCCGCGCTGCGCGAGCCGCGCCTCCGCGTCCGCCACGCGCCGCACCGTGCCCACGAAGCTGTCGGGATTGAGCGACATGGAGTCGATGCCGCGCTCCACCAGGAATTCGGCGAAGTCCGGGTGATTGCTCGGCGCCTCGCCGCAGATGCCGACGGTGGCGCCGCAGGCCTGCGCGCGCGTGATGACGTCCGCGATCATCCGCTTCACCGCGGCGTCGCGCTCGTCGAACAGCCCGCGCAGCTCCGCCGAATCGCGATCCACGCCCAGCACCAGCTGCGTCAGGTCGTTCGAGCCGATGGAGAAGCCGTCGAAGCGCGCGGCGAATTCCTCCGCCAGGATCACGTTCGAGGGGATCTCGCACATCACGAACACCTTGAGCCCCGCGCGCCCGCGCTCCAGCCCGTGCCGTGCCATCTCCGCCAGCACGCGGTCGGCTTCCGCCGGGGAGCGGCAGAAGGGCACCATCACCACGACGTTGTCGAGGCCGATCTCCTCCCGCACGCGGCGGATCGCGCGGCACTCCAGCGCGAAGCCCTCGCGGTACCGCTCGCTGTAGTAGCGCGAGGCGCCGCGCAGCCCGAGCATCGGGTTCTCCTCCACCGGCTCGAAGGCCTCGCCCCCAAGCAGATGCGCGTATTCGTTGCTCTTGAAATCGCTGAGGCGGACGATCACGGGCTTCGGATGGAAGGGCGCGGCGAGCTTGGCGATGCCGCGCGCGAGCCGGTCCACGAAGAATTCCGTCTTGTCCGCAAAGCCGCGCGTCAGCGCATCGATCTCCCGCCGCGCCACGGGATCCGTCACGCGGTCGGGGTGCACCAGCGCCATCGGATGGATGCGGATATGGGCGTTGATGACGAACTCCATCCGCGCCAGGCCGACGCCATCGGCCGGGAGCCGCCACCAGCGCAACGCCGCGGCGGGGTTCGCGAGATTGATCATCATGTGCGTGCGCGTCCTCGGCAGCTCGCCGAGGTCGAGCTCCGCCTCGGTGAACTCCAGCCGCCCGTCGAAGACCTGTCCCTGGTCGCCCTCCGCGCAGGAGAGCGTGATCGCCTGCCCGTCATGCAGCGCCGTCGTCCCGCGCTGCGTGCCGACCACGGCGGGCACGCCGAGCTCGCGGCTGACGATCGCGGCATGGCTGGTCGGGCCGCCATGATCGGTGACGATACCGGCCGCGCGCTTCATGATCGGCACCCAGTCCGGGTCGGTGGATTCCGTCACGAGGATCGCGCCGTCGCGGAAGCGGGCGATGTCGCCGGCGTCGCGGATCACGCAGGCCTCGCCCGCGGCGATCGCATCGCCCACCGCCGCGCCGGTCAGCAGCGGCCGCGCGCGCCGATCCTTGAGGCGATAGGTGCGCAGGCTGGCTGCGCCGCGCAGCGCCTGCACCGTCTCCGGCCGCGCCTGGACGATGTGCAGTTCGCCAGTCTCGCCGTCCTTCGCCCATTCCATGTCCATCGGCCGGCCGTAATGCCGCTCGATCGCCGCCGCCCAGCGCGCCAGGCTGAGGATCTCGGCATCCTCCAGCACGAAGGCGTCCTGCTCGCGCCGCGTCGTCTCGACCAGCGCCGTACGCGCGCTGCCGCCCGTGGCATAGACCAGCTTCCGCGCCTTGCCGCCGCGCGTCTTCTCGAGGATCGGCGCGAAGCGCGGATCCTGCAGCAGCGGCTTGAACACCAGGTATTTGTCGGGATCCACCGTGCCCTGCACCACCGTCTCGCCAAGGCCCCAGGCGGCGCTGATCACCACGGCGCCGGGAAAGCCCGTCTCGGTGTCGATCGAGAACATCACGCCAGACCCGGCCAGGTCCGACCGCACCATCACCTGCACGCCGATCGACAACGCAACCTGCAGATGGTCGAAGCCCTGGGCCTTGCGGTAGCTGATGGCACGGTCGGTGAAGAGCGAGGCGTAGCAGCGGCGGCAGGCGTCCAGCAGCTCCTCCTCCCCGCGCACGTTCAGGAATGTCTCCTGCTGGCCGGCGAAGCTCGCCTGCGGCAGGTCCTCGGCGGTGGCGCTGCTGCGCACCGCGACGGCGGGGGCCCCCCCCCCCCCCCCCCCGCCCGCCCGCGGCGCCCGACCGCGGTCATGGACATGCCGCCGAAGAGATAGGGCAGCAGGCCGCCGAACAGCAGGCCGACCACCACATAGGGGTTGGACAGGCTGAAGG
>NZ_JBWXTD010000006.1:354899-365814 GCF_056682175.1 Falsiroseomonas sp. RANM36
CGCCGCCTGGGGCGCCGGCGCCGCGCGCTACGCGGTCCTGGACGGGGCATGGGGCGGGCACTTCCCCGCGACCCCGATCCGCGAGGGGCGACCTCTCCGAGGTGCGCGTCGAACCCGCGGCGGGGTGACGCGCCGCCCGGATCAGTCTGCCGGCGGGGCGGGTCGCGGGGCGGGCGGGAACTCCGGCACCGGCTCGGGCGGCAGCGCGGGCGTCGGCAGGGTGGCAATGGACGCCGCCGCGGTCAGCTGCACCTCCGTCCCGTCATGGAAGAGCGTCAGCGCTGCGCCGGCTTCCAGCCGATAGGTGGTGACGTCGTGGCGCATCTCGACCCGCAGGCGCGATCCGCGGATGGCCAGCGGGAAGCGCAGGGCGCGCCATTCCCGCGGCAGGCGCGGGCTGAAGGCGATGCGCCCGCCATGGTCGCGCAAGCCCCCGAACCCTTGCACCAGCGCCATCCAGGTGCCGCCGATCGAGGCGACATGCGCGCCGTGCTGCATGTTGCCCCCCACATCGGCGAGGTCCATCTCCGCGGCGAAGCGGAAATACTCCATGGCCTTCGCCATGTAGCCGACCTCCGCCGCGACGATCGCCTGCACGCAGACCGACAGCGAGCTGTCATGCGTCGTGATCGGATCGTAGTAGTCGAAGTTCCGCTTCTTCTCCTCCCGCGTGAAGCTGTCGCCGAGCAGGAACATGGCCAGCACCGTGTCGGCCTGCTTGATCACCTGCGCGCGATAGAGGTTGAGCGGGTGGTAGTGCAGCAGCAGCGGGTAGTTGTTCTCCGGCGTGCCGGCGAAGTCCCAGGGTTCCTTGTCGAGGAAGCTGTCGTCCTGCGGATGGATCCGCAGCCGCTCGTCCCAGGGCAGGTACATCCGCTCCGCGGCCTCGCGCCAGCCGGCTGGCTCCACCGCCTCGAGCCCGGTGCGGCGGACCAGTTCCGCGAAGTCCTCCGGGTGGTCGCGGCGCATCGCCTCCGCCACCTCGGCCGCGTAGCGCAGGTTCTCGCGCGCCATCAGGTTGGTGAACAGGTTGTTGTTCACCACCGTCGCGTATTCGTCCGGGCCGGTGACGCCGTTGATGCAGAAGCGCCCGCCATGGCGCGGCGAGAAGAAGCCGAGGTCGCGCCACAGCCGCGCCGTCTCCACCAGCATCTCCGCGCCGTGGCTGCGCAGGAAGGCGGCGTCGCCCGACACCTCCACGTAGCGGCGCAGCGCGAAGGCGATGTCGGCGTTGATGTGGTACTGCGCCGTGCCGGCGGCGTAGTAGGCGGAGGCCTCGCGGCCGTCGATCGTGCGCCAGGGGAAGGTCGCGCCGCGATGGCCGAGTTCGCGCGCGCGCTCCCGCGCCTTGTCCAGCATGCCGTGGCGGAAGGCCAGCAGGCTGCGCGCCATCGCCGGGTTGGTGTAGATCAGGAAGGGCAGCACGTAGATTTCCGTGTCCCAGAAGTAGTGCCCCTCATAGGTGCGCCCGGTCAGTCCCCGCGCGCCGATGCCGTGGCCCTCCACGCGCTCCGAGGCCTGCATGAGCTGGTAGAGGTTCCAGCGGATCACCTGCTGGCGATGGGGGTCGGTGTCTTCCACCTCGACATCGGCGCGTTCCCAGAAGCGCCCGACGCGACGGCGCTGCTCCGCCAGGATGCCGGGCAGGCCAAGCCGGCACGCCGCGTCCAGGCTGCGCCCGACACGCTCGCGCAGCTCCTCCGGCGTCGCGCCGTCGCCGCCGTCGTAATGGTAGGCCAGCGCCTTCCACAGGCGGAACGGGCGACCCGGCGAGACCTCGGCCTGGAACACGATCTCGGCCCGCGCCTCGTGGCAGACCGTCTCCGGCGGCACGGTGAGGCGCGCCGCGTCCTCCACCACATGGTCCATGCCGCAGCCGAGCAGCAGGCCCGAGCCATGGGTCGCGAAGCCCAGCACCGCGCGCATCCGCGCCGCGTCCTGTCCGGTCGGCCGCAGCACGCGCGTGCTCGCGGCGGGCTCCGCCAGGCGCGGATCGTCGGGATCGACGGGCAATGGCGGCCGCAGCGCCATCTCCGAGGAGAGCACGACCGGCAGCGCCGCATCCTCGGCCTCCAGCTCCCAGCCGATCACGGCGAGGTGGCGGTCGTGCAGCGCGACGAGGCGGATGGTGCGCAGCGCGAGCCGGCAGCCGGACGGGGTGCGCCAGGCGACGTGGCGCTCCAGCAGGCCCGCGCGCATGTCGAGCCGGCGGCTGAAGGACAGCAGCTCGGCACGGTCGAGCAGGAAGGGCTCGCCCCCCAGATAGAGCCGCATGGGCGTGCCGTCGGGCAGGTTGAGCATGCTCTGCCCGACGCGCGGAAAGCCGTGCGCGCGCTCGCCATAGGTGATCGGGCGGAGTTCGTGGAAGCCGTTGAGATAGACGCCGGGCTCGCGCACCGGCGCGCCCTCGTCGAGCATGCCGCGGATGCCGAGATGGCCATTGGCCAGCGCGAACATCGTCTCCGCCTGGCCGACGAACCAGGCCGAGAGCTCGGGGCCGAACCGCACCGCCTCCAGCATCCAGGGACGTGGCGGGAAGGTGTCCGCGGGCGGCGGCTGGCGCAGGCGCAGCATGCGTCCATCTCTCCTTCGGCGCGCGGGACGGGAGCGGCGCGGCGCCGCTTCCCCCTGTGACGCACGTCAGGCGGGCCGGGCTCGCCGTCCCGGCCGCTTCACTCGCGGGCGGCCCGGATGCACCGAGGCATCCGGGCGCCCTGCCGCGACCTCAGGCGAGGTCGAAGCGGTCCAGCATCATGACCTTGTTCCAGGCCGCCACGAAGTCGTTCACGAACTTCGCCTTCGCATCGTCCTGGGCATAGACCTCGGACAGCGCGCGGAGCTGGGAGTTCGAGCCGAACACCAGGTCCACCCGCGTGCCGGTCCACTTCACGGTGCCCGTCGCGCGGTCGCGGCCCTGGAACTCCTCGGCCGTCTCGTCGGTCGGGCTCCAGGCGGTGCCCATGTCGAGCAGGTTGACGAAGAAGTCGTTCGTCAGCTTGCCCGGGGTCTTGGTCAGCACGCCATGCGGCGAGCCGGCGTGATTGGCGCCGAGCACGCGCAGCCCGCCCACCAGCACCGTCATCTCCGGCGCGGTCAGCGTCAGCAGCTGCGCCTTGTCCACCAGCTGCTCCTCGGCCGAGACCGTGAAGCGGCCCTTGCGGTAGTTGCGGAAGCCGTCGGCTTCCGGCTCCAGCGGGGCGAAGCTGTCCACATCGGTCTGTTCCTGCGTCGCGTCCGTGCGGCCGGGCGCGAAGGGCACCGTCACGTCATGGCCGGCGTCCTTCGCCGCCTTCTCCACCGCGGCGCAACCGCCCAGCACGATCAGGTCGGCCAGCGACACCCGCTTGCCGTCCTTCGCCGCGGCGTTGAACTCGGCCTGGATGGCTTCGAGCTTCGCCAGCACCGTCGCGAGCTGCGCGGGCTGGTTCGCATCCCAGTCCTTCTGCGGCGCGAGGCGGATGCGCGCGCCGTTGGCGCCGCCGCGGCGGTCGGAGCCGCGGAAGGTCGAGGCCGAGGCCCAGGCGGTGGCGACCAGCTGCGAGACGGTGAGGCCGGCGGCGAGGATCTTCGCCTTCAGCGCCGCGACATCCGCCGCGTCCACCAGCTTGTGCGTCACCGGCGGGACGGGGTCCTGCCAGATCAGGTCCTCCTTCGGCACTAGCGCGCCGAGGTAGCGGACCTTCGGGCCCATGTCGCGATGCGTCAGCTTGAACCAGGCGCGGGCGAAGGCGTCGGCGAACTGGTCCGGGTTCTTGTGGAAGCGCTCGGAGATGGGCCGGTAGATCGGGTCCATCTTCATCGCCATGTCGGCGGTCGTCATCATCGGCGGGTGGCGCTTGGACGGGTCGTGCGCGTCCTCGACCAGCGTCCAGGCGGCGCGGTCCTTCGGGTGCCACTGATGCGCGCCGGCGGGCGACTTGTGCAGCTCCCACTCGTAGCCGAACAGCATGTCGAAGTAGCCCATGTCCCACTTCGTCGGGTGCGGCTTCCAGGCCCCCTCGATGCCGGAGGTGATGGCGTCGCCGCCCTTGCCCGACTTCCAGGTGCTGATCCAGCCGAGGCCCATCTGCTCCATCGGCGCGCCTTCCGGCTCGCGCCCGACATGCTCGGCGGGGCCCGCGCCATGCGCCTTGCCGAAGGTGTGGCCGCCCGCGACCAGCGCGACCGTCTCCTCGTCGTTCATCGCCATGCGCGCGAAGGTCTCGCGGATGTCGCGGCCCGAGGCGATCGGGTCGGGGTTGCCGTTCGGGCCCTCGGGATTGACGTAGATGAGGCCCATCTGCACGGCGGCCAGCGGGTTCTCGAGCTCACGGTCGCCGCTGTAGCGCTTGTCGCCGAGCCAGGTGTCCTCGGAGCCCCAGTAGATGTCCTCCTCCGGCTCCCAGATGTCCACGCGGCCGCCGCCGAAGCCGAAGGGCTTGAGGCCCATGGACTCGATCGCGCAGTTGCCGGCGAAGACGAAGAGGTCCGCCCAGCTGATCCGGTTGCCGTATTTCTGCTTCACCGGCCACAGCAGGCGGCGCGCCTTGTCGAGGTTGCCGTTGTCGGGCCAGGAATTCTCGGGCGCGAAGCGGTGCGCGCCATTGCCGGCGCCGCCGCGGCCATCGGCGGTGCGATAGGTGCCGGCCGCATGCCAGGCCATGCGGATGAAGAACGGACCGTAATGCCCGTAATCGGCCGGCCACCACTCCTGGGAGGTGGTCATGACCTTGAAGATGTCCTGCTTCAGCGCCTCAAGATCGAGCGTCTTGAAGGCCTCGGAATAGCTGAAGCCCGGCCCCATCGGGTTGGACTTGGCCGAGTGCTGGCTGAGGATGCGCAGGTTGAGCGCGTTCGGCCACCAGTCACGGTTGGACCGGGTCGAGAAGCGCGCTGCCGTCGGCTTGCCGTGCATCACCGGGCATTTGCCGGCGCTCTGAGCAGTTCCGTCCATGGATCCCTCCAATACTGGTAAGGTTATGCGGCCGGGACCTTAGGGCAAGGTCACCAGAATTTGGGAAGACCGTAGCGTTACATCGTCAGGGCGGCAGTGGACAGTCCCGCTTCCGGGTGCCTGTCGCCGCGGAATCGCTGGCACGGTCCTCTTGCCACCATCTAGCCGGCGCAGAAGGATAGATGGAAGCCCCGGCGCGTAACCGGGACGATAGCCGCTGACTATAGGGACAGGGCGCTTGACCCGATGAATCTGCGCGACCTGCGGTACCTGCTGGCCGTCGCCGAGCATGGCCATTTCGGCCGCGCCGCCGAGGCCTGCGGCATCAGCCAGCCGACGCTCTCGGTGCAGATCCGCCGGCTCGAGGACCTGCTCGGCGTCGCGCTGTTCGAGCGCAGCAGCAAGGCGGTGGCGCCGACGCCCGCCTGCGAGCGCCTGCTCGCCCATGTGCGCGCCGCGGTCGCCGAGGCGGACGCCATCCTCACCGTGGCGCGCAGCCTGCGCGATCCACTGGCAGGCCGCTTCCGGCTGGGCATCATCCCGACCCTCGCCCCCTATCTGCTGCCGCTGGTCTTCGCCCCGCTGCGCGCCGCGCTGCCGGCGCTGGAGGTGGAGCCCTGGGAGGACCAGACCGCGGCCCTGCTCGAGCGGCTGCGCGCGCATGAGCTGGACGCGTTGCTGCTGGCGACAGAGGCGGACGGCCCGGACCTGCAAAGCATGGCGCTGTTCGACGAACCCTTCCTCGCCGCCCTGCCCCCCGAGCATCGCCTGGCCGCGCGGCAGGCGGTGGCCGAGGAAGACCTGGCGGAGGACATCCTGGTGCTGGCGGACGGGCATTGCCTGCGCGACCAGGCGCTGGCGGCCTGCGGCCGCAGCGGGGCGCTCGGCGGCGCGCTGCGGGCTTCGAGCCTGCCGACGCTGCTCAACATGGTGGCCGCCGGCTACGGCACCACGCTGATCCCCGGCCTCGCGGCGGGCGCGGCGGAAGATGCCGGCATCGTGCTGCGGCCGCTGGCGGCGCGCGCCGGGCGAACGGTGCGCATCGCATGGCGGGCGCGCTTCCCACAGCGTGCGGCGGTGGAGGCGGTGGGTGGCGTGATCGCCGCGCGGCTGCGCGGCTTCGCGGAAGGCGCGGCCGGCGGGACGATCTGACGCCCCGCCGCCGCGCAACCGGCTACTCGGCCTGCACGCCGGCCGCGCGCAGGATCTGCGTGTACTGGGCGACCCCGTCGCTGACCAGCTTCATCACCTTGTCGGAGGTATCGAAGCCGTCGCGCGGGGAGACGCCCGCCAGCTCGTTGAGGCGGCTCGTGCTCTGCTGGATCGCGGCGCGGAAGGCGGCCCCCAGCCCGGCGACGATCGGCGCCGGCGTGCCGGCCGGGGCGAGGATCGGGAAGAACTCCTCGACGACCACGCGCGGCAGTCCGGCCTCCGGCGCGCTCGGCACGTTCGGCAGCGCCGGGGAGCGCTGCTCGGCCAGCACTGCCAATGCCCTGACGCCGCCACCGCGCACCTGGCCGAGGGAGGACGCCATGGTCGGCGAGCCCACCTGCGCCTCGCCGGAAACCAGCGCCGCAACGCTCGGCCCGCCGCCGCGGTAATGCACGAATTCCGCCGTCACGCCGGCCGTGGAGGTGAACAGCAGCGCCGCCACATGCACGCCGCTGCCGATGCCCGCGGTGGCGAAGTTGAAGCGGCCCGGATTGGCCTTCATCAGCGCGACGAGTTCCTGCGCCGTCTGCGCCTGCACGCGCGGGCTCACCGCCAGCACATAGGGGGAGAAGCCGGCCACCGCGACGCCGACGAAGTCCTTGACGGTATCGTAGGGCACCCGCGCCACGATGGCGGGGACCGTCGCATGCGCGCTGTTGATCAGCACCGTGTAGCCGTCCGGCGCCGAGCGCGCGACATTCTCCGCGCCGATCATGCTGCCGGCGCCGGCGCGGTTCTCCACCACGATCGGCTGGCCGAGATGCTGGCTCGCTGCCTCGGCGATGATGCGCCCGACGATGTCGTTGGACCCGCCCGGGGCGAAGGGGACGACGAGGCGGACCGGACGCGTGGGCCGCCAGGCGGATGTCCCCTGTGCCTGGGCTGCAACGGGTGCGAGGCCGGCGGCGAGGGCAAGCGAAAGGGTGCGGCGACGGGTCTGCAAGCTGGACTCTCCCTGACATGGCGGCGCCGTTCCCATGCGGGTCGGCACGGCCGATTGATTGCGCCGGCACCATACTGAGATCGGCCGCAATTGCCAGACCCGGCGACCCGGCCCCGCGGCCGGCGGCGAAACCGGGCGCGAGCGGCTATCGCGCCTCGGGCGGCTCCAGCCCGCCGGCGCGCAGCAGATCCGGCGTCATCGCCGCGCCCAGCCAGGCGATGAACGCGCCCGCCGCCGCCGGCGCCCCGGCGAAGCTGGCGGCGGCGAAGGTCACGCAGGTGTTCACCTCGGCCGGCAGGGTGCCGATCACGTCCACGCCCGGCACCGCCATCAGCTCGCTCACCTGCTGGATCGCCAGCGCCACTTCCCCCCGCGCGGCGAGTTCCGCCGTGAAGCCGTGCGGGATGATGCGCGCCTTGGCGTTGACCTCGGCGGCGATGCCGAGCCGCTCGATCAGCGCGGCGAAGAAGATGCCGCTCGCCCCCGCGCGCGAATAGGCGAGCGAGGGCACCGCCAGCAGCGTGCGGCGGAAGGCCTCGGCCGAGCCGATGTCCGGCCGCGGCGCGCCCGCGCGCACCGCCGCGCCGATGAAGGAGCGGGCGAGGGCGGTGCTCGCCCCGCCCGCCAGCAGGCCCGCCCCGGCAAGCTCCGCGATGCCCTCCGCGGTGAGGATCGCGACATCGCCGCGCGCGCCGGCGCGGATCGCCTCCAGCAGGCGGGCGGTGGGGTCGAAGCGGAAGTCCGGCGCGAAGCCGCGCGCAGCGGCTTCTGGCAACAGCCCCCGCACGACGCCGGCGACGCCGAGGGTGGAGAGGATGCGGAGCGGGCCGGCCGGCTGCACGGCGCTAGCCCTGGCCCGCGCCGTCCATGGCGTCGAGCGCGTGGAAGGAATAGGTCAGGGCAGCGCCGGCATTGAGCGCCACCGCGACGCCGAGCGCCTCCACGATCTCCTCCTTCGTCGCGCCGGCGGCCTTCGCCTTGCGGACATGGGCGTCGATGCAGCCCTGGCACTTCGTGGTCACCGCGACCGCGAGCGCGATGAACTCGCGGGTCTTCGCATCGAGGTGCTTCGTCGTCGCGGCACCGCGGCTCAGCGCGCCGAAGCCCCGGATCAGCTCGGGATGCAGCGCGGTGAATTCCTTGCCGCGCTCGCGCAGCGCCGCGCTGTAGCCGTCCCAGTCCTCGATGCGGGTGTCGGTGGTCATGCGGGTCGTCCCTCACGGAAAAAGGCGTGGCCCACAGGACCACGCCTTCCGTAACTTCGCCAGTGGCGCCGGGACGTTACTCCGCCGTCTCCGGCTCGCGTTCCGGCGCGTCGCCCTCGCCCTCTTCCGGCTTCGGCAGGGCCGGCGGCGCGGCCTCGATGTAGTCGAAGGCGAGCGCGCCGTCCTTCAGCCCCACCTTCACCGCGCCACCCTTGGCGAGCTTGCCGAACAGCAGCTCCTCCGCCAGCGGCTTCTTGATGTGCTCCTGGATCACGCGGGCCAGCGGCCGTGCGCCGTAGAGCGGGTCGTAGCCCTTCTCCGCCAGCCATTCCCGCGCCGCGGAGGACAGCTCGATGGTCACGTTGCGGTCCGCCAGCTGCGCCTCGAGCTGCATGACGAACTTGTCCACGACGCGCGCCACGATCTCCGCCGAGAGGCCCGCGAAGGAGATCACGGCGTCGAGCCGGTTGCGGAATTCCGGCGTGAACAGCCGCTGGATCGCCTCCTGGTCCTCGCCCACGCGCGTCTCTCGGCCGAAGCCGATGGCGGGCTTGGCGAGGTCGGCGGCGCCCGCATTCGTGGTCATGATCAGGATGACGTTGCGGAAATCCACGGTCTTGCCGTTGTGGTCCGTCAGCTTCCCGTGGTCCATCACCTGCAGCAGGATGTTGTAGAGATCCTGGTGCGCCTTCTCGATCTCATCGAGCAGCAGCACGCAATGCGGATGCTGGTCGATGGAATCCGTCAGCAGCCCGCCCTGGTCGAAGCCGACATAGCCCGGCGGCGCGCCGATCAGGCGGGAGACGCTGTGCCGCTCCATGTATTCCGACATGTCGAAGCGGATCAGCTCGATGCCGAGCGTCTTGGAAAGCTGCTTCGCCACCTCGGTCTTGCCGACGCCGGTGGGGCCCGCGAACAGGTAGTTGCCGATCGGCTTCTCCGGGTCGCGCAGGCCGGCGCGGGACAGCTTGATCGCGGCGGCAAGCGCCTCGATCGCCTTGTCCTGGCCGAACACCATGCCCTTCAGGTCACGCTCCAGCGTACGCAGCACTTCCTTGTCGTCGTTGCTGACGCTCTTGGGGGGGATGCGCGCGATCTTCGCGACGATCTCCTCGACGTCCTTGAGCGTCACCGTCTTCCGCCGCTTGTTCTCCGGCAGCAGCATGCGCGAGGCGCCGACCTCGTCGATGACGTCGATCGCCTTGTCCGGCAGCTTGCGGTCATGGATGTACTTGGCCGAGAGCTCCACCGCGGCGCGGATCGCCTCCGGCGTGTAGCGGACCTTGTGGTGCTTCTCGTAGTTGGTCTTGAGGCCCTGCAGGATCTTCACCGCATCCTCGACCGTCGGCTCGTTGACGTCGATCTTCTGGAAGCGGCGGACCAGCGCGCGGTCCTTCTCGAAGTAGTTGCGGTATTCCTTGTAGGTCGTGCTGCCGATGCAGCGCAGCGTGCCCTGCGCCAGCGCCGGCTTCAGCAGGTTGGAGGCGTCCATCGCGCCGCCGCTGGTCGCGCCCGCGCCGATCACCGTATGGATCTCGTCGATGAAGAGGATGGAGCCCGGCTGGTTCTCCAGCTCGTTCACCACGGCCTTCAGCCGCTCCTCGAAGTCGCCGCGATAACGCGTGCCGGCGAGCAGGCTGCCCATGTCGAGCGCGTAGATGGTGGACTTCAGCAGCACCTCGGGCACGTCGCCCTCGACGATGCGCTTGGCCAGCCCCTCGGCGATGGCAGTCTTGCCGACGCCGGGATCGCCGACATAGAGCGGGTTGTTCTTGGTGCGCCGGCAGAGGATCTGGATGGTCCGCTCGATCTCGCTGTCGCGGCCGATCAGCGGGTCGATCTTGCCCTGCTGCGCCTTCTTGTTGAGGTTGACGCAGTAGTTGGAGAGCGCGTCCTGGCCGCGGCCGCCGCGCTGCGGCTTCTCTTCCTTTTCCGGCGCATCCTCGTTGTTCGGGGTCTGGCTGCCCTGCACCGGGCGGGTGGCGGACCGGCCCGGCGCCTTGGCGATGCCGTGGCTGATGAAGTTCACCGCATCCAGCCGGGTCATGTCCTGCAGCTGCAGGAAATACACCGCATGCGATTCGCGCTCGCTGAACAAGGCGACCAGCACGTTGGCGCCCGTGACCTCGTCGCGGCCGGAGGACTGCACATGGATCGCGGCGCGCTGGACCACGCGCTGGAAGCCGGCGGTCGGCTTCGCATCCCCGGCGCGGTCGGAGACCAGCCCGGCCAGGTCCTTGTCCAGGAACTCGGACAGGTCGCGCTTCAGCTTCTCCGCGTCCACGCCGCAGGCGCGCAGCACGGTGGCGGCGTCCACGTCGTCGGCGAGGGCGAGGAGCAGATGCTCGAGGGTGGCGTATTCGTGCCGACGCTCATTGGCGAGGCCAAGGGCGCGGTGGAGCGTCTGCTCGAGGTTTCGGGACAGCATTGGCTTGACGCTCCCTAACGGGTGGCCGAGGCGCTCACCGGAGCGCCCCCGCCGGGGTTGCCCACCATGTGGTCACTCCCTCCCCCATGCGACAGAGGCGCCCCGGCGTCTTGCGTCGGGTCGCGCGACCGCCGGGGGCCTTCCCAGGCCGGGGAGGCTGAACGGCACTTCGGCCCCGTCGGGTCCGCGGGGCG
>NZ_JBWXTD010000006.1:365914-385328 GCF_056682175.1 Falsiroseomonas sp. RANM36
TACGCCGTCGTGCAGGGCGCCGCGGGCATCCAGCAATTCGTGCGCATCGGCCGGATGGCGCTGGTGACCGGCATGGCCGGGGTGGAGCGCAACGTCGTGGGCGGGGGGGGGGGGGGGCGGGGGGGGGCGCCCCCCCGCGCCATCGGCGGCCCCGCGCTGCTCGACCTCGTCGACGAGCAGGCGGAGATCGCCCTGGCCATCGAGGCGGCGGGCGCGCAGCGGCTGCGGCGCTTCACGCGCATGACGCTCGGCACGAAGCTGCCCGGCGAGCCCGCGCGGCTCGTCGCGATGGCCGGACCCGAGTTCGGTTGACGCTGCGGCGCCAGCACCGCACCATCCCGGTAACTGCCGGGTTACCGCAGCACGGGAGAGGAAGGACCAGAATGACCATCGCACGCAGGACCCTGTTCGCCGCCGGCGCGGCGAGCCTCGCCATGCCCGGCATCGCGCGCGCGCAGGGCGCTTGGCGGCCGGAACGGCCAGTGACGATCATCGTCCCCTGGGCCGCGGGCGGCTCCACCGACCAGATGACCCGCCTTGTCGCGCCCGAACTCGAAGCCGCGCTCGGCCAGCGCTTCGTGGTGGTGAACCAGCCCGGCGCCTCCGGTTCCATCGGCACCCGCAACGCGCTCGCAGCGGAGAAGGACGGCTACACCTGGGCCGCCGGCGCGGCGGTGGATGTCGGCTGCTACAAGGTGCTCGGCCTGCTCGATACCATGCTGGCGGACTGGAACCTGTTCTTCGCGGTGGCCAATGTGAACATCCTGGTGGCCAATCCGCAGGCCGGCATCCGCGACTTCGGCGCGGCGATGGAAGCCTTCCGCAGCCGCGGCGCGAGCCTGGCGGTGGCGACGGCCGGCGTCAGCTCCGCCGGACACAACATGATGTCCGCGGTCAAGGCCGCGACCAACATCAACTACCGCCACGCCACCTATGACGGCGGCAACCCGGCGATGATCGCGACCGTCAGCGGCGAGACGCCGATGGGCGCTGTGCTGCTGGTGGAAGCCGCCGAGATGATCCGCGCGCGCCGCCTGATCCCGCTGGCCGTGCAGGCGGAGCAGCCGGTGACGCTGCAGGGCTTCGGCGAGATCCCCTCCATCACGCGCTGGCTGCCGAACATCCCGGCGCCGCTCAACTACTTCGGCATCTGGTGCCCGAAGGGCGTGCCGCAGAACGTGGTGGACACGGTCTCCGCCGTCTGGCGCGACAAGATCGCCAACAGCCAGCGCCTGAAGGACTACGCCGCGCAGCGCGCCGCCGTCTTCGCGCCGCTTCATGGGCAGGAGGCCTTCGACCAGGCCTGGAAGATGGTGCGCCAGACCGCCTGGCTCTACTTCGACGGCGGCACGGCCAAGGTGAGCCCGGACACGCTCGGGATCCAGCGGCTTTGATCCTCGGCGGGGCGCGCGCGTGACGGCGCAGCCGGCGCCGGAGGAGGAAGCGGAAAGCCCCTTCTCCGGCGACCGTGCGCCGCTGCCGCCGCGCTGGGACCTGATCACCGCCGCGGTGCTGCTGGCCTTCGGCCTCGGCGTGATCGGGCTGGCCTGGAACATGCCGACCTTCGTCGAGCAGTCGCAGACCGGGCTCACGGCGCCGGGCATCGTGCCGGGCTTCCACGCCACGGTGGTCTCCCTGCTGGCGATCGTGCTCGGGCTGCGCGCGGTGCGCCGCGGCGCGCTGCGGGCGCATGCCGCACCGGCCTCGCATGCGCGCACCGACGCATCGCGCCTGCTGATCGCGGCGGTGCTCGGTACGCTCTATGCCGGGGTGCTGGTCGGGCGCCTGCCCTTCTGGATGGCGAGCGCGCTCTTCGTCTTCGCCTTCACCGCCATCTTCGAATGGGAGCTCGGCCCCGAGCGGCGGCTGCGCCGGCTTGCCGAAGCGGCGCTGATCGCGCTCGGCACCGGGCTCGCGGTGATGCTGGTGTTCGAGCGGATCTTCCTGGTGCGCCTGCCTTGACCGACCCGATCTCGATGCTCGGCGCGGGCTTCGCCCATGTGTTCCAGGGCGGCGCCGTGTTCCACGCCTTCTGGGCGGTGCTGATCGGCATCGTGGTTGGCGCCCTGCCCGGCCTGACGGCGACGATGGGCGTCGCGCTGCTCACCACGCTGACCTTCAGCATGGGCCCGAACGTGGCGATGCTCGTTCTGGTCTGCGTCTATGTCGGCGCGATCTATGGCGGTTCGCGTTCCGCCATCCTGCTCAACATCCCGGGCACGCCGGCCTCCGCCGCCTCGACGCTCGACGGCTATCCGCTGGCGCGGCAGGGCCTGGCGGGGCGGGCGATGGGCATCTCCACCCTCGGCTCCTGGGTGGGCACGCTGTTCGGCACGATGATCCTGGCGCTGTTCGCGCCGAGCTTCGGTGAATTCGCGCTGCAGTTCGGCAGCTACGAGATGTTCTGGGTGGCGCTGTTCGGCATCGTCATCGCGGGCAGCCTTTCGGGCGGCGATCCGCTGAAGGGCTACATCGCGGGCTTCCTCGGGCTGCTGGTCGCGACCGTCGGGCAGGAGGCGAACCACGCCTATCCGCGCTTCGCCTTCGGCAACACGGATCTCGCCGGCGGGCTCGGGCTGCTGCCGGTGCTGGTCGGCGTGTTCGGCGTGGCGGAGGTGCTGAATTCCATGCGGGGCCCGGCGGTGAAGGCCGTCAGCTCCAGGATGGACAGCGTCATCCCCCGGCTGCGCGACGTGGCGCAGTACTGGCGCACCATCCTGCGCTCCGGCGCGCTCGGCACCTTCATCGGCGCGATGCCTGGCCTCGGCGAGGACATCGCAGCCTGGACGAGCTACGCCGCGGCGAAGCGCGCCAGCGCCGAGAAGGAGAAGTTCGGCAAGGGCAGCGTCGAGGGGCTGATGGCCGCCGAGACGGGCGAGAGCGCCTGCGTCCCGGGCGCGATCATCCCGGTGCTGACGCTGGCCGTCCCCGGCAGCGCGCCGGCCGCGGTGCTGATGGCGGCGATGATGATCCACGGGCTCAACCCCGGGCCGATGCTGGCGATCACCGCGCCGGAATTCATCTACCAGATCGTCGCGATGCTGATCGTCGCCGACATGGTGAAGCTGGTCTACGGGCTCGTGCTGGTGCGGCCGCTGCTCTGGGTGCTGCTGATCCCCCGCGCGCGGCTGATGCCGGTGATCTTCGTGCTGTGCACCGTCGGCGCCTTCGCCATAACATCCCGCCTGTTCGACATCTGGGTGATGCTGGGCGCGGGCCTCGTCGGCTTCATCCTGCGCGAGCTGCGCTTCCCGATGGCGCCGCTGGTGCTCGGCATCGTGCTGGGCGACCTGCTGGACAAGAACCTGCTGCGCGGCCTGACGCTGTCGGGCGGCGATCTGACGCCCTTCTTCACCCGACCGATCAGCGCGACACTCTGCGCGCTGACGGTCTTCGCCGCGCTGTGGTCGGTGCCCGGGCTGATGGGCCGCCTGCTCGGCCCCTTCCGCCGGAGCCCGGCGCCGGGGTAAATCTCCGGCGGCGGGTGCCGGGGAGCAAGCGCATGAAGGTCCTGATCGTGGGCGGCGGCATCGGCGGGCTGACCGCCGCGCTCGCGCTCCAGGCGCGCGGCATCGCCTGCCAGGTGCTGGAGGCGGTGCCGCAGATCCGCCCCCTCGGCGTCGGGATTAACCTGCTGCCGCATGCGACCGCCTGCCTCGAGGCGCTGGATGTCCTCCGCCCGCTGGAGGCGGTGGCGGTGGCCACGAAGGAGGCCGCCTATTTCAACCGCTTCGGACAGCTGATCCATGTGGAGCCGCTGGGCCGTGCCGCCGGCTATGCCACGCCGCAGCTCTCGATCCATCGCGGCGAGCTCCAGATGGTGTTGCTGGAGGCGGTTCTGCGGCGGCTCGGGCCGGGATCGGTGCGCACCGGCACGCGCTGCACCGGCCTGGAGCAGGATGCGTCCGGCGTCACGCTGCACCTGGCCGAGACCGAGACGGGCGCCGCCCTGCCGGCCGAGCGCGCGGATGCGGTGGTGGCCGCGGATGGCATCCACTCCGCGATCCGGCGGCAGTTCTTCCCCGCGGAGCCGCCCTATCTCTATTCCGGCGTGAACATGTGGCGCGGCGTCACGCGGATGAAGCCGATCCTCTCGGGCGCGACGATGGTGCGCGCCGGCTGGCTCGCGCATGGCAAGATCGTCGTCTATCCGATCCGCGACTACCCGGACGGCACGCAACTGATGAACTGGGTGGCCGAGATCGAGACGCCGACCCACGCGGGCAACGACTGGGCGCGGCCCGGCCGGCTGGAGGACTTCCTGCCCGCCTTCGCCGACTGGCATTTCGACTGGCTCGACGTGCCGCGTATGTTCCGCGACGCCGAGACCGTCCTGGAATACCCGATGGTGGACAAGGACCCGCTGCCGCGCTGGAGCCATGGCCGCGTCACGCTGCTCGGCGACGCGGCGCATCCGATGTATCCGCGCGGGTCCAACGGCGCGGGCCAGGCGATCCTGGACGCGAAGGCGCTGGCGGAATGCCTCGGCGGCCAGGCCGATCCGGCGGCGGCGCTGCAGGAGTACGAGAACCGCCGCCTCGGTCCCACGGCGCAGGTGGTGCGCACCAACCGCACGAGCCCGCCCGACGCGATCATCCGCGAGGTCTGGCAGCGCAGCGGCGACCGCCCCTTCGCCCGGATCGAGGACGTGATCAGCAAGGAGGAGCTGACCGCGATGCTCGAGGGCTACAAGCGCGTCGCCGGCTACGACAAGGCGGCGCTCAGTCCGCGCTGATCCCCGCGCGCCGGATCACATCGGCCCAGCGCGCGAGATCCCGTCGGATCAGCGCGGCGAGGTCGGCGGGCGTGCCGGGCGTCGGCACCAGGCCCTGCGCGAGAAGCTGCTGGCGCGTCGCCGGCTCGGCCAGCCAGGCGTTGAGGTCGGCGTTGACCCGGCCGACGAACTCATCCGGCAGGCCCGCCGGGCCGAGCAGCGCATACCAGAGGTCCACCAGCACGTCGGGGAAGCCGGCCTCCGCCATCGTCGGCACATCGGGCGCGCTCTCCACGCGCCGCGCGCTGCCGACCGCGAGGATGCGGATGCGGCCGTCGCGCGCGAGCGGCCCGGCGACATGCACCGGCAGCACCATCGCGGCCACGCGCTTGCCGATCAGGTCCTGGATCGCCGGCGCGCTGCCGCGATAGGGCACGTGGTTCATCGGCACGTTCGCGGTCAGGCGGAACAGCTCCATCGCCAGGTGGTGCGGCGTGCCGTTGCCGGGCGAGGCGTAGTTCGCGCCCCCCGGCTGCGCGGCCGACCAGGCCGCGAAGGCCCGCGCATCGGTGGCCGGCACGTCGGGGTTCACCACCAGCACCAGGTCGCCGACAGCCAGCTTGGCGATGGGCGTGAAGCTCGCCACCGGATCGTAGGGCACCTGCTTGAACAGGCTGGGGTTCATCACGAAGGTGTTGGGCTGCATCACCAGCGTCCGCCCATCCGGCGCGGCGCGCGCCACGGCCTGGGTGCCGATGTTGCCGCTGGCGCCGGCGCGGTTCTCCACCGCAACCGGCTGGCCGAATTTCTGCTGCAGCACCGGCGAGGCCAGCCGCGCCAGCGTGTCGGGGCCGGTGCCGGGCGTGAAGGGCACGACGATGGTCACCGGCCCGTCCGGAATGCGGGCCTGCGCTGCGCCGCGCCGCGGCAGCGCGCCGGCCAGGAGGCCGAGGGACGCGGCCAGGGACAGGCTCCGCCTTGTCGGGCCGCTGAGTTGCGAAGTGGCCATCTGTGTCTCCCTCCCCTTCCGGCGTCGCAGGCCGGTCGGCAACCAGATGGCGAAGTGGGGGGGGGGGGGGGGGGGCCGCCCCCCCCCCCCCCCCCCCCCCCGCCGGGGTTGCCCACCATGTGGTCACTCCCTCCCCCTTGCGACAGAGGCGCCCCTGCTTCTTGCGTCGGGTCGCGCGACCGCCTGGAACCTTCCCAGGCCTGGCAGGCTGAACGGCACTTCGGCCCCGTCGGTTCCGCGGTGCCGGCGCCGCCTCATTCCTTCTCGATGGTGCACTGCAGCGGGTGCTGGTTCTGGCGTGCCAGGTCCATCACCTGCGTCACCTTGTGCTCCGCCACCTCGTATGTATAGACGCCGCAGACGCCGACCCCGCGCCGATGCACATGCAGCATGATCCGGGTGGCCTCCTCCCGGCTCTTGCTGAAGAACCGCTCCAGCACATGCACGACGAACTCCATCGGCGTGTAGTCGTCGTTCAGCATCAGCACCTTGTACATGGACGGCTTGCGGGTCCGGGGCCGGGCCTTGACGACCACGCCGGTGTTCGGCGCGTCCGTGCCGCCGGTGCCGCCCTGCCCGTTCCGTTTGTCGGTATCGCTCATGCCTGTCCTGGGTGCGCGCCTTGTCGCCTGTCCTGAAGATCGGAACGCGCCGCCGGCCTGCCTGTTGCGTGGCCGGGTGACGCGGAAGCCTGTCGCCCCCTCCGCGGGGCCCTGCGACAAGGATATCGGACTCTCAGGCCCGGAGTGAAGGGCTTGACGTCATGGCCGGCATCAAAGGTGGCCGCCACCCCATGACGCACGAAACCCGGCCCGACTGGCGCGATCGCTCGCGCAGCCCGGCCGGGTCCGGCAGGACGGTCCGGGCGCCAGGGCGCCCGGGATGTCATCGGCTCAGGCCGCGAGCGGCTTGCCGAACTTCTCGACCGCGAGGGTCATGCGCGCGGTCAGCGGCGCATAGGCCTGCTCGGCGAGCTTGAAGCTGGCTTCCTGCAGCTTCGCCGCCTCGGTCATGGAACGCTCCATGGAGGCCTTGGCGAAGGCGGCCTGGATGTCGGCGGCCTCCTTCAGGCTCTTCACGGCGGCCAGCGCCTTGGCCGACTCCATCGCGTGGTCGGTCAGCGCCTGGGACACGGCGAAGACCTGCTTGCCGATGTCCTGCATGCCCATGGCGAAGGTCTGCGCCGCCTTGGTCATCGCCTCCATGTTGCCGCGGCCGAACTCCGCCGCTTCCTCGGCCGCCTTGAAGAAACCCTCGGCCGTCTTCGTCACCTGCTCCATGTTCTTCTCCATCGTGGCACGCGCCTGGGTGGCGCCGTCTTCCATCAGCTTCTTCGCCTGCGCCGCACCCTTCGCGGCGTTGTCGGTCACCAGCGCGATCGCGCGCTTGTTTTCTTTCGGCTCCGCGGGCATCGCTCGCTCCTTCACCTTGCCGTCGCGGCGCGGCGCTGAGGCCGGCCGGGAGCCGATTTCCCGGCCCCAAGGATTTTGCTGCACCGCAGCACGCGCACTATCTAGGCCGCGCCATATCAGCGGGCAAGCTTTTTTTGCAGCGCAGCATCAGACAGCGCGCTCAAGGCTCCGTGCGGCGGGCGAAAGCGGCCCCGGGGCGCGGTGAAGGGATGCGACGGGATGGCAAGAGCTGCCGCCAAGGCCCTGCGCTAACTGAAAGTTCCATATACGTGCCGCTATACAGGCCGGGCCAGAATCCCATAGGCTTGCCGGATTGGCGCGGCACGGGGGGTGCCGCAGCAGGGGGACCAAGACCGATGCGCCCAGGCCTCGTCCTGCGCGCAGGCCTTGTGGCTTGCGCCATGCTTGCAATCTTCGCGGGTATCGCCGCCTCGCCTGCGCATGCGCAAATCGGCGGGGAACGCTACGCCGCGATCGTGCTGGACGCCCGCAGCGGCAACGTGCTGGCCGCGGCGAATGCCGACGAGCCGCGCCATCCGGCCTCGCTCACCAAGATGATGACGCTCTACATGGTGTTCGAAGCCCTGCACGAAGGCAGGCTGCGCCTCGATTCGCGCGTGCCGATCTCGCAGGAGGCGGCCTCGCGCCCGCCCTCCAAGCTCGGCGTGCCGGCCGGCCAGTCCATCTCGGTGGAGCAGGCGATCCTGGCCCTCGTCACCCGCTCGGCCAATGACGTCGCCACCGCGGTCGGCGAGCGGCTCGGCGGCTCCGAGGCGCGCTTCGCCCAGATGATGACGCTGCGCGCGCGCTCCATCGGCATGAGCCGCACGCTGTTCCGCAACGCCTCCGGCCTGCCCGACAGCGAGCAGATCACCACGGCGCGCGACATGGCCACGCTCGGCCGCCGGCTGATCCAGGACTTCCCCAACCGCTACCACTATTTCGGGGTGAGCCATGTGGAGTTCGGCGCGGTCCGCATCCGCAACCACAACCGCATGCTCCAGAGCTATGAGGGCGTGGACGGGATCAAGACGGGCTACATCAACGCCAGCGGCTTCAACATCGTGACCAGCGCGACGCGCGGCAACCGCCGCCTGGTGGGCGCCGTGTTCGGCGGCAGTTCCTGGGTCGAGCGCGACGCGCACATGGCGGCGCTGCTCGATCAGGGCTTCGAGCGCCTCGGCCTGGCCAATGCCGCGCCGGGCGGCCCCGGGGTCCTCCGCACCGCCCAGGCCGCACCGCTGCCGCGCGGCGAGGCCGCAAGCCGCCCGGCCGCCGAGACAAGCCGCGCCACGTCCCGCCAGGCGAGTTCCCGATCCGGCTCGAGCCGGTCGGCGTCCCGCCAGGCCTCCACCCGGCAGGAAGCAACGGGCCAGACCCGCACCACGCGGCGCGAGGCAACGGCGCGCGGCACCACGGCGAACACCCAGACCGCCACGGTGCGCAGCCGCGGCTCCCAGCCTCGCACCGCCTCCGCGGCGCAGACCGAGACGCCGCCGCGCAGCACCAGTCGCAGCACGCGCCGCTCCACCCAGCGCTGAGGCGGGCGGCCCGACTTGTTCGGGCTCGAGGCGCGCGGTCAGGCCATCGCGCCGCGCGCCGTGATCGGCCACAGGCACTCCACCCGGCCGCCCCGCACGCCCACATACCAGTCGTAGCGGTCCACCGTCGGGTCGCAATGGCCCGGCACCAGCCGGATCTTCTCGCCGAGCCGCGGCACGCCCTCGCCCAGCAGCGTACCGTGCTCGTCGGCCGCGCGGGCATAGGCGACGCCCGGAAAGCCATGGACCAGCGGCATGCCGGAATCGGTGGGCAGCGCCTTGTGCCCGGCATCCACCACAGCGACGCCGGCCCGCGGCGCGCTCATCACCTGCGCCAGCACGAACAGCGCCTGGCGGAAGGGTGGCGGGTCGTCGTTGCGGGCGTAGTCGGCATCCATGAAGGCGTAGGAGCCGGCCTGGATCTCGGTCCAGACGCCGCTCGCCGCTTCCAGCGCGAAGGTGCCCGTGCCGGCGCCGCCGACGATGGCGCAATCGAGCCCGCGCTGGCGGCACTGCTCCACGGTGCGGCGCGTGCCGTCCGTCGCGGCGGCGATGGCCGCCACGCGCTCCTCCGGCTTGCGCCTGTGCTGCGCGCTGCCGTGATAGGCCTGCAGCCCGCCGAAGATCAGGTGCGGGCTCGCCGCGATGCGCTCGGCCAGCGCCACCGCCTCCGGCCCCGGCTGCACGCCGCAGCGGCCGGAGCCGACATCGATCTCCACCAGCACCGTCATGCGCAGCCCGGCATCCTGCGCCGCCGCCTCGATCGCGGCGATGCCGGCCTCGTCATCGGCGCAGACCGCGATCTTGGCGATGCGCGACAGGGCGGCGAGGCGGGCGAGCTTGCGCGGTGCGATGACCTCGTTGCTCACCAATATGTCCGGCACGCCGCCCCAGGCCAGCGCCTCCGCCTCGGCGACCTTCTGCGTGCAGTTGCCAATCGCGCTGCGCCGCATCTGCTGCAGCGCGACCACCGGCGATTTGTGCGTCTTGGCATGCGCGCGGAGCTTCGTGCCGGTTGGCGCGAGCAGCGCGGCCATGGTGTCCAAATTGTGCTCGAAGGCATCGAGGTCGAGCAGCAGCGCGGGGGTATCCACATCCTCCTCGCGCATGCCGGGTTCCGCCGGCGGCCGTTGCATCATCGTTTTCGCGTTCCTCAGAGAGCGTGGCGAAGGGCGTCCATGATGCGGTCGAGCTCGGCCGCGTCGTTGTAGCCGTGGAAGCTGAAGCGGATGCGGCCGCGGCCATTCCAGGCAAGCACGCCCTGCTCCGCCATCGCGGTCACGATGGACGCGGCGCGGTCATGCGCGATGCAGACATTGGCGCCGTGCCGCGCCGGATCGCGCGGCGTGGTGGAGGCGATGCCGGCCGCCTCGAGCCGCGCCAGCAGGCCGGTGGTCAGCCCCTGCACATGCGCCGCGACGGCGCCACGCGGAAATGCCTCGAGAAAATCCAGCGCCGCATGCATGACATAGGCGCCGGCATGGCTGGGATTGCCGCGGGTGAAGCGGCCGGCATCCTCGCGCAGCGCGACCGGCTGCGCCCAGTCGGGCTTGCCCGCCATGCGGATCGAGTACCACCCCGCGGTCGCCGGCGCCCAGCCCGGCTGCCGCGCGCGGTTCCAATACGCCACCGCAATCCCGGTGATCCCGAGCATCCATTTGTAGCAGGAGGCGAAGGCGAAATCGGCGACCGACGCCCCGATGGGCAGCCAGCCGCTGGCCTGCGTGAAATCCACCGCCAGCATCGCGCCCGCGCCATCCGCCACGCGTCGCAGCGCCGCCAGGTCGTGCCGCCTGCCATCCACCATGGAGACGGCGCTGACCGCGATCATCCGCGTGCGCGCGTCGCAGGAAGCCGCCACGGCCTCCGCATCCATCATGTCGGCGAAGCGCAGCGCCACGCCTCGCCGCAGCGCCAGCGGCGCGACCACCGACGGATACTCGTCCGCCGCGACCACGACATTGTCGCCCGCGCGCCAGTCCAGGCTCTCCACCAGGATGGACATGCCCTCCGCCACCGAGGAGACCAGCCCGATCTCCGCCGGCGCCACGGACCAGAAGGCCGCCAGCCGCGCGCAGAGCCGCTCCGCCTCCTCGTCCACGCGCGGGCGGCTGGCCGGCCCCAGGGACTTGTCCTCGCCGTAACGCGCGAAGGCCGCCGCATGGCTGCGCAGCACCGGCGTCTCACCCCCGGCGCAGACATGCACCGTGCCGGGCGGTATGCGGAAGGCGCCACGATCGAACAGGGCATCGAACAGCGGCAAGCCGGCCTCGCGGGGTTGCGTCCGCCGCCGAGACTGGCACGGTCGGGGGGAAGGAAACAGACCGGCATGGATTTCAGCGAAACCGACACGCAGCGTTCCGTGCGCGAGGCGATGGAGCGGCTCTGCGCCCGCTTCGGCGACGCCTACTGGCTCGATTGCGACAAGGCGCACCGCTTCCCGCACGAATTCCACAAGGCGATGGCCGAGGAAGGCTGGCTCGGCATCTGCATGCCGGAGGCGGTGGGCGGCGCCGGCCTCGGCGTGGCGGAAGCCAGCGTGATGATGCAGGCCATCGCGCAATCCGGCGCCGGCATGACCGGCGCCTCCGCCGTGCACATGAACATCTTCGGCCCGATGCCCGTCGTCGTGTTCGGCACCGAGGAACAGAAGGTGCGCATGCTGCCGCCGCTGATCGCGGGCGCCGAGAAGGCCTGCTTCGCCGTCACCGAGCCGAACACCGGCCTCGATACCACACGATTGAAAACCTTCGCGGAGCGGCGGGGCGACCGCTACGTGGTGAACGGCCAGAAGGTGTGGATCAGCACCGCGCAGGTCGCCGACCGCGTGCTGCTGCTGGCCCGCACCACGCCGTTGGACCAGGTCAGGAAGCGCAGCGAGGGCCTCTCGCTGTTCTACACCGCGCTCGACCGCACGCGGATCGAGGTGCGCGAGATCCCGAAGATGGGCCGCCACGGCGTGGATTCGAACCAGCTCTTCCTCGACGGCCTGGAAGTCCCGCTGGAGGACCGCATCGGCGAGGAAGGCAAGGGCTTCGACTACATCCTGCACGGCATGAATCCCGAGCGCATCCTCGTCGCCGCGGAAGCCGTGGGCATCGGCCATGCCGCCATCGCCCGCGCCGCCTCCTACGCGAAGGAGCGCGTGGTGTTCGGCCGTCCGATCGGCCAGAACCAGGGCGTGCAGCATCCCCTCGCCGCCTGCTGGATGCAGCTGGAGGCCGCGCGGCTGATGACGATGCAGGCCGCCTGGCGCTACGACCAGGGCCTCCCCTGCGGCGCCGAGGCCAACGCCGCGAAATGGCTCGGCGGCGAGGCCGGCTTCGAGGCCGCGCAGACCGCCGTGATGACGCTCGGCGGCTATGGCTACGCGCAGGAATTCCACCTCGAGCGCTTGCTGCGCGAGAGCTTCATACCGCGCATCGCGCCGGTCTCGCCCCAGCTCATCCTCTGCCACATCGCCGAGCGCGTCCTCGGCCTGCCCAAGAGCTACTGATGGATATCCTGGACGATTTGCTCGCCAAGGCCACGCGCCACGAGACGCCCTGCGGCGATGGCCGCATGGTCTGGCACGCCTGGAACGAGGGCGCGGGCGATCCGCTGGTGCTGCTGCATGGCGGCAACGGATCCTGGCGGCACTGGGTGAAGCAGATCCCTCGCTACGCCCGCACGCGCTGCGTGATCGCGCCCGACCTGCCCGGCCTTGGCGAGAGCGCTGACCTGCCGGGCGAGCAGGACCCGCTGCAGGCCGCGCGCGTCATGCTGCCCGGCCTGCGCGACCTGCTGCGCGGCCGGCGCGCCGACCTGGTCGGCTTCTCCTTCGGGTCGAATGTCGCGGGCCAGCTCGCCGCCGCGATGGGCAATGAGCTGCGCACGCTGACGCTGGTCGGCGCCGCGGCGCTCGGCGTGCCCCGCAACCCGACCCCGCTCGAGAAGATCCGCGACAAGCAGAGCGAGGCCCGCATCGCGGCGCATCGCTTCAACCTGGCCTCGCTGATGATCGCCGATCCGGCGAAGATCGACGACCTCGCCCTCGCGATCCAGGAATGGAACACGGTGCATGCCCGCTTCCGCAGCCGCGGCTTCGCCGGCACGCCGCTGCTGAAGCAGGCGCTCGCGCGCACCACGCTGCCGCTGACGCTGATCTGGGGCGAGCTTGACCAGGTGGCGGTGGGCCACATTCATGAGCGCTTCGCGGCGGCACAGGAATCGCGGCCGGATGCGGTGCTCGAGGTGATCCGGGGCGCGGGGCACTGGACGGCGTATGAGGCGCCGGAGGCGCTGAACGCGGCGCTCGACCGGGCGATGCGCCGGGGCGGCCCGGAGCCGGCGCTGGCGGCCGGGGCGGGCGTGCTGTAGGGAAAGCCGGACCGTCCGGAACAGAGAAGAGGCCCGATCATGCTGCGCCGACGCGCCCTGCTGACCCTCCCCGCCGCCGCCCTGGCCGCGCCGCGCATCGCCGGTGCGCAGGCGGCCTGGCCCGCGCGCAATGTCCGCGTGATCGTGCCCTTCCCGCCGGGCGGCACCACGGACGTGGTCGCCCGCCTCGTCACCCAGCGCCTTTCGACCACGCTCGGCCAGACCTTCGTGATCGAGACCCGCGCCGGCGCCGGCGGCACGGTCGGCTCCGACGTGGTCGCGAAGAGCCCGCCGGACGGCTACGCCTTCGTCATCTCCAACATCGCCTCGCATGGCGTCGGGCCGAGCGTCTATCCCGCCATGCCCTATGACAGCGTGCGGGACTTCACCCATGTCGCGCTGATGGCCGAGGTGCCCTCGGTGCTGGCGGTCAACGTCGCCTCGCCGATCCGCACGCTGGCCGACTTCATCGCCGCGGCGAAGGCGCGGCCGGGCATGACGGTGGGCTCGCCCGGCAACGGCACCTCCTCCCACGCCAAGCAGGAGATCCTGAAGCGCGCGGCGGGGATCGACCTGACGCATGTGCCCTATCGCGGCAGCGGGCCGATGATGAACGACCTGACCGCCGGCAATGTGGACGCGATGATCACCACCCTCGTCGAGGCCGGCCGCAACGAACGCTTCCGCCTCCTCGCCGTCACGGCGGCGGAGCGCGTGCCGGGCTGGCCGGACCTGCCCACCTTCAAGGAGCTCGGCTTCGCCGATCTCGTCGCCTCCACCTGGTTCGGCATCTCGGGCCCCGCCGGGCTGCCGGCGCCGATCACCGAGAAGCTGAACGCCGAGGTGCTGGACGCGCTCGCCACGCCGGACATCGCGCAGCGCCTGCGCGAGGCCGGCGCCACCCCGCGGCGGATGAGCGCGGCGGAGTACCAGGCCTTCGTCGCCGCCGAGGTCGCGCGCTGGCGGGCGGTGGTGCAGGCCGCGAACATCCGCGTGCAGTGAGCGGCCCGGCCGCCATGGAGGAACGCGCGCCGCCGCCCCGGCCGGCCGAGACCGATGCGGCGCGCCGGGCCCGGGCGGAGCGCGAGGCCAGGCTGGCCGCCGCGCTGCGGGAAAACCTGCGCCGCCGCAAGGCACAGGCCCGGGCGCGTGCGGCCGGCCCCTCCACGTCCCCGGAGAAGCCCGGCGAGGAGTGATTGTCGCCGCCCGCCCCTTCCGCTAACCCGGCCGGAAGAGCGCCCCGGAGTTCGTTCCGCCCATGCCCATCATGCCCGACAGCTGGATCCGCCGCATGGCGACGGAGCACGGCATGATCGAGCCCTTCGTCGAGAACCAGCGGCGGGAGGGCGTGATCTCCTTCGGCCTCTCTTCCTATGGCTACGACGCGCGGCTGGCCGACGAGTTCAAGATCTTCACCAATGTGGACAACGCCCTGGTGGACCCCAAGGCCTTCGACGAGCAGAGCTTCGTCAGCCGCAAGGGCGCGACCTGCATCATCCCGCCCAATTCCTTCCTGCTCTGCCACACGGTGGAATACTTCCGCATCCCGCGCGACGTCCTTGTGATCTGCCTCGGCAAGTCCACCTACGCCCGCTGCGGCCTGATCGTGAACGTCACCCCGCTGGAGCCGGAATGGGAAGGCCAGGTGACGATCGAGATCAGCAACACCACGCCGCTGCCCGCGCGCATCTACGCCAACGAAGGCATCTGCCAGTTCCTGTTCCTGCAGGGCGCGGCGCCGCCCGAAGTCAGCTACGCCGACCGCAAGGGCAAATACATGGGCCAGCGCGGCGTCGCGCTGCCGAAGCTGTAGCCGCATGGACCGCATCCGCATCCGCGGCGGCAAGCCGCTGTCGGGCACCATCCCGGTCAGCGGCGCGAAGAACGCGACGCTGCCGCTGATGACCGCGGCGCTGCTCTCGGACGGGCCGCTGGTGCTGGAGAACGCGCCCGACCTCGCCGACATCGCCACCATGCGCGCGCTGCTGAGGCAGCACGGCCTGGCGGTGGAGCACGACCGCGCCGGACGGCGGCTGATCCTGTCCGGCAGCGCGACGAATCTCGAGGCGCCCTACGACATCGTCCGCAAGATGCGCGCGAGCGTGCTGGTGCTCGGCCCGCTGCTCGCGCGCTTCGGAAGCGCGAAGGTCTCGCTGCCCGGCGGCTGCGCCATCGGCACGCGCCCGGTGGACCTGCACCTCAAGGGGCTGGAGCAGATGGGTGCGACCATCTCGCTCGACAGCGGCTACATCGAGGCGACCGCCCCGCCGGGCGGCCTGAAGGGCGCGCGCATCATCTTCCCCCAGGTCAGCGTCGGCGCGACCGAGAACCTGCTGATGGCCGCCTGCCTGGCGGACGGCGTGACGGAGCTGGTCAACGCCGCGCAGGAGCCCGAGATCGGCGACCTCGCCATGTGCCTGATGCGCATGGGCGCCAGGATCGAGGGCATCGGGACCGCGAAGCTGGTGATCGAGGGAACCAGGACGCTCGGCCCCGCGACGCATCCGATCATCCCCGACCGCATCGAGGCCGGCACCTATGCCTGCGCCGCGGCGATCACCGGCGGGCAGGTGATGCTGGAAGGGGCCAGGCTGTCCGACCTCGGCGCGGTGGCGCGCGTGCTGCGCGATGCCGGCGTGGACGTTGCGGAACGCAATGACGGGCTGATGGTCAGCCGGCTCAACGGCCTGCACGGCACCGATGTGATGACCGAGCCCTTCCCCGGCTTCGCCACAGACATGCAGGCGCAGTTCATGGCGCTGATGTGCGTCGCCGACGGCGCCAGCATGATCACGGAGACGATCTTCGAGAACCGCTTCATGCATGTGCCGGAGCTGATGCGCATGGGCGCGCGCATCAAGTATCACGGCCAGAGCGCGATCGTGCGCGGCGTGCCGAAGCTCTCGGGCGCGCCGGTGATGGCGACCGACCTGCGCGCCTCCGTGTCGCTCGTGCTGGCGGGGCTGGCGGCGCAGGGCGAGACCATCGTCAACCGCGTCTATCACCTCGACCGCGGCTATGAGGCGGTGGAGCGGAAGCTGGCCGCGGTGGGGGCCGAGATCGAGCGGATCTGAGGAGGTCGTGCCGTGACGAGGCTGCAGCCGGTGGATCGCCTGGAGATCCAGGTGCTGGTGGACAACGTCACCGACAGCCTCTCCCGCGTGCCGCCCTTCGTCACGCGCGAATGGAATGTGCTGCGCCGCTTCGGCCTGACGCGGACCAGCGGCGGCGCGCTCTGCTGCGCCAATCACGGCCTGGCGCTGGTGCTGACGCTGCATCGTGGCGCCGCGCACCACCGCTTCCTGTTCGATGGCGGCCCCGACCCGTACGCGATCGCGCGGAACGGCCCGAAGCTCGGCGTGGCCTTCGGCGAGATCGCGGCGGCGATGCTCAGCCACGGCCATTGGGACCATGCCGGCGGCATCCCGAAGGCGCTGGAATTCATCACCGCCGCGAATGGCGGCCGCGCGGTGCCGCTCCACCTGCATCCCGGCATGTTCCGCGAGCGCGGCAGCCGCCAGCCCGATGGCGGCGTCTTCCCGATGGACCGCGTGCCGCTGCCGGCCGAATGGGAAGCGATGGGCGCCGCCCCGGTCGTGACGGACCAGCCGCAAACGCTGTTCGACGGCCTGCTCTGGATCAGCGGCGAGATCCCGCGCCGCACGCCCTATGAGCGCGGCCTGCCCGGCCAGGTGGCGCGCGCGACGGAGGCCGATCCGTGGGAAAGCGACGAGTTGCTGATGGATGAGCGCTTCTGCGCCGTGCATCTGCGCGGCCGTGGCCTCGTGGTGTTCAGCGCCTGCTCCCATGCCGGCATCGTCAACGTGCTGCACGCGGCGCGCGACGCCTTCCCGGAGGTGCCTCTGTTCGCCGCGATGGGCGGCTTCCACTTGTCCGGCGAGAACGAGGCGATCATCCCGGAGACGGTGGCCGACCTCGCGCAATTCGACCTGCCGCTGCTGATCCCCGCGCATTGCACCGGCTGGCGCGCGATCAACGCGCTGGAGCGCGCCTTCGGCGAGCGGGTGGTGCCGGCCGCCGTCGGCAAGCTCTTCGCGCTGGATGCGTGACCGCTACCGCGCCCGCCGCCAGATCTGCTGCCCGCCATCGGCGAACAGCTCCAGCCGCAGCGTATCGCCCTGCCGCACCCAGATGCGGACATAGGGCAGTTCGCGCCCGAGCCGCGCATCGAGCGATCCCGGCGCGCACATCGCGCGCGTCGTCGCGATCGGGCCGAATTCGAGGTGGCCGGCGCCGGGGCGGTCCTCCGTCGCGGTGAAGCGGCCGCGCCCGCGGTTGCAGTCCAGCCGGAAGAGGGCATTGCCCTCCGCGTCGAAGGCCACCGTGTAGAGTGCGGGGTCCGGCACGCGGACCGTGCCGGTCGCGTCGTCGGGGGAGCGCAGCTCCACCAGCTCCCAGCTCGTGCCGGCGAGCGGCGGCGTCTGCGCGGCCGCGGCGCAGCCGGCGAGCGCCAGCGCGAGCGCCGCGGCGGCCGGCCTCACCGGAACATCGCCCCGCCATCCACGTCCACGACGGTGCCGTTCACGTAGCCGCCGCGCGGCGAGGACAGGAAGGCGGCGAGGTCGGCGATCTCGCGCGGCTCGATGGCGCGGCCGAAGGGCAGGCCGGTCAGCGTCTCCGCCCAGCGTGCCTCGTCGCCGAACTGCGTCTTGGCGTTGGTGCGCGCCAGCGTCATCATCCGGTCGGTGCGCGTCGCCGCGGGATTGATGCCGAAGACGCGCACGCCGTTCGCGACCGTGGCGCCGCCGAGCGCCGAGGTGAAGGCGATCAGCGCGGCATTGGCGGTGCAGCCGGCGATGTAGCCCATGCGCGGCGTGCGCCCGGCCATGCCGATGATGTTGCAGATCACGCCCGATTTCCGCGCTTCCATGCCCGGCAGGTAGAGCTGGCACAGGTGGATGTAGCCCAGCAGCTTGAGGTCCCAGGCGGCGCGCCAACGCTCCATCGGGATGTCGGAAAGCCGCCCGCCCGGGATCGCCCCGGCGTTGTTGACCAGGATGTCCGGGTCGGGATGCGCCGCGTGCAGGCTGGCGCGGCCCGCATCGGTCGAAAGGTCGGCCGCGAAGGTTTCGACCTTCACCTGCGCCTTGCCGCGCACCGCGTCCGCCGCTGTGGTCAGCGCGGCCGCATCGCGCGACACCAGGATGATGTCGCAGCCCGCTTCCGCGAAGCTCTCGGCGCAGGCGAGGCCGATCCCCTTCGATCCGCCGGTGATCAGCACGCGCTTGCCGCCGAGGCCGAGGTCCATCGTCATTGCTTCTCAGATCTCCAGCTCGATCACGAAGGGGCCGTCCTTGGCGAAGGACTGCCGCATCAGGTCGCCGCAGCCTTCGAGCGTCGCGGTCTTCGCCGCCTCCACGCCCATGCCGTTGGCCAGCTTCACCCAGTCGAGGTCCGGGTTGCCGAGGTCCATCATGTCCATCGCCGTCCGCCCGGGATTGGCGCCGACGCCGCGATACTCGCCCAGCAGGATCGCGTATTTGCGGTTGGAGAGCACGATGGTCGTCACCGGCAGCTTCTCGCGCGCCTGGGTCCACAGCCCCTGCAGCGTGTACATCCCGGACCCGTCGGCCTGCAGGTTCACCACCCGCCGCCCGCCCGCGCCCACCGCCGCGCCGGTCGCGAGCGGGATGCCGCAGCCGATCGCGCCGCCGGTGATCTGCAGCCAGTCATGCTTCGGCGCGCAATGCGTCGCGGCGAAGAAGCCGCGGCCGAAGGAAACGCTCTCGTCCGCCACCACCGTGTCCTCCGGCATCAGCGCCGCCAGGGTGCGCGCCAGCCCCTCCGGCGTCGGCGCGCCGCGCGCGGGCTCGGGGCGCGGGCCGGGATCGGGGATCGCCAGCTTCGGCGCGCCGAGTTCGTCGGCCAGCGCCGTCAACGCCTGCACCGGGTCGGCCTCGTAGCGCGTCAGCAGCACGGCCTCGGCGTCCTCGCGGCAATGCAGCGACGGCTTGCCGGGATAGGCGAAGAAGCCGACGGGCATGCGGCTGTTGACGAGGACAATGGTCGTGTAGGGCTTCAGCGCCTCGATCGCGATGTCGGCGGGATAGGGCACGCGCTCCAGCGGCGGGCGGCCGCGGCCGCGCTCGATCCGGCCGTTCGATCCCTCGGCCAGCAGCGCGGCACCGGTATGCGTCGCGATGCGGAAGGCGAGCGCCTGCGCCTCCGCCGTCAGCGCCAGGCCCCCGAGCAGGATCAGCACGTTCTTCCGCTCCCGCAGCGCGCGGGCGGCGTTGCGGATGGCCAGCGGGTCGGCCTGCGGCGCGGCGGGCACCGGCAGGGGCGCCCCGGGGGGGGGGGGGGGGGGGGGGGCCGCGGGGGGGGGGGGGGGGAGGAGCGGCGGGGGGGTGGGGCCCGG
>NZ_JBWXTD010000006.1:385428-391226 GCF_056682175.1 Falsiroseomonas sp. RANM36
GGCGGGCGGGCGCGGCCCCCCGCGCGCGCGGGGGGGGCGCGCCCCCCCGCCGCCCCGCCCCGCCCCGGGCGGCCGGCGCAGCGCCGGATCCCGGCGATCGCCCTGCCGGTGGAGGCTCTGCGCGGCTTCGATGCCGCTCTGATCCTGTCGGCGACCACGCTGCAGGCCGGCGGCGTGACATGGCGCGACGCGGCGACGACGGTCGCGCTTGCGAATGCAAGGCTGGCGCTCGACCCGCTCGCCGCGACCTCGCCCGGCGGCGCGCTCGGCGGGCGCTTCAGCCTGGACGCGGCGGCATCGCCGCCGGCCGCGGCGCTCAGGCTCGAAAGCCGCGGGCGCGGGCTCGACCTCACGGCGCTGCGCCGCGCCTTCGGCATCCCGGCAGCCTTCGAGGGCCAGGCGGAGCTTGCTCTCGATGTGCGTGGACGCGGCGCGACGCTGCCCGCCCTGGCGGCGAGCCTCTCCGGCGAGGCGGGCATCGCGATGGTCGGCGGCCGCTTCACCGGCGCCAGCGCGCTCTCCATCGGCCCCGACCTCGCCCGCGCGCTGCTGCCGCGCGGCACGCCCTCGGGCGGGCTCGGCCTGCGATGCTTCGCGCTGCGGCTCTCGGCCGAGGGCGGCGTCGCGCAGAGCCAGGTGCTGCTTGCGGAGGGCGAGTTCGGCCGGCTGGATGGCACCCTGGCCCTCAACCTGCGGGACGAGACGCTCGCGGCGCGGCTGCTGCCCGACATCCGCGTGATGGGGCTGACCATGCGCACGCCGGTGACGGTCGGCGGAAGCTTCGCCGCGCCGCGCGTCGGCGTGGAGCCCGGCGCGGCGCTGGCGCAGGTGATGGGCGACACGGTGGCGAACCGCCTCTGGCGCAGCAGCACGGCGGAATTCCTGCGCGGCGCCGCCGGCAGCACGCCGCCCGGCGGGGATTGCGCATCGGCGCTGACGCTCGCCCGGCTCGGCAGGGCCGGGCGCATGCCGGAAGCCGCCCCGGTGCCGATCCCCCTGGTGCCGCGGGAGGTCCAGGGCGTCGCGCAGGACGCGGTTCGCGGCCTCGGGGGGCTGCTCACCGGCAGGCGGCGTTGAAGCAGATCACGGGCGTCTGGAATCGGCCGGCGCGTGGATCGGCGCTGCGAACGAATGGCTGGAGTCGTTGGCTCAGCGTCCGCGTGTCGGAGACGACGAACGACCAGAAGTTGCGCACCGGCATCGGTCTGGAAGGCGCGATAGGTCCTGCCGCTCCCCGGGACGCCCAGGCTCTGCGGTCGCGACGTGGCCTTCGGCGGCGACGCGAGCGGTGCGACGGTCGCGCAAGGCTCACCTGGTTGCTGCCCGGTCGAGCCGCTCGAATTCCGCCATGAGCCTGGCGAGCCGGCGCAGGAACACCGCATGCAGCGGCGCCATCGCGCCGGCGATGCGCGCCGTGCCGTCCGCGTCGAGGCTCAGCCGCCAGGCGCCGCGCGCGTCCTGCTCCACCCAGCCCCGCGCACGGAAGCGGTCGAGCTTGCGGCGCACCGTCTCGCGCGGGATGCCGGTGATCTCGGCCAGGCGCTTCGCATTGGTCACGCCCGGGCTCATGGCGCGCCCGTCATAGGCCAGCGCCTTGATGTCGCGCCGGCGCTGCGCCGCCCGCCGCTTCTCGCCGACCGGCCCGAGCCCGAAGGCGGCCAGCAGCAGCGCCTCGTCCAGGTCGCCGAAATGACGGCGCAGGTCGCTCATGTGGCTGACGAAGAACAGCGACCAGGCGTGATGATAGGCGGCGAAGCGCAACCCGTAGGCGCTGATGAACGCCAACTCGGCCTCCGACGCGGCGCTCCCATCGCTCTCTCCCATGCGCGCAGCATGCCCTGCGTTGTCGCGCGGCCCAAGCCGCCCGTGCCCATTATGGGCACCCTCTCCCTTGCCGCTGCCCGCCGCCGTCGCGCAGGAGGATGCGCAGAGGCGAGGAGAGGATGCCGAACATGGCAGTCGAGATGCGACTGGACGGGCAGGTCGCCGTCGTGACAGGCGCTGGCGCCGGCATCGGCGAGGCCTCGGCCGAGACCCTGGCGACCGCCGGCGCGGCCGTCGTCGTCAGCGACCTCAAGGCGGAAACCGCCGAGGAGACCGCCGCGGCGATCCGCGCGCGCGGCGGCCAGGCGATCGGGCTCGCCTGCGACGTCACCGAGGAGGCCGCGCTGGTGTCGCTGGTCGAACAGGTGATCGCGCGCTTCGGACGCCTCGACATCCTGGTCAACAACGCCGGCGGCGGCGGGCCCAAGCCCTTCGAGATGCCGATGTCCGACTTCGACTGGGCCTATCGCCTGAACGTCTATTCGGTGTTCCGGCTGTGCCAGCTCGCCGCGCCGCACATGAAGGCGGCGGGCGGCGGGGCCATCGTGAACATCTCCTCCATGGCGGGGGAGAACACGAACAAGCGGATGGCGTCCTATTCCTCGTCCAAGGCGGCGGTGAACCACCTGACGCGCAACATCGCCTTCGACCTCGGGCCGATGGGCATCCGCGTCAACGCGATCGCGCCGGGCGCGATCAAGACCGCCGCGCTCGCCTCCGTGCTCACGTCCGAGATCGAGAAGGCGATGCTGAAGCACACGCCGATGGGGCGGCTGGGCGAGGCATCGGACATCGCGAACGCCGTGCTGTTCCTGTGCTCGCCGCTCGCGACCTGGATCAGCGGGCAGGTGCTGACCGTCAGCGGCGGCGGCGTGCAGGAACTGGATTGACGCGGCGCCGCATCGGACCGCCGGAACGACAGGGAGAGAGACGACGATGGCCTATGACCCGCTCGCCGCCTTCCGGATGGACGGCCACGCCGCGATCGTCACCGGCGGCGCGCAGAACATCGGCGCCGGTATCGCGCGCGCCTTCGCCGGCGCCGGTGCCAAGGTGCTGATCGCCGACCTGCATGGCGACAAGGCCGCCGAGACGGCGAGGGCGATCGCCGCCGAGACCGGCCGCGACGTGCGCGGCATGGCCTGCGACGTGACGCAGGAGGGCGACATCCAGGCGACGGTCGCGGCCGCGGTCGCCGCCTTCGGCGGGCTCTCCACGCTGGTCAACAACGTCGGCTGGGGCGGGGTGAACCCCGATCCGCTGGCGGTCACCGAGCAGCAGATGATCGACAGCTACAAGCTCAACACGATCAGCGCCTATCGCATGACGGCGGCCTGCGTGCCGCACCTGCTGAAGGCGAAGAACGCCGCGGTGATCAATTCCGGCAGCTTCTCCTCCGCCGTGCCGGCCTACGACATCCTGGCCTATGGCACGGCGAAGGCGGCGCTGAACCAGCTGATGGTCAGCCTCGCCCATGCGCTGGCGAAGAAGGTGCGGGTGAATTCCGTGCTGATCGGCACGGTGATCACCGAGGGCTATGCTTCGGCCGGCATCGACGCGGCGACGCAGCAGCGCATGATGCACCCCGACACCCTGACCGGCCGCCCCGGAACGCCGGAGGATGTCGCGAACGCCATGCTCTGGCTCGCCTCCCCCGCGGGCGGCTGGGTCAGCGGGCAGACCATCAACGTGCATGGCGGCGGCAGCGTGGTGCGCCTGTTCGGGCATTGAGGCGGGGGCTTCTCCTCCTTCCGCTGCTGGCGCTGCTCGCGGCGCCGGCGCGCGCCCAGACCGGCGCGACGGCCGGCGGGAACGCGACCGGCCTCGGCGGCCCCGGGACCGTCGAGCAGCCGGCCCTCGCGGACGGCGCCACCATCGCCGCAATCGAGGTCGAGCTGCGCGGCGAGCCCGATGCGCGCCGCGACCTGGCCGCGGAGGCGCGGCGGGCCTTCGGGCTCTCGCCCGGCCTGCCCTTCGATCCGATCCTGGCGCAGGCCGGCCTGGCGCGGCTGCGCGCGCTGCAGGGCGTGCGGGATGCCTCCTATCGGCTTGCCCTCGATCCTTCGAGCCGCAGCCTCACGATCGTGCTGCGGGTCGCAGCGGATGGCGGCCTGCCGGGCGGACCGTCCGGCATCCTGGCCGGCGAGGGGCTGGGCGCCTTCCCGGCGCTCTGGCGCGACGCGCGCAGCCTCGTGACCTTCGTCGCCAATGGCGGCGTGGGCGCCTTCTCGGACGGCAATCCGTGGTTCGGCAGGCCGCTCGCCTTCACGCGCGGCAGCCCGCTGGTTGCGAACCCGCCGCTCGGCGCCGCGACCGGATCGCGCGCAAGCTGGGGCGAGACCTACGCCGAATACGGCATGGGCTTCGCGACGCAGCTGCGCGACGGACCGTTCTACCTCTATGGCGCGGTCACCGGCCTCGCCGCGATCACCGCGGGGCGCGACATCTTCCGCGACGGCACGCGCTCCACCAACGAGCTCAACCGCGCCTATGGCGGGCTGATCTACGCGCCGCCGGACAGCGACCTGCGCATCAACGCCTCCTTCGGCAAGCAGGCCTTCACGCTCGAGGACGGCTTCCTCGTCGCGCGCTTCACGCAGCGGCTGAATGCCGGCTGGCTGCCGGGCGTCTACCTCTCGCCGCGCACGGCGGCGGACCAGGCGGCGCTGGTCAATGCGCGCTGGGGGCGCTTCGTGTTCAACGGCTTCTGGCTGGAGCCGAACGACAGCGTGGACATCCTCTCGCGCACGCAGCTGGTCGGCGGCAGCCTGCGCTTCAACCTCGACGGCCACAGCCATGCGGCGGTGAACGCGATTTACGTGCCGAGTTCCGACACGCGCTATCCCGTGCCGGGCGGCGCCTCGCCCGGCGGGCGGGAGGGGCTGCTGACGGTTGCCGCACGCGGGCGATGGGCGGACCCAGCGATGCTGCCCGGCCTCTGGATCGAGGGCGCGCTGGCGCATCAGTCGAACGAGAACTTCCCCATGTCGGCCTGGGCCGGCTTCGCGCAGATCGGCTACCTGGCGCGCGACCTGCCCTGGACGCCCAGCCTCTCCTATCGCTACGCCGCCTTCACGGGCGACGACCCGACGACCGCGCGCTACGAGCGCTTCGACACGCTCTATTCCGGCGGCCTGGATGAGTGGCTGCAGGGCATCACCATGGGCAAGGTGCTGACCCAGGCCAATCGCGCGGTGCATCGCGTGCGGCTGAACGTGTCGCCGTGGGAGGGGACGAACCTCACCCTCGACTGGTACCTGAACCGGGCGCTGGAGCTGAACAACCTCGGCGCCAATCCGGCGCTGTCGCAGCTCGCCTCGCGCGATCTCGGGCAGGAATGGCAGCTGGTGCTGCGCATGCCGATCAACGAGAGGCTCTATTTCCTGGGCGTCGCGGGCATCGCGCAGCCGGGCGAGGCGATCCGCGCCGCGACGGGCGGCAGCGCCGCCAACTGGACGACGCTGCAGGCGCAGCTGTTCTGGACGTTCTGAAGGGCGCGGCACGCGCCGAAGGCCGATCTCCCTACGGCGGCGAGGCGCGCCGCCACACCGTATGCAGGGTCATGCCGTTCGGGGTTCGCGGGTTGCTGAACGCCAGTTCGGTCGGCGTGAGCATGGTGACGATCCGCCGTTGCGGGGTGCCGCTGACCAGGTTCGCATAGGTGCTGCCCTGGATCGTCAGCAGCAGTTCCCGCGCGGCCTCGTTGACGGTGTAGGTGCCGTAATACGCGATGGTGTTCCGCATCACGGTCGTGGCCTCTTCCGCCGTCGCCCGGGCGCGGTCGTTCGCCGCCAGCCGCGGCACCTCCGCCGCGGACTGGAACAGCGAGAAATGGCCATCGGCGGTGAACACCATGATGCCCTTCGGGTTCGATCCGAAGGGCTCGCCCCGGGTCCCGGGGGGGGGACTGCGTGCCCCCCCCGCCCCAAAGCCGGCCGCGCCCGAACCCGACAGGACGGACCCCGCCGGGGGCC
>NZ_JBWXTD010000006.1:391326-392350 GCF_056682175.1 Falsiroseomonas sp. RANM36
GGGGGGGGGGGGGGGGGGGGGGGGGCGGGCGCGGGGGGGCGGGGGGGGGGGGGGGCGGGGCCGGGGCCGGGCGCCGCCCCGGGACCGGCCCCTCGCGGCCGCCGCGGGCGGCGGCAAGGGCGGGCGCGCAATCCGGCAGGGGCTCGGGCCGCGCGCCGGGCTGGTTGGCCAGCGCGCCGAGGACCTGGCCGAGATCCCCGCCCACGCGCCCGGCCAGCGCGCCGGCGGCGGCAGCCACGGCATTCTGCACCTGCACGCCGCCATAGGCGGGCGCGGCCAGCGTGCCGCCGAGATCGGCGGACACCCGGATCTCGGTGCCCGCGGCGCGGACATCGTGCAGCAGCCGCAGCGCGATCGCCTCGCTGCCGAGGTTGATGCTGCCGCTGCCGGAGACCTTGGCCGCGGGCGCATCCACCAGCAGCGTCCCGATGCGCAGCGTGCCGGCCTCCGCGCGGGCCCGCAGCGCGACGCATTCGACCGGCAGGCGGTTCGGCAGCGCCGGCAGCGCCGGCACGCGGGCGCGCAGCGCCTGCTGCACCGGGTTCATCAGCGCCGGCTCCAGCGTGGCGTCCACCATGGCGAGGCCGAGATGGCCGTCGAGCGTCGCGGCGATGGCGCGGAGCCCGGCGCCGGCGCCGCGCAGCTCGGCGTCCAGCTCCGCCTTGCCGGAAACGCGCACCGGCTCGCCCAGCGCCTGCTGCAGTGGGGCGAGGTCGAGGCCCGGGGCGCGCAGGGTCAATGCCAGGGTCGGTGTGGCCGCGGCGGCGTCGGCGGCGAGCTCGCCGCTCACCGGCCCGCCCGGTCCCGTCACGGCGAAGGGGGCGATCCGGGCGCGGCCGGCTTCGAGCTTCAGCGGCAGCCGCAGGTCGCGCCAGGTGGCGCCGCCCGCGGTGAGCGCGGCGACGGCAAGTTGCAGGTCGGCATCCCAGCCGCGCAGCGCGGCCAGCGGCAGGGCGATGTCGGGGATCGCCCCCCCCGCCCCCGCCCCCGCCCCGGCGCCCGCCCCGCGGGGCGGGGGGGGCGC
>NZ_JBWXTD010000006.1:392450-402333 GCF_056682175.1 Falsiroseomonas sp. RANM36
CCACCACGCGCAGCAGCGTGGACTTGCCGCAGCCGGAGGGGCCGAGCAGCGCCAGGAAGCCGCCCGGCTCCACGTCGAAGGAGACGTCGTGCAGCGCCGGGGGGGGGGGGGGGGGGCGGCCGGCCCCCCCCCCCCCCCCCCCGCCCGGGCCCGCCCGCCGCGCGCCCCCAGGGCCAGCGCGGCCGGCGACAGCTCGTTCATCGGCTCCGTCCCTCCTGCCCCCAACCACCGGCGACTATGCACCGGCTTGCAGCGGCCGCCAGCTTCGGCTCCGATCCGTCCGGCGAGTCCGCGCCGCCTTCCCGGCGGGCCGCGGTCCCCCGGAGCGAGCCGGATGCCGATCCTGCGCATGGCCCTGCTGGCGATGCTGCTGGTCCTGACCCTGCGGCAGGCGGGTGCCGCCGGGCTGCAGCCCGAGCTCGACACGTCGAGCCCGATCGCCACGCACCGCGCGTTCCTGGCCGAGACGCAACGGCTGCAGGCGCTGTTCCAGGACTATCGGGCCCGGCCCAGCTTCGCCGGCGAGATCGCCCTGGCCTTCGCCATGAAGCGCATCGCCGACGGGCTGCTCGACCTCAGCCAGTATCCGCCCGCCACCCGCGCGCGGGACGGCAATTTCGCGGTGGGCTACCTGGCGGACATCCTGCACCGGCTGCCCGTGCCGGGCCCCGAGGCGATCGCCGGGCTGGGCGAGGCAAGGCGCTGGAGCGTGCCGGGCACCCAGATCCGGCTGGAGCGCATCGCCGAGGGGCCGCGCGCCGGCGACTGGGTGTTCTCGGCCGAGACGGTCGCGCGGCTGCCGGAGTTCCACGCCCAGATCATCGGCCAGCCCGTGCTGCAGCCCGGCGCCGGGGAGAACTGGCACGAGACGCAGATGCGCGCGACCGGCCCGCTGCTGGCCGGGCTGGGCCTGGAACGGCTGCCCGCCTGGCTGCAGGCGCGGCTGCTCGGCACGCTGGTTTGGAAGGCGCTGCTGTCGGCGCTGGCGGTGCTGCTGGCGGCGGTGCTGGTGCTGGCGTGGCGGGGCGCCCGGGGGGGGGGGGCCCGCCCGCGGCGCCCCGGCGGGGGGGGGGGGGGGGGGGGGGGGGGGGGGGGGGGGGGGGGGGGGGGGGGGGGGGGGGGGGGGGGGGGGGGGGGGGGGGGGGGGGGGGGGGGGCGGGGGGGGGGGGGGGGGGGGGGGGGGGGGGGGGGGGGGGGGGGGGGGGGGGGGGGGGGGGGGGGGGGGGCCCCCCCGACCGGCTCGGCCCGCTCGGGCGGCGGCTGCTGTGGCTCAGCGTGCCGGCGCTGCTGGCGGTCGCGACGCTTGCCGCGCACGCCTTCATCGTCTCCCAGATCGTGCTGACGGGCCTGCTCGGCGATGCGGAATCGCTGCTGGCGATCGCCGCGCTCTATGTCGCCGCCGCCTGGGCCGCCTGGCTGCTGTGCTGGCTGGTGGTGGAGGCGGCGATCGCCTCGCCCGCGATCCCGGATGACAGCTTCGACGCCAACCTACTGCGGCTGCTGGCCCGCGTCGGCGCGCCCTTCGCCGCGGGCTCGGTGCTGTTCGTCGGCGCCAACGACCTCGGCGTGCCGGCGGTCGGGCTGCTGGCCGGCGTCTCGATCGGCGGCATCGCGCTGGCGCTGGCGGCGCAATCCACCGTGGAGAACCTGTTCGGCGGCCTCTCGATCTTCGCCGACCGGCCCTTCCGCGTGGGCGACGAGATCCGCTTCGGCGAGGCCGGCGGGACGGTGGAGGCGATCGGGCCGCGCTCCACCCGCATCCGCGGCGCCGACGGCACGCTGACCACGGTGCCCAATGCGGACCTGGCCAAGATGCAGGTCACCAACGTCTCCGCGCGTATCCGCCACCTGTTCCGCCATCGCTTCGCGCTGCCCGCGGCCACGCCGCGGCAGGTCCTGGCGGCGCTGCCGGCGCGGGTCGGCGCGCGCGGGGCGGCGCATCCGCAGGTGGACCGGACGGCGCGGACGCCGCGCGCGCGCCTGGTCGGCTTCACCGGAGAGCAGGTGGAACTCGAGGTCGAGGCGGAGGTGCGGGCTGGCAGCGAGGGGGAGTTCCTGGCGGTGCAGGAGAGCCTGATCCTGGTGCTCGTGCAGGCGGTGGAGGAGAGCCTGGCGGAGGGCGCGGTGGCCTCTCGGCCGGCTTAACTCCGCGTCCGCCGCCGGCGCTCGGCCCGCAGCCGCGCCCAGTCCGCCAGGCGCTCCGCGACCGCGCGCTCCGCGCCGCGATCGGTCGGGCTGTAGAAGCGCTGCGGGTCCATCCCCTCGGGCCAGTAGTTCGCGCCCGAGAAGCCTGCCTCGGCGTCGTGGTCGTATTCGTAGCCCTCGCCATAGCCGAGCTGCTTCATCAGCTTCGTCGGCGCGTTGAGGATGTTCTGGGGCGGCATCAGGCTGCCGGTCTCCTTCGCGGCGCGCATCGCGGCGCCGAAGGCGGCATAGACCGCGTTCGACTTCGGCGCGGTGGCGAGATGCAGCACGAGCTGCGCCAGCGCGAGCTCGCCTTCCGGGCTGCCGAGGCGTTCGTAGGTTTCCCACGCGGCGATGGCGAGCGGCAGCGCGCGGGGATCGGCCATGCCGACATCCTCGGCGGCGAAGCGCGTCAGGCGGCGCGCGATGTAGCGCGGGTCCTCGCCGCCGGTGAGCATGCGCGCAAACCAGTAGAGCGCGGCGTCGGGATCCGATCCGCGCATCGCCTTGTGCAGCGCGGAGATGAGGTTGAAGTGCTCCTCGCGGTCCTTGTCGTAGAGCGCGGCGCGCTTGGCCAGCAGCGCGGCCAGCGCGGCGGCGTCGAGCGGATCGCCGCCGGGTGGGATCGCGAGCAGCTGCTCGGCCATGTTCAGCAGGTAGCGCCCGTCGCCATCGGCCATGGCGCGGAGCGAGGCGCGCGCCTCCGGCGTCAGCGGCAGGCTCCGCTGCTCCAGTGCTTCCGCGCGCGCCAGCAGCTTCTCCATCGCCTCGTCGTCGAGGCGCTTCAGCACGAGAACCTGGCAGCGCGAGAGCAGCGCGCCGTTCAGCGCGAAGGACGGATTTTCCGTCGTTGCGCCGACCAGCGTGATGGTGCCGTCTTCGACAACAGGCAAAAAGCCGTCCTGCTGGGCGCGGTTGAAGCGGTGCACCTCGTCCACGAAGAGCAGCGTGCCTTTTCCTTTGCGCCGGCGGTCGCGCGCGTCGTCGAAGGCGCGCTTGAGGTCGGCGACGCCGGAGAACACCGCGGAGAGCGGGTGGAAATGCAGCCCCGCGGCCTCGGCAAGCAGGCGCGCGATGGTGGTCTTGCCGACGCCGGGCGGGCCCCAGAGGATCAGCGAGGAGAGCGAGCCGCGCGCGAGCATCAGCGTGAGCGCGCCGGCCGGGCCGAGCAGCTGCTCCTGCCCGATCACCTCCTCGAGCGATCGCGGGCGCAGGCGATCGGCGAGCGGGCGCGGGCCGGCGGGGGCAGGCTCTGCTTCCGGCGCGGTGTCGCCGAACAGGTCGGGGGCGCGGGCCATGCGGGCAGTGTGGACCCGCGCCGGCTTGGCGGGAACCGCCCGGCGAGGCCATGCTGCGCGCAAAGCTTACGGAGGACACGCCATGATTCGCCTGACCCGCCGCGCGCGCGGCGCCGCGCTGCTCGCCGCCCCGCTGGCGCGGCCGGCCCTTGCGCAATGGGCGCCGACGCGCACGATCCGGCTGATCGCGCCCTATCCGCCGGGCGGCGGCGTGGACACCACCTCCCGCCTCTTCGCCGGGCCGATGGGCAGCGTCCTCGGCCAGCAGATCGTGGTGGAGAACCGCGCCGGAGCGGGCGGCTCGATCGGCGCGGCGGAGCTCGCGCGCAGCGCGCCGGACGGCCACACCATCATGATCGACGCCATGGCGCACACCGTGAACCCGGCGCTGCTGCGCAACCTGCCCTTCGACTACGCCACCGCCTTCACGCCGATCAGCCAGGTGGTGGTGCTGCCGCAGATCCTGGTGGTGAACCCGAATGTGGTGCCGGCGCGGACGCTGCCGGAGTTCGTGGCCTGGGTGAAGGCGCGGCCGGGGCAGCTTTCCTACGGGTCCTCGGGCAACGCCACGGCGGCGCATCTGGCGGCGGCGCTGCTGGTGAACCGCGCGGGGCTCGACATCCAGCACGTGCCCTATCGTGGCGGCACGCCGGCGCTGCAGGATCTGCTGGGCGGCAACATCGCCTTCGTCTTCGGCACCGTCTCCTCCTCCCTGCAGCTGGCGCAGGACGGCAAGCTGAGGCCGCTGGCGGTGAGCACGGCGCAGCGGATCGCCTCGCTGCCCGAGGTGCCGACCGTCGCCGAGCAGGGTTTTGCCGGCTACGAGCTGAACGAGTGGAACGGGCTCTATGCGCCCGCCGGCCTGCCGGCGGGGGCCGCGGATCGCCTGTATGAAGCGGCGCGGCATGCGCTGGCGGATGCCGCCGTGCGCCAGCGCCTGGCTGCGCTGGGCGCGCTGCCGGTCGGCACGCCGCCCGCGGAGTTCGCGCGCTTCGTGACGGCGCAGCGGGAGGCGATGGCGAAGCTGGTGCGGGAGGCCGGCATCGAGATCGGTTGAACGGCCGGAAGGCCGGTGAGAGGATCGCCGCTCCGGCGTGGCCGAAGAGCCCGGCCGGGATTGGAGGAACGCTTGGCACAGTCTCTCACCCGGCGCGCCGCCCTGGCGCTGCCAGCGCTGCTGGCCGCGCGCGGCGCCGCGGCGCAATCCTGGGCACCGGAGCGGGCCGTCCGCATCATCGTGCCCTTCGGGCCGGGCAACTCGACGGACGCCGCCGCGCGCATCCTGGCGGATGCGCTGACGCCCAGGCTCGGCCGGCCCGTGGTGGTCGAGAACAAGCCGGGCGCGACCACCACCATCGGCACCGCCGAGGTGGCGCGCGCCGCACCGGACGGGCACACGCTGCTGCTCGCGCCGCCGCCCTTCGTCATCACGCAGTTCGCCTTCCCGCGCCTGCCCTACAATCCGGAAGCGGCGTTCCGGCCGGTGGCGCTGGTCGCGACCTCCCCCGTGCTGCTCGCCGTGCGGGCCGACCTGCCGGCGCAGAACCTGGCCGAGCTCCTGGCGCTGGCGCGCGCGCGGCCCGGCGAGCTCAGCTATGCGAGCGTTGGCGTCGGCTCGCTGCCGAATGTGGCGGCGGAGCTGGTGGCGCTGCGTGGCGGCGGGGTGAAGCTGCTCCACGTGCCCTACAGCAGCGGCGGCACCGCGGCCACGGACTTCGCCGCCGGTCGGGTGGACATGTTCTTCACCGTCGAGCTGGAGATCGCGCCCTTCCTTCAGGCGGGCAAGGTGCGGGTGATCGGCACCCTCTCGCCGGACCGGCTGCCGCGGATGCCGGACGTGCCGACGCTTGCCGAGCACACGCCGGGTCTGCGCGCCGAGTTCTGGATCGGCTTCCTCGCGCCGTCGCGCACGCCGGATGCCGCGGTCCAGCGCCTGCACGACGAGGTCAACCGCCTGCTGGCCGAGCCCTCGATCGTCGCGCGCCTGCGGGACGTGGCGCTCATCGCCGCGCCGCGCGACATCCCCGCCTTCACCGACCTGCTGGCGCAGGAGCGGCGGCAGTGGAGCGATGCGGTGCGGGCCGCGAATATCCGCATCGAGTAGCATGACGCCCGTCTCCTCGGCGCCGGTGGCCGGCGTGCTCGCCGGCCGGGTCGCCGTGGTGACGGGCGCGGCGGCGGGCATCGGGCGCGCCGTCGCGCTGCTGTTCCATCGGGCGGGCGCGCGGCTGCTGCTCGTGGACCGCGACGAAGCGGGCCTCGCCGCCCTGGCCCTGGAGACGGGGGCGACGGCGTTGGCTGCGGACGTCACGGCGGAGGATGCGCCGGCACGCATCGTCGCCGCGGCGGCGGCACTCGGCGGCCCGGATGTGCTGGTCAACAATGCCGGCGCGAACACCGTGCTGCCGCTCGACGAGACGTCCGATGCGGCGTGGGCCGCCGCCGTCGCGCTGAACCTCACCAGCGGCTTCCGCCTGTGCCGGGAGGCGGTGCGGGCGATGCGGGCGCATGGCCGGGGCGGCGCGATCGTCAACATGGCATCCGTGCAGGGCAAGCTCGGCCAGGCGCGGTTCTCTGCCTATGCGGCCGCGAAGGGCGGCATGCTGGCGCTGACGCGGCAGCTTGCGGTGGAGTGCGGCGCCGACGGCATCCGCGTGAACGCAATCTCGCCCGGCCTGGTGCTGACGGAGGCCTTCGCCGCCACGCTCGATCCCGAGGATCTGCGGCTGACGACGGAGGGGTATCCGATCGGGCGGGTGGGCCGCCCCGAGGACGTGGCCCATGCCGCCCTGTTCCTGGCGAGCGACGCGGCGGCCTTCGTGACCGGCGCCGACATTCCGGTGGATGGCGGGCTCTCGGCGCAGAACGCCGCCGCCGTGGTCTCGCCGCGGCTGCGCGGCTGGGCGGGCCGGCCGCCGCTGGCCTTCGCGGCAGGGGAGTTGCCGCCGGCTTGACGGCCCGCTTCCGGCAGCGCCATTCCCCCGGCCAAACCAACGCCAGGAGAACCACGATGCCGGTCCTCAGCCGCCGCGCGATGCTCGCGGCCGCCCCTGCTCTCGCGCTGCCAGCCCTCGCCCGCGCCCAGGGCGCCTGGCCGACGCGCTCCATCCGGCTGGTGGTGCCCTTCTCGGCCGGCGGCGCGGCGGACAGCTCTGCCCGCGTGCTGACGCCGCGCATGGGCGAGGTGCTCGGCCAGGTCTTCGCGGTGGAGAACCGCACCGGCGCCTCCGGCAGCCTCGGCGGGCTCGAGGTGGCGCGGGCGACGGACGGCCATACCTTCCTGTGGGATGCGTCGAGCCACCTGGTGAACCCGGCGCTGCTGCGCAACCTGCCCTTCGACTACGCCACGGCCTTCACGCCGATCTCGCTGGTGGTGCTGTTCCCCTCCGCCGTCGCGGTGAAGACCGATTTCCCGGCGCGCACGCTGGCGGAGTTCGTCGCGGCGGCGAAGGCGCGGCCTGGCGCGATCACGGTCGGCACGCAGGGCAATGCGACGGCGGGGCATCTCGGCCTGCTCGCCTTCGCCAAGGTGGCGGGGATCGAGGTGATCCACGTGCCCTATCGCGGCGGCGCCGCGGCGGCGCAGGATCTGGCGAGCGGCGCGATCGACGCGGTGTTCACCACGCTGGTCTCGGCCGGGCCGGTGGTGGATTCGGGGCGCGCGCGCTTCCTGGCGGTCGGGACCACGGAGCGGGTGGAGAGCCGGCCCCAGGTGCCGACCATCGCCGAGAGCGGCTATCCGGGCTTCGAATCCAACGAATGGGCGGGGCTGTTCGGGCCGGCCAGCACGCCGGCGCCGGTCGTCGCGCGGATGTATGACGCGCTGGCGGAAGCGATGGCGGTGCCGGCGAACCGGCAGCGGCTGATCCAGATCGGCTGCGTGCCGGTGGGCTCGCGCCCCGCCGATTTCGCGCGCTTCGTCACCGAGGGGCGCGCCGCGATGGCGACCCTGGTGCGGGAGGCGAATGTCCGGGTGGATTGACGCGCCGCCTTCCCACCACCCCGTCCCTCCCCCGTGAACGGGGGAGGGAGAAGAGAGCGCACGGACCTGACCCCGCCCCAACCGAACCAGAACCTCGCGGGCATCGCGCTGATGTCGGCGGCGGTGCTGGCCTTCTCGCTGAACGACGTGCTGGGGAAGTGGCTGGTCGCCACCTACTCGGTCGCGCAGGTGCTGGTGCTGCGGAGCATCGCGGCGCTGGTGGTTCTGGCGCCCTTCATCCTGCGCGAGGACATCGGCCATCTGCTGCGGCCGAAGCGGCCCTGGCTGCAGGCTGGGCGCGTCGCCTTCGGCACGATCGAGGTCGCCTGCTTCTACTGGGCGGTCTCCATGATGCCGCTGGCCGACACCATGGCCTTCTGGATGGCGACGCCGATCTTCGTCGCCGTCGCCTCCGCCCTGCTGCTGCAGGAGAAGCTGGATCGCGGGCGCTTCGTCGCGGTGGCGGTCGGCTTCGTCGGCGTGCTGCTGGCGCTCGGCGCGGGGCTCGACTTCGGCTGGCTGCCGACGCTGGTGGCGATCCTCGGGGTCTGCGTCTACTCGGCCTATCTGCTTTCGACGCGGGCGCTGCGCGGCACCTCGGCGACGGTGCTGGCCGCCTACCAGATGGGGGGCGCGCTGCTCTTCGGGGCGGTGATGCTGCCCTTCGCCTGGATCCCGCCGACCGCCTTCGACGTGCTGCTGCTGATGCTTTTGGGCGTGGTGGGCGTGGTGGCGCATCTGGCGGTGACGCGCTCCCTGGCGCTGGCGCCGGCGCCGGTGGTGGTGCCCTGGCAATACGCGATGATCCTGTGGGGCATCCTGTTCGGCTGGGTCTTCTTCGACGAGGTGCCGACCGCGACCATGCTGGCGGGCGTGGCGGTGATCATCGGCGCCGGCTTCTGGCTGACCCGGCTGGAACTCCGCGCGGCAAGGGCATGATGCGGCCGGGTAGGACAGGGACTCTGCCTCAGCCGCGCGCCGCGCTATGATCGCCCGCCAGTCACACACCAAGCATCCCGAGGCGGCGTCCATGAGCACCGGCGCGTTCCCCATCACCCGCACCACGGCCCCGCGCCCGAAGCCGGCCGATGACAGCCTGGCCTTCGGCAAGGTGCTGACCGACCACATCTTCCTGATGAACTACGACGAGGGCCGCGGCTGGCATTCGCCGCGGATCGAGCCCTATGGCCCGCTCTCGCTCGACCCCGCCACCTCCGTCCTGCACTACGGGCAGGCGATCTTCGACGGGCTGAAGGCGTTCCGGGGCGATGACGGGCGCATCCGGCTGTTCCGCGCCGACCGCCACGCCGCGCGCCTCAACCGCTCCGCCCGGATCATGTGCATGCCGGAGATGCCGGTGGACATCGTCCGGCAGAGCTTCGACGCGCTGGTCGGCCTCGACCACGACTGGGTGCCGCGCAAGCCCGGCACGTCGCTCTATCTGCGCCCGACGGTGATCGCGACCGATGTGATGCTCGGCGTGCATCCGGCGCACAGCTACCTGTATTTCCTGATCCTCTCGCCGGTGGGCAGCTACTACAAGGAAGGCGTGAAGCCGGTGCGGATCCTCGCCTCCGACCGGCATGTGCGGGCGGTGAAGGGCGGCACTGGGGAGGCGAAGACGGCGGCCAACTACGCCGCCAGCCTCGCCGGCCAGCAGGATGCCGCGGCGGCGGGCTACACCCAGGTGCTCTACCTCGACGCCGTGGAGCATCGCTGGCTCGACGAGGTCGGCACCATGAACATCATGGTCCGCATCGGGGAGGAGGTGATCACACCCCCGCTCGCCGGGACGATCCTGGACGGCGTCACGCGGGCCTCCACCATCCAGCTGATGCGCGACTGGGGCCTGACGGTAACGGAGCGGCAGATCGCCATCGAGGAGATCCTGGCCGCCGCCGATGCCGGCACCCTGAAGGAGATGTGGGGCACCGGGACCGCCGCCGTGGTCTCGCCGGTCGGCGTGCTCGGCCACAAGGACCGGCAGGTGACGATCAATGGCGGCGAGACCGGGGAGGTGACCCGCCGGCTCTATGACGCGATCGTCGGAATCCAGTATGGCCGGACCAACGACCCGCATGGCTGGACCAGCCTGGTGCCCGTGGCTGGTTGACTCCGCCCCCCGCTGCCCCTATCTCGCGCCGCTCGAAAGGCCGGTACCATGAAGATCCGCAACTCGCTCAAGACCGCGAAGACCCGCGACAAGAACTGCTTCCTGGTGCGTCGCCGGGGGCGGGTCTATGTGCTGAACAAGAAGAACCCCCGCCTGAAGGCCCGCCAGGGCTGACGCAAGGGCGGCTGGCGCAGGCCGGCCCCGGCCAGGGCGCGGGCGCCCCGCGCGCGCGGGGGGGGGGTAGGCCCCCCCGCCCGCCCCCCCCCCGCCGCGGGGGGGGGGGGGCGGGGGCGCCCCCCCCCCCCC
>NZ_JBWXTD010000006.1:402433-420412 GCF_056682175.1 Falsiroseomonas sp. RANM36
CCCCCCGGCGCGCGGCCCGCCCCCCGCCCGGATTGCCCGCCCGCCCTGGCGGCCGCCCGGGGGGGCCGCGCGGGGCCGGCCCCGGCGCGGCGCCCTGCCCCGGCACAGCCCGCCCCGCCGGCCGCGCCGGCGCCGCAGCCCACCGCGCCCGCCATCCCCGGCGTGCCGCCGCAACTCCAGGGCCCGGCCGGGGACCTGCTGCGCGGCCTGCTGCGTCGTTGACCCTTCCCGAAACGGCGCGCGCGGCGTAGCTCTCCGGAGCATGGGAGCGTGGCGATGGACCTGAACCGCGTGCTTGGAGCCCTGTTGCAGGGCGCTGCCCAACCGCCGCGGCGCCGGACCACCCGGCGCAGCCCGGCCGGCGGCGGGGCGCTCGGCGCGCTGCTCGGCGGCGGGAGCAGCCGCAGCGCGGAAGCCCGCGCGGCCCGGGCCATCGGTGCGCTGGCCGCCGGCGCGCTGGCCGGCTGGATGCGCGGCAGCCAGCAGGCGCCGGCGCCCGCCCCCGCGCGCGCCCCCGCACGCCCCACGCCACGCGACGTTGCCCCGCCGTCGCCGCGCGACGTTGCCCCGCCGTCGCCGCGCGACGTTGCCGGCGCCGCCCGCCGCATTCCCGACACGGGCGCCTCCCCCTGGGGCAAGCCGCCCCCCGCGCCGCCGCCGGAACCCGAAGGCCCCGACGCCGAGGACGCCGAGGCGCTGCTCATGGTCCGCGCCATGATCGCCGCCGCGAAATCCGACGGCAGCGTGGACGCCGCCGAGCGCGCCGCCATCGCCGACCAGCTCGATGCCGCCGGCCTCTCGCCGGAGGAGCGCGACTTCGTCCTCGCCGACTTCGACCGCCCGCTGACGCCCGAGGCGCTCGCGAAGGAGGCGCGCGACCCGATGCTCCGCGCCCGCCTCTACGCCGCCGCCTTCGCCGCCTGCGGCGAGGTCACGCCCCCCGAGCGCGCCTGGCTGGATGCGCTGGCCAAGGCGATGCGGCTCGACAAGGCTGCCGCCGCCGCCATCGAGGAACGGCTCTCCGCATGACCGACGCCCTGCTCACCCCCGAACAGCGCGCGCTGCGCGACCGCGCCCGCGAAGTCGCCCGCGAAGCCGCCGCCCAGGCCGCCGAGACCGACCGCTCCGGCCAATATCCCTGGCCGATGGTCCGCCGCATGACCGAGGCCGGCTTCATGGGCCTGACCATCCCCGCCGAATGGGGCGGCGGCGGCGGCTCGGTGATGGATGCCGCGCTCGTCGTCGAGGAATTCTCGAAGGCCTGCGCCGTCTGCGGCCGCATCGCGGTCGAGGCGAACATGGGCGCGGTCGGCGCGATCATGGCCTATGGCACGCCGGCCCAGAAGAAGCTCGCCGCCGGCCTGGTCCGCGCCGGCGACAAGCCCGCCATCTGCATCACCGAGCCCGGCGCCGGCTCCGCGGCCACCGAGATGACCACCACCGCCGTGCGCAAGGGTGACCGCTGGATCATCAGCGGCCGAAAGACATGGATCACCGGCGGCGGCGTCTCCCGCCTGCACCTGATCTTCGCCCGCGCCGTCGAGGACGGGCAGTTCCGCGGCATCGGCGGCTTCATGGTGGTGCGCGGCGAAGACGGCGACCCGCCCGGCCTTGCCGTGTCGCGACGCATCCCCTCCCTCGGCCTCTGCGGCATGCCGGAGGCCGAGCTGGAGTTCCGCGACCTCGAAGTACCGGACGACATGGTGCTGCGCGCGCCAGGTGGTTTCGCGCGCGGCTTCGCCCGGCTGATCGACGCCTATAACGGCCAGCGCGTCGGCGCCGCGACGGTCGCGATGGGTCTCGCCGCCGGCGCCCTCGACCACGCCCTCGCCCGCGCCCAGACGCGCCGCCAGTTCGGCCGCCCGATCGCCGAGTTCCAGGGCCTCGGCTGGATGCTCGCCGACATGTCCATCGAGGTGGAGGCCGCCCGCGCCCTGATCCACCGCGCCGCCCGCAGCGCCGGCCCGGCGGGTTTCCCGGATCGCCTCGCCGCCGCGCAGGCGAAGGTCTTCGCCAGCGAGATGGCGATCCGCGTGACGAACGCCGCGCTGCAGGTCTGGGGCGCCGAGGGCTATTCCAAGGACAACCCCGTGGAGCGCTACCTGCGCGACGCGCGGATGTTCGCCATCGCCGGCGGCACGGCCCAGGTGCTGCGCAACCAGGTGGCCGAGCAGATCTTGGGGCGCAAGCTGCCGCAGACCCGCGAGGGCTGGCTGAAGCTGATCGGGGAAGAGAGCGCGGCCGGCAAGCTGGCCGCGGACTGACCCGCCGCCCGGCGCCGCCCTATCGGCCGAGTCGCGGTGCCCAGGGCCCCTTGGCCTGCACCGCCTCGCCCTCGCCCGGCCAGGGCGGCATCGTCACCCCCACCGCCTCGAGCGGCGCATCGCCCAGGCAGCGGAACTGGAAGCGCGTGCCGAGGGGGATCGAGAGGCTGACGCCGGGCCGGAGCGGCGTAATCTCCTCCCGTCCGGACTGGCTGCGCCACATCTCGCCATGGCCGGCGACGACGTACCACAGTTCCTCCACCGTGCGGTGCTCGACCGCGATCGAGACCTCCCCGGGGGCGAGGCGGACATGCGCCATGCTGCCGCCGGCCAGGCGCAACAGGATCCGCACCTCCGACCCGTCGGGAGCGATGACATCGGGCGCGGCGGGAAGGCTTCGGGTGGCGAAGGCGGGCGGCATGCGCCGAGGGTGCATGGCACGGCCGAAAAGAAAAGGGCGCCTTGCGGCGCCCTTCCTGAATTCCGCGTGGCGGATCGGCAGGATCACTCCTCGCCGTCGTCCTCGGTCGCCTCGGGCTTCGGCCCGCTGTCCTGGCCCTTGGCCGTCACATCCCGCTCGACAAGCTCGATCACCGCCATGGAGGCGGCGTCGCCGTAGCGCATGCCGGCCTTCAGCACGCGGGTATAGCCGCCGTTGCGCGCCTTGTAGCGCTCCGCGATGGTGGTGAAGAGCTTGTCCACCACCTTCTCGTCGCGGATCTGCGCATAGGCCTGGCGGCGGGCGTGCAGGTCGCCGCGCTTGCCGAGCGTGATGATGCGCTCGACATACGGGCGCAGTTCCTTCGCCTTGGGCAGCGTGGTGGTGATCTGCTCGTGCTTGATCAGGCTGGTCGCCATGTTGCGCAGCATCGCCACCCGGTGGGTGGAGGTGATGCCGAGCTTACGGCCGGAAACGCCGTGACGCATGATACCGTGTCCCTATGTCCCGAGCCTCAGAACGGCTCTTCGAGCTTCTTCGCGAGATCCTCGATGTTCTCCGGCGGCCAGCCCGGCACGGTCATGCCGAGGCCGAGGCCCATGGAGGCGAGGACTTCCTTGATCTCGTTCAGCGACTTGCGGCCGAAGTTCGGCGTGCGGAGCATCTCCTGCTCGGTCTTCTGCACGAGGTCGCCGATATAGACGATGTTGTCGTTCTTCAGGCAGTTGGCGGAACGGACCGACAGTTCCAGCTCGTCCACCTTGCGCAGCAGGTTGCGGTTGAAGGGCAGGTCGTCCCGCACTTCCTCCACCACGCGCGCACGCGGCTCCTCGAAGTTGATGAAGAGCTGCAGCTGCTCCTGCAGGATGCGCGCGGCGATGCCGACCGCGTCTTCCGGCGTCACCGTCCCGTCGGTTTCCACGGTCAGGACCAGCTTGTCGTAGTCGGTCTTCTGGCCGACGCGGGTGGGCTGCACCTGGTAGGCGACGCGGCGCACCGGGGAGTAGATCGCATCCACCGGGATCAGGCCGATTGGCGCGTCCTCGGGCCGGTTGTCGGCGGCGGGAACGTAGCCCTTGCCGGTCTCCACCGTCAGCTCCATGGACAGCTTCGCGCCGTCGTCGAGCGTGCAGAGCACGAGATCGGGGTTGGCGATCTCGATGTCACCGGTGGTCTGGATCTGGCCGGCGGTCACCTCGCCCGGGCCGGTCGCGGTCAGCGCCAGGCGCTTCGGGCCGTCGCCCTGGTAGCGGATGGCAAGCTGCTTCACGTTCAGCACGATGTCCGTCACGTCCTCGCGGACGCCCTGGATCGAGCTGAACTCGTGCAGCACGCCGTCGATGCGGATGCCGGTGACGGCGGCGCCCTGCAGGGAGGACAGCAGGATGCGGCGCAGCGCGTTGCCGAGCGTCATGCCGAAGCCGCGCTCCAGCGGCTCGGCCACGATCGTGGCCGTGCGCATCGGGTCGGCGCCGAACTCGACGTCCTTCTTGGTCTCGATCAGCGAGCGCCAGTTCTTCTCGATCATCTCTTTCCTCGTCCCGGGCGGGCGGCGCGCCAAAGGCGGGGCAAGACCCCGCCGTCCATCAGCCGTGCGGTTTCCCGCAGGCCGTCAGACGCGACGACGCTTGCGCGGGCGGCAACCGTTGTGCGGAATGGGCGTCACGTCCTTGATGGCCGTGACGTAGAAACCGACGGCCTGCAGGGCGCGGAGCGCGGATTCGCGGCCCGAGCCGGGGCCGCTGACCTGGATCTCCAGCGTCTCCATGCCGTGCTCGCGCGCCTTGCGGCCCGCATCCTCGGCGGCGACCTGCGCGGCATAGGGCGTGGACTTGCGGCTGCCCTTGAAGCCCTGGCTGCCCGCGGAGGACCAGGCAATGGCGTTGCCCTGCGCGTCGGTGATGGTCACCACGGTGTTGTTGAAGCTGGCCAGAACATGCGCCACGCCGGACGAGATGTTCTTCCGCTCCTTCTTGCGCGGACGCTGGCCAGCGCCGCCGCGGGGTTCGCGCGCCATCTTACTTCGTCACCTTCTTCTTGCCGGCGATCGCCACCGCCTTGCCCTTGCGCGTGCGCGCATTGGTGTGGGTGCGCTGGCCGCGGACCGGCAGGCCCTTGCGGTGACGCAGGCCGCGGTAGCAGGCCATGTCCATCAGCCGCTTCTTGTTCATCGCCTCTTCGCGGCGGAGGTCGCCCTCCACGCGGTATTCGCGGTCGATCAGCTCGCGGATGCGCAGCACTTCGTCATCGGTCAGCTGGTTCACCCGACGCTCCTCGGGGATGCCGAGGCTGTCGATGATGTCCTTCGCGTTCTTCGGACCGATCCCGTAGATGTAGCGAAGCGAGATGGCGACCCGCTTGTTGGTCGGGATGTTCACGCCGGCGATGCGCGCCACGATGCGTCTCTCCTCACGGGGCCGGCCGGCCCCTCGTGCAGCCGGCCGAGGCCAGCAAGGTGATCAACCAGTTTCTGAAACGGCGAAGAGCGGCCGGGGCAGGCCCCTGACCGCGAGCGCGGGGGATTAGCCCCGCCCCGCCCGTCGAGTCAAGATCCCGTCAGCTCTTGCCCAGTATATCCCTGATCTGGCGGGTGACCTCGTCCATCGCGGCCATGCCGTCCACCTGCCGGATCTTGCCCTGCGCCCGGTAGAAGGGCAGCAGCGGCGCGGTCTGCCGGTGGTAGGCCTCGAGCCTGGCCGCGACCGTCTCGGCCTTGTCGTCGGCACGACGGACGAATTCGGTGCTGCCGCACGCATCGCAGACGCCCGGCTGCGCGGTCGGCTTGAAGCGGTCGTGGTAGCCCGCGCCGCATTTCGCGCAGGTGAAGCGGCCGGCGATGCGCTCGACCAGCGCGGCGTCGTCCACCTGCAGTTCGATCACGTGGTCGAGCGCCATCGTCTGCTCGCGCAGCATCGCATCCAGCGCCTCGGCCTGCGGCGCGGTGCGGGGGAAGCCGTCCAGGATGAAGCCCTTGGCGCAGTCCGGCTGCTGCACGCGCTTGGCCAGCATGGCTGTGACGATGGCATCCGGCACCAGGTCGCCGCGCTCCATGATGGCCTTGGCCTCGCGGCCCAGTTCCGATCCCGACTTCACCTCGGCGCGCAGCATGTCGCCGGTGGAGATCTGGGCGATGCCGTAGGCCTCTTCCAGGCGCTTGGCCTGGGTGCCCTTCCCGGCGCCGGGCGGCCCCAGCAGGATCAGCCTCATCGCGCGCGTCCCCCCGGTTGCGTGCCGCGGCCACCGAGCCGGGCCTTCTTGATCAGCCCCTCATACTGGTGGGCGAAGAGATGCGACTGGATCTGCGCCACCGTGTCCATGGTGACGGAGACGATGATGAGCAGCGACGTGCCGCCGAAGTAGAACGGGACGCCGTAATTCGCGATCAGCAGTTCCGGCAGCAGGCAGATCACCGCGAGGTAGATCGCCCCCACCACCGTCAGCCGCGTCAGCACCCGGTCGAAATAGTCGGCCGTGGGCTGGCCCGGGCGGATGCCGGGCACGAAGCCGCCGTATTTCCGCAGGTTGTCCGCGGTCTCCTGCGGGTTGAACACCACCGCGGTGTAGAAGAAGGCGAAGAACACGATGCCGGCCAGATACAGCAGCATGTAGAGCGGCTGGCCGTGCGCCAGCAGGTTCGCCATGTCGCCGAGGAAGGAGGGCTCGCTGCGGTCGCCCTGGAAGGCGGCGAAGGTCGCCGGCAGCAGCAGCAGCGAGGAGGCGAAGATCGGCGGCATGACGCCCGCGGTGTTGAGCTTCAGCGGCAGATGCGTGCTCTCCCCGCCCATCATGCGGTTGCCGACCTGGCGCTTCGGATACTGCACCGGGATGCGGCGCTGCGCCCGCTCGATGAACACCACCGCGGCGATGATCAGCAGCGCGGCGAGCAGGAAGAAGATGATGAAGAAGGTCGAGAGCGCGCCGGTGCGGCCGAGCTCCAGCGTGGAGGCCAGCGCATGCGGCAGGTTGGCCACGATGCCTGCGAAGATGATCAGGCTGATGCCGTTGCCGACACCCCGTGCCGTAATCTGTTCGCCGAGCCACATCAGGAACATCGTGCCGCCGGTCAGCGTGATCACGCAGGAGATGCGGAAGAACCAGCCGGGGTCCGCCACCGCCGGCGCGAAGGTGCCGCGCAGCGACTCGAGCCCGATGGCGATGCCGTAGGCCTGGAAGATGGCGATGAAGAGCGTGAGGTAGCGGGTGTACTGGTTCAGCTTCTTCCGCCCCGCCTCGCCCTCCTTCTTCAGCTGCTCCCAGGAGGGGATCGCGGCGGTCATCAGCTGCACGATGATGCTGGCCGAGATGTAGGGCATGATGTTCAGCGCGAAGACGGTCATGCGCCCCAGCGCGCCGCCGGTGAACATGTCGAACATGCCGAGGATGCCGCCGCCCATCTGGGTCAGCAGCTCGCCCATCACGGAGGCGTCCACGCCAGGCACCGGCACGTAGGAGCCGATGCGATAGACGATCAGCGCACCCAGCGTGAACCAGATGCGCTTCTTGAGCTCGGTCGCCTTGGCGAGGACCCCGAGGTTGAGATTGGCCGCGAGCTGTTCGGCGGCGGACGCCATGCGCTATCCTCCTTGCGCGTGCGGCGCCCCAAGCCCTGCCTGGGACGCCGCCGCGGAGCCAGCCTTAAGTGCCGCCCGCACCGCCGCGGTGCAAGGGCGGCGCCGCATGTCAGCCTTCGGCGGCCGCTTCGGCCACCGGCAGGGTGGTGGTCACCGTGCCGCCCGCGGCCTGCACCGCGGCCACTGCCGCGGCGGAGGCGCCGGTGACGGCGATGGTCACAGCCCGCTTGATCTCGCCCTTCGCCAGCAGGCGCACGCCCGCGAGCTTGGCCGAGGTCTTCACCAGGCCCGCCGCCTTCAGCGCCGCCTCGTCGATCGGCTGGTCGGCCGGCAGGCGGCCTTCCTCGATCGCGCGGTCCAGCGCGCCCAGGTTCAGCACGGCATAGTCCTTGCGGAACGGGTTCACGAAGCCCCGCTTCGGCATCCGCCGGTAGATCGGCAGCTGGCCGCCCTCGAACCCGTTCAGCCGCACGCCGGTGCGGGCCTTCTGGCCCTTCACGCCGCGGCCGCCGGTCTTGCCCTTGCCCGAGCCGATGCCGCGCCCGATGCGCTTGAACTTGTTGCGCGCGCCGTCGTTGTCGGCGATCTCGTTCAGCTTCGGCATGGTTCAGCCCTCCACCTTCACCAGGTGGGCGACCTTGCGGATCATGCCCCGCACGGCCGGGGTGTCTTCCAGCTCACGCGTCCGGTGCATCTTGTTCAGGCCGAGCCCGATCAGCGTCTCACGCTGGCCGGGCTTGCGGCCGATCGGCGACCCGGTCTGGGTCACCTTCACGGTCTTCTTCGTCGCGCCGTCAGGCGCGCGGGACTGAGACTCAGACATTGGCCTGCTCCGCCGCCGGCTCGGCGTCCTTCTTCGCGCCGAGCAGGTCGGTCACCTTCTTGCCGCGGCGCGCCGCCACCGCCCGCGGGCTGGTGCAGTTGGACAGCGCCGCGAAGGTGGCCTTCACCATGTTGTGCGGGTTCGTCGTGCCGGTGCACTTCGCGACGACGTCGCCCATGCCCAGCGTCTCGAACACCGCGCGCATCGGACCGCCGGCGATGATGCCGGTGCCCGCCGGCGCGGCGCGCAGGATGACGCGGCCGGCGCCGAACTCGCCGATGATGTCGTGGTGCAGCGTGCGGCCTTCCTTCATCGGCACGCGGATCATGCCGCGCTTCGCCCGCTCGGTCGCCTTGCGGATCGCCTCCGGCACCTCGCGCGCCTTGCCCGCGCCCCAGCCCACGCGCCCCTTCTGGTCGCCCACGACCACCAGGGCCGCGAAGCTGAAGCGACGGCCGCCCTTCACCACCTTGGCCACGCGGTTGATGGTGACGAGCTTGTCCTTCAGCTCGTCGCCCTCCGTCCGCTCCTGACGCTGATCGCGATCCCGGTCGCGCCCGCGGCCACGACGGCGGTCACCGCCCTCGCCACCGCCTTCGCCGCCGCCCATCGGACCCCTTGCCATTGCCGAACTCCTCAGAAGGAGAGGCCGCCCTCGCGGGCAGCCTCCGCCAGCGCCTTGACGCGGCCATGGTAGAGATAGGGCCCGCGGTCGAACACGACCTTGGACACGCCCGCGGCGAGCGCGCGTTCCGCCACGAGCTTGCCAACGGCGGTCGCGGCGTCCTTGTCGGCGCCGGTCTTCAGGCTCTCGCGCATCGGCTTCTCGAGCGTCGAGGCGGCGGCGAGCGTCACGCCCTGGCCGTCGTCGATCACCTGCGCGTAGATGTGCCTGCCGGAACGGAACACCGAGAGGCGCGGACGCCCACCGGCCTTCAGCTTCAGCTGGAAGCGCAGGCGCGCGCGGCGCCGCGTCTGCAATGCGAGCTTGTCGGCCATTACTTCTTCTTACCCTCCTTCCGGAGGATCACCTCGTTGTCGTAGCGCACGCCCTTGCCCTTGTAGGGCTCCGGCCCGCGATAGGCGCGGATCTCGGCCGCCACCTGGCCCACCTGGCGCTTGTCCGCCCCTTCCACCTTGATGGAGGTCGGCTTCTCGCAGGTGATCTTGATGCCCTTCGGGACGGGATAGCGGATCTCGTGGCTGTAGCCGAGGTTCAGCACCAGGTCGGAGCCCTGCACGGCGGCGCGGTAGCCCGTGCCGGTGATCTCCATGGACTTGGTGAAACCGGTCGAGACCCCGGTCACCATGCCCTGGATCAGGCTGCGCGTGGTGCCCCACATGGTGCGCGAGCGCCGGTCGGCGCCCTTCGGCGCGACCGCGACCTCGTTGCCCTCGATCTTCACATCCACGTCCTCGGTCAGGTCGAGCCTGAGCTCGCCGTTCTTGCCCTTGGCCGTGATGGTGCGGCCCTGCAGCGCCACCTGGACGCCCGCCGGGACCTGCACCGGATACTTGCCGACGCGTGACATCTCCCTGCCCTCCTCAGAACACGCGGCAGAGGACTTCGCCGCCGACATTGGCGGTGCGCGCCTCATGGTCGCTCATCACGCCCTTCGGCGTGGAGAGGATGGAGATGCCGAGGCCGTTGTAGAACTTCGGCAGCTCCGCGATCTTCGAATACACCCGGCGGCCCGGCTTGGACACGCGGTGGATGTCCTTGATGGCCGGCTCGCCCTCCGAGTATTTCAGCTCGATGGCGATCACCTTCACGCCCGGGCGCAGTTCCTCGGTCGAGAAGGCGCGGATGTAGCCCTCGCGCTTCAGCACGTCGAGCACGTTCTCGCGCAGCTTGGAGGCCGGGGCCGTGCAGCGGCTCTGGCGCGCGCGCTGCGCGTTGCGGATGCGGGTGAGCAGGTCACCCAGCGGATCGGACAGCGACATCCCCTGTCCCCCTTACCAGCTCGCCTTGACCACGCCGGGAAGCTGGCCGGTATTGGCCAGCTCGCGCAGCATGTTCCGGCTGAGCTTGAACTTGCGGTAGTTGCCGCGCGCGCGGCCGGTCAGCTCGCAACGCAGCCGCACGCGGTTCTGCGCGCCGTTGCGCGGCAGCTGCGCGAGCTTCAGCGTCGCCTCGAACCGCTCCTCCACCGGGCGGGCGCGATCCATCACCACCGCCTTCAGCGCGGAGCGCTTGGCCCGGTGCAGCTTCGCGAGCCGGGCCCGCCGGTTGTTCTTCTCGACTGACGAGGTCTTGGCCATGTCGTCTCAGGTCCTCCGGAACCTGCCGCGCACGCCGGCCATCGGGCGGCGCCGCGGCGGTTTTCCAAGCTTGTTCAGTTGGCGAAGGGAAGCTCGAAGGCCTTCAGCAGCGCCTTCGCTTCCTTGTCGGTCTTCGCCGTGGTGACGAACTGGATGTCCATCCCGCGCACCGTGTCCACCCGGTCATAGACGATCTCGGGGAACACGATCTGCTCCTTCAGGCCCATGGCGTAGTTGCCGCGGCCGTCGAAGCCACGGTTTCCGGGAATGCCCCGGAAATCGCGCACGCGCGGCAGCGCGATGGTCACCAGACGGTCCAGGAACTCGTACATCCGCGCCTTGCGCAGCGTGACCTTGCAGCCGATCGCCTGGCCCGCGCGGATCTTGAAGCCGGCGATCGCCTTCTTCGCCAGCGTCTTCACCGGCTTCTGGCCGCTGATCGCCATCAGCTCCGCGACCGCGGCATCGAGCTTCTTGGAATCGCCCGCCGCCTCGCCGACGCCCATGTTGATGACGATCTTGTCGAGCTTCGGAACCTCCATCGGGTTCTTGTAGCCGAACTCATCCACCAGGCGCTTGCGCACGACCTCGTCGTAGTGCTTGCGCAGGCGCGGCAGCTCGGCCGGGGAGGCCGCGGCCGCGCCCGCCTTCACGGTGACATTCGTCGCCGCCTGCCCGCCGCGCCCGTCCTGCGCCGCCGCCGCCTTGGCGTTGGTCGGCTTCGAGGCCGGCTTCGCCGCGCCCTTCTTCGGCGCCGGAGCGCCCTTCTTCGTTCCGCTCATCGGTCGATCACCTCGCCCGAGGCCTTCGCCACCCGGACCTTCTTGCCGTCCTCGAGGGTCTTGAAGCCCACCCGGGTCGGCTTGTCGGTCTTCGGATCGAGCAGCGCCAGGTTGGAGAGGTCGATCGGACCCTCCTTCTCCGTGATGCCGCCCGGACGGTTCAGGCCCTGCGGCTTCTCATGCCGCTTCACCATGTTCACGCCCTGCACGAAGGCGCGGCTCTCCTTGGGAACGACGCGAATGACCTCGCCCCGCTTGCCCTTATCGCGACCGGCCAGCACCTGGACGCGGTCACCCTTCCTGATCTTCGCGGCCATGGCCTTACAGGACCTCCGGCGCCAGCGAGATGATCTTCATGAATTTTCTCGCGCGCAGTTCACGAACCACGGGTCCGAAGATGCGGGTCCCGATGGGTTCGCCCTGCTTGTTGATCAGCACCGCGGCGTTGCCGTCGAAGCGGATTGCCGTGCCGTCGATGCGGCGCACCGGATAGGCGGTGCGGACGATCACGGCGCGATGCACCTCGCCCTTCTTCACCTTGGCGCGCGGAATCGCCTCCTTCACGGAGACGACGATCACGTCGCCGACGCTCGCCACCTTCCGCTTCGAGCCGCCCAGCACCTTGATGCACTGGACGCGGCGGGCGCCGGAGTTGTCGGCGACGTCGAGGTTGGATTCGACCTGGATCATCGATCAGGCCCCCGCCTCGGCAGCAGCCGGCGTCGCCGAAACGGGCGCATCGTAGCCCGCCGGGCGATCCACCGCCTCGCCGTTGCGCGCCACCACCAGCCAGGACTTCGTCCGGCTGATCGGGCGGCACTCCTCGATCGAGACCGTGTCGCCCTGCTTGCACAGGTTGGCCTCGTCATGCGCGGCGTACTTCTTCGAGCGCCGGATGAACTTCTTGTAGAGCGGATGCATCACGCGACGCTCGACAAGGACGGTCACCGTCTTGTCGGTCTTGTCGCTGACCACCCGGCCCGTGAGGACGCGCCTCGGCATCGCCCGGTACCCCTTACGCTTTCGCCGGAGCGCGCGAGCGCTCGGCCATGATCGTCTTCACCCGGGCGATCGTCCGGCGCACCTCCTTGATGCGCCCCACCGCCTCGAGCTGGCCGGTCGCCCGCTGGAAGCGCAGGTTGAACTGCTCCTTCCGAAGGCCCACCAGCATCTCCTGCAGCTCGTCCGCGCTCTTGCCACGGACATCCGCGATCTTCGTCATCGCCATGATCAGGCCTCCGGCGCCGCGCCGAGGCGCGTGACGATCTTGGTCTTGATCGGCAGCTTCGCCGCACCGAGGCTCAGCGCCTCGCGCGCGATGTCGCCCGACACGCCGTCAAGCTCGAACATGATGCGCCCAGGCTTGACGCGCGCGACCCAGTATTCCGGCGCGCCCTTGCCCGAGCCCATGCGGACCTCGGCCGGCTTGGTCGAGACCGGAACATCGGGGAAGATGCGGATCCACACCCGCCCCTGGCGCTTCATGGCGCGCGTGATGGCACGCCGCGCCGCCTCGATCTGGCGCGCCGTCACCCGCTCGGGCTCCAGCGCCTTCAGGCCGAAGCCGCCGAAGGTCAGGCTGAACCCGCCCTTCGCGACGCCCTTGATGCGGCCCTTATGGGCCTTGCGGAATTTCGTACGCTTCGGGGAAAGCATCTCACATCACCAATCAGCGCCGGGTTACCGCTGGGGCGCCTGTTCCGCGGCGCGCTTGTCCTGCGCCATCGGATCATGGGCCATCACCTCGCCCTTGAAGATCCACACCTTGACACCGCAGGTGCCGTAGGTGGTCTTCGCGGTCGCGGTGCCGAAATCGATGTCGGCGCGCAGCGTGTGCAGCGGCACGCGGCCTTCGCGGTACCACTCCATGCGCGCGATCTCGGCGCCGCCGAGACGGCCGGAGCAGTTGATCCGGATGCCGCCCGCGCCGAGGCGCATGGCCGACTGCACCGCGCGCTTCATCGCGCGGCGGAAGGCCACCCGGCGCTCCAGCTGCTGCGCGATGCTCTCGGCCACCAGGGTGGCGTCGATCTCGGGCTTGCGGATCTCGACGATGTTCAGCGCCACCTCGGCGCCGGCCATCTTCGCCAGGTCTTTGCGCAGCACCTCGATGTCGGCGCCCTTCTTGCCGATCACCACGCCCGGTCGCGCCGCATGGATCGTCACGCGCGGCTTCTTCGCCGGGCGCTCGATCACCACGCGGGACACGCCCGCGCCCTTCAGCCGGTCGCGCAGCGTGCGACGCAGCTTCAGGTCCTCATGCAGCATCTTGGAATAGTCCTCGGTGGCGAACCACCGGCTGTCCCAGGTGCGGTTGATGCCGAGCCGGAGCCCGATCGGATTGACTTTCTGGCCCATGTTACGCGGCCTCCTGCTGCGCCGGCGCCTCGGGCGACACTTCGGCGACGACGATCTTCAGGTGGCTGAACCACTTCTCGACCCGGGACGCGCGACCACGCCCACGAGCATGGAAGCGCTTCATCACGATCGAGCGGCCGACCTCCGCGCGCGACACGACCAGGCGGTCCACGTCGAGCTGGTGGTTGTTCTCGGCGTTGGCGATCGCGCTCTCGAGCGTCTTCTTCACCGTCTGCGCGATGCGGCGCTTGCTGAAGGTCAGCGTCGCGACGGCATCCTGCGCCGAGCGGCCGCGGATCAGCGCGGCCACCAGGTTCAGCTTGCGCGGCGAGACGCGGATGTTGCTGAGGATGGCCTGGGCCTCGGTCTCAGCGAGCGTGCGCGGGTGCTTCGGCTTGCTCATGTCAGCCTCGCTTCGCCTTCTTGTCGGCGGAGTGGCCGTTGAAGGTGCGCGTCGGCGAGAACTCGCCGAACTTGTGGCCGACCATGTTCTCCGTCACCTGCACCGGGATGAACTTCTTCCCGTTGTAGACGCCGAAGGTCAGGCCGACGAACTGCGGCAGGATCGTGCTGCGGCGCGACCAGATCTTGATGATCTCGTTGCGGCCGGAAGCGCGGGAAACCTCCGCCTTGTTGAGCAGGTAGCCGTCCACGAACGGCCCCTTCCATACGCTGCGCGCCATCGCGATCAGCCCTTCGTCGCGTTGCGGCGCCGGACGATGAGCCGGTCGGTCCGCTTGTTGTTGCGCGTCTTCGCACCCTTGGTCGGCTTGCCCCAGGGCGTCACCGGGTGGCGGCCGCCGGAGGTGCGGCCCTCGCCGCCGCCATGCGGGTGATCGACGGGGTTCATGACCACGCCGCGGTTGTGCGGGCGGAAGCCCATCCACCGCTTGCGGCCCGCCTTGCCGATCTGCTGGTTCATGTTGTCCGAGTTGGACACCGCGCCGACCGCCGCCATGCACTCGGCGCGCACCGTGCGGAGCTCGCCCGACATCAGCTTGATCTGCGCATAGCCCGCATCCTTGCCGACCAGCTGCGCGAAGGTGCCGGCCGAGCGCGCGACCTTCGCACCCGCGCCGGGCTTCAGCTCGATCGCGTGGATGATCGTGCCGACCGGGATGTTGGCCAGCGGCATCGCGTTGCCCGGCTTGATGTCCGCGCCCTTCGAGCCGTTCACCACCGTGTCGCCCGCCTTCAGGCGCTGCGGCGCGATGATGTAGGCGAGCTCGCCGTCCTGATACTTGATCAGGGCGATGAACGCCGTGCGGTTCGGGTCGTATTCCAGGCGCTCCACCGTCGCCAGTACGTCGAACTTCCGGCGCTTGAAGTCCACCATGCGGTAGGACTTCTTGTGCCCGCCTCCACGGAAGCGGACGGTGGTGCGGCCGTGGTTGTTGCGCCCGCCGGAGGAGGTCTTGCCGACCGTCAGCTGCTTGACCGGCTTGCCCTTCCACAGCTCGGAGCGGTCGATCAGGACCGTCCCGCGCAGCGAAGGCGTGACCGGGTTGAAGTTCTTCAGTGCCATGACGTCACGCGAGCCCCGTCGTCAGGTCGATGGTCTGGCCGGCCTGCAGCCGCACCACCGCCTTCTTCCAGTCGGACCGCCGGCCTTCGCGCCCGCGGAACCGCTTGGTCTTGCCCTTCATGACCACGGTGTTCACCGCCTCGACCTTCACCGAGAACAGCTTCTCCACCGCCGCCTTGATCTCCGGCTTCGTCGCATCCAGCGCGACACGGAAGGTGACCTGGCTGAACTCGTTCAGCCGGGTCGCCTTCTCGGTCACCACCGGGGAGACGATCACCTGGTACATGCGCTCAGCGCTGAGCTGCACGCCCGTCTTCGCCGCCGCCTCGCTCATGCCGCGGCCTCCCCGTTCAACCGCTTCTCCAGCGCGGCGACGCCGGCGCGGGTCACCGCGAGCACGTCGTGCTGGAGGATGTCGTAGACATTGGCGCCGCCGGTCGGCAGCACGCTCACCTTCGGCAGGTTGCGCGTGGCGCGGGCGAAGCCCTCATCCACCGCCGCATCCACCACCAGCGCGCTGGACCAGCCGAGCGCCTTCAGCTGCTTCGCCACGGCGGCGGTCTTCGCCTCCGCGCCGGGCGCGGCCGCATCGAGCACCACCAGCTTGCCCTCGGCCGCCTTGGCCGAGAGGGCGTGGATCAGGCCGAGGCGCCGGACCTTCTTGTTCAGGCTGTATTCGTGGCTGCGCACGACCGGGCCGTGCACGACGCCGCCGGTGCGGAACTGCGGCGCGCGCAGCGAGCCCTGGCGGGCATTGCCGGTGCCCTTCTGGCGATAGGGCTTCTTGGTGGTCCCGGAGACCTCGCCCATGCCCTTCGCCTTGTGGGTGCCGGCGCGGCGCTTGGCGAGCTGCCAATGCACGACGCGCGCGAGGATGTCGGCGCGCGGCGCGGCGCCGAACAGCGCCTCCGGCAGCTCGATCTCACCCGCGGGCGCGTTGTCCAGCGTGATGACGGGAACGGTCGGCATGATCGCTTACCCCTGCACCGCCGCCGGGAAGGGGGCGTCGGCCGGGCGCGCGCGCTTCACCGCGTCGCGCACCAGCACGTAGCCGCCCTTCGGGCCCGGGATGGCGCCCTTGATCAGCAGCAGGCCCTTCTCCGCATCGTGCCCGGCGACCACCAGGTTCTGGGTGGTCACGCGCTCGACGCCGAGATGGCCGGCCATCTTCTTGTTCTTGAAGGTCTTGCCCGGATCCTGGCGGTTGCCGGTGGAACCGAGCGAGCGGTGGCTGATCGAGACGCCATGCGACGCCTCGAGACCGGCGAAGTTCCAGCGCTTCATGCCGCCGGCGAAGCCCTTGCCGACCGTGACGCCGGTCACGTCCACCTTCTGGCCCTTCACGAAATGCTCGGCCGCGAGCTTCGTGCCGGGCGCCACCAGCGCCTCCGCCGGCACCCGGAACTCCGCGAGCCGGCGCGGCGCCTCGACACCGGCCTTCGCGAAGTGACCCTTCTGCGGCTTGGTCACATTCTTCGCCTTGGCGTTCCCGATGCCGAGCTGCACCGCGGTATAGCCGTCCTTCTCCGCCGTGCGGTTCGCCACCACGCGCACATCGTCGAGATGCAGCACGGTGACGGGCACGGTTGAGCCGTCGTCGTTGAACAGCCGGGTCATCCCCAGCTTGCGGGCGATGAGCCCGGTTCGGCCGTTGGTGGCCATGATGCGAACCCCTTCGCCCGCGTCAGATCTTGATCTCGACGTCCACGCCCGCGGCGAGGTCGAGCTTCATCAGCGCGTCCACGGTCTGCGGGGTGGGGTCGACGATGTCCAGCAGGCGGCGATGCGTGCGGATCTCGAACTGCTCGCGCGACTTCTTGTCGACATGCGGCGAGCGGTTGACGGTGAAGCGCTCGATCTGCGTCGGCAGCGGGATGGGCCCGCGCACCCGCGCGCCCGTCCGCTTGGCCGTGTTCACGATCTCCCGCGTGCTGCCGTCGAGCACGCGGTGATCGAACGCCTTGAGGCGGATGCGGATGTTCTGGCTGTCCATCGGAGTCGAGCCCGTTTCCCTGCGTCCGCCGCCCTACTTCACGATCTTGGCGACGACGCCGGCGCCGACGGTGCGGCCGCCTTCGCGGATGGCGAAGCGCAGGCCCTCATCCATGGCGATCGGCGCGATCAGCTCGACATCCATCGTCACGTTGTCGCCCGGCATCACCATCTCCGTCCCCTCCGGCAGCTTCACCACGCCGGTCACATCCGTCGTGCGGAAGTAGAACTGCGGACGGTAGTTCGTGAAGAACGGCGTGTGGCGACCGCCCTCCTCCTTCGTCAGGATATACGCCTCGGCCTTGAACTGCGTGTGCGGCGTGATCGAGCCCGGCGCCGCCAGCACCTGCCCGCGCTCCACGTCCTCGCGCTTCGTGCCGCGCAGCAGCGCGCCGATGTTGTCCCCCGCCTCGCCGCTGTCCAGCAGCTTGCGGAACATCTCGACGCCGGTGACCGTCGTCTTCACCGTGTCCTTCAGGCCGACGATCTCGACTTCCTCGCCAACCTTGATGATCCCGCGCTCAACACGGCCCGTCACCACCGTCCCGCGGCCGCTGATCGAAAACACGTCCTCGATCGGCATCAGGAAGGGGCGGTCCTTCGGACGCTCCGGCTGCGGGATGTAGGCGTCCACCGCCTCCATCAGCTTCAGGATCGCCTGCTCGCCGATCTCCGGCTGCTTGTCCTCGAGCGCGCACAGCGCCGAGCCCTTGATCACCGGGATGTCGTCGCCCGGGAACTGGTAGGACGACAGCAGCTCGCGCACCTCCATCTCCACCAGCTCGACCAGGTCGGGGTCGGCCATGTCCATCTTGTTCAGGAACACCACCAGCGCGGGGACGCCGACCTGCCGCGCCAGCAGGATGTGCTCGCGCGTCTGCGGCATCGGGCCGTCGGCCGCCGACACGACCAGGATCGCGCCGTCCATCTGCGCCGCACCCGTGATCATGTTCTTCACGTAGT
>NZ_JBWXTD010000006.1:420512-422511 GCF_056682175.1 Falsiroseomonas sp. RANM36
CGCCGATCTCCGGCTGCTTGTCCTCGAGCGCGCACAGCGCCGAGCCCTTGATCACCGGGATGTCGTCGCCCGGGAACTGGTAGGACGACAGCAGCTCGCGCACCTCCATCTCCACCAGCTCGACCAGGTCGGGGTCGGCCATGTCCATCTTGTTCAGGAACACCACCAGCGCGGGGACGCCGACCTGCCGCGCCAGCAGGATGTGCTCGCGCGTCTGCGGCATCGGGCCGTCGGCCGCCGACACGACCAGGATCGCGCCGTCCATCTGCGCCGCACCCGTGATCATGTTCTTCACGTAGTCCGCGTGGCCGGGGCAGTCCACATGCGCGTAGTGGCGGTTCGTCGTCTCGTACTCGACATGCGCCGTCGAGATCGTGATGCCGCGCGCCTTCTCCTCCGGCGCCTTGTCGATCTGGTCATAGGCGGTGAAGGTCGCGCCGCCGGTCTTCGCGAGCACCTTGGTGATCGCCGCCGTCAGCGACGTCTTCCCATGGTCCACGTGACCGATCGTCCCGATGTTGCAGTGCGGCTTGTTCCGCTCGAATTTCGCCTTGGCCATGGTCGTGCTTCCCGATCGATCCGTGCTTCACCAGCGCCACGCCTTCGGGCGCGGCATCAACGACGCTCCGCGCGCTCGCGCGGAGTTACCAACGATAGTGGCTGAAGGCCTTGTTGGCCTCGGCCATGCGATGCGTGTCCTCGCGCTTCTTGACGGCCGTGCCGCGGTTGTTCGCCGCGTCCATCAGCTCCGCCGAGAGGCGCTCCTCCATCGTGTTCTCGCCGCGCTTGCGCGCGGCCTCGATCAGCCAGCGGATCGCCAGCGCCTGGCGGCGCTCCGGCCGGACCTCGACGGGCACCTGGTAGGTGGCGCCGCCGACGCGCCGCGACCGCACCTCGATCGCCGGCTTCACATTCTCCATCGCCTCGTGGAAGAGGCGGAGCGGGTCGGCATTGGCGCCGCCCTTGCGCTTCAGCGTGTCCATCGCCCCATAGACGATGTTCTCCGCGACGGACTTCTTCCCGTCGTACATCAGCACGTTCATGAAGCGGCTGAGCACGATGTCCCCGAACTTCGGATCCGGCAGGACCTCGCGCTTCTCGGCGCGGTGACGGCGCGACATTGATCCCGTCTCCCTTACTTCGGCCGCTTGGCGCCGTACAGCGAGCGCCGCTTGCGCCGCTTCGGCAGGCCCTGGGTGTCCAGCACGCCGCGCAGGATGTGGTAGCGCACGCCCGGAAGGTCCTTCACGCGGCCGCCACGGATGAGCACCACGGAGTGCTCCTGCAGGTTGTGGCCCTCGCCGGGGATGTAGCTGACGACCTCGTAGCCGTTCGTCAGGCGCACCTTGGCGACCTTGCGGAGCGCGGAGTTCGGCTTCTTCGGCGTGGTCGTGTAGACGCGCGTGCAGACGCCGCGCTTCTGCGGGCAGCCCTGCAGGGCCGGCACCTTGTTCCGCTTCGGGTTCGGCTCACGCCCCTGGGCGATGAGCTGGTTGATCGTCGGCATGACGCCCCTTCGAAGTCCTTGCGGCCCGCCAAGCACATGCACCCGCCGGGCGCGCGCATGCGCGATCCCCACGGGCACTTGTCCCACCCCCGGCCTCAGCCCCCCTGCGGGAGGCGGCGCCGGCGGCGCTGCGCTGTTGGACCAAATACAGCCCAGCCGAGTGGAACGCCTTCGCGGCGCCGCCCCCGGCCGAGGGACGGCTGATTAGCCCTCGGTCCCCGGGGAGTCAAGCGAAGGTGACGGGCGCATTTCCAAGAAGGCGCTCCAGGCCTCGGAACTGGCCCTGCGCGAGCGGCCGCGAAAAGCGAAAGGCCGGCCCCTTTGCAGGGAACCGGCCTTCGCGTTTCGCAGGTCAGCTATGCGACGTGTTATTCGGCCGCGCGCGCCGGGCCCGGAAGCGGCGCCGGGGCGCGCCGCGCCGCCAGGGCGGTGCGGGCCCGCGCGCGCGGGCCCGCCCCCCCCCCCCGCCCCGGCAGCCCCCCCCCCGGGGCC
>NZ_JBWXTD010000006.1:422611-428025 GCF_056682175.1 Falsiroseomonas sp. RANM36
CCGGCGGGGGGGATGGGGTGCCCGCGCGCCCGTCTCGCCCTTGCCGACCCGCCCCGCCGCGCCGGCCCGCGCCGCCGCCGGGGCGCGGGGCGCGCGCCGGGGGCCGGCCGGGATCACCCGGCCATTGCCGAAGCCGAAGCTGCCGTCCACGACGAGAAGGGAAAGATCCTTTTCCAGCGTCGGGTTCTGCAGCCCGTCATCCATCACGATGGCCTGGGCGCCGGCGGCAACCGCGGCGCGCGCGCCGGCGGCCCGGTCGCCCGAGACCCAGGTGGGCCGCACCTCGGCCAGCAGCAGGGCCTCGTCGCCCACCTGGGTGCTGTCATGCGCGTTCGGGTCCACGCGGGCCGGACCCTTCACGGTGCCGCCATAGCCGCGCAGCAGGAAATGCGCCGCGATGCCGCGGTCGGCCAGGCGGCGGCCGATGTCGAGCGCGACGGTGGTCTTGCCGGCGCCGCCGGCGGTGGCGTTGCCGCAGCAGATCACCGGCACCGGCGCCCGCCAGCCGCCGCGCGCCATGCGCCGCGCCGTGACGCCGGCATAGATCGCCGAAAGGGGGGAGAGGAGGAGGGGCGTGATCCCCCCGCCGCCCACCCAGAACCCGGGTGCCCTCATCAAACCTCGTTCGTCAGGAAGCCCGTCCGGCGCCCTTGCGCGGGCGTCTCCGCCGGAGGATCCGGCGGCGGCATCAGGCCAAGCAGCGCCTCGGCCACCCGTTCCGGCAGGTCGGCACGGCCTTCGGCGACCACGGCGGCAGCCTCGGACAACGCCCGCGCGCGGCCGGGATCGGATAGCACGTCGCGGATGGCCGGCGCCAGCGCGGCGGGATCGGCGAGCCGGACCGCCCCCCCGGCGACCAGCAGGCGCTCCACCGGCTCGGCGAAGTTCGCGGTGTGCGGGCCGAGCAGGATCGGGCAGCCGAGCCGCGCCGGCTCCAGCGGGTTCTGCCCGCCATGCGGCACCAGGGAGCCGCCGACCAGGGCCACCTGCGCGACGCGGTAGAACAGGCCGAGCTCGCCCAGCGTGTCGGCGACATAGACCGCCGTCTCCGGCCCCGGCAGCGCGCCGGCCCCGCGCCTTGCGGTGGGCAGGCCGGCGGCCTCGGCCGCCACCGCGGCGCCGCGCTCGGGGTGACGGGGGGCGAGGATGGTCAGGAGGCCGGGCATCTCCGGCGCCAGGGCGCGATGCGCGGCCAGCGCCCGCAGGCGGTTCATCACCGAGCCGGTGCCCGCCGGGATCAGGCGCCCGACGATCACGTTCTCCTTCAGGCCGGCCAGCGTATCCACCTTGCCCGCCGTGGCGGCCTCGGTCAGCACGCGGGTGGTCTCCTGGAAGGAGGCCGCGGAGATGAAGCTGGTGGTCTGCAGCGAGGCCTTGGTGATGCCCTGCAGCACCGGCTCGGCCCGGGCGGGCCGCTCTTTCGCGGCAATGCGCTTCTCGTTCTCGATGTCGAACTCGATGCGCTCCACCGTCTCGCCCACCAGGAAGGTGGTGTCGCCCGGATCGACGATCTCCACCTTCTGCAGCATCTGCCGGACGATCACCTCGATATGCTTGTCGTTGATCTTCACGCCCTGCAGTCGATAGACGTCCTGGATCTCGTTCACGAGGTAGTTCGCGAGAGCCTCGACGCCCAGCACGCGCAGGATGTCGTGCGGCACGCGGGGGCCGTCCACCAGCGGGTCGCCGGCCTTCACGTAGTCGCCTTCCTGCACCGAGACGTGCTTGCCCTTCGGCACCAGGTATTCGCGCGGCGTCGGCGGTTCGTCGCTGCCTTCCGGGGCGTCGGGGACGACCAGGATGCGGCGCTTGGCCTTGTAGTCCTTGCCGAACTCCACGCGGCCGTCGATGTCGGCGATGATCGCCGCATCCTTCGGGCGCCGCGCCTCGAACAACTCCGCCACGCGCGGCAGGCCGCCCGTGATGTCGCGCGTCTTGGACGATTCGCGCGGCATGCGCGCGATGACGTCGCCGGCGAAGACCTCCTTGCCATTCTCGACCGAGAGCAGCGAGCCGGGCGGCAGGAAGGTGATCGCCTCGCTGCCGTTGTCGCGCTTCACCACGTTGCCCTTGTCGTCGCGCAGGATCAGGCGCGGGCGGAGATCGGCGCCGCGGCCGGCGGTCTTGTACTCGACCACCTCCTTGAAGGAGAGGCCGGTGACCTCGTCCATCCGCTCCACCAGGGTGAAGTTGTCGATCAGGTCGGCGAACTCCACCTTGCCGTTCTTCTCGGTGATGATCGGCAGGGTGAAGGGATCCCACTCGGCAAGCTTCTGGCCGCGGGTGACCGAAGCGCCCTCCTCGACCAGCAGGCGCGCGCCGTAGGGCACGCGCAGCCGGCCGCGCTCGCGGCCATTCGCGTCATAGACCACCGCCTCGCAGTTGCGGCTCATCACGATCGGCGCACCGGAGCTGTTCGTGACGACCTGGCGGTTCAGGAACTTCGCCGTGCCGTCCGTCATCGCCTCCACCGCGGACTGCTCCGCGCCGCGCTGCGCCGCGCCGCCGATGTGGAAGGTGCGCATCGTCAGCTGCGTGCCGGGCTCGCCGATGGACTGCGCGGCGATCACGCCGACCGCCTCGCCCACATTCACCGGCGTGCCGCGCGCCAGGTCGCGGCCATAGCAGTGGCCGCAAACGCCGACGCGCGAGTCGCAGGTCAGCACGGAGCGGATCTTCACCCCCTCCACGCCGGCCTTCTCGATCCGCTCGGCCTCGCTCTCCTCGACCAGCGTGTTGCGCGGCACGATCACCTCGCCCGTCGCCGGATCGAGCACGTCCTCCTGCACGAAGCGGCCGAGGATGCGTTCGGACAGCGAGGAGACGACCTCGCCGCCATCCATCACCGCGCGCACGGTGATGCCGCGCTCGGTGCCGCAATCCTCCTCGACGATGATGCAGTCCTGCGCGACATCCACCAGGCGACGCGTGAGGTAGCCGCTGTTCGCCGTCTTCAGCGCGGTGTCGGCCAGGCCCTTGCGGGCGCCGTGGGTGGAGTTGAAGTACTCCAGCACGGTCAGGCCTTCCTTGAAGTTCGAGATGATCGGCTGCTCGATGATCTCGCCGCTCGGCTTCGCCATCAGGCCACGCATGCCGGCGAGCTGGCGCATCTGCGCGGGCGAGCCGCGCGCGCCGGAGTGCGACATCATCCACACGGAGTTGGCCGGCTTGCCCACCTCCTGCTTCATGATCTCCTTCATCATCGCCTGCGCCACCTCCTCGGTGCAGCGCGACCAGGCGTCCACCACCTTGTTGTAGCGCTCGCCGGCGGTGATCAGGCCGTCGAGATACTGCTGCTCGAACTCCTTCACCTGGTCCTTCGTCGCGGAGATCAGCGACCCCTTGCTGTCGGGGATCACCATGTCGTCCTTGCCGAAGGAGATGCCGGCCTTCGCCGCGTTGCGGAAGCCGAGGCCCATCAGCCGGTCGGCGAAGATCACGCTCTCCTTCTGGCCGCAGTGGCGGTACACCGCGTCGATCACGTCGGAGATGTTCTTCTTCGTCAGCAGCCGGTTGAGCAGGGAGAAGGGCAGGCTCGGATGCAGCGGCAGCAGCGCGCCCATCATCATCCGCCCCGCCGTGGTGACGACGCGCTCGGTGACGGTGTTGCCGTCGCGGTCCATGGCCTTGCGGCGCGCGCGGATCTTGCTGTGCAGCCGGATCGAGCCGTTGGCCAGCGCCTGCTCGATCTCGCCCATCGTGGCGAAGGCCGGCGCGTCCTTCTCCTCCGTCGCCTTGAACTCCGGCGTCTCGAGCGAAAGGTAGTAGAGGCCGAGCACGATGTCCTGCGAAGGCACGATGATCGGCTTGCCGTTCGCCGGGCTGAGGATGTTGTTGGTGGACATCATCAGCACGCGCGCTTCCAGCTGGGCCTCGAGGCTCAGCGGGACATGCACGGCCATCTGGTCGCCGTCGAAATCCGCGTTGAAGGCGGTGCAGACCAGCGGGTGCAGCTGGATCGCCTTGCCTTCCACCAGCACCGGCTCGAAGGCCTGGATGCCGAGCCGGTGCAACGTCGGCGCGCGGTTCAGCAGCACGGGATGCTCGCGGATCACCTCCTCGAGGATGTCCCACACCTCCGGCCGTTCCTTCTCCACCATCCGCTTCGCGGCCTTGATGGTCGTGGCGTGGCCGTATTTCTCGAGCTTCGAGTAGATGAAGGGCTTGAACAGCTCGAGCGCCATCTTCTTCGGCAGGCCGCACTGGTGGAGCTTGAGCTCCGGCCCGACGACGATGACCGAACGACCGGAATAGTCCACGCGCTTGCCGAGCAGGTTCTGCCGGAACCGGCCCTGCTTGCCCTTCAGCATGTCGCTGAGCGACTTCAGCGGGCGCTTGTTGGCGCCCGTGATCGCGCGGCCGCGGCGGCCGTTGTCGAACAGCGCGTCCACCGCCTCCTGCAGCATGCGCTTCTCGTTGCGCACGATGATGTCGGGCGCGCGCAGCTCGATCAGGCGCTTCAGCCGGTTGTTCCGGTTGATGACGCGGCGATAGAGGTCGTTCAGGTCAGACGTCGCGAAGCGCCCGCCGTCCAGCGGCACCAGCGGGCGCAGCTCGGGCGGGATCACCGGGACCACGTCGAGGATCATCCACTCCGGCCGCGCGCCGCTCTCGGCGAAGCTCTCGAGCAGCTTCAGCCGCTTCACGAGCTTCTTGCGCTTCGCCTCGGAGGTCGTCTCCTTCAGCTCGCCGCGCAGCTTCGGCGCTTCCTTGTTGATGTCGATCGCGGCGAGCATCTGCTTCACCGCCTCCGCGCCGATGCCGACGGAGAAGGCGTCGTCGCCGAACTCGTCCTGCTTCGACTGCAGCTGGTCCTCGGTGAGGAGCTGGTGCAGCTTCAGGTCCGTCAGGCCCGGCTCCAGCACCACGTAGCTCTCGAAGTAGAGGACCTTCTCCAGCTCCTTCAGGCTCATGTCCACCATCAGCCCGACGCGGCTGGGCAGCGACTTCATGAACCAGATGTGGGCGACCGGCGAGGCGAGCTCGATATGGCCCATGCGCTCGCGCCGGACCTTCGCCAGCGTCACCTCGACGCCGCATTTCTCGCAGATGATCCCGCGGAACTTCATCCGCTTGTACTTGCCGCACAGGCACTCGTAGTCCTTGATCGGACCGAAGATGCGCGCGCAGAACAGCCCGTCCCGCTCCGGCTTGAAGGTGCGGTAGTTGATCGTCTCGGGCTTCTTGATCTCGCCATAGGACCAGGACCGGATCGTCTCGGGCGAGGCGATCGAGATCTTGATCTGGTCGAAAGTCATCGCCTGGCCGGTCTGGCCGAGGATCTTCATCAGTTCGTTCATGCCGTCGTCTCCGTCCGGCCGGCGCGCGCGGGGCAGGCGATGACTTTCGACCAGATCAAGATCACGATCGCCTCGCCCGAGACGATCCCGTCCTGGGCCTATGGCGAGATCAAA
>NZ_JBWXTD010000006.1:428035-432490 GCF_056682175.1 Falsiroseomonas sp. RANM36
GGGGCGGGGGGGCGCCGCGCCGCCGCCTCTGGCCCGCGGGCCCCCGCGCCCCGGCGCGCCCCCCGGGAAGGCGAACCGCCGCGTCAGGCGGGGCGGTTCTCGAGATCCACGTTGAGGCCGAGCGACTTCAGCTCCTTCACCAGCACGTTGAAGGATTCCGGCACGCCCGCCTCGAAGGTGTCCTGGTCGCGCACGATCGCCTCGTAGACCTTGGTGCGGCCCGAGACGTCGTCCGACTTCACCGTCAGCATCTCCTGCAGCGTGTAGGCGGCGCCGTAGGCTTCCAGCGCCCAGACCTCCATCTCGCCGAAGCGCTGGCCGCCGAACTGCGCCTTGCCGCCCAGCGGCTGCTGGGTGACGAGCGAGTAGGGGCCGATGGAGCGCGCGTGGATCTTGTCGTCCACCAGGTGATGCAGCTTGAGCATGTAGATGTAGCCCACCGTCACGCGCCGCTCGAACTTCTCGCCGGTGCGGCCATCATGCAACCAGACCTGGCCGGAACGGTCGAGGCCGGCCTTCTCCAGCATGCCTTCGATGTCGGCCATCCGCGCGCCGTCGAAGACCGGCGTCGCGATCGGGATGCCCTTCTTCAGGTTCTCGCACAGCTCGATCAGCTGGTCGTCGTCCAGCGGATCGACGTCGCGCGCGACGATCTCCTCGCCATACGCCTCGACGAGCTTCGCGCGCAGTTCCTCGCGCATCGCGCCGCCGCGGCGGTACTCCTCGACCATCTCGCCGATCTGCTTGCCCATGTTGGCGCAGGCCCAGCCCAGATGCGTCTCCAGGATCTGGCCGACATTCATGCGCGACGGCACGCCGAGCGGGTTCAGCACCAGATCGACGCTGGTCCCGTCTTCCAGGAACGGCATGTCCTCCACCGGCACGACGCGAGAGACCACGCCCTTGTTGCCGTGGCGGCCGGCCATCTTGTCGCCGGGCTGCAGCTTCCGCTTCACCGCGACGAAGACCTTGACCATCTTCATCACGCCGGGCGGCAGCTCGTCGCCGCGCTGCAGCTTCTCGACCTTGCTCTCGAAGCGCTTCTGCAGGCGCTCGACCGCCGCGTCGAACTCGCGCTTCAGCGCCTCGATCTCGGCCATCGCCGCATCGTCCTGCACGCCGATCTGGCGCCAGGTCGCCTTGGCGAACTCCTCCAGCACATGGTCGGTGATCTCGGTGCCGGCCTTCACACCCTTGAAGCCGCCGGCCGCCTTCTTGCCCAGCAGGCGCTCGCGCAGCCGGCTGTAGAAGCTCCGCTCCTGGATCGCCTTCTCGTCGTCGCGGTCCTTCGCGAGACGCTCGATCTCAGCGCGCTCGATCGCCATGGCGCGCTCGTCCTTGTCCACGCCGCGGCGGCTGAACACGCGCACGTCCACGATCGTGCCGGCGACACCGGGCGGCAGGCGCAGCGAGGTGTCGCGCACGTCAGACGCCTTCTCGCCGAAGATCGCGCGGAGCAGCTTTTCTTCAGGTGTCATCGGGGACTCACCCTTCGGGGTCACCTTGCCCACGAGGATGTCTCCCGGCTGCACTTCCGCCCCGATGTAGACGATGCCGGCCTCATCCAGATTCCGGAGGGCCTCCTCGCCGACGTTCGGAATATCTCGAGTAATCTCCTCCTGGCCGAGCTTGGTGTCGCGGGCCATCACCTCGAATTCCTCGATGTGGATCGAGGTGAAGACGTCGTCCTTCGCGATGCGCTCGCTGATCAGGATGCTGTCCTCGAAGTTGTACCCGTTCCACGGCATGAAGGCGCAGAGCACGTTGCGGCCGAGCGCGAGCTCGCCGAGCTCCGTGCTCGGGCCGTCGGCGATGATGTCGCCGGCCTTCACCCGGTCGCCCACCTTCACCAGCGGGCGCTGGTTGATGCAGGTGGACTGGTTGGAACGCTGGAACTTGCGCAGGCGGTAGATGTCCACGCCGCGCGTCGTGCCTTCGTCGCCCGTCGCGCGCACCACGATGCGCGCACCGTCGATGCTGTCGATCACGCCGTCGCGGCGCGCCACGATGGTCGCACCCGAATCGCGCGCCACCGCACCTTCCATGCCGGTGCCGACCAGCGGCGCGTCGGCGCGGATCAGCGGCACCGCCTGGCGCTGCATGTTCGAGCCCATCAGCGCGCGGTTGGCGTCGTCGTTCTCCAGGAACGGGATCAGCGCCGCGGCGACGGAGACGAGCTGCTTCGGCGAGACGTCGATCGCCGTGACTTCCTCGGGCTTCACCAGGCGGAAGTCGCCGCCCGAGCGCACGCTGACCAGCTCGGACTTGAAGTTGCCCTCGGCGTCGAGCTCGGCATCGGCCTGCGCCACGACCAGGCGCTCCTCCTCCATGGCGGAGAGGTAGCGCGGATCGCCGGTCACCTTGCCTTCCCGAACCAGGCGGTACGGCGTCTCGATGAAGCCGTACTTGTTCACCTTGGCGAAGGTCGCGAGGCTGTTGATCAGGCCGATGTTCGGGCCTTCCGGCGTCTCGATCGGGCAGATGCGGCCGTAATGCGTCGGGTGGACGTCGCGAACCTCGAAGCCGGCGCGCTCGCGCGTCAGGCCGCCCGGACCGAGCGCCGAGAGGCGGCGCTTGTGCGTCACCTCGCTGAGCGGGTTGGTCTGGTCCATGAACTGGCTGAGCTGCGAGCTGCCGAAGAACTCGCGCACCGCCGCCGCGGCCGGCTTCGCGTTGATCAGGTCGTGCGGCATCACGCTGTCGATGTCGACGGCGCCCATCCGCTCCTTGATCGCGCGCTCCATGCGCAGCAGGCCGACGCGGTACTGGTTCTCCATCAGCTCGCCGACCGAGCGCACGCGCCGGTTGCCGAGGTTGTCGATGTCGTCGATCGAGCCGACGCCGTCCTTCAGCTGCAGCAGCACGCGCAGCGTCGCGACGATGTCCTCCTTGCGCAGGGTGCGGATGTGGTCCGGCACCTCCTCGGTGGAGAAGCCGAGGCGCATGTTCATCTTCACCCGGCCGACGGCCGAGAGGTCGTAGCGCTCAGGGTCGAAGAACAGGCCGCGGAACAGGTTCTCGGCGGTGTCGGCGGTCGGCGGCTCGCCCGGGCGCATCACCCGGTAGATGTCCATCAGCGCCTCTTCGCGGTTGGAGTTCTTGTCCACCGCGAGCGTGTTGCGCATCCAGGGGCCGGTCGCCTGGTCGATGGCGAGCGTCGGCAGGCGGTCGAGGCCGGCTTCCTCGATCGCGGTCAGCTTCGCCTCGGTCAGCTCCTCGCCGGCCTCGGCCCAGATCTCGCCGCTCTGGTAGTCCACCATATCCTCGGCGACGAAGCGGCCGAGCAGGTCGGCGCGGCCGGCCAGCACCTCGGTCGTGCCGCCCTCCGCGATCTTCCGCGCGGCGCGGGCGGTCATCTTGGCCTCCTTCTCGGCCACCACCTGCCCGGTCTTCGCATCCACCAGCGCCTCGGCCAGCTTCACGTTGCGGAAGGCCTCGGGGTCGAAGGGGCGCGACCAGCCCTTCGGGCCGCGGGTGAAGACCACCTGGCCATAGAAGGCGTTCAGGATCTCCTCGGCGTCCATGCCGCGGATCTCGTGCGGCTCGAGCGCCGGCAGCCCCTCATTGGCGCGGCGGGCGCGCTCGCCCTCGGTCCACACGCTGTCGAGCGCATAGAGCAGCGTCGTCGCCGGCAGCTTCCGCTTGCGGTCGATGCGGACGTAGCAGATGTCCTTGGCATCGAACTCGAAGTCGAGCCAGGAGCCGCGATAGGGGATGACGCGCGCGGCGAAGAGGTACTTGCCGCTGCTGTGCGTCTTGCCCTTGTCGTGGTCGAAGAACACGCCCGGCGAACGGTGCATCTGGGAGACGATGACGCGCTCGGTGCCGTTGATGATGAAGGTGCCGTTGTCCGTCATGAGCGGCATGTCGCCCATGTAGACATCCTGTTCCTTGATGTCGCGGACGGAACGGCTGCCGGTGTCCTCGTCCACGTCCCACACGATCAGGCGCAGGCGCACCTTGAGCGGGGCGGCGAAGGTCAGGCCGCGCTGGATGCACTCCTCGACGTCGTATTTCGGCTCTTCGAGCTCGTACTGGACGAATTCGAGGCGGCCGCGGCCGCCGAAATCGTCGATCGGGAAGACGGACTTGAAGACTTCCTGCAGCCCCGCATGCAGCCGCGCATCCGGGTCAACCCCCATCTGCAGGAACGCCTCGTAGGAGGCGCGCTGCACGTCGATGAGGTTGGGCATCGGGGCCACTTCGGGCAGCCGCCCGAAGGACTTCCGAATGCGCTTGCGCCCGGTGAACGACCTCGTGATAGCGTTCATGCCTGTCCCGCTTCCCTCGCCCGCCGGCCCCGCACCGGGCCGGATGGCTGCTTCTGGCAATCAGACCGGCGCCGCCCTGGGCCGCGCCGGAAAAACGCAGGCGCGGGGGGGGGGGGGGGGGGGGGGGCGCGGGCGCCCCCCCCCCCCCCCCCCCCCCCCCCCCCCCCCCCCCCCCCCCCCGCGC
>NZ_JBWXTD010000006.1:432590-433908 GCF_056682175.1 Falsiroseomonas sp. RANM36
CCCGCCACCCCCGCGGGGGGGGGGGCCCCCCCCCCGCCCCCCCCCCCCCCGTCCCCACCCCGCCCCCCCGGCCCGGGTCGCCCCGGGCCACCTTGGGCGCGCCCACCCACCCCTGACAGGGGAGCGGCCGCGCCGGCCGATCAGGTGATCTCGACCGTGGCGCCGTTCTCTTCCAGCACCTTCTTGATCTTCGCCGCCTCGTCCTTGTTCACGCCTTCCTTCACGGTCTTCGGCGCGCCCTCGACGAGATCCTTGGCCTCCTTCAGGCCGAGGCCGGTGATCGTACGGATCTCCTTGATCACGTTGATCTTCTTGTCGCCACCCGCCTTCAGGACGACGGTGAATTCCGTCTTCTCCTCGGCGGCCGGGGCAGCGGCCGCAGCCGCGGCCGGCGCGGCGGCCACGGCGACCGGCGCCGCGGCGGACACGCCCCACTTCTCCTCGAGCATCTTCGAGAGCTCGGCAGCTTCCAGAACCGTCAGGCTGGAGAGCTCGTCAACCAGCTTCGCAAGATCGGCCATGTTCGTGTATCCTCTGATCTAGTGGCTTGGCTTGAAGTTTGCAACACCCGGCGGCGCTGGCCCCCGGGCTGATGGCACTGTGGCTGCGAGCCGGCCTCAGGCCGCCTCCGCCGTCTCGTCCTTCTTGGCATAGGCCGAGAACACCCGCGCGAGCTGGCTGCCCGGGGCCTGCAGCACGCCGGCGATCCGCGTCGCCGGGGTCTGGATCAGGCCGAGCAGCTGCGCACGCAGCGTCTCGAGCGAGGGCAGCTCGGCCAGCGCCTTCACGCCATCGGCGTTCAGCGTCTGGGTCCCGAGAGCCCCGCCCAGGATCACGAACTTGTCGTTGGTCCTGGCGAACTCCACGGCCGTCTTCGCCACCGCCACCGGATCCTTCGACCACGCGAGCGCGGTCGGACCCTTCAGCAGGGGCTGGATGGCCTGGAACTTCGTGCCATCGAGGGCGAGCGAGGCCAGCCGGTTCTTCGCCACCTTGTAGCTCGCGCCGGCGTCACGCATGCGCCGCCGCAGCACCGTCGCATCGGCCACCGTCAGCCCCTTGTTCTGGCTGACGAGGACGAACGACGTGTCCGCGAACACCGCCTGCATCGCCTGCACGAAGGCGCGCTTTTCCGTACGGTCCACGTCCCGTCTCCTTAGTTTGCCTCCGTGATTCACGCCTTCGGGTGCTCGGGGCCTGGCAGCCCCGGCGCCCTCCGGCGATCACGTCGGGGTTCCACCTTTTGGAAGGGCGGAACGCGATGAAACCGGTCAGCTTCCGCCGCCCGGGGACTCGCCTGTTGGAAGGGACCGTCAAG
>NZ_JBWXTD010000006.1:434008-434300 GCF_056682175.1 Falsiroseomonas sp. RANM36
CCGGGGCTGCCAGGCCCCGGCGCCCTCCGGCGATCACGTCGGGGTTCCACCTTTTGGAAGGGCGGAACGCGATGAAACCGGTCAGCTTCCGCCGCCCGGGGACTCGCCTGTTGGAAGGGACCGTCAAGCCAAGCCGATCAGGGACTCGCGCCCCTGGCGACCAATAACTTCTCGGCACCCCATCTATCCCCTGCGGGCCTTGCGGCCGCTTCAAGGCCATCACCCGTCCGAGGACAGGGGGGATGGTCACAGGAGGTCTCCGACAGGTTCGGGCAGGGGCCGAGGCCCCTGC
>NZ_JBWXTD010000006.1:434400-437989 GCF_056682175.1 Falsiroseomonas sp. RANM36
CCGGGGGGCGGGGGGTTTGGCCCTCGGGGGGCCCCGCCGGGGGGGGGGGGGGGGCGGGCCCCCCCCCCCTGCCCGGCGGCCGAAGCCGCCGTATCTCGAAATCAGGCGCCGGCGGCCAGCGTCGCCAGGTCCACCTTCACGCCCGGGCCCATCGAGGAGGAGAGGGACACCTTCTTCACATAGGTGCCCTTCGCCCCGCTCGGGCGGGCCTTCTGGATCGCGTCGATGAAGGCGCGCGCATTCTCGAGCAGCTTGTCCTCGCCGAAGGAGGCCTTGCCGATGCCGGCATGCACGATGCCCGCCTTCTCGGCCCGGAACTCGACCTGGCCGGCCTTCGCCGCGGTGACCGCACCCTTCACGTCCATCGTCACGGTGCCGAGCTTCGGGTTCGGCATCAGGCCGCGCGGGCCGAGCACCTTACCGAGCCGCCCGACCAGGGCCATCATGTCGGGCGTCGCGATGCAGCGCTCGAACTCGATCTTGCCTTCCTGCACCAGGGCGGCGAGGTCGTCCGCGCCCACCACATCGGCGCCGGCGGCCTTGGCTTCCTCCGCTTTCGGGCCGCGGGCGAAGACACCGACGCGCACCGTCTTGCCGGTGCCGGCCGGCAGCCCGACCACGCCGCGGACCATCTGGTCGGCATGGCGGGGGTCGATGCCGAGGTTCATCGCGATCTCGACCGTCTCGTCGAACTTCGCCTTGGCGTTCGACTTCACCAGCTTGATGGCCTCCTCGAGGCCGTAGCTCTTCTCGCGGTCGAAGGCGCCGTTCAGGGCCTTGAGGCGCTTGCCGATCTTCGCCATGGCCTCAGCCCTCCACCACGGTCATGCCCATGGACCGGGCGGAGCCGGCGAGCATGCGCACCGCGCTCTCGACATCGGTGCAGTTCATGTCCTTCATCTTCACGGCCGCGATCTCGCGCAGCTGCGACTTCGTCACGCGCCCGACCGTGCCGCCCTTGCCCGGGGTCTGGCTGCCCTTCTCGATCTTGGCGGCCTTCATCAGGAAGTAGGTGTTGGGCGGGGTCTTGGTGATGAAGGAGAAGGTGCGGTCCGCATACGCCGTGATGACGACGGGCGTGGGGGTGCCCGGCTCCATCTGCTGCGTCGCCGCGTTGAATTCCTTCACGAACTGCATGATGTTCAGGCCGCGCTGGCCGAGCGCGGGACCCACCGGCGGCGAGGGATTCGCCTTGCCGGCCGGGATCTGCAGCTTGATGTAGCCGACGATCTTCTTTGCCACGTGTCAGTCCTCTGGGTTCCAGAGGCCCGCGGTCCTGGCGATGCCCGCACCGGCATCTCCCGCGTTCCCCGAAAAGCGCCAAACGGCCCAGGGAAGGCCCCGGGCCGCGGCGAGCGCGGGCCTATAGAGCCGGCGCGGGCGGATGTCCAGTGCCGGGCGAGCCCTCGGCCGCCGCCCGGAGAATCCATCGGCGGAAGGCGGCGAAGGCGGGGTCCGAAGCGGCCTCCGGCCGATGCACCAGATACCACCCCATGCCCTTCGGCACCGTCACCGCGAAGGGCGCGACGAGGCGGCCGGCGGCGATGTCGTCGTCCACATAGGGGCGGATGCCCATCGCGACGCCCATCCCGTCGGCGGCCGCCTGCAGCGCCTGGCCGTAGAACTCGAAGACGGGACCCGCGGCGGCGAGGCCGGGCAGGCCCGCCGCCTCGGCCCAGCGCGGCCAGTCCTGCGGCGCATGCGCGACGCGCAGCAGCGTCTCCCCCGCCAGATCCGCGGGCGCGGCGAGGCGGACGGCGAGCAAAGGGGCGGCGACGGGCATCAGGTCCGCCGAGACCAGCCGGTCGGCGGCGAAGCCGGGCCAATCGCCGGCGCCGAGGCGGATGTTGCAGCTCCAGCCCTCGGCGAAGGGGACGGCGGCCCCGCCGGTCGCGATGCGCACCTCGATCCCCGGCTCGGCGCGGGTGAAGGCGGCCAGCCGCGGGATCAGCCAACGGATCGCGAAGGTGGGGCCGACACCGACGGTCAGCACGGGTGCCGCCGGCCGCGCCACGACCTCGGCGGTGAGGCGCGCGAGCCCGTCGAGCAGCGGGGTGAGCCCGGCGCGATAGGCAGCGCCCGCCGGGGTGGCGGTCAGGCGGTTCGCGTGGCGCTCGAACAGCGCGACGCCGAGCCGCTCCTCCAGCAGCCGGACCAGGCGGCTCACCGCCGCGGGGCGGGCATGCAGCTCCGCGGCGGCGGCCACGAAGGAGCCGTGGCGGGCGGCGGCCTCGAAGGCGCGGATGCCGTTCAACGGCGGCAGGTGGCGGGGCGTCACCATCAGGAAAGCTGAGCCTCAGCCTCAGCAAATGCCGTTTGCGGCGCGGGCGCAAGCGGCGCATCAGGGAGAGGCCATGTCCCCCACCCTCATTGCCGCCCTGCTGCTCACCATCCTCGGGACCTCCATCCTCTCGGGCGTCTTCGGCATGGCCGGCGGGCTGGTGCTGATCGGCGTGCTGCTGGTGCTGCTGCCGGTGCCGGAGGCGATGGCGCTGCATGCGGTGACGCAGATCGCATCCAATGGCTGGCGCGCGCTGCTGTGGCGTCGGCACATCGCCTGGCGTCCGGTGCTGTGGGTCTCGGCCGGCGGGCTGGTCGCGCTCGGGGCCTGGTCGCTGGTGCTGCTGGTGCCGGATCGGGGCGTCGCGCTGCTGATGCTGGGCGCGAGTCCCTTCCTGGTGCGCGCCCTGCCCGCGCGCTGGCAGCCGGACCCGATGCGGCCGGCGCATGGCGTGGCCGCCGGCGCGGCGGGCATGTCGCTGATGGTGATGACCGGCGTCTCCGGCCCGCTGCTGGACCGCTTCTTCCTCGGCGGGCGGCTGGACCGGCGGCAGATCGTGGCGAGCAAGGCCGCGGTGCAGGCGCTCAGCCACACGCTGAAGCTGGTCTATTTCGGCGCGCTGGTGGCCGATCCGGGCAGCGTGGATCCCTGGCTCGCGGGGGCGGCGATCCTGGCGACGATGCTTGGCACCATGTTGGCGAAGCGCGTGCTGGAGGCAATGACGGATGCGCAGTATCGCCGCTGGGCGGACCGCATCATCGCCGCGATCGGCGGCTTCTACATCTGCCAGGGCACCTGGCTGCTGCTGGCCTGAGCGGAAGAAGGAGGCACGACCATGTCCGAGACGCTGCGTCCGCTGATCCTCGACCTCGTCGCCTTCGTGGCGGAGCGGCCGCGCCCCTATGCCGAGGTGCTGGACGCCTGGCGCACCTCCTGCCCGCGGCTGACGGTGTGGGAGGATGCGGTGGAGGGTGGCCTTGTCGCGCTGCAGGGCGGGATGGTCTCGGCGACGGAGGCCGGTCGGCGGGCGCTGGCCGGGCGCTGAACGCCCGGCGGCGAGACCTCCCTGGCGGCCGCCGGCCTCAGGGGCCACCCGGCCCGGCGTGCCGGCGCAAGGCCGCGCGCACCACCAGGAAGGCCGACAGCCCCGCGACCAGGCCCAGCACGGCGCCGCCCGCCAGCGTCTCCTCGGCGATCGGCAGCGCAGCGGTCATCCAGGCCGGCAGCCAGTCCTCGCGCGGGGCGGGCGGCGGGGGGGGGGGGGGGGGGGGGGGGGGGGGGGGGGGGGGGGGGGGGGGGCGCCGGGGG
>NZ_JBWXTD010000006.1:438089-443674 GCF_056682175.1 Falsiroseomonas sp. RANM36
CCGCGCCGCCCGCCTGGGTCCCCGCGGCGTGGGGCCGCGCCGCGGCCACCCCGGCCGGCAGCCTGCCCTGGCGGGGGGGGGGGGGCGTCGGCAGCATGCGGCTGCCGATCGCATAGGAGAGCGGAAGGATCACCGCATGGGTGGCCGGGTTGCCGAGCAGCAGGCAGACGGCGATCGCCGCCGCCTTGGCGCCGCGCAGCGCCACGGCGCCGGCCACTGCCAGCAGCAGATGCGCGCCGAAGACCGGGATCATGGCGGCGAAGGCGCCGGCGGGGGCCCCGCGCGCCACGCGCCCGGGTCCGCCGGGGCTGCCGAGAAGGGCTGCCCAGGCGGTGGCGATCTCGCCCCGTAGCCGGGCCGCGAGGCGCCTCAGAGCTTCTCGACTTGCCCGTATTCCAGCTCGACCGGCGTGGAGCGGCCGAAGATGGAGACGCTCACCTTCACCCGGCCGCGCTCCTCGTCCACTTCCTCGACCGTGCCGTTGAAGCTGGTGAAGGGGCCGTCGGCCACGCGGACCTGCTCGCCCACCTCATAGACGATGGCGGGGCGCTTCGGCTTGTCGGCCTGGTCCGTCATCTGCTTCAGCATCCGCTGCGCTTCCTGCTCGCGGATCGGGGTCGGCCGGTTCTTCTCGCCGAGGAAGCCGGTCACCTTCGGCGTGTTCTTCACCAGGTGCCAGGCGTCGTCGGTCATCTCCATCTTCACCAGCACGTAGCCGGGGAAGAATTTCCGCTCCTGGTTGGTCTTCTGGCCACGGCGGACCTCGACGACCTCTTCGGAGGGAACAAGGATCTCCTCGAACTTGTCGGCGAGGCCCTTCTGCGCGGCCTGCTCGCGGATCTGCTGCGAGATCTTCTTCTCGAAGCCCGAATAGACGTGCACCACGTACCACTTCTTGTCGGCCATGACGTGGCTCACACCCCCAGTCCGAACAGCAGGCGCATGACGCCGGCGATGATCCAGTCCACCAGCATGAAGAACAGGGCAGCCAGCGCCGACAGCGCCAGCACCAGGCCGGTGGTCACCAGCGTCTCCTTGCGGGTCGGCCAGGTGACGCGCGCGACCTCCTGCCGCACCTCGCGCACGAAACCGACCGGATCGAACCTGGCCAACTCGGCCCCCTTCTCCATCGCAGGCGCTGCGAAGCCGGCGCCGGCCGCGAACATATCCGCGCGGCCGCATGGCAGGGGCGGAGGGTCTCGAACCCCCAACCTCCGGTTTTGGAGACCGGCGCTCTAGCCAATTGAGCTACGCCCCTAGCGTACGGGCCGCCGCGATGCCTTGCGGGCAGTCTTCCGGCGTTCCGCGCATGGGCCGCGCGAGCGCGGACACATAGCGGGCGGCCCGGGCGGTGGCAAGCTTGGCCGCCCGGCCCGGCTGCGTCAGCCGCGCGCGTCGCGGATGACGAGCGTGCCGGCCATCTTGTCGTGCCAGCCCTGCCGGCGGGAATCCCAGATCGCCCAGAGATAGCCGAGGCCGAGCGGCAGCGCGGAGACCAGGTAGCCGGTGTAGCGCAGCACGAGGCGGCCGAAGCTCGGCACGCCGCCGGTCTCGGCATCCACGATGCGCAGGCCGAGCACCATCTTGCCCGGCGTGCCCTGACGCTCCACCCAGAAGCTCAGCACCACCAGCGCGCCGATGAGATTCGCCATCATCTCGCCGCCAAGCGACATCTGCCCGCCATTCACCAGGGCCGCCACCGCGCCCAGCACGAAGGACAGCGGCAGCAGCCAGAACAGGTCGATGATCTGCGCCAGCAGCCGCGAGCCGAGACCCGCCAGCTCCACCTGCCCCTGCCTGTCGGACATCGTCCTGCCTTCACCCGATCCGGCGCGGTAACGCCACACCAACCGCGTCCTGTCCAGACGCCTCCGCGCCCGTCGCAACCGCCGGCCGTTCCGGCTATGCAGGTGGGCCGTTCGCTGCCCGCCCGAAAGGACCCCGCATTGCGCGTCGTCGGTTTTGTCCCCGCCAAGGGATCGAGCGACCGGATACCGTCCAAGAACATGCGCATCCTGGACGGCGAGTTCCTGTTCCGCCGCAAGCTGCGCCAGATGCTGGAAAGCGGCGTCTTCGACGAGGTCTGGCTCGACACCGAATCGGAGGAGATCGCCGGGCTGGCCGAGGACCTGCCGGTGAAGCTGCTGCGGCGCGACCCGGCGCTCGCTTCCAACGCCACCGACGGGCACGCGCTCTTCGCCAATGAATGCCGCGCCGTCGCCGGGGGCGATCTCTACGTGCAGGCGCTCTGCACCGCGCCCTTCGTGGGGCCCGAAACCTTCCGCCGCGCCGTCGCGGCCCTGCGGGAGGCGCCGCAGGCCGACAGCCTGGTCGCGGTGACGCGGGAGAAGCACTACGAATGGGCGGGCCAGGAGCCCGCCTATGGCCGCGGGCGCATCCCCAACAGCGTGGACCTGCCGCCGCACACGATCGAGGCGATGAGCCTCTACATGATGCGCGCGACCTCGGCCGACTTCCCGCACAAGCGCTTCGGCCGCAGCCCGCTGCTGTTCGACCTGACCGCGCGCGAGCGGCTCGACATCAACTGGCAGGAGGACCTCGAGCTCGCCGAGACGATCTGCGCCGGGGAGCGCCAGCGGGAGGTGATGCTGTTCCGCGCGCTGCGGCCGCATCTCAGCTCCTCCGTCTTCTCCGACCTGACGAAGGAGATGGGGCTCGCCTGCACCCTGCCGGCCGCGATCAAGCCGGTGGCCGGGCGGCGCATCCTCGGCCGGGCCAAGACACTGAAGCTGGTCGCGCTGCCGCCGGGCGCGACGCGCGCGGGCGGGGAGTGGAAGGGCATCTACGATGCGCTGAAATCCTACGCCTTCCTGCGTGCGGGCGACGTGATCGTGGTCTCCACCACGGTGCCGGACCGCGCCTATTTCGGCGAGCTGAACGCGCATCTGGCGGTGCGCGCGGGCGTCGCGGGGGTGGTGGTGGACGGCTACACCCGCGACATCGAGGCGGTGGCGCCGCTCGAGCTGCCGGTCTTCGCGCGCGGCGCCTGGGCGAACGACATCAAATACGAAGGCACTACCGGCGCGATGAATGTCGCGGTGGAGATCGCGGGCGTGCCGGTGCGCAACAACGACGTGGTCTTCGCCGATGCCGACGCCGCCGTGGTGATCCCGCGGGAGCGGTGGGAGGAGGTGCTGCGCCTGAGCCTCGACGCCATCGTCAACGAATCCCGCGTGCGGCTGAATGCGGCGCTCGGCCGCCCGGTGGACGAGCTGCTCGAGAAATTCGGCTATTTCTGAGTCGGGCGGGCGCGGCGCGATGGGCACCTACCGCATCGACATGGAGGCCGACCTCTACGAGGTCGAGAACACCTTCCACCTGCGCGCGCCGGTCGGGCGGATGGGCAAGCTGCTGGCGCAGGCCGAGCTCTACCGCCGCATCGCCGGCCTGCCGGGCGCGGTGGTGGAGTGCGGGGTGTACAAGGGCGCGTCGCTGATGCGCCTGCTGGCCTTCCGGCGGCTGTTCGAGACCGACGAATCGCGCGCGGTGATCGGCTTCGACGCCTTCGGCCGCTTTCCCGTGGCGGAGGGCGAGCAGGATGCGGGCTTCATCGCGCGCTTCGAGGCGGCGGGCGGGCCGGGGATCGCCCGCGCCGACCTCGAGGCCGCCATCGCCGCCAAGGGATTCTCCAACGTCTCGCTGGTGGAGGGCGACGTCTTCGCCACCCTGCCGGCGCATCTGGAGAAGCATCCCGAACTGCGCGTCGCGCTGCTGCATCTCGACATGGATGTCGCGGCGCCGACGCGCTTCGCGCTGGAGCAACTGGCAGCGCGGATGGTGCCGGGCGGGCTGGTGCTGTTCGACGACTACGGGTTGGGGGCGGGCGCGACCGCGGGCGCGGATGCCTTCGCGGCGGCGCGCGGGCTGAGGCTGGAGAAGCTGCCGTATTACGCGGTGCCGGCCTTCCTGGTGATGTAGGGGGCGCTCACCCCCCACCCGGGGCCTCGCCCGCCTGCGGGGGAGGGAGCAGTCCGCGTTCGAGCCCGAGTTTCTCGCCCACCGCGCGCAGCAGCGCGTCCTCCACGCCCCAGAGCGCGAGCGAGAAGCGGCTGCCATGCTCGGCGGCGCCTTCCGTCTCCTCGATCACCGCGCGCTGGTCGAGCTGCACCACGGTCGGCTCGTGCAGGTCGGAGCGGTTCGGGACCATGGACGCGACGTGATAGACGATGGTCGGGCGCTGCAGCAGCCAGCTCGGCAGCAGCGCGCCGGTGCCCTGGGTGGTCAGCACCAGGTCGCAAGGCGCGATCTCCGCCACCTTGGCGTAGGAGGAACGGCCGAAGAGGCGGATCTCGGCCGCGATCGGCACGCCGAGCCCGTCCTTGATCTCCGCGATCGCCGCCTCGATGCGGGCCATCACCATCCGGTCCTTGTCGTTGGGCTCGCCGGAGATGGTCCAGCCATCCCAGGCGACCTCCAGCGCCAGGCCGCGCGCGGCGCAGGCGACGCCGATTCGGCGCAGCACGAAGCGGAAGATTTTGGCCTGGTTCAGCAGGCGCGCCCGCTCCGCATCCACCGAGAGCATCACGCGGAAGCGTCCCGCGCGGGCCGAGGCGGCGAGCGGCGCCAGGCCGAAGCGGCGGCGCAGCCACTCCGGCCCCTCATGCGTCTTGGTGCGATAGACGCGATGCGCGTCGATGCCGGCCTCCAGCAGCGCCAGCGCGGCGCCGGGGCCTTGCAGCCGCCGGACCTCGCCCTCGGCCAGCGCGGGGATCACCGCCAGCGGGTCCATCGCGCACCAGTCCTCGAGCAGCACGAGCAGCCCGCCGCGCCGGCGGAAGGCGAGAAGTTCGGCCTCCGCGGCGTCGAGATAGGCGAGGGATTCCTTCAGGTAGTGGCCGGGGCGCGGATCGCCGACGACGAAGGCCGGGCGCAGCGTGCCGGCCAGGCCGCGCGCGACGAAGCGGGCGAAGTGCAAGGGCTCCGTCAGGAAGGGACGCAGGAAGCCGAAGAGCGCGGTGCGCGGGTTGAGCACGCTCGGGCGCAGCAGCAGGAACAGGTCGCGCGCCGGATACCAGGCGCCCTGCGGCAGGCGGCCGACGAAGAGGAAGACGACGAGCTCCTCCTCATGCACGGCGAGATAGGCCTGCTGCGCCTCGTTCACGAACTCGCCCAGCACCGGCAGGTCGCAGTGGTGCAGCGGGGACCGGAGGACGCGCGGGTGCCCGGCGAGGAAGGCGGCGTGGAAGTCCCGCAGATGCCCGAGCCAGGCGGCGGAGCGATAGGCCTTCACGTCCTCCGCGCCAGGCATCGGCAGGTCCGCGGGCCAGTCGCGCGCGCGCATGCCGAGCTGGAGGATGCGGCAGCGCGCGAGCAGCGCGTTCAGCCCGTGCAGCGAAGGATCGCGCTGCGCGCCAGGCCAGGAAAAATTCTCGGGCGGGATCCGGCAGAGGCCGGCGAGATACGCCGCGGCATCCTGCCGGGTGTCGAGGTGGAGGAGGTGCCGCGAAGCCGCCTCCTCCGCCGTCATGCGCGTGGTCGCGCCCTACTTCACGATCTTGGCGACGACGCCGGCGCCGACGGTGCGGCCGCCTTCGCGGATGGCGAAGCGCAGGCCCTCATCCAAG
>NZ_JBWXTD010000006.1:443774-444386 GCF_056682175.1 Falsiroseomonas sp. RANM36
CGGGGCAGTCCACATGCGCGTAGTGGCGGTTCGTCGTCTCGTACTCGACATGCGCCGTCGAGATCGTGATGCCGCGCGCCTTCTCCTCCGGCGCCTTGTCGATCTGGTCATAGGCGGTGAAGGTCGCACCACCGGTCTTCGCGAGCACCTTGGTGATCGCCGCCGTCAGCGACGTCTTCCCATGGTCCACGTGACCGATCGTCCCGATGTTGCAGTGCGGCTTGTTCCGCTCGAATTTCGCCTTGGCCATCGCCCTGGTTTCCCGACGCGCAAGAAGGTGGTGTCCGGTGGCCTGCCGCCCGACCGTCCGCGCGCCGAGCCCGGGCGGGCTGGAGCGGGTGACGGGAATCGAACCCGCACAACCAGCTTGGAAGGCTGGGGCTCTACCATTGAGCTACACCCGCGCCCGGCACGCTCATTCGCCGCGTGCTCTCGGCACGGCATCAAATGGGGCGCGTCCTAGCCGGCCTGCAAGACAGGCACCCGCGCGTCCACGGGCCTCGACGGAAATGGAGGGGGTTGGATTCGAACCAACGTAGGCGAAGCCAACGGATTTACAGTCCGTCCCCTTTAGCCACTCGGGCACCCCTCCGCGCGTCCGGCGCGGAGCCG
>NZ_JBWXTD010000006.1:444486-446767 GCF_056682175.1 Falsiroseomonas sp. RANM36
CCGGGGCCCCGCGGGGGTGGGGGGCGGGGCCCCCCCCCCCCCGCGGGGGCGGCCCGCGGCGCGGCTGGGGCGCCCCCCGGCGGGGGGGCGGGGGGTACGCGCGGCCGCCCGCGCGCCCCGCCCGCCCCGTCGAGCGCGAGCCGACGCCGCCCGGCGCGCTCTGGCTGCACGGGCTGCATGCGGTGGCCGCGGCGCTGGCGAATCCGCGCCGTCGGCTCAAGCGCCGTCTGGTGACCGCCGACGCCGCGCAGGGACTGCCGCGACGTGTCGAAAGACCCTGGCGCGTGCAGCCGGAGATCGTGGACCGGCAGCGCTTCCAGACCTTCCTGGCGGAGGACGCGGTCCACCAGGGCGCCGCCCTGCGGGCCGAGCCGCGGCCCCCGCTGGCGCTCGCCCAGGCGATCGAGAGGCCCGACGGCCCGGTGCTGCTGCTCGACCAGGTGACCGACCCACGCAATGTCGGCGCGATCCTGCGCTCGGCGGCGGCCTTCGGCGCGGCCTGCGTCGTCATGCAGGACCGCCATGCCCCGCCGGAGACCGGCTCGCTCGCCCGCGCCGCCTCCGGCGCGCTCGAGATCGTGCCCATCGCGCGCGAGGTGAACCTGGCGCGCGCCATCATGACGCTGCAGAAGGCCGGCTTCTGGGTGCTCGGCCTCGCCGGCGACGCGCCGCTGACCCTGGCCCAGGCCGCGCCGCGCGACCGGCGCGTGGCGCTGGTGCTCGGCGCCGAGGAATCGGGGCTGCGGCGCCTGCAGCGGGAGACCTGCGACGAGCTGGTGCGGTTGCCCATCGCGCCCGGCGTCGAGAGCCTGAACGTCGCCGCAGCCGCCGCGGTCGCGCTCTATGAGATGGCGCGCGACCGGCGGCTTGCGGCGCCGGACGCGATCGAGGAGGAGACCGAGGCATGACCAGCGCCGCCGCCGAGGCGATCCTCGCCGCCCGCCGCGAGGGACGCGTGCTGCTGCCGCTCGGCGCCGCCGCGCCGGCCGATGTCGCGGCGGGTTACGCGGCGCAGCGCGAGGTCGCGCAGGCGCGCGGCGCCGTGCCGCCGGCCGGCTTCAAGATCGGCGCGACGACGAAGCAGATGCAGGCCTATCTCGGCCTGTCGGGTCCCGCAGCGGGCTTCGTGCCGGCGGAGGGCGTGCAGGCCAGCCCCGGCAGCTTCCGCTTCGCGGAACTGATCGCGCCCGGCGTGGAATGCGAGGTGGGGCTCCGGCTCGGCGCCGACCTGCCCGCCGGCCCCTGCACGCGCGAGCAGGCGGCGGCGGCGGTGGCGGAGGTCTTCGCCGCGATCGAGATCGTGGAGAAGCGCTACACCGACCTCGCCGCGCTCGGCACGCCGGCGCTGATCGCCGACCAGGTGTTCCATCGCGCGGGCGTGCTGGGCGCGCCGGCCGCGGGATGGCGCGGCACCGACCTCGGCGCGATCCGCGGGCGCATCACGGTGGATGGGGCGCTGCGCGGCGAGGGGGTGGGCGCCGACCTGCTCGGCCATCCCTTCGAGGCGCTGGCCTGGCTCGCGGCGTCGCCCGCGGCCGCGGTGTTCGGCGGGCTGCGGGCGGGGCAGGTGGTGTTCCTGGGCTCGGTGACGCCGCCGATCTGGCTGGACGGGCCGTGCCAGGTGACGGTGGAGTTCGATGTGCTGGGCAAGGCGGAGGCGAAGTTCGGATAGCTTCACGCTTCGGCAAGCGTTTCGCGTGCAGGCTGGCGGCGCCGCGGGGTTGAGGGCGGCGTCTCGCCAGGACGGCGCCGAGTGACCCGGAGCGCCATGCATACCGCCAGCTGGAACACCCTGCCCGAGGACCTGCAGCTCGTGCTGTCGCGCGAGGCCCTGCGCCGGGCGGCCGAAACCCTTGCCGAGCACGCCGAGCTGCTGGCCGAGGAGATGGAACGCGGCACCCTGACCGATCGCGGCGGGCCGGATGCGCTGCGGCTGTTCGCGGCGGTGGTGCGCGCGACGAATGACGACGCCTTCGGGCCGGTGGGGCATGCCTGACGGGCGTGTTGAGCGCGGCGCCCCGTCGCGCTAGGTGTCGCGGCGCGCCGGGTTAGCACAGCGGTAGTGCAGCGGTTTTGTAAACCGAAGGTCGGGGGTTCAAATCCCTCACCCGGCAGGGCGCCTCCTCAGCGGGATATCGGCCCCCGGCACCGCACGCAGCCCGCTCACGCGCCGCCGGGCGCGGCCTGCAGCCCCGCCGCCCGACGGCGCGCCGCCCCCCCCCCCCCGGGCGCCCAGGCCCCGCCAATGCATAACCCCCCCCGGCGCCGTCCCCCCCCCCGC
>NZ_JBWXTD010000006.1:446867-450943 GCF_056682175.1 Falsiroseomonas sp. RANM36
GGGGGCCGCCCCCGGGGTATTCCGGCCCCCGGCCCCCCCCGCCGCCCGCCCCGGGGCGGCGGGGCGCGGCCGGCCGCCCCGCCGCCCGCGGGCGCGCCTCCCGCCCCCCCCTGGGCTCCAAGGCCCATCAATTCAATAACCGACCAGGGCGCCTTCCCCGCCGCGGGACACGTCCCGACCCGCGAAAGCGCGAGGCGGTCGTCCGCGGTCGCGTCCTTCTCCGGCGGCCAGACGCGTGACAATCATCCTTCGGCGATGCGGCGTGGCGCGCCCAGTCTCACTGCGGCGTCCATCCGGGACTTCCGGCTTGTGGTTGGCGGCCGCGCCGCCATCACACCCCAACGCGGCCCCGGAGGACCACCGCCGCAGTCAGCGGCAGCTAGTGGACCCTGGGGCCTCGCAGCCGCTCCATCTCCTCCTTCAGTCGCAGCTTCTCCCGCTTCATCCGGCTCAACTGCTCCGCATCGGGCCGGGGGCGGTTGTCCTCCTCGGCGATGCGCAGTTCCAGCGCGGCGTGGCGCTCCTCGAGGGTGCGCAGGCGGGCGAGTTCAGCCATGGGCAATCATCCCTGGTCCATTGTCCGCAGGGGCCCGTGGCGGGCAGCGGGGAGACCGGTGGCCCGCCGAGCGGCGCCCCCGGACGCACGCGCATCGCGTGCGCCCCGCGATCCGTCACTTCTGCCCCCACGCACCGCATGTTATTCCCCCTGGCGGCGGGGTCCAGGGTTTCTTCGGCCCGCCGCCGGTCCGGTCCGCCCCGCGGGGCAGGCGGGGTTCCGGCTGACGCAACGTAGAGATCGGATCCGGGGGCGCATGCTGGCCGACCGCGACAGCCTCCTCCGTCGGCTGCACGAATTGCGCAGCGAGCATCGTGACCTCGATACGGTGATCACGCGCCTCAGCGAGACGGGGGCCGATGCGCTGCAGCTCCAGCGGCTGAAGAAGCGCAAGCTCAAGCTGAAGGACGAGATCGCCTGGCTGGAAAGCCGGCTGATCCCCGATGTCATCGCCTAGCGCCGGACCCGGGGGGCTCGCCATGCCGGACACCGCGCCGCTGGTCGGCCTGATCATGGGCTCGACCTCCGACTGGGAGACGATGCGCCACGCGGCGGAGACGCTGGAGCGCCTCGGCGTGCCGCATGAGAGCCGCGTCGTCTCCGCCCACCGCACGCCGCGGCGTCTCTACGACTATGCGGGCGGCGCGGCGGAGCGCGGGCTGAAGGTGATCATCGCCGGGGCGGGCGGGGCGGCGCATCTGCCGGGCATGGCGGCGTCTCTCACCGCCCTGCCGGTGCTGGGCGTGCCGGTGGAAAGCCATGCGCTGAAGGGGCAGGACAGCCTGCTCTCCATCGTGCAGATGCCGGCCGGCATTCCGGTCGGCACGCTGGCGATCGGGCGGGCCGGGGCCGTGAACGCCGCGCTGCTGGCCGCGGCGATCCTAGCGCTGTCGGACCCGGCGCTGGCGCGGCGCGTGGCCGCCTGGCGGCAGGCCCAGACCGATTCGGTGCCGGAGACGCCGGCATGAGCGCCGCGCCCCTGCCGCCCGGCGCGACCATCGGCATCCTCGGCGGCGGGCAGCTCGGGCGGATGTCGGCGCTGGCCGCGGCCCGGCTCGGCTATCGCTGCCATGTCTATGCGCCGGAGGACGACAGCCCGGCGATGCAGGTGGCGGCCGCGCGGACCGTCGCGCCCTATGAGGATGCGGCAGCGCTCGGCGCCTTCGCCGCTTCGGTGGACGTGGTGACCTTCGAGTTCGAGAACGTGCCGGCCGCGACCCTCGACATCCTGGCGCCGCTGGTGCCCTGCCGGCCGGGGGTGGAGGCGCTGCGGATCGGCCAGGACCGCGTGCTGGAGAAGCGCTTCTGCGAATCGGCCGGGCTCGCGGTCGCCCCCTGGCGGGAGGTGCGGTCGCGGGCGGAGCTGGATGCCGCGGTGGCGGCGATCGGCCTGCCGGCGGTGCTGAAGACCACCCGGCTCGGCTATGACGGGCGCGGCCAGGCGGTGCTGCGCGCGCCCGCGGATCTCGACCCGGCCTGGGAGAGGCTGGCGCCCAAGCCCCTGGTGCTGGAAGGCTTCGTCGCCTTCGAGCGGGAGATCTCGGCGATCGCCGCGCGGGGGGCGGATGGCGCGGTGGTGACCTTCGACGCCACCGAGAACCGCCACGCCCACCATATCCTGGACATCTCGATCGCGCCGGCGCCGGTGCCGGAAGCGGTGGCGGCGGCGGCGCGCGGCCATGTCGCGCGGCTCGCCGAGTCGCTCGGCCTCGTCGGCCTGCTGGCGCTGGAGATGTTCCTGCTGCCGGATGGCCGCCTGCTGGCCAACGAGATGGCGCCGCGGCCGCACAATTCGGGGCATTGGACCATGGATGCCTGCCTCTGCGGCCAGTTCGAGATGCATGTCCGGGCGGTCGCCGGCCTGCCGCTGCCCGATCCGGCGCGACATCACGACGCAGTGATGAAGAACCTTGTCGGCCCCGACTCCTTCGGCCGCTGGCCGGCGCTGGCCGCGATGCCGGCGGTGGCGCTGCATCTCTACGGCAAGGCGGAGGCGCGGCCCGGACGCAAGCTGGGCCATGCAACACGGCTCTTGCCGCCGGGAACGGTTGCCGCGACGGGCGATCCAGGCCGGCTCGCACCAACCTGACGTGGCCGTGATGCCGCGCTGTGGCACGCCAGCAACAGTCGGGTAATTCCGTACCACGCGCGCTGTCAGCGGGCCATTTCCGGTGATAGGGTTCTTTGCATGCACTGCCAGGGGATTGAGCCGCCTGGCGCCGCGTCCGCAGGGAAATTCCCCACGGAAAGCCGGCAAGGCGGTGGCCATCGCAGCGGTGCAATGGATTGGTTTGAGGAGAATATCTCATGAGCCTGAAGAAGGCCCTTCTCGCCGCGACGGTGCTGGCTCTGCCGGTCGCCGCGCAGGCGCAGCCGGTCACCGGCCTCTACATCGCCGGCGGTCTCGGTGCGAACTGGCTGCAGGACAGCGACATCACCACGCAGGGCGCGCTGCGCACCGCGATGGGCAATGCCGGCGTCGGCACCACCGGCCAGGCCAGCTTCAACACCGGCTGGGTGGGCGTCATCAGCCTGGGCTACGGCTTCGGCAACGGCGTCCGCGCCGAGATCGAGGGCAACTACCGCGACAACGACATGGACGGCATCTCGGGCTTCAACGGCATCACCGGCCCGCGCAGCCAGGGCGGCAGCGTGCAGTCCTACGGCGTGATGGCCAACGTGCTGTATGACTTCAACATGGGCCCCGGCGCCTTCATCGTTCCCTACATCGGCGCCGGTATCGGCTACGCGATCCAGAACTGGGACAGCGTGAACGTCCGCAACGCGACGACGGGTAACCAGCTGAACCTCGACGGCGACAGCGGCGACTTCGCCTACCAGGCGATCGTCGGCGCCGCCTTCCCGATCGCTTCGGTGCCGGGCCTCGCGATCACCGCTGAGGGCCGCTATTTCGCGACGCTCTCGGGCGAGGTGGATGCGACCTACACCTCGTCGGCGACGGGCCGGCAGGTCAGGCAGGGCGGCGCGGCCGAGGTGGACAACGCGAACTGGAGCCTGCTGATCGGCGTCCGCTACGCCTTCAACGCGGCCCCGCCGCCGCCGCCGGTGGTTGCCCCGGCTGCCGCGCCGGCCCCGGCCCGCACCTTCCTGGTCTTCTTCGACTGGGATCGCGCGACGCTGACCGAGCGCGCCCGCCAGATCATCGCCGAGGCGGCGCAGAACGCGCAGCGCGTCGGCACGACGCGGATCGAGGTGGCCGGCCACGCCGACCGCTCCGGCACGCCGCAGTACAACATGGGCCTCTCGCAGCGCCGCGCCGACGCGGTGGCCGCCGAGCTCGAGCGCCGCGGCGTTCCGCGCTCCGCCATGGTCATCCAGGCCTTCGGCGAGACCCGCCCGCTGGTCCCGACCGCGGACGGCGTGCGCGAACCGCAGAACCGCCGCGTCGAGATCGTTCTTCGCTGACGATCGGCGCAAGCCGGAAACGAGAAGGGGGGCCCCGCGGCGCCCCGGTTGGTGTGGGGGCGGGCCCCGAAAAAGGGGGGGGAATTTACGGAGC
>NZ_JBWXTD010000006.1:451043-452895 GCF_056682175.1 Falsiroseomonas sp. RANM36
CTGGAAACATGTGTCCTAGAGCACGACTTTCCGATCGACTGATTCCAGTCGATCGCAACGTGCTCTAGCGCCTTCAGACGACGAGGACGAGGTCGGACGCCGCCAGCGGTGCCAGCGTCTCCAGCCGCGCGACGGCCACCGCCGCAATCGCGCCGGTGCCGTCGGCATCGAAGGCCAGCAGCCCGGTCGCGGCGATGTAGACGAATTGGGCCCTGGCGGCGGGCGGCGCATCCGGCGCGAAGAAGGCGGGGGCGAGCGTGCCTTCCGGCAGCGCAATGCCGAAGCCGCCGGCAGAGATCGCGATCCGGTCCTCACCGGCCGTGAAATCCACGATCAGGTCGAGCCCATCGCCCGGCGCGTCGAAGCGGAACAGGTCCGCCCCGGCGCCGCCCGTCAGCGTGTCCTCCCCGGCGCCGCCCCCCCCCCCGGGGGCGGGGGCGGCCCCCCCCCCCCCCCCCGCGGCCCCCCCCCCCCCCCCCCCCTTTTCATGTCATCACGAGCCCTCAATACGGGGCGAAAATGTCCGGAGCGCGCTTGTAGAAGCGGTCCCGGTGTATTCTACTGTCGGCGAGTTGTCGGTCCCTGTGGGCCTTCACCTGCCTACTCGCGATTCGCAGCACTCTGGAGGGAGACACCGCATGTCATGGAAGAAGGCGGCTCTCGCCGCCACCGCGCTGATGCTGCCCGCCGCCGCGCAGGCGCAGATGCAGCCCTTTGGCCTCAATCTCAGCGGCTTCTATGTCGGCGCCGCTGCCGGCGTGAACCTTCGCACCGATTCCGATGTCAGCATGTCCGGCGGCGTGGTGAGCGGTCCCTTCGGCGTGGGCGCCGGGAACCAGAACGGGTCGCTTGCCTGGGATCCGGGCTACGCGCTCATCCTCAACATGGGCTACGGCTTCGGCAACGGGCTCCGGCTTGAGGGCGAGTTCAGCTTCCGCTCCGACAACATCGACAGCGTCGGCGGTCTCGGCCGCGGCCAGTATTGGCGTTCGGCCGGCATGGCCAGCACCTACGCCTTCATGGCCAACGCCTATTACGACTTCCGCGTGGACTGGCCGGTGATCCCCTATGTCGGCGCCGGCATCGGCTACGCGATCACCTCCTACGACCAGATCACGACCACCACCAACGGCTCGCCTTCGCCCTTCCCGAACCAGACGAACATCGCCGGCGATGACGGCCAGTTCGCCTACCAGTTCATCCTGGGCGCCAGCATGCCGATCGCAGCCGTCCCTGGCCTCGCGCTGACGGCCGAGTACCGCTACTTCGCGACGCTCGACAACAGCCTCGACGCCACGCGCTACCGTCCGCAGGGGTTCTCGCGCGGCACCGCCGACATCGAGAATGCCAGCAACACCTTCCTGCTCGGCGTCCGCTACACTTTCGGCGTCACGCCGCCGCCGCCGCCGGTGGTGCCTGCGGCAGCCCCGGCCCCGGCGCGCACCTTCCTGGTGTTCTTCGACTTCGACCGCGCCAACCTGACCGAGCGCGCCAGGCAGATCATCGCCGAAGCCGCCAACAGCTCGCGCCAGGCCGGCGTGACCCGGATCGAGGTGTCGGGCCACACGGACACCGTCGGCTCGGCCAGCTACAACCAGGGCCTGTCGGTGCGCCGCGCCAATGCGGTCGCCGCCGAACTCGAGCGCCTGGGCGTGCCGCGTTCCGCCATGGTCATCCAGGGCTTCGGCTTCACCCGCCTGCTGGTCCCGACCGGCCCGGGCGTGCGGGAGCCGCAGAACCGCCGCGTCGAGATCGTGCTGCGCTGACGGCGCAGCCCGAGCACGAGCCGAATCGGGGGGGGGGCCCCGGCGCGCCGGGGGGTTTTGAGGGGGCGCGGCCGGGGGGCGGGGCG
>NZ_JBWXTD010000006.1:452995-478420 GCF_056682175.1 Falsiroseomonas sp. RANM36
GCCGGCGCCGGGCGCCCCCCCCCTCGCCGCCCCGCTGGGGGGGGCCCCGCGGCGCCCCCCCTTTTCTTTTGCCGGCGCGCCGGCGGCGTCCCTCTTGCCCCTGCGGCGGCCGCATGGCGCGCTTGACGTCGTGCGGCGCCCAGCCGCAGACAGGCGGCAGCGGCAAACCTGCCTTCAGCTCTGCCGCAGGTCCGTGCCACCGATGCAGATCCTGCCCAGAAGAAGGGCATTCGCCCGCGGTGAGAACAATTACACCCACACTCTCCGGTTGATTGCCGCCTTTGTGGGCGGTACATGCAATCCCAGAGGAGCTAAGCGCCAGGCGGCCATGACGGTCGGTCCTCCCGGACTCGGAAAGGCGCTTCCATGTCCCTCCCCTCTCCCGCCGCTTCCCGCTTTCGCCGCCGCAGCCTGTTCGGCGCCGCGCTCGCCGCGCCGCTGCTGCTGACCGCGCGCGCCCGTGCCGATGAGCCGGAGCCGGTCGATGTCGAACTCGTCCTCGCCGTGGATGTCAGCCGCTCGGTGGACCAGGAGGAGCAGGAGCTGCAGTTCAAGGGATATGCCGCGGCCTTCCGCGACCCGAAGCTGATCGAGGGCATCGCCGGCGGCCCGCTCGGCCAGATCGCCGTCACGATGTTCACCTGGTCGGACTGGCACATCCAGGAGATGGTCGTGCCCTGGACGAAGATCGACGGCGCCGGCGCCGGCGAGCGGGTCGCGGCGACGATCGACGCGGCGCCGCGCCGCGCCTGGCTCTACACCTCCATCTCGGGCGCGATGGACTACGCGGCCAAGCTGTTCGGCCAGCGCTACGAGGGCACGCGGAAGGTCGTGGACATCTCGGGCGACGGCGTGAACAACTCCGGCCGGCCGGTGGCCGATGCACGCGCGGAGGCGCTGGAGAAGGGGATCGTGCTGAACGGCCTCGCGGTGCTGGACCGCACGCCGCAGCCCTGGTCGGCCGGCCTGCCGCCGCTCGACGAATACTACCGCACCGAGGTGATCGGCGGCCCGGGTGCCTTCCTGATGGTCGCCGAGGGCTTCGACGCCTTCGAGACCGCGGTGAAGCGCAAGATCATCCGCGAGATCGCCGCCGCCCCGCCGCCGGGGCCCCTGGTGGAGCGCGCCTTCGCCTGAGGCGGCCCGATGACCGGAGGGGCGTCAGCACCGAAGGTCTGAATCGGCCCGCCCGACATACAAGGCGGCCCGATGACCGGAGGGGCGTCAGCCCCGAAGGTCTGAATCGGCCCGCCCGACATACAAGGCGGCAGCGCCCATGGCGCACGCAATAGTGCGCGGTCTCACCGTATCGTTGCGCTTGCCGTCTCAACCGACAGGCGAGACATTCCCCCTCTCGGAATCGTCGGGCGGGACGGGCGATGGCCAACATCAAGGGCACGGCTGGCAACGACACCCTCTCCGACGGCGTCACCGCCGTCGGCCAGCCCTTCGCCTCCGCCGAATCGGATTCCATCGAGGGGCTGGACGGCAATGACAGCCTGGTCGGCGTCGGCGGCGACGACACGCTGGATGGTGCGGCCGGCGCGGACACGCTGATCGGCGGCACCGGCAACGACCTGCTGCTCGGCGGCGCCGACAACGACACGCTGAGCGGCAACGAGGATGCGGACACGCTGCTCGGGGGCCCCGGTGCGGACCGCCTGCATGGCGGGCCTGGCATCGACCTGGTCAGCTATGCCGGCGCCGCGGGGGCGGTCCGGGTGCATCTCGGCCTTGCCAGCTTCAACCTGGGCGACGCCGCGGGCGACGAATTCATCGAGGTCGAGAACCTGCTCGGCTCCTCGCACGACGACACGCTGATCGGCGACACCGGGAACAACGTCATCGACGGGGCGGGCGGCAACGACAGCATCTCCGAGCAGGGCGGCGCCAACACGCTGATCGGCGGGGCCGGCAACGACAGCCTCACCGACGCCTCCGGCGACAGCCTGCTGATCGGCGGCGAGGGCAATGACAGCCTGTTCGCGAGCTTCGGCGCGGACACGCTGGATGGCGGGGCGGGCGCGGACACCCTGTTCGGCGACGCGGGCGCCGACTGGGCCAGCTACGGCTCCGCGACGCTGGGCGGCGTCTTCGCCTTCCTCGGCGATCCGGGCAGCAGCCAGGGCGATGCGAAGGGCGACGTCTATATCGCGATCGAGAATCTGAGCGGCGGCATCCGCGCCGACGCGCTCGGCGGCGACGCGCAGGACAACATCCTGCTCGGCCTCGGCGACGACGACACCCTGGCCGGCGGCGCGGGCAACGACACGCTGGACGGCGGCGACGGCGAGGACTCGCTCGACGGCGAGGGCGGCGCGGACAGCCTGGCCGGCGGCGAGAACCGCGACCGCCTGAAGGGCGGCGACGGCAACGACACGCTCCTGGGCGGCGCGGCCAATGACACGCTGGACGGCGGGAACGACGCGGACAGCCTGCTCGGCGGCGAGGGCGCCGACGAGCTGAACGGCGATGCCGGCAACGACGTGGCCTTCGGCGATGCCGGGAACGACTCCGCGACCGGCGGCACCGGCAACGACGTGCTGTTCGGCGGCAACGGCAACGACTCGCTCGACGGCAATGACGGCGCCGACTTCCTGTCGGGCGACGCCGACAACGACCGGCTGCGCGGCGCCGCGGGCCTCGATGTGCTGGTCGGCGGCACCGGCGACGACACGCTGGAGGGCGGCGACGATCCCGACACGCTCGATGGCGGGATCGGCCGTGACAGCCTCGATGGCGGGCTGGGCGCGGATTCGCTCGCCGGCGGCGCGGACAACGACACGCTGTTCGGCCAGCGGGCGGAGAACACGCTGCAGGGCGGCGAGGGCGACGACCGGCTGGTCGCCTTCGGGGTGGGCGACACCGGCTTCATCGCGATCGAGACCTTCGATGGCGGCGCCGGGCAGGACACGCTGGCGCTGTTCACCTCGGCGCAGACCTTCAACGCCCCCGTCGGCGACCAGACGGTACTGATGACCACGCTGCGCCGCATCGCGGACCTGACGACGCTCGGCGTCACACTGTGGGGCGCCAACGGCGGCAACGCGGTGCAGGCGCAGGTCGGCACCATCGTCGCCGAGGGCGGCGTTTCCACCATCGAGCACCTCGAAGGCAGCAACATCGCGGACGTGCTGACCGGCGATGCGCGGGACAACCATCTGCGCGGCATGGCCGGCGACGATACGCTCATGGGCGGCGCCGGCGCGGACACGCTGGACGGCGGCGGCGCCGGCGACCTCGCCAGCTACGCCAACGCCGCCGCCGCGATCCTGCTGTCGCTGCGCACGCCCGCGCTGAACACCGGCGATGCCGCGGGCGACGTGCTGATCGGCATCGAATCCGTGCTCGGCAGCGCGCATGACGACACGCTGCTCGGCGGCGCGCGCAACGACCGGCTCGACGGCGGGGCGGGCAATGATTCGCTCACGGGCGAGGTCGGGCCGGACACGCTGGAAGGCGGCGCCGGCGCGGACACGCTGCGTGGCGGGCTCGACGTGGACTTCCTCAGCGGCGGCGAGGGTGACGATCTGATCCTGCTGGCCGGGGAGCTCGACCTCGGCTCGGTGGACATGGCGAACATCGAGCGCCTGGCGGGCAACGACACGCTCTCCCTCGCCGAGGCGCCGACCGAGTACCCGGGCCGAAGCGAGGCCACCCCGATCGCCTGGTGGCAGGTGGATTTCGATTTGGGCCTCTACGGACTGAAGGTCGGCGACCTGCTGCTCGATCTCGGCACCTTCCAATTCGACGACGGGGACGGGTCCGCGCCCTTCGCCCTGGTGATCGGCAGCGCGATCGCCGACCGGATGGTGGGCAGCAGCGCCGGCGACCATCTGGTCGGCGCGGAGGGCGACGACACCCTGCAGGGGCGCGACGGCGCCGACACGCTGGAGGGCGGCGCCGGCGCCGACACGCTGGAAGGCGGCGACGGCCTAGACATCGCGAGCCATGCCGGGTCGCAGACCGGGCTCGTCGCCGATCTCGGCGATCCCACGCAGAACACGGGCGACGCGGCGGGCGATTCCTATGACGGCATCGAGGGCCTGATCGGCTCCGCCTTCGCCGACACGCTGCGCGGCGATGCGGGCGCCAATCTTCTCCTCGGCGGCGACGGCGAGGACAGCCTGGAAGGCGCCGCGGGCGACACGCTGGATGGCGGCCAGGGCGCCGACACCTATCGCCTGATGAGCGCGGGCGCGCTGATCCAGGACAGCGGCACCGCGGGGCGCGACCTGCTGCTGACCGCCATCGCGATCACCGAGCTGCCGGAGGGCGTGGAGGACCTGACGCTGCTGGGCGCACTGCGCGTCGGCATCGGCAACACGCTCGACAACCACATCCGCGGCAATGCCGCCCAGAACATCCTGGATGGCGGTGCGGGAGACGACACGCTGGACGGCGCGGGCGGCGCCGATGTGCTGATCGGTGGCGCGGGCTTCGACCTGTTCTACGTGGACAGCGCGCGCGACGTGGTGGTGGACGAGCCCGACGCGCCCGGCCATGTCATCGCCACGCTGAACTGGGTGCTCGGCGCCGACCTCGCCATGCTGACCCTCTCCGGCGCGTTGGCGCGCGCGGGCACGGGCAATGCGCGGGACAACCTGCTGGTCGGCAGCGTGGCGAACAACCGCATGTTCGGCCAGGGCGGCGCGGACACGGTGCAGGGCGGCGAGGGCAACGACGTGCTGCGCGGCGGCACGGGCAATGATTCCCTCGAGGGCCAGGCCGGGCGCGACACGCTCTACGGCGATGCCGGTGCGGACACGCTCGTCGCCGGGGACGGCAATGCGGCGCTGAATGGCGGCGCGGGCAACGACGTGCTGATCGCCGGCGCGGGCGCGGACCTGCTGAGCGGCGGCGGCGGCGCCGATGCCTTCCACCTGGCGGTGGACACGCTCACCGTCGATCGTGTCACGGATTTCAGCCGCGCGGCCGGCGACAGGCTGGTGGTGTCCGGCACCGGGCTGGCGGCGGGCGCGCTCGACCCGCTGGCCTTCGTGGCCAACACCTCCGGCCTCGCCACCACCGAGGCGCACCGGCTGATCTACGAGACCGACCAGGGGCGCCTGTGGTTCGACGCCGATGGCAGCGACGCCGGGGAGGTCCGCATCCTTGTCGCCACCTTCACCGGCAACCCCGTCGTGACCGCGGCGGACATCCTGATCGCGTGAGCAAGGCTGGCGCACTGGCGGCGCCGCGGCAACCGACCGCCGCCGGTCGGGCCCTGCGCCTGCGCAACCTGAAGTTCCATCGGGGCGCATGATTTTTCCTTCACGCTCCCTGCCGAACGGATGACGTTCCGTTTCGGCGGGCTTAGCCTTTGCGCAGCATCGCAACGGGTCGGCGCGCCATGGCCATCATCGCAGGCACCATCAACGACGATGTCATCACCACGGTGCCCGGGGCGACCAGCCCTGGCGTGAGCGGCACGCCCGGCACGGGCGCCGACAGCATCCATGGCGATTTCGGCAATGACAGCATCGACGGCGGCGAGGGCGACGACACGCTGCTCGGCTCGGCCGGGAAAGACACGCTGGTGGGCGGCCCCGGCGCCGACAGCCTGGACGGCGGCAGCGGAAACGACGTGCTGGTTTACACGATCGGCAACGACACGCTGAACGGCAGCTTCGACAACGACAGCTTCGACCTCAACAGCGCCAGCAACATCGCCGGCGCGCTGTTCATCGGCGGCGACGGCACCGACGTGGCGGACCTGCCGCAGGGCGTCCTCCAGCTGGGCGCCTCGCTGCCCTTCCTGTCCATCGAGACCCTGGACACCTACCTGACGCAGTTCGTCGGCACAGGGGGCAACGACAGCTACGACTTCCGCCCCTTCAACCGATTCTCTCCCGGCTTCAACCTGCCCGTCGAGATCCGCCTGGTCAGCGCCGGCGTCGGCGCCGACACGGTCTACACCGGCGACACCGACCTCTCGATCCTGCGCTTCCTCGATCCGCCCGATCAGTTCTTCAACAAGATCCTGGGCGAGAGCGGCAACGACTCGCTGGTCGGCGGTGCCAGCTTCGACCTGCTGGATGGCGGTGCCGACGCCGACACGCTGCTGGGCGGCGGCGCGGCCGACACGCTGCTCGGCGGCGCCGGGAACGACTACCTCGACGGCGGCAGCGGCAACGACGCGCTGAGCGGCGGCGGCGGGCTCGACACGCTCCTCGGCGGCGCCGGGAACGACGGGCTGGACCTGAACAGCGTGGCAAGCCTCGTCGGCATGGTGATCGACGGCGGCGCCGACTTCGACAGCGTGGACCTGATCCAGGGCGTGCTGCAGCTCGACACCACGCTGCCCTTTACGAACATCGAGCTGCTCGACAGCTACCTCACCGAGTTCCGCGGCACGGCCGGCAACGACAGCTACGATTTCCGCCAGTTCCAGATGTTCTCGCCGGGCTTCACCATCCCGGGCGGCGGGCCGATGCCGGTGGAGATCACCGTGCTGAACGGCGGCAGCGGCAACGACACGGTGTTTGCGCCCAACACGGACCTCTCCATCCTGTTCCAGGTGCCGGGTGCGCAGCCCTTCAACCGCATCAACGGCGAGGGCGGCGCCGATTCGCTGGTCGGCGGCGCCACCTACGACCGCCTCGATGGCGGGCTCGATGCCGATACGCTCGACGGCGGCGGCGCGGCGGACACGTTGCTCGGCCAGGCGGGCAACGACAGCCTTTCGGGCGGGACCGGCCGGGATCGCCTGGATGGCGGCACCGAGAACGACACGCTGGACGGCGGCGCCGACGGCGACAGCCTGATGGGTGGCGCGGGCTCCGACAGCCTGCTGGGCGGCGAGGGCGCCGACACGCTCAACGGCGGCGGGGGCGGCAGCGACACCCAGTTCGGCGGCGGCGGCGACGACTACATCTTCGCCGTGCTCGGCGGCGACAGCGTGGATGGCGGTGCGGGCAACGACACGCTCGACACCACCGCCTTCGAGGGCGACTACCTGGTCAATCTCGCCACCGGACTGTCCAACTTCGGCGGGGAGCGATTCAACGCCATCGAGGCCGTGATCTCCGGCATCGGCAACGACACGCTGATCGGCGATGCCGTGGCCAACCTGCTCGACGGCGGGCTCAACAACGACAGGCTCCTCGGCGACGCGGGCAACGACACGCTGCTCGGCAATGGCGGGAACGACAGCCTCGAGGGCGGCGCGGACAACGACAGCCTGAGCGGCGGCATCGGCGCCGACAGCCTGCTCGGCGGCGGCGGCAGCGACACGCTGCGCGGCGGGGACGACAACGACTACCTGAACCCGGGCGAGGGCGTGGACGCGCTGTATGGCGAGGCCGGCGACGACGGCTTCGACCTGAACGCCGTCCTCGACCTCGCGGGCGACACGATCCATGGCGGCGCCGGCACCGACAACGTGGATCTGGCGGAGACCTCGGTGCAGCTCGGCACGACGCTGCCCTTCATCGAGATCGAGATCGTCGACAGCTGGCTCACCACCCTGATCGGCACGGCGGGCGCCGACTTCTACGATTTCAGCCCGCTGCGCGCCTACCTTCCGGGCTTCGGCATCGACTACAACTTCGTCGTCGAGACGCGCGGCGGCGATGACCACGTGGTGTTCGGCAACGCGGCGACAGGCGGCCTCGCGCATCGGGCGACGCTCGAGGACGGCGCGGACACGCTGACGGGCGGCAGCCAGGCGGAACAGGCCTCGGGCGGCGCCGGAAATGACAGCCTGGCGGGCAATGGCGGCAACGACACGCTCGATGGCGGGGCGGACGCCGACACGTTGGATGGCGGCGACGGCCAGGACCAGCTGGATGGCGGGGGCGGCAACGACAGCCTACATGGCGGCGGCGGATCCTTCGCGGATTCACTGGTCGGTGGCGACGGCGCGGACACGCTGAACGGCGGCGGCGGCTTCGACACCAGCCTCGGCGGGGAGGGCGACGACTACATCTTCGCCGTGAACGGCACCGACATCGCGGATGGCGGCAACGGCGCCGACACGCTCGACACCGGCAGCTACACGGGCAATTACCGCGTGGACCTCGCCACCGGCCTGACGAACTTCAGCGGCGAGAGCTTCACCGGCTTCGAGGCGATCATCGCCGGCGACGGCAACGACACGCTGGTCGGCACCGTCGGCGGCAACCACATGCGCGGCGGCCTCGGCGGCGACAGCATCCTCGGCGGCGGCGGCGCGGACACGCTCTCCGGCGAAGGCGGCGCCGACACGCTGGATGGCGGCGACGATGCCGACCGCCTCTCGGGCGGCGACGGCAACGACAGCCTGCTCGGCGGCACGCAGGACGACACGCTCGATGGCGGCAATGACCGCGACACGCTGGACGGCGGCGGCGGCGCCGACAGCCTGCATGGCGGCGGCGGATCCTTCGCGGATTCGCTGGTCGGCGGCGATGGCGCGGACACGCTGAACGGCGGCGGCGGCGCCGACACCAGCCTCGGCGGCGAAGGCGACGACTACATCTTTGCCGTCAACGGCACCGACCAGGCCGATGGCGGAGGCGGCGCCGACACGCTCGACACCGGCAGCTACACCGGCAACTACCGCGTGGACCTCGACACGGGGCTGACGAACTTCAGCGGCGAGAGCTTCACCGGCTTCGAGGCGCTCATCGCCGGGAACGGCAACGACACGCTGCTCGGCAACGCGGCGGCGAACCGCATGCTCGGCGGCCTCGGTGACGACAGCATCCTCGGCGCCGCGGGCGTGGACACGCTGGAAGGCGGGACCGGCAACGACCGGCTGCACGGCGAGGGCGACTTCGACAGCATCCTGGGCGGCGACGGCGACGACACGATCTTCGGCGACGCCTTCGACGCCGGCGCCAATCCCGGCGAGCACAACTTCGACATCCTGTTCGGCCAGAAGGGCAACGACCTGATCGAGGGCGGGCCGGACATCGACCAGATCGACGGCGGCGAAGGCGACGACACGATCGCCGGCGGCAGCGGCAGCGATTCGATCAACGGGATCAGCGGCAACGACGTGCTGCGCGGCTTCAGCGACGCCACGCTGCCGGGCGCGGTGGACGGCGACGACTCGATCACCGGCGGGTCCGGCAACGACCTGCTGCTGGGCGAGGACGGTGCCGACACGCTGGATGGCGGCACGGACAACGACACGCTGGATGGCGGCGCCGGCAACGACTCGCTCGACGGCAGCGGCGCGGGGCTCGATTCGCTGCTCGGTGGCGCCGATGCCGACACGCTGCGCGGCGGCGCGGGCGACACGCTCGATGGCGGCGCGGGCGCAGACCTCTACATCCTCGTGGCGGGCACCGTCGTCGCCGACAGCGGCGCCGACGGCGCGCGCGACCTGATCCGCAGCGCGATCCTGCTCGGCGAGTTGCCGACCGGCATCGAGGATCTCGAGCTGCTGGGCTCGCTGCGCCACGGCATCGGCAATGCGCTGGGCAACCGCATCACCGGCAACGGGGCGGCGAACCTGCTGGACGGGCTGGCGGGCGACGACAGCCTGCAGGGCGCGGGTGGGAACGACCTGCTGGACGGCGGCGCGGGCAGCGACACGCTGGATGGCGGCACCGGCGACGACGTGCTGGTGGGCGGCGCGGGCTTCGACCTGTTCTACGTGGACAGTGCGCGCGACGTGGTGGTGGACGAGCCCGACGCGCCCGGCCATGTCATCGCGACGCTGAACTGGGTGCTGGGCGAGGATCTCGCGATGCTGACGCTGTCGGGTGCGGTGGCGCGCTCCGGCACGGGCAATGCGCGCGACAACCTGCTGGTCGGAAGCGTCGCGGACAACCGCATGTTCGGCCAGGGCGGCGCGGACACGGTGCGGGGCGGCGAGGGCAACGACGTGCTGCGCGGCGGCACCGGCAACGACCGGGTGGAGGGCGAGGCCGGCCGCGACACGCTCTATGGCGATGCCGGCGACGACACGCTGGAGGGCGGCGCGGAGAACGACGCGCTGAACGGCGGCGCGGGCAACGACGTGCTGGTCGGCGGCGCGGGCGCCGACGTGCTCTCGGGCAATGCGGGCGCGGACCTCTTCCACCTGGCGGTGGATGCGCTGGCGGTGGATCGCGTGGCGGATTTCAGCAGCGCGGCCGGCGACCGGCTGGTGCTGCACGACACCGGGCTCGCCGCGGGCGCACTCGACCCGCTGGCCTTCGTGGCCAACACCTCCGGCCTCGCCACCACCGCCGCGCACCGGCTGATTTACGAGACGGATGCGGGCCGGCTGTGGTTCGACGCCGATGGCAGCGCCGCGGCCGAAAGCCGCATCCTGGTGGCGACCTTCGCGGGCAACCCGGCCGTGACCGCGGCCGACATCCTGATCGGCTGAGCGCGGCCTCGGCGCGGCCTCAATCAAGCCGCGCGAGGTAGCGGTGCATGCGCGTGTCCACCCAGGTCACGCGGCGCTCCACCGGGCGGTCCGCCAGGTCGAAGGCGATGCGCTGGATCTCCAGCACGGGCGCGCCGGGCCAGAGGCGCATCTTGGCGGCCTGGGTCTCGTCGGCCGCAACCGCACCGAGGCGTTCCTCCGCACGGCCGATCGTGACGCCGTGGTCGCGCTGGTAGAGCACGTAGAGCTCGTCCTCCATCTCCTGCAGCAGCGGCAGGGCGAAGCGCGGGAAGCGATCCGCCGGCAGCAGGATGCGTTCCAGGATCACGGGTTGCGCGGCGAGCGCGCGGATGCGCTCCACGCGGTGCACCGGCGCGCCTTCGGCGAGGTCGAGCGCCGCAGCCTGCTCCGCGGTGGCGGGGCCGGTGCGGAAATCGAGGACGAGGCTGGTGGGCTCGTGCTTGCGGTCGGCCAGGTCGTGGATGCGGAAGAAGTGGAACAGCGCGCGCTCGCTGGTCTGCGCGGCGACATAGGTGCCGCGGCCCTGGCGGCGCTCGATCAGCCGGCGGCGCTCGAGCGCCGTCAGCGCCTTGCGCACCGTGCCCGGTGAGACGCCGAGCTCGGCGGCGAGCTCGGGCTCGGGCGGGATGAGCGCGCCGGGAGCCCAGACGCCTTCCGCGATGCGTTGCGTCAGGATCTCTTCCGTCTGGGCATAGAGCGGGCGGCGCGCGAGGTTCATCTCTTCAGTGCGGGGGCGGGCTGGCCCTCGATGATCACGTTCACCACCGCGGGCTTGCCGCTGGCGAAGGCGCGGGCGAGGGCGGGCGCGAGATCGGCGGCGCGTTCCACGAACTCGCCATGGCCGCCGAGGGCGGTCGCGATCAGGTCGTAGCGCGTGCCGGGCGCGAGCTCGCAGCCATGCGCGCGGTTGGCGCCGTAGTCCCTCACCTGGATCTGGTATTCCGCGTTCCAGCGGCTGTCGTTGCCGACGACGCAGACGAAGGGCAGGCCGTGGCGCGCGGCGGTGTCGAGCTCCGCCATGTGGAAGCCGAAGGAGCCGTCGCCCATCATCGCAAGCGTCGGCCGGCCGGTCGCGGCGCGTGCGCCGATGGCGAAGGGCGTGCCCGCGCCGATCGCACCGGCCACGCCGTTCGTGATTTTCGTTCGTGCGCGGACGATGGCCTGGCCCCACTGGCCGACCTCGCCGCCATCGCAGACGAAGATGGCATCGGGCTGCGCGGCGAGCGCCGCGTCCACGGCGAAGGCGAGCGTCGCGGGGTGGATCGCGCCTTCCGGCGCGCCCTGATGCGCGGACCAGGACGCGGGGCGGTAGGCGACGGTCTCGCGCGTATGCGCGGCCCAGCCTTCCTGCGCCGGCGCGCGGCGCGCGGCCTGCGTCAGCGCGGCGACGGCGGAGGCGGGATCGGCGATGGCGCCAAGCACCAGGCGCTCGCCCAGCAGGCGCTGCGCGCGGCCGAGCAGCTCGGCCTCCGGCTCCAGCGCGACAAAGCGCGCGGCCTTGGCGGGGCGGCCGAAGCGCGTGGTGAAGTCGAGCGCCTTGCCGAGCAGCACGACGAGATCGGTCTCGGCCAGAAGTTCGAGCAGCGCGCCAAGCGTGGGATCGGCGAGGCCGCGCGGCGAGTTCATCGGGATCGCCGGAAGGCCGATGGCCGCTTCGAGTGCGGCGAGAGCCTGCATGCCCGCGGGCGTGATCAGCGAGGGCGGCGCGATCAGCAGCGGGCGCGCGGCGCCGGCGATGAGATCGGCGACGAAGCCGGCGGTGGCGGCCGGCAGCGGCATCGGCTTGGCGGCGAACTCGGCGGCGTCGGGCAGCGCGACGTCCGACGAAAACTCGGCCTCGATGAGGTCGGTGGGCAGGCTGAGATGGACGGGGCCGGGGCGGCCGGAGAGCGCGGTGCGGCAGGCGCGGGCGACATCGGCGGCGAGGCCCTCGGCGGTCTGCGCGGTCCAGGACGCCTTCGTCACGGGCGCGGCCATCGCGGCCTGGGGCAGTTCCTGGAAGGCGCCGTTGCCGAGTTCGGCCAGCGGCGCATGGCCCGAGAGCAGCAGCACCGGCACCTCGCCGGCGAGCGCGGTCGGCAGTGCGGCGACGGCATTGGCGTGCCCCTGCCCGCCCGTGACCATCGCCACGCCGACCTGGCCGGTGATGCGGGCATAGGCGTCGGCCATGTGGACCGCGGCGGCCTCGTGCCGCGTGTGGACGATCTCGATGCCGCTGCCGACCAGCGCGTCATAGACCTCCATGATGTGGTTGCCCGAAAGGCTGAAGATGCGGGTGACGCCCGCCGCCTTCAGGCCGCGGACGAGCAGGTCGGCGCCGCGCTGTTTCATTTTGTGGACACTCCGCATGGGGTCTTGTGTCTTATACAAGACCATGCAATCCCTTGATCATGCAAGAGACGCTGCAGGTTGCGGTGTGGCGGGGGGATGCGGAGGGCGGTGCCTTCCAGGATTTCCGCGTGCCGGCGCAGGCCAACCAGACGGTGCTGGACGTGGTCACCCACATCCAGCGGGCGCTTGATCCCACCCTCGCCTATCGCTTCGCCTGCCGCGTCGGCATGTGCGGCAGCTGCGCGATGGTGGTGAACGGGCGCGCGCGCTGGACCTGCCGGACGCATGTGCGGAAGGTGGTGCAGGACGGGCGGTTGGAGCTGCGGCCGCTGGCGAATTTGCCGGTGATCCGCGACCTCGCGACGGACATGGCGCCCTTCTTCGACAAATGGGCACGCGCGAAGGGCACCTTCCAGCCGAAGGATGCGGCCGACGGCGCGGTGCCGGAGGAATTCCATGTCGTGCCGCCTGCCTCGCCGAAGCGGCAGGCGGCGGATGCGGGGATCGAGTGCATCGGCTGCGGCGTGTGCTACGCCAGCTGCGACATCGTGGCCTGGAACGGCGCGTATCTCGGCCCGGCCGCGCTGAACCGCGCCTGGACGCTGGTGAACGACGTGCGCGACGGCGCGCGGCGGGACCGGCTGGATGCGGTGGCGGGCGATGCTGGCTGCCATGCCTGCCACTCCACGCAATCCTGCACCGAGCGCTGCCCGAAGGGCATCGATCCCTCCGGCGCCATCGCGGGGCTGAAGCGCACGCTGTTCTGGGATTTCTTCGGCGTGCAGCGATGAGCGCCCGTGGACAACAACATCTTTGGGTCGCGCAGCGCGTCACGGCGATGATCCTGGCCGTCGCGGTGGTGGTGCATCTGGTCACCATCCTCGTCGCGGTGCGCGGCGGGCTGAGCGCGGCCGAGATCATCGGGCGCACGCGCGGCAACGAGGCGTGGCTGGTGTTCTACGCCGTCTTCGCGCTGGCGGCGGGGCTGCATGGCGCGATCGGGCTGCGCGGCATCGCGGCCGAGTGGCTGGGCTGGCGCGGGCGGCGCTTCGATCTCGCCTGGCTGGCGATCGGGCTGCTCACCGCGGCCTTCGGCATCCGCGCGGCGGCGGGGCTCTACGCGGCATGAGGATCGACACGCGCCCGCGCTCGCATCCGACCTATGTCGCCTTCCTGGTGCACCGGATCTCCGGCCTGCTGCTCGCGCTGTTCCTGCCGCTGCATTTCTGGGCGCTGTCGCGCGCCATCCAGGGCGAGGCGGCGTTGGACGGTTTCCTGCGCTGGACGGACAACGGCTTCCTCAAGGCGAGCGAGACGGTGCTGGTGATCCTGCTCGCCGCGCATCTCGCCGGGGGGCTGCGTGTGCTGGCGCTGGAATTTCTGGGGTGGCGGTCCGCGCAGAAGACGCTGGTGGCGGCCTCGGCCGGTGTCTCCCTCGCCGCGGGACTGTTGTTCCTCCTGAATGTCGGCTGACCTTCTCATCCTCTCCGCGGGCTGCTTCGTGGCGGCCTTCTGCGCCGGCATGGCGGGCTTCGCCTTCGTGCTCGTCGCGGCGGCGATCCTGCTGCATGTGCTGCCGCCGAGCGTGGCCGCGCCGGTGCTGGTGCTCGGCAGCCTCTTCGTGCAGGGGATTGCGCTGCCCACCGTGTGGCGCGAGATCGCCTGGCCGCGCATGCGTCTCTATGTCGGCGCCGCGACGCTCGGCATCCCGGTGGGGCTGCTGATCCTCACCTACGGGCCGGCACGCGCCATCGTCGTCTTCGTCGGCACGCTGCTGATCGTCTATTCGGGCTATGCGCTGGCACGGATGGCGCTGCGCCACGCGCCGGCACGCTTCGCGGCCCCCATGCCGGCCGATGCGGCGGTGGGCTTCGCGAGCGGCATCCTGGGCGGCATCGGCGGCTATGTCGGCGCGCTGCCGGCGATGTGGGCGGACATCCAGGGCATGGACAAGCGCGAGGCGCGCGCGCTGATGCAGCCCTTCATCGTCTTCATGCAGGCGATCACCGTGCCGGGCCTGGCGCTCGGCGGCTTCTTCACGGCCGAGACGCTGCTGATGGCGGCCTCCGCCGTGCCGGCGATGCTGGCCGGCACCTGGCTCGGCGTGCGCGCCTACACCGTGATCCCCGCCCAGGGCTTCCGGATTGTATTGCTGGCCCTGCTGCTGGTCTCGGGCGTGTCGCTGGTGATCTGAGGAGACGCTTCCATGACGCTGATGACGAAGGCTGGGGTGGAGCCGCTGCGCGTGGCGCCGGAGGCGATCGAGGAAGCGGCGAAGCTGCTCTACATTCGCGCGCTGAAGATCCTGCCCGACGACATCAAGCAGGGCTTCGCGCGCCTCGACGCCGGCGAGACCGACGGCACCGCCAAGGCCATCCTCGCGACGATGATCGAAAACATCGGCGTGGCGGAGCGCACGGACAACCTGCTCTGCCAGGACACCGGCATCCCGATTTTCAACGTCACCATCGGCCGCAACGTGGAGCTGGATGGCTGGGCGCTGAAGCAGGCGATCCGGCGCGGCACGGAGCGCGCGACGCGGGAGCATCCGCTGCGGAGTTCCGTGGTGCATCCGATCACGCGGAAGAACGAGCATACGAGCTGCGGCGCGCATGTGCCGGTGATCAACCTCGATTTCGTGGAAGAAGAGCGCGTCCTGAAGCTGGAGATGATCCCGAAGGGATCGGGCAGCGAGAACGGTTCCTTCCTGCAGATGCTGATCCCGGCCGATGGCATGGCCGGCGTGAAGCGCTTCGTGGTGGATGCGGCGATGAAGGCGGGCGGCAAGGTCTGCCCGCCGACCATCATGGGGGTGGGCGTCGGCGGCACCTCCGATCTCTGCATGCATCTGGCGAAGGTGGCGGCCACGCGGCCGCTGGGATCGCGCTGCGCCGACGAGGAAGGCGCGAAGCTGGAAGCGGCGCTGTCGGAAGCGGTGAACAGCCTCGGCATCGGGCCGCAGGGGCTTGGCGGCGACAGCACCGCCTTCGCCGTGCATGTCGAGGTGGCGGCGACGCACATCACGATGAACCCGGTGGCGGTGAACATCCAGTGCCACAGCGCGCGCCGCGCCAGCGCAACCTTCACGCCGGACGGCGTGGCGATCGGGTTCTGAGCCGATGGAAGTGCGCCCCGCGACCCCGGCCGATGAGCCGGCCCTGCGCGCGCTGCTGGACGAACTCGTCCCCGTCTCGCCGGAGAATGCGCCGGAGCAGGTCGCCGCCGTCGCCGCCGCGCTGGTCGCGCCGCCCGCTGGCCGGGCCGGGCCGTTCTGCCTGATGGCCTGGGACGGCGCCCGGATTGCGGGCTTCGTCTCGCTGTCGGGCTTCGTGCCGGCGCGCGGCTTCACCTGGGGCCTGCTGCTCAACCTGCTTTACGTCGCCGAGGCCGCGCGCGGCTCGGGCGCAGCGCGCGCGCTGACCACGGCAGCGGCGAGCTTCGCCGCGGATGGCGGCTATTCCCGCCTGGAATGGAACACCAACACCGACAATGCGCGCGCCCGCGCCTTCTATGCGAAAATCGGCGTGCCGGTCGCGGCCAAGCTGATGTACCGCGTCGAAGGCGACGCCCTCGCCGCCGCTGCGCGCGGCACCTGGCCGGAGCCCATCCGATGACGCACCACATCCTCCACATGCCCTGCACGGAAGAAGACATCCGCAAGCTGCGCATCGGCGACACGGTGACGCTGCAGGACACGCTGTTCGGCATCCGCGACGCGACGCAGATCCACATGTTCGATCATGGCCGCCGCACGCGCTTCGACCTGAAGGGCCATGCGGTGATCCACACCGCGCCGAATGTCCGCAAGGTGGACAAGCGGAGCACGAACGATTCCGGCTACGAGGCGATCTGCGTCGGGACCACGACCTCCGACCGGATGGAGCGCTTCACCCGCCCGCTGATGGAGCGCGAGGGCGTGCGCATCGTCATCGGCAAGGGCGGGCTGCGCGAGGGCTCGCTGGACGCTTTCCGCGAGCTTGGCGGCGTCTATCTCGCGATCATCGGCGGCACGGCGGCGCTGGAAACGACCTGGATCGAGGCGATCGAGGATGTGGATCTCGACGACCTCAACCCCGAGAGCCTCTGGCGATTCCGCATCAAGGATTTCGGGCCGCTGCTGGTCGCGATGGATTCACATGGCGGCAGCCTCTACGCGGCGGTCCAGAAGTCGGTGGAGGACCGCCGCGCGGCAGCGCTGCAAAAACTCGGCGTCGCCTGACGATGTCAGGAACCGGGCACCGTCAGGCTCGTCACCCGCCAGTTCCGCGCATTGCTGAAGCCGCGCAGGACACGGTGGTCGCCGCCGACGAAGTTGCGCGAGGCCGGGTCGTAGTAGAGCGTCCAGACGCCGGCATAGCCGCCCATGCGCGGCACGTTCTCGTGCTGCTCCAGCACCAGCACCGGGATGGACCGGCCGCCGACATCCAGCGTGGAGGGCCCGAGCACATGCCAGGTGGTGTTGACGAACAGGAGCTGGCCGTCCGGGCTGCCGATCTGGCGCGAGAAGTTCACCGACTTGCCGGGGTCGAGCGGCCACAGCCCGGCCATGCCGCGGCGCAGCGAGGCCTCGTCCGTCGTCGGCACCGGGTAGTAGTTCGCCAGCCAGCTTTGCGGCGCGCCGTTCAGCGTGCCGGCGCAGGAAAAGGGATCGCCCGGCGCCGCGCCGCTGTAGGTGATGTTGCCGCCATCGGAGCGCACGACAGTCGTGCCGGCGGGCGGGCATGCGAAGCCGGGCGGCGCGGTGGCCGCCCGGCCCCCCCCGCCCCCCCCCCCCCCCCCCCCCCCCCCCCCCCCCCCCCCCCCCCCCCCCCCGGGCCCCCGGGGGGGGGGGGGGGGGGGCCGGGCGCGGGGGGGGGGGGGGGCGCCGCCCGTCGCACCGGGGCCGGCCGGCCCCTGCTGCGCGCAGCCGGCGAGCATCGTCAGCGCCGCGATGGCCAAAGCGCCTTGCCGCATGGAAGCCTCCCTCTCCACCTGCCGAGGCATGGAGCCGCGTGATGCCGCCGCCACGCAACCGAAAGGGTTATCCAATTCCGGCGGCGCTGCCAGCCCTGCTGCTGGCCGCCTGGCCGGCGCTGGCGCAGCCCGCGCCGCCGCCCGCCGAGCCGCCGCGCACCGAGCAGCCGGCACCATCGCCGGGTGGGGAGGACTGCGGCTGCGGCGTGCCGGCCAATCCGCGGGGGCCCCGATGACCGACATGCTTCGCCACACCACCGACATCCTGGTCCTGGGCTCCGGTGGCGCCGGGCTGCTCGGGGCGCTGCATGCGAAGGCGGCGGCGCCCGATCTCTCCGTCACCGTCGCGGTGAAGGGGCTGCTCGGGAAGTCGGGCTGCACCCGCATGGTGCAGGGCGGCTACAACGTGGCGCTCGCGCCCGAGGATTCCGCCGAGCGGCACTTCATGGACACGCTCGATGGCGGCAAGTGGCTGAACGACCAGGACCTGGCCTGGACGCTGGTGACGGTCGCGCAGCGCCGCATCCGCGAGCTCGAGAACCGCTGGGGCTGCTTCTTCGACCGCAACCCGGACGGCACGATCCACCAGAAGGCCTTCGCGGGGCAGACCTTCGACCGCACCGTCCACAAGGGCGACCTGACGGGCATCGAGATCATCAACCGCCTGGCGGAGCAGACCTGGGCGCGCGGCATCGCGCGGCTGGAGGAGCATCGCGCCGTCGCGCTGCTGCCCTCGGCCGACGGATCGCGGCTGGCCGGCGTGCTGCTGGTGGATGTGCGCAGCGGCGCGCTGCTGCTGGTGCAGGCGAAGGCGGTGCTGCTGGCGACCGGCGGCGGGCCGACGATGTACACCTACCACACGCCCTCCGGCGACAAGTCCTGCGACGGGATGGCGATGGCGCTGCGCCTCGGCCTGACGCTGCGCGACATGGAGATGGTGCAGTTCCACCCGACCGGCGTGCTGGCGGGCCCCGGCACGCGCATGACCGGCACCATCATCGAGGAAGGGCTGCGCGGCGCCGGCGGTTTCCTGCTGCGCGGCGACGGCACGCGCTTCATGCACGAATACGACCCGCGCGGCGAACGGGCGACGCGCGACATCGTCTCCCGCGCCATGTACCGGGAGATGCTGGCGGGGCGCACCAACGAGCATGGCGGCCTCTATATCGAGATGGGGCATCTCGGCCCCGATCGCGTGCGGCGCGAATTCAAGGGCATGGTCGAGCGCTGCGCCGACATGGGCTTCGACCTGGCCGGCGGGCGCGTGCCGGTGGTACCGACGGCGCATTACATGATGGGCGGCGTGGTGTTCCGCCCGGATGGCGCGACCGCCCTGCCCGGCCTCTTCGCCGCGGGCGAGGATACCGGCGGCGTGCATGGCGCGAACCGGCTGGGCGGCAACGGCGTGGCCAATTCCACCGTCTTCGGCGGCATCGCCGGCGACACGATGGCGCGCTGGGTGCCGCGCGAGGGCGCCATCGCGGAACCCGATCCGGCGGCGCTGGAGGCCGCGCTGGCGATGCTCCACGCGCCCTTCGCGAAACCCGCCGCCTCGCTCTCGCCGATCCGGGACGCGCTGCACGCGCTGATGTGGGAGAAGGCCGGAATCCTGCGCGACGCGGCGGGGCTGGCGGAGGCGGCCGCGGGCCTCGATGCGCTGGAGGCGGCGCTCGACGCCGCGGGCGTCGGCGGGGCGCGGGGCTTCAACCTCGCCTGGCATGACTGGCTCAACCTGCGCTCCCTGCTGCTGGTCAGCCGCGCCATCGTGGCGGCGGCGGCGGCACGGGCGGAAAGCCGCGGCGCGCATTGGCGCGAGGATTTTCCGGCCACCGCGCCGGAGGCGGAGGGGCTTTCGGCGACGCTCGCCGCGCTCGGCCCCGAGGGGCGGATCGCGATCGGCTGGCAGACGGTCGCCTTCACCCGGGTTCGGCCCGGCGAGAGCCTGCTGGCCGCCGCGGCGGAATAGGCGCGAAGGCGGCCGCCCGGCGCCCGGCGATCCCGCCCGGTGATTCCGCCCGGTGATTCCGCCCGGGCCGGAAATCCTCTACGCAGAGGCGACAACAGCCCGGGCGCGAAGATGGACAGGCCGACGCGAGGGACCGCCGCCCTGCCCGACTTCGCGGAGGCGTTCCGCGTCTGGCTGCGCATCGGCCTGCTGTCCTTCGGCGGGCCGGCGGCGCAGATCGCGCTGATGCACCGGGAGGTGGTGGAGGAGCGGCGCTGGGTCTCCGATGCGCGGTTCCTGCATGCGCTGAATTTCTGCATGCTGCTGCCGGGGCCGGAGGCGCAGCAGCTTGCGACCTATCTCGGCTGGCTGCTGCATGGGGTGAAGGGCGGGCTGGCGGCGGGGCTGCTGTTCATCCTGCCCGGTGTCGGCGTGATGCTGGCGCTGTCGGTGATCTATGCCGCCTTCGGCAGCGTGCCGCTGGTCGCCGCGCTGTTCTTCGGGCTGCAATGCGCCGTGCTGGTGGTGGTGGTGGAGGCGCTGCTGCGCGTCGCCCGCCGCGCGCTGAAGGGCGCGCTGCCCTGGCTGCTGGCGCTGGCCGCCTTCCTGGCGCTGTTCGCCTTCGCCGTGCCCTTCCCGCTGGTGGTGCTGGCCGCGGCCGCGATCGGCTATGCGCTGCCGCAGGCCTTCGCCGGCGGCGGCCATGGCGCGGCGAAGGATGGGCCGCCGGCGCTCCTGGATGCGGTGCTGGCGGCCGACCCGGAACGGCCGGCACGCATGGCCGGCGCCGCCAAGCGCGCGGGGCTGGTGGCGCTGGCGCTCTGGGCCTGGCCGGTGGCGCTGCTGGCCGGGACGGGCCTCTATGGCGACATCGCCTGGTTCTTCTCGAAGATGGCGGTGGTCACCTTCGGCGGCGCCTATGCGGTGCTGGCATACGTCGCGCAGGAAGCGGTGGAGGTGCAGGGCTGGGTCAGCGCCGAGGCGATGCTGGCCGGGCTGGGCCTGGCGGAGACCACGCCCGGGCCGCTGATCCTGGTGCTGCAGTTCGTCGGCTTCCTCGCCGCCTGGCGGGAGGGCGGGCTGGCCGGCGGCGTGGCAGGCGCGCTGCTGACCGTCTGGGTGACCTTCGTCCCCTGCTTCGCCTGGATCTTCCTGGGCGCTCCCTTCGTCGAGCGGCTGCATGCGGCGCCACGGCTGAAGGGCGCGCTGGCGGCGGTGACGGCGGCGGTGGTCGGCGTGATCGCGAACCTGGCGCTCTGGTTCGCGTTGAGGGTGCTGTTCGCGCGGGTGGAGACCGTTTCGCTCGGGCCGCTGCGGCTCGGGCTGCCCGACATGGCCTCCCTGGTGCCGGATGCGATGGTGCTGACCGCGCTGGCCGCGGCCTGCCTGTTCGCGCTGCGGCTCGGGCTGGTGCGGACCCTGGCGGTGACGGCGCTGGCCGGCTTCGCCGCGCGTTCGCTGCTCGGGCCATGACGGGATACGCGAAGGAGACCGCACGCTGCGCCGCGCCTGGAGCCTGATCAAGGAAACGCTACACGGCTACATCGCCGACGAGGCGATGACGCGCGGCGCCGCCATCGCCTGCTACACCATGTTCTCCATCGCGCCGCTGCTGGTGGTGGCGGCGGCCATCGCCGGGATGGCGGTGACGGAGGAGGCGGTCTGGGACGCGGTCTCCGGGCAGCTTCGCGCGCTGGTCGGACAGGAGGGCGCGGCGGCGGTGCAGGCGATCGTGCGCGGGGTGGATCGCGGCACGGAGGCCGGGGGCCGCGGCATCCCGGCCCTGATCGGGCTCGGCATCCTGCTGCTGACCGCAAGCGGCGTCTTCGCCGAGATCCAGGCGGCGCTGAACGCCATCTGGAAGGCCGAGCCGAAGAAGATGAGCGTCTCCTACATGCTGCGGGCGCGGCTGCTCAGCATCGGGCTGGTGGCGGCCACGGGGTTCCTGCTGCTGGTCTCGCTGCTGGCCAGCGCCGCCGTCTCCGCCTTCCAGGGCTGGGCCGGATCGCAGATGCCGGTGCTGGCGCCGGCGCTGTCCTGGGCGAATCTCGGGCTGTCCTTCCTGCTGACCACGCTGCTGTTCGGCGCGATCTACAAGGTGCTGCCGGACCGGCAGCTGCGCTGGCGCGACGTGGCGGTGGGCGCGATCTGCACGGCGCTGCTGTTCAACATCGGCAAGGCGCTGATCGGCTGGTACATCGGCGGCAGCGGCCTGGCGCGGCAATACGGCGCGGCCGGGGCGCTCGTGGTGGTGCTGCTGTGGGTGTACTACTCGGCCCAGGTGTTCCTGCTGGGCGCGGAGTTCACCCGCGCCTGGGCGGACCGCAAGCCGCGCCGGAGCGGCAGCCCGCTCGGCCATCACCCGCCGGGCTGAGCGGTCCGCCGCCATGCGGGGCGGCCCATGTATACATCGGCACACAGATGCGGTAACGCTTTCGGGAAGCGCGGCTCAAGCGCCGCATGCGACGGAGGGGACGCGTGGCCGGCACGGCGGCGAAGACCGAATATGGCGTGGCCACGCTCGGCCTCGGCGTCACGCGGACGCTCGGCGCCTTCATCGCCGGGCTGCGCTTCGAGGACCTGCCCGCGGCGGTGGTGCATGAAGCGCGCCGCGGCGTGCTCGACTGGATCGGCTGCGCGCTCGCGGCCAGCCGCCATCCCACCATCCGCATCCTGCTCGACACCTTCGCCGCCACCGGCTCGGCGCCGGTCGCGCCGGTTCTGGGCCAGGGCGGGCTGCGGCTCGGCCTGCTCGATGCGCCGGTGGCGAACGGCCAGATGGGCCATCTGCTCGACTTCGACGACACGCATATGGGCGGCGTCGTGCTGCACACCTCCTCGCCGCTGCTGGCCGCGCTGCTGGCCCTGGCCGAGCACCGGCCGGTCGGCGGGCGCGACCTCATCACCGCCTATGTCGGCGGCTTCGAGGCCGGCGTGCGCGCCGGCCCGGCGGCGCCGGCGCATCACGACGGCGGCTGGCACCTGACCGGCACGCTCGGCGCCATCGCCGCGGGCGCGGGCGCGGCGCGCCTCCTCGGGCTGGATGCGACGCAGATCGTCCACGCCATCGGCATCGCGACGACGCAGGCCGCCGGCATGCAGCAGAACCGCGGGACGATGTGCAAGTCGTTCCATGCCGGCAAGGCCGCGGCCTCCGGCACGCTGGCGGCGCTGCTCGCCGCGCGCGGCTTCAACAGCTCGGACGAGATCCTGGAAGGCAGGCGCGGCTTCATCCGGATCTACAGCGCCACCGCCGCGCCCGAGCGCATCACGCAGGATCTCGGCACGCGGTTCGAGATCGCGCGCAACGGCTACAAGCCCCATGCCTGCGGCGTCGTGCTGCATCCGCTGATCGACGCGATGATCGCGCTGCACGACAGCGCCGGCCTGCCGGCCGGGCAGGTGGACCACGTGCTGTTGCAGGTGCATCCGCATGCGGTGAAGATCACCGGCGTGGACGATCCGCGCTCGGGGCTGATGTCGAAGTTCAGCGTCAACCACTCCGCCTCCGTCGCCTATCTGGATGGCGCCGCCGGCATCGCGCAGTACAGCGATGCGCGCGCCGGGGCGGCCGACGTGCTGGCCTTCCGCCCGAAGATCCGGGTGGAGACGGTGGAGGCCTTCCGCAAGGACCAGGCGCACGCGACGCTGGTCGCCGCCGATGGCCGCCGCTTCGAGGCGCCGGTCGCCCACGCCTCCGGCACGGTGGACAACCCGATGTCGGATGCGGCGCTGGAGCGCAAGTTCCTGGGCAATGCGGCGGAAGCGCTCGGCGAGGAGCGCGCGCGCATCGTCGCGGAGACAGTCTGGAAGCTCGACGAGGCCGCGGACATCCGCGACCTGCTCGCGCTCTGCGCCTGACGATGGCGCGCCGCTTCGACCGCGACGTGCTGGCCGGCCTCGTCCTGGCCGGGCTGGGCGGCTACGTCGCCTGGCGGGCGTCTGGCTGGGACATCCTGACCGAGGACGGGCCCGGGCCCGGCTTCTTCCCGCTTGGCTACGGGCTGCTGATGGTGGCCCTCTCGGCGCTCCTGGTGCTGCGTGCGGTGCTGCAGCCGCAACCCGCCGAGGCGGAGCCCGATGCCGGCGGGCATTGGCGGGCCCTCGCGACCTGGGCGGCCTTCGCCGGCGCCGCCTTCGTCATGCAGTGGATCGGCTTCGTCGCAGGCTTCGCGCTGCTCTCCGCCTTCGTCGTGGTCTTCGTCTTCGAACGAAGCGTGATGCGCGGCCTCGCGGTCGGCCTCGCCTCGGCGGCCGTGTTCTGGCTGGTGTTCGAGCGGCTGATGGGCGTCGGCCTGCCCGCCGGCCCCTGGGGCTTCTGAGCCATGGAAACCTTCGCCGCCCTCGGCCACGGCTTCGCCGTCGCGCTGCAGCCGGTGAACCTGTTCTGGTGCTTCGTCGGCTGCTTCCTCGGCACCATCGTCGGCGTGCTGCCCGGCCTCGGGCCGGCGGCGACCATCGCGCTGCTGCTGCCGCTGACCTTCGGGATGGACCCGACCGGCGGCATCATCATGCTGGCCGGCATCTATTTCGGCGCGAAGTATGGCGGTTCCACCACCTCGATCCTGCTGAACATCCCGGGCGAGGCCTCCTCGGTCGTCACCTGCCTCGACGGCTACCAGATGGCGCGCAAGGGCCGCGGCGGGGCGGCGCTCGGCATCGCGGCCATCGCCTCCTTCATCGCCGGCACCTTCGGCATCGTGGCGCTGACGCTGCTGGCGCCGCCCATCGCGGAATTCGCGCTCAGCTTCTCCTCGCCCGAGTATTTCGCCCTCATGGTGCTGGGCCTGTCGCTGGTGGTGGTGCTGGGCGGGTCGTCGCTGCTGAAGGCGCTGCTGGCGCTGATGGTCGGGCTGTGGCTGACCAGCATCGGCACCGACCTCTTCACCTCGCAGAGCCGCTTCACCTTCGGCTCCTCCTTCCTGCTCGGCGGCATCGACTTCATGGTCATCGCGGTGGGCCTCTTCGCCATAGCCGGCGTGATGGAGAGCATCCGCGCGCGGGAGGAGAACACGCCGATCCCGGTGCCGAACCGCCTGCGGGAGCTGATGCCCAACTGGGCCGAGCTGAAGGCCTGCCGCTTCGCCTTCCTCAACGGCTCGGTCACCGGCTTCATCGTCGGCGTGCTGCCCGGCGCTGGCTCTGCCATCGCCTCCTTCATCGCCTATGGCGTGGAAAAGGCGGTCTCCCGCCACCCGGAGAAGTTCGGCACCGGCGTGCCCGAGGGCGTCGCCGCGCCAGAAGGTGCGAACAACGCCGATTCCGGCGGCGCGATGGTGCCGCTGCTGACGCTCGGCATCCCCGGCGGCGGCAGCACGGCGATCCTGCTCTCGGCCCTGGTGGTCTGGGGCGTGCGGCCCGGCCCGCTGATGATGACCGAGAGCCCCGAGGTGTTCTGGGGGCTGATCGCCAGCCTCTACATCGGCGGCGTGATGCTGCTGGTGATGAACCTGCCGCTGGTGCCGCTCTTCGCCCAGATCCTGCGCATCCCGGTCTATGTCCTGTTCCCGCTGATCTTCGGCCTGGCGCTGGTCGGCGCCTTCGGCGTCTCCGACAATCCGATGAACCTGATGCTGCTCGCCGGCTTCGGGCTGCTCGGCTATGTCATGGCGCAGTTCGGCTTCCCGCCCGCGCCGCTGGTGCTGGGCTTCGTGCTCGGCGATGCGATGGAGCGCGCGGTGCGCCAGTCGCTGACCATGTCCATGGGCGATCCCAGGATCCTGGTGGAGCGGCCGCTCTCGGCGGTGATGCTGGGCTGCGCCGCCCTTGTCCTGCTCTCGCCCCTGCTGGGCCGGCTGCTGCGCCGGCGGCGGGCGGGTGTCGCGGTTTGATGCCCTTGAGGATCGCACCCGACCTGCGGCCGGCGGGG
>NZ_JBWXTD010000006.1:478520-492284 GCF_056682175.1 Falsiroseomonas sp. RANM36
CGCGACGGGTGCCCATTCACGTTGCCGTGCAACGTGGATGGGGTCCCGGAATGCGGCCCGCGGCTCTTGCCGCGAAGCCAAGCGGCCGGATGGCCGCGCCGGCGTCTGAGGGCGGAACTGCGGCAGCAGTTCCGCAGCCCAGCATGACTGCAACCGAAGGGAGGACCACATGCAGCGTCGTCATCTTCTCGCCGCCGGCGGCACGCTTGCGCTTGCCGGGCTGATCCGTCCGGCGCGTGCCGCCTGGACGCCCTCGCGCCCGATCGAGTTCGTGGCCCATAACGGCCCGGGCAGCGGCCCGGATGTCTTCGCCCGCGCGCTGATCTCCGCCATCGAGCAGGACAAGCTGTTCGACGGCCGCATGCAGGTCGCCAACCGCGTCGGCGGCGGCGGCGCCACGGCGATGAACTACATGATGGAGCGGCGCGGCGACCCGCATGTGGTCGGCGTCTGGACCAGCCTGTGGATGTCGCTGCCGCTGGTGCAGGCCGAGGCGCGCGCGCAGGTCACGGACATGACCGCGATCGCGCGCGTGGCGATCGAGCCCGCCGTCGTCATCGTGCGCGGCGATTCGCCCTATCGCAGCCTCGCCGACTTCGTCGAGGCGGCGAAGACGCGGCCCGGCCAGGTGCGCCAGTCCGGCGGCTCGCCCACCGCGCGCGACGCCCTGGTGCGCCAGCTGCTCATGGCGCACACCGGCGCGCGCTGGGCCTTCATCTCCTTCCCCTCGGGCGGGGAGCGGATGTCGGCGCTGCTCGGCGGCCATGTGGACATGATGATCGCCGAGCCGGCCGAGATCCGCGAGCAGGTGCGCGCCGGGCGGCTGCGCATCCTGGCCACCGCGACCGCGACCCGCCTGCCGCTGCTGCCGGACGTGCCGACGCTGGCCGAGGCGGGCTTCCCCATCGCCGATGTCATCCAGGCGCGCGGCCTGGTCGCGCCCCCCGGCATCCCGGAGGAGGCGGTGGCCTTCTACGGCGACCTGTTCCGCCGCATGTCGGAAGGCCCGGCGTGGAAGAAATACGTCGAGGACAACCAGCTGCAGAGCGCCTTCCTCTCGCCTGCGGACACCGCCGCCTTCTTCCGCGACTACCAGGTGCAGCTGCGCAACGTGCTGCAGACCGGCGGCGTGCGGCTGGCGCGCTGATCTTGATCGAGCCGCTGGCCGCGCTGGGCGTCGGCGCCGCCGCCTTCGGGACGGCGGTGGTCGGCGGCCTGGCCGGCTACGGCACCAACCTGCTGATGCCGCTGGCGCTGGCACCCGTGGTCGGCGCCGCGGCCGCGATCCCGATCCTCGCGGTCTCCGGCCTGTTCAACAACGCCTCGCGCCTGGTGATCTTCCGCGACCGCGTGGAATGGCGCCCGGTGCTGCCGCTGACCCTGGCGGCGATCCCCTTCTGCTTCGTCGGCGCCTCGCTCTTCACGCTGCTGAGCGGGCAGCAGGTGGCGCTGCTGCTCGGCCTCACGCTGGTCGGCATGGTGCCGCTCCGGCGCTGGCTGAAGGGAAGGCGGCTGAATGTCGGGCCGGCGGGGATCGTGGCGCTCGGCGCGGTCTATGGGCTGGTCACCGGCGGCACGCCGGGGGGCGGGGTGGTGCTGACCGCAGCGCTGGCCGCGCTCGGGCTCGCGCCGCAGGCGGTGATCGCGACCGACGCGGCGATCTCGCTCGTCGTCGGGCTGGTGAAGGTCGGCACCTTCCAGGCGCTCGGCGAATTGCCGCCCGCGTCCTGGATCTTCGCCCTGGTGATCGGGCTGATCGCCATTCCGGGCGTGATGACGGCGCGCTGGATCAGCACGCGGATCAGCGTCTCGCTGCACACCGCGCTGCTGGACGCGGCGATCCTGACCGGCGGCGCGATGCTGGCGCTGCGCGGCCTGGGGCTGGTGTAGGAGGAAGACGCGCATGGCCGCACCCGCCCCGCAGGCGCTGTCGGAGGAGGTGCTCGCCCTCTCCGCCTGGATGGTGGAGGCCGCATCGCGGCCGCTGCCGGCGGAGGTGGCGCGCAAGACGCGGCTGCACCTGCTGGACACGCTCGGCGCCATCGTCTCGGGCACGCAGCTTGCCGCCGGCGTGCAGGGCGCGCGCTTCGCGGCCGCCTCGGGCGGCATCGAGGAGGCGCTGGCGGTCGGCGCGCGGGCGCTGCTGCCGGCCGCGCAGGCCGCCTTCGCCAATGCCATGGCGGCGCATGGCGACGAGACCGATGACAGTCACCTGGCCGGGCGCTGCCATCCGGGCTGCGCCATCGTGCCCGCGGCGCTCGCCATCGCCGAGCGGCAGGACGCGGACGGCGCGGCGCTGCTGCGGGCGATCGCGGTCGGCTACGATGTCTGCGTGCGCGTGAACCTCGCGCTCGGCTTTCCGCCGCCGGCGAAGGCGCGGCACAGCACGCACAGCATCGGCCCGGCCTTCGGCGCCGCCGCGGCGGCCGGCGCGCTGCTGCGGCTGGACGGGCGGCAGTCGCGGCACCTGCTGTCCTATGCGGCGCAGCAGGCCAGCGGCATCCCCTTCTGGAACCGCGACCCGCACCATGTCGAGAAGGCCTTCGACTTCGCCGCCATGCCCGCGCGCAACGGCACGCTCGGCGCGCTGATGGTCGCCTCCGGCTTCACCGGCGTGGACGATCCCTTCGCCGGCCAGCACAACCTGTTCGCCGCCTTCGCCGAGACGCCCGACCGCGCCGCGCTGGCGGAGGGGCTCGGCACGCGCTTCGAGATCATGCGCGCCTCGATCAAGAAGTGGTGCGTCGGCAGCCCGATCCAGGCGGTGCTGGACGCGATCGTGGCGATCACCGGCGGCGCGCCGCAATCGCCCGATGGCATCGCGGCGATCACCATCACCATGCCGGACGACCGCATCCACATCGTCAACGACCGCGCCATGCCCGATGTCTGCGTGCAGCACATGGCGGCCGTGGTGCTGCTGGACGGCGCGGCGAGCTTCGCCGCGGCGCATGACGTCGCGCGCATGCAGGATCCCGCCATCCGGGCGCTGCGGGCGAAGATCACGCTGGTGCCGAGCGCGGAGCTCACCGCCGCCATCCCCGCCCGCCAGGCGATCGTGGAGATCGCCTTCGCCGACGGCGCCGCGCGCCGCCACCACGCGGTCGCGGTGCGCGGCACGCCGGAGAACCCGATGCCGGAGGCGGAGGTCGAGGCGAAGGTGCTGGACCTCTGCGCGCCGCTGCTGGGCGATCGCGCCGCGCGCCTGGTCGAGGCGGTGCGGGGGATCGAGACGCTGCGCGCCCGCGACCTGCGCCCACTGCTGCAGCTGAACGCCATGCCGGAGAACCATCCATGACAACCACCCCCATGCCGGGCCCCATGCTCGGCCATGTCGCGCTGATCACCGGCGGCGTGCGCCGCATCGGTCGCGCCTGCGCCCTCGCGCTGGCCGAGGAGGGGGCGGATGTCGTGCTGCATGCCCGCGCCTCGCGCGAGGAGGCCGAGGGCGTCGCGCGGGAGGTGGAGGCGCTCGGCCGCCGCGCCCTGGTCGTGCTCGCCGACGTCACCGAGGAAGCCGCGGTGGAGGCGATGTTCGCCGAGATCGACCGCGCCTTCGGCCGGCTCGACATCCTGGTGAACAACGCCGCGCTGCGCGGCGAGGAGCATTTCTGCGAGATGAGCTATGCGCGCTGGAAGGAGATCACCGGGGTGATCCTGGACGGCGCCTTCCTCTGCTCCCGCGCGGCGCTGCGGCGGATGGCGCCGCGGGGCTACGGGCGGATCGTCAGCATGGGCGGCGTCTCGGCGCATCTCGGCGCGAAGGAGCGCGCGCATGTCGGCACGGCCAAGGCCGGGCTGATCGGGCTGACGCGCGCGCTGGCGATGGAATTCGCCGGCCAGGGGATCACCGTGAACTGCGTCATCCCCGGCAAGATCGGCGGCAAGCGCGCCGCCACCGCGGGCAAGGGCATCGCCGGCACGCCGCCGGTCGGGCGCGAGGGCGTGCCGGAGGACGTGGCGGAGATGGTGCGGCTGCTCTGCCGGCCGGCGAGTTCCTTCGTCACCGGCCAGAGCATCCATGTGAATGGCGGCCTCTTCCTGCCGTGACGCCGGCTGCGTCCCCCGATGCGCCGGAGGAGGAAGGCGTCTCGCGCGCCGAGCTGGCCTATCGGCGGCTGCGCCGGGGCATCCTGGGGGGCGCCTACCGCCCCGGCCAGCGGCTGCGGGAGACCCAGCTCGCCGCCGCGCTGAACGCCAGCCGGACCCCGGTGCGCGAGGCGCTGCGTCGGCTGCAGACCGACCGCCTGGTGGAGGACGTGCCGGGCCAGGGGCTCTGCGTCGCCCGGCTCGAGGGCGCGCGGGTGCGGGAATTCTACGCCTTCCGCATGGCGATGGAGGGCATGGCGGCCGAGATGGCGGCGCTGCACGCCACGGATTTCGACCTGGCGGAGCTTGCGGACACGCTGGAGCGCATGCGCGAGGCGGCGGGCGATCCGGCGCGGGCCGCGAAGCTCAACCGGCGCTTCCATGAGGGGATCCATCGCGCCGCCAGGAATTCGTTCCTGAATCATGCCATCGCCTCGATGTCGGACTTCCTGGCGCTGCTGCCGGGGACGACCTATTCCCTGCCGGGCCGCACGGCGGAGGTGCTGCAGGAGCACGAGGCGGTGCTGCGGGCGATCGCTGCGCGCGACCCCGTGGCTGCCGGCGCCGCGATGCGCGCGCATCTCGGCAAGGCGGCGCAGGTCCGGATGCGGCTGGACGCGGTGCCGCCGGAGTGAGGCCGGGCCCGCGGGGGGACTCGCGGGCCGCCTTGCATCCGGCGGCGCAGCGGCCTATACGCCGCGCTCCCCGCGCCGTGGCCCATGGACATGCCCGGCCGGCCCAGCCCCCCCGCCGCATGGTGCGGCCCCTGCCCCTGGCAGGGCGCAAGGTGGGGGGCATGACCCCGACAGGAGGGCCAAATGTCCAAGATGAAGACGAAGTCGAGCGTGAAGAAGCGCTTCCGACTCACCGCGACCGGGAAGGTCAAGGCCGGCGCCGGCAACAAGCGCCACATGCTGACGGCCAAGACCACCACCATGAAGCGCCAGAACCGCGGCATGTTCGTGCTGGACAAGCAGGACGGCGACACGGTGAAGCAGTGGCTGCCCTACGGGCTGGATCGCTGAGCGGAGGGGTCTGACCAATGGCACGCGTCAAGCGGGGCGTCACGAAGCACGCCCGTCACAAGAAGGTCCTGAAGCTCGCCAAGGGCTATGTGGGCCGGTCCTCCACCGCCTACCGCCCCGCGCTGGAGCGCGTCGAGAAGGCGCTGCAATACGCCTATCGCGACCGCCGCAACAAGAAGCGCGAGTTCCGCGGCCTGTGGATCCAGCGGATCAACGCGGCCGTGCGCGAGCACGGGCTGACCTATTCGAAGTTCATCGCGGGGCTGAAGGCGGCCGGCGTGGAGATGGACCGCAAGGTTCTCGCCACCATCGCCTATGACGACGCGGCGAGCTTTAGCGCCATCGTCGAGAAGGCGAAGGGCGCCCTCCCCGCGCAGGCCTGATCCCTTCCCGGGATCGGCTTTTTCGAACAGATGGAGGGCCGTCCCCGGCAAGGGGGCGGCCCTTCGCGTATCCGGAGCCGACGATGTCAGACGATCTTGCGGCGCTGCGCAGTGAGACCGAGCAGGCGCTCGCCAACGCCGCCGACCTGCGCGCGCTGGACGCGGTGCGCGTTGCCGTGATGGGCAAGTCCGGCAGCCTCTCCGGCCTGCTCAAGGGGCTGGGCCAGGTGCCGGCCGAGCAGCGCAAGGAGCGCGGCGCGGCGCTGAACCGCCTGAAGGGCGAGATCGAGGCGCTGCTGGACGCGCGGCGCACGGCGCTGGAGGCGGCGGAGCTGGAGACGCGGCTGAAGGCGGAGCGCGTGGACGTGTCCCTCCCCGCCCGGCCCTTCGCGCCCGGCACGGCGTCCGATGGCGGCATCCATCCGATCAGCCGCACCATCGAGGAGCTGACGGCGATCTTCGGCGCCATGGGCTTCCGCGTCGTGGAAGGCCCGGACATCGAGAGCGACTGGCACAATTTCGGCGCGCTCAACATCCCGGACCATCATCCGGCGCGGCAGGACCACGACACCTTCTACATGCCCGGCACCGACCCGAACGGCCATCGGCGCGTGCTGCGGACGCAGACCTCGCCGCTGCAGATCCGCACCATGCTGGCCGAGGAACCGCCGATCCGCATCATCGCGCCCGGCCGCACCTACCGCGCCGACCACGACGCGACGCACAGCCCGATGTTCCACCAGGTGGAGGGGCTGGTGATCGACCGCGCGATCACGCTCGGGCACCTGAAGGGCTGCCTGATCGATTTTCTCCGCGCATTCTTCGGAATCTCGGACCTGCCGGTGCGGTTCCGCTCGTCGTATTTCCCGTTCACCGAGCCCTCGATGGAGGTGGATATCGGCTGGAACCGGAAGACCGGCGAGCTCGGCGGCGGCGGGGACTGGCTGGAGATCCTGGGGTCCGGGATGGTGCATCCGAAGGTGCTGGCGAATTGCGGGCTCGATCCGCGCGAGTGGCAGGGCTTTGCGTTCGGCATGGGGATCGAGCGCATCACCATGCTGAAGCACGGCATGCCGGATCTGCGGCCGTTCTACGAATGCGACCTGCGCTGGCTGAAGCACTACGCATCAGATCCCCTCGCACCAGCTTCGCTGAGCGAGGGTATCTGATGCTTCGTTGTTCATCGCCCTCAGGCGCCGGGCGCGGCCTCCGGCGGCTGGGCCCCGCCGCGCCCCGGCCGCCCCCACCCGCGCGGCCCCCGGGGGGGGGGGGGCGGGGGGGCGGCCGCATTCTCCGTCCGCGGAGCTGATTCCATGAAGTTCACTCTGAGCTGGCTGTGCGAGCACCTCGACACCGACGCGTCGCTCGATCAGATCACCACCACCCTCTCCGCCATCGGCATCGAGGTGGAAGGCGTGGAGGATCGCGCCGCGGCGCTCGCCTCCTTCCGCATCGCGCGGGTGATCGAGGCGGTGCAGCATCCGAACGCGGACCGGCTGCGCGCGCTGCGCGTGGACCTTGGCGACGGGCGCGAATACTCGGTCGTCTGCGGCGCGCCGAATGCGCGGACGGGGATGCTCGGCGTCGCGGCGCTGCCGGGCGCCTTCATCCCGGGCACGGGCATCACGCTGAAAGTCGGCGAGATCCGCGGCGTGAAGTCCGAAGCGATGATGCTCTCGGCGCGCGAGATGGGGCTCGGCGAGGATCATTCGGGCATCGTGGACCTGCCCGCGGATGCGCCGGTCGGCACGCGCTACGTGGATTATGCCGGGCTCGACGATCCGGTGATCGAGATCAAGGTGACGCCGAACCGCGGCGATGCGCTCAGCGTGCGCGGCATCGCGCGCGACCTGGCGGCGGCCGGGCTCGGCACGCTGAAGTCGTGGGAGGTTGCGCCCGTCGCGGCGACCTATCCCTCGCCGCTGCATTGGACGATCGAGGATCGTCGCGCCTGCACCTGGGTGCTGGGGCGCGCGGTGCGGGGCGTGACGAACGGGCCCTCGCCGCAATGGCTGCAGGACCGGCTGACGGCGATCGGGCTGCGCCCGATCAACGCGCTGGTGGACGTGACCAATTTTTTCACGTTTGCCTATGGCAGGCCGTTGCATGTCTTCGATGTGCGTAAGGTCTCCGGGACGACGCTGGCGATGCGCATGGCGCGGCCGGGCGAGGAACTGCTCGCGCTCAACGGCAAGACCTACCAGCTCACCGAGGAGGACGGCGTCATCGCCGATGCCGAGCGCGTCGAGGCGCTGGGCGGCGTGATCGGCGGCGAGCATTCGGGTTGCGACGAGACGACGACCGAATGCTTCATCGAATGCGCGCTGTTCGATCCCGTGCGCATCGCGCTGTCCGGCCGGCGGCACGACGTGCGCACCGATGCGCGGTCGCGCTTCGAGCGCGGCATCGATCCGGCGCTGCTGCCGAAGGCGCTGGAAGCCGCGACGCGCATGATCATGGAGCTGTGCGGCGGCGAGGCCTCGGAGATTTCGGAAGCCGGCGCCGAGCCGGCGTGGCGGCGCAACGCCACGCTGCGCTTCGAACGCATCGCCGGCCTCGGCGGGCTCGACCTGCCGCGCGAGGAGGCGGAGCGGCGGCTCTCGGCGCTCGGCTTCAGCACCGTCTCGCGCGATGCGGACGCGATCACCGTCGCCGTGCCGTCCTGGCGCAACGACATCGCGGGGCATGGCGCGCTGGCGCAGGACCCCTCGCTACCGGCGGACCGCGCGCGCGTCGCGGCGGAAGGCTGCGCGGCGATCGAGCCGGAATGCGATCTGGTGGAGGAAGTGCTGCGCCTCGGCGGGCTGGATTCGGTGCCGGCCGTGTCGATGCCGATCACCTCGCCGGTGCCGCGGCCGTCGCTCGCGCCGAAGCAGGCGCGCGCGGCGCTGGCCCGGCGCGTGCTGGCGGCGCGCGGGCTGCAGGATTGCGTGACCTACGGCTTCCTGGCGCGCGAGCAGGCGGCGCTGTTCGGCGACACGCCCGAGGGGCTGCGAGTCGAGAATCCGATCGCGTCGGATCTCGACCAGATGCGGCCGACGCCGGTGGCCTCGCTCGCGATGGCGGCGTCGCGCAACGCGGCGCGCGGCTTCGGCGACGTCGCGCTGGCGGAGATCGGCGGCGCCTATCGCGATCCGGCCGCGGGCAGCAGCCAGCTTGCCGTGGCGGCGGGGGTGCGCGCGGGGATGACGGGCGCGAGCTGGGCGTCGCCCGCGCGCGCCGTGGACTGGCTGGATGCGAAGGGCGATGCTGTCGCCGTGCTCGAACGCCTCGGCGTGCCCATGGCGGCGGTGCAGGTCACCGCGGATGCGCCGGGCTTCTACCATCCGGGCCGTTCGGGCGTGCTGCGCCAGGGGCCGAAGGTGGTGCTGGCGACCTTCGGCGAGCTGCACCCGAAGGTCCGCGCCGCGCTCGACATCCCCGGCGCGGCGGTGGGCTTCGAAGTGTTCCTGGACGCGATCGCCGAGCCGAAGCGGCGGAAGAAGGGCGTGCCGGACCTGCCTTCCTTCCAGCCGGTGCGGCGCGACTTCGCCTTCCTGGCCGATGCCGGCGTCTCCGCCGAGGCGCTGCTGCGCGCGGCGCGCAACGCCGACAAGGCGCTGATCGCCGATGTGGTGCTGTTCGACCGCTATGCCGGCGACAAGCTCCCGGAGGGCAAGGTGAGCCTCGCCATCCAGGTCACGCTGCAGCCGCGCGAGCGGACGCTGACCGATGCGGAGATCGAGGCTGCCACGCAAAAGGTGGTTGCCGCCGTGACGAAGGCGACGGGGGCGAGCCTTCGGGGGTGAGCGCCGCGGCACCATCGGCGACGACCAAGCCGCGCCACCTGGCGCTGCTCTGTCTCGCCGTCGTGCTGGTGCTGTCCGTCTGGTTCGCCGGCACCGCCGCAGTGCCGGACCTTCTGGCGGCAGGCCTGATCACGCGCGCCGACGCGGCCTGGCTGACGGCGGCGGTGCAGCTCGGCTTCGTGGCGGGGACGCTGGTCTCGGCGGTGCTGTCGCTGGCGGACCGGCGCGATCCGCGGCGATTGTTCCTGGCTTCTGCGCTGCTCGCCTCGGCGGCGACCCTTGCACAGACGCAGGTCGCGCCATCCGGCCTGGCGGCGCTCGGGCTGCGCTTCGTCGCGGGCGCGGCGATGGCCGGGGTCTATCCGGTCGGGATGAAGCTGGCGGCGTCCTGGGCCAAAGGGGGCAGGGATGGCGACCTGGGGCTGCTGATCGGGCTGCTGGTCGGCGCGCTGACCCTCGGCTCGGCCCTGCCCCACCTGATCCCGACGCTGCTCGGCGGCATCGGCTGGCAGGCGGCCTATCTCGGGGCCGGAGTGCTGGCGGCGGCGGGCGGGCTGTCCATCCTGGCCTTCCGGCCGGGGCCGCTGCTCGGCGCAAGGCCGCCCTTCCGGCCCTCCCAGGCGCTGGAAGCGTGGCGGAACAAGGGGTTGCGCTACGCCAACCTCGGCTATCTGGGCCACATGTGGGAGCTCTATGCCATGTGGGCCTGGATCGGGCTTTTCCTGGCGGGGGTGCTGGGGGGCGAGGCAGGGCAGGCGGGGCCCTGGGTGTTCGCCGTGATGGCGGCGGGCGCCGTCGGCTGCGTGCTGGCGGGGCTGCTGGCGGATCGGTGGAACCGGGCCTCGGTGGCCGCCCTCTGCATGCTGGCCTCGGGCAGTTGCGCGCTGCTGGTGGGGCCGGCGGCGGCGGTGGCGCCGGCGCTCGCGATCGCCGTCGCGCTGGTCTGGGGCTTCACGGTGGTGGCGGATTCGGCGCAATTCTCGGCCTGCATCGTCACCCTGTCGCCGCCCGATTATGTCGGCACGATGCTGACGGTGCAGACCAGCCTGGGCTTCCTGCTGACGGCCGGGACGATCGCGCTGGTGCCGTTGGCGATCCAGGGGCTTGGCTGGAACTGGGCCTTCGCGGTGCTGGCGCCGGGGCCGCTGCTCGGCGCCTGGGCCATGTGGCGGCTCCGGCCCCTGCTGCCGCACTGATCCGAAGCTTTCCAGGGCCGCCCGCAGCCCCTATGTGGGGCGCAACCCCCCAACGGGCATCCAGATCCCCTCCAATGACCGACGTACCCCTCGACCGCATCCGCAACTTCTCGATCATCGCGCATATCGACCATGGCAAGTCCACCCTGGCCGACCGCCTGATCCAGACCACCGGCGCCGTGACCGCGCGCGAGATGAAGGAACAGCTCCTCGACAACATGGAGCTGGAGCGCGAGCGCGGCATCACCATCAAGGCGCAGACCGTCCGGCTGAACTATCAGGCGAAGGACGGGCTGACCTACACGCTCAACCTGATGGACACGCCGGGCCATGTGGACTTCGCCTATGAGGTGAGCCGGTCGCTGGCGGCCTGCGAGGGCTCGCTGCTGGTGGTGGACGCGTCCCAGGGGGTCGAGGCGCAGACGCTGGCCAATGTCTACCAGGCGATCGACGCCAACCACGAGATCGTGCCGGTCCTGAACAAGATCGACCTGCCCGCGGCCGAGCCCGACCGGGTGAAGCAGCAGATCGAGGACGTGATCGGCCTCGATGCCTCCGACGCCGTGATGATCAGCGCCAAGACGGGGCTCAACATCGAGGGCGTGCTGGAAGCGATCGTGACGCGCCTGCCGCCGCCCACGGGCGATGTGAACGCGACCACCAAGGCGCTGCTGGTGGACAGCTGGTACGACGCCTATCTCGGCGTCGTCGTGCTCGTGCGGGTCAAGGACGGCGAGCTGCGCAAGGGCCAGCGCATCCGCATGATGTCGAACGGCTCGGTCCACACCATCGAGCAGGTCGGCGTCTTCACGCCGAAGATGGTGCCGGTGGATCGTCTCTCGCCCGGCGAGATGGGCTTCGTCACCGCCGCGATCAAAACCGTGGCGGACACCAATGTCGGCGACACCATCACCGACGACCGCAATCCCGCCAGCGCGCCGCTGCCGGGCTTCAAGCCCTCCATCCCCGTGGTGTGGTGCGGGCTCTATCCGGTGGACGCGGACGATTTCGAGAAGCTGCGGGAATCGCTGGCGAAGCTGCGCTTGAACGATGCGTCCTTCCACTACGAGCCCGAAACCTCCGCGGCACTCGGCTTCGGCTATCGCTGCGGGTTCCTCGGCCTGCTGCATCTGGAGATCATCCAGGAACGGCTGTCGCGCGAGTTCGACCTCGACCTGATCGCGACGGCGCCTTCCGTCGTCTACAAGATCAGGAAGACCAACGGCGAGGAGATCGAGCTGCACAACCCGGCGGACATGCCGGATGGCAGCGTGGTGGATGTGATCGAGGAGCCCTGGATCAAGGCGACGATCATGGTGCCGGACGACTATCTCGGCCCGGTGCTGACGCTCTGCAACGAGCGGCGCGGGCGGCAGATCGAGCTGACCTATGTCGGCAACCGCGCGATGGCGGTCTACCGCCTGCCGCTGAACGAGGTGGTGTTCGACTTCTACGACCGCCTCAAATCGGTCAGCCGCGGCTATGCCAGCTTCGACTACCAGCAGGACGGCTATGAGGAAGGCGACCTGGTCAAGATCTCCATCCTGGTGAATGCCGAGCCGGTGGACGCGCTGAGCTTCATGGCGCATCGCAGCGCGGCCGAGCGGCGCGGGCGGCAGATCTGCGAGAAGCTGAAGGAGCTGATCCCCCGCCAGCTCTTCAAGATCCCGATCCAGGCCGCGATCGGCGGCCGCGTGATCGCGCGCGAGACCATCTCCGCCCTCTCCAAGGACGTCACGGCGAAGTGCTACGGCGGCGACATCACACGGAAACGAAAACTTCTGGAGAAGCAGAAGGAGGGCAAGAAGCGCATGCGGCAGTTCGGCAAGGTCGAGATCCCGCAGAGCGCCTTCATCGCTGCCCTCAAGATGGATGCGTGATACCTCCGAGCTTCTCTCTTAACCTGCGCCCGCCGAAGGCGGGCGAGGCCGCGAACGCGGCCCGCCGCCAGTGCGGCGCAGCCAAGCGAGCGGATGCGAGCGCCGGCGATTGAGGTGCCTTTCCGTGTCAACGGAAAGGCTCGTCGATATCACGCCAGCACGATGTCGGCCGCGGTGATGGCGCCCGGCGCGACCAGCACGGCGAGCAGCGTCACCGCGTCGGCATCGGTGAGGCCGGGCAGGTTGTCGAGGTCGCGCACGTAGTAGATCGCCGCGTCGGTGCCGCCCGGCCCGCGCGCGATCACGAAGGCCGCGTGACCCAGGTCGCCGCCCAGCACGCGGTTGCCGAAGGCGGTGTTGATCGCGGCGCGGTCGGCGAAGCCGCCGGCCACCGGGTTGGCCGCATTCAGGATGAAGGCGCCCGCCGTGCTGAGGTCGAGATTCGCCCCCGCGGCGAGGGTCACGATGGCGGATTTGGTGCCGAGGCCGGCGAAGGCCGAGCGCGTGAACTCCAGCAGGTTGTCGGGGTCGCCCGGTCCGCCGAAGCCGTTGATGGTGTCCGCCTGTGCCAGCGTGCCGGCATTGGTCGGGGCGAAGATGTCGCGCGAGCCGTCGTTGTAGTTGCCGAAGACGATACGGTCCGACGCACCGTCGGCGGACAGGACGATGCTGTCGGCGCCGAGATGGCCCTGGATGCGGTCGGCCCCGCCCCCGTCGCGGATCGTGTCGCCGAGGCGGCCGCCGGTGATGGCTTCCGCACCGTCGTCGCCGAAGATGTCCAGCCGGTTCGGCACGGCATGCGCGCGGAAGGCGGAGGCCGGCCCGCCGGCCGTGGTGTTCAGCTCCACCACGAAGACGCCGTTGCCGACCGTGACCGTGAAGATGTTGGGCAGCACGACGCGGCCCCCCGCCAGGTCGAGCGACAGGGACTCGAATGCGGTAAAGTTCGCCAGCAGGGCTTGCGGGAGGAACGCGTTGCCGACGGCGAGCTCCAGCCGGTCGAAGCCCGTGCCGCCATCGGCGATGTCGTCGCCCGCGAGATCCGCGAAGCGCACCGTGTCCGCGCCCGCGCCGCCGAAGACGAGGTCGGCGCCGGTGCCGGCATCGAGCAGATCGCCGGCGCTGCCGCCGGTCAGGATGTCGTCGCCGGCGCGGCCGAGGAAGCGCGCGCCGGTGGTGAGCGCGGAAGCGTCGAGGATGTCGGCGTCGCTGCCGCCGCGGATCTCCACCGCGCCGCCCGCCGGCAGGCCGCCGGCGACGAAGGAGATCGCGTTGGGGGCGTTGGCAAGCTCGATGATCTCGAAGCCCGTGAGCGTCGCGAAGGAGAAGCCGGCGCTGATCGTCGCGCCGATCGCGCGCAGCGTATCGAGGCCCGCGCCGCCGTCGAGCCTCGCCGGGTCGAG
>NZ_JBWXTD010000006.1:492384-505911 GCF_056682175.1 Falsiroseomonas sp. RANM36
GGGCGCGGCGACGGTGACGCCGGCGCGGATCGTCGCGCCGAGCGCGCGCCGCGTATGGCGGCCCGCGCCGCCGCCGCGCCGCGCCGGGGCGCGGCCGACGGTCGGGAACCGCGTGATCACGAGGTCGTCGCCGCCGCCGGCCATCACCAGGTCGGCGCCGCCGAAGCGGGTGATGGTGTCCGCACCGCCGCCGCCGATCAGCGTGTCGGCGGTGAAGGCTTCGAGGACGGCGGTATCGTCCGCGCGGAAGATCACGATGCCCGTATCGGTCACCGCGCTGGCATCCAGCATCAGCGTCTGGGCGCCGATCGGCGTGGAGTAGATCCGCAGCGGCGTCTCGGCGGTCTCGGCGAGGCTGTCGGTGACGACGAATGACGTGGCGGCATAGCCGGGCAGCTCGATGGATTCGAAGCCCGAGAACCGATCCGTGGCGGAAGCGCCGAGGGTCAGCGGGGCGGTGTAGAAAAACAGACTGAGTTCGTCCGCACCGGCTCCGCCGGCGATCAGGTCGTCGCCGATCTGCCCGCCCGCCGCGAACTGGATGGTGTCGTTGCCGGTGCCGCCGAAGACGCTGTCCTGACCCGTCTCGCGATCGTCGAAGACGAACCAGTCATCGCCGGCGCCGAGGAGGATGCGGTCGTTGCCGGCACCACCGGACAGCAGGTTGGCGACCCGCGCGTCGTCTCTCTCGTTCCCGGCGCCGCCATCGATCGTGTCGTTGCCAGACCCGCCGGAGATCGAGTCCTTCCCTGCACCGCCGAGGATGAGGTCGTTGCCGCCATCGCCATGCAGCGTGTCGGTCAGTTTCTCGTTGCCGTTGCTGGTGATGATGATGTTGGTGCCGATGATGGTGTCGTTGTCGCCGCCACCCTCGATCCGGACCGGGTCGCTCCCGAAGGGTTGTGCGTTGATGCGGTCCTTGCCGGCGCCGCCGAACACCGGCACGTAGCCGGTGCCGCCGGGCACCGTGTCCAGCGCCGACAGCAAGGGCAGCGCCTGCAACGTGATGGCGATCCCGGCCGGGCCGAGTTCCAGGCGCTCGAAGCCGGTGAAGCGGGCCGCCAGGTCCCGCGTCAGCACGCCGCCGGCGGTGAAGCGAATGATGTCGGTGCCGACTGGGTCTGTCTCGAAGCTGTCCAGCGGGTCGAGATCGGCCAGCGCCATCTCGACGACATCATCGCCGACGCCGCCCAACAGGCTGTCGGCGCCGGAACCGGGGCGGAACAGGTTGGAATAGGGTGACGAGTCGTACAGGTCGTTGCCGGCGCCACCATCGAAGGTGTCGATGACGGTGGCGAACGCTCCGCCGCCGTCGACGGTGTCCCCGCCGGAGCCGCCGAGCACCGTCAGGTCCCCGTCCGAGACGTAGCCATTGTACATGGTCGTGGCAGTGGGGCCGCTGTAGAGGCTCAGGTCGATGATCTCGAAGCCGTAGAGGTTGGACAGGAGATCGACGCGCTGGATCTCGCCCGGCGCGCGATTGCCCGAGATGCGGAGCGTGTCGATGCCGCTCCCGCCGATCAGCGAATCCGCTCCGCCAAAGGGCTGTGTGAAGAGCAGGCTGCTCTGGGCGAACTCGACCGTGTCGTCGCCCGCGCCGCCCGAGAAGGTGTCGTTGCCGGTGCCCGGGCGGAACAGGTCGTTGCCGCCGCCGCCGGCGAAGCTGTCATTGCCGCCGCCGCTGTCGAAGACGCCGTTGTAGCCGGCGACGCGGGCGGAGATGTCGAAGACGTCGTTGCCGACGCCGCCGGCCATGGTGATCGTGCCGCCCTCCGGCGCGCCGGCCAGATTGCCGATGACGATGCCATTGTTGCCCGTGTTGTTGACGGTGATCCGCTCGATCCCCGTCATCCATTGCGGCGCGAAGCCCCCGGTGAAGCTCAGCGTGATCGCACCGTCCAGCCGCAGCGTGTCGGTCCCGAGCGCACCGAAGAAGGTGTCGTTCACGTCGATGGAGCCGTTCGCGACCGGCCAGATGAAGAGGTCGTCACCGGCCGTGCCGGCAAAGGTGCCGTTCAGCGTGTTGAGGAAGGTGAAGGTGGCCATGGCAAAGCCCTGCTGGATCGCGCAGCATGAATGTATCGGGCGCGGTCCGGTTGCGGAAGCCGGGCGGGCGCGCCCCTGCAAGTGGTGCTCGCCGCCGGCGACCGGCCGGCCCCTCTGGATTTCGCGGCACCCGAGGGCGCAGTCTAGGAGGCATGTCCGAGTTGCCTGACGAGTCGCCGGCCGGCGAGACTGCCGGAATCGCGGCCCTGCGCCGGCGCGTCGCTGCGCTCGAGGCGGAGAACGCGATCCTCGCGCGGTCGCTCGGCGTCGCGCCGGCGGCGGGCGTGCGCGACGACGGCGCGATGCTGCGCCTGGCGCAGGAGGCGGGCGGCATCTGTTCCTGGCAGTGGGATGTCGGGACCAATGCGCTGACCTGGTCCGACAGTTGCCACGCGCTGCACGGCCTGGACCCGGCCGAGCCGCCGAGCTTCGAGCGCTGGATCGGCGGCGTGCACGCCGCCGACCGCCCCTTCGTGGAGGCGGCGCTGCAGGCGGCGATGGCGGGCGGTTCCGAAAGCTGGGACACGGAGTTCCGCTACACGCGCCACGATGACGGCGCGCTGCGCTGGCTGGTCGGGCGCGGCCGCATCCAGCGCGACCCGGCGGACGGCCGGGCTCTCCGGCTGATCGGCATCGGCTTCGACATCACCGAGCGCAAGGACTCCGAGGCGCGCCAGACGCTGCTGATGCGGGAGCTGGATCACCGGGTGCGGAACCTGCTGGCGGTGGTGCAGGCGACGCTGCGGCTGACGCCGAAGGACGACCCGGAGGAATACGCGCGCGCGGTGGAAGGGCGCATCGCCGCCCTGGCGCGTGCCCATGCCATGCTGGCCGAAGCGCGCTGGAGCGGGTCCGACCTGCGCGCGCTGGTGGCGGCGGAGCTGGCGCCCTTCCTGGCGGCGCAGCGCGTCACGCTGGATGGCCCGCCGGTGATGCTGCCGGCGCACATCGCCCAGCCCTTGGCCATGGCGCTGCATGAACTCGCCACCAACGCCGTGAAGCATGGCGCGCTGCTGGTGGCGGAAGGCCGGATCGGGGTCGCATGGACCCTGGCGGAGGCCGGCGCGGCGCGGGCGCTGGCGCTGCACTGGACGGAAACGGGCGGGCAGGCGGTGGCGCCGCCGACCCGGCGCGGCTTCGGATCGCGCATGCTGGAGACAACGGTGCGCGGTCAGCTCAGCGGGCGGATCGCGATGGCCTGGGCGCCGGACGGGCTGCGCTGCTCGCTGGAGTTCCCGCTCGGCACGGCGGCCGCCGACCGGCTTGCCCGCTGATCCGGCTGGCGCGGGGCGGCGATTCGTTCTAGACGCCGCGATAGTACGGCAGATTGCACGGCGGCGGCCGCCATGACGCGGCCACGAGACGAAAACAGGCAGACCCATGATCCTCGGCAAACGCGCCCTGATGGGCGCCACGCTCAGCGCCCTCGCGGCGCCGGCCCTGGCCCAGGCCCCCTACCCGGCCCGCACCATCACCATGATCATCCCCTTTGCCGCCGGCGGGCCGACGGACACGGTCGGGCGGCTCATCGCCCAGGCCATGGCCACCGATCTGGGCCAGACGGTGGTGGTGGAGAATGTCGGCGGCGCGGGCGGCACGCTCGGCGCGCAGCGCGCGGCGCAGGCGCGGCCGGACGGCTACACCATCCTGCTGCACCATATCGGCATGGCGACGATCCCGACGCTCTATCGCCGCCTGGCCTATGACCCGATCAACGGCTTCGAGACCATCGGCATGGTGACCGAGGTGCCGATGACGCTGGTGGCGCGCAAGGATTTCCCGGCAACCAACCTGGCCGAGCTGATCGCCCATGTCCGGCGCGAGCGGGAGAAGATCAACTACGCCAATGCCGGCATCGGCGCGGCGAGCCACCTCTGCGGCCTGCTGTTCCAGAAGGCGATCGACACGCCCTTCACCACCGTGCCCTATCGCGGCACCGCGCCGGCGATGAACGACCTGCTGGGCGGCACGGTGGACCTGATGTGCGACCAGACCACCAACACCACCGAGCAGATCCGCGCCGGCGCGATCCGCGCCTTCGCGGTCACGACGCCGGAGCGCATCGCGGCGCTGCCGGACCTGCCGACCGCCGCGCAGGGCGGCCTGCCGGGCTTCGAGGTGACCGTGTGGCACGGGCTCTACGCGCCGCGCAACACGCCGGCGCCGATCGTGGAGCGGCTGAACCGCGCGCTGCTGACGGCGCTGGCCAACGAGACGATCGCGCGGCGCTTCGCCGATCTCGGCACGGCGCCGGTGGCCGCCGCGCGCGCGACGCCGCAGTACCACCGCCAGTTCTGGCAGGCCGACATCCAGAAGTGGCGGCCGCTGATCCAGGCGGCGGGGCAGTACGCGGATTGATGCCGCTTCCCTCCTCCGCGCATGCGGGAGAGGGCGCAGTGCTCAGCGACGCGTGACGGAGAGGTCCAGGGTCCGATCCGCGGGATCGAGGTCGCGGTCCAGCGCATCCAGCGCCGCCGCGAACTCGGCCTCCAGCGCGGCCTTGCGGTCGGGCGGCAGCCAGCTGGCGTGCAGGCCGGACAGGCTGAGCTTCCGCGCCTCCGCCGTGCCCCAGCCGAGATCGGCGAAGACGGTGCGCCAGCAATGGCCCATCGTGGTGCCGAAGATGGTGGGGTCGTCGGTGCCGAGGCTGAGGTTCAGCCCGGCCTCGAACATCGCCCTGATGCGCTGGCGCCGCGCCGCGCGATTCCACACCAGGCCCGACCAGCAGGCCATGGTGAAGTGCACCTGCTCCCTCGCTGCGCGCGCCACGACATCCGGGTCGGCCAGGATGTTGTAGCCGTGGTCGAGGCGGTCGCAGCCGAGCGCGTCGCGGCAGAGCGTGAAATGCGTGGGCGGCGCCTCGAACTGCGCCTGGTTGTCCTCGCAGACATGGGCGGTGCGCTTGAAGCCGGCGCGGCCTGCCTGGCGCCATGCCTCGACCCAGAGCAGCGGCGGGCCGGCGCGCTCGGCGCCATCGAGGCCGATGCCGACTACCTCCCGCCGCGGATGCCGCGCCATCCAGTCGAGCATCTGCAGCGCCTCCGACGGCAGGCAGACGCTGCGGTCGATGCAGGCGATGAGCAGGGAGGAGATGCCGAAGTCGCGCTCGGCCTGCGCGCAGCCTTCGATCAGCCCGTCCACGATCTCGGGATAGGCGACGCCGTTCGGCGTGAAGTAGTGCGGGTTGAAGAAGATCTCCGCATGCCGCACGCCGCCATGGCGGTGCATGTCCTCCAGGCACTCATAGGCCGCGCGGCGGAAATCGGCGGCCGAGGCCAGCGACAGCGCGGCGAGGCGGAGCGCGTCGAGGAAGTCGTAGAAGGTCTCGAAGCGATAGAGCGCCTCCGCGCGCTTCGGCAGGCGCAGGCCGTTCTTGGCCGCGAGGTCCTCGAGCGTCGCCGGGCGGATCGCGCCGGCGATGTGCAGGTGCAGCTCGACCTTCGGCACCGCGTCGAGATAGTCGGAAAAGGAGAGCACCGCCTCAGTTCCGGCTGATGTTCCAGAGGAACATCGCGGGGCCGGTGAGCACGCCGTTCAGCTCGCTGCGCCAGGCGGAGGCGGCGGTGAACTGGCCGAGCGGCATGTAGAAGCCGCCTTCCGCGGCGCGGCGGTGGATCTCCTCGCTGATGCGCTTGCGCGCGGCGTCGTCCTGCGCGCGGGCGAATTCCACGCGCAGCCGCTCCACCTCCGCATCCTGCGGCCAGCCGGCGAAGCCGCCCTGGCGGCCGGCGCCGTTGACGAAGGGATTGAGCAGCGGCGACTGCATGTCGGGCACGGTGTTGGTGGTGTGCGCGAGGTTCCAGCCCTCCTGCCGCGCGCGCCGCCCGAAATAGGTGTTGAGATCCATGCTCTGCAGGTCCACGCGCAGGCCGAGCCGCGTCAGCAGGTCCTGCGAGACGAGGCCGAGTGCCGCGATGCCCGGCGCATCGGCGGGGTGGATGATGACGATGGGGGTCGAGAGATCCGCGCCGCTCTCGCGCAGCAAGCGCTGCGCGGCGGCGAAGTCCGCGCGTTCGGGCATGCCGGCCGTCGTTTCCAGCGGCGTGCCGCAGCCGAACATGGAGCGGCATTCGCGCGCGAATTCGGGGCGGCCCGCGACGGCGGCGAGGTAGTCCGCCTGGTTCACCGCCAGCATCACCGCGCGCCGCACCTGCACGTTGTCGAAGGGCGGATGCAGGTGGTTGAAGCGCAGGATGCCCTGGTAGCCGTAGGACGACACCGTCGCGACGCGCACCGCGCGGTTGCGCTCCAGCACCGGCAGCACGTCGGCGGGCAGGCGCTCGACATAGTCGATCTCGCCGGTCGTCAGCGCGCTGACCTGGGTGGAGACATCGGGCATGGCGATGAGTTCGACACGCTCCATCCGCGCCACCTTGCCGCCGCTGGCCCAGACGGCGGGCTCGCTGCGCGGGCGGTAGGCGGGGTTGCGGCGCACCACGATGCGGTCGCCGGGGCGGTATTCGTCGGCGGCGAACACGTAGGGGCCGCTGCCGATCACCTCCGGGATCTGCTGGGTCGGCGGTGTCGCGGCCAGCCGCGCGGGCATCATCATCGGCACCATCGCGCCCGGCTTGCCGAGCGCCTGCAGCACCAGGCCGAAGGGCTCGCGAAGGGTCAGCCGGAAGGTCTTCGCATCCACCACCTCGAGGCCCGCTGTGGCACGCATCATGGCGCTGCCCAGCGCATCGCGCGCACCCCAGCGGCGGATCGAGGCGACGCAGTCCTCCGCGCTCACCGGCTGGCCGTCATGCCAGGCGAGGCCCTCGCGCAGCGTGAAGGTCCAGGTGAGGCCATCGGCGCTGCGCTCCCACCGCTCGAGCATCTGGGGCGTGGGTTCCCAACGGTCGTTCACGGCGACCAGCGTGTCGAAGACGAGATAGGCGAAGTCGCGCGTGGTGAAGCTGGTGGTGAAGTGCGGATCGAGCACGCGGGTCAGCGTCTCCGGCGCGACGCGCAGGGTGTTGGCGCGCGTCGGCGCCTGGGCCGCTGCGTGCGTGGCGTGAAGGCTGGCGGCGAGCAGCGCCGCGGCGAACAGAGGTCGGGCAGGGTGCGGCATGGGCGTCGGCTCCCTCGATGAGGTCCGTTGTGGCATCCCGGCGCTGGCGCGTTGCGCGACACCGTGCGTGCGCGGGGCACGCGCGTCAACCGCCGCGGCTTGTCGAGGCCGACGCGAACCGATAGAGGCGCGACGTGCCGCGCCGATCCCGCCTGCCCGCCCCTGGTCTCGGCCTGCTGCTGGCCGGCCTTCTGATGTTGGCGGCCTGCGCGCCGCATGTCACCGGGCTCGGGCCGCCGGTGACCACGCCGGCGATCGAGGACGGGCGCCTGCGCATGGCGGACGGCACGCGACTCCCGCTGCATGAATGGCAGCCGGAGGGCGCGCCGCGGGCCACCCTGCTGGCGCTGCACGGGCTGAACGACCACGCGCGCAGTTTCATCCTGGACAGCGCCCCGCCGCTGCGCGAGGGCGGCCTGCACATCCTGGCCTATGACCAGCGCGGCCATGCGGAAAACCCGGATCGGGGCCTCTGGCCCGGCCATCAGGCGCTGGCGAGCGATGCGGTCAGTGCGATCCGCCTGCTGCGCGCGCGCCATCCCGACCGCCCCTTCTTCGTGCTGGGCGAGAGCATGGGCGCGAATGCCGCGCTGCTGGCCGGGCATGCCCTGCGCGAAAGCGGCGAAGCCGGGCTCGTGGACGGCTGGATCCTGCTGAGCCCTGGTCTGTTCACCCTGGACGAGATGAACCCCGTGACCGCGGCGGCGTTCCGGCTGCTGCTGGTGAAGTTCCCCGCCTTCCCCGCGGGATCGAGCGCGCCGACGCTGGCGCCCACCGACAACTGGGCGGTGCTGGACCGCTTCCAGTCCGACCCGCTGACGCTGAAGTCGAACCGGCTGGATGCGATCGCCGGGCTGCTGGCCATGAACGCGGCCGCGAAGGCCGAGGTGCCGCGCTGCTGCGCGGGTCCGACGCTGTTCCTCTACGGCGCGCGGGACCGGGTGATCGAGATGCGCCCGACCGCCGAGACGCTGCGTCGCCTGCCCGCGCAGGGTGGCGGCCGCGTGGCGCTGTATCGGGAAGGCTGGCACATCCTGCTGCGGGACCTGCAGCGTGCGGTGGTGACGACGGACATCCTCGCCTTCATCGCCGCCCCCGGGGCGCCGCTGCCATCCGGCGCCGACCGCGAGGGGGCGGCCTGGGTGGCGCGGGGGGCCTTGTAGCCGGGTGCCCGTGACGCGGCGCCGGGGTTGCCCGGACCCGGTCGGCTGGCTAGAACCCCGCGCTGCGCTGGATGGGTGGCCGAGTGGTCGAAGGCGCACGCCTGGAAAGTGTGTAGACGTCAAAAGCGTCTCGTGGGTTCGAATCCCACCCCATCCGCCAGTTGCCGTCGGTGTCCCACTCTCCGACAGACTGACCGACGCGCTGAGTGGCGGATTACTTCGGGTCTTCGGGGCAAAGCTGTTGACCAACCCGCCGCGGATGCGGCCAGAAATCGCTGTCCATGAGCCCGTTCTCTCCCGACCTGTTGCCTTGATGGATCAGGTACGTCTCTGAAAGACCCCTGTCGCAGGCCGATCTCGGCCCGCGTGGCACTCGCCCGGGTTCGAGTGCCACTCGGCCCAGATCCGTACCTCTAGCGCGACTACCTCGGTGCGGATTGAGCCCCGCCTGGACCCTGTTGAACCACGAAACTTGCTGGGCCTTGGCAACTGCCCGGCACAGCCGCCAGGCGCCGCAGCGCCAGGCACCTGCCCTATTGCGGATCCTGTCGGCCCCATTCCGAAGTGGACGTTTAGTCGGAACCGCGCCGACGCGCGAATTCCGACGGGGTCTCGCCCGTCCAGCGGCGGAAGGCGCGGGTGAAGTTGGCGACGTTCTCATAGCCGAGCCGCGCCGCCGTGGCCGAGACGCCCGAACCGCGACTGAGCGCCTCCATGGCGTCCTCGCGGAAGACCTGGTCGAGAACCGCGCGGTATGTCAGGCCCCTGGCGCGCAGCGCCGCGCGCAACGCGTGGCGTGGCATTCCGAGAAGGCCCGCGGCGCTGTTGATGGACAGCGTGCCCTCGCCGATGCGGGATCGCTGGAGCGCGCGTAGGGCATCCAGAATGCCAGCGGGCGGGCGCGACGCGGCCCTCCGGACGCCGTTGAAGCCGCCTGAGAGCCGGGCCACGAGCCACTCGGCGGGGAACGTGTAGATCGTGTCCCCATCGCCTCGTATGAAGCTGATCCCTGGAACTGCCGGCGCGAATACCGCCTCGGGCGCGGGGGTCTGAATGACGACCCTGTGCGGGTCGAATGCGTCGCCGAGGGCGGACCGCAGCAGCGCGATCATGCTGCCGATTCCCATGGCGGTCACCTGAGCCGGAACCGCGTCCACCTCGGACTGCCGCGTGTAGCGCAGATGCGCCATCGGATCGGCAACGTGCAGCTCATAGCGGGTCGCGCCGGCATGCTGGCCGACGAGCAGAATGAAGCGGGTGAAGTATTCGACCAGCGTGTCGGCGCCCTCGGCGGCCTCTCGCTGGGGCCGCCATGTCGCGCGCGACAGGGACAAGCCGATGCGCACGCCGAGCAACGGATCGCCAAGCGCCTTCGCAGCCTCCTCGCAGAAGGCGTAGATCGTCGCAGCGGGCACAAAGACGTCGGGGTCGGAGATGATCTCGCGCGACAGGCCGACGGCCTCCAGCACCGCGTCGAGATCGGCGCCACCCGCTTCCAGCCGTTCGCAGAACGGTGAGACGAGCGAAGCCCGGTTCAGCGGCTGGCCGCCTTTGACCCTCATGACCGCCCCCACAGCCACCAAGGCGACAATAGATGGCTCGGCATGCGCTGCGCCACTTGTCATCAGGGCCAGTCAGGCTTCGTCGCGCCGCGTCTCCTGACAAGCGACAGGGCCACCGAGGTGCTAACGACGTCAACGACTGGATTTCAACGGCCGCGCGATGCCGGCTCTGGAGTTCCGGCCCAAAAAGGAGTTCCGGCCCAAAAACCGCGGTCCTGCGTCCCAGGGAGGAATAGCGAATGCCTGCAATGTCCCGTCGGCTGCTCGGGCGCCTCGGCGGCGCCGCCGCCCTCTCGGCGCCGTTCGTCGCGACGCGTCCGGCGCGCGCGGAATCACCGTATGACGGCGTCTATCTCGCCGGCGTCGAGTCCGCGAACATCCTGCACCGGAACAAGCCCGCGCGGCAGCTCATCACCAATGTCCACGTCTTCGACGGCGTGAACGCGCAGCGCCGGATGAACGCCAACGTGCTGATCGAGGGCAATCTCATCCGCGCCGTCTCGACCGATCGCATCGCGGCCGACGGCGCCGTGGTGATCAATGGCGGCGGGCGGACGCTGATGCCCGGCCTGATAGACGGCCACGCCCATGTGATGATCAATGATGACTTCGGCGTGATCGAGCGCGACCTTGACCTGACCGACCTCGCGATCAACGCGGCGGTGGTCGCCGAGCGCTTCCTAATGGACGGCTTCACCGCGGTGCGCGACATGGGGGGGCCGGCCTTCGGGATCGCGCGCGCCATCAACAAGGGCCGCGTCGTCGGGCCGCGGCTCTATCCCTCGGGCGCCTTCATCTCCCAGACCTCGGGCCATGGCGACTTCCGCGACCGCGCGGATCCGGGCTTCAGCCACAACCATCCCGGCGACCTGTCGAACTTCGAGCGCTTCGGCATCGGCACGGTGGCCGACGGCGTGGCGGCGATGCTCGCGGCGACGCGCCTCAACCTCCGCAACGGCGCGACCCAGATCAAGATCATGGGCGGCGGTGGCGGCTCGTCGCGCTTCGATCCGATCGACGTGACGCAGTACTCGCTCGAGGAGGTCCGCGCGGCGGTCGAGTCGGCGGCCGACTGGGGCACCTATGTCGCCGCCCACGTCTTCACGGACCGGGCGGTGAACCGGCTGCTGGACGGCGGCGTGAAGTCGTTTGAGCACTCCTTCTTCATCTCGGACGCGACCATGCGGCGCATCGCCGCCGCGGGCGGCTATGTCGTGCCGCAGATGTGGGGGATCTCGCCGCTTATCGGGCAAAACCCGCTGGTGCAGCAGGCCGGCAAGGCGCCGGCCGCCGAGGCGCTGGCGGCACAATACGCCGATTTCGGACGCAGGCTGCTCAGGGCCGGCGCGAAGATCGTCTTCGCCTCGGACTATGTCGGCACCTTTGCGGATGCCGAGCGCGCGCGCCGGTACGAGATCTGGTGGCGGACCCAGACCTTCGGTTCGAATTTCGAGGTGCTCAAGCAGCTGACCTCGACCGCCGGCGAGATGCTCGCGATGTCGGGCCAGCGCAACCCGTACCGCGAGGGCAAGCTCGGCGTGATCGAGCCCGGCGCCTATGCCGACCTCCTGCTCGTCGACGGCAACCCTCTGGAGGACATCTCGGTGATCGGCGGCACGGAGAAGTGGTGGGACGCCGACCCCGAATGGAAGCCGATCGAGACCATCCGGCTGATCATGCTGAGCGGCGCGGTCTACAAGAACACGCTTGGATGACCGACGGCGCCGCGGGCGATGCGCGTTCCGGGCAGGGCGAAGCCGCGCTGGCCATGCCGCCCGGCGCTCCCGGGCACAGGCGGCAGAGAGGGCGCATGAGGGGCGCCCGGCTGCCCGCAGTGCCCGGCATGGTGCCGGCGGTTGCGCTTCTGGCCGTGGCGATCTTCGCCCTTGCGCCGGTCCGGCAAGCGCTGGCGCAGCGGGCTGGCGGCGACGGGCCGGCATCCCAGCCTGCCCTCGCCGGGCCCGCGAGCGTCCCGGCACAGCTCGAGGAGGACGCCGACGCGCGCGCGGCGCCCGCGCTGCTGCCCGAGGCCGTGCCCCGGATCCGCAGCTTCGACGATGCGCGGCGCTGGCTGCAGGCCGAGCACGGCTTCACCTTCGGCGCCGACTACAACTTCCTCTACCAGAACGTCACCGACAGCCCCGGACCCAACGTCGCCGCCGGCAGCGTGGCGCGGCTCTACGGCCAATGGACGCTCCTCAACCGCGGCACGGCGAACGAGGGTTCGCTCGTCTTCCGTGTCGAATACCGCTCCCGCACTGGGACACGGATCGCGCCGCAGGATCTCGGCGCGGGGTTCGGCCTCGCCGGTGCGACGGCGGTGAGCTTCAGCGACGCGCTGTGGGTGCTGACGAACCTCTACTGGGCGCAGAGCCTGTTCGACAACCGGGTCGGTCTCGCCGTGGGCATCGTCGACGTCACCGACTGGATCGACCTCCATCCGCTGATCAACAACTGGCGGGACTTCAGCAACTACGGGTTGCTGACGAATCCGACCATCGCGGCACCGAACCAGGGGCTGGGCGGTGCGCTGCGCGTGCTGGTCACGCCGCAGGTCTACGTCATGGGCGGCATGGCGGACGCCAATGGCGACCCGACCCGTGCAGGCCGCGCCTTCGACAGCTTCTTCGGCACGGGCGAGCACTTCCGCTTCGCCGAGATCGGCTGGATCAAGTCCTGGAGCGACCGTTACACGGACAATGTCCACCTCTTCGCCTGGCAGTCGGATCCGCGCGACCAGGCCGGCGTGAAGGGCGGATCGGGTGTCGCCTTCTCCGCCCATCGCCTGCTGTGGGAGCGCTGGGTGCCTTTCCTGCGCGCGGGCTTCTCGAATGGCGGCGGCGCGGCGCTCGAGCGTGCGGCCAGCGCCGGCCTCGGCTATCGCCTGCGCGACGGCAACGACGTTGTGGCATTCGGCGCCGGGTGGGGTCAGCCATCGCCATCGACCACCGGTGGGCGGCGCGAGAACCAGTGGACCTTCGAGGCTTATTACCGCGCGCAGGTCACGCCGCGGCTCGAGGTGACGCCGGCCGTCCAGTTCATCGCCAACCCAGCCTATGACCGCAGCGTCGACAGCACCTGGGTGTTCGCCTTGCGCCTGCGCGCCGCGCTCTGAGCGGAGGCGACGGTTGCGCGGGCGTCCAGGTTGCAATTCTCACGGAGGCATTGATGACAGGGCTCGACTACGCCGCGATCGGCCTGCTTCTCTTCGTCGCACTCCTTGCGGTGGGCGTCGCCGTCCTCCTCGCCACGGCTGGCGATCTCGCGGCACTCGCCGCGAAGCGGGCGATCCGATGCGGGTGAAGGCGGCGCGGTCGCTGCTGTTCCTGCCCGCCACCTCGCCGCAGCTGCTGGCCAGGGCGACCGAGCGCGGCGCCGATGCGCTGATTGTCGATCTCGAGGATTCCATCCCGCCCGCCCGCAAGGCGGAGGCCCGCCCGCTGGCAGCCGCGGCCCTGCGCGATCTTGTCGCGCGCGGGGCGGAGGTGCTGCTGCGCGTCAACGCCGACCCGGCGCTTCTCGACGACGACCTCGCCGCGATTCCACCAGGCGTCGCGGTGACGGTAATGCTGCCCAAGGTGGAGACGGCCACGCAGGTCGCGGCACTGGCAGCCAAGCTGGTGCTGCGCGGCCAGGGCGGCCCCGTGGGGGCGCCCGCGCGGCGGGCGCCCCCCCCGGGGGGGGGGGCCCGCCCCCCCCC
>NZ_JBWXTD010000006.1:506011-516129 GCF_056682175.1 Falsiroseomonas sp. RANM36
CCGCTATCGGCCCGCCGACGCGAAGGCGCATGGTCCGACCGCGACGGATGCTCGACGCCGTGGCGGTCGGTGCGTGCGCCCCTTTCAGGAGGACGCCTCCCCGGTCCCGCTGCGGCCGATCGCCAGCACCGTCGCGCCGAGCGCCGCCCCTTCGGAAATCAGCTGGACGCCGAACAGGATCGCCAGCAGCCAGCCGGCGGTCCCGGGCAGGCTCGACCAGAGCAGGCCGGACAGCACCAGGCCGAGAATGCCGCTCGCGGCGATCCAACCCCAGCCGGACATCGGCCGGATCGTCAGCGCCAGCACGATCTTCGCAATCCCCTCGGTCATCAGGAAGGCGATCAGCAGCAGCGTGATGACGAAAAGGCCTTCCGCCGGCGCGCCGAGGATGAGGATGCCGACGATGACCGCCAGGGCCGCCGAGATGAGTTGCATCCAGAAGCTCGGCACCTTCCCCGCGCCGATCAGGCTGATGGCCTGCAGCCCTCCGCTGATGATCAGGAGCCATCCCAGCATCAGGACCAGGAGCAGGCTGGAAAAAAGCGGTGTGAGGATGGCGACGACGCCGCCGATGATCATCAGGGCGGCCTGCAGAAGATACCAGAACCGATGCTTCTGCAGCGTCTCGCGCGCCGCGGCGCGATACGCCAAGGCGGCCTGCTCCAGTCCGATGGGGCTTGTCATCCGTTCAACTCCTTCCCGCCAAACGACATCGGGGGCAAAGATCTGTTCTGGCCGGCGCCTGGCCGGCCTGCCGCCGCTCTCGCCGAGGACGGAGAGGCGGCCGAGGCATGCGCTCCGCTGGACCACGCTTGCCGAACCTGCCTGCGGACAAGAACCGCCCCCCGTGTGATCCCCGCCCGATCCGAACTGGTGCGCCGCGGATCGGCACGAGGTGGGCCCAGGCTAGAAGATCGCCGTTGCCCGCCCCTAGTTATTTCCCGCCACGCTGCGCGGCGCGCCATGCCGCGGGCGTCATGCGGGTCAGGCGGCGGAACCACTTCACGAAGGCGCTCGGCTCCCCGTAGTCGAAGGCAGCACTGATCTCCTGGATCGTCAGGCCCGTGTCGAGCAGCAGTTGCCTCGCGAGGTCGAGTTGCACCTGCTCGAGAACCTCCCGGAAGCTGGTGCCCGTCGCGAGCAGGTGTCGCTCGAGCGTCCGCGGCGACAGGCCAAGTCGTGCCGCCGCGACATCGAGGTTCCTCTCGCCGCTGGTCAGGGCCACGAGCAGCACGCGCCTCAAGCGGGTGACGATGTCGGTCTCCGGCACGCCACAGTTGCGGTCCATCGCACGCTGCAGGGCGATGTGCCGGCCGGGGTCAGCGCCGACGAGCGGACGCCTGAGTTCACGCGCGTCGATCAGCAGGGCGGACTGGGTCGCATCGAACTGCAGCCTGGGTCCGAGCGCGCGCCGGTAGGCGTCTGGATCGGGCGGCGCGCTGCGGGCCATCAGGATCCGCTCCGGCGCCACGCCGGCGAGTTCCCGCAACATGCCGACGCCCGCGGCGATGTTGAGGTCCACGATCTGACGGTTCGCCTCGGGCGAAAGGCCATGAAAGGCAGCGCCGAGCGTGGCCGCACCGTCGCTGACCAGCAGGTAGAGCACGCCGGCCCGACCATAGCGTGGGTGATGGATGACAAGGTCCTCGAGCGCCGCGCCCAGTGTCGGCGCGCACCGCATCAGCCGCCCGACCGCGCCGATCGCGTCGAGCGTGTTGACCCGCAAGCCGAGGCGGAGGCCCAGATCTTCGAGCCCGGTGAGGTCTCGCGCGGCGACGAGAATCCTTCCCACGGTCTTCCAGGACAGGAGGCGTTCGGGATCTACGAGCAGTGCCTTCTCAATTCCGACTGCGGCGCATAGCGTTGCCAGCGGCACCCCATGATCGTCCAGAAGCCCGGGCAGCCCCACCAGCAGGTGCACCGGGTGCGGCTGATCGGCCGGCGCGGCCGCAGACGACGTCAACCGCAAGGCGGCGCTGCCGCGGCCAACCGGGCGGGCTTCGGCGGATCGGCGCTGGGGCGCTTTACTGTGCAGTTTTCGCCCTCCTTCTCCGGTTGGATCTTCTCCCGGACTACCGTCGCGCGATCGCGCCGGAGCGGTGCGCATCGACGCCACGGAGGAAGCCCGCGATACCGGCATCGCGAGCGATCATGGACTCGCCGGCCGCGACCAGCTGCGCAGAATCTTCCTCCGGGATCGTCAGCCCCGTGCGGATCGCCAGCAGCCGGCGCCGCGTCTCCGCATCCGGGTAGTTGGACAGCGCGACATGCGCGAGCGCGACCTCGACATCCTCGCAGGGCGCGCCCTCGATGCGCCGGGCCTCGGCGCAGCGGGCGCGGCGCAGTTCGCCGCGCAGCCGCACAAGCTGCTGGTCCACGAGCAACAGCGTCTCGGCGTTGTAGTTGTCGATCTGCCCGCCACTGACCGCGCCCAGGATGGTCAGCAACCCCTGCACGTTCCGCCGTTGCGGCAGGGTCGGGTCGGTCGAGGCCTCCCCGTCGACGCTGATCACCAGGATGCGGCGCAGGCGCCGGAACGCCTCCGGCTGCCGCCCCCGCTCGTTCTCGAGCAGGAGCAGCGAATTGGCGACGTGGCGCATCGCCAGGTTGTCCGAGATGCCGCCATCCATCAGGTGGATCCAGCGCGTGCGGTCCCGCGACAGGTAGCGGCCATAGGCCGAGCCCAGGATCTGCGAGCGTCGGTCGGCGGTCTCCTGCAGCATCGCGGCATCGATCGGCGCCGGCACCGCGCAATCGGGACCGCGATGGTTCTCGATCGTGACCGGCGTGAAGACGCCCGGGAAGCCGTTCGACGCGGCGACCGCGCGCGCCAGCGGGAAGCGGCCGAGGTCCGAGCAGATCAGGTCGAAGGTGCCAGGCGTGAAGGCGAAGGGAATGCCGTAGGAGACGTCGGTCGTGTTCACCGACAGCAGCGGGCGTGCACGGCTGCGCAGATCGCCGAAGGTCGCGCCGCGGAACATCAGGCGGTCATAGACCTGCGCCATGCGGTCGTTGGTCCCGACCTCCGGACTGGCGATCCAGCCCCAGTTCCAGGGCAGGAGGTAGGTGCCGTAGATCCAGGATTCGATGTCCTGGTGCAGGAACTCGGCGGGAAAGGTGTCGAAGCTGCGCTCCCCGTTCAGCGCGAAATGGGCCGAGGGGAAGGACCCGCCGGACACGCCGGCGACCATGTCGATCTCGTCGAGCAGCGATCCGCCGCCCGCCACCGGCAGGGCGCGCATGCCCCGCAGCGCGCCATGGCCGAAGGCGGCGGAACGCTTTCCGCCGCCCGAGAAGCCGACGAGCACCAGCATGTCGGCCCGCCCACCGACCCGATTCACGTCCCAGAGATCGGGCGCGTTCGGTGCGGCACCTGTCATCGGGCGGTTCATGACCGGCTCGCTGCCGGCGCAGGCAGCGAGCGCGAGTGCCATCAGCATGGCAAGAAGCACGGCGCCGGCGGGCTTGCGCCCCCGGCGGCGACCGCTCACTCCGGGAACAGGAAGGTTATCTGCGCACGCAGCTGATATTCCGGCCCGATATCGGGTCGAATCACGTTGTAGTACCCGCCAATCTGGGCGTTGATCGCCTGATTGCCGATGTGGAACACCTTCCCGAAGGCGAGACCCAGCGGCACTGTCCATTGCTGGTTGCTCCTCGCTTCCCAATTCGCGGTGATGATCGGCGAGAAAGAGGCGTAAGCGCCGTCCGAATCGGGAATGTTATAATTGAAGAAGGGCTGCACCGTGAAATTGTTGTACCGATTATGCGGTTCAGTGCCGAGCGACCAAACGTTGTTCACGAGCGCGCCCATCACCCAAGCGCCCTTAGAGACAACCGCGACAGCGGTGGGTCCGCCCCCCCACGCCGTGCCGCCGAGGGCGCGGTCTGTCGTGGTCGGTGCCTGAACGATGGCACCAACGCCCCAGGTGACGCCATTGGTCGGTCGGACCGGCGACAGGAAGGCCGAGAATTGAGTCGAGGCAAGGCCGAAGGTCGTGCCCTGACCGGGGAAAAACTCCGGCTGCGACACCAGCGGGAAGATGGTGCGCGTGATGAGGTTCCAGTCCTGGTTGAGGTTCACCGGGATCACAGGCTGGATATTGAGGGTGTTCTGCGTGTGGCCATTCGGTCCATAATTGAAGTTCGTGTTGTTCTGAAAAGGCAGGCTGATCAAGGCGGAAATGGGGTTCTGCACTTGGCGCGCCAGTTCGCTGGCGTCGCGCCGCGCGGCGCCCGAACCGCCGGGCTGTCCACTCTGGGTCTGCGCCGATGCTTCACCGCCCGAGGCGACCGTGCCGGCGAAAAGCGCCGCGCCTGCACAAAGACGTATACAACGTCTCGGTTTCACGCGCGAGACGTTGACGGAGTGGTCGGGCGAAGGAAATGCCAGGGTCATGAGTGTTTCTCCGACGTCTGCGTCTTGCGGTTTTGAACCTGTTCGGCGCAACTCGACGCGGCGTAGTCGTTCCGCGTAATGACATTACGAAGCCTGGCCACGATGCGACGCGGCGCTGGCAGGAGTCGGCTCACAGGGAGATCCTCAGTCGCGCGGCAATCACCCAGGTGGTGTCCGCGGAGGGATCCAGGACGGGATTGACGATGACCTGCAGGGCAGGCGTGAACTCCACGCGCGGCAGGATCTGTATGCGATAATAGGCTTCGGCCGCGTACTGGTGTTCACGTCTGCCGTTGGTCAGAGCGACTGGCGGCTGCCCCCAGGTCAACCCGGCACCAATGAAGTCGTTGTTGTCGTTCAGCCGATAGCCGAGGGCGACGCTGGCCTGGCGTTCCTGCAGGACAGCGCCGCCATTGGCGAAGCCGAGGCGCGCGATCGGGATCCAGCGGTCGTTCAGCAGGCGGCTCGCCGACAGCGTCACCCCGGAACCGCCCTTGATGCCGATGCTGTCCCGCGCGTCCGACTGCCAGGCGGTGACGTGAATGTTGTCGGTGAAGCGATTCTCCCAGGACCCGATCCAGCCGAACTCGATATGGCGGAAGAACTCCGAGGTCTCGAAGGTCTTCTGCATCGTGCGCCACGGATTGGTCGGGTCGCCGTTCGCATCGGCCATGCCGCCCAGCACGTAGAGGTTCGGCGTGATGTTCACCCGCACCGCCGCACCCAGCCCCTGGTTCGGCGCCGGCATGGTCGCCATGTTGGTGAAGCCGAGGTTGTTGAAGTCGGTCCATATGTTGAACAGGCCGAACACGTCGACGTAATCGGTCGTATCGACAATGCCGGCAACGACCCCGATCCGGTTGTTCAGCAGCTTCTGCGACCAGTAGAGGTTGCTCAGCATCCAGCCGACGTCGCTGAACACCACAGCGGTCAGGCCTGCGTAGCCGAAGCCGGGACCGAGGAGTTGGGGCGCGATCGGGGTGCCGATCCGATGCCGGTACTCCACCTTGAAGACCAGCGAGCCGGTATCGGTTTCGCCGCGGTTGACGAGTGTCCATTCGCCGTAGAGCCGCGCGGCGCCGCTGGCCGCCGCGTTGGAATTGGGGCTGCGCGTCGCATACTGGAACAGCGTGGCGTAGAAGGCGCCGAGAGACAGGCCATGCTCGCGCTGCAGCCAATCCTTGGATGCTTCGATGGCGTCGACGGTCGAAACGGCGGGGGCCGGCGTCGAAAACGTTGCAGGCAGGCGCACTACCGCCGAATCGCGGGCCAGTTGCGCACCGACGCTTTGCGGGCCGCCGATCGCCGGACCTGGCGCAGTGGACTGCGCCAGGGCCCCCGGCATCCATGAGAGCGCGGCCGCCGCCGAGGCGCAGGCCGCCAGGGAACCCCGACGTGCCGCGCGACGCCGCCCCTCGCGCATCACGCCCTCGTCCTCACTGACGATGGCTGTTGGCTGGTGCGTTGACGTCGGCACCGTGCTGAGCCGGCAGCCGGATCGAGTCGTTGTCGATCCAGCCCTGCACGGACGCGCGGAGGAAGCGCACACGCTCCTCGACCGGGCACGCCCACGTTCATCGCGCCGTCGAGCATCGCCTCCCGAGTTGTGACCCGGCCGTTCAGGATGACGAGGTTGTAGGGGCCCGGTTGGTTGGGCCGCGGCATGACCTGCGCCTGAGCATGGACGATCGCGGGGGCGTTCACCATTCCGAGCAACGGGTCACGAGCGAACCGCGGACCATGCATTTCTTTCGCTCTCCCTCGTCGCATCGCGGGCCACCTGCGGAGTACCGGGGCCATTCGCGCTGCGTTTCGAAGGCTAGGCGCCTCGCTTGACCGGGCCGTAGTCATTTTCCGCCATAGGCTGCGGAGCCTTCGCGGATGCGCTGCAGTAGGGAGGGGCGAGGCTCTTCAGGGAGAGGCAGCCTTGAATTCTCTCGGATCAATGCTCGGTGCAGGCAGCAACCTTGAAACTGCTTGTCTGTCGAACCCACTCCACCGGAAACGGCTCCATCAGCCCAGGCAGAGTCATCCCGTCCGGCTGCCGCCCGTCGAGGATCGCCTCGACGATATCGGGCGCCAGCAACGTCAGCCGCAGCACACGCGAAACGTAGGACGAGTTGATCTTCTCGGCCGCCGCCAGCTCATTGATCGTGCCGTAGCGGCCGGCTTCCATCATCCGCCGCCAACGGAACGCCCGGGCCAATGCCTTCACCAGCGTGGTGTCCGAAGCCGAGGCGCCGCGGTTCGCCGGGCTGCTCGGCGCGATCATCAGCTTCCGCCCGCCCCGCTGTTTCCGGACCGCCAGCGGCACGCGCACGGTCAGCATCTGCGCGGCACCGGTCATGCCGCGGCCCCCGCTGCTTCGGCCGGCGGCGCCGCCAGGTCCCGCGCCAGGCTCGCCAGCCCCTCCAGCTTCAGCCGCACGTCGGCGCCGCCCACCCCGATGTCCACCCGGTCGACCAGGAGGCGGATGATCCGCGCCTGCTCGGCGGGGAAGAGCTCCTCCCACAGCGGGTCCAGCCGCTCCAGCGCCAGGCGCGCCTCGTCCTCGGTCATGTCCGGCGCCGACACCCGTGCGGCGCGCCAGGCGCCCAGCACCACCTCCGGCTGACGCAGCAGCCCCCGAACCTGCGCAATGACGGCGCCCTCGATCTCCGCGGCGGAAATGCGGGCGATGGCCGGCCCGTCCGCGGCGCTGCCCTTCAGCACCGACTGGCTCACATAGTAGCGGTACTGCTGGCCGCGCCGGCCCCGCGCGTGGGTGGGCGACATGGCACGCCCGTCGCTGCCGAAGATCAGCCCGCGCAGCAGCGAAGGCGTCTGGCAGCGTGTCCGGTTGGCGCGTGTCTTTGGGCTGACCGCCAGCAGGGCGTGCGCCGCATCCCACATCGCCTGCGGCACGATGGCAGCATGCTCGCCCGGGTGGGACTTCCCCTTGTGCATCGCCTCGCCGAGATAGGTCCGGTTGCTCAGCACCCGATAGATGTCGCTCTTGGTGAAGGCGCGGCCGCGCTTCGTCGTGGCGCCCTCGGCCCGGAGCATGGTCACCAGCTTCGTGCCTGATTCCGTCTCGACGAAGCCCTCGAAGATCCGGCGCACCAGTGCCGCCTCGGCTTCGTTCACCAGCAGCTTGCGCTCGCGCGCATCGTAGCCGAGCGGCACGAAGCCGCCCATCCACATCCCACGCTTTCGCGACGCTGCCACCTTGTCGCGGATCCGCTCGCCAATAACCTCGCGCTCGAACTGCGCAAAGCTCAGCAGGATGTTCAGTGTCAGCCGGCCCATGCTGGTGGTCGTGTTGAAGGACTGCGTGACGGAGACGAAGGTGACGCTGTTCGCGTCGAACACCTCGACCAGCTTGGTGAAGTCGACCAGCGAGCGGCTGAGGCGATCGATCTTGTAGACCACCACCACATCCACCAGCCCGTCCTGGATGTCAGCGACGAGGCGCTTCAGGGCGGGGCGTTCCAGGGTGCCGCCAGAGATGCCGCCGTCGTCGTAGCGGTCCCGGACCAGCACCCATCCCTCGGCGCGCTGGCTTGCGATGAAGGCCTCGCAGGCCTCGCGCTGCGCGTCGAGGGAGTTGAACTCCATGTCGAGCCCTTCCTCGCTCGACTTCCGGGCGTACACCGCGCAGCGCAGCTTCCGCACGGTGGCCGGCATGGCGCCGGCCGGCTTCGCGTCGCGCTTCATGCTGCGCTCCGGCTCGGGCGCAGCCCGAAGAACACGCGCCCGTTCCAGCGCGTGCCGGTGATGGCGCGCGCGATGGCCGACAGCGACTGGTAGGGCCGACCCTGATACTCGTAGCCGGCGCGCGTGACGGTCACCACGTGCTCGACGCGCTGGTATTCGCGGATCAGCTGCGTGCCGGCGATGGGCTTGTCGTCGCCACGCATGCGTCGGACCACCTTCTTCCCGCCGTCGAACTGCTCGCCAAGCGCCTCGAGGCGGGCCAGCGTCTCCGGCTTCAGGCCGCCATAGGCGAGTTCCTGCACCCGGTAAGCGAGTCGGCTTTCCAGGAAGCGCCGGTTGTAGGGCGGCGGCTCCGTGCCGAAGAGTTCCCGCCATTGCTGCTTCAGCGCCGGCGTGGCGGCGGTCTTCAAGGCCGCGAGCCTGCCCAGGACATCGGCGGGCGGAATCGCCGGCGCCGTGAACGTGGGCACGGCCTGGGTCTTGGTCTTCCTCGTCATGCGAGTCTCCGGTTGGTCCGGTTCGCATGCAGGCGTTCGGCGGCCGGGAAGTGTAGCAACCGGTCTCCCTGGTCCGCGCCGTCGCGCGCCGCTTCCTCGGCAGCGCGGCTGCGGAGCCGCAGCAGGCCGCGGGCGAGAAGTTCGCAGACCTCGCGGAGGTGGGGTGGCAGGTGCTGATTGATCGGCAGGGCCATCGTGATCCAACACGCATTGTCCTGCTCCTCATTTACGGAATCGGCCCTGCTTCCTTCTCACGGGCTGTTCGGCTTGGCCTCCGACCCGAACTCCGCCCAGATGTGGCGCAGCTGACGCTTCAGCGTGCTCTCATTCGGCACCTTGCCGCCGCGGCTGCTGAACCACGCGGCCATGTGGCGGATGAGCGCGCCCTGCGATTCGGGAACGCCCTCGAAGTAGATGCGGCGGAAGGCTTCGAGATCTGCAGCGCGCCAGTCGTACGCGCTGGACCCACCTCGGCCCGGCCGAGCGATGGCCTGCTCGTCGTCGAGCGACTGCAGCAGCGCGTCGTATCGCAGCAGTTCAGCGTGCGTCACGCCAACCTCTTCTCGAATCACCGTGTAGCCGCGCTCGTCGTCGCCACCGCTGACAATCCGGCGGTATCGCCCAGGCTGTGCGGCAAACCAGGAGATCGCCTGAGAGCCATGTCGCAGCACATACCAGGCGTCGTCCGGCCGCAGGTCGACGAGGCCTCGCACCCAAGACGACGACGATGGGATGGCCTGATGACTCCCGTCCGGCAGTTCCTCGTAGTGTCCCTCTTCGACGAACAGGCTGGGCACCGCGATCGCGAGGGTGATCTTCTGCTCGGACGCGAGCACGGCCAGTTCCAGCACGGAGACCCCGAGCCGCGAGCAGACATCGTCGATCGGATAGAACAGCTTCTTTGCGAGGCCGCCCATCACCTACCTCCTACCTGAGCCGCAGGTTGCGCATGCGCCGATAAGCCAGGACGACCTGACCCATGTCCTGACGCATATCCGGCGGCAGCCGCTTCGCCTCGATGAACAGCCGGTCGAGCGGAATGCCAAGGATTGCGGCCGTGCGCTCGACAATCTCGTCGCTCGGCGGTCGGTCGAGGTTGCGTTCGATGCGCGACCAGTAGCCCGGGGAGATGCCGAGCCGGTTCGCCATGTCGTTCAGCCCGATCTCGAGTTCCGTGCGGCGCAACCGCACGACGTCTCCGAACGCCATCACACGCCTCCTTCGACCAGCCCGTAGCGCAACAGCCGCACCGCGACGAAGCGCTCGGAGACACCAAAGTCGCCCGCCAGCGCGGCGACGATGCCGGCGAGCGCGTCCGGCGCGTTACCGGCGGCGACGATCGGACTGCCGGGCCTTCCCTGATTCGCGCCGCGCGTGAGGCGCAGCCCTTCGCCGCGGGCTGTGAATCGGCGTGGAAAAAGGCCCCCCTGAGAGGGGTGATCGGCGTCCAAAAGGGACCCCTCTGGTGAAGGGGTTCACGTTGGCTCTCGGTGATGCCGGGGGTCATGTTTGGGATGCTGGTGGTG
>NZ_JBWXTD010000006.1:516229-522250 GCF_056682175.1 Falsiroseomonas sp. RANM36
GCCGGCGACGAAGCCGCCCGCCAGCATCGCCGCGGCCACCGCCCAGAAGGCGGCGCGCACCGCGGCCCGCCCCGGCCGCGCCGCGGCGGGCGCCGCGGGCGCGGGCCGCCGCCGGCCGGACGGACGATGGCGACGACGGCGCCGGCCGCGCCCGCGGTCGCCCGTCCGGCGCCAGGCCGACATGCTCCGGCGACTGCTCCCGCAGCAGCGCGCCGCCGATGCCGGTGACGATCGCGAGGATGGCGCAGATCGCGAAGGCCACGCGCCAGTCGCCGAAGGCCGCGAGCAGGTCGGCGAAGGGCGGCACGAGGGCCGTGCCGAATCCGATGCCGCTGACCGCGACGCCGGACGCCAGGCCGCGATTGGCGACGAACCAGCGTTGCACGGTCGCGATCGCGGGCACATAGGAGAAGCCGACGCCGAGGCCGATCAGCAGGCCATAGCCGGCGATGACCTCCACCAGGCTCCGGGCCGAAGACGCCGTCAGCAGGCCGAGCCCGACGACGATCATGCCGCAGCAGGCGGTGGGGCGCGCACCGATCCGGTCGGCGACCGCGCCGCTCAAGGCGCTGACCAGCAGCGCCGTGCCGCCGCTCAGGCCGAAGATCAGGCTGACCTGCGTGCGCGATGCGCCGAATTCCGCCGCGATCTCGTCGGCGAAGGCCGAGTAGGAGTAGATGGCGCCGTAGCCGACCATCATCACCAGGAACGCCCCGGTCACGACGATCCAGCCGCGCCAGGGGCGAAGCCCCCTGGGAACCGGGCGGCGAAACGCGGTGCGGCGTGAGGCGCGAAGGACGCGCCGAACGCCGCCACCGCCATGCTCGAACTCCATGGCCATCGTCCCGTCATCCCCCGCCGCGACGAGGATCGCGGCGCGGCGTCGGGCGCGCGGTGCCAAAGCGCACATGCCAGCCTGGCGGGTGCCGGCGCCCGCGGCTTGCGGCCCGCCCTGCAGGGCGCCACTGTCCGGGCGGACACCCCATGGAATCGACGGATCTCCTGCGCCTGCCGTTCTTCATGCCGTTCACGCCGGAGGCGGTGGCGCCGCTCTCGGCCATGGCGCGCTGGCGCAGCTGCGAGGCGGGCCAGACGGTGATCGAGGCGGGGGACGTGGCGGGCGACGTCTACATCGTCGCCCTGGGCACGCTGCGGGTGGTGACGCGCAGCGTCGGCGGGCACGAGATCATCCTGAACGAGATCGGTCCCGGCGCGCTCTTTGGCGAGCTCGGCGCGATCGACGGCGCGAAGCGCTCAGCGGGCATCGTCGCCCTGACGAAGACACGCCTCTGCGCGCTCCCCGCCGCGCCTTTCGTCGAGTTCGCACTCTCATCGCGCGAGGCGTCGCTCCATCTGATGAAATCGCTCGCCGCGCGGGTGCGGGAGAAGGACCAGCGCATCTTCGAGCTGAGCGTGCTGGCGACGCGGCCGCGGCGGATCGCGCAGCAGCTGCGGCGGGCGCGCGCCCGCGAGCCGGAGGGGATGATCATCTCCCCGCCGCGGCCGCATCACGAGCTGGCCGCGCGGATCGGGACGCGGCGCGAGATGGTGACGCGGACGCGGGCGGCGCTGCAGCGCGAAGGCCTGGGGGAGGCGACGCGCGGCGGGCTGATCCTGCCGCGGCCTGCGGCGCGCGAGGCCGAGCTCGAGGCGGCCTGGGCCAATGCGCCGGCGCGCTGAGCCGGCGCGCGGACGCCCACCCTGACCCGATTGGGGGATCGCCAGGCGGGCGCGGCTTCGCCAGACTGTCGCCTCGCCGGCGCGCCATCGGGCGCGCATCCGATCCTCCCCCGGCGATTTCGTCCCGAAAGGACAGGTCACGACATGGCAAATCTTCCCCCTCTCCCGCCGGCCGGCCGCGCGCCGCAAGGCGGGAACAACGCGGCCTCCGGCAAGGCGAACCCGAAGGACGCCCGCGCGGGCTCCAAGCGCGGCGGGAGCATGAAGCAGGGCAGCCTGAGCAAGACCGCGCAGAGCAACCGCAAGCAGGGCGACCGCTGACACGCGGCCGGCCGCCCGGACCAGCGCCGGACCACCCGCCCCTGGCGCCGGGATCGCTCATGCCGGCGCGACGGACCGGCGCGCCGAAAGGAGCCGATCGCCGATGACCGCGCCGGCCATTGGCCGCGCCATGCCGCGGGCGGAGGCGCGCCGCCTCGTCGCGGGCGGCGGCCGCTACCTCGACGACCACGCCGAGCGCGGCGAGCTGCAGGCGTGCTTCCTGCGCAGCCCGTTGCCGCATGCGCGCTTCGCGCTGGATGTCGCGGCGGCCGCCGCGCTGCCGGGGGGGGCGGCGGTGCGGACCGCCGCCGACCTCGCCGCCCTGTGCCGGCCCTGGCGCACCGAATCGCGCAGCTTCCCGGGCCTCGTCTCGCCGCCGCAGGGCCCGCTGGCGGATGGCCGCGCGACCTGGCAGGGCGAGCCTGTGGCGATGGTGCTCGCCGCCACGCGCGCCATCGCCGAGGATGCGGCGGAAGCGATGCTGGCGGAGTGGGAGGAGCTGCCCGCCGTCACCGCGCCCGAAGCGGCACTGGCGCCCGGCGCGCCGGCGGTGCATCCGGGCAGCGAATCGAATCGCGCCTGGGGCGCGACGATCGGCCGCGGCGAGGTGGACGCGGCCTTCGCCGCCGCCGCGCTGGTTGTGGAGGAACGGCTGGTCTTCACCCGCCACACCGGCGTCCCGCTGGAGCCGCGCGGCGCGCTGGCGACATGGGAGCCCGGCACCGGCGCGCTGACCCTGCGCCTCTCGCATCAGATGCCGCACCAGATGCGGCTGCACCTGGCCGAGCAGCTCGGCCTGCCGATCAACCGCGTACGTGTCGTCTGCGACGATGTCGGCGGCGGCTTCGGCATCAAGATGCACCTCTACCAGGACGAGATGGCGGTCGCGGCCGCCGCGCGGCTGCTCGGCCGACCCGTCCGCTGGGTGTCGGACCGGATGGAGGCGATGCTGGCCGACATCCATGCCCGCGAGCATGTCGTCACCGCGCGCATGGCGGTGGATGCGGACGGCCACATCCTCGGCTTCGACCTGCACGACCTGCAGGGGCTCGGCGCGTATTCGGTCTATCCGCGCAGCAGCACGGTGGAGGCGATCAGCGTGGTGCGCAGCATCGGCGCGCCCTATCGCTTCGCGCATGGCCGCGCGCGGGTGGACAGCGTGCTGCAGAACAAGGTCGCCACCGGGCAGTACCGCGCGGTGGGCGCGCCGGTCGGCTGCGCGGTGACGGAACACCTGGTGGACAAGGCGGCCCGCGCGCGGGGCGAGGATCCCTGGACTTTCCGGGCCCGGAACATTCTGCGCGCCGAGGAAATGCCCTGCGTCAATCCCTTCGGCGCCGCGCAGCACGGCATGCACCACCATGCCGCGCTGGAACGGGCGAAGGCGCTGCTCGACCTGCCCGCGCTGCAGGCGGAGATCGCAGCGGGCCGTGCGGCAGGGCGGCTGCTCGGCCTCGGGATCGCCTTCACGGTGGAATACACCGCCTCCGGCCCCGCCGTGTATGGCGCGGGGCATGTCGCCGTCGCGGCGACGGACACGGTGATCGCGACGCTGGAGCCGACCGGCGAGGTCAGCGCCCAGGCCTCGATCACCGAGATCGGCCAGGGCATCACCCAGGGCCTGGCGCAGGTGCTGGCCGATGCCGTGGGCGTCGCGCCCGAGGCGGTGCGCGTCGCGGCCGGCGATACCCAGGCCGCGCCGCATGGCGGCGGCGCCGGGGCCCGCCGCGGGGCGGCGATCGGCGGCGAGGCCGCCTGGGGCGCCGGCCGGGCGCTGCGGGCGCAACTGCTCGACGCTGCCGGCGCGCTGCTGCAGGCGGAGCCCGGCAGCCTCGACATCCGCGCCGGCGTGGTGACGGACGCTTCCGGCGCGGCGCGGATGACGCTGGCCGAGCTCGGCACGCTGATGCTGTTCCGCGGCCACGAGATGCCGAAGGGCGTGACGTCCGGCCTCTCCGCCGCTTGCCACTACCGGCGCGAGGAGGACGTGACGCTGGCCAACAACGGCGCGCAGGCCGCGCTGGTCGAGCTGGACGGCGAGACCGGCCTGGTGCGCGTGCTGCGCCACTGGATGGTCGGCGATTGCGGCCGCGTGCTGAACCCGCTGCTGGTGGACGGCCAGTATCGCGGCGGTGTCGCGCAGGGCATCGGCGAGGCGCTTCTGGAAGCCTGCCGCTACGATGCGGAGAGCGGGCAGTTCCTGTCGGGCACGCTGGCGGACTACCTGCTGCCGATGGCGACCGACATCCCCGACATCGCGCTCGCGCATCTGGAGACGCCCTATGCCGGCAGCGCGGTGGGAGCAAAGGGCGCCGGCGAATCCGGCACCTGCGGCGCGCCGGCGGCGATCCTCAACGCGGTGAACGACGCGCTGCTCGCGGCCGGCGGCGGCACGGTGACGGAGCTGCCCATCCATCCCGTCGCGGTGCTGCGCGCGCTGGGCCGGCTCGCATGACGCCCGCCCGATTTGCCTATGCCCGACCGACGACGCTGGCGGACGCGCTCGGCCTGCTCGCCCGCGCGGGCGAGGAGGCCGCGCCGCTCGCCGGCGGGCAGAGCCTGGTGCCGATGATGGCGATGCGCGTCGCGCGGCCCGCGCTGCTGGTGGATCTGAACCGTGTCGCGGGGCTCGACGCCATCGCGCTGGATGGCGAGGCGCTGCGCATCGGCGCGATGGCGCGCCATGCCGCGGTGCTGGCGCATCCCCTGGTGGCGGCCGAGGCGCCGCTGCTGCCGCTGGCGCTCGCGGAGGTCGCGCATCCGGCGATCCGCAACCGCGGCACGCTCGGCGGCAGCCTGGCGCTGGCCGATCCCGCCGCCGAGCTGCCGTCCTGTATGATGGCGCTCGACGCCGCGCTCGTGCTGGCCTCCGCGGGCGGCGAGCGGCGCGTGGCGGCCGCGGACGTCTTACAGGGCCTCGACGCGCCGGCGCGGCGCGCCGACGAATTGCTGCTGCGCGTCGAGATCCCGCGCTCGACCGGCTGGACGGCCTGGTTCCAGGAGGTGGCCAGGCGCCGCGGCGACTACGCGCTGGCCGGCCTCGCCGTCACGGCGCGGCGCGAGGCGGGGCGGATCGCCGCGGTGCGGCTCGCCTTCTGCGGTGTCGAGGCGGCGCCGCGCCGGCTGCACGCTGTCGAGGCGGCGCTGGTCGCGGGCGAGGATGCGGCGTCGCTCCTGCCCGGCGTGCTGGCGCCGCTCGGCTCGCCCGAGGCGCCGCCCCCTTACCGCCTGCACCTGGCGAAGATCCTGCTGCGCCGCGCGACGGAGGCCCTGCATGCTGCCGCCTGACGAGACACTGGCGGAGATCGCCTGCAGGGTGAACGGCCGCCCCGTCGCGGGGCGCGTCATCCTGCGCCAGACGCTGGTGGAGTGGCTGCGCACGGAGCTCGGCCTGACCGGCAGTCATGTCGGCTGCGCGCACGGCGTCTGCGGCGCGTGCCATGTGCGGCTGGACGGCGCGGTGGTGCGCGGCTGCCTGGTGCTCGCCGTGCAGGCCGATGGCAGCACGGTGGAGACGATCGAGGCCGCGAGCGGCCCCGAGGTCGCGGCGCTGCGCGAGGCCTTCGTGGCGCATGCCGGCCTGCAATGCGGCTTCTGCACGCCGGGGATGATCCTGCAGGCGGCGGAGCTGCTGCAGCGGAACAAGGCGCCGAGGCGCGAGCAGATCCGCGACCACCTCTCCGGCAACTACTGCCGCTGCACCGGCTACCACCAGATCGTGGATGCGGTCGCCTCAGCCGCCGCGGCGATGCAGGCCGGCCGCGTAGAAGGCGCGTAGCCCCTCCGCGTCGCGGCGCGCGACCTCACGCCAGGCGCCCGCATCGGCCGCGCCGGCGCGCACCTGCGCGTCGAGCTCGGCGCGGGCGGCATCCAGGTCGAGCCCCGTGAGCCGCCCGTCGCGCACCACATCGCGCCCGGCGACGACGAGGCGGCGCACATGCGCCCGCGTCGCGCGCGGCGCCCGCCGCGCCCGCGCCGCCCCCCGGGTCCGCCCCACCACCGCGGCCCCCCCCCACCCCC
>NZ_JBWXTD010000006.1:522350-524579 GCF_056682175.1 Falsiroseomonas sp. RANM36
CCCGCGGCGGGCGCCGCGGCGGGGCCGCACTCGCGCCGGCGCGGCGCGCGGCGCCCGCCGCGCCGGCTCCTCCGCCGGGATCAGCACATCCTCGGCGTCCCGCCGCAACACCAGCAGATCGGCGGCAGCGCCGGGCGCGAGCGGCGCCGCCTCCCTCCCCGCGCCCAGCACCTCCCGGCCGGCGATGGTGGAGGCCTCGATCAGCGCCGGCAGGGGCCAGCCCTCCTCCAGCCCGGCGCCGCGATGGAGCATCCAGTTGAGCCGAAGCTCGCGCAGCGCATCGTCGTCATCGTCCACGCTGAAGCCGTCGAGGCCGGTCACCAGCCGGACACCCCGGCGATGCATCTCCGCCGCCGGGGCGATGCCGTTGCGCAGGTTGAGGTTCGACGAGGTGTTGATGCTGACCGCCACGCCGCGCTCGGCCAGCAGCGCCATCTCCTCCGGCCGCAGATGCGCCGCATGCGCGACCGAGAGGCGGGGCGAGAGCAGGCCGATCTCGTCGAGGAAGCGCAGCGGCCCCTGCGGAAAGGCAGCGTCCAGCCACGCGCGCTGGATCGGGCTCTCCAGCAGGTGCATGTGCACGCGCCGCCCGGTCAGCGCGCTGCGCTCCGCCACCAGCCGCAGCATCGGCGCCGAGCACCATTCGAGGCCGTAGGGGCCGTACTGCACGTCCACCAGCGGATCGTCGAGCTCAGCCGCCAGGTCCTCGACCAGCGCGAGCTGAGCCTCAGGCGACGCCGGGGCGCGCAGCAGGCGGCCGCGCACCGCCTCCGCCACCTCCGGCGCGAGCGCGGACAGCACCATCTCGTCCGGCGCGTAGCCGAGCGCGTTCTCGTCGCGCAGCGCGACCGCGATGGCGACGCGCACGCCCACCGTTCGCGCGGCACGCGCGACCTCGCGCAACTCGGCGGCGACGCGGGCGGGATCCTGCGGGCGCGTGTAGTGCACCATGATCGCGCCCACGCCCGACAGCGCCTGGCGGCCGAGCGCATTCGCGACGACCAGCCAGGGATCGGCGACCGGCGCGCCGGTCATCACCGCGAGCCACATCTCGAGCGGCAGGTCGAAGGCGCCGAGCGAGGTCGGGCGGACGCCGCGCGCATGGTCATGCGCGTTCGCCAGCGGCGGCAGGATCCAGTGCGCCGCCGCGTCCTCCGCCGCGACCGGCACCGCTTCCGCCACGCGCGCCGAAGCGAGGCCGAGGCGCTGCGGCGCGCAGCAGAGGCACCCGGCCCCGGGGCGGATCACCCAGCCGCTGGCCGCCTCAGCCGGCATGCAGCCCCATCAGCCGCGGCAGAACCAGCGCGAGATCGGGCCAGAGCGCCACCACCACCGCGACCAGCGACATGGTCAGCAGATAGGGCGCCAGCGCGCGCGAGAGCGCCGGCAGCGATCCGCCCGAGATGCCGAGCACGATGTAGAGCCCGACGCCGAGTGGCGGCAGGAACAGCGCGATCCCCATCACGGTCGTCATCACCAGGCCGTAATGCAGCAGGTCGATGCCGAGCTCGCGCGCGATCGGGATGAAGACCGGGATGATCATCAGCATGCCCGGGATGCCGTCGAGCAGCGCGAAGAGGATGACGAAGACGACCAGGCTGAGCAGAAGGAAGCCGATGCGCCCGCCGCCGATCTGGTCGATCAGCGCGGCCAGCGCCTGCGGCACCTGCTCCACCGTCAGCAGCCAGGCGAGGATGTTGGAGCCCGCGATCATCAGCATCACCGCGCCCGTGGTGACGCCGGAACGCACCAGCGCGGCCCAGAGGAAGGCGGGCGTCAGCTCCCGGTGCAGCGCGCCGGCCAGCATGGCGTAGGCGACAGCGACCACCGCGGCCTCGGTCGGCGTGAAGACGCCGCCCAGGATGCCGCCGAAGATGATGGCCGGCAGGCCGAGCGCGAGGCCCGCGGCGCGCAGCAGCACCAGCCGCTCGCGCCCCGGCACGCGCGGCTCCGGCCGCGGGCCGGCGGCTTCCAGCCTGATGTGCAACAGCAGCGCGCCGGCCATGACGCAGGCCGGCAGCAGCCCGGCCGCGAACAGCGCGGCGATCGAGGTGTTGGTGACCGAGCCATAGACCACCATCGTCAGGCAGGGCGGCACCAGGATGCCCATGCCGGCCGCGGCGGCGACCACGGCGCCGGCGCGCGCCGGCGCCCCGCCCATCACGCGCCAGCGCGGGGTCATCACCCAGCCGCCCGCCGCCGCCACGGCGGTGGTGCTGCCGCGGGAGC
>NZ_JBWXTD010000006.1:524679-532180 GCF_056682175.1 Falsiroseomonas sp. RANM36
CCCCCCCGCGGGGGCGGGGGGCCCCCCGGGGGGCGGGCCGGCGCCGGCTCCCAGCCCTTCTCGCGCATGCTCGGGATCATCACCGAGCCGACGGCGGCCGCATCGGCGTTGGTGCTGCCGCTGACGCCGGAGAACAGCATCATCGCGACGACGGTGACGTTGGCGAGGCCGCCGCGGATGTGGCCGACCAGCGCGGTCGCCAGCGCGATCAGCCGGCGCGAGATGCCGCCCGTCTCCATCAGCTCGCCGGCCAGGATGAAGAAGGGGATGGCGAGGAAGGTGAAGCTGTCGATCGCACCGAAGGTGCGGCTCGCCACGATGTCGAGCGGCACGCCGTCCATCAGCCAGAGCCCGATGGCCGCCGCGGCGCCGATCCCGAAGGCGATCGGCACGCCGAGCGCCACGAAGGCCGCGAAGGCGGTGAGCGCCGCGATCATGCGCGCGCATCCGGCATCGCGGCGCGGAGCAGCAGATGCAGCAGCATCAGCGCCGCCCCGACCGGCAGCGCGGCATAGGGCACGGACATGCGGAAGGGCAGCGTCGCGGCGTCCTGCAGATGCGCCTGCATCGTCTCGTTCACGCCGGTGACAAGCAGCACGAGCAGGAAGCCGACCGACACCGCGAAGGCGACGAACCGCGCCGCCTGCTGCGCCGCGCCGGGCAGGCGCTCGGCCAGCGCCGTCAGGGCATAATGCCCGCCCTGCCGCGCCGCCAGCGCCGCGCCGAGCATGGACACCCAGACGAACAGGTAGCGCGCCGCCTCCTCGCTCCAGATCAGCGGCGCACCGAAGACATAGCGCGCGACGACCTGGGCGAGGGTGACGCCCGTCATCGCCAGAACGAGCAGGCCGAGCAGCGCGGCCTCGGCCCGCGCAAGCCCGGCGTCCAGCCGCTTCATCCGCGCGCGGCGGCGGCGAAGCGTGCGACGAGGTCCTTGCCGAGCCGCTCCTCGCTCTGCTCATAGGTGCGGCGGCCGGCCTCCACGAAGGGGGCGAGGTCGGGCCGGGTGACGGTCACGCCCGCCGCGGCGATGTCGGCCAGCGCGCGGGCCTCGCGCCCTTCGCGCTCCGCCGTCACGGCGGCGCGCCCGACGAGGGACGCGTCGCGGATCCAGCCGCGCTGGTCGGGCGAGAGGCGGGAGAACTGCCGCTCGCTCATGACGAAGGTGTTCACCAGCATCATGTGGTTGGTGATCGCGAGGTTGCGCGCGACCTCGGCATGGCGCGAGGAGAGATAGGTGACGTTGTCGTTCTCCGCCCCGTCGATCACGCCCTGCTGCAGCGCGGTGTAGATCTCGCCGAAGGCCATCGGCGTGGGGGCGGCGCCCAGCGCGCGGAACAGCGCGATGAAGGAGGGGTTCGGGATGACGCGGATCTTGAGCCCGCGCAGGTCGCCGATCGCGGCGACCGGGCGGCGCGTGTAGATGTTGCGGAAGGTGACCTCCCAGAAGTTCACCACGCGGAAGCCGGAGCCTGCCGCACGATTGACCAGCTCCGCCTCCGCGACAGGGCCGTCGAGAAGGCGGAAGGCGGCCGCGCTGTCGGGCACGAGGTAGGGCAGGTCGAGCACGCCGAACTGGCCGACGAAGTTCACCATGTTGGCCGAGGCGTCGATCACGCCGTCCATGATGCCGGCCTGCACGTTCTGCCACATCTCGCGCTGCGAGCCGAGCTGCGAGGAGGGGAAGATCGCCGCCTTCAGCCGGCCGCCGGACACCTCCTCGAGCCGGTCGGCCATCCGGCGCGCGCCGATGATGATCGGATGCTGCGGATCGAGCGCGCTGCCGATGCGCAGCGTGCGCGCTTCCTGCGCGCGCGCGACAGCGGGCGCCGCGAGCGTCGCGGCGGAGGCGAGGAGGAGATGGCGGCGGGCGAGGATCATCTCTTGGCTCCTTGTGTGCGGCCGGAGTGAATGATCAGCCTCGCCGGCGCGCAAGGGTGCGGCCCGGGCGCAAAACGGCGCGGCAGCATGACTGTGCCGCCAGGCGCGGCAAGCGCGCCCAATCCCTGTGCAGCGACGGCGCGGCCGCCCGCTGCGTCTCCCTGTCCGCGGGGGCTCCTAGACGGCGCCGAGATAGGCTTCGTGGATCCTCGGATCCGCCGCCAGGGCCTGGCTGTCGCCCGCGCCGGTGACGGCGCCGCGGTCCAGGATGTAGCCGGCATGCGCGACGTCGAGCGCGGCCATCACGTCCTGCTCCACGAGCAGGATCGCGACGCCGGCCGCGTTGATCGCGCGCAGCGCGTCCATCAGCAGGTCCACCGCGGCGGGCGCGAGGCCGAGCGAGAGCTCGTCGATCAGCAGCACGCGCGGCGCGGCCATGATGCCGCGCCCGATCGCGCACATCTGCTGCTCGCCCCCCGACAGCGTCGCGGCATCCTGGTGGCGTCGCTCCGCAAGGCGGGGGAAGATGCCGAAGACGCGGTCGAGGTCGCGCCGGATCGCCGCCTGGTCGCGCCGCAGATAGGCGCCCATCAGGAGGTTGTCGCGCACGCTCATCGCCGCGAAGAGGCGCCTTCCTTCCGGCACATGCACCACGCCCGCGCGCACCATCGCCTCCGGCCCCGCATTCGTCAGGTCCTGCCCGGCCGCGCGCACCCGGCCGCCGCGGGCGGCGACCAGGCCCGAGACGGTGCGCAGCAGCGTCGTCTTGCCGGCGCCGTTGGAGCCGATGATGCAGGTGATCGCGCCCGCGGCGACGGCGAGGGAGACGCCGCGCAGAACAGCGACGTCGCCATAGCCCGCATGCAGGTCCTCCACCTCGAGCGCGGGCGGCGTCATGCGGCGCCGCGCTCCGCATAGCGGCGGCCGAGATAGGCGGCGATCACCTCCTTGTCGCGCACCACCTCCTCCGGCGGGCCGTCGGCGATCAGCCGGCCGTGGTGCAGCACGGCGATGCGGGTGGAGACGCCGAGCACGACCTTCATCAGGTGCTCGATGATCACGATGGTCACGCCCTGCGCGGCGATGCGGCGGATCAGCGCCAGCGCCTCGTCGATCTCGGCGGTGTTCAGGCCGGCATTGACCTCGTCCAGCATGATCAGGCGCGGCTTCATCGCCAGCGCGCGCGCCAGTTCCAGCCGCTTGCGGCGCGCCAGCGTCAGCGTGGCCGCCGGGGCGTCGGCGAGTTCGGCCAGGTTGACGAAGCCGAGGCTCTCCCGCGCCACGGCGAGGGCCGAGGCGACATCCGCCGCGCCGCCCGCGAAGAGCGCGCCGGCGGCGACGTTCTCCGCCACGGTCATGCGCGGGAAGGGCTGCACGATCTGCCAGGTCCGCGCGAGACCGAGCCGCGCGACGCGATGCGGCGGCAGGCGGGTGATGTCCCGGCCCTCGAAGAGGACGCGCCCAGCGGTGGCGGGATGCACGCCGGTGACGACGTTGACGAGCGTCGTCTTGCCGGCGCCGTTCGGCCCGATCAGGCCCAGGATCTCGCCGCGGCCGAGTTCCAGCGTCACCGCGTCCAGCGCGGCCAGGCCGCCGAAGCGCCGCGAGACGCCCTCCAGCCGCAGCAGGCTCATGCCGCGCCGCCCAGCCGCGCGCGCAGCCGGCGCAGCGCATCGAGCAGGCCGTTCGGCAGGAACAGCACCAGCAGCACGATGATCACGCCGAGCACGGCGGCATGCAGCGTGAGGAAGCTGCGCCAGACCGCTTCCTCGAACAGCAGCAACAGCGCCGCGCCGATCACCGGGCCGAAGGCGGTGCCGAGCCCGCCGAGCAGCACCATGACCAGCGGCTTCACCGAGAGCAGCACGTCGAACACGTCGGGCGGCTCGATGTAGTGCGTCCAACTGGCATAGGCGCCGCCGGCCAGGCCGGGGAAGACGGCCGAGATGGCGAAGGCGAGTGTCTTGGCCCGGCGCGTGTCCACGCCGAGCATGCCGGCCGCATCCTCGTTCTGCTGGATGCAGCGCAGCGCGAAGCCGAGGCGGGAGGCGCGCAGCAGCAGCGTCGCCGCGGCCGCCAGCGCCGCCACGCCCAGCATCAGATGCAGGAAGAAGGCGGCCTGGGCGTGGATCTCCATCGTCGGGATCGGCAGGTTGAGCCCCATGCCGCCGCCGGTCAGCCATTCCATCTTGGTGGCGAGCTCGCGCAGCACCTCGGCCAGCGCCAGGCTGGCGATGGCGAAGTAGTGGCCGCGCAGATGCAGGATCGCGCCGCCCACCGCGGCCGCGAACAGCCCGGCCAGCACGCCGCCCGCGGCCAGCGCCGGCAGCAACGGCCAGCCGGCCGACTGCAGGATCGCGCAGACATAGGCGCCGAGGCCGAAGAAGGCCGCGGTGGCGAAGGAGGGATAGCCGGCGAAGCCGCCGATCACGTTCCAGGACAGCGCCAGCGCGGCATACATGCAGAAGACGGTGCCGAGGCGCAGCGTGTAGTTGTCGGCCACCAGCGGCAGCGCCGCCAGCGCCGCGACGCCGAGCGCCAGCAGCGCCCAGTCGCGCAGGCCGCTCATGCGAAGCCGCGCCGGCCGAGCAGGCCGTCGGGCCTCAGGGCCAGCACCGCGATCAGCACCAGGAAGGAGATGGTGATCGCCCATTCCGGCCCGAGCCACAGCGCGCCGAAGCTCTCGATCAGGCCGAGCGCGAGCCCGCCCACCAGCGCGCCCGGCACGCTGCCGAGCCCCCCGAGGACGCAGACCACGAAGGCCTTGCCGAGAAAGAGCCCGCTGTTGAGCGGCGAGACGGGGAAGATGATCGCCAGCAGCACGCCCGCCGCCCCGGCCATCGCCGCGCCCAGCCCGAAGGTGACGGCGTTGATTCGCGGCACGTTCACCCCCATCAGCGCCGCCGCGTCGCGGTCCATCCGCACCGCCACCACCGCGCGGCCGAGCCGCGTGCCGCGCAGCAGCAGCCAAAGCCCGCCCGTGAGCAGCAGCGCCAGCGCCATGGAGGCGACGCGGTCGCCCGGCAGCACCACATCGCCGAGGAACAGCACGCCGAGCGGCGTCTCCAGGTTCAGCCGCTGGTAGTCGGCGGTGAAGCCGACGATCATCGCGTTGTTCAGCATCAGGTCGAGGCCGAAGGTCAGCGTCAGCGTCATCAGCACCGGCGCCGCGATCACCCGGTTCACCAGCAGCCCCTGCGTGGCGTGGCCGATCGCATAGAGCGCGGCGGCCACCGGCAGGATGGCCAGGAAGGGATGCAGCCCGAGCCCCTGATAGGCGAACAGCGCCAGGTAGCTGCCCAGCACGATGAAGGAACCGTGCAGGATGTTGATGACGTTCAGCACCCCCCAGACGAGCGAGAAGCCGACCGCGATGCAGGCGTACAGCCCCCCGAGCACCAGCCCGTTGGCCGCGACCTGGAGATAGAGCATCAGCCCACGCCGAAGCGCAGATCTGCCTGCTTGATCCCCTGCGGATAGATGACCCGCGGCTGCGCGCCCTGGATCTGGAAGACCGGCGGCTCCAGCGAGGTGATCTGGCCGGTCGGGCCGAACTTCACGCGGCCGTAGAAGGTGGTGGTGTCCATCGCGGCCAGCGCGTCGCGCACGCGCGCCGGCTCGATCGTGCGCGCCTGCTCGATCGCCAGCTGCAGGATGGCGCCGGCGGCGGCGGCCGAGGCCTCGGCATAGTCCGGCTCGGCGTTGAAGCGGCGCTCCCAGGCCTGGTTGAAGGCCTCCGTCGTGCCGAAGATGTCGCGGCCCTGGTAGCGCACCGCCGGATGCCACCAGGCCGCGCTGGTGATGTTCTCCGACTGGCGGCCGGTGGCGCTGATGAACTCGCGATAGGCGGGGCCTGCGATCATCGTGACCACGGGCGCGCGCAGGCCGAGATCGGCCATCTGCTTCCGGATCAGGATCAGGTCGTTGGTGTAGCCGGTGGCGAACACCCAGTCGGGCCGCTGCGCGCGCATCTGCGTGATGGCGCTGGCATGGTCCATCGTGCCGATCGCGTATTTCTCGTCGAAGACGATCTCGAGGTTCCGCTTGCGCGCGCTGGCGACCATCTCCTGCCCGATCGCCAGCGGGAAGAGGTCGTTGCGCGCCAGCACGGCGACGCGGCGCACCTGCGCGTTCGCGCCGGTCACGATGTCGGCCAGCGGCTCGGTCAGGGTGCTGTTCGGCGTGAAGGTGCCGAACAGGAACTTGTAGCCCTGGTCGTAGACCTGCTCGGAGGAGGCGGTGGCCGCGATGGTCGGGATGCCGTAGCGCTCGTTCACCGAGGACGCGGCCTTCGCCGCGCCCGAGCCGAAGGGCGAGAAGAGGAAGTTCACCCTGTCCTGCGCGATCAGCCGCTCCGCCGTCTGCACCGCGCGCGGCGTGTTGGAGGCGTAGTCGGCATAGACGATCTCGACGCGATGCTTCGTGCCCGCGACATCCACGCCGCCCTGCGCATTCGCCGCCGCGGCCCAGAAATCGTAGCCGTTGCGCTGCTTGATGCCTTCCGGGGCGAGCGGACCGGTCAGCGGCAGCGGCGCGCCGATCCTGATGACGTTCTGCTGCGCCCGCGCCGCACCGCGCGGCGCGACAAGGCCGGCGGCGGCGAAGCCGAGCGTCGAACGGCGACCGAAGGCCGGAAGCGTCGTCATGCTGTTTCTCCCTCCGGTTGGATCCGGTTGCGCGAATCTCCGCATGCCATAGCCGGCATTGCAAGAGGGCGTGCAGCTTGTCGCGCGCGACACCATCGGCTTCACTGCGGACCGATCTTGCAGATCGCGGACGAGGTTGCGCATGGCCCAGACAATCGCGGTGCCGGAAGCCGGCTACCGTTTCGTGCCGGGAGTCTTCCAGTATTCCGCCGGCGTGGCGGCGCTGCCAGGCTTCCGCATCGAGCGCGTGCGCTTCGAGCAGCCGGTGCCGATGCAGGAAGGGTGGCGCCGCATCGCCGCCTGGCTCGATGCGGCGGGCCGTCCGCGCAACGCCTTCTGCGCCTGCGAGCTGCGCTCGCCCGCGCCCTTCACGGAGGAAGGCTTCCGCAGCTTCAACACGGCCTATGCCGCGGTGCTGCGCGACTGGGGGATCCTGCTGGAAGGCGGCGTCAATCCGGTGGCGCGCAGCAATGTCTGCCCGGAGATCGCGCCGCCCGCCGAGCCCGGCTTCCACGCCTTCTGCTACACCGTGCCCGCAGCCAGCGCGCCGCCCTCCTTCGTCGTCGCCGGCAGCGGCGAGGCGGAGGAAGGCCACGCGAACTACCGCGACCACATCGTCGCGCTCGGCGACACCTCGCCGGCGGGCATGCGCAGCAAGGCGCGCTGGGTGCTGGGCGAGATGGAGCGGCGGATGGGCGCGCTCGGCGGCGCGTGGGGCGCGACGACGGCGTCGCAGCTCTACACCGTCCACGACATCCACGGCCTGCTGGCGGACGAGATCGTGGCGCGCGGCGCGGCGCGGCACGGCCTGACCTGGCACTATTGCCGCCCGCCGGTGGTCGGCCTCGACTACGAGATGGATTGCCGGCGCGTGGCGGTCGAGCACGTCGCGATGGCGTGACGCACGACCGCGGCGCCGGGCCCCCGCGGCCCCCGGCGGGGGCGGCCGGCCGGGGCCCGCGCCCGGGGGGGGC
>NZ_JBWXTD010000006.1:532280-532594 GCF_056682175.1 Falsiroseomonas sp. RANM36
CGCGCCCGCCTGGTGCTCCTTCAGCACCCCAATGATCTGCTCCTGCGTGAACCTCGATCGCTTCATCATCCGTCTCCCTTCGACGGACTCTAGCTCAGGCCGGGGACATCCAAGGGGGCAGGGTCAGGGCAGGGTCACGATCCTGGCGCTGGCGGAGGGCGCTCGGATGTCCGGGGCTGGAATTGCCAAACGCCCCGGGGATGTTCCCGAGGCGTTCATGTCGCAAATCAAGATGGATGCGGGGACAGGATTTGAACCTGTGACCTTCAGGTTATGAGCCTGACGAGCTACCGGGCTGCTCCACCCCGCGGTGG
>NZ_JBWXTD010000007.1:0-11845 GCF_056682175.1 Falsiroseomonas sp. RANM36
CTCCCCCCGGCCGCGCGTATCTCCACGGCCCCACCGGGCGCCGCGGGGCGGGGCCCCCCCGCCCCGCCCCACCCCCCCCCCGCCGCCGGCCCGGCGCGGCCGCTCTCCGCGGCGCCGGCGCCTTTCGCGCGCAGCCCGCTGGACGAGACCGGGCGCATCGCGGCCGAGATCCTGGGGCGCGGCTGGCTCGGATGAACGAAACCATCCGCCCATCGCGACGAAGGGCAGGCATGACCGCGCGCAGCCTGGCCGCCCCGCCGCCCCGCCGCATCGCCTGGCCCTGGCGGGATCGGGCCGGGCGCCTCTCGCCGTTGCGCATCGCGCTTCTGGTCGCGCTGACGGCGCCGGCCGCGGTGCTGCTCTCGCTGCTGGCGGAGGGCGGGCTCGGCGCCGATCCCTGGAAGCAGGCGACGCGCGAGGCCGGGAGCCACGCCGCGCACATCCTGCTGCTCAGCTTGGCCGTCACGCCGCTGCGCTGGATCGCGGACTGGCCGAAGGCGGCGACGCTGCGGCGGATGGTGGGGCTGGCCGCGCTCGCCTATGCGCTGCTGCATCTGGCGCTCTATGCCGGCCATCTCGGCTGGAACCTGCTGGCGGTCGGCGCCGAGATCGCCACGCGCATCTACCTGACGCTCGGCTTCGCGGTGCTGGTCGGGCTCTGCGCGCTGGGCTGGACCTCCACCGACGGGTGGCAGGCGCGGCTCGGGCGGCGCTGGGGGAGGCTGCATCGCTGGGTCTATCTGCTCTCCGCCGGGGCGGTGCTGCACGCCTTCCTGCAATCCAAGGCGCGGGCCGACGGGGCGGTGGTGATGGCCGGGTGCTGGCTCTGGCTGATGCTGTGGCGGCGGCTGCCGGGACAATACCGGGCGCGTTCGCTGGCCCTGCTGGCGCTTGCCCTCGTGGCGGCGACGGCGACGGCGCTGGTCGAATACGCCTGGTATGCGGCGACGACCAACCTGCCCGCCGCACGCATCCTGGCGGCCAATCTCGACACGGCGGCTGGCCTTCGCCCGGCGCAGGGCATCCTGCTGGCCGGTCTGGCGGTCGCGCTGCTGCCGCTGCTGCGCCGCCTGCGGCCTGCCCGCGGATGAGGCGCAGGCGCCGCCTGGTCGCCGGGCTGGTCCTGGCGCTGCTCGCCGGCGCGGCGGCGCTGCTCGGGCTCGACGGCCCGCCCGGCGGCGATCGGCGCGACCTGGTCGGCCCGGCGACGGTGGTGGACGCCGACACGCTGCTGGTCGCCGGACAGCGCGTGCGGCTCGATGCCGCGGACGCGCCGGAACTCCGCCAGGCCTGCGAGCGCGGCGGCGTCTCCTGGCCCTGCGGCCGCGACGCCGCGGAGGCGCTGCGCCAGTTCATCGGCGCGCGGGATCTGCATTGCGAGCCGCGCGGGCGCGACCGCTTCGACCGCGTCCTGGCGCTCTGCCGCGCCGGCGGGGAGGACATCGCCGCCTGGCTGGTCAGCGAGGGACTGGCCGTCGCCTATACCCGCTATTCCTGGCGCTACCTGCCGCAGGAAGCGGCGGCGCGCTGGCATGGGCGCGGCATGTGGGGCGGCGACTTCGACCGGCCCGAGGACTGGCGCCGCGCCCATCCGCGCTGACCCCCCTCCCCAACCTGCCCAGTCCATGCGAGGCAGCGCCGGCAAGGAAGGAGCATCCCATGGCCCGCAAACACCGGATCGCGGTCATCCCCGGCGACGGGATCGGCAAGGAGACGGTGCCGGAAGGCCTGCGCGTGCTGGACGCCGCCGCGCGCCGCTTCGGCTTCGAGCTCGACCTCGCCCATTACGACTGGTCCTGCGAGACCTACGCCCAGACCGGCAGGATGATGCCGGAGGACGGGCTGGACCGGCTGCGCGAGTCGGATTCGATCTTCCTCGGCGCGGTCGGCTGGCCCGGCGTGCCGGACCATGTCTCGCTCTGGGGCCTGCTGATCCCGATCCGGCGGGTCTTCGACCAGTATGTGAACCTGCGCCCCTGCCGGCTGCTGCCCGGCGCGCGCACGCCGCTGGCGGACCGCACCCCTGCCGAGATCGACTTCTACGTGGTGCGCGAGAACACGGAGGGCGAATACTCCTCCTCCGGCGGGCGCATGTTCGCCGGCACGGAGCGTGAATTCGTCACCCAGGATGCGGTCTTCACCCGCATCGGCGTGGACCGCGTGCTGAAATACGCCTTCGAGCTGGCGATGACCCGGCCGCGGAAGAAGCTGACCTCCGCCACCAAGTCCAACGGCATCACCTTCACCATGCCCTATTGGGACGAGCGCTTCGCGGAGATGTCGAAGCGCTACCCCGAGGTGAAGACCGACCAGTTCCACATCGACATCCTCTGCGCCCATTTCGTGCAGCATCCGGACTGGTTCGACGTGGTGGTGGGCTCGAACCTGTTCGGCGACATCCTCTCCGACCTCGGCCCGGCGGTGGCGGGCTCCATCGGCATCGCGCCCAGCGCGAACATCAACCCCGAGAAGACGCATCCCTCCATGTTCGAGCCGGTGCATGGCTCGGCGCCGGACATCGCGGGCAAGTGGATCTGCAACCCGATCGGGCAGATCTGGTCGGGGGCGATGATGCTGGAGCATCTCGGCGAGAAGGACGCGGCCGACGCCATCCTCAAGGCGATCGAGGACCTGCTGGCCGAAGGCGGCCCGCGCACCCGCGACATGGGCGGGAACGCCGGCACGGTGGATGTCGGCAAGGCGCTGGCGGAGGCGGTCGCGCGGGGCTGACCCCGCAACCGCCCTGCATGAGCCACTCGTCACTTGAATGGGGGCGGCCCCGCATCGTATAAACGCCCATTCAATTGAGAATTGTTCTCAATTGGGGCGGGGCGACCCGCCAAGGGTTCGGGAAGGCATTGGGGAGAGCCGATGGGCCGCGACTTCAGCCACATCGCCCGCCGCTGCGAGCGCGCCGTGGTCACCGCCTACCGCGAACTGCGCGAGGGCGGCAGCGGCGACATGGCCGCCTTCACCAGCTGCACGACGCTGTATCGGATCCACCATCCGGAAGCCTCGGTGACCGAGGCGCGGCGGCTGGTCGCCGAATGGATCGACCATCACGTGATCCGCGGCGAGATGACCCCGACCGACGGCTGCCCCTGCGACTGACCGACAGCGCCTGAGCGTGCGCTTCAGGCAGTAGCGCCGGCCGCCACCAGGGTCCGTTCCGACAGGGATGGCAGGGCCTCCGCGGCGCGGCCGGCCGCCGCCGCATCGCCGCCCTTCGCCGCCGCCTCCACCTCCGCCATCAGCTCCGCCAGGCGCCGCGCGCCGGCCATGCGGGCGGCCCCCTTCAGCCGGTGCGCGGCCTCGCCCGCGGCCTTGAGGTCGCCCGCCGCGAGCGCCGTCAGCACCGCCGCCGAATCGCGGCGCACGCCGTCGCGGAAGCTGCCGAGCAGGCGCGCGAGCCGCGCCTCGTCCTCCCCGAAGAGCTGGCGCAGCGCCTCCGGGTCCCAGAGCGTCGCGAGCCCCGGCTCGTTCGCCGCCGCCCCCTCCGCCGCCGCCGCCCCCGCAAGGTGCTGCACCAGGGCGCGCGAAAGCTGCTCCAGCGCGAGCGGCTTGGGCAGGAAGCCGTCCATGCCCGCGGCGTAGCAGCGCTCGTCCTCGCCCTTCAGCGCATTCGCGGTGACGGCGATGAGCGCGGTCCGCGGGCCGTCCGGCCGTGCCGCCTCTTCCCGCCGGATGGCGCGGGCGAGGTCGAGCCCGTCCATCACCGGCATGTGCAGGTCCACCAGCGCCAGGCGGTGCCGCGACTCGCGCCAGAGCGCGAGCCCCTGCGCGCCGTCCTCCGCCATGTCCGCCTCGAAGCCCAGGATCTCGAGCTGGCGGGCCAGCACCTCGCGGTTGACCGGATGGTCGTCCACCACCAGCAGCCGCGGCGCGCTGCCGGGCGCGGGCAGGCCGTGCGGCGCGGGGGCCGCCGCCCCCCCCGGGGGGGGGGGGCCCCGCCCCCGGCCGCCCGGGGGGGGGGGGGGGGGGGGGGGGGGCGGGGGGGGGGCGGCGGGCGGGGCGGCGCGGCGGCGCCCGGGCCGGGGGGGCCGGGGGGGGGGGGGGGGGGGGCCCGCCCGCGGACTGGCCTAGACCTTCGGCCGCGCCTTCAGCTCGTCGCGGATCTCGGCGAGCAGCGCCTCGGTCGGCGTCGGGCCGGGCGGCGGCTTGGCCGCTTCCTGCATGTCCAGCGTGTTGCGCAGCTTCGAGATCGCCTTGATCAGCCAGAACACCGCCATCGCCACGATCAGGAACTTGATGATCGCGTTGACGAAGCTGCCGATGGCGAGCACCGCCGCGCCGCCGTCGCGCGTTGCCTCCAGCGAGGGCCGTCGCTCACCGCTGAGCACGACGAACAGGTTGGAGAAGTCGATGCCGCCGATCAGGAGGCCGACGATGGGGTTGATCAGGTCCTCGACCAGGCTAGTGACGATGGCCGTGAAGGCCGCGCCGATCACGATGCCGACCGCGAGGTCGATCACGTTGCCGCGCATGATGAAGGCCTTGAACTCGCGCAGCCAGGCCGGCTCCTTGATCGGAATGATATCGCTCATCGCATGCTCCCTTTGGGCCGGCACGCTGCGGCGCCGGCCGTTTCCTGAACCCGGACCTTAGTCGTTGCGCCCGACGCCGCACCAGAGGGCGATCAGCCCCGCCACCACCGCCACGCCGCGGCGGTAATCCGCCGCATCCACCCACTCGTCCCGGCCCCCGTTCTGCGTCAGGTCGCCGCAGAGCGGACCGAGCCCGACACAGGGGATGCCGGACTGCACCATCGGGTTGCGGATGTCGGAAGACGTGTGCAGCGGGTTGATCTCCGGAACGTGGCCGGTGCCGAGCCGCACGGCCTCGCTCGTCGCGGCCCAGAGCGGATGGTCGAGCTTCACCTCGGCGCCGGTGACGCCGGACAGGAACTCGATCCGCGGCGGCAGCTGCCGCAGGAAGGGATCGGCGGCGGCAGCCTCGGCGATCGCGGCCTCGACCTCCGCCTGCACCGCAACGAGCGTCTCGCCGGGCGGGAAGGAAAGGGCGCAGGCGAGCTGCACCGCCGGCGCGACCCGGCTCGCCCGGCCGTCGCCGAGCGCGCGGATGTCGCCGACCAGCAGGTTGGTGGAGCGGCCGATCGCCGCCTCGAGCGCGGGGTGATGCACCCGCGCGCCGCGCCGCGCATCGAGCGCGCGCAGCGCCGCGAGCACCAGCATCGCCTTGTCCACGGGGTTCACCGCGACATGGGCGAAGGCGGTGTGGCCGGGCTCGTTGGTGTCGGGCAGGCGGCCCGGCACGGTCACGCGGAACACCAGCTGCCCCGCGGCCAGCGCCTTCACCTCCCGCATGCCCAGGCCGGATTCCGCCGGGTGGAGATACACGGCCGCATCGGCGGTGACCCCGCCATGCAGCAGCGCATGCACGCCGCGCGCATGCCGCTTGGAGGGCGTGCTGGCCAGGATCACCTCGCCCTTCGGGCGCAGCCCGGCGTCCCTGAGCACGCGCAGCGCCTCCACCATGGTGGCGACGCCGGCGAGGTCGTCGGCCACGCCCCAGCCATGGATGCGCCCTGCATCCACCTCGCCCGCCATCGGGTCATGCGTCCAGCCATGCGGCTCCCGAAAGGGCTCGCCATCGGGATGGGCGAAGAAGATGACACTGCGCCCGCCGCCCGCCCCGGCCAGACGCGCGAGCACGGCCTCGCGCTCCTCGGTGGCCATGGCGGCCTCGGCGGCGAATTCGTCGCGCAGGCGGATCTCGGCCGGGCGGTAGCGGCGGCGTTCCACCGTGCAGCCGAGCGCGGCGCAGGCCTCCGCCACGCGGGCCTGCACCGCCGCCTCCCCGGCCGATTGCAGCCGGATCAGCTCGCGCAGGAAGGCGACCGCGCCCTCGCCGCCCGCCTCGGCCGCGCGCTGCACGCGCGCCATCGCATCATCCGTCACACGATCCCCCGGAGCTTGCCCATGCGCGGATGGTCCGGGCGCCGGGCGGGCGCGTCAATCTTGCGCGGCGCAATGTTCCGCTTGCCCATGCGGGCGAGCTGGGGTCCACTCCGCCGACACGCAAACGCCGTTGGGGAGCGGTCGGGCGCGCATGATGCGGTTGGTGATCGGGGCGAAGTGGTCTTCGACCTGGACGATGCGCGGCTGGCTTGCCTGCCGCCTGTCCGGGCTGCCCTTCGTGGCCGAGACGCTCTACCTGTCCCGCCCGGACAGCAAGGCGAAGCTTGCACGGGCCTCGCCCACCGGGCTGATCCCGGTGCTGGAGCATGACGGCTTCCTGGTGACCGACACGCTGGCGATCGCCGAATACCTGTGGGAGCTGGCGCCGGGCTGCGACATATGGCCGGCGGAGCGGCGCGCGCGCACGGCGGCGCGGATGTCCGCGGCCGAGATGCACGCGCATTTCGCGGAACTGCGCGCGGCGCTGCCGATGAACCTGGTGAAGCGCTGGCCGATCGCCAACGGCATCCCGTCCAACGTCAAGCTGCTCGGCCGCCCGGGGGTGGAGGCGCAGGTGGCTCGGGTGCAGGAGAGCTGGCGGCAGACCCGCGCCGCCTGGGGTGCCGGCGGGCCCTATCTGTTCGGCGCGCGCTTCTGCTTCGCGGATGCGATGTGGGCACCGATGGCCAGCCGCTTCCGCAGTTATTCCGTGGCGCTGACGCCGGAGGCGCAGGCCTATGCCGATGCGGTCCTGGCGCACCCCTACGTCGCGGAGTGGATCGCGGGCGCCGAGGCCGAGGCGCGACAGATCGGCTGGGAGGCCTGCGCCGCCTGGCCGTGACCCGGGTTCGTCAGGCCGTGCCGGCGCGCACCGCTTCGGGCGCCGGGGCTGCCGGCCGGTCGGCATTCGCCGCTTCGGCCCGCGCGCCCATCTTCTCCAGGATGAAGGCGCCCCAATAGGGCGTCGGCGCGACGACGATCCGGCCCGGCCCGGTGAAGACGCGCAACATCCGGTCGCCCGACAGCCAGGAGCCGATGATGCTGCGGGCCGGCCGGCGCACGCGATACTGCACGTCCGAGGTGCGTGCGATGACCACGCCGCGCGCCTCCGCCGCGTAGCGCTCGCCCTTGGCCAGCGTGACTTCGTGTGCGGGACCGCGGGCGGTCAGCACCAGTTTCCCGTGGCCGCGCACGCGGGTCTGGAAGTCGATGAAGCCGTCGCCCGACCAGAAGGCGTTGAGCACCCGCTCCCGATAGACGCCGATCTCCACCTCGTCGTCGGAAGCCCAGTAGCCGCCGCGCTCGATGATCCACTCCTCGCCGCGCATCTCGACGATGTGGAAGCCGCCAACGGAGCTTTCGAGCACGACATCGCCGGTGCCCGTCAGGGTCGGGCGCACCGCTCGCTCCTCGGAGAGGGAGGCGCTGACCATGGTGCCGATCCCTGGAACCTTGGCGTTCATTGTGATGTTGCCGTGATAGTGCGCGAGCGCACCGGATTCGACGCGCACCGTATCCTCTATCAGGCTGACGACGACGAAGCGCACGCCCTCGCGCTCGACGATCCGGAACTCTGCCATGGCCACCCCGAACGGCGCGGGCCTGCCGGGCCACGTTGACCGGCCGCATCCGCCCTGCGCAAATATGCCCCGGACGCCCCGACCGGTCGAGGCGCGCAAGCAAGGCCCGCCCGCGTGCCCGAGTGGCTGATCCAGATCCTCGACGCCATGCCGGTCGAGACGCAGGCCTTCGCCTTCTCGCTGTTCTTCGTGGCGGTGGCGTGGTTCGGCGTGATCTTCGTCCGGCCCTTCTTCCGCTTCTGGCTGCGCGGCCAGCCCCGGCTGAACGAGATCGTCAACTACGCCAGCGCCGGCTTCTCCCTGTTCTACGGCCTGCTGCTCGGCCTGCTCTCGGTCGCGGCCTACACCAATGCGCGCGACATCAGCGGCTTCGCCGGGCGGGAGGCGGCGGAGCTGGTCTCGATCTACCGCTCGGCGCTGGCCTATCCCGAGGAAACGCGCGAGGAAGTCCGCTACCTGCTGCGCGACTACACGCTGTTCGTGGTGGACCGCGAATGGCCGGCCTATCGCGAAGGGCGCGTCCCGGTGGGCGGCGAGAACCGGCTGCTGGCGATCCGCGAGACGCTGCTCGGCTTCGAGCCGACCACGGTCACGCAGCAGATCGCCCATGGCAGCATCCTGGAGACCTTCAACTCGATGGTGAGCCTGCGCCAGCAGCGGCTGGCCGGCGTGGACCCCTCGATCCCGCAGGTGATGTGGTACACGGTGGCGATCGGCGCCGGCATCACCATCATCTTCCTGCTGCTGCTGGAGGTGCGCTTCGGCCTGCACCTCTTCGTCTCCGGCCTGATCTGCATCTTCCTCGGCCTGATGGTGTTCATGATCTACGTGCAGGATCGCCCGTTGCGCAGCGAGGTCGCGGCTTCCTCCGAGCCCTTCGTGCTGGCCTATGACCGCGTGATGCGCTGGGACGAGCGGCCATGAGGCGGGCGATCGCGCGCGCCGCGCTGCTCGTGCCGCTCGCGCTCGCGGCGGCGCTGCCGGCGCGGGCGGCGGAGCGCGAGCGCCATCAGGTGGTCACCGTCGGAACCGGCCCGATGCGCGGCAGCTACTACCCGGCCGCGCGCGCGATCTGCCGCGTGGTGAACCGGGAGCTGCACCGGGAGAGGCTGCGCTGCTCGGCCGAGCCGACCTATGGTTCGGTCTACAACCTGCAGCTGATGCAGGCGGGCGACTTCGACTTCGCGCTGGCCCAGGCCGATGTGCAGCACCAGGCGCTGGCCGGCGAGGGGGAGTGGACCCAGCGCCCCTTCGTGACGCTGCGCTCGCTGTTCCCGGTCTTCGAGGAGAGCGTCGCGCTGGTGGCCGCGCCGGGCAGCGGGATCGCCGGCTTCGAGGATCTGCGGGGCCGGCGGCTGGCGGCCGGCGTGATGGGTTCGGGCACCCGCGCCACCTGGGACGCCATCGCGGCGGTCGCCGCCTGGCAGGGCAATGAGCGCCCGCGCATCGCGGATGCCGGCGACGTCGCCGCCACGCTGTGCAGCGGCAGGCTCGATGCCGCGTTCGTCGTCGGCTTCCACCCCGTCTCCTCGGTCCGCGCCGCGCTCGGCGCCTGCGAGACGCGGCTGGTGCCGGTGGATGGCGGGCTGCGCGACCGCGTGGTTGCGCGCCACCCGTATTTCCGGCCCGCCGTCATCCCGCCCGCCGCCTATGGCACCGCCGCGCCGGTGCAGACCATCGGGATGCGCACGGATTTCGTGACCAGCATGGCGGTGGATTCGCGCATCGCCGCGGCCTTCCTGCGCGCGGTGCTGGCGAACCGCGAGGAACTCGCGGCCGTGGCCCCTGCCCTCGGCAGCTGGAATCCGCGCCTGACCGCCGACATGATCTCCCCGCCCCACCCCGCGGTGGAGGCGGCGGCGGGGGGGCGCCGGCCCCGGGGGGGGGGGGGGGGGGGGGGCTGGGGTGGCGGGCGCGACGGCCGTTTAGCGCGCTTGTTTTCGCTGGCTTCCGCCACCGCCCGGGGCACCCGGGACCTCGCCGCAAGCAGGCCGGACAAATCGCGAGGGGCGTCGCCGCCACCGCACGCTTAGGCGGTCGCGGCGCCCGCGGTCAAGGCGGCTTGCCCGCGCCGGGGCGCGCCGCCTATATGGATCATGTCACCTCCGGCTGCGGGCGTAGTTCAGAGGTAGAACGTCAGCTTCCCAAGCTGAATGTCGTGGGTTCGATTCCCATCGCCCGCTCCATTCCTTTCCCCGCGAGGCCGCCCGGTCCCGAGCAGGGACGACGGCACCCGCATGCGGCGGGACACGCCGGAGACAGGCGTGCTTGCCGGGTGGACGCGATGCCCACCCCACCGCATAGTCCGCGCTCGCAGGGGGGGCGAAAAGCCATGCCGTGCCGGCGCTGCCGCCCTGCCATCCGCACCGTCCCCGACAGGCGCTTCGGCTCGGCATGCTGCCCGCAGCGGCGGCGTGCCCGGTGAGCGGCGCGGACGTCTTCGAGATCTTCCTGGCGACGGCGCCGGGGCTCGAGGCGACGCGGCGCGACGAGGTGCAAGGCAAGGGCTTCAAGCGCGCACGCGCTGTGCCGGGGGGCGTCACCATCCTGGGCGGCTGGCCGGAAGTCTGGCGCGCCAATCTCTGGATCCGGGGCGCGGGTCGGGTGCTGGCGCGGATCGCCACCTTCCACGCGGCCCACCTCGCGGAGCTCGACCTGCGCGCGCGCCGCGTGGCCTGGGCCCGCGTGCTGCGCCCCGATCGGCCCTTCCGCGTCGAAGCATCCTGCGCATCCTCCCGCATCTGGCACAGCGGCGCCGCGGCGGAGCGCATCGAGACGGCGATCCGCGCGACGCTCGGCGCGGAACCCGCGCCGGATGCCGCGGTTGCGGTGCGCCTGCGCATCGAGCGCGACATCTGCACGCTGAGCCTCGACACCTCCGGCGAGCCGCTGCACCGGCGCGGCTTCAAGCAGGAGGTCAACGCCGCGCCGATGCGCGAGACACTCGCCTCGCTCTTCCTGCGGCAATGCGGCTATGCCGGCGCCGAGCCGGTGCTCGACCCGATGTGCGGCTCCGGCACCTTCGTCATCGAGGCAGCCGAGATCGCCGCGCGGCTCAATCCCGGCCGCGCGCGCCGCTTCGCCTTCGAACAGCTCGCCACCTTCGATGCCGCGGCGTGGGAGCGCATGCGCGCGGTGCGCAGCGCCAGGACACCGGACTTCGCGTGCCACGGCAGCGATCGCGATGCCGGCGCCATCGCGATGAGTCGGGCGAATGCGGCGCGCGCCGGCGTGGAGGCCTTCACCATCTTCCGCGAGGCCGCGATCGAGGACATCGCGCCGCCGGGAGGACCGCCGGGCCTCGTCATCGTCAATCCGCCCTATGGCGGCCGCATCGGCGACGCGCGGTCGCTGCCGGCGCTGCATCGCAGGCTCGGCCAGGTGCTGCGCGACCGCTTCGCCGGCTGGCGCGTGGGCCTGGTGACGAGCGAGCCGGCGCTGGCGCGCGCGACCGGCCTGCCCCTGCTGCCGGCGGGCGCACCGGTGCCGCATGGCGGGCTGCGGGTGACGCTGTTCCGCAGCGACGCGCTGACCTGAGGGCAGCCGGACCCGCCCCCCCCCGGCGCGGCGTGCCGGTCAGCGCCGGCGCCGCCGCGCAGCCAAGGCGCGGCGGGCGAGATGCCGCGCAGGCGGCACCAGCCAGGCAGGGCATCGCAGCAAGGTCGTCGGAAACGCAATGGTGCCGACACCCGGATTTGAACCGGGGACCTACTGATTACGAATCAGTTGCTCTACCGCTGAGCTATGTCGGCGCACGCGGCAGGGCGCCTATAGCGGCCCCTGCGCCGGCGGGCAACCGCCACGCCGGCCGCGCCCCCGCGCCTGCCCGCGCCGGGCGCAAGGTGCTAGACTCATCGCAACATGCTGCGCCGCACCCTGCTCATCCTCGCCGTGGCGACCCTCGGCGCCGGGGCCTGGTGGACCTGGCGGGCGCTGCCGCCACGGGTGGCGATCGCCATCGCGACCACCGGCCCCGCGCTCGAGGCCGTCTATGCCACCGGCTCGGTCGAGCCGATCCATTGGGCCCGCGTCGGGCCGGCCACCCGCGCCCGGATCACCGAGGTCATGGTGCAGGAAGGCGAACGGGTCACCGAGGGCCAGGCGCTCGCCCGGCTGGACGACCGCCAGGCGCAACTCCTCGCGCGCGAGGCCGAGGCACGCGCCCGCTTCGCGGAGGACGACCTGAACCGCACCCGCACCCTCGTCTCCCGCGACATCGCCGCGCGCGCCACGCTGGAACGGGCCGAGCGCGGCGCCCCCCCCCCGCGCCCCCCCGCCGCCGCGCGGGGGGCGCGGCGGGGGGGTTTGGTGGTGCGCGCCCCCCCCGCAGGCGTCGGGGGGCGGCGC
>NZ_JBWXTD010000007.1:11945-22733 GCF_056682175.1 Falsiroseomonas sp. RANM36
GCCCCCCACACCGGGGTACCGCCCCATCCGCCGGGGGCGGGCGGCCCCCCGCGCGGCGGCCCCCCCGGCGGCGCGCCGCGTGCTCCTTGGCCGACCGGCCCAGCGCCAGCGATGCCGCCAGCGCGGCCTCGGCCGGCGTCAGGCCGAACAGGCGGGAGAGGAGCGCCGGCGCCGGCTTCGGGCGCTTCGCCCGATCGCAGACCAGCAGCATCGCACCACGGAAGCCATCCAGCAGATTCCCCTCGGCCCGGGGCAGCACGGGCACGGCGCGCACCATCCAGGGCGTCGCGCCGGAGCGGCGCGGCACCGCCAGGCTGCCGGCGGCGGGCAGCAATCCGAGTCGTCCCTCCGCCGCCGCCAGCGCCGCCGTCACCCCGCGGCGCAACGCCAGCCGCACCGCCGGATCCGGCGCCTCCAGACCCTGCGCACCGAGCGCCAGGCCATCATCCTGCGCGGCCATGGCCTGTAGCGCGGCATTCGCGAAGACCAGCCGCCCCTCGGCATCGAGCAGCGCCACGCCATCCGTCAGCGCATCCAGCCCGGCCCGGAGCACGGCGCCCGAGGCCGCGCGCGCCGGGCCGAGTTGCGCCTCGGCGGCGATGGCGCGCTGCAGATGCGGGAACAGCGCCTCCAGCAGGCCAACCTCCGACTCGCCGAAAGGCGCCTCCCCGTCGCGCCGGTGGAAGGCGACGGCGCCGGAACGCTCCGGATCGCGCAGCAGGGTGGCCCCGATGGCATGGAAGGCCGCCCCGTTGGGCCGTCCCCACTCGTTCCAGATGCGGCTGCGGCGCAGAACCTCCGCCGGCACCAGCCGCGCCATGTCATGCACGCCGACCGGCCGCAGCGCCGCCGCCTGCACCCAGGGGTCGTGGCGCACCCAATAGCGCGCATAGGCCTCCAGCGGCGCCCCGGCAGCCCCGCCATGCCCCGCCGAGACGCTCTCGACCGGCTTGCCGTCCTGGTAGCGGACCAGATGCAGCGCATGGCTCGAAGCGCCGAGGGCGCGGGCCACGCCATGCAAGGCGGGGAGCAGGCCCCCGCCATCCATCAGGGCTTCGTAGAGGCCGAGCGCCAGGCGCGGGATGTCTGCCGACAAGGAAACCGTTCCGATTTCGGAAATCATATACGATAAAAGCGCCACATCCGGCGCCGCTCCGACAAGAGGAGTGGTTGATCGGGAACAAACGTTCTCACCCTGACGGGTGAAGCGCCCGCCCGCCTCGCGGCGCTTGCGGGCAGGCCAGCGCCGCCCCACCCTTTCCGCGCCATGAACACGCCCACGCTGCGCGTCCAGCCGGACCCCGCCGATCCCCGCCTGACCCGTCGGGTCGCTGGCCTCGACCACACCGGCGCGCGGATCGAGACCGCCGTCACCGTCGAGCGGCCGCTCACCCTCTACCTGAACGGGCAGGAGATCGTGACGATGATGACGATCCTCGACCGCCCGGAGGACCTCGCCCTCGGCTACCTGCTGAACCAGGGCATGCTGCGGCGCGACGACCGTATCACCGGCGTGGACTATGACGAGGATCTCGGCGTCGTGGTCGTCCGCACGGACCGGCAGACGGATTTCGAGGCGAAGCTGAAGAAGAAGACGCTGACCTCCGGCTGCGCCCAGGGCACCGCCTTCGGCGACCTCATGGAGGATTTTTCTTCCGTGCGGCTGTCTCCGACAGCCGCGTTGCGCACCAGCTGGCTTTATCGCCTGCTGCACCGCATCAACACCCTGCCGAGCCTCTACCTGGAGGCCGGCGCGATCCATGGCTGCGCGCTCTGCCGGCAGGACGAGCCGATCGTCTACATGGAGGATGTCGGCCGCCACAATGCGGTGGACAAGATCGCGGGCTGGATGTTCCGCGAGCAAGAGGCGCCCGACGACAAGATCTTCTACACCACCGGCCGCCTCACTTCGGAGATGGTCATCAAGACCGTCCGCATGGGCATCCCGATCCTGGTCAGCCGCTCCGGCTTCACCGCCTGGGGCGTCGAGCTGGCGCGGGAGGCGAACCTCACGCTGATCGGCCGCTGCAAGGGCAAGCGCTTCGTGGCGCTCGCGGGCGAGCAGCGCATCGTCTTCGACGCGGACCTCGCCTATGTCGAGGAGGAGAGCGCGAAGCACTGGCGCAAGAACAGCGCCGAGGCGCAGCAGGCGGGCGCCGATGCGGAATGACACGCTGGCCGTCGTGCTCGCCGGCGGCCTCGCGCGCCGCATGGGCGGGGGCGACAAGCCGCTCCGCGCCATCGGCGGGCGGCCGCTGCTGGACCACCTGCTCGACCGGCTGCGCCCGCAGGTGCCGGCGATCGTGCTGAACGCCAATGGCGACCCGGCGCGCTTCGCCGCCTATGGCCTGCCGGTGATCGCCGACACCCTGCCCGACCATCCGGGGCCGCTGGCCGGCATCCTGGCCGCGCTGGAGCATGCGGCCGCGCAGCATCCGCACCTGCCCTGGGTGGTCTCCGTCACCGGCGACGCGCCCTTCATCCCGCCCGACCTGGTCGCGCGGCTGCATGCGGCGCGGGAGGCCGCCGGCGCACCGCTCGCCTGCGCCAGCTCCGCCGGCCGCACCCACCCGCCGATCGGCCTCTGGCCCGTCGCTCTGCGGGAGGCGCTGCGGGACGCGCTGCTGGCCGGCGAGCGCAAGATAGACCGCTGGACCGCCCGCTTCGGCTGCGCCGAGGCCGATTGGCCGACCGCGCCCTTCGATCCCTTCTTCAACGCCAACGCGCCCGAGGACCTCGCCGCGGCGGAAGCCATCTTGCGCGCCGCCGAAGCCGGCTTTACCTCGACATCGCAAGGGTTTCCGGGGAGGCCAGCCACATGAAGTCCGTCCTGATCGGGTGCATCGCCGCGATCGTCGTCGCCATCGGCGCCTATGCCGTGCTCGACAGCCGGGTCCAGCAGACCGCCGACCAGCGCTTCACCACCACCGGCGCGCGCCTGTAGCCTGCGGGCGCGGGCCCGGCGGCGGCGCGGCGCGCCGCCTCAGGCCGCCAGCAGCGTCGGGACCGGCGGTCCCGATTGCAGCAGGTCGCCGGTCGCGCTGCCGAAGACCATGTTGCGCAGCGGCGCGTGGCGGAGCGCGCCCATCGTCAGCAGCCCGCCCGGCACCTCCCGCGCGACCCCGGCCAGCGTCTCGAGAACGCCGCCCGCGCGCGGCAGGCTGGTGAAGGTGGCGCGCGCGCCATGCCGGGCCAGCAGATGCGCAAGCTCGATGCCGGATTGCCCGAGCCGCAGTTCCTTGTCGTCGGTCACCGTGACGACCAGCGTCTCGGCCGCCGCGCGGATCAGCGGCAGCGCGCCGTGCACCGCCCGGACGGCGGCCGGCGTCGCATCCCAGGCGACGACCACCCGGGAGGGCGGGATGGCCGGCATCTGGCCGGCCGGCACCAGCAGCAGCGGCCTGCCGGTCTCGAACAGCGCCGCGCCGACCAGCATGCGCTGCCCGGCGCCGGGCGCGCGATGGACCGTGAGAAGGCCGAGGTCGCTCACCCGCACATGGTCGGCCATCACCTCGCCGACGCCATAGGCGAAGCTGCTGCGGGTGCGGATCTCGCAGTCGATGCCCCGCCGCGTCGCCGCCTCGCGGAGCCGGCCGGCCGCCTCCTCCTCCGCCCGGGCAAGATCCCAGCTCGGCATCGCAGCCTCGGCCTGCGCCGTCTCGGCGGGAAAGACGAGCGCCGTCAGATGGGCGCGATGCGCCTCGGCCAGCGCGAAGGATGCGGCGAAGGCCGCGTCGAGCGCGGTGCCTGCGGCAGGCTCGACATGGGTCGTGATCGTCGTGATGGCCATGCTGCGTTCTTCCCGGCTGGGCCGGGCGCGTTGCCCGGCGCGTCGTTGTGCGGCCAGCCTCGCCGTCACGGCCCCGGGCGGCATTGATCTGGCGCAACCGCGGCCTGACGCCGCGGTCGCGCGGCGTCGCGCCGAGGCGGATCAGCGCGCGGTTCGTCGCGCCGGCGGCGCGGTGGTGCCGCGCAGCACCACCGGCGCCTCGAGTTCCGCGGGCGGCGGCGGCGCCTGGCCGGAGGCGAGCGCGGCGAGATGGTCGGCCGCGCGCCGGCCCATCTCCGCGGCCGGTACATGCACCGTGGTCAGCGGCGGATCGCCATGGGCGAGGAAGTCGAGATCGTCGAAGCCGGTGACCGAGAGATCGGCCGGCACGACGAGCCCGGCGCGCCGCGCGGCCACCAGCGCGCCGAAGGCGAGGTGGTCATTGCCGCAGACGACCGCGGTCGGCGGCTCGGGCAGCGCCAGCAGCGCGGCCATCGCGGCGCTGCCCTCGGCGACGCTGTAGGCGCGCTCGGCCAGCAGCGGCGGCGCCAGCGTCAGCCCCGCCTCGGCCAGCGCCGCGCGCACGCCGGCGATGCGCGCCGCCGCGCGGTCATTCCCCTGCGCCAGCCCCGCGATCATGCCGATGCGCCGGTGGCCGAGCGCGAGCAGGTGGCGCGTGACGCGCGCCGCGGCGGCGGCGTTGTCGAAGCCGATGCAGGGCAAGGCGCAGCCTTCGGCGCGATGCATCCAGGTGACGACGGCCGGCAGGTCGGGCGGGAGCAGCGCCCAGGTCTCGGGCTCATGCGCGGCGCCGACCAGCAGGATGCCGTCCACGCCGCGTTGCAGCAGGGTGCGCAGCCCGCGCGTCTCGGCCGCGGCGTCGTAGCCGGCGCTGGCGACGAGCAGCGACATCCCGTGCGTGTCGAGGCGCTGCTGGAAGGCGTCGATGCAGGCGGCGAAGATCGGATTGTCGAGCGTCGGCACCAGCGCGCCCATCGCGCCGCTGCGCCGCGACGCCAATGCGCGCGCCGCGCCGTTGCCGAGATAGCCGAGCCGGCGCGCGGCATCGGTGACCCGCGCGCGCAGCACAGGCGTCACGCTGCCGGGCTTGTTGAGGGCACGGCTGACGGTCGCGACGGAAACCCCCGCCGCCTCGGCCACATCGCGGATGCCGGCTCGACCACGCACGCCGGGTCTGTAAGCGGTTTCTTCCATGATTTCAAGATTTTCCGCATTCCCTGTTGACATCCGGCGGGCCTGCATGCTTGCCTTCTGAAAACGCTTACAAGAGTCCCGACGCTTCGGGGACAAGGCAGGAAACGTCAGGATGTCGGCACCCGACTTGCCGGTGCAGGGCCGCGCCCAGCCCGGCCTGTCCGCACCGCCGCGCACCGCACGCCGCCTCCCGCGCTTCGGCATCGGGCGGCGCGCCGCCGTCGGCGCACTCAGCCTGGTCGGGCTGCTCGTGCTGTGGTGGGTGCTGACCACCGGTACCGGCATCGTCGCCCCCTATCGCTTCCCCTCGCCCGCCGAGTTCCGCGGCGCGCTCGATCAGTTCGTCACCGACGGCTATGCCGGCGGCACGCTCTGGGTGCAGGCGTGGCATTCGACGCGGCTCGTGCTGATGGGCTTCGCGGTGGCGGTGGTCACCGGCGTGCCGCTCGGCCTGCTGATGGGCGTCTCGCCGCGTGCCGAGGCGCTGCTCAACCCCGCCTTCCTGCTGGTGCGTCCGATCCCGCCGCTGGCCTGGATCCCGCTGGCGATCGTCTGGCTCGGCCTCGGCGACGCGGCGAAGGTGCTGGTGATCTGGTTCGCCGCCTTCGTGCCCTCGGTGATCAACACCTGGACCGGCGTGCGCGGCGTGGACCGCACGCTGATCGCCGCGGCGCGCGTGCTCGGCGCCGGGCGCTGGCGCATGCTGGCGGAGGTGATCGTCCCCGGCGCCCTGCCGATGATCTTCACCGGCCTGCGCCTGTCCCTGCAGGCATCCTGGACCACCCTGGTCGCGGCGGAGCTGGTCGGCGCCTTCTTCGGCCTCGGCCGCGTGCTGGACGCCGCCTATCGCGACATCAACCCGCCGATGATCGCCGTGGCGATGGTCGTGGTCGGCATCCTCGGCGCCGCCACCACGCGCCTGGTCGCGGAAGCGGAGAGGAGGCTGATCCCTTGGCGCAGCTGAGACCGCTGGAGCGCTGGCTGCTGACGCTGCTCGGCACCGTCGGCTTCTTCGCGCTGTGGCAGGGCGTGGCCGCGTCCGGCCTCGTCACGCGCAACGCCCTGCCCTCCCCGGCCGAGGTGCTGGCCACCGCCTGGCAGCTCAGCTTCGAGACCTTCGCCGGCCACACGCTGCTGCAGCACCTGGCGGCCAGCCTCGGGCGCTTCGCCATGGGCTTCGGGCTCGCCGCGCTGGTCGGCGTGCCGCTCGGGCTCGCGATGGGCCGCTGGCGCCTGCTCGACGACATCGTCAGCCCGATCTTCGAGATGCTGCGCTTCGTCGCGCCGCTCGCCTGGGTGCCCTTCGCCGCGCTGTGGTTCGGCACCGGCATCGGCGGCCCGGTCATGGTGATCTTCGCCGGCGCCTTCCCGCCCTGCCTGATCAACGCCTATCGCGGCGCCAAGCTGGTCGAGCCGCGCATCGTGGAGGCGGCGCAGGTGCTCGGCGCATCCGGGCCGCGCATCATGGCCGAGGTGCTGCTGCCCGGCAGCCTGCCTTCCATCGTCGCGGGGCTGCGCGTCTCCGCCGGCCTCGCCTGGCAGTCGCTGATCGGCGCGGAGCTGATCGTGGCCTCCGCGGGCATCGGCTACGTCATGGTGCAGGCCCAATCCAACCTGGCGCCGGCGATCGTCATGGCGGGGATGCTGGCCGTCGGCGTGGTCGGGCTCGCGCTCGATGTCGCGCTGCGGCGCACGGAAGCGCTGGTGAAGGCGCGCTGGGGGCAGGCATGAAGGACATCCGCTTCGAGGGCATCGGCAAGGCCTTCCCGACCCGCGGCGGCGGGGAGTTCGTCGCGCTCGACGACGTGACGCTGACCGTGGCCGAGAACGAGTTCGTCGCCGTGGTCGGCCCGTCCGGCAGCGGCAAGACGACGCTGATGCGCATGGCCGCGGGCCTCGACCATCCCACTTCCGGCCAGGTGACGGTCGGCGGCAAGCGGGTGACCGCGCCCGGGCCGGACCGCGCCGTGGTCTTCCAGCAATTCGCGCTGTTCCCCTGGAAGACGGTGCGCGAAAACATCGCCTTCGGCCTGCGCTGCCAGGGCGCCTCCCGCGCCAGGCAGGACGAGGTGGTGGCGCGCTACCTGAAGCTGATGAGCATGGAAGGCACGGAGGACCGCTTTCCGCACCAGCTCTCGGGCGGCATGCAGCAGCGCGTCGCGATCGCGCGCTCCTATGCGATCGAGCCCGACGTGCTGCTGATGGACGAGCCCTTCGGCGCGCTCGACGCGCAGACCCGCACCGTGATGCAGGAGGAGCTGGTCCGCCTGACGCGGCGGGAGCCGCGCACGACGCTCTTCATCACCCATGCGGTGGAGGAGGCGGTCTATCTCTCCGATCGCGTGGTGGTGCTGGCGCGCGATCCCGGCCGGCTGCGGGAGATCGTGGATGTCGCCGCGATCCGCGCGTCGGAAGGCTGGGACACGATGCCGATCGACGCGGTGATGGACCTGCCGAGCTTCACCCATCTCCGCACCCATGTCTGGCGCCTGCTGCGCGATCAGATCAGGCCCGACGACTGAACGACACCCGGAACAGGAAGGAGAACGTCCATGAATCGTCGCATGCTGCTTGCCGCCGCCCTCGCCTTGCCGGCCATCCGCCCGGCCACGGCGCAGGGCCTGTTCACCATCAAGGTGTCCTACCAGCCCTCGCTCTACTGGGCCCTGCCCTACTTCATCGCGAGCGAGAAGGGGTGGTGGCGCGAGGTCGGGCTGCAGCCCGAATTCTCCACCTTCGCCGCCGGCGCGCCGCAGGTCGCAGCCCTTGCCGCGCGCGCCTGGGATGCGGGCGGCACGGGCTCGGCGCCGGCGGTGCTCGGCGCGCAGCGCTTCGGCCTGCTCACCGTCGGCATCACCAATGACGAGAGCGCGGGCAACGCGCTGGTCGCACGCCGCGCGGATGTCGAGCGCATCCGCGCCAATCCGTCCTCCCTGCGCGGCCAGCAGATCCTGCTGACCACCAACTCCACCGGCGAGTACGCCGCCTTCGCCTGCCTGGAGAAATGGGGCCTTTCCAAGCGCGACGTCACCTTCGTCAATCTCGGCCAGGCGCAGATCATCAGTGCCTTCTCCTCGGGCAACGGCACGCTGGCCGGCGTCTGGGCGCCCAACATCTACACGCTGCAGGAACGCGCGGAGGGCGTGGTGATCTGCTCCGGCAAGGATGCCGGCGCGACGGTGCCCGGCGCGCTGATCCTGCGCGCCGACTTCGCGCGCGAGCAGCCGGACCGCGCGGCCGCCTATCTGGCGGTCTATCTGCGCTCCGTCGCCTGGCAGAAGCAGAACCGCGCCGAGACCATCGAGCTCATGGCGCGCTTCTACCGCCAGGGCGGCGTGACGCTGCCCGAGCAGTACCTCGCCGCGGAGATCGACACGCGCCCGACCTTCACGCTGCCCGAGCAGCTTCGCCTGCTCGATCGTTCGGCGGGCGCCTCGACCGCGGATGGCTGGTTCGCGAAGCTCGGCGAGTATCTGAAGGCGGTCGGCACGCTGCAGGCGCCGCCCGAGCCGCGCAGCTTCGTCACCGACGAATACCTGAAGCGCGTGGCCGGCGACGCCCGCCTCGCCGCCTTCGCGGAAGGGCGCTGAACGATGGCGGTCACCTGGCTGAAGCGCGCCGCCCGGACGCCCGCCAGCAACGAGGACGCGGCGCGCGAGGTGGCGGGGCGCATGATCGCCGCCATCGAGGCCGGGGGCGAGGCGGCCGCGCGCCGCTTCGCCCGCGAGCTCGACAAGTGGGAGGGCGAGATCCTCGTCACCCCGGAGGAGATCGCGCGCAACGCCGCCGCGATCCCGGCCCAGGCGAAGGAGGACATCGACGCGGCCATCGCCAATGTCCGCCGCTTCGCCGAGGCGCAGCGCGGGAGCGTGCGCGACTTCGAGATCGAGGTCTCGCCCGGCGTCATGGCGGGGCAGCGCGTCGTGCCGGTGAACTGCGTCGGCGCCTATGTGCCGACCGGCCGCTACGCCCATATCGCGAGCGCCTATATGGGCATCGCGACGGCCAGGGCGGCCGGGGTGCAGCATGTAGTCGCGTGCAGCGCGCCCTATCGCGGCGGGCCGATCCACCCCCTCGTGCTCTACGCCATGCACCGCGCCGGCGCCGACACCATCCTCACGCTCGGCGGCGTGCAGGCGATCGCAGCACTCGCGCTCGGCCTGTTCAGCGGGCGCCCGGCGGATGTCATCGTCGGACCGGGCAACAAGTATGTCGCCGAGGCGAAGCGGATGCTGTTCGGCCGCGTCGGCATCGACGTCTTCGCCGGCCCGTCCGAGGTGCAGGTCATCGCCGACGCCACCGCCGATACGGAGATCGTCGCCGCCGACCTGGTCGGCCAGGCGGAGCACGGCCATGAATCGCCCGCCTGGCTGGTGGCGCTGGATCGCGCCTTGGCGGAACGCGTGCTGGCGCGCGTGCCGGAGCTGATCGCCGCCCTGCCGCCGACCGCGCGCGACGCCGCCGCCGCCGCCTGGCACGACTATGGCGAGGTCGCGGTCTGCGACACGCGGGAGGAAGCGGCCACGCTGTCCGACCGCTACGCCTGCGAGCACCTGGAGGTGCAATGCGCCGACCTGCCGTGGTGGCGCGAACGGCTCACCAACTACGGCAGCCTGTTCCTCGGCGAGGAGAGCACCGTGGCCTTCGGGGACAAGTGCAGCGGCCCCAATCACGTGCTGCCGACCAAGGCCGCCGCGCGCTATTCCGCGGGCCTGTCCGTCCACAAGTTCCTCAAGCCGCTGACCTGGCAGAGCGCGACGCGCGACGGCGCGAAGCGGCTTTCCGAGATCACCGCGCGCATCTCGCGGCTGGAAGGCATGGAGGCGCATGCGCGCACCGCGGACCTGCGGCTGGCGCGCTGGTTCCCCGGCCACAACCTGCCGCTCGGCGAGCCGGTCGAGACGTGATGGAACAGGGGGCCGCGCCGCTGCGCCTCGCACGCGATCTCGGCACGCCGCCGGCGGTGCCGGAGGATGCGATCGCCGCCGCGCTCGCCCTGCTGCGCGACGGCTGGCTGCACCGCTACGGCGAGACGCTGGGTGACGCCTCGGATGCCGCGCTGCTGGAGGAGGAATTCGCCGCGCATCTCGGCCTGCGCTACTGCGTCGGCGTGAATTCCTGCGGCAGCGCGATGTATCTCGCGCTCCTCTGCTCCGGCGTCCGGCCCGGCGACCGCGTGCTGATGAACGCCTTCACCCTTGCCCCCGTTCCGGGCGCCATCGCCCATGCCGGGGCGGAGCATGTGCTGGTGGAGGTGACGCCCGATCTCGTCATCGACCTCGACGACCTCGCGCGCAAGGCGCGCGGCAGCGGCGCGCGTCACCTGCTGCTGTCGCACATGCGCGGGCACATCGCCGACATGACGCGGCTGATGGCGCTCTGCGACGATCTCGGCATCGCCGTGATCGAGGATTGCGCCCACACCATGGGCGCGCGCTGGGCCGGGCGGCCGACCGGCACCTTCGGACGCGTCGGCTGCTTCAGCCTGCAGGCCTACAAGCACGTCAATGCCGGCGAAGGCGGGCTGATCGCGACCGATGACGAGGACATCGCGGCGCGCGCGATCCTCTACTCCGGCAGCTACATGCTCTACCGCCAGCACCGCGCGCGCCCCGCCGATGCGGTCTTCGCGCGGTGGAAGGACGTGACGCCGAACTTCTCGCTCCGCATGTCGAACCTCGCGGCCGCGGGGGGGCCGGCGCTCAACGCGGTGGGCCTGCCGGTGGCGCGCCCGGACATCGCCCCCATGCGCGCCACCCACGCGCCCAGGCGCCCCGCACAGGAGGAGCAGCAGCGGGAGCGCC
>NZ_JBWXTD010000007.1:22833-25048 GCF_056682175.1 Falsiroseomonas sp. RANM36
GCGGGGGGGCTCCGCCGGCCCCCCCCACCTCCCCGCCCCCCTGCCCCCCCCGCGGGCCGGGGGGGGCGGGCCCCCAGATCCGCCTGCTGGCGGAGCGCGCGCGCCTCTGGAACGACCGGCATGGCCGGCTTGCGGCGCTGCTCGGCGCGATCCCCGGCCTGCGGCTGCCCCACCGCCCGCAGGAGGAGGAGTTCGTGCAGAGCTCCATCCAGTTCGCCGTCGCCGGCCTCGACGCAAAGGAGTTCGCCCGCTTCATCGCCGGCTGCCGGGCGCGCGGCGTCTATCTGAAATGGTTCGGCGCGCGCGAGCCGGAGGGCTACACCAGCGTCTCGGGCCAGTGGCGCTACCTTGCCGACCCGCACACGCCGCCGGCGACGGAAGCAGTGCTCGAGCGGCTCTGCGACATGCGCATCCCGCTGACGCTGACGGAAGCGGACTGCGACGCCATCGGCGGGATCGTCGCCGAGGAACTGACGGCGGCGCGCACGCCATGAACCGGCTCGCGACGCTGTTCTCGCTCGAAGGCCGCACCGCATTGGTGACGGGCGGCAATTCGGGCCTCGGCCTCGCCATCGCGCAGGCTCTCGGGCTGGCCGGTTCGCGGCTGGTGCTGTGCGCACGGCGCGCAGCGGAGCTGGACGAGGCGGCCCGGACCCTCGGCGCCGAGGGGATCGAGGCGACCGCCCTGCCCGCCGACCTCGCCGCGCCGGATGCGGCGGAGCATGTCGCGGAAGGCCTCGCCGCGCGCGGCCTCTCGCCCGACATCCTGGTCAACGCCGCGGGCGTGAACCTGCGCCAGCCCTTCGCGCAGGTCACCGCCGAGGCCTTCGACCTGCACATGGCGCTGCACCTGCGCGCGCCCTTCCTGCTGGTGCAGACGCTGGCGCCGGCGATGGCGGCGCGCGGCTGGGGGCGGATCGTCAACATCGCCTCGCTGCAGTCCTTCCGCGCCTTTCCGGACAGCGCGCCGTACGGCGCCGGCAAGGGCGGGATCACGCAGCTGACGCGCGCCATGGCGGAAGCCTGGTCGGGGCAGGGCATCACCTGCAACGCGATCGCGCCGGGCTTCTTCCCCACCCCGCTGACCGCCCCGGTCTTCGCCGATGCGGAACGCGCGGCGCGGCTGGCCGCGCAGACCTGCATCGGCCGTAACGGCCGGCTCGAGGATCTGCACGGCGCCGCGGTCTTCCTCGCTTCCGACGCCTCCGCCTACGTCACCGGCCAGGTGCTCGTGGTGGATGGCGGCTTCCTGGCCAAATGAGGGACCACCCGTGAAAGCGCTCGTCCAGACCGCGCCGAACACCCTGGTGTACCGAGACGAGCCCGATCCCGCCCCCGCTCCGGGCGAGGCGATCATACGCGTCGAGGCGGTCGGCATCTGCGGCTCCGACATGCACGCGATCCACGGGCATGATTCCCGCCGCCCGGTGCCGATCATCCTCGGGCATGAGGCGGCGGGGCGCGTGCTGGCGGGCCGGCTCGCGGGCAAGCGCGTCGCGGTGAACCCGCTCGTCGTGCCGGCGGACTGCCCCTTCGCGCGCGAGGGGCGGCCGCATCTCTCGCCGCGGCGGGAGATCCTCTCGATGCCGCCGCGTCCCGGCGCCTTCGCCGACATCGTGCGCGCGCCGGAGGAGAACCTGGTCGAGATTCCGGACGACATGCCGGCCGCGAAGGCGGCGCTCGCCGAGCCGGTCGCCGTCTCCTATCACGCGGTGCATCACGGCGCGCGACTGCTGGGACGGCCGCTGCCCGCTTCGCGCTGCGTCGTGCTGGGCGGCGGCGCGATCGGGCTCGCCGCCGCGCTGGTGCTGGTCCAGGCCGGCGCGGGCGAGGTGTGGCTGATCGAGCCGAACGCCGCCCGGCGCGAGACCGCGTCGCGCGCGGGCATCGCCCTGGCCCATGCGCCGGAAGCGGCGCCGGAGGACGGCTCCTGCGACCTTGTCCTGGATGCGGTCGGCGCGGCGGCGACGCGCGCGAGCGCGTGCCGCCTGGCGCGGCCGGGCGGCGTCATCGTCCATGCCGGCCTGCTCCCGGGAGCCGACGGGCTCGATGTGCGCCGCCTGACCCTGCAGGAGATCACCTTCACCGGCACCTATTGCTACACGCCGGAGGAGTTCCGCACGGTGGTCGGGCTTCTCGTCGCGGGGCCGGGGGCGCCCCCCGCCGGGGGGGGGGGGCCGGCGCCCGGGCCCGGCGCCCCCCCCCCCCCCCCCCC
>NZ_JBWXTD010000007.1:25148-34088 GCF_056682175.1 Falsiroseomonas sp. RANM36
GCCGCGCTCGACCTGCCGGGGGCGGTGCCATGAGCGCGCCGCTGCTGCGGGTGCACGACCTGCGCGTGGCGTTCCCGCTGCGCGACAGCGGGGAGACCCTGAAGGCGGTGGATGGCGTCAGCTTCGAGGTGGCCGAAGGCGAGACGCTCGGCATCATCGGGGAATCCGGCTCGGGCAAGTCCACGCTCGGCCGCGCCATCGTGGCGCTGCTGCGCCCGGATGCCGGGCATGTGGAACTCGGGGGGGAGGATCTCCTCGCCCTTCCGCCGTCGCAGCTGCGGCGGCGGCGCCATGCCATGCAGATCATCTTCCAGGACCCGCATGCCGCCCTGAACCCGCGGCGCCGCATCCTGGACAGCGTGCGCGAGCCGCTGGACATCGCCGGTGAGGGACCGCACGCCGAACGGACGGCGCGCGCCCTCGCGATGCTGGCGCGCGTCGGGCTGGATGCGGCCCAGGCGGCCCGCTTCCCGCATGAACTCTCCGGCGGGCAGAAGCAGCGCGTCAACATCGCCCGTGCCCTGGTGCGCCGTCCTCGGCTGCTGGTCGCCGACGAGGCAACCTCGGCGCTCGATGTCTCGATCCAGGCCGACATCCTGAATCTCTACCTCGACCTGCAGGCGGAGTTCGGCCTGACCTACGTCGTCATCACGCACGACCTTGCCGTGGCGATGCATGTCAGCGACCGCCTCGCCGTGATGTATCTCGGCCGCTTCGTGGAGGTCGCGCCGGCGGCGACGCTGGAGCACGCGGCGCGGCATCCCTACACCCGGGCGCTGCTGGCGGCGGAGCCTGTTGCGCTGCCCTCCCGCCTCGTCACCGGCGCGCGCGTGCCGCTGCAGGGCGAGATCCCGAGCCCGGTGGACCCGCCCTCCGGCTGCCGCTTCCGTACGCGCTGCCCTCTGGCCGAGCCGCGCTGCGCAGCGGAAGAGCCGGCATGGCGCGAGGTGGCGGCGGGGCATCGTGTCGCGTGCCATCTGGTGGAGGGGGCATCATGCTGACCCGCCGTCGCGGCCGCGTGATCCGCCTCCGCGTGGCGCAGGCGGTGCCCACGCTGATCCTCGTTTCCTTCGTCTCGTTCCTCATCCTGCACATCGGCCCGGGCGATCCGGCGCTGCTGCTGGCGGGCGAGTTCCCGACCGAGGAGAGCATCGCCGAGATCCGCCAGCTCTACGGCTTCGACCGCCCGATCTGGGAGCAATACCTCGCCTGGGTGGGGCAGCTGCTGCGGGGCGATCTCGGCCTGTCGCTGCAGTCGCGCGAGCCGGTGATGGACCTGATCCTGAACCGGCTGCCGAACACGCTGCTGATCGTCTGCTACGCGATGGTGATCGCCTTCGTGGTGGGCTCCGCGCTCGGCATCGCCGCGGCGGCCCGGCGCGGCAGCCTCGTGGACCGGGTTGCCACGGGCGTCGCGACGATCGCCGATGCGCTGCCCTATTTCTGGCTGGCGATGCTCATGGTCTCGGTGCTTGCGCTGGAATGGCAGCTGTTTCCGGCCACGGGGGCGGTGCGCTTCACCGAGGATCCGCTCGGCGCCATCTGGACCGCGACCTTGCCGGCGGTCGCGCTCTCGATCAGCGGCATCGCGCAGATCACCCGCCAGCTGCGTGCCGCCATGATCGAGGTGCTGGCCTCCCCCTTCGTGCGCACCCTGCGGGCCAAGGGGCTCTCGCCCGCCGCGATCCTGTGGCGCCACGGGCTGAAGAATGTCGGTGTCACGCTGCTGACCGTGGTCGGGCTCGTGTTCAGCGGCAAGATCGGCGGCACGCTGCTGACCGAGACGGTCTTCGCCATCCCGGGCACCGGCAGCGCGCTGATCCAGGCGGCGATCAACAAGGACTACTTCGTCGTGCAGGGCATCATCCTGATGCTGGCGGTGCTGGTGTTCCTGGTGAACCTGGCGGTGGACCTGCTCTATGCCGTGCTCGACCCGCGGGTGGAGTGAGGATGCGCCGGCTCTTCCTTATCCTGCACGATCCCGGCGCCGCGGCGGGCGTGTTGTGGCTGGGGCTGCTGATCGCCGCGGCGCTCGCCGCCCCCTGGATCGCGCCGCACGACCCGCTGAAGGTGGACCTGCTCGGCGTGCTGGAGCCGCCGGGCGCGGAGCATTGGCTCGGCACCGACGACCTCGGCCGCGACGTGCTGAGCCGCCTGCTCCATGGCGCGGCGCCGTCGCTGTTCTCCTCCATCGGCGCGGTCGCCCTCGGCATGGCGTTGGGGCTGCCATTCGGGCTGGTCGCCGGCTACCTCGGCGGCTGGGCGGATGCGGCGATCAGCCGGGGCATCGACGCGATGCTCTCCTTCCCGACCATCCTGCTCGCGGTCGGCATCGCGGCGGTGCTGGGCACCAGCCTGACGAATGCGGTCATCGCCATCGGCATCGCCTTCTCGCCGGGCTTCGCGCGGCTGGCCCGCGCGCGGACCCTGGCAGTGAAGCAGGAGCTCTACGTGGACGCGGCACGGGCCGCGGGCGCGGGGGCAGGGTGGCTGCTCACGCGGCATGTCCTGCCCAATGCCGTGACGCCGGTCATCGTGCAGGCGGGCCTGCTGCTGGGCACGGCGCTGCTGGCGGAGGCCAGCCTGAGCTTCCTCGGCCTCGGCGTGCAGCCGCCCCAGGCGAGTTGGGGCGGCATGCTGGCGCGTGCGCTGCTCTATCTGGAACGCGCGCCGGAGCTGATGATCGCGCCCGGCGTCGCGCTGCTGCTGACGGCGCTCGCCTTCAACAGCCTCGGCGAGACGGCCCGGCGCTGGCTCGATCCGCGATAGCGTCATACGCGGCGCACGAAGTTCCGACCTGCGGCCCGGAGGGCCGAGGCCGCGAAGGCGGCCCGCCGCCCGTGCGGCGAAGCCAAGGGCCGCGGATGCGGCCCGCCCGGCGTCTGAGGGACACGAAGGCAAAGCCTTCCTGCGCTCGGTATCAATCGTCCTCGGCACTCACCACCGGACGCCGCGGCCAAAGCCCGACCAGCAGGATCGCGGCGGCGACGCAGAGCAGCGTGATCGAGATCGGGCTGGCGACAAAGACACCGAACTCGCCATCGGAGATGTTCAGCGCCTGCCGCACCGAGCGTTCGAGGATCGGGCCGAGCACGAAGGCCAGGATCAGCATGCCCAGGTTGAAGCCGTGCTGGCGCAGATAGTAGCCGACGAAGCCGAAGACCACGGCGATGAGCACGCCGGATGCGTCGCCGACCGAGGAATAGACGCCGATCATGCAGAACAGCAGGATGATCGGTCCGAGATAGGCGCGCGGCACGTCCAGGATGCGGATCATCAGCCCGATCAGCGGCAGGTTCAGCACTAGCAGCATGACGTTGCCGATATACATGCTGGCGATCAGGCCCCAGAAGATCTCCGGCTGCTGCGTCATCATCGCCGGCCCCGGCGCGACGCCGTGCAGGATGAAGGCGTTCAGCAGCACCGCCGTGGTGGCATTGGCCGGAAGCCCCATGCAGAGCAGCGGCAGCAGCGAGCCGGAGGAGGCGGCGTTGTTCGCCGTCTCCGGGCCTGCCAGCCCCTCCACCGCGCCCTGGCCGAACTCCTCGGGCCGCTTCGCGAACTTCCTCTCCAGCGCATAGGAGAGGAAGGAGGCGATCACCGCGCCGCCGCCCGGCAGCACGCCGACGAGGAAGCCGAGCACCGTGCCGCGCACGACCGGCGCGACGGAACGCCGCGTCTCCTCGCGGTTCGGCAGGAAGCCGAGCATGGTGGTCGGCGGCGCGATCATCTTGAGCGAGGTCTGCGATCGCCGCGCCAGCGACAGGATCTCCGACAGGCCGAACAGCCCGATCGCCAGCGCCGGCAATTCGATGCCGTCCAGCAGGCCGGTGAAGCCGAAGGTCAGGCGCGGCTCCAACGTCATCGGATCCTTGCCGACGCAGCCAAGCACCAGGCCGAAGGCCGCCATCAGCAGCGACTTCAGCAGCGAGCCGGAGGAGAAGTAGGTCACCGCGGAGAGCCCGGCGAGCATCAGCGCCGCATATTCCGCCGGCCCGAAGGCGAAGACCAGCTCCGCCAGGGGCGGCGAGAGATAGGAGATGCCGATGGTGCCGACCGTGCCCGCGATGAAGGAGCCGACGGCGGCGATGGTCAGCGCCGCACCCGCCCTCCCCTTGCGCGCCATGGCATAGCCGTCGATGCAGGTGACGACGGAGGAGGCCTCGCCGGGGATGCGCAGCAGCACCGAGGTCGCGGTGCCGCCATAGGCGACGCCATAGTAGATCCCCGACAGCATGATCAGCGCCGAGGTGACGTCCAGCTTGTAGGTCACCGGCAGCAGGATCGCGATGGTGGTCAGCGGGCCGAGGCCGGGGATGATGCCGACGATCGTGCCGAGCAGCGTGCCGACCAGGCAGAAGAACAGGTTCGCCGGCGTCATCACCACGGCGAAGCCGTGCAGCAACTGCTCCATGAAGCCCTACCGCACGAGCGAGCGAAGCAGGGAGTCCACCGCCGCGTAGGGCATCTCGATCTCCATGTAGTGGCCGAGGCCGATCGTGCCGATGACGGCGCAGGCCAGGCCGAAGAGCAGGGCGGAGAGGAAGGGGCGGCGCTCCGCGAGCCAGGCGATCAGCAGCGCGAGCAGGATCGCCGTGACCGCGAAGCCGAGGAAGGCGGAGCCGACCACCATCAGCACGAGCCCCGCGATGTAGAGGTGGAAGGTGCGCCGTTCCTCGGGGCCGACGGCCTCCTCCGGCGCGCCCGGCGCCGCCGCGTCGCGGCCGAGCGCGGGGACGAGCACCAGCGCCAGCGCGAGCACCACCGCCAGTCCCGCCGTGATCTGCGGAAAGATGCCGGCGCCCGGGCCGAACGGCCCGAAATCCTCGAGCCGCATCGCCTGCGACAGCAGCAGCAGCGCCACCGCCGCCGCGGCGATGTAGGGCAGCCGCTCCGAGCGAAGGAACCGCGACACTACCGTCGCTTCATCCCGGCCTCGGCGAGCATCGCCTCGATGGTCGGCGCCTGGGAGAACAGCGCGTGGCGGAACTCCGCGCCCGTCATGGGCTTTGGCATGTTGATGGTGCGCGTCAGCATCTCCACCGTCGCGGGATCGCGCCCGGCCTTGAGGATCGCGGCCTCGAAGCGCGCGCGGATCGGCGCGGGCACGCCGGCGGGGCAGGCGAAGCCGAGCGGCACCACCGTCTCGCCGTTGAAGCCGGCTTCCTTCACCGTCGGGATGTCGGGCATGTTCGGCCAGCGCGCCGGCGTCACCGCCAGCAGCTTCAGCCGCTGCGACTGCAGCATCGGCAGCAGCACGGTGGAGGAGGTCATGGCGATGTCCACGAAGCCGCCGACCGTCTGGGTGATGGCCTCGGCATCGGTCTGCGTGTTCACCAGGCGGAACCGCGCGCCGGACTGGTTGCCGGCCTGCACCAGCGCGACGCCGTTCATGATTGTGGCGCAGGCATAGGTGATGCGCCGTGTCTTGCCCGTGGCGATCATGTCGCCGAAGCTCTGCCAGGGCGAATTCGCCGCGACCGCGACGCCGTAGTAGTTCTGCGAGATGCCGCCGAGGAAGGCGAGGTCGTCCCAGGTGAAGGGCACCTGCATGATGTGCGGCAGCACCAGCAGGGAGCCGATGTTCACCAGCGAGAGCGTGTAGCCGTCGGGCGGGCTGCTCGCCATCTCCGCCATGCCGGTGAGGCCGCTGCCGCCGACGATGTTGCGCACGACGACCGTGCCGCCCGTTTCCTGCGCGATGACGCGCGCGACCTGGCGTGCCACCAGATCGGCGCCGCCGCCGGGCGCGACGGAGACGATGAGGCGGATCTCCTTGCTCGGCCAGTCGGCGTTCTGCGCGAGGGCGGGGACGGCGAGGACTGTTCCGCCGGCGATGACGAGCCGGCGGCGCGTGATGGCGGACATGTGGCTTTCCTCCCATGTCGTCATTCCCGGCCGGGGAAGGCTAGCCATCGGTTGAAACGTTTACAAGGGCCGCGCGGAACGGGTGCTCGGGCAGGCCTGCCACGCCCGGCTCCATCGCCAGAAGGCATCCGGCGGCGGGTTGCGCCGCCAGCGCCGCGTCATCCAGGCCATAGGAGATCGTCGTGACGAAGAGGGTCCGCCGCCCGGGTCCGCCGAAGGCCAGGCTGCTCGGCTTGGCGACAGGCAGGGCGATGGTGCGGTCGAGCCGCCCATCGGGCGCGTAGCGTGCGATCCGCCAGCCCTCGATCTCCGCGACCCAGAGGAATCCCTCCTTGTCCACGGTGCAGCCATCCGGCCTGAAGCCCTTGCCGGCGTAGTCGATCAGGCACTCCGGCGCGCCCAGCATACCGGTGGCTGCATCAAGCGCGTAGGCATCCACGCGGCCCGGCCGTGAATCGACGTGGTACATGCGACGTCCATCCGGGCTGAAGGCGATCCCGTTCGAGACGACGAGCCCCCGCCGCCGGCAGACCGGACGCAGATCGGGTCCGATGCTGTAGAGCGCCGCGACAGGGGCACTGCCGCCCCCGTGGCGCGTGCCGATCCACAACCGTCCCGCGGCGTCGCAAGCGCCGTCGTTGAAGCTGACGTCGCTGAAATCCACGCCGGAGAGCGGCCATTGCTCCGCGCGCCCGCTCTCGAAGTCGAAGCGGCCGAGCCCCTTCTTGTAGCCGACCACCAGCCCGCCCTGCGCATCCGGCACCAGGCAGGAGGGGCGGAAGGGCAGGTCGCGCTCCTCGGTCACGCCGTCGCGCAGGCGGAAGACGACGCGACGATGCCCATCGATCCAGTAGAGCGCCTGCTCGGCGGCGCACCAGAGCGGCGCCTCGCCCACCGTCGCGCGAAGGGCGCTCGCGACACGAACCTCAACGGGCGCCATCGGAAGTGCTCCGCCGGTTGCACGCCTGGACGCTAGTCACCGCCCGGCGTGGCGGCAAGCCGGTGCGTTGGAGAGCGGCGGCGACTCGGCTAGCGTGTTGCCATGTCATCCGATGCGTCCCGGGACGCGCCCCGCCGCCGGCCGCGGCCGACCATCACGGACGTCGCGCGCGAGGCGGGCGTCTCCACCGGCACGGTCTCCCATGTGCTGAACGGGTCGCGCGATGTGAGCGCCGAGCGGCGCGAGCGCGTGATGCGCGCGGTCAAGTCGCTCGGCTACGTGCCGAACCTGCTGGCGCAGAGCCTGCGGCGGAACCGCGCCACGCTGATCGGGCTGTGCATGCCGCACGCCGCCTTCGGCTATTTCGTCGCCTTGTCCGAGGCCTTCGAGCGCCTGGCCGCGGAGGCCGGCTACGACATGCTGCATGTCTTCAGCCGGCAGGACAGCGAGACGGAGCTTCACCGCGTGGAGACGCTGCTGCGCTTCGACATCGGCGGCCTGCTGCTGCTGCCGAGCTGGGAGCCGGCGGCGACGCTCGATCGCCTGGCCCGCGCGGCGGTGCCGACGGTGATCCTCGACCGGCCGATCGAGGATGGGCGCTTCGACCAGGTGCGGGTGGACGTGCGCGCGGCGATGCGGCGGGCGGCGGCCGAGCTTCTCGCGCGCGGGCATCGCAGGCTCGCCTTCGTCTCTGCGAATCCTGGTCTTCTGATCTCGCGCCATCGGATCGAAGGGCTGCGGCAGGGACTTGCGGATGTGCCGCGCGCCTCGCTCGAGATCATCGAGCGGTCGGAGGACGCTGCGACCTTTCTGGAGCAGTTGGCCGCGGCGATGAAGGGACCGAGGCGCCCGACCGCGCTGCTCGCGACCAACACGCAGGGGGTGGAGCAGGTGGTGCGCGCGCTGGCCGCGCTCGGCCTGCGCTGCCCGGACGATGTGTCGCTGATCGCGGTGGATGAGCCGCCCTGGGCCGAGATGGCGACGCCTCGTCTCGCCGCGATCCGACCGCCGGCAGGCGAGGTGGCGCGCCGCGCCTGGGAACTGCTGCTGGCGCGGATGCAGGGCGACCGGCCGCGCGTGCGGCGCCTGGCGCTGGAGCCCGAGCTGCGCGTGGCGGAGTCCATGGGCGAGGCGCCAGCACGGCGTTGACAGCGTGCCGCGTGCGCGGCACGCTTTGAAACGTTTAATAGTCTGCGGGACAGCTGAGCGAGCCTGCCTCAAGCGGGCCAGGTCGAGGGGACGGGACGCGCCCATGCAAGGCGATGGCAGCGGCGAAGCAGCCTGGGCGACGGCGTCCGGCGCGCCGCCCGTGCTGCTCCTCGCCAGTTCCGCGCGCACCGCGGAGGCGATGCAGCGGGCGGCGGCGAAGCGGCTTCTGCCCATCGCGACGCGCACCGCGCCCGACGCCGCCGCGCTGCTTGCAGCGGCAGTGGATTCCCCCGCCAGAATCCTGGCGCTGGTGCAGGAGGCGCCGAGCGACGGCGCGGCGCTCTGCGCGGCGGTCGGCGCGGCGCGCGCGGCCGGGCGCATCGTGGTGCTGCTGCCGGCAGGCTCCGCCGCTGGAAGGTCGCTGCTCGCAGCGGAAGGCGCCATCCTCGTCGCCGCGCATCGGGAACTGCTCGACACCGCGCTGTTCGCGGCGAGCCTCGCGCGCACCGGTCTTCCCGCCGGCCCCCGCGTGGCCATCATGACGGGCGGCGGCGGCGGCGGCGTGATCGCGGCCGATCTCTGCGGTGCAGCGGGGCTGGAGGTGCCGCCACTGTCAGAGGCGACCCGCTCCGCGCTGGCGCCGCTGGTGCCCGCCATCGCCTCCACCGCGAACCCGGTGGACCTCACGCCGGAAGCGTTCAACGAGAAGACCTATGACCGCTTCCCGCGCATCCTCGACATCGTCGCGGCGGATCCGGACGTGGACGCCGTCTTCCTGCCGACCACCTTCAACGCGCCGCGCGGCGAGGAGGTCGCGGCGCGGGTGCTGGCCGAGTTCCATGCGCGCTCGCCGAAGCCGGTGCTGATCGCGGCCGGCACGCCGCCGGCGATGCTGCCTGTCCTCGCGCAGCACGGCGTCGCCCCGATCGCGGACGTCGGCGCCCCCGCGGGCGCCCCGGGCCCGCGCCGGGGGCCGGGGGGGC
>NZ_JBWXTD010000007.1:34188-43158 GCF_056682175.1 Falsiroseomonas sp. RANM36
GGGCGGCGCGCGGCGGCCCCGCCGCCGGCGAGGCGGCGTGCCCGCGCCCCGCCCGGCGGCGCCCCGCGCGCGGCCGCCGCCGCCGCGGCGGCGACGCTCGGCAAGCTCGTGGCACGTGGCCGCCTGGCTCCGCCCGTGCGGCGTTCCGGCCCGGCCGCGGCGCCATGGGCGGCGGAGGACCTGCCGGCCAGGCTGGCGGAGGCGGGCTTCGCCCGATGCGTCGGGGCGGAGGGCGACGGCCGTGTGCTGCCGCTTGCGCTGTCCGGCTGGCGTGATCCCGAATTCGGCGCGCTGATCGCTGTGGGCGCGGGCGGCGTCGCGGGGCGCGTGCAGGAGGAGCAGGCGGTCGCAGCCGCGCCGTTCGACGCCGACGGCGCCCTGATGCTGCTCGGGCGCAGCCGGGCCGTGGCGCAGGTGGCGCGGATGGCGCCCGATCTCGACCGGGGCGCGCTGGCGCAGGCGCTGTCCGGCCTGTCGAAGCTTGTCGCCGGCGCACCCTGGCCGCGCTTCCGGCTGCGGCTCGATCCCGTGCTCGCGGGCGCCGGCCCGCCACGCGTCGGGGATGCGCGGCTGTCCCTCGCACCGGAGGAGTGCTGACGCCCATGTTCGCCCCACCGCCCGTCATCCAGGCCGAGGTCTTCTCCCGCTTGCCCGATGCGCTGCGGATCGAGGACCGCCACACGGCATGGAGCCGCGCGCGCGGCGGAAGGCCTTTGCATTCCTTCCTGGAAGGGCCCGCCTTCGACAAGGCGGGCAACTTCTACTGCACCGATCTCAATCACGGCCGCATCTTCCGCGTCTCGCCTTCCGGCGCGTGGGAGACCTTCGCCGATTACGGCGGCGGACCGAACGGGCTGAAGATCCACACCGACGGGCGGCTGTTCGTGGTCTGCCGGAAGGAGGGCGTGATCGCCTTCGATCCCGCGACCGGTCTGCGGAGCACCGTGGCGGAGGGCTTCGAAGGCCGGCCCTTCGTCGGCCTGAACGACCTCTGCTTCGCGGACAACGGCGACCTCTACTTCACCGATCCCGGTCACAGTTCGCAGCGCCGACCGGATGGGCGCGTCTATCGCATGACGCCGGATGGCACGATCACCCTGGTCTGCGACGGGCTGCCCTATCCGAACGGGCTGGTGCTCTCGCCCGGGCAGGAGACGCTGTTCGTCGCGCTCACGCGGCCGCTCTCCGTGATCCGCATCTCGCTGCAGCCCGATGCGCAGGGAGAGCGGCATTACCACTGGGGCACCTTCCTGCAGTTGTCCGGCGGCCTGGCCGGACCCGATGGGCTTGCGGTGGACGAGGAAGGCGGCCTCGCCGTGGCGCATTCGGGCCTCGCGACCGTGTGGCTGTTCGACCGGCTCGGCCAGCCCGCGGCCCGCATCCTGTCGCCGGCGGGCATCCGCACGACGAACATCGCCTATGGCGGCGCCGACCTGCGCGACCTGTACATCACCGAGTCCGAGCGGGGCTGCATCCTGCGCGCGCGCGTGCCGGTCGCAGGCCGCCCCATGTACTCGCATCGCGCATCGGCATGAGTGCCGCGCGCAACCCGCTGCTCGCGCCGGAGAGCATCGTCGTCATCGGCGCGTCGGACACGCCGGGCAATCTCGGCGCGCGGGTGATCGACTACCAGCGCAAATACGGCTACCGCGGCCGCATCCATGTGGTGAATCCGCGGCGCGACACCGTGGCCGGCCTGCCCTGCCACGCCTCGCCGGCCGCGCTGCCGGAGGTGCCGGACCTCGCCATCCTCGCCGTATCGGCCGCCGCGGCGGAGGAGGCGGTGAAGAGCTGCATCGAGGCCGGCATCCGCCACGGCATCCTGTGGGCCGCGGGCTTCGCCGAGGTGGGGGGCGACGGCGTCGCGCGCCAGGCCTCGCTCGCCGCGCTCTGCGATGCGCATGGCTTCTCCCTTTGCGGGCCGAACACGCTCGGCATCATCGATACGCATGCGCCGCTTGCCGCGACCTTCGCCACACCGCTGCTGAAGGTGGACCGGCTGGTGCCGGGCAGCATCGCGATCGTCAGCCAGAGCGGCGGCACGGCCATCCATCTGCTCGGCCAGGCCCAGCAGGCCGGCTTCGGCCTGCGCTGCATGATCAGCTCGGGCAACGAAGCGGTGCTGCGCTTCCCGGACTACCTGCGCATGCTGGCGGAGGACGACGCGACGCGGGTCGTCGCCGCCTATTTGGAAGGCGTGCAGGACGGGGCCGATTTCCTCGACGCCCTGGCACGGCTGCGCGATGCGGGCAAGCCGCTGGTGATCCTGAAGGCGGGCGCGGCGGAGGCCAGCGCGCGGGCCGCGCAGGCGCATACCGGTGCGCTGACGGGCGCCTTCCGCGTCTGGCGCGCGGTGCTGGAGGAGCACGGCGCGATCCTGGTGCGCAGCGGGCGGGAATTGCTGGACGTCTCGCTGCTGCTGGCGGCGGGCGTCCCGCCCGGCGGGCGGCGCGTGGCCGTGGTCTCGGCCGCGCCCGAGACCGCCGCGGCTGCGGCCGGGCTTCTGCAAGGCGAGGGCCTGGAGCTTGCCGGCGGTGCGCCCCGCGTGCTGGACGGCCCGCCCTCCGCCGCGACGCTGCACAAGGCTGCCGCATCGGCCGATGCGCTGCTCTTCGAGGATGCGCTCGGCCTCGGCGAGCCGGCGGAGACGCAGGCCGCCCTGGAGAAGCTCGCGGAGCTGCACGCCGCGGGCGCGGTGCGGGCCGTGGCGGCGCTGGAGGTCGCGCCGGAGACGCGCGTGGCGCTCGCGCGCGATGGTCTCTGCATCATCCCCACACCCGCCCGGGCCGTGGAAGCGCTGGCGCGCGTGCTGCGTGCGCCGCGGGGGGACGCTGTCGCGCGCCCGCCGCCGTTCGGCTTCGACTGGGCGGCGGCGCTGCCGGAGGCGCGGGCGGGCCTGGTCGTCTCCGAGCATGACTGCCACCGACTGCTCGCAGCCGGCGGGCTGCCCGTCGCGCGGGGGCGCATCGCCCATTCGCCCGAGGACGCCGCCGCCGCCTTCGCCGCCATCGGCGGCACGGTGGCGATGAAGGGGATCTCGCCGGCGGTGACGCATCGTGCCGCGGCCGGTCTGCTGCGCCTCGGCATCGCCGGCGCGGTGGAGGCCGCTGCGGCCTGGCGCGCGCTGGCCGAACGCGCGACGGCACTCGGCGTGCCCTTCGAGGGCGCCTATGTGCAACGCATGGAGCAGGGCGGCATCGAGGTGATCGTCGCCGCCTTCCGCGATCCGATGTTCGGCGTGATGGTGACCTGCGGCGCAGGCGGCACCGCGACCGAATTGCTGGACGACGTCGCGATCGCCCGCGCACCGCTGGACGAGGAGGCCGCGCGGGCGCTGATCGCGCGGCTCCGCCTGGTGCGGGCGCTGGGCGATGACGCGCCGGATGCGGCCCCGCTCGCGCGCTTCATCGCGCATTTCTCCCGCCTCGCCGCCGCCATCCCATGGTCCGCCTTCGAGTTGGAAGTGAACCCCGTGAAGTGGCGGGCCGAGGACGCCATCGCCGTGGATGGCCTGCTGCTGCTCACCGCCGTCTGAGTTCCGTCAGGAGATCGCCCGATGCCTCCGCAATACGAGACGCAATACGACCACGCTACGATGGCGCCGAAGGACCTGAAATACGTCCTCTACGAGAAGAAGGGCCGCGTCGCCTACGTGACCATCAACAGGCCCGAGGTGCGCAACGCGCTGCATACCTACGCCTATCAGGAGCTGCGCGCCTGCTGGCGCGACGTCGGCCTTGACCCGGAGATCTACTGCGCAATCGTCACCGGCACCGGGGAAGCCTTCTCCGCCGGGCGCGACGTGAAGTTCCTCGCCGCCCACCAGGCGGAAGGCAAGCGCACGCCGCATGAGGACCCGACGAACCCGAACTACCACTGGGGCGGCGGGGGCCTGCCGAGCGCGGTCAATCTCGACAAGCCCGTCATCTCCGCCATCAACGGCCTTGCGGTGGGCGTGGGGCTCAGCCTGGCGCTCGCCGGGCAGCTGCGCGTGATGGCGGAGGAAGCCTGGATCAGCGACACGCACACGCTGGTGGGCCGGCTGGGCTCGCCGCAGAACCTCTATTTCGGCATCCCCCGCGCCGTGGCCGCCTACATGACGCTGGCGAACGGGCGGCTGAGCGCGCAGGAATGCCTGCAATACGGCATCGTGAACCGCGTCGTGCCGCGCGCCCGGCTGATGGAAGCCGCGGAGGAGATCGCCGCCATGGTCTGCCGCGGGGCGCCGCTGCCGACGCAGGCGGCGGTGCGCATCTATCGCCTCGCCTCCGCCTTCCCCGACGCGCTGGTGGACTATCAGCGGGCGCTGGACCGGCAGACCGCGGAGAGCGAGGACGGTGCCGAGGGCCCGCGCGCCTTCCGCGAGAAGCGCAAGCCGAACTGGAAGGGCAGGTAGCAGACCGCCATGCGCGCGGTCCGGCTCGTCCACAGCTCCGACCTGCATGTGGAGGATGCCGGGCCGCACGCGCCGCCGAGGCAGGCCGCCGCGGGGATCGCGGGGCTGGCGGCGGTGCTGGACACGGCGCGCGCGGTGCGGGCGGACCTGGTGCTGCTCGCCGGCGACACCTTCGACCATGCGCGGGTCGGCGATGCGATGCTCTCCCGGGCGACGGCGCTGATCGCCGCCGCGTCGCTGCCCGTCGTGCTGCTGCCGGGGAACCACGACGCGGCGCTGCCGGACTGCCTGTACCGCCGCGCCGGCCTGCTCGGGCTGCCGCAGGTGACGGTGCTCGGCGTGCATGCCGGGACGGCGCTGTTCGACGACCTGGATCTCGAGATCTGGGGCCGGGCGCATCAGGGCGCGGATGCGCTGGACCCGCTCGGCCCGCCGCCGCCACGTCGCACTCGCTGGCAGGTGGCCATGGCGCATGGGCATTATGTGCCGGCGGAGGAGTGGCGCTGGCAGTCGCACCGTGCCTGGCGCATCGCCGACGAGGCGCTGCGCGCGGCGCGGGCGGACTATGTCGCACTCGGCCACTGGGACCGCGCCGCGCGCGTCGGGCCACCGGAGGTCGAGGCGCATTACAGCGGGTCGCCCGACCTGGCCGGCACCGTGCAACTCGTCACGCTCGCGCCGGAGGGCGTCGCCGTGCGACGCGAACGCCTGCGCATCAATGAGGGAGGATGTCCATGACCACGCGCCGTGTGCTGCTTGCCGCGCCCCTGCTTGCCGTGCCGCGCCTCGCCGCAGCGCAGAGCTGGCCGGCGGGCCGCGCCATCACGATCATCGTGCCCTACGCCCCCGGCGGCGGCGTGGACACGGCCGCGCGGATGATCGCGGCCGGCCTGGAGCGCGAGCTCTCGACCGGCGTGCAGGTGCTGAACCGGCCGGGCGCCGGATCGCAGATCGGCATCACGGAGTTCCTGCGCAGCCGGCCGGATGGCCTGACGCTCGCCTTCGCCGTGCTGCCGACGCTGATCACCCACTACCTCGATCCGTCGCGCCGCGCGCCCTACACGCGGGCGGATTTCCGCACCGTGGCGCTGCACCACATCTCGCCGGTTTCCTTCGCGGTGCGCAGCGCCAGCCCCTGGCGCAGTATCGGCGACCTGGTCGAGGCGGCGCGCGCGCGGCCGGAGACGATCAGCGTCAGCGACAGCGGGCTGATGGCCACCCCGCATCTCGGCGTGCTGATGCTGCAGATGGCGGCCGGCGTGCGCTTCAATTCCATCCACTTCAACGGCGGCGCGCCATCGGTCACGGCGCTGCTCGGGGGGCATGTGGACGTGCTCGCCGGCGGCGGCAGCGACGTGCTGGGGCCGATGACGGAAGGGCAATTCCGCGTCCTCGGCACCACGGGCGAGCAGCGCGATCCGCTGCTGCCGGGCGTGCCGACGCTGCGCGAGCAGGGGCTGGACGTGATCGTCGCCTCGGCGGGCGGCCTCCTCGCGCCGGCCGGCACGCCGGATGAGGCGGTGACGCGCCTTGCGGAGGCGATCCGCACCGTGATGGCCGCGCCGGCCTACGACCAGGCGATGCGCCGCTTCGGCCTGGTGCCGGACTGGAAGGGCCCGGCGGACTACGCTGCCTATTGGGAGCGCGACGAGGCGCGCATGCGCCCCATCATGGCGGCCCTGGCGCGCGGCTGAGCCCGCGCGCGCCGGGGGCGCAGAGACCGCGATCGATCGCCGCGAGCCCCCCGTGCGCCGCCGTGCGCCGCCATGCGCGGCGGTGGTCGTCGACCCGCCGCTTCACCAGCGGCGCAGGCGGCCTCGATCGCCGAGCGGGATCGCGTCCCGCACCCGGGGCAGCGCACGCCAGGACAGCCCCGCGACAGCGGCGACGCGGCCCATCCCGGAGCGGGGGTTCCGGCTGCTCGCCTCCGGCAACACCCCCTGCCCCGCACCGTGTTCAGCCGCGCCAGCCATCGCGCCAGGACCTGATGTGCGAAAGCGCTTCCTCCGCGACCTCGGGCAGGACGTGGAGGTGGGTGGAGAGGCGCAGGATGCCGCGCCGCACCGAATGCGCCACGCCGCGTTCGCGCAGATGCGACGACAGCGCCTGCACCCAGGCGGTGTCGGTGCGGTCGTGCCCGGCGCCGAGCGATTCACCCACCGAGACGACATGCGCGCGACGCGCCGGCGGCAGCGGCAGGACCGGGATGCCCAGCGCCTCGATCCCCGCGCGCAGCGTCGCGGCGGCGCCCGCTGCGCGACGCTCCACCGCGGCCGGGCCGATCGTGTTCAGCAGGTCGAGCGAGGCCTCCAGCGCGGCGAGCGCGACGAAGTTGTGGTTGCCGACCTCGAAGCGCCCGGCGCCGGGCCGCAGCTGCCAGCCGGCCTCGGGGCCCGCCGCCTCGTGCCCCGCCGGCACCTCCACCGAGAAGCGCGCGAGGAAGGGCGGCTCCAGGCGTTCCGCCCACTCGCGCCGCACATGCAGCAGCCCGAGCCCGTAGAGCCCGAGCAGGCCCTTCTGCGCCGCCGTCGCCCAGCCATCCACGCCGAGCGCGGGCAGGTCCTCGTCCATCACGCCGGCGGATTGCGCCGCGTCGGTCAGCAGGAAGGCGCCCGCCTCGCGGCAGGCGGCGCCGAGGCGTGCGAGATCCGTCCGCCTGCCGGAGGCGAAGTCGAGCGCGGTGACCGCGACGAGCCGCGTGCGCCGATCGAGTGCGGCGAGGATCGCCTCCTCGAGGCCGGCGGCATCGGCGGCGGCGATCTGCACGACCTCGGCGCCAGCCTGCCGCGCATGCCAGAGCCAGGGAAAGACGTTGTTCGGATGCTCGACCGAGGGCGCCACCACGATCCGCTCGCCGGGCCTGGGACGGAGTGCGGCGCCGACCAGGTTCAGCCCCTCGGAGGCGTTCTTGGTGAAGGCGATGTCCGCCGGCGCGACGCGCAGCAGCCTTGCGGCCTTTCCGCGCACGCGCTCTGCCAGCGCGAGCCAGTCGTCCTTCCGGACGGTGCCCTCGGCCTGCTGCAGCAGCAGCGCCTCCGCCGCGCGGCGCGCCGCAAGAGGCAGCGGGCCGCGTGCCGAGACGTCGAGATACGGGTTGCGCAGGTCGGGAAACGCCGCGCGGATCAGCCGGTCCGCGGCGCCCGGATCGATCTGGTCCGGCAGCGTGCTGCCCGCCGCATCTGGTGGCATCGCAGGGCCTCCTTCCGATCCGCAAGTTGCGCAGACTTGCCGCCCGCCTGTCCAGCCCGGGCCGAGGTTGTGCATTGGCACGCCGCCCCCTTTGCGCTTTGCTTGCGGCATTGACTGCCGTCGCCGGCAGGCGCGTGGAGGACAGCGGCGGCATCCGAGGCGGACAGGGACGAGCACGACACAACCGAGGGAGACGACCGATGAGCCGTGATTCGAGGCAGGCCCGGCGCGACGCGATGACCGCGCTGTACCGCGAGGCCGCGGAGCGTGCCGACGCCTTCGATCCAGCATCCGACTGGGAGCCGCGGAGCGGCGCCGGGGCGAGGCGACGGAGCTTCCTCGCGCTCGCCCTGGCCTGCGGTGCGGCGAGCCTCGGCGGTGCGGCGCGCGCGCAGGGCCGTGTTCCCTTCCGCATGGACGAGATCAACGCGGTTCACTACCTCGCGACCCATTTCGTGGAGGCGAACCTGCCCGCGGATGCGGGCGTGGACTGGCGGCTGGTGCGCGTCGGCTCGGTCGGCCATGCGCGGGTCTCCGCCTTCACGCGCGGCGATCTCGATGCCTTCGCCACCGGCTGGAACTACCTGGCCACGATCGAGTTGCGCGACCTGAAGGGCCAGGCGGTGTGCGGCGTCGGCGGCGGCGGCACGCGGCTGCTCGCGCGGCGCGGCACCAACATCCGCACGCTGGCCGACCTGAAGGGCAAGCGCGTCGGCGTGAACCAGCTCAACAGCCAGGACATCATGCTGATCTACGCGCTGCGCGGCATCGGCATCGATGCGATGAAGGAGGTCACGCGCGTGCCCATCGCGAACCCGGCCGGCATCATCGCCGCGATGGCGCGGGGCGACATCGACGCCACGGCCACCTTCGAGCCCTCGGCCTCGGTCATCATGGCGCAGCAGGGGGCGACGATGATCAGCAACCTGGCCGCCGAGAGCTTCGGCACGTCGCATGGCGGGCTCTACATCCGCGACGCCTTCGTGGCGCAGCAACCGAGGGAGACGGAGGCGATCGTGCGCGCCACGGTGAAGGCGATCGACTTCGTGAACGGCAACAAGGAGGCCTACATCCGCAAGACGATGGAAGTGACCGGCCAGTCGCGGGAGATCGCGACGCTGGCGGTGGAGAACGTCTCACCCTCCTGGATGATGCCGATGAACACCATCAAGGCGATCTGCAAGGCGGTGTACGAGCTGGGGCTGGAGGACCGCGACGTCTCCCCGGTGATCGCAGCGCGGGTGAACTACAGCTTCCTCGAGAAGGCCACCGGCAAGCCGAAGGCGGAGCTCGGTTATGCCGCCTGAGGCGGGCGCGCCGCCGGGGCCCCCCCTAGGCCCCCCCGCCCCGCCCCGGCCGGCGGGCGGGGGTGGGGCCGCGGGGGG
>NZ_JBWXTD010000007.1:43168-53649 GCF_056682175.1 Falsiroseomonas sp. RANM36
TTTGTGTTTTGGCCGGGGGGGGGGGGGGCGGGGGCGGGCGGCCCGCGGGGGCGGGCGGGGGGGCGGGGGCGTCCTTCCTGGTTCCGGCGCGCGCTGGGTGCGCTGGACCCGCTGGCCTTCGTGCTGCCGCTCGGCATCCTCGTCGCCTGGACCGGCATGTATGTGTTCGAGGTGATGCCGCGCGTGCTGCTGCCGAGCCCGTGGGAGGTGGTGCGCACCATCGGCGAATGGATGAACGCGGATTGGGCGCGCGGCCGCCCGGCCTATTTCTCCGGCACCTGGGCGGCGGATGCCATGGGCTCGGCCTATCGTGCGCTGGTCGGCTTCGTGATAGGCGCGGCGGCGGCGGTCGCCCTCGGCGTCTGGGTCGGCTGGAGCCGCACGGCGGAGCGCTTCTTCGACCCGACCGTGCAATTGCTGCGGCCGATGCCGCGCACCGCGCTGCTGCCCTTCGCCATCATCTTCTTCGGCCTGACCAACGCGTCCGCGCTGTTCCTGGTGATCTACGGCGTGTTCCTGCAGGTCTATGTGCAGGTGGTGACCGGGGTGAAGCTGGTCGGGCGCGACTGGAAGCGCGCTGCGGCGATGCTCGGCGCCTCTCCGGCACAGATCCTCTGGCGCGTGGTGCTGCCCGGCGCCTTGCCGCACATCTTCGGCGGGCTCCGCCTCGGCATCGCCTATGCCTGGACGCTGATGATCCTGGCCGAGATGTTCGCGGTCTCGGGCGGCTTCGGCTACATCCTCTGGCGCGGCTACGAGTTCATGCGCATGGACATCGTGCTGGGCGGGATGCTGATGCTCGGCATCTTCGGCTTCCTGTCGGACCGCGTGATCGTGCTGATCGGGCGCCGCAAGCTGGCCTGGGCGCAGGACATTGCGGGGAACCGGCTCTGATGGCCTTCGTCGAGGGGCGCGGGCTGGTCAAGCGGTACACCGGGGCCTCCGGCCAGACGACGACCGCGCTCGCCGGCGTGGACGTGGACATCCGCGAGGGACAGATCACGCTGCTGATCGGCCCTTCGGGATGCGGCAAGACAACGTTGCTGAACATGATCGCCGGCTTCGAGAAGCCGACCTCGGGCTCGCTGCTGGTGAAGGGCGAGGCGGTGAGCGGCCCGGATCCGCGGCGCGGCGTGATCTTCCAGGATCCCAACCTGTTCCCGTGGCTGTCCGTCTGGGAGAACGTAATGTTCGGCCCCGAGGTCCGCGGCGAGGATCGGCGCGCGGCGGAGGCGCGCGCCACCGAATTGCTGCGCATGGTGAAGCTCTATGATTTCCGCAACCATCGCCCCTATCAGCTTTCGGGCGGCATGCGGCACCGTGCGGCGATCATCCGCACGCTCGCGAACGACCCCGAGCTCCTGCTGGCGGACGAGCCCTTCACCGGCCTCGACGAGCACACGCGGCGGCGCCTGCAGGGCGACTTCCTCTCGCTGGTGCAGCGCACCCGCAAGACGGTGATCTTCGTCACGCACAACATCGAGGAAGCGCTGTTCCTGGCGGACCGCCTGGTGGTGATGAGTCCGGGCCCGGGTCGCATCAAGGAGGTCATCGAGATGGACCTGCCGCGCCCGCGCGACATCCTGAGCGACGCGTTCAACCGCTGGCGTGCGCGGCTCTACAATCTCATCACGCCTGACGTGATCGAGGAAGAGACGGCCTGACCGCGGCACAGCAAGGGATCTCGCACATGGCACCCGGCATCGCCGGCGACCGCATGGCGGTGGAGATCGTGGCGCATCGCCTGCAGGCCGCGGCCGAGGAGATGATGGCGACGCTGGTGCGGACCGCCTATTCGCCAAACATCAAGGAACGGCGCGACTGCTCGGTGGGCATCTTCGACGCGAAGGGGCAGTTGCTGGCGCTGACCGCCATCGCGCCGCTGCACCTCTCCTCCCTGCTCGGGCTGGTGGAGCATGTGACTCGCCGCTTTCCGCTGGAGACGCTGCGGCCAGGCGACGGCATCCTTGCGAACGACCCCTACAATGGCGGCGGCTCCCACCTGCCGGACCTCACCATCGCCACGCCGGTCTTCGCCGAGGGCGAAGTGATCGCCTTCGTCTGCAACATCGCCCACCATTCGGATGTGGGCGGCCGCGTGCCCGGCAGCGAAAGCGCCGACTGCACCTCCATCTTCCAGGAAGGCTTGCGCCTGCCGCCCGTTCGCCTGGTGCAGGGCGGCGCGGTGCTGCAGGACATCGTGGAGATCGTGCTGCTCAACAGCCGCACCCCGCGCGAACGCGAAGGCGACCTCAAGGCGCAGGTGGCGACCAACGCGACCGGCGTGCGGCGGATGGAGGAACTGGTGGCCCGCTTCGGGCGGGACGCCACGCTGGCCGCTTTCGACGCGATCCTGGCGCATGGCGAGGCGCGGGCGCGCGCCGCCATCGCCGCGCTGCCGCGCGGCAGCTGGAGCAACATGGAGATCATCGACAATGACGGGCTCGCCGCCGCCTCGCTGCGCGCCTGCGTGACCGTGACGGCGGCGGGCGACACGCTGCGCTTCGACTTCACGGGCACCGACCCGCAGATGCGCGGGGCGCGGAACATGGTGCTCGGCGCGACGCTCTCCTGCGTCTACTACGCGGTGAAGGCGCTCGTGGACCCGGACCTGCCGCCCAATGCCGGCACCTTCCGGCCCATCGAGGTGATCGCCCCGCCGGGCAGCCTGCTGAACGCGACGCCGCCCGCCGCGGTCGGGGACCGCTCCTCGCTCGGGAATGTCGTCGGCGACCTGATCTTCGGCGCCTTCGCGCAGGCCGTGCCGGAGCGCGTCATGGCTGGGTGCGGGCCGCTTTCCGCCATGACCTTCTCGGGCGTGGATCCGCGCAGCGGGCGCTACTTCGTGGACTACGAGACCTATGCCGGCGCGGCCGGCGCGCAGCACGACCAGGACGGCAAGGATGCGGTGCGCGTGCACATCTCGGGCGCAGCCAACCTGCCGGTCGAGGCGGCGGAGCACGAGTTCCCGCTTGCCGTGCTGCGCTACGAGCTCATCGAGGATTCCGGCGGCGCGGGAAGGTTTCGCGGCGGGCTCGGCACGCGGCGCGACGTGCAGGTCTTCGCGCAGGACGGGCGCCTGGTGGGCCGCGCGCTGCGCCAGGTGGCCGCGCCGCGCGGGCATGACCGCGGCCATGACGGCACGCGCGGCCGCTTCGTGCTGCGGCCCGGCCTCCAGGACGCGGAGACGCTGCCCGCCAGCTTCTCCGACCTGCCGATCGCGACCGGCGAGGTCGTGCGCATCGAGACCTCCTCCGGCGCCGGCTTCGGCGACGCGGCGCTGCGCGACCCGGAAGCGGTGCTGGCGGACGTGCTGGACGGCAAGGTGAGCACGGCGGCGGCGCGCAGCCTGTATCGCGTCGCGATCCGCGGCGGCGGGCTGGACGCCGCCGAGACCGCTGCGCTGCGCGACGGATCGCGCGGATGAGCGACCGATACGCGCTCGGCGTGGATGTCGGCGGCACCTTCACGGACCTGGTGCTGATCCGCCTGTCGGACGGCGCGATGGCGACGCACAAGGTGCCCTCGACGCCCGACGACCCGTCGCGCGCGATGGGGGAGGGCATCGCGGAGCTGCTGCGCCTGGCGGGCGTCGCGGCCGAGCGCGTCGGATGGTTCGGCCACGGCACCACCGTCGCGACCAACGCGATGATCCAGGGCCGCACCGCGCGCACCGGCCTCGTCACCACCGAAGGTTTTCGCGACACGCTGGAGATCCGCCGCCAGCGCCAGCCGCACAACTACAACATCCGCATCCCGAAGCCCCGCCCGCCCGTGCCGCGGCGCCTTCGCTTCGAGATCCCGGAGCGCCTGTTCCTGATGCAGCGCGCGCCGGTGGCGCCGCGCCGCGAGGACCTCGCACCCGCCATCACCGCGCTGCGTGCGGCGCAGGTGGAGGCGGTCGCGATCTGCTTCCTGCATTCCTATCTCGACCCATCGCACGAACAGCAGGTCGCCGCCTGGCTCGCGGAGGCGCTGCCGGGCGTCTTCATCTGTCCCTCGCACGAGATCCTGGCCGAGTTCCGCGAATATGAGCGGCTGTCCACCACGGTGCTGAACGCCGGCCTCGGACCGGTGATGAGCCGCTACCTCGACCGGCTGCAGGCGCGCTGCGCGGAACTCGGCCTGGGCTGCGCGCCGCACATCCTGCAATCCAATGGCGGCGTCGCCTCGCCGCGCGAGGCGGGAGAGAAGCCGGTGCGGACGCTGGCCTCGGGGCCGGCGGCGGGCGTGACGGGCGCGATCCATGCCTGCGTCGCCGCGGGCTTCCGCGATATCATCACTTTCGACGTCGGCGGCACCTCGCTCGATGTCTGCCTGGTGGAGGATGGCCGGCCCGCCATCGCGCGCGAGAAGGAGTTCGGCGGCTGGCCGGTGCGCTTCCCGATGCTCGACGTGCACTCGGTCGGCGCCGGCGGCGGTTCCATCGCCTGGGTGGATGCCGGCGGCTTCCTGCAGGTCGGCCCGCAGAGCGCGGGCGCGCATCCGGGCCCCGCCTGCTACGGCCGCGGCGGCACGCGCCCGACGGTGACGGATGCGAATGTCGTGCTCGGCCGGCTGCATCCCGAACGCCTGCTCGGCGGCCGCATGCCGATCCGACGCGACCTGGCGGAGGCGGCGATCGCGACGCATGTCGCGGAGCCCCTTGGCATGACGGTGGAGGAGGCGGCCGCGGCCATCCTGACGATCCTCAACGAGAACATGCTGCGCGCCGTGCGCCTGATCTCGGTCGAGCAGGGCCATGATCCGCGCCGCTTCGCGCTGGCCTCCTTCGGCGGCGGCGGACCGCTGCTGTCGCAGGCGCTGGCGGCGGAGCTCGGCATCCGCACGGTGATCGTGCCGCCTGGGCCGGGCCTGCTTTGCGCGCTCGGGCTGCTGGTCGCCGATGGCCGCACCGATTTCAGCCGCACCTGCCTGCTGCCGCTGGGGGCGACCTCCACGGTGGCGCTGATGCAGGCTTTCGCGGCGCTGGATGCCGAGGCCGATCGCTGGCTGGCCGCCGAGGCCGCGCGCGGCACCGCAGCGCGCCGCCTGCGCGCGCTCGACATGCGCTACCAGGGACAGAGTCACGAGCTGACCGTGCCGGTGCCCGACCTGCCCCCCGAGGCGCTGCCGGCGGCGCTCGCGGCCGCCTTCGCGCAGGAGCACGCACGTGTCTATGGCTACGCGACCGGCGCCGCCGTCCAGGCGGTCACGGCCCGGCTCAGCCTGAACGTCGCCGTCGCGCGGCCGCCCTCATCCGCCGGCATGGCCGGTGCGGGACGCGATGCGCTGGTCGGCACCCGCCCGGTGTGGTTCGCCGAGGCCGGCGGCTGGACCGACTGTCCGATCCATGACCGCGCGCTGCTGTCGCGCGGCGCCACACTCACCGGTCCCGCGATCCTCGAACAGATGGACACGACGACCGTCCTGCATCCCGGCCAGTCGTTGCGTCGCGACGATGCCGGCAACCTGATCATCACGACCGGCACTCAGGATGCGCATGGCTGACGCCAGGCCGCCGGCGCTCCGGCGGCGCGTCGGGACGTTCACCCTTGAGTGCGAACCGCCGGATCGGCGCAGCGTCTGCTCCAGGGTCCGCTCCAGTGCAGAGGCGCGGATGACGGTGTTCGCCTTCATCGAGGGGTTCTGCAACCCGACCATACGCCGCTCTGCCCCGGGCCACCTCTCGCCCATCCAACCCGAAGCCAGAGCCATGGCCGAACACGACCGATCCGGGTTTCGTTCTGAAATCGCACCATCAAGGGCGCGGCCGAAAGCCGTCCCGAACCTGCGCTTCGGCGCGGCGTCTCGGCCGTGAGGAAAAGATTGTGAGGAGGCCGACTGGAGCGGCGGTGGGAACCGGGACATGAAAGTCTCGGGCGATGCACGCGGCGGAGCGCCGTTAGCCCTTGCGGAACGTCTCGAAGCCGCCACCATGCCCGCAGCGCTGGCTCGGGTCGGAGAGCCGCGGGGGCGGAGCCGATCCCGCCGCCGACGAAGGGCAGGTACACCCGATCAGCAAGGAACACCGCGCCGCGCGTTGCATGCCGGCCGCTTGGTTCGCTGTCCGTCTGGAGGGCGGAACCAATACCCATCGGGGAATGCTGGTTCATCGCTGGCCGTGCGCATCGGAGGATGGCCGTGAAGGAAGTCATCGAGGTTCCCGTCCTTTCGGCCGCCATCCGCCGGTTGGGCGTGCCTCTCTCGCTGGTGACCCGGGCCAACGGGATGGTCTTCGTCTCCGGCACGCCCCCGCTCGATCTGACGACAGGAGCGCTGGTGAAGGGCGATATCGCTGTGCAGACCGCGGCGTCCCTGAAGGCGGTCGCGCATTGCCTCGCGGCCGCGGGCTCCCCGCTCGACCGTGCGGTCATGGTGCGCATCTACGCCGCCAATGCCGGGTTCTATGGCGCGATCAACGCGGTGTATGCCGAGTTCTTCCCGAAGGACCCGCCGTCCCGCACCTTCGTGCCGGTGGCTTCCTGGCCGATGGAATTCGACCTCGAAATCGAATGCATCGCATTGGCCTGAACGCAGCCCGCCGAGTGACGCCCCAGCACCGCATGTGTTTGATCCCAGGGTTTGGTGGTGCAGTCTTTTCGCCGGCATGGAAGGACGCGCTATGGGCCAGGTTCTTCACGGGAGCGCCCGCTCGACAGAGGCGGTCCGTCGCGCGATCCAGCATAGTCAAGCGAGCCTGAGGGACCTGGCACGCCGCTTCGGCGTCAACCCGAAGACCATCGCCAGGTGGCGCAGGCGCTCCTTGGTGGCCGACCAGCCCACCGGCCCGAAGGAGCCGCGCTCAACCATCCTGTCCGCCGAGCAGGAAGCCATCATCGTGGCATTCCGCCGGCGCACGCTGCTGCCGCTGGATGACTGCCTCTACGCCTTGCAGGCGACGATCCCGCAGCTGACCCGCTCCTCGCTGCACCGCTGCCTGCAGCGCCACGGGATCTCCCGCTTGCCCGACGTCGAGGGCGACAAGGCCACCAAGAAGGCGTCCAAGGCTTATCCAATCAGCGCTCGGCATGCCCCTTGAACCTTTGGCGGGGCACGCGTCGCCCACATCGACATTGCCGAGGTGCAGACCGCCGAAGGCAAGCTCTACCTCTTCGTTGCCATCGACCGTACCAGCAAGTTCGCCTTCGCTCAGTTGGTCCAGAGCGCAACGCGCGTCACGGCATCCGCCTTCCTCGAGGCCCTCGTCGCCGCCGTGCCGTACCGGATCCACACCGTGCTCACCGACAACGGCATCCAGTTCCGCTTCGCGCCCCGATACGCCGACGGCCCTACCGCCCGCTACATGACCCACATGTTCGATATGCGATGCCGGGACCACGGCGTCGAGCACCGCTTCACCCGTAACCCGCACCACCAAATGCCGGGACTAGACACCTAGAGTTCGGCTCCTGCGCGCGCGTCACGGTCTCACTCAACGAACGAGGCCGCATCGGCGCGACCCGTGCGGGCGGCACGACAGAAGTCCAATTGGTGCGCGACATCGAGCACGTCCCGCCGAGGTACATGGGGGCCATTGATCTGACGCGGTTCGCAGCGCACGGTTCGGGAGGACAAGCAGCGGAGGACCGACGCATGGCTGAGACGCTCGTCTTTCCCGGCACCGTGGAATGGTCCGGAGAGAACCCTGGCATCTCTCTCAAGGAAGCGCCGGATGGCCCCTTCACGACCCTCGCCTCGTTCTTTCGCGTGGTGCTCTCCCCGCATGGGCGCGGGCATGCGCTGGTGCTCATGCTGTCGCCGCAGGAGGCGGCGCCAGCCGCTGACCGTGCAAACCTTTGCCTGACCGACAACGAACCGCTCGCACGCTGGCTCGTATCCGACTACGTGGCCCATTTCGGCGCGTGGCGAGCGCTGCCGGGCCTAAGAGGGCTCGAATACCGAAGCCTCGACAGCGTGACATCAGGCGGCGATGCCATCAGCCGCTACAGCGAGACCGTGCGGGCTGGTGACCTGACGGTGGTGCTGGAGTGGTCCGGGCTGGGCAAGCCGTTCTGCTTTGCGTTGCCGCCCGAGCAATCCGCCACCGGCCGCCACCACATGCCGAGCCTGTTCGTCGGCTGCGACGCCGCTACGGTCACCGTGAACGAGCGTCGGCGCCCGGGTGCACCGGTCCCGCGGGAGATCGCGGGGCATCGCATCTCGACGGCGATGCTGGCCTTCTCGGAGACATGGATCCGCGTTTGATGGCAGCGACCGCCATTCCGCATGATCCACGTGATGGCGCAGCCCAGGGCATCTTCATCGCGGCCTGAGCGCCCCCGAACATCCGGCGGCGCGCGGCGCGACGTCGGTCCTACCGCTTCGCGAGCCAGCGCTTGGCGATGCGGCAGGCAACCGTGAAGGCGGGGTTGAAGACATTGCCGACATCGTAGCGGACGACCTGGCCCATCAGGTGGCTGGCGGCGCGGGCATCCAGGCCGTAGTCCTCGCCGAGCCAGCGCGACATCTCTGTCGTCGCGTGCTGCAGCGCCTGGTCCAGCGGCCGGGCATTGCCGACGGCGAAGATGTCGTCGGCCGTCTCGCCGCGCGGCCAGGTGATCGTCCGCTTCAGGACACGGAAGGTCACCTCCATCTCGAAGGATGTCTCGATGCCGGTCCCGACGATCTCCCCGTCGCCCTGGCAGGCATGCCCGTCGCCGAGATAGAAGAGCGCGCCGGGCACCGCGACGGGAAACCAGGCCGTCGTGCCGGGTGCGAACAGGCGGTAGTCCATGTTGCCGCCATGCTGCGCGCTGGTCGCGGTGGACAGCGCCTGCCCGCCCGCCGGCGCGACCCCGAAGCAGCCGATCATCGGCTGGAGGGGCGGCGCGAAATCCTCGAGCCCCTTCACCGTGTCCTGCAGCCGCACCGTCCCGGCCTCGCGGTCGATATCCCAGACAACGCGCTGCTGCGGTGGCCGGTCGAGGATCGCGGCCGGGTCAAGCACCGTCAGGGCGAGCGGCGAATAGGTCCAGCCGGTCGCCCGGCTCGGTGTCAGCCGGCCGATCCGCACCGCGAGCGTGTCCCCGGGCTCGGCGCCCTCGATGAAGAACGGGCCCGTCATCGGGTTCGGCCGGCTGGCGACGGTCACCTCCCGCGCGTCGAGGCCGGATGCATCGACCGTGTCGGTGATCACGGTGTCGCCATCAGCGACGCGCAGGCAGGGTTCGGCGATGCCGATCGCGTTGAAGTATCGTGTGGGATGGAAGCGGTGCGTGGCCATGGGCTCCCCGGGACATCTCGCTGGCATGGGCCGACCGGTCCGCGCCAAGGCTGCTCCCGTCACGCTAGGAACGGGGTCGCGCGGCGGTCAAGGCGCGGCGCGGGCGAGGGCTTCCGGCGCGAGTGGCCCCTGCACTGGCGAAGGCGGTGGACCGGGCTTGCCGCCGGCCTGGCCTCGTAGCGCGAGGCACTCACGCGCCGTTGCGCCTCCGCCAGCCGATGGCCGATGCCTGCCAGCCCCGTGATGATGCTTGGGACCGCCAAGCGGTAGCCCGCCGCGCCGCTTGACCGCCGCGGGCGCGGCGTGGAGCGTTGCGGGATGGAAGTCCCGCTCATCCTGCCGGCCGTCGGGATCGCGGTGCGGAGCTTGCCCGCGCTCGGCCTGTCCTCGATTGCGCTCGGCGGGGTCTGTTGCCGCCTCGTCGTGGTAGCCGCGCGATGAGCGAGGGCTGGATCGGGCTGTTCGACCTGTTCCGTATCGGCGTCGGGCCGTCGAGTTCACACACCGTCGGGCCGATGCTCGCCGCCGCGCATTTTGCCGCCTCGCTGGACATGCAGGCCGATGCGATCCGTGTGGAGCTGTTCGGATCGCTTGCCCTGACCGGCAAGGGGCACGGCACCGATACGGCGGTGATCCTGGGCCTCGGCGGCGCGCGACCCGACACGCTCGATCCGGACGATGCGGCGGCGATCGCAACGGAGGTCCGGCGGACGCGGCGACTGACCCTGCCGAACGGCCGACGCATCGGCTTCGATTCCGACAGCGATATCGTCTTCCGTCCACGCGAGACGCTGCCCTTGCACCCCAATGCGCTGCGGCTGACGGTCGGCGGCACGTCGCGCAGCTACTACTCGGTCGGCGGCGGCTTCGTCGTGGACGAGGCTGGCCAGCCGCTTGGCGGGGATGGCGGCGATGCAGCGCAGGTGCCGCATCCCTTCACGAATGCCGCCGAACTGCTGGCGGCCGCTGACGCGGCGGGCCTCTCGGTCGCAGGATTGATGCGCGCCAATGAGACGGCGCTGCGCAGCCCCGCCGAGCTTTCGGCCGGTATCGCGCGCATCCGCGAGGCGATGCGCGCATGCGTCGCGCGCGGCCTGCGCGCCGAGGGCGAGCTGCCGGGAGGCCTGCGCGTGCGCCGTCGCGCGCCCGGCCTGCTGCGGCGGCGGGGGGGCCCCCCCCCCCCCCCCCCCGCGCGGCACGACCTCCGCACCGAGCGGACCAACGGCATGGCACGGTTCAGCCTGGAACGCGCCGAGCGGGCGGTCGCGGAACGGAT
>NZ_JBWXTD010000007.1:53749-54041 GCF_056682175.1 Falsiroseomonas sp. RANM36
CGCCGCTGCCCGCCAGCGTGTCCGCGCCCGCGCCGCCCTCCAGCGTGTCGCCGGCCTGGCCGCCCGCGATGCTGTCCGCGCCGCCGAGCCCGCGCAGGACGTTCGCACCGCCATTGCCGAGCAGCACATTGTCCAGCGTATTGCCCGTGCCCGCGATGTCGGCGGTGCCGAGCAGCGTCAGGTTCTCCACCGCATTGGGCAGCACATAGGCGACGTTGCTCAGCACCGTGTCGATGCCGCCATTCGCCAGCTCGATCACCTGGTCGGCATCCACCAGCAGGTAGGTGTCGTT
>NZ_JBWXTD010000007.1:54141-59934 GCF_056682175.1 Falsiroseomonas sp. RANM36
TGCCGAGCAGCGTCAGGTTCTCCACCGCATTGGGCAGCACATAGGCGACGTTGCTCAGCACCGTGTCGATGCCGCCATTCGCCAGCTCGATCACCTGGTCGGCATCCACCAGCAGGTAGGTGTCGTTGCCATTGCCGCCGTCGAGCCGGTCCACGCCCTCGCCGCCGACCAGGCTGTCCGCGCCTTCGCCGCCCAGCAGCGTGTCGTTGCCGAGGCCGCCATTCAGCGTGTCGTTGCCGTCATAGCCGAGCAGGCGGTTGTTGCCGACGTTGCCGAGGATGAAGTTGTCCGCGGCATTGCCGTCGCCGCGGACATTGGCCGTGCCGTTGAAGCGCAGCACCTCGATGTGGTCGGGCAGCGCGAAGGTCGCGTTCGCCACCACCGTGTCGTTGCCGCCATTGGCCTGCTCGACCAGCTTGTCCGTCGCGTCGATCAAGTAGAGGTCGTTGCCACCGCCGCCGATCAGCGTGTCGGCGCGGCCGCCGCCGTTGAGCACATTCGCCGCGTCGTTGCCGATGATGAGGTTGGCGAGGTTGTTGCCGGTGCCGTCGATCGCGGCGTCGTCGGTCAGCACGAGCGCCTCGAGATGCGGCCCGAGCGCCCAGGTGACGGAGGAGTACACCGTGTCGGCGCCGCCGGGCCGCGTCTCGAGAATGCGGTCGCCGGCATTGTCCACGACGTAGAGGTCGTTGCCGGCGCCGCCGATCAGGCTGTCGGCGCCCGTGCCGCCGTCGAGCGTGTCGTTGTCCGCCCCGCCATCCAGCGTGTCGTCATCGGCGCCGCCGAGCAGGCGGTCATTGCCCGCGAGGCCGGAGAGGCTGTCGTTGCCGGCGAGACCCTCGATCGTGTCCGCGCCAGCGCTGCCGTCCAGTGGATCGTTCCCCTCGCCGCCGCGGATCTTGTCGGTCAGCATCGTGTCGGACAGGAACACTTCCACCGGGGCGAAGCCCAGAGTGCCGTTGGTCGCGGGCACGCCGTTGATGCGGAACAGGCCGATCTCTCCGAGGGGCACGTTGCCGATCGGCTCGATCCCGATCGCCTTGTCGAACAGCGCCCGGGTCTTGTTGAGGAACAGCTCGTACAGGATCCCCTGGATCTTCTCGATCACCAGATTCACCGGGATCTCGATCAGCGCATCGTCGAAGAGGCTCGCGGGATCGGAGAGGTCGTAGTCGTCGACCAGCTTGAGCAGCGCGTAGTCGAAGGTCCCCGAATCCGGATCGAAGGGGTTGCCGAGCGCGACGGGATCACGATCGCCCAGCTTCAGTTCGCCGAAGATCGAGAAGCCGAAGAGCTGGTAGTCGATGTCGTTCTCCGCCTTGAGCGTGTAGATGTAGTCATAGGCGCCGTCCAACAGGAGGCGCGCGCCCATCTTCGGCGTTTCCGTGATGTCCGCCGGCACGTCGAAGCGAACGGCCTGACCGTAGTCGGCGATCACCTTCTGGTCGCCGAAGACGTATTCGACCTTCACCGCCTCGGGATTGAAGACCGTGGTCTGCTTGAGCTTGAGGTCGAAGGCGTAGGCAAGATCCTCGAAGTTGAAGTCGATGTTGCCGCGCAGGTTGATGCCCTGGGCGGCGTCGGCGAGCGTGTCCACGAAGACCTGCTTGGCGCCGTCGAAGACATTGCCGAAGTCGAGATTGATGCCGGTCTGAAGGGTCGCGTCGAGCTTTGCGGCCGCCTCCACGAGGGAATCGGCGAGCTTCGTGATCTCGGAGAGCGCGGCGCCCAGATCGGCAGCCACGCCGCGCACGCCGGCGATGGCGGTCGCCAGGCTGCCGAGTGCCTGCGACAGCACGCCCAGGCCCTCTTCGGCGATGCCGATCACGTCGCCGGTGGCGCGCCGCAGCAGATCGAGCGGCGGGATGGCCTGGGAGACGTCGGTGAGGATGCCGTTGACGAGGTTGGTGATGCCGTTGATGGCGCTGCGGGCGGTGCCGATGCCGGCGAAGAGACCGCTTTCGAAGTTGATGTTGTTGGCGCCGTCGAACACGAATCCGAATGATTGGAAGATCGGCTTGGCGCCTGCGCCGATGATGGGTGTGTTGATGATGGACTTGACGGTGCTGTTGATGCCGCCGAGCACGCCGTTGATCGCATTGTTGATCGTGGTGGGCGCGCTCTTGATCGAGTTGGCGAAGGAGTTGATGGAGTTCAGCTCGCTGGTCGCGAACCGCAACTGGGAGTCGAAGCCCGAGAGCACGGCCCTGACGGTGTTGACGTCTCCGTTGACGTCGTTCGCCAGGGCCTGCGCGTCTTCGAGCAGGTCGGCGATCGCGTTCAGCCCCGTCTGCGCGGCGCCCACGCTTCCGGCAAGGCCCGTGCGCAGCAACGCCGCGCCGTCGGTCAGCAGGTCGCCCGCATCCGAGGCGGCCTGGTTGATCGCGCCGAGGATGAAGGCGGGCGCCTCGTTCAGGGCGTCGGTCAGGGGCGTGAGCAGGACGTCCAGCGTCGCGGCGAGCGCGTCGCGATCGGCCAGCAGGGCGGTGAAATCGATGGAAGTGAAATCCGGCGGGGGCAGATTCTTGCCCAGCAGGTCGTTGATTCCGTCCGTCGCGGCGGCGAACAGGTCGGCAAAGCCGTCGAGCGCGGCGCCGATCAGCGGGCCGGGGTTGAGCTCCAGCTCCGCGCTCGCACCCTGCTGCAGCGTCTCGACGTAGAGCGGCTGGAGCGCGAGCGCGATGCGCGAGGCCACCAGCACGGCGAGCACCTTGGGCGGCAGGCCGGGCGTCGAGATGGCCTCGTCCACGATCTTGATCAGCGCCTCGCGCACGACCTTCTCGACGTCCACGTCGACCGAGAGCAGGCTCGCCTCGGAGGTGGCGACGATCTGTGTCGCGGCGTTGCGCGTGGCGGGGCCGCCGTCGCCGAAGCCCGTGGTCTCGGCGAAGGTGTTGAGCGGCAGGTCGGCCGAGATCTTGAGGCCCTCGACCGGTTCGACCCCCTCGGAAAACGCTGCACGCAGGCTGGCGAACAGGTCGTTGATGCCCGAGGTTTCGGCTGCCGTCAGCACCGCGGCAACCGGCAGCCGCACCGCGCCCAGACCCTCCACCGTCGTGGTGACGTAGCGGTCCGCCCCGGTTCCGATCAGCGCGGCCTCGGTGACGATGGGCACGAAGGCGGCCCCGTCGAAGCCGATGTCGCGCCCCATCGTGTCCCGGACAGTGACGAGCACGGGCGGCTCGTCGCCCGGTGCGACGGCCTGGCCTGCGGCGATGATGCCGAGGATGATGTCCACCACGCCGGCGAAATCCTTCGCCTTCACGGCGGCGGCGATGCTCTTGATGGTTTCGACGGGATTGACCTCTCCCGAGAAGAGGCCCCTGAAGAATCCGCCGATGTCGAGCAGGTCGATGATGTTGCCCTTGACGCCCAGGGCGGCGGCAAGCTCGCGGGCCACGCCGACGGCGTCGTCGAGATCAAGCGTCGCGTCGAGCTGCAGCTTCAGCGTGGCGAACTGGTCGAAGGCCTCGGCAAGACTGGTCAACGGATTGGCGCCGAAGAGGGCCTGGAGCACCTCGTTCGACGGGTTCGCCGTGGTGATCTCCACGCCGATGTTCGAGATCTGCGTCTCGGGCAGATCGAACCCCGCGTTGATGTCGATCTTGCTGATCTCCAGCCCGGCGGAGCGCGTGGTGGGCGCGGCGAGGACCATGTCCGTGACGTTCAGGATCACGGATTGGCCCGGCCTGATCGTCGTCGGCGCCTGGAACACGAAGCTGACGGGCTGTTCCGTGGCGGTGCGGCCCAGGCCGTCGATATCGATGTCCCAGCCGAACACCGCATCCATCCCCAGCTGGGCGTCGAAGGTCGGCTTGAACCGTGAGAAGGAGGACAGGAACGAAAGCGCATCGGGGTCCACGAGCGCGTTGAAGTCCGCGAGCAGCTGGTCGCCGAGGTCCAGCAGGCCGTCGGTCAGCGCGGCGCGGCGGCCGGTCAGGCTGATCGGCCCGCCGCCCGTGTCCGGACCGGCGACGGTGATGTTCATGTCGTCGGTCGCGCCACCGGCGATCGCGACGTCGAAGGTGAAGGGATTGCGCCCAAACGGAAGGGGCGCGACCACGATGCCGGACTGGCCCGAGCTCGTGCCGATCACCAGGTTCTGGGCGCCGCCGGTCAGCGCGAAGGTGTAGGAGCCGGGGGTCTCGACGAAGAACGACCCTTCGACGGTGGCCGCGACGGACCCGATCTTCGAGAGGCGGTCGAGCAGATCGCTGAGCGCCGCGATCTCCTCGAAGACGAAGATGCCCTGCGACACGCCATCCAGCGTGATCTCGGCAACGAGCGTCTTTTCCGAGGGAGCCCGGACGATGTCGAAGAAATCGCCCTGATCCTTGCCGCTTTCGATCTGGATATTGGCGCGACGGGCGCGGTCCGCGGCCGGGCTGAGCACCTCCACCTCGAGGGCGAGGGGCGCATCTGCATATTCCGGCGTGTAGGTGAATCGGCGCGCTCCCCCGCCCCCGGTGTCGGCGACCAGTTCGCCGCCGATGCTGACGCGCATATCCGCGCCGGCGTCGATGGCCAGGTCCGCCGGGCCGTCGAAATCGACGGCGCCGGTGTAGACCACGCGCACATCGATCCCGGGGATGGCGTGCTTGCGCAGGATGTCGGGCGTGTCGAACGCGTCCGTCTGGCCGCTGGCGAGCAGGGTCTTCCCGTTCACCGGATTGATCGCGTGCACCTCATAGGCAAGCCGATCACGCCCGAAGGAACCCCATTCGATGTCGATCTTGCCCGACCCGTCGGTGGAGATGTCGAGCCGACGCTGGATGTCGATCAGGTTGACGTCGAACAGCGTGTCGAGATCGAGCCCCGTGACGGCCTCGATCTTTGCCTCCCAATGGGCGGCCAGGTCGGTGGGGCGACGCTCCCACCAGACACCCGAGACGTCCGTCAAGGTTGCCGTTGCGACGGCGGCCACGACTTCGCTGGCGCTGCTCGAAATCAGTGTCGGCACGGCTTGGCGTCCTTCAGATCAGACTTCGGGACGCGCCACGACGAAGATTGCGCCGACCACGTTTCCCCAACCCAGGGTGAGGGCAAAGATATCTTACGTCAATCTATCGTTCATGGTGGAGTTATTGCGAAGTCGGGGTTGGGATGTGCCCCCCATCCCCGTGACGTCAGGCGACGCGAAGGATCGCGGCGGCGCTGTCGGACGAAGCCGAACCGATGTGCCGGCTCAGCCTGGAGCGGGAGGCTTCGGGCTCATGCCACGATCACGAAGTCCGTCGCCGCGAGCGTCGGCTTGTTCGACAGCGTGGCGATGGTGATGGCCGCACCCGCGCCGGTGCCGTCGGCATCCCATTGCAGCGCGCCGGTCGCCTTGGTGTAGATGAACTGCGCCGTGCCGCCCGCCGCCGCGTTCTGCGACAGCGTCACCACCGCGAGCCCGCCGAAGCCGCCGGCCACGAAGGCGAGCTTGTCCTCCGCCGCGCGGAAATCCACCAGCGTGTCGCCGCCCTCCGCCGGCGACAGCCACAGGAAGTGGTCGGCGCCGCCGCTGCCCGCCAGCGTGTCCGCGCCCGCGCCGCCCTCCAGCGTGTCGCCGGCCTGGCCGCCCGCGATGCTGTCCGCGCCGCCGAGCCCGCGCAGGACGTTCGCACCGCCATTGCCGAGCAGCACGTTGTCCAGCGTATTGCCCGTGCCCGCGATGTCGGCGCTGCCGAGCAGCGTCAGGTTCTCCACCGCATTGGGCAGCACATAGGCGACGTTGCTCAGCACCGTGTCGATGCCGCCATTCGCCAGCTCGATCACCTGGTCGGCATCCACCAGCAGGTAGGTGTCGTT
>NZ_JBWXTD010000007.1:60034-65748 GCF_056682175.1 Falsiroseomonas sp. RANM36
ACCGCGCCCGGGTTCCCCGCCGCTGCGCCTACGGCTCCGCACCGGCCAACCCGGGCGCGTCCATGCACACCAAAAGGGGGTCCCTTTTGCACGCCGATCCGGGGTCCCGTTTGTGTGCCGATTGACATCCACGCGCCAGCCACCTCGAGGGAGGCAAGCTTTGCACACCGGACGGCAGGCGCAACACTGGCTGTCATCACGCGCCGCTTCTGGCCACGCCGACAGGATCCGCCGGCGCAGCCAATCTCCCTTGAGAACTGTCCCGCGATGCGGGTGATGGCCGAGGCCCGGCAACTTTCCGGCCAGGTCGGAAATCTGGGCGCCTCCCGGCGTGACCTTCGGCGCCGGGCGAGGCGTGAACAGACCTCCCCCCCCTCGCTCCGCTCCCGCGAAAATCGGGTGCCCCCACCCTCGCTCCCCTTCCGCGCCGGCGGGGGGGGGCGGAGGTGGCGCGCGAGAGGGCTCGGCGGGTAGGGTAGCGCAAGCCGGCTGTGGGGGAGATCGTGGGGGATGCGGATAGGCGTCGCGGCAAGTCGCAATGACATCAACGCACTAGCTGTGAAATGTGGCGTAGGAAAGGGAACCCACGCCAACCATTCTCTGGACAGCCCGTGTCTTCGGAGCTGCTGGTCTTCAAGCCCAGGCATTTGCATCCGGTCGTGCTGCTGACTACGACGGCACCATGTTAGAAAAAGCGTAGTTGGCGCCGCTGACTGAGCATGGGGTAGGTTGTGCCGTGATCGCAGTCGACTGCTTCATAATCTCCAGTGCGCACGAGCGTTCCATCGGGACGCTGTGTCATCGGGAGAAGAAAGTCGGCGTCTACTGCTCCTTTTAACAAATCTAACTGGAGGAACCACACGCGAACCGGATTGGACGAGACAGCGCGCTCGAATGGCAGCCGCGAATAGGAGGCTATTTGTTCTCCCCACTGTCTTGAGACGCGTTCCCTATACATCGTGAGTTCGAACTCCAGAGACCCGGCCGAAACCGGCAGTCTCCGTATCGTGCACACGATGGCGTCTGGCGCTTGGAGAGCTGTTGAGAGGTTGGTGGTTGTACTCTGAGTGCATGAGGCCGCGAAACAGATGCAGAAAGCCAGGGAGCTGATTCTCCATAGGAGCGCTGGCAGCCGCTCCTGCGAACAAGTTTGCATTTCTTTGCCGAGCTCCATCACGTGAAAACAAAATCGGTCGAAGAAAGCGTGCTGCGATCGACATTTAGCAGTGTGATACTTTCGCCAGTCGTCGCGACGATCAGCGTATTTGCGCCGACCTGAGAACTGCGCGCGAGAACGTCCGCAAAGCTGTCCAGCGTCGAGCCGAAGCCGGCTAGCCGTAGCAGGTCAACCGAGATATCGAAGTCGGCCACTTGATCGGCGCCGCTTCCCGGAGCGAAGAAGAACACGTCGCTACCTTCACCCCCGAACAACTCGTCATCTCCTGCATTGCCGGCGAGCTGGTCGTTGCCGGCGCCGCCCCACAGCCGCTCGCCGCCCACGCTGCCGCTCAGCGTGTCATTGCCGTCATCGCCGTAGAGGTTCCGGTAGCCCCAGTAGACCGGATACCCATCGGTCGGCGCGGGACCCTCCATCGCGATGCTGTCGTTGCCCGCCCCGCCATACAGGTTCGTCGTCACCGCATCGGCCGCCTGGCCGGTCAGCGTGTCGTTCCCCGCATCGCCCCACGCCTGGCCACCGCCCGCGCCGAGGTCGAGCACGTCGTCGCCCGCCTCGCCATACAGCTGGTCCGTGCCCGCCCCGCCCGACAGGCTGTCATTCCCCGCACCACCCCGCAGCGTGTCGTCGCCCGCGCCGCCGACAACACTGTCGGCGAAGCCGCTGCCATGGAGGTCCAGCCGCTCGATCCCGGTGATCGAGCCGCCATTGACCAGCACCGCCAACGCATCCGGATCCGCCAGGCTGAACGCGTCGCCGCGCAGTGCTTGTTCCAGCCGCAGGGTCAGCAGATCGCTGCCCGCGCCGCCCTCCACCACGTCGTTGCCGCCGCGGCCGACGATCGTGTCGTCACCCTCGCCACCCCGCAGCGTGTCGCCCGGCAGCAGGCCCAGCACGCCATCGCCCGGCATGCCGCCATACTCCACGAAGTAGCCCGACACCGGCCCTGTGGCCGGCACGTCGTGCCAGCCATTGCTGGTCCAGATGCTGGCGATCGCCAGGTAGTTCTGCTCCGCCCCGCCGTCCGGCTGGTAGTAGGCATCCCAGTAGCTGAACCCGGGCTGCGGATCGGCACCCTCGATGTAGAACACCGTCCCCGCCTCGGGACCCGTCATCCAGGCCCAGCTGCCCTCCGTCGCCGCATCCGACCCGCCGATCCAGCTTGTCCCGACCTGGCCGAACACAGCGCTCAGGAACGCCTGCTCCTCCGCCGTCGTGATCGTCGCCAGGTAGCCCTGCCAGCCGCCGATCGCCGCCGCAGCCGCTGCATCCCGCGCCGCCTGCCACGGCACGTTGCCCGGCATGTAGCGATACAGGTGACCGTTCACCGCATTGACGAACAGGTTGTCGATACCCCCCGCGTCCTCGTCGTCCAGGTAGTCGTTCCCCGAACCGCCCTCCAGCAGGTCCAGGCCCTGCCCGCCGCCGCGCAGCTCGTCGTCGCCGTCGTTGCCGGCGAGCTGGTCGTTGCCGGCACCGCCCCACAGCCGCTCGCCGCCCAGGCTGCCGCTCAGCGTGTCATTGCCGTCATCGCCGTAGAGGTTCCGGTAGCCCCAGTAGATCGGATACCCGTCGGTCGGCGCGGCGCCCTCCATCGCGATGCTGTCGTTGCCCGCCCCGCCATACAGGTTCGTCACCACCGCATCGGCCGCCTGGCCGGTCAGCGTGTCGTTCCCCGCATCGCCCTGCGCATGGCCACCGCCCGCGCCGAGATCCAGCCGGTCGTCGCCCGCCTCGCCATACAGCTGGTCCGTGCCCGCCCCGCCCGACAGGCTGTCGTTCCCCGCACCACCCCGCAGCGTGTCGTCGCCCGCACCACCCTCCACGCTGTCGGCGTCGTCACCAGCCGAGATGCTGTCATTGCCGTCATAGCCAACGAGCGTGTCCTGGCCCGCGCCGCTGATGAGGGTGTCGTTGCCGGTGTCGCTCTCGGGGTCCGCCTGCGGGCCGCCCGAGACGCTGTCATAGCCGTCGCCGGTGGAGAGGCTGTCATCGCCGGTCGTCCCGAAGGCGCCCTCGTCGTAGTCGCCGACGATGAAGTTGGTGAGCAGCGTGCCGGAGCCAAGGGCATTGCCCGCGCCATCGCGGATGCGCGCGGCGTCGATTTCCAGCCGGTAACCGCCGCCGCTTGGCAGGAAGTCAACCGTCACCTGGGCACTGCGGCCACCATCGCGGAAGGCCGCGACCGCGCCGGGCATCGGCGTGCCATCTGGACCGATCAGGCGAAAAACCTCGGCCACCGGGCCGGTTACGAAGACCGGCTCGGAGAAGGTGAAGCGGAAGCTGCGGAAGGAGCGCCCGACCGTTGCGCCCTCCTCCACATTTGTGTCGATAATCGTCGGCGCGATGGTGTCCGGCACGAGATCGACGGTGACCAGGTCGGACAGGCCGAAATTGCCGCCCGTGTCCGTTGCGCGCACCTGCAGGGTGGCGGTTGTTGCCCCGGAGGCAGCTATAGTCGGGAGGAAGGCGCGGAGATCGAAGGGATATGCGGGCGCAACGAACGAGGGAGCGCCGTTCACCAATACTTCAGCATTGCTGACCAGCACATCGTCAGTGACTGTTACGCGGAGGACGAGCGTTGCGCCTTCGATTACCTGGATGCCGGGTGAAGCGGGATCTGCGTCGAGTGCCGCTGTGTCGAGCGTGACCAACGGTGCCGCTCCGCCTACATCGCGTGGCGAGAAATTTACCACTTGAAGCCCAGTCGCAGTCGAGACGAACGCAATGCCGTTGGAGATTGCGACGTCGTTAGGATTAGAGGGCAGGGTGATGCGCGCGATGAAGGCGGCAGTGTTGGATGGGTCAGTCGTGTTAATAACATCGATTACATTTGCGCCGAAGACGCCGCCGGGATTGCCGACTATTACGCCGCGACCGGACCCTGCCAGTGCGATCGCTTCGCCGGCAATGGTTCGGTCGTCAGGACCACTGGCCACAACGGGCATAGTGGGGTCGCGCACGTCGATAGTGGCATAGCCGCCGCTGAAACCATCATCGGCAGGGACGTAGACGATGCCATCAGCGGCGAGGAGCTTGCGCTCGCCTGCGACGACGATGGAACTAGGAAGTTGGACTGTAGCACGCTGCAGAAGCGCCCCATTCACGGCACCAAAGATGTAGAGGTTTGCGCTCGAGTCGAGCACATAGACCTCACCGGCTTCAGCTGCGAGACCAACTAGGCCAGCTGGCAGGCTAGCGACGGCGACCAGCTCGCCGCTTAGCAAATCGATTGAGCGTAGCTCATGGCCCACAATCGCGTAGGCGATGCCGTCGAGCGTCTCGACCTGCGTCGCTTGGATGTCCAGTTCGCGGAAAAGGCGCAGCGTGCTCGCAGCAGTGAACTCCAACAGGGCAAGTGTCGAGCCGGTGGCGACGATGCCTAGGCCGGTGGTTGCGTCGAAGGACACGGATCTGGCGGAGCCGCCGAGTTCCAGGGTGCTCAGGACGCTAGGGGAAAGGCGATCTGCGAGGCTTATGGCAGCGACGCCAGCGCTGCCCATTGCGACGAGCGCTACTTCCGAGATAGGTCCGACGCTCGATGCGATGGCAATGTCTAGAGCGGGGGCTGGCGTGGCCACAAAGCCCGCGATTCCTGTTGGGAGATCGAAGTCCCCCAACGGGTCTTGTCCGCTACGCACCTCGGCAAGATCGCTTACGCCGTCGCCATCGGAATCTGCGCGATAAACAGAGGTTCCAAGTACGCGCTCGGCAAAATCAGAAAGGCCGTCGTCATCGCTGTCTGGAGACGCTGACTTGCCAAGCGCGACAGCCGGCACGCGGAGCGAGCTTCCGCTCACATCAGAAAAAAAGATAGCAGCACCCTCCTGGAGGGTCTGTCTGTCAAAAGAAATTATTTGAAATGCTTTGTTGGCAGGAAGCAACACATCGTTTTGTATGGATTCGCCTATCGCTGCAAAAGACCTCCAAATAATATTACCGTCCAACAAATCGACGATCGCATAGTTAGTTTCATTCCGCGTTCCGGTCGGATTACCCCATCCTATTATGTTGACATACTGGGCAAATCTGTTAACACTGGAGAATATATCTTTTAGTCCCGATAATTTTTCCTCGCTGTCCGAGAACGCTGCTACCTGAGTCGTTAGGATGAACGATACTAAATGGGACAGCTCCCTCAGCAATATGATCTTCTCTCTCGACAAAGTCGGCTCAAATATTGGCTCCGGGGCAACAGGATATCCAACGCTAAAAGCATTTATTTCTCCGGGGCCAAATGGAATGAAATCAATTAGAATGTCTAGCATTTTATTCGATGAAGAGATAACGTCTGTCGCCGCCTGCCCCGCCGCCTCGCCACCGATCGCTCGAAGAATGTCAACGCCAGTGCGACCAGCGAAATCGGCCAGCGCCGCCGACGCCTGTTGCCCCGTCGCATTCCCAAGCACGTAGTCGCCGATCACGTCCGCGACGTGGTTCGCGTTGTTGATCAGGTTCTGGCCGGCCTGCCCCGCCGCCTCGCCACCGATCGCTCGAAGAATGTCAACGCCAGTGCGACCAGCGAAATCGGCCGCAG
>NZ_JBWXTD010000007.1:65847-77441 GCF_056682175.1 Falsiroseomonas sp. RANM36
GCGTTCGCCAACTGCTCGCCCGACAGGCTACCCAGCGAGTAGTCGATGATCGCATCCGCCAGCGCGTTGCCGTTGGTGATCAGGTTCTGGCCGGCCTGCCCCGCCGCCTCACCACCGATCGCTCGAAGAATGTCAACGCCAGTGCGACCAGCGAAATCGGCCGCAGCGTTCGCCAACTGCTCGCCCGACAGGCTACCCAGCGAGTAGTCGATGATCGCATCCGCCAGCGCGTTGCCGTTGGTGATCAGGTTCTGGCCGGCCTGCCCCGCCGCCTCACCACCGATCGCTCGAAGCAGGTTGATGCCGAGCTGTCCGGCGAAACCAGAAACAACGGAGGCCAACTGCGACACGCTGATGGGAGCTTGCAGGTCGCTAGGGCCTGCATTTACACCCGGCGGGGTCATGCCGTGCCAACCCGGGCGCGTGATGCCGCCGTCAGGGTCGGTCACTACGAACAGTCCATCCGCACTGACGGTCCCCGTCCCGTCGATCACCAACCGCCCCGTCGTGTGATCGAAGCTTAGGAGGTTCAGCTTCGTCCCTGGCGCCGCGTTGAAGACGTTGGGCAGCGTCAGCTGCAGCGGCGTCGAGAACACCGCGGCACCCGGCGCCTGGATCGTCAGGTCAAACGTGTGCTGCAGGAGCCCCGGCGGCAGCATGTCGCGCACCAGTTCCGGCGGCACCGTCGAGATGCCCACCAGCGCGTCCTCCAGCGGCTGGCCATCCTCGCCCACCACGCTGCCAGGCTGCACCACAAGCTGGATCAGCCCGCGCTGCTCCGGCGTCAGTCCTGTTGTGCCCTCGGCCGGCACCGTCACCAGCGTGGGCGCGTTGTCGTCGATCTCGGTCAGCACGCTGGTCGCGATGCGCGGCAGGTAGATCTCGCCGCGCGCGGCATTCTCCACCTGCTCGGCGGTCGTTCCCATCGTGCCCATCAGGGTGTTGACCTGGCCGGGGCGGATGGTGACGTCCATCACCATCTCCGGGAAGAAGGCGTCGGCCGGCGCGTTGGTCGCGGTGCGGCCGTCGATCGCCACCTTCACCACGCCGGTCGGCACATCCTTTAGTTCGAAGGCACCCTGCGCGTCAGTGAGGACGAACTTGTCCTCCATCCCCAGGATGAAGACCTTCACCCCCGCCAGGCGCTCCAGGAACACGTCATCGGCCGTGTGCGCCGCGCCGTCGGGGCCAGCCCGAAAATCGTCATAGGTCATCGGCTTCAGGTCGGCGCCGGGCCCGACCACGAAACCCTTCAGCGTGGTGCCGGGCACGCCGGTGCGGCTGACGGTCGTGAAGCTGCTCGCAAGGTCACCGCCAGGCGTCGCATTGCCGTCGCCGTCGAGCAGCGCGCCGTCGCTGGCGGCTCGGATTGCATCGCCGTCCAGATGCAGGGTCACGCGCGATGCGCCCGGCATCGCCTCCTGCAGGAAGAGCCAAGCGCGCAGCCCGTCGGGCGAGACCACGATGCTGCCGGGCAGCACCGCGCCCGCCGTATCGGTCGCGTAGAAGCTTTGCGGCGTCAGCGTCGCAGCATCCACGGCGCGGGTGAAGTTCACCTGCGGCCGGAAGGTCACGCCGACATCACCGGCGCCGTTCGTCGGCGTCAGCGACGCCACCGCGAAGGGGATCGCCTCCGGCAGGCTGAGCGACAGGCTTGTGGTCGTCGTGAAGCCCGCCGCGTCGCGTGCTGTGACGCTCAGTGTCTGCTCGCCCGGTGCGAGGGTACGCAGGTCCAGCGCCGCGTCGAAGGCGCCGGTCGTCTTGTCGAAAACGAGCGGACGCGCGACGCCGCCGTTCCAGCTGTAGCTCACCGAGAGCAGCGCCGAGCCGGTGCCGTCCGCGCTGCCCTGCAGGCGCGCGCCGGCCGCCAGGATCCCGCCATCCGCCAGCCCGGTGAGCGCGATGGTCGGCGCCGTGGTGTCGATGGTGAAGCCGTAGCTCAGCGGCTGGCTGGCATTGCCCGCGGCGTCGCTGGCGCTGAAGTGCAGCACATGCGCGCCCTCCGCCGGCGTGCCGAAAAGGCTCGCCACATCCAGCGTGAAGCGCCCGCGTGCATCGACGCTGACCTCCTGGGCCGGGCCGTCATCCAGCCGGACGAGCAGCGTCTCCAGGCCGCTGAGATTGTCGAGTGCGAAGCCGCTGAGCACCGGGCCCGCGGTCCCCACTGTGCCCGCCTCCTGGTCCAGCAGCAGAATGGGCGCGCGGGTGTCCACATCGGTGCGGAAGGCGTCCAACACCCAGGCAGCTACGTCGCTGCCCAGCGCCTGGCCGACCTGGTTCGAGAACTCGTAGTGGATGCCGCCATAGATCCGGCTGCGCCCAGCCTCCGCCGCCGCATCCCAGAAATCGTCGAAGCTGCGCGTGACGCCGGGCAGGCCAAAGGTCTCGGTCGTGAAGGCCATCGGGCCGAGCAGAGCGGTCAGCACGGAGGCCGCCGCGCCGCTGTAGGTGGAATGGCCCGAGACGTATTCAGGGTGGTTCGGCGTGATCAGCAGGGGCTGCCAGGTCGCGTCTTGCGCCGTGTCGGGATTGCCGTCCTGCTCGGCGTTGCGGATCGCGGTGATCGGCCGCCAGAAGCCATAGGCGTATTTCGTGTCCCAGGCGGCGATGGAAGCGTCCGCCAGGGTGACGTTGAGGATCGCCATCAGGCGCGCCGCGGAGCCCAGGGCGTAGCCCTCCTGCGCGGCGAGGTCGTTCGCGATGGAATTCCAGTGACCCGGAGGGGTGTAGCTGCCGAGGCCATCGGCCCAGAAGCGCGCGATCTCGGTCTGCTCGGCCGTGCGCTCGGTGGAGGTTGCGCTGCCGAGGCGCCGCACCTCGTCCAGCGCGGCGGCGTATTCGGCACTGGTCAGGTCGGGCGGTGCATCGGGACGGAACTGGCCGCCATCGAGCAGGGTGAAGGGCGTCAGATCCGCCCATTGCGGCGCCTGCGCCAGTTCGAACATCGGCGCGGTCGGGCGCCATTCGCCGGGGTCAGTGCCACCGTTGTAAGTGACGAAGGCATCCCAGCCGTCGCGCTCGCGCAGCGCGATCACCGCCTCCGCGATCGCCTCGCCGAAGGCCACCGCCTCGTCCCGCGCGGTACCAGCCGCGATCGCGTCCAGGTCGTCGGCAAGGCGCGCATCGAGGCTCGCCTGCTGGGCAGGAAAGAGATAGCTGAGCACGCGATGCGCCGCCGCGGCGACCGCGGCCGCGGCCGGAATCCCCGCGGGCGCGTCGAGGCCCACCAGGAAGGCGGGCGTGCCGTCGATCGCCGCGAGCGTGTCGAGCACGGCGATGCTCTCCATCGCCAGGGCACGCGTGGCAAAGGTCGGGATCGACGCATCCGCGCGGATGGCGTCCAGCGTGGCCTGGTTCCAGGCCAGCACCGGATCGGGCCCGGTCGTGTCCTCGCGCGTCAGCACGAAGCTGCGGGTCGTGCTGTTCCCGGCGGCATCCACCACGCGGATTTCGAGCGTGTTCTCGCCGGGTGCCAGTTCGACATCGGGCAGCACAAAGCTGCCATCGCTGGCGACAAGCGCCTTGCGCGCCGTTCCGTCGAGTTCGACGAGCGTGCCGGGCTCGGCCGTGCCGAGCAGGGTCACGCGCGCGAGCGCGGTGCTGCCGTCGCCGAGCGTGCCGGTGTCGGAAGTGGGGGCGAGGCGCAGGCTCGGCTCGCCCGGCGCCGTCGTGTCCACCGTCACGACATAGGGCAGGGAAGGCTCGCTCGCCTCGCCGCCGGAGGTGACGGCGCGCGCGGTGAAACTGTGCTGGCCCTCGGGCAGCGACGTGCCGCGGTAGTCGAAGGACCAGGCTCCGCCCGGCGTGGCGACCGCGCTGCCGATCACCGCACCGCCGAGCAGCACCTCCACGGTCGCGCCCGGCGTAGCGGTGCCGAGCAGGACGAGCGTGGGGTCGGCCGTGACCTGGTCGCCGGTGGTCCCGGTATCGGTCTCGATGCCAGAGATCTGCGGCGTGACCGGCGGTCCGTCCGGCTCGGCGGTGACATCGATTGTCAGCGTCCGCAGATCGGAGGCGAGGCCATGCCGGTCGGTGACGAAATACTGCACCACCAGGCGCTCGACCTGACCACCGCCGAGGCCGTCGAAGTCGTTCAGCGGGTCGAAGGTGAAGGCGCCGCCGGCGCCGAGCGTCAGCTGCCCCTTTCCGGTCGGCAGCCCGCCCACGAAGCTGTAGGTCAGCGTGTCGGCGTCGTCGTCCGCGTCCACGTCATCGGCAATCAGCCGGCCCTCAACCGGCGCCTCCGTCCCGGTGGCGAGCGCGACACTCGTGGCGACCGGCGCCTCATTGGCATTGCCCACGGTGATGGCGACGTTGCGCGTGAGCGACAGCCCGCCAGTGTCGGTCGCGGTCACCGCGAGCGTCACGACTGGCGTCGCCTCGTGGTCGAGCGCAACGCCGGGCGCGAGGCGCAACTGGTTCCCGGCAGCGATTTCGAAGCGCGCGTCTGAGATGGAAAGGAGCATGGGCTCCTCGCCATCCGGGTCGAGCACACTCAGCTGGCCGATCACCAGGCCGGCGAGGTTCTCGCCGATCGCCGCGGGTGCGAGGAGGATGTCGGTCGGCGCGGCGTTCGGCCCAATCCGCATGATCTGGTCGGAGAAGCGCAGTAGTTCGACGGAGCTGAGGCTGTCGGCGCCGCCCGCCAGGCCTGCTCCCGCGATGCCCTGGACGAGGTAGGTGACGGTGCCCTGGCGGACGACGGCATAGTCCGAGGCCTTGCCAGCGTAGACAGCGGTGTCGAAGCCGCTGTCACCCGTCAGCGTGTCATTACCGGTACCGCCGATCAGAAGGTCGCTGCCACCACCGCCCAGGAGACGATCGTGATCACCGCCGCCATCGAGCGTATCGGCACCATTGCCGCCCGAGATCTGATCGTCTCCGGCCAGGCCGCGCAGAAGGTTCGCGCCGCTGTTGCCGGCCAGCGCGTTCGCCAGCGCGTTGCCTGTGCCCGCGATGTCCGCCGTCCCTAGGAGCGACAAGTGCTCCACGGCCACCGGCAGCGTGTAGCTGATCGCACTCAGCACCGTGTCGATGCCGGCATCCACCAGCTCGATCACCTGGTCCGCGTCCACCAGCACGTAGGTGTCGTCGCCTGGGCCGCCATCGAGGCGGTCTACGCCCTCGCCGCCAACGAGGCTGTCCGCACCCTCGCCGCCCTGCAGCGTGTCGTTGCCGAGCCCGCCGTTCAGCGTGTCATTGCCATCGTATCCAAGCAGGCGATTGTTCGCGACGTTGCCGAGGATGAAGTTGTGCTCGGCATTGCCGTCGCCGCGCACATTGGCCGTGCCGTTGAAGCGCAGCACCTCGATATGGTCGGGCAGCGCGAAGGTGGCGTTGGCGACCACGGTGTCGTTGCCGCCGCCCGCCTGCTCGATCAGCAGGTCGGTCGAGTCGATCAGGTAGAGGTCGTCGCCGCCGCCACCGATCAGCGTATCTGCGCGGCCGCCGCCGATGAGCTGGTTCGCGGCGTCGTTGCCGGTGATGATGTTGGCGAGATTGTTGCCGGTGCCGTTGATGGCGTCGCCGCCGGTCAGCACCAAGTCCTCCTGGTGCGCGCCAAGCGTCCAGGTGACCGAGGCATAGACCGTATCAGCGCCGCCCGTGCGGGTCTCGACGATCCGGTCGCCGGCATCGTCCACCACATAGCTGTCGTTGCCAGTGCCACCGGCCATGCTGTCGGCGCCAGCGCCGCCGATCAGCGAGTCGTCGCCCCCTCCGCCAGCCAGCGTGTCGTTGTCGCCGCCACCATCCAGTCTGTTCGCGGCAGCGTTACCGACTATTCGGTTCGCAAGCTCGTTGCCGCTGGCGTCAATCGCCGCAACCCCGGTTAGGGTCAGGTTCTCTAGGTTGGGGCCTAGCATCCAGCTGATGCTGCTGGCGACCGTGTCGATGCCCTCGTTCTGGGCCTCGACGACTGTGTCGCCGACGTCGTCGACGGTGTAGGTGTCATCACCGGCACCGCCCTCCATTCGGTCAGCCCCGCTGCCACCGTCGAGCGTGTCGTTGCCGGCATCACCGATGAGCGTGTCGTCGCCGGCGATGCCCAGCAGCCGATCGGCGAAGCCCGTCCCCATAATTCGGTTGGCCAGCCCGTTGCCCGTTCCGGTCAACCCAAGGGCGCCGCTGAGCCGCAGCGCCTCCACATGGGCAGGCAGCGTCCAGGACAAGGAGGCAATGATCGTGTCCGCGCCCTCGTCCGCCTCCTCAATCACCACGTCGCCGGCGTCGTCGACCAGGAAGACGTCCGATCCGAGGCCGCCGATCAGGCGGTCGGCATCGGCGCCGCCATCCAGCGTATCGGCCCCATCGCCACCCTCGACCGTATCCGCGCCGGCCAAACCGGCAATCGTGTCCGCATCGGGGGTGGGGAGACCTGACACGCCGGCCGAAACGGCTGCAGCAACAATGCTGTCTGCTTCGTTCGTGCCAAGAACGATGGCCATCGCAGTTCCGCCTGATTAGCAACAGATTACAGGCTGTCATTTCGAACCGGGGGCATTCAAGGCGCATCGCTGCGTTCTCGTATTAATGATTTACAATGACTCTTTGTTGATGGGTCGTTGCGGAAAACTCGCGCAGAAGTTGTGCTGGGCTGCGTGGGCCTTCGACGCTCCGGTCACACGGCCCACTCGAACCGCAGGAACGTGCGGTTCGGATCATTGCCGTAGGACACCAGCCCGAACGTGCCGCTTGGCCCGCAGGTGACGCGGAACTGGTGGCCGGGCGAGACGGTGACAGTCGTCTCCGGCACGTCGATGGTCTGGTCCGGCGTGCCGCCGGGGTGAGAGGCGGTGCCCTCCGAGATCGTGTCCCATGTGGAGCCGCCGTTCGTGCTCCGCTGGATGCGCGCGAACACCGTGCCCGCGGCGGAGCCGCCTTGCCCGTCATGCCGCACGCGTGCCCAGACCTTCGCTGATCCAATGCCGGCCGGCACGGCGACGATGCTGCTGGTCGGGCTGAAGGCGTTCAGCGTGTCGACGGCCTCCGCGTTCCAGACCACGCGCGAGGAGGAGAGCGCCTGCGAGGAGGTATAGGTTCCGTAAAGCCAGAGCTCGCCGAGTTGGAACTGCTGCATCGCGCCGACGGCGCCCGGGCTGATCATCACGCGAGCTCCAGATTGCCGAACAGCACCCAGGTGTTCGCCGTGAGCTTCGTCGCCTGCACCACGGCGTGCTGCACGGCGGTGCTGGCGAGATGCGTCGGTGCGACGTTGATGGTCGCACCCGAGCCGGCCGCGAAGGTGAGCGCGCCCGTCGACGCCTGCGAGAAGGTGAGCGACGTGCCGATCGGAAAGGCGGCGGTGGCGTCGGACGGCAGCGTGATAGTGCAGGCATTGGTGCAGCGGAACCAATGGCCGGCCTGAGCCAGCACGGGCGCGAGGGTGCTGTCGGTGTGCGTCACGACAGGCGTTGTGGGTACGCCGAAGCCGAGCCCGGTGGCGCTTGCGTTCACCACCACGGCGCGGCCGGCCTGGCCGGCGTAGGTGCCGGGCGTGTCGGTGAGATCGAGGAAGGTCTCGGCACCGGGGCCGGAGAACTCGAAGAACTCGAGCCCGTCTTCATCGCCGTTGACGCGCAGCAGGCGGAGCGCCTGGCCGGCGTAGGCATCCGGCGTGTCGGTGAGCGCCAGGAAGTTTTCGGCGCCCGCCGCGCCATCGGCCCCCTGCAGGATCACCGCCAAGCCGTCCGCGGTGCCGTCCGTGCGGATCAGTGCCGCGCTGCCGGCGGGGACAACGACGCTCGTCGCGCCGCGCTGGACGGTGACATCTTCGGTCGACGTCGCGCCGTCCACGCTGATCAGCGCATAGCGTTCGACCAGAGGCAGGGTGACGGTGCGACCTGGGACAGTCGTGTTTATGACGCGCACGCCGAGCGCCTCACGATACTGCGCGGCGGTCAGCGTCACGTTGCCCGCCGCGACATCCGCGACGAAGGTGGCGGTGATAGCGCGATCCAGCGCCGTGAAGGCCGCGTTGGCCGTCACCTCCTTCTGGCTCTGGCTGGCGACGATCAGGGGGATGGCGAGATTCGGCGTGGTCATAGTGTGGCCCTTGCTGCGATGCCGCGACCGGCGATGGCGCTTAGCTGGTAGACGCGGACGGTGACGGCGGACTGCGGCGCGCCGAAGTCGGCGGTGTGGTCGGCGGCGGTGTAGGTGGCGCTCGGGGAGGACAGCCCGGTGATCGTCCGCACCACGGTGTCGCCGTCGAGGATATCCACCTCGTATGCTTCGGCCGCCTCGCTGAGCGGCACCTCGACTGTGCCGTCGGCCCAGCCGCCGCCGACCCGTGTGCGGCGAACCCAGGTGATGGTGAGGTTGCCTTCCTCGTCACGCGTGCCGGCGAGATGCGCTGGCGCATAGGGCCGCTCGGCCCGGCCGCGGATCGACTTCGCCACGGTCGCCGCCGCGGTCTCTACCGTCTCGTAGATCGACGGCGCCCGATGGTGGCGCGTCGCGCTCATCTCCGTGGTCACCGCCTGGAAGCGCAGCGCGTCGTCCAGCAGCACGAAGACGTCGCCGACGCCGCGGGAGGGGATTTGGTCCTCGGTGCCGCGCCGGCCGCGCAGCAGGATGGTGAGCCGGTATCGACCGCTGCCGAGGTCGGTGGCGTCACGGAACTGGATCACCTCGGCCGCGCCGTCGAGGCCGATGAGCGCCGCGGTGTTCTCGCCGTTCAGCACCTCCAGCGCGGTGGCGCTGTCAAGCGCGCCGGTCTCCAGCTGCACCTCGAGCGCGCCCGCGTCGTCCCAGGTCCAGGGGCTGCGCGGCGCCGGAGGCATGGCGGTGACGACGCCCCAGGTCATCGACCGCGTGATGGCGCCGATCTCCTCCCAGGCCAGCAGGTCGGGGCTGCGGAATAGCGTGGCGCCGCGAAACGCCTGGCCGCGATAGCCGCCGATCAGCGCGTATTCCCGCAGCCCCGCCCCGCCGAGGTCGTCGGCGTCGAGGATCAGCGGCAGGTCGGGCAGCAGAAGGCGGACGGCGTAGGGCAGCGGCAGCGTCGGCGGCACCCAGCCGGAGCCCCCGTCGGCCGGCGCGGTCAGCGCATAGGCTGCCGCGTCCTCCGTCACCGCCTCGATGCGCGTCGTCCAATTGGCGCCCAGCTGCGTGGACAGCACCCGGCAGCGGATCGTGGCGCCATCGGCGAGGCCGAGGGTGATCGGGTCGGTGGGGACGAGCCGAGTGTGGCGCGGGCCGACGGCAAAGCTGAGCCGGGTGCGCTCGCGCCAGGTGGCGGTGATGAGCCGCCGCGCGATCGCCTTCGCCTCGCCGCCTGTGAGTGGGATCGGCAGGTCGAGCGTGCTGCTGGCGGTGGCCGCGACGGTCGGCGTCGGGCTGACCGGCCGCCGCCAGGACTGTGCGTTCGGCTCCCCCGCCCGGTCCACGTCGAGGTAGCGCACCGTCAGCTCGCGCGGCAGCTCGGCATCCTGCGCCCGCTGCTCGCTCAGCGCCGAGGTGTCCGCCCGCTCTTGCGCCAGGTCGACATACGGCACGGTCGCCACCACGCTGCCGGCGCGCTTGCGGAACACGAGGGAATCATCCTGCTCGACGGCGTCGAACTGGAAGGCGCTGGCGAGCGGGGTGATGGCGTCGCGGGCCGACATCGGCCGCGGAAGGACATAGCCGCGCAGGCTGTCGGTGAGGCCCGCGACGTTGATGTCGCCCGGCGCAAGGCCGGCGCGGGTGCAGAGCTGCTGGACGACGTCGCCGAGCGTGAGGTCGGTGGCCGTGGCGCGGGTGAGAAAGCGCTTGGTGGGGAGGTTCGATGTGCCGGAGAAGCCGATCACCGCGCCCTGCTCGTCGATCCAGAAGCGGTTGGAGAAGTCGGCGCCGTCCTGGTTCCAGGTGGCGAGGCCGGTGCCGGTCTGCAGCACGAGGTCGCCGCCCAGGCCCCAGGTGCTGCCGAGCACGCGCTCCATCCGGCCGGGCCCGCCGGCAAAGCGACCGACCGGCGCGTGGTCCACGATCTTCCAGACCACCCCGCTGCCGGGGGCATACTTGAAGGTGGAGTAGCGGCTGTAGGGCCCGGCGCTGCCGCCGGCGTTGCTGATGGTGAGGACCAGCGTGCTGTCCGAAGAATCCCACCAGGCGTGGTGGATCAACGGCCGATCGCCGCCGGCGTCGATCTCGGCCGCGACGTCAATGGCCGGGAAGTCAGTGCGGGTGATGACGAGCGCGGGGCTGTAGCGCAGCCGGATCATCTCGATCCGCGGCTCCGTGCTCCAGCCGGTGCTGCGCAGATACCAGAGGTCCGCACCGGCGGTGCCGGGGGCGCCCGGCACGAGCTGCACGTCCAGGATGTCGGTCTGGATGATGCCGTGCCGTCCGGGGATGGCCAGCGGCGCGGTGGCGTCCCGCCCGCCCCAGACGTAGGTCATTGTGGCGGCGTCGATCGTGACCGCGCCGGCCTGCCCACCCTGCACGATTACCAGCACCCGCTGGCCCCCATCCGCCTGCGGCACCGCGACGCTGGCGATCTGCATCGGCACGAACAGCGCGATCGTGTCGTCCCCGTCGAAGACCGGGTTGGAACCCTGCAGCGGCCCGAAATAGGCGACGCCGCGCATGGTGTCCGGATCGATCTTCCAGAGCGGCACGCGCATGGACTGGCCGCCCGTCATGTAGAGGAAGCCGTCCACGCCGACATGCAGGATGCCGGCGGTGGTGCTGCTGGCGTTGGGCGCGCTGCCCTCGGGAAAGAAGTGGCCGAGCATCTGGTCGATGCGGTGCTCGCCGATGGTCTGCATGGTGACGAGGTCGTAGACGCGGATCATCTCGTCGGCGCCGCCGCCGGCCGAGCCCGCGCGCTGACGGCCCTCGTAGAGCCGGCCGCGGCGGTAGTCGATCGCGACCCGGTTGCTCCAGCCCGCGCCCATGAGGAAGTCGCTCGGGCTGGAGGCGAAGAGCGGCACGTCCGGCGGCTGGCCCGGCTGCTCGGGAAAGCTGCGGACGGCGTTGCCCGCAACTTCCACCGTGACGTTCGGCATGCGGTTGCCGAAGCGGTCGAGCGGCACCCGTTCGAAGACGATATAGGCCAGGCCGCGGTGCGCCGGTGCGTCCTCGCCTTCGATGCTGGCGATCAGCGGATCGGGCAGCTGCGCCTCGTCGCCGGGATAGAAGCGCCAGGTCAGGCCCGGCACCTGGACGACGCCGGTCGCCGCCTCGGCGTCGAAGACCAGCTTGTCGTCCAGCCAGATTTTCAGCAGCTGTGCGTTCGGCGAAGGCGAGAGCCACTCGTAGAGGCCGACCGCCCAGGACAGGAAATAGCTGTAGGTGGTCTGGGAGGGGCCGCGGCTGCCACCCTTGCCGCGCTGGCGCTGCGTGGAGGAAACCTCCTCGATCGCGGTTTTCCAGATGACGTTGCCGGCGATTTTCGCGCGTCCGGTGGCGACCGGGATGGGCACGCCATAACTGGAGGTCTGGACGGTGAGGTCGGTGAGGCGCGGCCCCTGGGCGTCCTGGCCGCGCTGCGGAAACAGCAGCGCGCCGGCGACGCCGCCGCGCGCCCCCCCGCCCAGGGCGCCCCGCCGGGGGCCGCCGCCCGGGGCGCCGGGGCCGCGGGCCGCGCCCCGCGCGGCGCCGCCGCCCCC
>NZ_JBWXTD010000007.1:77541-80588 GCF_056682175.1 Falsiroseomonas sp. RANM36
CGGCCGGGAAAGCCGAAATCGGACAGCGGCGGCCGCGAGCGGGCGGGGCGCCGCCGCCGAGCGCCCAGCCGACCTGGGCGCCCAGCAGGGTGCCGACGCCGGGGACGACGGAGCCGAGGGCAGCGCCGAGCGCGGCGCCGCCTCCAGCCACGGCAAGCTGGGCCATGCTCTACTCCGTCAGCCGAAAAGCGCCGATCAGGGCGGCGGCGAGCTCGCCCGCCATGGGTTGCTCGACGACGCGGCGGTGCGGGGCGTAGGCGTGAATGCAGGCAGGCACACGCCAATCGGGGTGCATCGAGGCGATGCCGACATGGCCGCCGTAGAGGCCCATGCGGAAGAGCAGCACGTCGCCGGGCTCGACCGAACCGACGCGGCGGGCGTGGCCCAGGATGCCCTCCAGCAGGCGCGTGCCCTGCGGCTCGCGCGCGTAGGGCGCGGGGTCGGGCAGCGCGCGGCCGGCGTCGCGCGCGGCGAGCAGCACCAGGCCGATGCAGTCGAGGCCGGTGGCGCTGCGGCCGAGATGCCGCCACGGCGTGCCGAGATAGCCGCGCGCGGCCTCGGCGATGGTTTTGCCCGTCACGCCGGCGTCGCCACCGTGGCCAGCACGCTCGGCACGAAGGGCTCGCCGCGGAAGTTCAGGTAGTTGCCGAACACGGCCTGGCAGGTTGCCTTGCGCTTGTCGCAGCCTGGCTGGAGGTGCAGCACATCGCCGAGCGCCGGCGCTACCGGCGGCGGCGCGAAGAGCGACAGGGCGCGGCTGGCCTGATCCCAGGCGAGCACCTCGCGCGCGATGCCGGCGTTCGGGCCAGACTGCCAGATGGCCACGCCGCCCTCGAAGTAGCTGCCGGCGAAGGCGGCGATGCCGTCGTCGGCGAGCACCAGCGTCGTGCTGTCGGTCAGCGCCTCCACAGTCGCCTGCTGCGTCCAACCGGCACCGATGGCGAGGTTGAGCTTGCATCTGCTGTCGCCGAGATCGGCGCGGCACTCCGGCTGGTAGACCGCGCCGATCACCGCCTGCAGCGGCTGCGCCAGGCCGCGCAGTTCCGCGCTGAAGGACCCGTCGTCGCGCGCCGTGACCTCGCCCAACCGGCCGCGACGAAGCTTCAGCCCACCGTCTGCCAGGTTCGCGTAGTTCACCGCGAAGATGCGCACCTCAGCGTGGTCCCACAGCCCGGAGCGGAGTTCGGCCGGGTCGAGCGCGGCGCTGTCCAGCAGGCCGAGCAGCTCGGTCTCGTCCACCGCCAGCGATGCGCCGGTGGTGATGCCCGCGCGCTGGTAGCCGAGCGCGGCGAGGTAGGTTTCGCCGCCATAGGCGATGTCGCGGTCGTGGTCGGTGAAGCGAAAGACCGCGCCATCGCGGCGCTGGACGCGCCAGAGCGTAGCCAGCGTGGTGGCCTGGCCAGCGAGATGCGCGGCAAGGCCGGCGGAGACGGTTTTCATGCTCGCAACTCCACGACGGGGATGCTGGACCACTCGCCGATGTCATGGGTGCGCAGCGTGAGCGACAGCGCGTCGGTGTCGAACCGCGCCGGCACGTCGAACTCGCAGCTTGCCTCCACCACCTGGTCTGCCGGCGCGCGCAGCGCCGTGCCGAGGGTGATCACGCCGGTGGCGACGTTCACCTGGAACTGCGCGGAGCCGGGGCCGATCGTGCGCTCCGTGCCGGCCACCCAGCAGCGCACGGTGCCGGCGACCGGCCGCGTGATGCGCCGCGCCACCTGCTCGCCGCCGCTGCTGTAGGCCTTGGTGATCTGGAACATGGCGAGCGTGCCGTCCGTCATTCCGATCGGCTGGCGCGGCAGCTGGTAGTCGGACCAGTCCTTGAACCGGAAGCCGCGCAGCTGGCCGCGGCGGGCGATGTAGAAGGCCAGCAGCGTCTCGACGTCGGCGCGCCCCTTAAGTCCCGTCGCCACGTTGTAACGCCGGCGCGCCTCCGCCCAGTTGGCCTGCCGCTGCTCGTGGCCGCCGGTCGAGGTGGTGATGACGGTCGCGAAGGTCGGGCCGCCCTCCGCACCGAGTGCGATGCGATCGGGAAAGCGCACGTCATCGAAGGCCATCAGATGCTCCGCTGGCTCCGGCGCAGCGCGCGGTTCAGCTCGGCCAGGATCGCGCCCTGGCTGGCGCGGAACGAGCCGGCATCGGGCGTGCTGACGTTGAACACGACGTTGATCGGCGCGGCGGTCGCCTCGACGCCGAGCCGGCCGTTGCGCCCGCGCCGGAGCGGCAGGATCGCCTCCGGCCCCGCCTCGCCCATTAGCCCGACACCGCGCGCGAAGGGGAACACCGTCGGCCGGTCGACGATGCCGCCCGTCGCGAAGGGGATCAGGCCGCCCGGGCCGAAGGCATTCCCCCGGGCGCTGGCGACAGCCGAGCCAGCGAACAGGCTGCCGATGCCCGCCAGGGCGGAGTTCAGCAGGCCGGTGGCCGCATTCGCCAGCGGCTCGGTGACCAGCTTTCGCGTGCCGATGCGCAGCAGGTCGCGCTCCAGGCCCTTGAGCAGCTCGGCGAAGCCGCGGCCCTCCACCACGGCATCCTCGAAGGCCGAGGAGAAGGCAAGGCCGAGCTCGCGCGCAGCATCCCCCGTCCGCTCGGTGTCCTGCCGCAGCCGCCCCTCGGCCTGCTCCAGTTCGGCGATGGCGGCGTTGGCCTCCCGGCCGATCGTCTCCTCCGGCAGCGGCCGGCCGACGCGTTCGCTGCGCTGGACGAGATCGCCGAGCCGTTCGAGGCGGCGGGCATAGCGCTCATAGGCGGTCTCGTTGTCCTGGATCAGCCGCTCCCGAGCGCGCAGGACCTCGTTGACCTCGCGCTCGGCGTCGCGGTTGTCGCGCTGCGCGACCACGACGCGGCGGGTGGTGCCCTCCAGCCGGCGCAGCGCCTCGTCGCGCTCGCCTGTCGCCAGAGCCTCCAGCCGGCTGCGCTCGGCTGTGAATCGGCGTGGAAAAAGGCCCCCCTGAGAGGGGTGATCGGCGTCCAAAAGGGACCCCTCTGGTGAAGGGGTTCACGTTGGCTCTCGGTGATGCCGGGGGTCATGTTTGGGATGCTGGTGG
>NZ_JBWXTD010000007.1:80688-85173 GCF_056682175.1 Falsiroseomonas sp. RANM36
TTACAAGAACGGCGCGCTATCCCCGACCGACGGCGCGACCGCGCCCGGGTGGCCCGCCGCTGCGCCTACGGCTCCGCACCGGCCAACCCGGGCGCGTCCATGCACACCAAACGGGGGTCCCTTTTGCACGCCGATCCGGGGTCCCGTTTGTGTGCCGATTGACAATCTGACGCGGCCGCTGCGGGACCAGTCGGGGCGCGCCGTGCTCGGGATCTGCGACGTCGATCCGGCCGAGCCGGGCTGGGCCTATGTTTCCATCGACGGGCCCACGGTGTCGCGTCGGCCCGACCTGGCGCTCAGCACGGCGGCGCATGAGCTTGGTCACCTGCTGCTCGACGTCCCTGATGAGATGGACGTCGGATCGCGCCGCTATCGCGCTGTCGCGCGCTCCGCATCGGCGCTGGAGAGCGTGAGCCGAGGTGCAGAAGGGCGGGCCAACGAGTTCATGGGTGCGCTGCTGGTTCCGCCGGTTCCGCTGCACACCCGCCTGCTGGCGCTCGCGCGCGGCGAGGGGCTGCGCCTTGCGCGGGCGCCGCATGAGGGACGGCCCGCGAGCCCAGTATTGGCGGCCGGCAATCCTGCCGACGTGGTGGCCGGCGTGTTTGCCGCGCTGGCGATCGAGTTCGGCGTCACGGAGCGGTTCATCGCCGTGCGCGCGGCGCGCTACGGCCTTGTGCAGGGAGGTATCTGATGGCGTTCGGGGACGTGATCCGCGCCCGCCGTACCGAGATGGGCATCGGGCTGAACGACATGGCGGAGCGGCTGGGGATATCGGCCGCCTATTGGTCGCGGATCGAACGCGACCTCGATAGCCCGCCGCGGGACGAACTCATCGAGAAGGCAGCGGCCATTCTGGCGCTACGGCTGGACGATCTCTTTGTCGAGGCACGGCGCCTGCCGCCGGACATGCAGCGCGACATCGGTCGCGTCGTGTTCGCCTATCGCCGCATGCGCTCCATCCACCGCTGATGACGGAGGACGTCATGGTACACCGACCCATCCGAAAGCTGTTCTATGATCTGTCCGACGCCGGCCGGAGGCTGGACCTCAGCCTCGTCGACATCGGCGCGCTTGTTGTGGAGCGCCAGCTGCGAATCTGCACGCCCGCGGCAGGCCTGCTCGTGGAGTTCGGCCTGTGGGAGAACGAGGGCAGCGTGGACCAGTATGCTGTCGCGGAGGAGGTCCGCGAGGTCAGCGGCCTGGTCGACCTGCGTCCGCAGGACGCGCTTGCGATCATCCTGTCCGGAAGTGCGGCCATTGAGTTCCTGGATGCCGCGCCCGGCTTATACCGGCGCATCATCCGCGCCGAAGGGGATCCGCCCGGGTTTGCTGTTCGTCGAGAGAACCTCGGTGTGCGGCACGAGGTGCTGCAGACGCTTGCCGATGAGTTCGGTGTTGATCTTGCGGCACTGACGGAGCTGCCGCGCCTCGGCGCACTCCGCACGCACGATTGGGACGCCTGCATGCTGGAGGTATCCCGGCTGTTCTACTTCGAGGGCGTGCCGGAATCGAAGGCGGCCTTGATCCGGCATGTGCAGGCCTGGTTCGCGAGCCGGGGGCAGAAGGTGCCGGACGAAAGCACGCTGCAGAAGAAGCTGAAGGACACCTGGGCGATGTTCGCGCCGGAGGCCCGAAAGAGGAGGGCATAGGACGAGGCAGCCGCAGCGGCGTGGGAAAGATTGGGGAGACGATCGGTAGAAAAGGGGCAGGACGACCGTGAAGAGCGATGCCCCAGCCGATCAACGCCCACCTCCCGCCCCACCTTCGCGATGTCTGCGATCTCCTCGCCCGCGGCCTGCTGCGGCTCCGCAGCCGCGCTACCGAGGAAGCCGCGCGCGCGGCCGGCAGCGAGAGGGTGGTTCGACTACCCTCCGTCCCCCGCCAGCGCCTTCGTGCGAACCCCAGGAGAAAGGGAGACGCATGACCCGCGCGAAGCCGACCACCACGATCACCACGACGATCAGCGCCATCCCGAAGCAGGACGTGCCGGCGCGCCTTGCCGCGCTGGCCGGCATGCCGATCGCCGAGCTGAAGGCCGAGTGGCGCCGGCTCTTCGGGACGGAGCCGCCGCCCTACAACGGGAGGTTCCTCGAAAGCAGGCTTTCATACCGAACTCAGGAACTCGCATACGGCGGCCTGAAGCCCGAGACCATCGCGCGCCTCGAGGCGCTCGGCGACCAGATCGACGGCAGGAATCTGACCCTGCGCCGGATCCGTCGCGACCAGCGCCCGATCGCCGGCACGCGGTTGCTGCGGGAATGGAAGGGCGTCGAGCACGTCGTCACCGTCACGCGCGACGGCTACGAATGGCAGGGGCGCCCGTATCAGTCGCTCTCGGCCATCGCGCGTGCCATCACCGGCACGCGCTGGAACGGCTGGACGTTCTTCGGCATGCGGAAGGCCGGCGCATGACCCGCCGCGACGCCGCCATGCCGGCGAAGGTCCGAAAACTCCGCTGCGCCGTCTACACCCGCAAATCCACGGACGAGGGGCTGGACAAAGAGTTCAACTCGCTCGAGGCGCAGCGCGCCGCGTGCGAGGCCTATATCGCCTCGCAGCGGTCCGAGGGCTGGGTGCTGGTGCACGACCGCTATGACGATGGCGGCGTTAGTGGCGGCACCCTCGATCGCCTCGCACTGAAGCGGCTGCTGACCGACATCGAGGCCGGCCTCGTCGATGTTGTCCTGGTCTATAAGGTGGACCGGCTGTCGCGCTCGCTGATGGACTTCGCGAAGCTGGTCGAGACCTTCGAGGCGCACGAAGTCACCTTTGTTGCGATTACGCAGTCGCTGAACACGACCACGAGCATGGGGCGGCTGACGCTGAACATGCTGCTCAGCTTTGCGCAGTATGAGCGAGAACTGATCGGTGAGCGGGTGCGCGACAAGATCGCAGCCTCGCGCGCACGCGGCATGTGGATGGGCGGGCCGGTGCCGCTCGGCTACCGCGTCGAGCACCGCAAGCTGGTGGTGGACGAGGCCGCCGCCGCGACGGTGCGGCGCGTGTTCGAGGGGTTCGCCGAGATCGGCTCTGGATCGCGCCTGCTGCCGATCCTGGCGGCGGAGGGGCACGTGACGAAGACGGGCCGCCCGTTCGACAAGGGCGCGCTGTACAAGCTGCTGGTGAACCGGGTCTACATCGGCGAGGCCGTGCACAAGGGTCAATCCTATCCCGGCGAGCACGCGGCCATCATCCCGCGAGAACTGTGGGACCGCGTCCACAGCATCCTGGCCGAGAGCCCGCGCCTGCGCGGTGGGAAGAACCGCGCCACCGCCACGGCGCTGCTGCGCGGCCTGCTGTTCGGGCCGGACGGGCGGGCCATGTCGCCCAGTCACACTCGGAAGAAGGGACGGCTCTACCGCTACTACGTCAGCCAGACAGTGCTGCAGGGCGGCGCGAACGACGCGCCGCACCGGCGGCTGCCGGCAGGCGAGATCGAGAGGCTGGTGATGTCGCAGGTGCGCGCCCTGCTGCGCCAGCCGGAGGTCGTGGTCGGCACCTGGCAGGCGGCGCGGGCGGAGGCGCCGGACGTTACGGAGGACGAGGTGCGCGACGCGCTCGGGCGGCTGGATCCGCTGTGGGACGAACTGTTCCCCGGCGAGCAGGAGCGGATCGTCCGGCTGCTAGTCGAGCGCGTGGACCTCACCGAGGCCGGCGCTCAGATCCGGCTCAATCTGGAAGGGCTCGCCGGGCTGGCGCGTGACATGGCGGCGAAGAAGGCGATTGCGGCATGACCAGCGTGACGGTGGTGGTGCCGATGACGATCCGGCGCCGCGCGGGGCGGAAGCAGATCATTGGGCCGGATGGGGCGCCGGTGCAGGCCGGCCGCGATGCGGCGGGGGTGGCGGAGACGCGCGGCGACCCGGCGCTGGTGAAGGCGCTGGCGCGGGCGTTCCGGTGGCGGCGGATGCTGGAGGAGGGGCGGTACGCGTCGATTCGCGCGCTCGCCGCCGCAGAAGGCGTCGATCGCGCCTATGTCGGCCGGGTGCTGAACCTGACGCTGCTGGCGCCAGAGGTGGTGGAGGCGATCCTGGATGGGAAGCAGTCGGAGGGGTTCAGCCTGCCGGGGCTGAACCAGCCGTTTCCGATGGAATGGAAAGAACAGTCTGCCGCAACTGTCATGCCGGGGTAGCCGCCTGTGAATGCGCCAGACTTACAAGTCGTCTGACGCCCCTTACTCCAGCCGTGCCGGTGGCGTGAGCCGCCAGACCAGCGACAGAAGTTCGACCTGTCGCGCGGTGCCAGTCTTGGCGAACAGGCGCGACAGGTGAGTCTTCGCCGTCGCCAAGGTGACACCGAGCGTCGATGCGGCATCCGCCACCGTGGCGCCCGCAAACAGCAAGCCCAGCAGACGGAGTTCGGCTGAGGTCAGCCCGAATTGCTGCGCGATGGCGCCGAGGTCCGGCGCCGCGCCCCCCCCCGGCCCCCTGAAGACCGCGGCGGCGGGCGCCCGGCGGGTGGCCCCGGCGGGCCGGCCCCCCCCCC
>NZ_JBWXTD010000007.1:85273-116466 GCF_056682175.1 Falsiroseomonas sp. RANM36
CTCGGCCTTGATGATCACCTCCTCGAACTGCGCCGGCTCGTCCAGGCGGCCGAGGACGTTGAGCGTGACCTCGAAGGCCTGGCCCGGCACCGCCGGCGCCGCGCCCCCCCCGCCCCCCCCCCCCCCGCGGCAGTAGGCCGCGTCGTGCCTGCCCCACACCGAGTGGCAACACCCGCGCGATGGCCGGCGCCGACACCGGATCACCGAGCGGCACGCCGAGGCCGGGATGTCGCGGCGCCGCCTCTTCCGCCGCGGCCCGACCAATGGCAGCGCGAAGGGCCGATGTGGCCTGCGGGCCCGCGGCGGCGAGTCTGCCCTCTCGAAGCAGCATCGGACCGTCGGCGGTGAACATGCGCCGGGCGGCTGCATTGGCGTGCAGCACGCTGCCGGTGGAATCCACGATGCAGATGCCCGCGGACACCGCATCAAGCGCCGTCTCCAGCGTCGCCGCGTGCAGCGCGCGCATGTCGAGCAGGTTGCCGATCGCGACCGCGCGGCGGATATGCGGCGCCAGCAGGCGCATCAGCCGCACCTCGCGGTCGGTGACGAGTCCAACGGACTCATGCCGGGTCGCGGCGAAGAAGCCGATGCGCGGGCCTTCCTGCAGCACCACGAGCGTGATCCCGTCGCAGTAGCCGAGCGGGCGCGCCCATTCGATGGCGGCGCGGGAGGTCGCGAATTCCTGCGGCAAGTCGCGCGACAGGACCATGGGATCGTCCATGTCGCCGCTCCAGCGCGCTAGCGTCGCCATCTGCAGCGCGGCCACGTCCGCGGCGTAGACCTCGGTGATCTGGCGTGTCGCTTCAGGCGCCTCGCCCCACCCCTTGGCGAACAAATTGATGCCCCGCGAGCGGTCGAACAGGTAGAGCTGGCTCGCCACCAGGTCGAGCGCGCCGCAGATGCGGCCGATGGTCGGCGTCCAGCGGTCCGGATCCAACGCGCAGTCGTAGATGTCGCCGATCAGCGCAGAGAGCGCTTCGGCGTTAGGCAATATGCGGTCGGTCCCGGACATTGGTGGCCCCCTTCAGCCTTTGGCGCCGCCGATCGGCGGGCAGAGCCGGGCGACGAGCGCGCGCAGATCGGCCTGGCGCGCCGTGCCGGTCTTGGCGAGCAGGTGCGCCAGATGGGTCTTCGCGGTGGCGAGCGTGATCGCGAGGGCGCGTGCCGCCTCCGACGGCGTCTCATCGGCGACGATGCGCGCGAGCAGCCGCGACTCCGCCGGCGAGAGCCCGAAGGCGCGCGCGAAGCCGTCGAGGCCGGGCAGCGCCGCGCCATCCCGCCTCGCGACGAAGACCGCCGCGGCGGCCTGCGGCACCAGGCGCTGCTGCCGGTCGCGACGGCTCAGCGGCAGGACATGCGCGAGCGCCGTCTCGCCATCGCGTCCGGTCAGCGGAAGCCCGAGACCCGTGGCGCCGAGTTCCGCCTCGTCGCGCGCCGCCAGGGCCAGCGCCCCCCGCAGGGCTGCCGTCTCCTCGGGCCTGCCTGCGGCCAGGCGGCCGCCCTCGCTGCAGATCGGCAGGCCTTCCGCCATCATACCGCGTGCGGCCGCATTGGCGTGCAAGATGCGTCCACCCTGGTCGAGGATGCAGACGCCGAGGCGGAGGCGATCCAGCGTGTCGGCAAGCGATTCGGCGGCCACGGACCGGCTCTCGAGCAGGTTGGCGATCGTCACGGCGCGGCGCGCATGCGGCGCGAGCAGGCGCATCGCTTCGATCTCGCGGGGGCCGGCCGGGCCGTGCCGCAGGTGCCGCGCGACGCCCCACTGGCCCACGCGCCAGCCATCGCGCAGCACTACCGTGCTGACCATGTCGCAGTAGCCGAGCGGCAGCGCCCAGGCGCGGTAGAAGGCGCTGTCCAGGAAGCCGGGCGGTGCGTCCCGCCGCATCACGAAGGGCTCAGCATCGTCCGCCCGCAGCAGCACCGCGCGCTGCATCGCGGCCGATTCCGCGCCGTAGCGTTCGCGCAGCTCGCGCGTGGCATCCGGCGGTTCGCCCCAGCCGCGGGCGAAGCTGTGCAGGCCCGTGTCGAAATCGACGACGTAGAGTTGGCTGGCCACGAAGTCGAAGGCGCGGCAGACGCGCTGCATCGCCGTCGGCCAGAGATCGGGATCCAGCGCGCAGTCGTAGACGGCGCCGATCAAATCCGAGAGACCTGCCGGGGTCAGCCTCATCATCGGGTTCAGCCTGTCTTCGCGAAAGTCGCGGGCCGCGGCGGTCGCGCCCGGCACCCCGCACGACATGCCGAACGGACGGACCATCCGCATCATCCGTACGGATGATGCGCCGCCCCAACGGTCGCTGCAACGTCCTGTTCCACACGCTGGGCGGAGCGGACAGCATGGTGCAGGCGTTCCTCATGCTCGTGAGCGCCCAGCTGGCCGGCGACGCGCTCGCGGCGCGGGCGGGCCTGCCGCTGCCCGGCATGGTCCTGGGCCTCGCCCTGCTGCTGGCGGTATTGTCCGTTCGCGCGCGCCTGCTAGGGCCCGAACGCGCCGCGCCGGCGGGGCTGGGGCAAACCGCCCAGGGGCTGCACGCCCATTTCGGCCTGCTGTTCGTTCCGGCCGGGGCGGACATCGTGTCCCATCTCGACCTGCTGGCGCGCGAGGGCGGCGCCATCGTCGCGGCGGTCATCGGCTCCACCCTGATCGGCATCGCGCTCTCGGCCCGCATCGCCGCCGGCTGGGCGCAGCGCGGTTCGGCGCGGGAGGCGTTGCAATGACGGGCGCGCCGCTCTGGCCGCTGGCGCTGACGCTCGGCGCCTATGCGGCGGCGCTGATCGCCTGGGAGCGCAGTGGCCGGTCGGCGCTGCTGAACCCGACCCTTGTGGCGATCGCGATCGTCGCCCTGGTGCTGGTCGGCAGCGGCGCCGACCGCGCGGCCTATCGCGCCGGGGCGCAGCCGGTGCACCTGCTGCTCGGGCCGGCCGTGGTGGCGCTGGCCGTGCCGCTGCATCGCCATGCCGCGCTGCTGCGTGCCCGGGCCGCCGCCCTGCTGGCGGCCCTCGCGGTCGGCTCGACGGCGACCATCCTGGCGACCGTCGCGCTGGCCTCATGGTTCGGCGCGGGCGCGGTGACCCTGCTGTCGCTGGCGCCCAAGTCCGCGACGGCCGGCGTCTCCATGGCGATCAGCGCGCGCTGGGGCGGCATTGCGGCGCTCACGGCGGTGGTCACCATCCTGGCCGGGATCACCGGGGCGGTGGCCGGACCTGCGCTGCTCGACGCGCTGCGCATCCGGGATCCGGTCGCGCGCGGCTTCGGCATCGGCGTGGCGAGCCATGGCATCGGCACCGCCCGTGCCTTCTGCGAAAGCGAGACGGCCGGGACTGCGGCCGGCCTCGCCATGGGGCTGAACGCCGTGCTGACCGCGCTGCTCGTGCCCCTCGTGCTCGCCATCCAGGTACGCCTGGCCGGTCCATGACCTGTGCAGCCCACGGGAGGAGAGGTAAGATGCGCAACATGCTCTGCGCCGGTGTCCTCGGCGGTTCGCTCTGGGCCGCCGCCGCCGCCGGCGAATACACGCGGTTCGAGCCGCTGCCCTATGCCCTGGCGGAGGCCGCCGCGCCGCGCGGAGGCTGCAACCGGCTCGCCCTGATGAACATTCCGGCGGGATGGCAGAGCGGCGACGCGGCCGTCGTGCTGCTCACCGAGGCATCGCTTCGTGATCCGCTGCGCCATGTCCTGGTGGCGATCCTGCTCGACGAGAAGGCGGCGGTGATCGAGGCGGTGTCCGGCACGGAGGCCCGGTGCGGCCCGGGCGAGCGGGAGGAGACGGAGGCTGAGGCCGCCGCCGAGGATCCGCTGGCGGTGCTGTTCGGCGTGCTCGATGCGGCGAGGCAGGCGGGCGCCGGGCTCACGATCGCCCTCGGCTATGGTCCCGGGGGCGAGGTGGCGCTCGACGCCGTGCGCGAGGAGGTCGCCATGCGTCATCTGGCGCCCGGGGCGCCGCGCTTCGCCGCGGCCGCGGCGCTCGGCGCAGGCCGTCCCGCATTCGCCCTCGGCGCCCCCATGCCGCCGGCCGAGGCTGCGCCGGAACGGCTTCTGCTGCTCTGCGAAGCGATCGACGCTGCCCATGGCAGCCTCGGCGAAGCGGCGCGCGCCGACGTGCAGAGGAGCGGCGACTCATGCCGCGCCGCCCTGGCCCCCGGCGTGCCTGCCCCGTCGCGCTGGAGAGCGGTTCTCTCGCGCTGAGGCGCCCCAGCAGAATTCCGGCAAGCTCGGCGTGTGGCCACCCGCGGCGCGCATCGTGCCGACGATTCGACGCAGACGCGCTCGGCGCGGAAGTCTCCCGCAGCGCCTGCACGAGCTGCCAATCGAGGTCATCGAACACCGCAACGAGCAACGTGGCAGCCTCGCGCGCCGCCGGTGCTGACCACCGTCAGCAGAAACCAGACTCGCAGTGATCGTTACGACCCAAGCGCGACCCTGCGTTGACGCTTGCCGGGATGAAGATGCGACACGCTTCGCCTCGGAACATATTCCCTCATCCGAACGGATGACGCTGCGCCGTTGAGGCTGCGCAATCATGCGCACCGCAACACGCCACCCCGCGGGTTATCGGGCGGCCATTTCACAACGCAAGAAGGGAGATACCAGGATGAGACCGAGCCGCAGCCTGCTGTCCGGCGCCCGCTTCGGCCTCGCGCTACTGGCCGGAACAGCGCTGGCCGGCGCCGCCTGGGCCGCGCCGCTGATCGTCCCGGTCGGGACCTATGCCGGCGCGGGGGGCACCCACGGGACGGCGGGCGCGGCCGGAACCAGCGGTGCGAACGCAAGTCCCATCCTTCAATCGCTACCCCCGGGCGGTGTGGGTAGCGCAGGCGGTGGCGGTGGGCCGGCCTTCAACGGTGGACCCGGCGCGCCCGGCGGTGCCGGCTTCGTCATCGGCAACGGCAGCGGCGTGGTCACTGGGGGCAGCTTCATCGGAGGGACCGGCGGTACTGGCGGGGCCGGCGGGCCGGGCGGCGCTGGCGGTGGCGGGGCATGGGCCTTCCCCAACTTCGTCGACGCCTGCGTCTTCCAGGGCGGTCCCTGCGCCGGCGCCGTCTATGGGGGCGCCGGTGGGCAAGGCGGTGGCGGTGGCCCGGGCGGGGCGGGCGGCTTCGGAGGCTTCGGTCTACTGGTCCAGGGCACCGGTATCTCAGTCGCGGTACTGGGTGGGTCCTTCGCCGGCGGTACGGGCGGGGCGGGTGGCGCCGGCGGCGCGGGCGGCGCTGGCGGGCAGGGGGGGGAAGGCTACTATATCGTTCCGGATGACTATGGCGTCGTCGGCGGCGCGGGCGGCCCGGGCGGACATGGCAGTTCCGGCGGCACCGGCGGGCAGGGCGGCTTCGGCCTCGGCGCGTCGGGCAGCAGCGTGACCGTGGATGTGTATGGCGGCAGCTTCGTCGGGGCGTTCGGCGGAACCGGCGGCACTGGTGGCGCGGGCGGCGATGGCGCGCTGGGCGGACGGGACGGAGCCTACAATGGCGGGCCATTCCAGAACGGCGGACCTGAAGGCAGTGGCGGCGCTGGCGGCGCCGGCGGGTTCGGCCTCGGGCTGCCCGGCGCGACGGGCGGCGCAGGCGAGCCGGGCGGGCTGGGCGTCGTGCCGTCGGGCGGCCCAGGTGGCCCTGGCGGACAGGGCGGGCCGGGGGGCAGCGGCGGCTTTCCCGGGGTCGGGCTGCTGGCCGACGACCTGGCGAAGATCGTCATCCATGCGTCCGCCTTCAGCTACGACCCCGGCACCTTCCGCCTGACCGCCACCTTCTTCGACGGCTCGTTGCTCGACACCTTTGGGCTAGCGATCCGCGGCGGGCAGATCCTGTGGTCGCCGGAGCCCTACAATCCCGGCAGCAACGGCGGCGGCTCTGGCGGCGGCACGACCGTGCCGGAGCCAACGAGCCTCGCGCTGCTGGCAGTCGGCCTGCTGGGGCTAATGCCGGCGGCGCGCCGGGGACGCGCGGAAAGACAGGGAGCGAAGCGCGCTGCTCGGCCCCCCTGCGCCGGGTGAGGCGCGGGGCGCCCTTCGCGCCACGCAGCTACCGGCGACAGTGTCGACCAACGAGTCTCAGCACATCGGATTGACGCTCCCCGGGGCCTGAAGGAACCAGAGATGTACCGCATCGTCAGTGGCCTTGAGCCTGACAGCACGGCGCTGCTCGACGGCTTCGACACGCTCCTGGTCAGACGGGACGGCGCCATGATCGGCACGATCGGCAGTCCGTTTACTGATCTCATCGCTGTTTCAGGCGCAGGCAACAGCGTCACGATCCAAGGCGTGGCCGACGACGAGACCGGCGCCGCCATCGCGGTGCGCGCCTCGCAGGACACACGCATCCAAGTCGGGGCCGAGGGCAACGTCGCGGGCGGTGGCGGGGCGGCCGCGCTCACGGCCTTCGCGCTGGAGCCAGTGAGCGGGCTCCGCATCGCGAATGACGGACTCATCAGCGGCCGTTACGGCAACGCCGACGGCATCAAGGCCGGCCCGACCGCGATCGGGGCGGTGATCGTCAATCGCGGCCGCATCGAGGGGCACGATGCCATCGCCCTGTTTGGCACGGATGCGCGCGTGCTCAACCTCGGCGGCGTGCTGGCCGGCAGTTCGGCGGGCCTCTATGCCGCGGCGGCGGGACTGATGCTCGAGAACAGCGGAACGATCAGCGGCGACCTGGTCGGGCTCGCGCTCGGCGGCGCGAGCGCCTTCATCGCCAATTCCGGCACCATCCTCTCGCTCGCCGACAGCTTCATGAGCGGCGACGACACCCATGCGGCCCTCTACGTCGCTACCGGCGTGGCGCAACTGACCAACACGGGTACCATCCGGGCGCTGCTGAGCAACGCAGTCTTTTCGACATCCGCCACGGATGGGATCGCCCTGACCAACACAGGCCTGATCGAGGCGCGTCCGACGCAACTCGCCCTGCGCGGCGGCGGCGGCCATGACGTGATCACCAACGCAGGCACGCTGATCGGCGGCGTGGCACTGCGTGGCGGCGCGGATCTCTACGACGGCAGCCAGGGCAACGTGTCGGGCTTGGTGAATGGCGGCGACGGCGCCGACACGCTGATCGGCGGCGCCCGGGGGGAGCGGCTTCTGGGCGCCGCCGGGAACGACTCGGTGCGAGGCGGCGCCGGGAACGACACACTTTCGGGCGGCGGGATTGTGCTGGAGGGAGGCAGGGATTCCAACAGCGGCACCGACACGCTCGACGGTGGCGCCGGCGCCGACTCGCTCTTCGGCAGCGACGGCACAGACCTGCTCGCCGGCGGCGAGGGCAACGACACGGTAGCGGGCGGGCTCGGTGCCGACACGCTGAATGGTGGCGGCGGCTTCGACCTGCTGGACTATACCGGTTCCGCGCAGGGCGTCAGCATCGACCTGGCCTTGGGCGACGCGGCCGGCGGCGACGCCGCGGGCGACGAGATCTCGGGCTTCGAGGCGGTGCGCGGCAGCATCCGCGCCGACACCCTCACCGGCGACGACGCGGCCAACTGGCTCGCCGGCGGCAGAAGCAACGACATCCTCACTGGTGGCGCCGGCAACGACACGCTGCTCGGCGAGGTCGGCGCCGATACGCTGACCGGCGGCGCCGGGGCCGACCTGCTCATCGGCGGCAACCTGCCCGATGTCTTCCGCTACCTCGCAGTCTCGGACTCCACGCCCGCCGCTGGTGGCCGCGACCGCATCCGCGACTTTCGTCAGGCAGATCTGGACAAGATCGATCTCTCAGCGATCGATGCGAGGCCCGGCGAGGCCGGCAACCAGCCCTTCACCTTCATCGGCGCCGCGTCCTTCTCCGGCGTGCAGGGCGAGTTGCGCGCCGCAATCGCGGGCGCGGTCACCGTCGTCGACGCCGACACTGACGGCAACGCGGTGGCCGACCTCCGCATCGTGCTCAACGGCGCCATCACTTTGGGCGCCGCCGACTTCGTGTTGTAGGCGGCTATTCTCTTTCCTCCCCCATGGCTTTCTCCAACTCCGCCACCTTTCCGCCGCAGAAACCCGAGGATTTCCCCGGCTTTCAGCCTGGCTGGTAAATCGCCCAAGTCGCCAGGTTCGGAGAAAACGGCGCCGGAGAGAGCCGTTTACGGGCTTCGTTCCGCCTGCGCATCCGCCAGTCCGCGCGCGAAACCCGCGGAAAACCTGCGCCTCACGGCGTCGGCCCGCCTTCGGGAGAAAATTTGTCTCGGGGAGAGGTGGCGTAGGAAAGGGAACCCACGCCAACTGGTCTCTGGGCGTTGTGCGGCAGATTCGACATGCTAGGCCCAGAGGGCTGCGGACGCACCGTGGTTCGCCCCCGTGAGCTCCACCTGCATGGCGGTCTCGTTCCAGACGACCAGCCTGTCCGCGGTATCCGGCATCACGCCGCCCGGCGCTTCCCCGCCGCGACCGCCCGCGTCCACCAAAGCCGGAGGGAGCGAGACCGGGATCCAGCCTTCTCCGTCAATCCGGGTGGTCGGCGAGGCGGTGGCCGCGACGCCGTGCCCGGGCTCGCCGCCTTCGCCCGGCCTCCGCTCACGTCGTGACCACGATCTTTCCCCCCGCCGTGTTCCCTTCCATTGTCCGGTGCGCCTCGACGATGTCGTCGATGGTGAACACGCGCCCGATCGGCGGCGTGAAGGTTCCGGCCTCGACCGCGTCGATCACCTTCTGCAGCGGGGTCGCGACGAAGTCCTCGGCGCCGCCCGCATAGGTCGTCAGGTTCACCGCCGTCGGGATCGCCGCCATCGGGCTGAAGCGCTCGAACTCCCAGGCATTACCGACCATGCCGGTCATGCAGACGGCTCCGCCGGGCGCGGTCGCCCGCAGGCTGTCGAGCAGCGTCGTCGTCCCGACAAGCTCCAGGACCCGCTGCACGCCGCCCGGATAGGATGCCCTCACCGCCGCCGCGATGTTCCCGTCATCGACGAAGACCTCGTCGGCGCCGTTCTTCAGGAGCATCGCGCGCCGCTCCGGGTTGCGGGTCGTGGCGAGCACGCGGAGCCCCGCCTGCCTGGCGAGGATCGCGGCCGTCAGCCCGACCGAGGTCGTCCCGCCCCTGATTAGCAGCGTCTCGCCCGCCGCGATGCGCAGCGCGGCGTGGAGCGATCCCGAGGCCGTCTGCACCATCTCGGGAAGCGCGCCAAGCACCTCCCAGGGCAGCTTCGTGTCGACCTTGAGCACCTGACCGGCCGGAACCAGCGTGTATTCGGCATAGCCGCCGTCGAAGGCGCGCCCCATGCCGCCCATCGCTGTCGCCACGCGGTCTCCGACGGCGAATGTCCCATCGGGATCGGCCGCGACCTCGCCCACCGCCTCGATCCCGAGGATGCGCGGAAACTGGACATTCGGCGAATGGCCCTGCCGGGTGAACAGTTCGGACCGGTTGAGCCCGAAGGCCCGGACGCGAACCAGCACCCAACCCGGCTTCGCGGCGGGAACGGGGCGGCTCTCGATCTTCAGCACCTCGGGTCCGCCGGCCTCGTCGATCACCACGGCCTTCATCATGCTCATGGTGCAGCCCTCGGTGCCTCGGATCGACCGTCGAGCGACAGACCCCGCACAGCCGTGTCGCCGAAACTGCCGGGATTGCTCATCTGCGCAAATCCCCGTCCGTGCTCAGGGCCTCGCGGGGGATGTCGTGGAGAACGCATAGCGCGCGATCTTCCACGTGCCGTCCAGGCGCCGCATCACGAACAGTTCCTGGTTCGCCTCCGGCCCGCTCCGGCCGGTGGCCAGCACGGTCACGGTCCCGGCCGAGTTGGTTCGCGCGAAGGCCCAGTCATCGGCCACTGGCACCACCTCGACGATGTCGAAGACGACGTTCAGCCGGATGGCGCCGAAGACGCCCTCATAGGCGGCCCGCACCGGCCCGGCACCGACGGCCGAGCGGAGATGCTGCGGCATGAACACGCCATCCTCGGCGTAGAGCCGCATGACCGCGTCGGTGTCGCCGGCGTTGAGGGCTGCCTCGTACTGCCGGAGGGTCCCGGTGATCGCGGCGACGGCATCGGAGCCCTGGCCACGCGCGGCATCCGCCGGGGCCAGGAGTGCCAAGGCCAGCGCGGCCTGGCGAAGGTGCATGGGAGCGAACATGGGCGTGTCCTTCGTGTCGTGGTTCGGATGCGCCACGCTGACACTATACCGCTTGAAGGAATATCCGTAGATTTCGAGAATAATAATCTCTGTGGTGGGATAATCGATGCAGGACTTCACGGCCATGGCCTACTTCGTCCATGTCGTCGAACAGGGCGGCTTCTCCGCGGCGGCGCGTCACCTCGGCGAACCGCTCTCCACCATCAGCCGCCGCATCGCCGAGCTCGAGCAGGATCTCGGCGTGCGGCTGCTCGAGCGCTCGACCCGGAAGGTGAGGCTGACCCATCTCGGCGAGACCTATCTCGAGTATTGCCGCCGCGGGCTGCAGGAGTTCGAGGGCGGGCGCCTCGCCATCCGGGACAGGCAGTCCGAGGTTTCGGGCCTGCTGCGGATCACCGTCCCGCCCAGCCTCGTCGAGGCCTTCTTCCTGCCGGCGGTGGCGGAATTCCAGGCGGCCTACCCCAACGCCCGCATCGCGATCCTGAGCACGGAGCGGTACGTCGACCTCCTGCACGAGCGGATCGACGTCGCCTTCCGCATCAGCCCGCTGAAGGACAGCCAGCTGGCCACGAGACGGATGGCAAGCTACGCGTCGTACCTCGTGGCCGCGCCGGCCTATCTCCAGGGCCGATCGCCGCCGGCCGAGCCGGCGGATCTGCCCTTCCATCGGATCGTCGCCTTCGAGGGCGGGGCCGGCCCGGTGACCTGGAACCTGCGCCGCGCGTCACCGGAGGCGTCGGGGGAGAGCGTCTCGCTCGACGTCCTGCCGAATCTGGCGATGAACGATTTCGCGGGGATCCTCGCCGCGGCGCTGCGCGGATGCGGCATCGCCCGGATCCCATCAATCCTGTGTTCGTCCCATCTGCGGGAGGGCCGGCTTGCCCGGATCCTGCCGGGCTGGGCGTTCGAGCCGGCCACGATCTCGGCCGTCATGCCCGGCAACCGGAACCTGTCGCGGCTCAACCGCCTGTTCCTCGATCACTGTGCGGTCGCACTGCCCCGATCGCTCGCGGATGCCGAAAGACTGGAGGCTCAGGAATAGCGGACGGTCCAACCGGCGAACGGGTCGGCGACCCTCAAAGGCCGAATCTCGGTCCCCTCTGCTGGCGTCCCGTACGGGATTCGAACCCGTGCTGCCAACGTGAAAGGCTGGTGTCCTAGGCCTCTAGACGAACGGGACAGCAGGCCAGCGGGGAAACGGGTGATCCACCTGCGTGGCGAATCCCCGGCCGGCCGGCTGAATAGCCGCGCCGGGCACGATCGGCTAGCCCCCAAGGCCGAAATCAGTCGCCCCCGGAGCGAGCGCGTCCAGAGGCTCCGCCGCTCGGCCCTGGCTCGGCGGCCGAGTCGCGCGTCGCCTCAGGCGGTCAGAGCCAGGTAGTCGCGCACCGCGCGGTCGAGCAGGCCGGGCAGCTCCGGCCGGCCCATCTGGTCCCAGAACACCTCGAACTCCACCGCGCCGCCATAGCCCGCGGCATCGAGGTCGCGGAGGAACAGCGCCAGATCAACCGGCCCCGCCGAAAGCTCCGCCCGCCGCGCGGCGCTGCCATCTGCCGGCACCTCCTGCCCGCAGACCTGCACCACCAGGATGTCCTGGGGCGCCTCGGCGATCGCGGCTGCCAGCTCCGCGTCCCACCACGAATGGTGGAAGTCGAGCGTCAGCCCCACCTCCGCATGGCGCGCGGCCAGCGCGCGGGCGTGCGAGACCTGGTTGATGCAGCCCTTGGTGCCGAGCGCCACCGGATGCATCGGCTCCAGCGCCAGGCGCACGCCGGCCGCGCGGGCGCGTGCGGCGAGGCGGTCGAGCCCCTCGGCGGCGCGGGCGCGGGCCTCGCGCAGGGAAGGGGCGGGCTGGCCGGGGCCGGCGCCGTGCAGCGTGCCGCCCAGGATGACATTGATCGGCGCGCCGAGCGCCTGCGCCGCGGCGAAGAGCAGGTCGTCGAGTCGCGCCTGCGCCGCCGCCGCGGCCGGATCGGCGTGCAGCACATAGCCCGTGCTGTTCAGCGAGGTGCAGGCCAGGTCATGCCGGCGCAGCAGGCGGGCGAGGTCTTCGGGGCCCATCGCCTCCACCGCCCGGGCGGTGAGGCCGACGCCGCCGGCGCCGCGTTCCGCCGCAAGGGCGCAGAAGCGGTCGAGCGGGCAGTCCGGCGGCGCCATGTAGAGGTTGAAGGAGAGGCGGCGCAGCCGTGCCGCGGGCGGGCCGCCGACCAGGGCAGGGGCCGCGGCCATCGGCGCGCGGGCCGCTCAGGCCTCGCGCCGGAAATACACGGCGAAGACGGCGGCGCCGAGCACGCGCCCATCCTCGCTGCCGAACTGCTTGGGCGAGGCGGAGTCGGGCGTGTCCAGCGTGATCACGTTCATCTTCGCGCGCAGGATGCTGGTGGGGAAGTTCATGATCAGGATGCGGCGATGGGTGACGAAGAAGGAGCCGACGCGCAGGCCGTTGAGGTAGATGAAGACGTTCTGGCCGACGATCTCCGGCTGGCGCTTGAACACGTCCAGCTCGATCATCAGGTCGGCCATGCCGGTGCGGCTGCGTCCTGCCTCGTCGAAGTCGAAGGTGATCTCGCCCCAGCGGCCCATCTGCCAGACGAACCCGTCTTCGACCGGCGCGAAGCTTTCGAGCAGCACGCCCGCATCCGCCCAGCTGCGCACGTCGAGGACGTCCTGGAAATTCTTCACGGTGCGACTCTCCGCTGCAAGGGATGGATGGTTGACGCGCTCGGACAGGTTGTTTCCTTGCAAGCTGCCCGTTCGTCAACCCGCTTCGCGCGTGAAGAATGGCTGTTGTGCAACTGTCATCTGTGCGGTTCCCTGTGGAGCCGCGGGATGACGCCGCGGCGCGGCGATGCGCGGCGACGGGAGGGCCGGTCATGACGGGTGCGATGCGTCGCCGCCTGCTGCTTTCGGCGGCAAGTGCTGCCTTCGCGCTGCCCGCGTTGCGCCGTTCGGCGGCAGAGACACGGCATCAGACGCTGCATCGCCGGCATGTTGTGGGCTACCAGGGCTGGTTCGTCTGCCCGGACGAGCAGAATCGCGACGACTGGTTCCATTGGTTTCACCGCACGCAGGACGGGCGGTTGCAGCCGACCTTCGACATGCTGCCCGACACCTCGGAGCTTGAGCAGGGCGAGGGCTGCCCCACGCCCTGGACGGACCGCGCCGGCCGGCCTGTTCGCCTGTTCAGCGCGCAGGATGCGCGCACGGTGCGGCGGCATTTCCGCTGGATGCGCGAATACGAGATCGACTGCGCGGCCGTGCAGCGCTTTGTCACCGTGCTGTCGGCGCCGCGAAGGCGGGCGCAGGTGGACCGGACGCTTGCTCACGTTCGCGCTGGCGCCGAGGCCGAAGGGCGGGCGATGTTCCTCATGTATGACCTCAGCGGCACCGATGATGCGGGCCTCCGCGTGCTGGTGGAGGATTGGCGCCGACTGGTCGAGGAGGGGCAGTTGCGCAGCGCGGCGCAGCAGTTCCACGCTGGCCGGCCGGTGCTTGGCCTCTGGGGCCTCGGGTTCCGGGACCGGAAGCTCACGCCCGATGCCGTCTTGCACGCCCTGTCCGATCTGCGCCGCACAGCCGGTGCCCAGGGCCTGACGATCGTTGCCGGCGTCCCGGCGTATTGGCGGACCGGCACGCGCGACGCCGACCCCGCCCCGCGCTGGCAGGAGGTGTATGCCGCGGTGCAGGTACTGAGTCCGTGGACGGTCGGCCGCTATGCCGATGCGACAGGTGCGGACGCCTATCTCCGGGAGGTGCTCCGCCCTGACCTTGCAACAGCGGCCGCGAGTGGGCGGGAGATGCTGCCGGTGATCTTCCCCGGCTTTTCGTGGTCGAACCTGATGCAGGCGCGGCAGCGGGAAGGGCGGTTGAACCAGATCGCCCGGCGCTGCGGCCAATTCTACTGGCACCAAGCGGCCAATGCGGTGAATGCCGGGGCCGGCACGCTCTACACCGCGATGTTCGACGAGGTGGATGAGGGGACGGCGATCTTCAAGCTGGTGCCCGACCTGGCGGGCCAGCCCTCGGATGCAGCGTTCCTGGCGCTGGATGCGGATGGCTGTGCGCTGCCAGCCGACTGGTACCTACAGCTCGCGCGCAAGATCACCCAGGGCTTGCGCGATGGCCACCTCGCGGCGCAGCCGGCCCTTTAAGCACGTCCTTCGATGAGGCCTGGCGAAGCGCCCGAGTTGACGGGTGCGCTACGACCGTGCAGGCAGGCAATCCCTTTCCGGCACTCTGGAGGTGCTGAATGCTTACTGATGAAGAAATTCGCATGGCATGGCGGCTCATCCTAGGCCGCGAACCCGAGAACGAGCGCGTTTACGAAGCACACCGCACCCATGAGAGTCTTGAAAGCCTGAGGCGAGTTCTTCTGCAGTCCGCAGAGTTTCGCCAAAAATTTGCCGGAACGGTCAAAACAATTGATCGGCTTAGACTTGCGGTCAATCCAACTAGCCCTGCTAAAGCTAGCGCCGAACAACTAAAAATGATGTTTGATCGCATTCAAGAGCAATGGACTGCGCTTGGTGAGTCAGAGCCGTATTGGTCTGTTCTCACAAATCCACGGTTTAAGATGGAGAAAATCGAAGAAAACAAGAAAGATTTTTTTCAGAGCGGGGCGCGAGATCTTCAGGCTGTGAGGGCCGCCATTTCGCGTAATCGCCTCCAGATCCCTGAGGGCGCGACGTGCGTTGAGCTCGGGTGCGGCGTGGGGCGAGTATCGCTACAGCTGGCTTCGATTTTTTCGAATGTTCACGCGTACGATATTTCGGAAGGAAATCTGGCGATAGCGAAAAGATATGCCGAGCAGACATCAACGCAGAATGTCCATTTCCATTTGATGAGAAATATTGCCGACTACGATTTGATCGAGGAATTTGATCTATTTTATTCCATCATTGTTTTACAGCACAATCCTCCGCCTGTTCAGCGTTATATGTTGGAAAAAATTGTGGCGAGAGGCAAGCCCGGATGTATCTTCATATTTCAGGTCCCAACATACGCGGCCCGATACCATTTCGAGCCCGAGGAGTATCTGGAAGCTCCCCCGAGGACACTCGAAATGCACGTGCTTCCATTCGGCGAGATCAGTGACGTGCTGACGGCCGGGCAGTGTCGGTTGCTCGAGGTCATGGAGGACAATGCGGCCGGCCACCCAGAGTGGCTTTCGCAAACTTTTGTTGCACAAAAGCGTGGTGAACGAATTGTGGGTGCGAAGCAGCGTGGCGCTCGGCCATCGACACGGCGGAACTGATCCCTGAGCCATACGTGGATAGCCGCAGCGCTGGCGGACAAGCCAGTTACTCTCGCCCTGTGTCGAGCTCATGTCGAGAGGGCTGCGCGACGTGACAAAGGGCGGCGAACCAAGGCCGAGCGGGCCGCTGGTCGGCCAACCCATGGTGGCCTAGGATCAGGCCAACGAGGCAGCTGGCGATGTTCGTCAAACTTGCGTTGATATGATGAGTGTGGTTGGGGGCCGAAAAATGGAACCTGATGCGAAGATTGAAGCCTACAAACCGTTTGTTCAGGCGGCTTATCAGGCCACCTTGAACCGGCCAGCGGATCCGAAAGGCCTTGCATATTACGCGGAGCGCATGGCGCAAAACAAACTGACTCCCGAAGAGCTCCTTAGCCTTCTCATGAAGACAGAAGAGCGCAAGAATCTTCTCAGTATTGGCGAAAAGCGAATTGGAAATATTTCTCAAAGTAAGATATTTCGGGAGCACGGCACGAAGACTTATGCGGAAAGAACTACGTCATTGCGCGCAGGTGCCGCCAATTACCTTACGCAGTTGGCTGAGGCGTTAAGCACGCTGAATGCACAAGGAAAATTAAGTAACAACCCTGTTTCTGTTGAATATTTTGCGTTTCACCATCGCAGATTTTCGGAAAATTGCCACGCGCTCGACTGGATGCGAACTGCACTCGGAAAGAAAGGTAAGGAATTTTCCGTTCTGGAGGTGGGCTCTGGTCTGACGGTTATGTTATACAAGAAAATATTCCCCGACATCACAATAGGTTCTGCAGATTTGTTTTTCAATCCTTTTATAAGTGATATTGTCTGCGGTCAGTGGAAGGTAGATTTGAATGCTGTGGACACGCGCGAGCACGACCTCACGCCGGATTTCCAATTCGACGTTGTCCTTTTTTGTGAAGTTCTTGAGCATTTGGTCGTTAATCCAGAGAACTTGTTTTCCATGTTGGCGCGCTCTATCAAGCCGGGCGGATTTCTATATGTGACGACGCCGAATTTCTATGCGGCGCATGTGCGACAAAAGATAGCAAACTATCGCAACCCGCAACATCTATTTCCTGCTCGCTACGCTCCGCATGAGCGTTTTCATTTTCATGTTCGCGAGTATACAATGCCTGAGGTTATGGAAGCCATGCGTAATATTGGATTGCGTATTTATGGGTTTCAGTTTTCTGATTGTTGGGATAAGCCCGAGGTGGCGCGGGAATTGCCTCCTGACCAATGGCAAAATATGGTTGTGATCGGGCAGAAGGTAGAAGGCTAGCTGCGCCAAGGATTCCATCTTCCCCTGCGCCGCCAACCGCAGAAGCGTTTGATCCATCGTCGCGGCGCCGGAGAGCGCTGTTGGGAGAGAAATGCCGGTTAAGCTTCAAAAGCTGCATCTGCATATAGGGCTGGAAAAGACAGGCACTTCCAGTGCTCAGCTATTCTTTGCTGACTCGCGTTCAGCCCTTTTGAAGGCGAGGCTGCTCTATCCGCTGGCTTTCCGTCCGCGCCCAGGCTTTGACAACCATGCCGCGCTGCCCGCAGTTGCGCAGTTGGATGACAGCGACCGCGAACTCACAAGTCTTGCGCCCCGGCAGCCCGGTGAAACGCGCGCAGACATGCGCGAACGCCTCGCGGGGGAATTCAGCAAGGAAGTCGTCGAAACCCGAGCGACCGCAGCGATACTATCGAGCGAGCATCTCTCCTCCCGCATCCGGTCGATCGCAGAGGCTCGGAATGCGCTCGACATGCTGCGCCGCGTGGAGATCGGCGAACTCGCCGTCCATGTCATGCTGCGGAACCAAGTGGACATGGCAGCTTCCTGGTACGCGACCACGGTCAAGGGCGGCGATGTGCGTCATCTCGACCAGGTCGACCCCCGGGAGCTGTTTCCCTATCTCAGCTTCGCAGACGTGATCGACCGGTGGCGGGTGGCCGCCGGTGACGTCGCCATGCGGGTCTACAGCTTCGATGCGCTGCGGGCGAAGGGCGTCGACGCCATTGCCCATCTCCGCCGGGTCACCGGCGTCCCGCCAGAAATCCCGGCCGCGCGCCGCAGCAACCTCAACGCGTCGCTGGACCGCAAGACGGCGGAGATCGTGCGGCGGATGAACGCGCTCGGCCGGGCGCGGCTGCCGGTGCAGAACTGGGACAGCGTGGTCGAGGCGCTGAGCTCCCGCGGCGGCGGCGAGCGAATCCGCCTGCCGCGCCCGCTGCACATGGCCATCCTTCGTGCCTTCGAACGCGAGAACCGCGAGATCGAGCGGATGTATTTCGGCGGCCGTCGCGTGCTGGCCATCCCGCCGCCGAAGCCGGATCAGGCCGGCGGCCGCGTGCAGATCACGCGCGACGACATGGCCGCGCTGATCAGCGAACTGGCCGCCGAGCTCGGCCAGCCGCCCGGCACGCTGCCATCCGGGGAGGAAGGCCTGCTGGCCCGCATCGGCGAACTGGCCGAAGCGCGGGGCCTCGCGATCCGCCAGGGGCGCCTGGCTGCCGCGGCGAAGGGCGGCGCGGCGCCGGCTTGACAGCGCCGGTCCGCCGCCCCGCTATCCCGCCATGACCCGCCCGCAACGCAGCTTCACCTGGGAGAATTTCCTGGACTTCCGGGATGGCGCCAGCCTGCCGGTGGCGTTCAACGGCTTCTCGGCCCCGGAAAGCGGCTTCGTCTGGCAGACCGGCCGCTTCGGCGAGGTGATCTTCGACTTCGAGGCCGCTTCCCGCTGCGGCGCGGCGGAGGCCGAGCTGATCGTGGAACTCGACGCCTATCGCGGCCCGCCGCGCGAGGCCGGCCAGAACCTCTTCGTCTATCTGAACGGCTACCGGCTCGGCTCCATCCTCGTCACGCGCTGCCGCGTGCTGGCGCGGCGATTCGACTGGCACATCCTGCGCCGCAAGGGGAACGTGCTGACCATCGACGCGCCGGACGCCGCGCGGCCGACCGGGGCCGGCTCCGGCGAGACCCGCGTGCTCGGCGCACGCCTGCTCTCCCTGCAGTTCCGCCCGGCGCCGCCCATCCCGCCTTCCGACCCCGCGGCGGGATGAGCTTCGTCAACATCGTCACCTCGGACCGCGGCTGGATCCTCGAAACCCTGGCCCGCGAGATCGCCGCGCGCCTGCCCTACGTCGCCTTCGGCGAAGGGCCGCGCCGCGACGCCGCCATCCAGTACTACATCTCCTATTCCTGCCGGCGCCGCCGCCTCTCGCCGATCGAGATCGCCTTCTTCACCCATCTCGAACCCGAAGGCGCCGCCCATGACGCCTTCTTCGACACGGCGCGCCAGGTGGACCACTGCGTCTGCCACGCCTCCGCCTACGCCGCCCTCCTGCGGCAGGCGGGGATCGAGGCCGTCTCCGTCATCCCGCCCGGCGTGGACGCCAAAACCTTCCGCCCGAAGCTGCGCGTCGGGGTGATCGGGCGCACCTATCACACCGGCCGCAAGGGCGAGCACCTGGTCGAGCAGCTGCGCGACCTCGAGGAGATCGAGTGGGTCTTCACCGGCGGCGGCTGGCCGGAGCCCGGCCGCGACCTGCCGGCCGGGGCGCTGCCCGATCTCTATCGCAGCCTCGACTACGTGCTGGTGCCGGCGCTCTACGAAGGCGGGCCGATGTGCGTGGTCGAGGCGCTGGCCTGCGGCACGCCTGTGATCGCGCCCCCGGTCGGCTGGGTGCCGGAATTCCCGCATGTGGAATACCGCGTCGGCGATGCGGCGGACCTTCGCCGCGTGCTGCTGGACTGCCTGGAGCAGAAGCGGGCGCGGCGCGCGGCGGTGCTGCACCACAGCTGGGACGCCTGGGCGGAGGCGCATGACCGGCTGTTCCAAGACCTCGCGGCGGCGCGGGGGATCGGGCTCGGCCCGCCGGCCGCGCGCCCCGCGCTGCCCCGCCGCGTCGGCCTGCTGCTGCACGGCAACGAGCGCGAGGCCCAGGGCGGCCCCAGCGTGCGCGCCCCGCGCCTCGTGCAGGAGCTGGAGGAGACGGGCATCCCGGCGGAGCTCCGCCACCACCCGGCGCCTGACGGATTCGCGGGGCTCGACCTGGTGCATGTGTTCAACTCCTGGCCGCCCTGGTCGGCGCCCGATGCGGTGCGGCGCGCGCATCGTTCGGGACGGGCGGTGGTGTTCTCGCCGATCCTGCTCGACCACGGGCTGAGCGACCTGTGGGGCGGGGAGCTGCCGCGGCTGCTGGCGGAGAGCGAGCCGGGGGAGGGGACGGATGCGGCGCTCGCGGCCTTCCGGGCGCGGCTGGCGGCTCGGCGCGCCGCCTCGCTGCCGCCCGCCGAGCCGGAAGCGGGCTTTCATGCGTCGCTGCGGGAGATGGCGGCGCTCAGCGACCGGCTGATCTTCGTGAGCGAGCGCGAGAAGGCGCGCCTGTCGGCCATCGGCGCGCGCACGGCGCATGGGCGGGTGGTGCGCAACCCGGTGGATGCGGCGCGCTTCGCCGAAGCCGATCCGGCGCTGTTCCGCGCGGCGACGGGGCTCGGCGATTTCGTGCTCTGCGCGGCGCGGCTGGAGCCGCGGAAGAACCAGGCGGTGCTGGCGCATGCGCTGCGCGGCACCGGGCTGCCGCTGGTGCTGCTCGGCCACGCGCCGGATGCGGGCTATCGCGCCGTGCTGGAGCGGCACCTGCATGCGGATGTGCATGTGCTGCCGCGGCTCGCGCCCGATTCGCCGCTGCTTGCCTCGGCCTTCGCCGCCGCGCGGGTCTTCGCCCTGCCGAGCTGGGCGGAAGGCGCGCCGCTGGCCGCGCTGGAGGCCGCGGCGGCCGGGGCAGCGCTGGTGCTCGCCGACGAATCCGGGGAGCGCGAGTATTTCGGGCCCCACGCCCGCTACGTGGACCCGGCCGATCCCGATGCGCTGCGGACCGCGGTGCTCGCCGCCTGGGAGGAAGGCCGCGCCGGCGCCGCCGAACGCCGGGACTTCGTCGCCCGGACCTTCGGCTGGGATGCGCATCGCGCCGCGACCGAAGCGGTCTATGCCGAGGCGCTGGAGGCCGCGCTGCTGCGCGGCGCCGCGCCGCCGCAGCCGCTGCCGGCGCCGCCGCGGCGCGGGCGCCGGGCGCCGATGCCGATCGTCTTCGACGTCACGACCGGCGCCAACCACAAGGGCCGCTGGACCGGCATCGCGCGGGTGGAGGCGGCGCTGGCGCTCGCGCTGCACGCCGGCGGCAAGGCGGCGCTGCGCTTCGTCGCCTGGAACAACACCGCGCGCAGCTTCGTGGAACTGCCCTTCGCCGCCGTGCGCGACGGCACGCTGGCCGAGGCGCTGGCCGCGCAGGACGAGGCGCCGGAGCCCATCGCAGCGCTACCGGAAGGCGCGCCGCTCTTCGTCGCGGGCAGCGGCTGGATGCAGAATTCTCTTTACGTCGAGCGGCTGGTCTCCTTCGCGCGCACGTATGGCCTGCGCTTGACGCCGCTGATCCACGACGTGATCCCGACGCGCTTCCCCTTCTGGTTCGACGAAGGCTACGCGCCCGTCTTCGAGCACAACCTCACCCTGCTGCTGGACGGCGCGGAGGCGCTGCTCGCCGTCTCGGAAGCGACGCGCGCCGAGGTCGAGGCCTTCGCCGCCCGCGTGCCCGGCCTGCTGCTGCCGCCGATCGCGGTGCTGCGGGAGGGCGACGAGATCGGCCAGATCGGTCCCGCGGTGCCGGCCGAAGCAGGGCAGTCCGTGCCCGAGCGGCTGGAGGGCCGCGACTTCGTGCTCTGCGTGGGCGCCATCCATGCCCGCAAGAACCACCGGTTGCTGTACGACGTGTGGCTGAAGCTGGTGGCGCAGCTGGGCCCGCGCTGCCCGCTGCTGGTGCTGGTCGGCGGCGCGGCCTGGGGCGGGCGGGACCTGGCGCGCGCGCTGCGGCAGGACGCGCGGCTGGATGGCCGCGTGCTGATCCTGGAGGATGTGGACGACGCGGCGCTGGCCTGGCTCTACCGCAACTGCCTGTTCAGCGTGTATCCCTCGCTGCAGGAAGGCTGGGGCCTGCCCGTCGCCGAGAGCCTGCGCCACGGCAAGCTGTGCCTTGCTGCGGACATCGCCTCCATCCGGGAAATCGCGCCGGGGCTCGTCGAGCTGCTCGATCCGCTGGATGTCACGACCTGGACGGCGCGCATCCGCTTCCTCGCCGGCAGCCGCGCCGCGCGCGAGGCGGCCCAGGCGCGAATCGCGCAGGGCTATGCACCACATGGCTGGGATCGCGCGGCGGCGCAGCTGCTTGATCATCTCTCGGCCGTGGCGAAGCCGCGGCGGCCGGCACGCCCCTATGCACTCGGCACCGTCGTGCCCTTCGGCGATCGGATCACCGCCTCCCGCCTGCGCTGGACCGGTTGGCATCCCTTCGAGAAATGGGGCTGCTGGGCCTGCGAGACGACCGCGGCACTCCGCTTCGAGCCGACCGAGCCGGTGCGCGGCCCGCTGCTGCTGCTTGCCGACCTCCGCGCCCTGCCGCCCGCCGGCGCCGCGACCTACGACCTGCAGGTGGTGGCGAACGGGCAGGCGGTCGCGTCCTGGCATGTCCCCGCCGGCGGCTTCCAGCTGTTCCATGCCGTGCTGCCCGCCGCCCTGGCCGCATCGCAGAGTCCGATCCGGGTGGAGTTCGTCGCCGCCGCGCTCACCGGCGTCGCGGAGGTCTCGGGGGCCGACGATCCGCGTCGGCTCGGCATCGGGCTGGCGCAGGTCGCCCTCGCGCCGCTCTCCGCAGTCGCCGATGCGGGCCGCTATTTCACGATGGAGCGTCCCGGCCAGAAGCGCCTGCGCCCCGGCCAAGGCCATGCGCTGCTGCGCAGCGCCGAAGGCCGCGCGATGCTGGAGGGAAGCTGGCGGTCCTCCGCGCCCTGGGGGCTGTGGACGGCGGAGCCGGTGAAGCGGCTGGCGATGACCATCCTGGACCAGCCCGGATCCGATCTCGTGCTGAACCTGCGCATCCGGCCGGTCGCCACGGCGGCGGCGCCGCTCCTGCTGCGCGCGCGGCTGAATGGCGAGGAGGTGGCGCGCTTCGACATCGCGGCGGCCGATCCCGTGACGCTGGCCGTGCCCTTGCCCGCCCTGCTGCGCGCCCGCCGCCAGCCGATGGCGCTGGAGATCGAGGCGGAGGCGCCCCGCGCGCCGCACGATCTCGGCCTCGGCCAGTCCGACATCGCCTTCGGGTTCGGGCTGCTCTCCGTCGCGCTGTGCGCACCGGGCGTCGTGCCGGCCCGGCCGCGCCTCGATCTCTGGCCGGGCGGCGAGATCCGGCTCGGCACGGCGGAGAAGGACGAGGCGGGCCTCGCCGTGCTCGCGGCCGCGCTCGGCGAGGACTGGCATGGTCCGGAGCCGATGGCGACCTGGTCCTTCGGGCCGACCGCGGTGCTGCCGCTGCGACTGCCCGAAGCCGGCGCAGACGATGCGACCTTGGAGGTCGAGCTTTCCGGGTATCGCGCGCCGCCGGGATCGGAGCGGCTGCCCGTGCGGATCAGCGCCGGCGGCCGGGTGCTGGCCGAACAGCCGGTGGCGCCGCGACGGCCCGCGACGCTCGCCCTGCGCATACCGGCGGACTGCATCGGCGCCGATGGCGCGCTCGACCTGTCTTTCGAGGCGGAGACCACCGCCTCGCCCTTCATGACCGGCGAGGGCGCGGATGAGCGCCTGCTCGGCCTGCGCGTCGCCGTGATCCGCCGCGCCTGATCAGGGCCGCGCAAGCCGCGCCGCGAGATCCACCAGGTCGCTCGCCGGGTCGGCCAGGGGGGCGATGACGGTGAAGTGGTCGGCGCCGGGCAGGGCGGTGAAGCCGCCGCCCCAGGCTGCCGCCATGTCGCGGCTCTGACGGAGGAATTCCGCGCTCTCCGCCCCGCCGACGACGCAATGCAGCCTCCGTCCCGGGGCGGGCATCCAGCGCGGCGAGAGCGCCCGCGCCTCCGCCGGCGTCAGCCGCAGCCCGGCGCCGATCGAGGTGGCGAGGAGGGGCTCGAGCTCGAATACGCCCGAGATCGGCAGCGCGGCATGGACGAGCCCGGCCGGCAGGCCGGCATCGAAGGCCGGCCACTCGGTGGCCAGCAGCATCGCCGCGAGGTGGCCGCCCGCCGAATGGCCGGTGGCCAGGATGCGCCGGCCCGTCAGCCGCCAGAGGAAGGCGCAGGCGGCGCGCATCTGCGCGACGATCTCGGCGAGCGTCACGCCGGGGCAGAGGTCGTAGGACGGCACGGCGACCGCGATGCCGCGCCCGTTCATCCCCCGCGCGCAATGGCTGGCGAAGCTGCGGTCGAGCGCCTGCCAATAGCCGCCATGGATGAAGAGCGCGAGCGGCGCGCTGCCGCCGGGCGCCGGTTCGAACAGGTCGAGCATCTCGCGCGGCCCCGCGCCATAGGAGAGGTCGAGCGCCGCCTGCGGGCAGGCCGCACGCCAAGCCGCGGCGTCTCGCTGCCAGCGGGCGATGTGCGCCGGATGCTCGGGCACGCGGGCGCGGTTGTTGTATTCGGCTTCGAGATCCATCGCGCCATTGGGCCGGCGCCGCCCGCGGCGGGCAAGAGGATCGCGGTTCCCATGGCCCGCTGCCGCATGCAAATCTGTCATCCGCGCAACGATCTGCGGAGCGAAGGGATGCGGGCGCCAGGGATCGCGGGCCTTCTCGGGGCAGGCCTGTTGTTGGCGGGCTGCGGCAACACCGGCCGCGTGCTCGGCGGCGTGGCCGCGGTCGGCGGCATGGCCGTCAGCGCCGCCACCACGGTCGTCGGCGCGGGGGTCTCGGCGGTGGGTGCGCTGGCCGGCGCCGGGGTGCAGGCGGCGGGGGCGGCCGGCTCGGCGGCGGCTGGCGCGGTGGGCGGAGCAACAGCCGGAGGCTCCGAAGCCGTCGAGGTCGTCGCGGTGACGCCGGCCTCGGCGCCCGCCGCCGCTCCCGCCCCGACCGCGACCGCAATGGAAGGCTTGGCCCAGCCAGCCATCCTCGCGGAGCCCTCCGTCCCGGGGGGCGGTGGCGGCGACACGGCGACCGCGACCCTCGCCGCGCTCGGCGGTGCCGGCGCCACGCTGGCGGGGCTCCGTATCCTGGACACCGCCGGCGCACAGGCCGTGCCGCGTGCACAGGAGATGCTGTTGACGGAGCGGCGCCCGATGGAGCGCTGCGCCTTGCAGGTCTTCGTCAGCGTGGCCGGCGCGGTGGGCCAGGCGCAGGCGGCGCGCTTCGGCGTCTGGCTCGGCGACAGGGTGCGCGACCACGGCCAGGCGGATGCGATGTCGAGCCTGGTCGAGGTGGCGGACGAGATCGTCGCCACCGTCCAGGACCAAGCGCGGCAAGCGCGCATCAGCGCCGCCGACCTGCTCGGCTTCGACAGCCTGCCGGAACTGGAGCAGAGCCTCGCCCTGGCGCGGGACGCGCAGGCCCGCTGCCCCTCCGCCGCCGCCCGCCGGATGACCGAGCTGCTGCAGGAGGAGGAAACCGAGGGCTGACGCGGCCCGCTGGCCCGATCGGGGGCGGCAGCCCCGGAGGGCCGGACCGGTCCGCCCGGAATGCCAGGGCGATGCTGGCCGGCGGCGCCCGATCGGCCGTATAGGCGCCGCCATGAAGGTCTATCTCGCCGGCCCCGACGTGTTCCTGCCCGATCCGATCGGCATGGCCGAGCGCAAGCGGGCGATCTGCGCCGCGCATGGGCTTTCGGGCATCTTCCCGGTGGATGCCCACCCGCAGCATCCGGAAGAGGCCCACCTGCCGCGCTGGCTGTGGATCTATCGCCGCAACGAGGCGCATATGCGCGACGCCGACGCGATCATCGCCAACCTCACGCCGTTCCGCGGCCCCTCGGCCGATGCCGGCACGGTCTATGAGCTCGGCTTCATGCGGGCGCTGGGCAGGAAGGTGCTCGGCTACAGCAACGTCGCGGCGGATTTCGTGCCGCGCACCCTCGGCTTCCTCGGCGCAGCGGCGCGTCGGGACGCGGCCGGGCGCTGGCGCGACGCGGCGGACATGGCGGTCGAGGATTTCGGCCTCGCCGACAACCTGATGATCGATGGCGGCGTGCGGGAAGCCGGCTTCGTGCTGGTGCGCCGCGAGGTGCCGGAGGCCGATCGCTGGACCGACCTCGCCGGCTTCGAGGCCTGCGTGCGGATGCTGACCGCGGCGTAGTTCGGTGGCGCCGCTTTCCTGTTGACGCCGACGCGCCTCTGCGTCGAGACAGGCAGGGTTCGACCGGGGCTTGGCATGACAGGGTGGCAGGGGATCCGTCGGCTGCGCCGGCGCGACGTGCTGGCGTCTTCGGCGCTTCTCGCGCCCTCCGGCCGCGCCGTCGCGCAGGGGGCGGCGGTGGATCTGCTGCTGGTGCTGGCGGTGGACGCTTCGGGCTCGATCGACCCGGATGAATTCACGCTGCAGCGCGAGGGCCTGGCCGAGGCCATCGCCCATCCTGCGGTGCTGGCGGCCATACGCTCCCGCCCGCGCGCGGCGATCGGGATCGCGATGGTCGAATGGGGCTCGCCGGGCGGCGCGGCGACCGTGGTGGACTGGATGCGCGTCGGCGACCGGGCCTCCGCCGAGGCCGCGGCGCGGGCCATGCTGGAGGCGCCGCGCTCGGCGCAGTCCTTCAACGCGATCGGCGATGCGCTGGTGCATGCGCGGGACCTGCTCGCGGCGGCCCCCTGGCAGGCCGCGGAGCGGACGATCGACGTCTCGGGCGACGGCCCCGACATCCGCAGCCTGGTCGCGGCGCCGGTGGCCCGCGACGAACTCGTCGCGCAGGGCGTCGTGGTGAACGGGCTGGCCATCGAGGCGTCGTCGAACTGGCGGGACGGCCGGCTGGCGGCGCTCTACGAACGCGATGTCATCGGCGGGCCGGGCGCCTTCGTCGTGCGGGCCGAGGATCGCCGGGACTTCGCGCGGGCGATGCGCGCGAAGCTGATCCGCGAGGTGGCAGGCCTCGGCCTCCGCACGGGATAGCCGGCCTGCCCAGGGAATGGGCGGTTCGGGCAGCCATATTCGGCAGCGGAGCGCATCCGGCAGCATTTCCGGCGGGCCGTGCCTCTTCCCACCGCGGCGCGTTTTTGCGACACCCGAGGCAAAGACGGGGAAGGTGCACTCTCGCGGTGAACCAGATCGGCTCCAACCAACCAGGCCGCGCCTTCGACGAGATGCAGGAAGCGGCCGGCGTGCGGCCGGCCTATGCCGGCATCGCCGGCTGGATCGCCCGCCATGGCGTCGGCGCCCTGGCCGCCAAGCGCACCGAGGCCGAGGCGCTGTTCCGCCGGGTCGGCATCACCTTCGCGGTCTATGGCGAGGGCGGCGATCCCGAGCGCCTGATCCCCTTCGACGTGATCCCCCGGATCCTCGCCCGCACCGAATGGGACCGGCTGGCCCGCGGGCTCACGCAGCGGGTGAAGGCGCTGAACGCCTTCATCGGCGACGTCTATGCCGGGCAGGAGATCGTCCGCGCCGGCCGCGTGCCGGCGGCGCTGATCGCCGAGAACGAGGCCTTCTGCCGCCCGATGGTCGGCTTCACGCCGCCGGCCGGCGTCTACTGCCACATCTCCGGCATCGACCTGGTGCGCACCGGGCCCGACGACTTCTACGTGCTGGAGGACAATTGCCGCACGCCCTCCGGCGTCTCCTACATGCTGGAGAACCGGGAAGCGATGCTGCGGCTGTTTCCCGGGCTCTGTTCCGACCATCGCCTCGCCCCTGTCGGCCACTACCCGGAAGAACTGCTGGAAACGCTGAAGGAGGCCGCGCCGCCGAACTGCACCGGCACGCCCTGCGTCGCCGTGCTGACGCCCGGCCACTTCAACAGCGCCTATTACGAGCACTGCTTCCTGGCCGACGAGATGGGCGTGGAGGTGGTGGAGGGCGCCGACCTCTTCGTCGAGGACGACGTCGTCTACATGCGCACGACCGCCGGGCCGAAGCGGGTGGACGTGCTGTATCGCCGCGTGGACGACGACTTCCTGGACCCGAGGGTGTTCCGGCCCGAGAGCATGCTCGGCGTGCCGGGCATCTTCGGCGCCTACCGCGCCGGCAACGTCACCCTGGCCAATGCGCCCGGCGCCGGCATCGCCGACGACAAGGCGATCTATCCCTTCGTGCCGGAGATGATCCGCTTCTATCTCGGCGAGGAACCGCTGCTGCAGAACGTGCCGACCTATCTCTGCGAGCGGGACGAGGACCGCGCCCATGTGCTGGCGAATCTCGACAAGCTGGTGGTGAAGCTGGCGCGCGGCTCGGGTGGCTACGGCATGCTGGTCGGGCCGCACAGCACCGCCGAGCAGCAGGCGGAGTTCGCCGCGCGCATCCGCGCGAAGCCGCATGACTACATCGCGCAGCCGACGCTCGCGCTGTCCACGGTGCCGACGCTGGCCGATGCCGGCATCGCGCCGCGCCATGTGGACCTCCGCCCCTATGTGCTGATGGGGAAGGAGGTCCGGATCGTGCCTGGCGGCCTGACGCGCGTGGCGCTGCGCGAAGGCTCGCTGGTGGTGAACTCCTCCCAGGGTGGCGGCACCAAGGACACCTGGGTGGTGGAGGACGGTCCGACCTTCGCCGCCGGCGCGACGGCGCAAGGCCAGTCGCAGCGGCAGGGCGGCTGACCGCGATGCTCTCGCGCACCGCCGACAGCCTGTTCTGGATGGGCCGCTACACCGAACGCGCGGGCAACATCGCGCGCGGCATGCAGGTGGCGCTGCGCATGTCCGGCCTGGCGGGCAGCCTCGGCGGCACGCATGACGAGTGGCGCAACCTTCTCGTCTCGGCCGGCGCCGAGCCCGGCTTCCGCGCCACCGGCCGCGCCGTGACGCCGGAGGCGGTGATCGGCTGGCTGGCGCTCGATCCCGAGAACCCGTCCTCCATCGCCAACTGCATCGAGGCCGCGCGCGGCAATGGCCGCGCGGTGCGGACCGCGCTGACCGTGGACATGTGGGAAGCGCTCAACGACACCTGGCGGGAGATGCGGGCGCGGTCCGCCTCCGCCGCGGGCGCGGATGCGCTGCCGGGCTTCCTGGACTGGGTGCGCGCGCGGACGCTGCTGTTCAACGGCGCGGCGGCCGACACGATGCTGCGCGACGAAGGCTGGCTGTTCGTCCATCTCGGCGTGATGCTGGAGCGCGCCGACAACACGGCGCGGCTGCTGGACGCAAAATGGCGGGCGCTGAGCGGGCCGAATGCCGAAGGCGCGCTGGCCTATGCCGAATGGCAGGCGCTGCTGCGCTCGGTCTCGGCGCTCCGCTCCTTCCAGTGGCTCTACCACACGCGGCTGGAGCCGCGGCTGATCGTGGAGCTGATGCTGTTCCGGCCGGAACTGCCACGGTCGCTGTTCTCCTGCCATCGCCGCGTGATGCATGCGCTCGACGGCATCGCGGAGCGCACCGGCGGGCGCCGCGGCGACCCGCAGCGCCTCGCGGCCGAGATCAACGACACGCTGGTGAAGGGCCGGGTGGATGCCATCCTCGCGGCCGGCCTGCACGACTGGCTGACCGTGCAGATCGACCGCAACATCGAACTCGGCAACGCGATCCAGTCGCTCTATCTCAGCGGCTGACGCCGGCGCGGGGCGCCTATTCGAGGATCTCGGCCGGGGCCTCGTAGTCCGTCTCGTAGAGATGCACGGCCTGCTGCTTGCCCGGCGTCCACTCCGGATCGTCCCAGGCCGCCATCTTGCCGGGATTGAGCAGGCCCTTGGGATCGGCCTGGCGCTTGAAGTCCAGCTGGTCCTGGTCCACGCGCTTCATCCCGCCATCCTCCAGCGTGTAGGTGTGCGGGTTGAAGATCGGCGCGCCGTTCTCCTCGTGCAGGCGGATGATCTCGGCCAGCCGCTCCTCGGAGGTGAAGCGGACGATCTGCAGGCCGAAGGCGCAGACCGTGCCGCCGAAGCGGACGAATTCCAGGTGCAGCAGCACCTCCTCGCCGAACATCCGCTCCATCTTCGCGATCAGGTCGAGATGGTTCGGCGCGGGGAACAGCGTCTGCAGATAGGTGATCTGCTTGTCCGTCTTCAGCACCTGCAGCGTGGTGTGGTTCCAGCTGTGCTCGTAGAGCGGCACCTCCGCCGCGTCGGAGGGCTCGCGCAGGATCTCCGCGCCGCCATGGCTCGCGATCAGCGCGGGCAGGATGTCGAGGAAGGGCGGCGCCACCATCAGGCAGGCCACCGAATGCCCCGCCGGCACCTTCGCGCCCCAGGACCTGAAATGCTGCTGCGGCAGCGGCGCCGGCACGACGCAGGCGAGCTTCTTCGCCACGCCGTCCATGCGGCAGAAGCTGTCGGCGAAGCGCGCGGCGCCCATCAGCGTCGGGAAGGCGACGACCACGTCCACCCAGTTCCAGGCGGGCGACAGCGGCATTTCGAGCTCGGTGATGATGCCGTTGGTCCCATAGGCGTGGTTGACCTTCTGTAGCTCCGGGCCGCGGAGCTCGAGCACGCGCGGCTCGGCCTCCATCGTCATCACCTTGAGGCCGAGGATGTTGCCCGGCTCGCGCAGGATGCCGTAGGTCGTGCTGCCGATGCCGGAGGAGCCGCCGGCGATGAAGCCGCCAAGCGTCGCGGTGCGCTTGGTCGAGGGATGGAAGCGCAGCTCGGCGCCGACCTCGCGCTTCAGCCAGGCATCGAGGTCGAGCAGCCTGATGCCGGCCTCGGCGCGCACCACGCCGGGCTTCGCCCAGATCACGCGGTTGAACCCGGTCATCTCCAGCACGATGCCGCCCTTGAGCGGCATGGCCTGGCCGTAATTGCCGGTGCCGGCGCCACGTGGCGTGACGGGCACGTCATGCGCATGCGCCGCGGCCAGCAGCGCGCGCAGCTCGGCCTCGTCGCGCGGCGCCACCAGCGCCTCTCCGGTCACCTTGTTGAGCTGGCGCTTCAGCACCGGGGAGTACCAGAAGAAGTCGCGCGACTTCTGGCGCACCAAGGCGGGATCGGTGATCCAGGCGAGGCCCGGCAGGGCCTCCATCACCTTCGCGATGTTCGGGTTCGCCATGCTCATGCCGCGGCACCCTCCGGCGTGAAGTCGCGCATCTTGCCCGGATTGAGCAGGCCCAGCGGATCGGCCATCCGCTTGAAGCCGAGCTGGTCGCCGGGAACGCGACGGTAGTTGCTGCCTTCCTCGATGGTCAGGACATGCGGGTTGGCGATGCCGATGCCCTCCGCCTCGAAGGCGGCGATGATCTCATAGAGCCGTTCCTGCGTGGTCCAGCGCACCACGGGCAGGGCGGACATGGTGGTGCGCCCGCCGAAGCGGACGCATTCGGTGTGCATCCAGACCTCGTCGCGGAAGGGGATGCGCACCGCCTCCAGCGCCTTCAGCGTGTCCTCGAAGGGGAAGCGGCATTGCAGATAGGTGACGCCGCGATCCTTCTTCAGCACCTGCAGGGTCGTGTGGTTCCAGCAGTATTCGTAGTAGGGCGTCGCCTCCGGGTCGCGCTCCGCCGCGACCGCATCCTGTTCGGCGACGATCCGCCCGCCATGCTCGGCGGCGAGTTCGCGCAGCGCGCGCAGCGCCGCGGGCGCGACCATCACCAGCGCGAGCGCATGGCCGGCCGGCACCGCGTCCGACAGGCCCTTGAAGAAGGGCGGAAGCTGGCTGTCGAAAACGCCGCACATCTTCTTCGGGATGCCGTCGCTGAAGGCGAGCTCCAGCGCGAAGCGGCTGGCGGGCACGAAATCGTCGAAGGCGATCGCGACATCGCGCCAGGCCTGCGCCGGCGTCAGCGGCACCTTGATGCGGGTCAGCACGCCGGTCGTGCCGTAGGTGCGGTTCACCGGGTTCGCCGCCTGGCCTTCCAGGTCCAGGATGCGCGGCGGATGCTGCATCGTCGCGACGCGCGCGCCCCAGAAATTGCCGCGCTCGCGCATCGTGCCGTGGCTGATGCCGCCCACGCCGGCGCCGCCGCCCGGGGCGCGGCCCCCCCCCCGGGGGGGGGGGGGGGGGGGGGGGCCCGCCGGGAGGCGACCCCCCCCGGGCCCGCCC
>NZ_JBWXTD010000007.1:116566-119556 GCF_056682175.1 Falsiroseomonas sp. RANM36
GGGGGTCCGGGCCCGGCCCCGGCCGGGCGCGGGGCGCGCCGGCCGCGGGCGCGCCGCGGGGCGCGACGTTGCTGGCGCCCTGCCAGCGGCTGACGAAGTTCTTCGCGCGGTCCATCTTCACGAGGTCGGGGCGGAGCGCCAGCAGCACCGCCGTCTCGTCGCGCCCGGCATGGATGCCGTAGGTGCCCTCCACCGGGTCGCGCTGCGATTCCGGCTTGCCCATCCGGGCCCACATCGCGTTCACCACGAAGAGGTCGTGCAGGATGCGCAGCCGCCGCGCGGCGATGTCGAGCACCGAGACATTGCCGCCATGGCTGTTCACCAGCACCAGCCGCTTCACCCCGGCGCGCGCCACGCTGGCGCCGATGTCCGTCACCAGCGTCAGCAGCGTCTCCGGCGTGGTGGTCAGGGTGCCGGGGAAGCGCAGATGCTCGACCGAGTTGCCGACGCATTGCGTGGGCAGCACCAGCACGGGCACCTCCGCCGGCAGCACCTTCAGCGTGCGGGCCACCACGCCCTGGTTGATCGTGGTGTCCACGGAAACCGGCAGATGCGGCCCGTGCTGCTCGATGCTCGCCACCGGCAGCACCGCGACGGTGTTGGCCGGCAGGGTGCGGAAGGCAGGCCAGGGAAGGTCCTGCCAGTAGCGGGTGGGGAGCATCGGCAACCTCGTCGTGTCGCCCTCAGGCCAGCTTCAGCTGCGCGGCCGGGGGCAGGAAGGAGGGATCGTAGATATCCGAGGCGGCCATCGGACGCGAGATGCCGAAGGCGGCCCGCACCGCGTCCACGCTTTCCTGCAGCCGCGCCATGTCCGCCTTGCCGAAGCCGTTCTGCCGGACATGCTGGGTGAAGGTCAGTTCCTCGAGCGACATGCGCAGCCTGGCCGTCTCCAGCTCCACATTCGTCAGCGGCTCGCGACGGCGGAGATTGGCGATCGCCGCGGCCGGATCGGCCAGGCTTTCGTACTGCGCCCGGATGAGCCCGGCGATCAGGCCGGTGATGGCCCGCGGATTGGCCTGAGCGAAGCGGCGGCTCGTGATCATGGAGGTGGCGTAGAAATTCGCGCCGACATCGCTGTAGCGCATCGTCACGATGTCCTGGTCGGCGATGCCGAGCCCGCGCAGGGAGAAGATGCCGGAGGTGATGAAGCCGGTGATCGCGTTGGCCCGGCCCTGCGCCAGCATCGGCTCGCGCAGCTGCGGCGTGACCGACTGCCAGCGGATGGTCGCGGCATCGATCCCGGCGGCGCGCGCGAAGGCGGGGAAGAGCTGGCGGCCGGCGTCGCTCTCCGGCGCGGCGATCAGCTTGCCCTCCAGGTCCTTCGGCGTGCGGATGTTCTCGCGCCGCAGCGTCATCACCGCCAGCGCGGTGGCGTCGTAGACCAGGAAGGGCGAGAAGAGGTCCACTTCCGGCCGCTCGAGCCGCATGCGGATGGTGGGGTTGATGTCGGCCACGCCCACGTCATAGGCGCCGGAGGAGATCTTGACCGGCACGTCACCCGAGCCGAAGCCGCGGTCCATCGTCACGTTCAGCCCCGCCTCGCGGAAATAGCCGCGGTCGAGGGCGAGCAGGAAGGCCGCCTGCGGCCCCTGGAAGGCCCAGTCCAGGGTGAAGCGGATATCGAGCAGCTGCTGGGCATGCACCGCGGGCGCGGCGAGGCCGGCGGCGGCGGCTCCGAACAGGGCGAGGGTCTGGCGGCGGCGCATGGTCTGACTTCCCGGGAGGTTGTGCGGCCAGGCTCGGTAGCAAGGACCGGACCACCGCGGGGTCCCGGCCCGGCACGCTTGGCGGCTCGTCTGGCCGCCCAAAATGCGGGCAGGCTGCCCGCCATGGAGGCGGCTGCGAGTGCCTGCCGCGCCGCGCGCCCGTGCCTTGCGCCACTGGTCCGGCGCTTGCACGCTTCGGCCCGCACGAGAATGGAGCTCCGCCGCGATGCTGCAGACCGCGACCCCGCTGCTGCGCCGCTTCTGGTATCCGGTGATCCCGCTGGCGCAGCTGGCGGACGGGCCGAAGCCCTTCACCTTGCTCGGGCAGAACCTGGTGCTCTGGGTGGACGGGGAGGGGCGGCCGGCGGCGATGGACGACCGCTGCTGCCACCGCACCGCGAAGCTCTCCAAGGGCTTCTACAGCAATGGCTGGCTGGCCTGCGGCTACCATGGCTGGGAGTTCGGCGCCGATGGCCGCGTGATGCGCGTGCCGCAGCGCCCGGTGGACAAGCAGGGCGCCACCAACATGCGCGTCCCCTCCTACCGTGCCGAAGCCCGCTACGGCTATGTCTGGGTGGCGCTGGAGGAGCCGCTGTTCCCCATCCCCGACTTCGAGGAGGAGACGGAAGGCTGCCGACGCATCGACGAGTTCTACGAGGTGTGGAACTGCGCCGGCCTGCGGCTGATGGAGAACAGCTTCGACAACGCGCATTTCGCCTTCGTCCACCGGGCGAGCTTCGGCGACCAGGGCCACCCCGAGCCTGCCAAGCTGGAGGTCGAGGAATACGAGGACGGCTTCCTCTTCATCACCGAGGTCCCGGTGCGGAACCCGGAGATCCAGAAGAAGGTGCTGCGCATGGACAGCGACACCACGGTGCGCCACATGCGCGGCCGCTGGTACATGCCCTTCCTGCGCAAGCTGCGCATCCGCTATCCGAACGGGCTCAGCCATTCCATCATCACCGGCGCCACGCCGATGGACGACCGGTCCTGCATGGTGGTGCAGTTCGTCTATCGCAACGACACCGAGGCCGATGCGAAGGCCGAGGACATCATCGCCTTCGACCGCCTGGTGACGGACGAGGACCGCGACATCCTGGAGAGCACCGACTGGGACGTGCCGCTGGACCAGGCCGGGATCGAGATGAACATGCCCTCCGACCGGCCGGGCGTGCTGATGCGCAAGATGCTGCTGAAGCTGCTGCAACGGGAAGCGGGGGGGGGGGGGGGGGGCCGCGCCGCGCGGCGGGGGGGGGGGCCCCCCCCCCCCCCCCCCCCCCCGGC
>NZ_JBWXTD010000007.1:119656-130869 GCF_056682175.1 Falsiroseomonas sp. RANM36
GGCGCGCCCCCCGGGCGGCCGCCGGGCCGCTCACCCGCGCCGCGACGCCGCGGTGGCAGCGCCTCGTGCAGATCTCCGGCGCCAAGGTGGAGTGAAGGCAGGGGCGCGGGGCAGCGCCCCGCACCCGTCAGGCCGTCAGCGACCGTCCCCTTCGACGAGCGCGCCCGGCGCCTCGTCCTGCAGCCAGCGCGAGACGATGCCGGCGGCGACCGCGCCGGCGATCGGCGCCAGCCAGAACAGCCAGAGCTGCAGGATCGCCGTGCCGCCCGAGAACAGCGCCGGGCCGGTGCTGCGCGCCGGGTTGACGCTGGTGTTGGTGACCGGGATCGAGATCAGGTGGATCAGCGTCAGGCCAAGGCCGATGGCGATCGGCGCGAAGCCCGCCGGCGCCTTCCCGTGGGTCGAGCCGATGATGATCATCAGGAAGAAGAAGGTCATCACCACTTCGGTGACGAGGCCGGAGAACAGGCCGTACTGCCCCGGCGAGGCCGAGCCGTAGCCGTTCGCCGCAAGCCCGCCCGCGAAGTTCGGCGCTCCGGATGCGATGATGTAGAGCAGCAGCGCCCCGAGGATCGCGCCCACCACCTGCGCGCCGATGTAGCCCGGCGCCTCGCTGGCCTTGAAGCGGCCGGCCGCGACCAGCCCGAGCGTCACCGCCGGGTTGAGATGGCAGCCCGAGATGTGGCCGATGGCGTAGGCCATCGTCAGGACGGTCAGGCCGAAGGCCAGCGACACGCCGACCAGGCCGATGCCGACCTCCGGGAATTTGGCGGCCAGCACGGCGCTGCCGCACCCGCCGAGCACCAGCCAGAGCGTCCCGAGACACTCGGCGACGAGTTTGCGCTGCATGACGTCCCCACGATTCACGACTGCATTGGCCGCCGGCTGCGCCGCACGACCGAGAGGGAGTGGGAACCACGGCCGTTGCGGCGTCAATCCCGGCCGAAGGCGGCGTATCGAAATGTCATCGCGCGGGCGCGGAGGCGCTCGCCGGCGCAGGAACGTCCTCGGTGGGGAACTCCGCCGGGCCGGTGATCTCGAGCAGTTCCAGATCCTCCGAATGTGCGATCTCGCGGTGGCGGATGCGGGGTGGCTGGTAGCAGGAATCGCCGGCGCGAAAGGTCTTCTCGCCGACATCCTCGTATTCGAAGCGCACCCAGCCCTTCAGCACGAAGAACATCTGGAAGCCGAGGTCGTGAGTGTGCCACTGGCCGGTGGCGTGGGCGCCCGGGATGGCGCGAATGACATGCGCGCCGAAGGCGCCGGCGGTGGCGTCGCGGATGCCGAGGTCGCGATACTCGAAGAATGCCCGCAGGCCGCGCTCGAACTCTGCGTCGGCGGCGTGGCTGGTGGTGGTGGCTGGCATGCGGTGTCCTCCCTTGGCGGGGCCAGTCTAGGCACGTCCGGGCACCCGCGTCCGCGTCAACCTTGCGGCAAGAACCGTCGCGTAGGGTGAGAGGGCGATGTCCTACGTCTCCGCCCCGCCGCCGCTGGCGATCGCCACCCATGTCGCGATGCGCGGGCAGCGCCGCGCCGAGAGCCTCGCGGCCGACGGGGCGGAGCGCATGATGCTCGCGGCCGGCGCCTCCCTCCAGCAGATCGGCCGGGGGCTGGTGGAGGCGGTGCAGGCCTCGCCCGACGCGCTGCGGGCGCTCACCGACCTGCACCAGGCGCGGCAGGCCTATCTGGGGCAGGCCGAGATGGCGCTGCGGGGCGCCGATCCGCGCGCCGCGGCGCTGCTGCGCTGGTCGCTGTAGCGCGGCTACTCGGCGGGCTGCAGGCGGGTCGGCAGGCGGAAGGTGACGTCCTCCGTGATGCCGGGAAGCGCCGAGACCTCGGCGGCTCCGAGGGCGCGGAGCGTCGCCACCACCTCCTCCACCAGGCGCTCGGGGGCGGAGGCGCCGGCGGTGACGCCGACGGCTGTCGCACCCTTCACCATCGCATGGGTCAGCGCGCCGGCATCCGCGATGAGATGGGCGCGGGCGCCGCATTCCTCGGCGATCTCGCGCAGGCGGTTCGAGTTCGAGCTGTTCGCGGCACCCACCACCAGCACCACGTCACACTCCTTGGCGAGGTCGCGCACGGCGGTCTGGCGGTTCTGGGTGGCGTAGCAGATGTCGCGCGTGCCGGGGCCGACCACATCGGCGAAGCGCGTCTTGATCGCCTCGATCACGTCCCTGGTGTCGTCCACGCTGAGCGTGGTCTGGGTGACGTAGGAGACGCGGGCGTCGAGGGGGATCGGCAGGGCGGCGACATCGGCGACGTCGGCGACCAGGTGCACCTCGCCGTCGATCTGGCCGAGCGTGCCCTCGACCTCCGGGTGGCCGTCATGGCCGATGAGGATCACGGCGCGGCCTTCGCGCGCGTAGCGGCGGCCTTCCACATGCACCTTGGTGACGAGGGGGCAGGTGGCATCGAGCACATCGAGGCCGCGCTGCGTCGCGTCGCGCTCCACCGCGCGGGCGACGCCATGGGCCGAGAAGATCGTCAGCGCGCCGGGGGGGACCTCGTCCAGCTCGTTGACGAAGACGGCGCCCTTGGCGCGCAGGTCCTCGACGACGTGGCGGTTGTGCACGATCTCGTGGCGCACATAGACGGGGGCGCCGTGGATCGCGAGGGCGCGCTCCACGATCTCGATCGCCCGCACGACGCCGGCGCAGAAGCCGCGCGGCTCGGCAAGAAGGATGCGCATCCCGACCCGTCCCTCACTCATCCGCCAGCATGTAGGAGGCGGCGGTGGGTGTGAATAGGCGTCAGGCGGCGTCCTCGCGGCGGTCGCGGGCCTTCACATAGGCGACGGCGGCGTGCTCGGCGCAGTAGGGCTTGCCGCCCAGGGCCTCGGCCGCGCAGAAGCGGAAGCCGGGCTGGCCGGGCTCGCCGATCGGCCAGCAGCAGGCGCGGGCGGCCGAGAAGCGCGGGAAGCTGCGCACCACCGGGGCGGGCGCGGCGACCGGGGTCAGCACCGGCACGGGCGGCGGCGGCGCGACGGGCGGCAGGGTGAGGCGCGGGGCGATGCCGGCGGGGCGCGGTGCACGCACCGGTTGCGGGCGCGGCGCGGCCCCCTCGGTGGCCTCGCGGCGGATCGGCGAGGGGCGGGGCGGCAGGTTCAGGCGGTGCGCCTTGCCCACCACAGCGTTCTTCGAGATGCCCATGCGGCGGCCGATTTCCGCCGTCGAGTGGCCTTCCGCCCAAAGGGCGCGCAGGCGCTCGATGGCCTCGTTCGTCCAGTCCATTTTCGCTGGCTCCCACCTGCCCCCAGACACCAGATACGGTAGGACAATGCGGCGGTGGGGCACAAGTTCTAGGTGTGGGCCTGCATGCGAAAAGCTGTGGATATTAAGGTCCGGTCCCCCCAGGCGTGACGCGCCAAAGGCTCGCCTCCGGTGGGACGGGGGGCGGGGGGCCCCCCCCCCCCCGGGGGCGGGGGGGGAGGGGCTTCGCCGGGTCAGAGGCCGGCCTGGCTCACGAACTTGGTGTTGAGATAGGCCTCGATCGCCTCCGAGCCGCCCTCGGAGCCGTAGCCGGAATCCTTCACGCCGCCGAAGGGCACTTCCGGCAGCGCCAGGCCGAGATGGTTGATGGTCATCATGCCCGTCTCGACCTTCGCCGCCACCGCATTCGCCGTCTTGGCGCTGCGCGTGAAGGCATAGGCCGCCAGGCCGAAGGGCAGGCGGTTCGCCTCCTCCACCACCTCGTCGAATTCCTTGAAGGGCGCGATCATGGCGAGCGGGCCGAAGGGCTCCTCGTTCATCATGCGCGCTTCCTTGCCGACGCCTGTCAGCACCGTGGGCTGGTAGAAATAGCCCTTGTTGCCGATGCGCTCGCCGCCGGCATGGACCTCCGCCCCCTTCTGGCGTGCATCGGCGACCAGCCCCTCGACCCAGGGGATGCGGCGGTCATGCGCCAGCGGTCCCATCTGTGTGCCATCCGTCATGCCGTCGCCGACCTTGAGGCCCTTGGCGATCGCGACGAACTTCTCGACGAAGTTCTCGTAGAGCTTCTCCTGCACCAGGAAACGCGTCGGCGAGACGCAGACCTGCCCGGCATTGCGGAACTTGGCGCCGGCGAGGGTCTTCACCGCGAGGTCGAGATCCGCGTCGTCGAAGACGATCGCCGGCGCATGGCCGCCGAGTTCCATCGTCACGCGCTTCATGTGCTGGCCGGCCAGCGCGGCCAGGTGCTTGCCCACCGGGGTCGAGCCGGTGAAGGTCACCTTGCGGATCACCGGATGGGGGATGAGGTATTCGCTGATCTCCGCCGGCACGCCATAGACCAGGTTCACCACGCCCGCGGGCAGCCCGGCATCGACGAAGGCCTTGACCAGCATCGCCGGGGAGGCGGGCGTCTCCTCCGGCGCCTTGACGATGATCGAGCAGCCGGTGGCCACCGCCGCGGACAGCTTGCGGACCACCTGGTTGATCGGGAAGTTCCAGGGCGTGAAGGCGGCCACCGGTCCGACCGGCTCCTTCACCACCAGTTGGTAGACGCCCTCGGCCCGCGCCGGCACCACGCGGCCATAGGCGCGGCGGGCTTCCTCGGCGAACCAGTCGATGATGTCGGCGGCCGCCATCACCTCGATCTTCGCCTCGGGCAGCGGCTTGCCCTGCTCGAGCGTCATCAGCCGCGCGACCTCGTCGGCGCGGGAGCGCAGGATGTCGGCGGCCTTGCGCATGAGCTTGGAGCGGTCGTAGGCCGAGACCCTCTTCCAGGCCGCGAAGCCCTTCTCGGCCGCGGCCAGCGCCTCGTCCAGGTCGTCCTTGCCGGCATGCGCGACCTGGCCGATCACCTCCTCGGTCGCCGGGTTGAGGACCGGGAGGGTCCGGCCCGAGCGCGCGGCGCGCCACGTGCCGTCGATATAGAGCTGCGTGTCCTGGTACATCCGCGTTTCTCCTGGCGTTCGGCGCGCAACCTAGTCCGATGCGTCTGCCGCGTGAACCGTCGCGATCAGCTGTTCGGACCCCGCTCCATCGCATAGGGCTGCCAGCGGCGCAGGCCCGAGCCGGGCAGCACCGTGGGGTTGACGCAGCTCATCGGCCAGCGGCCGGACAAGACCAGCGCCATCTCCTGCCCCGCCCGGCGCTTGCGCGCCTCGTCGAAGCGCGCGGAGGCGGAGGCGTTGTGCGGCGAGAGGATGACATGCGGCATGCCGATCAGCGGGCTGTCCTTCGGCAGCGGCTCCACCTCGAACACGTCGAGGCCGGCACCGGCGATCTGGCCGGATTGCAGCGCCGCGACCAGCGCCGCCTCGTCCACCGTCGGGCCGCGGCCGGTGTTGATGAAGATCGCCGTCTTCTTCATGCGGGCGAAGTGCTTCGTGGTCAGCATCTTCTTCGAATCCGGCGTGTCCGGCGCGTGCATGGAGACGAAGTCGGACTCGGACAGGACCTGGTCCAGGCTCGCCGGCACCACGCCGAGCGCGGACATGGTCAGTTCGTCCACAAAAGGGTCGTAGGCGATCATGCGCAGCCCGAAGGCCTTGGCGCGCATCGCGGTCAGGCGCGCAACGCGGCCGAAGGCCACGAAGCCGAGCGTGCTGCCCATCAGGCGCGGGATGTTGAGAAGCTGCGGCCGGCCCTCGCCCCAGCGGCCCTCGCGCACCATGCGGTCCTGCTCGATGCAGCGCCGATGGGTCGCCAGCAGCAGCATCATCGCGTGGTCGGCGACTTCCTCGATGAAGGTGTCGGGGCAGTTGGTGACGGGGAGGCCCTTCGCCGTAGCGGCGACGACGTCCACATAGTCCACGCCCACGGTCGCGCAGGTGATGACCTTGGCCTTGCTCAACGCCTCGATCATCCGCGCGGTGAACTTCATCCCCTTGGCGTAGACGGCATCGGCCAGCGGGGCCGCGGCGATGAAGGCCTCCTCGTTCGGGGCGCATTCGACGATCTCGGCGCCGAGCCGCTCCAGCGCCTCCATCTCCAGGTCGTAGCCGCCGCCGGCGACGGTGAAGGATGCCCCCGCGGGCGTCAGGATCCGGAAGCTCGACACGCTCGGCGTCTCCTCAATGCTTCGGCGGGCGCGCGCGCACCGCCTTCTCGTTGACCTCGATGCCCCAGCCGGGGCCATCGGGCAGGATCATGTCGCCATCCTCGATGACCGGAGGCGCGGAGACGAATTCGTCGCGCCAGGGGCAGCTGTCGATGTCGATCTCCATGATGCGGAAATTCGGGATCGCGGCGCAGAAATGCGCGCTGATCACCGACGACATGTGGCCGTAGAAATTGTGCGGGGCGCAGTTCACTTCGAAGGCATCGGCCATGGCGGCGATCTTCGCGCTCTCGCCGATGCCGTTCCACACGACGTCCACGATCGCCGTGTCCATCGCCTGGCGCTCGAGGAAGGGCTTGAACTCGCGCCGGCCGTGCAGCGTTTCGCAGGAGGCGATCGGGCAGCGCGCCCGGGCGCGGATCAGCGCGAGCGAGGCGGGGTCGTGGCTGTCGATCTCGAGCCAGGTCAGGCCGAAGGGCGCCACCGTGTCCGCTATGCGCAGGAAGCCCTCGGTCTTGAAGTGGAAGTTGACGTCGAGCATCAGGCCGAACTCGGCGCCGACGGCCTCGCGGATCACGCCGAGCTGCTCGCGGGCCCAGCGCTCGGTCGTCTGGTCCCAGTTGAGCTCTGGGAAGCCTGGCGTGCGGCCGAAGCCAGGGTTGAAGTAGTGCAGCCGGCCGTCGAGGTTGCGGAGGATGTTCGTCTTGAGCGCGCGGAAGCCGTGCCGCTTGACCTCGGCCGCATGGTTGGCGAGGTCGTCATAGGTCTCGAGCGGCGGCAACAGGCCCGAGGCGCGCTGGCTGACGCGGTAGGTGGCGAAGTGCGACCAATACACGGGGATCCGCGACCGCACCGGGCCGCCGAGCAGCGCGGCGACAGGCTTGCCCGCTTCCTTCCCGCGGATGTCGAACAGCGCGTTTTCGATCGCCGCGATCGCCTGCTGGTTGAGCCCGCCGCGCGACTGGCGGGTGTGGACATGCAGATGCGCGACGACCGCCTCGCTCGCGCGGGGATCCATCCCCAAGATCAGCGGCGCCAGCGCCTCGATGACCTGAGAAAGCCCGCGGCTGCCGAAGGCCTCGTTGTATTCGGACCAGCCCGTGACGCCGCAGGCGGTGTCGATCCGGAGGAAGGAGAAGGTGCGCCAGCCCGCATCGGCGACCAGGGTCTGCACCCGTTCGATCCGCATCGTTTCCTCCACGCGCCGCGGCGGGAGCCTCGCACGCGTCCCGCCGGTGGACAAGCAGGCAGGGCGTCGTAGGCTGGCCGCGCGACGATCAGGGGAGGACGCGACGTGACGAGGCTCGCCGGCAAGGTGGCATGGGTGACCGGGGCCGGCAGCGGCATCGGCGAGGCGGCGGCGCTCAAGCTCGCCGAGGAAGGTGCTGCGGTGGTGCTGACCGGCCGGCGCCACGCGCCGCTCGAGGCGGTGGCGGCGCGCATCGTCCAGTCGGGCGGCACGGCAGAGGTCCATCCGGCGGACCTGATGGATCCGGAGGCGGTGAAGGCCGTGGGCACCTTCATCGGCAGCCGCTTCGGGCGGCTCGACATCCTCGTGAACAATGCCGGGCTCAACATCACCGCGCGGCGCTGGGCCGTGCTCGATACCGAGGGCGTGGACGAGTTGGTGCGCGGCAATCTCTCCTCCGCGATGTACTGCGTGACGGTCGCGCTTCCGTTCATGCGCAAGCAGAAGGACGGCGTGCTGATCCACACGGCGAGCATGGCCGGGCGCAACGTCTCGCCGCTCAGCGGTCCCGGCTACACGGCCGCGAAGCACGGCGTGGTGGCGATGAGCCACAGCATCAACATGGAGGAATGCGTCAACGGCATCCGCAGCTGCGTCGTCTGCCCGGGCGAGGTGGCGACGCCGATCCTCGACAGGCGGCCGAACCCGGTCAGCGCGGAGGAGCGCGCCAGGATGGTGCAGAGCGATGACGTGGGCGACCTGATCCGCTACGTCGCCTGCCTGCCGCCGCATGTGACGATCAACGAGGTGTGGATCACGCCGACCCACAACCGCAGCTACGTCGCGGCGCTGGAGCGCAAGCTGTAGCGCGCCGCACGGCCCGGCGCGCTATTCCTTCACCGCGCCGGTCAGCGAGGACACGTAGTAGTCCACGAAGAAGGAATAGAAGATCGCCACCGGCAGCGAGCCCAGCAGGCTGCCCGCCATCAGCGCGCCCCACTGGTAGACGTCGCCGGTGACCAGCTCCGTCAGGATCGCGACCGGCACCGTCTTGTTCTCGCTGCTCTGGATGAAGGCCAGCGCGTAGATGAACTCGTTCCAGGACAGCGTGAAGCTGAAGATGCCCGCGCTGATCAGGCCCGGCACGGCCAGCGGCAGCGTGATCTGGCGCAGGATCTGCAGGCGCGAGGCGCCGTCGATCAGCGCGCACTCCTCGAGCTCGTAGGGGATGGACTTGAAGTAGCCGATCAGCAGCCAGGTGCAGAACGGGATCAGGAAGGTCGGATAGGTCAGGATCAGCGCGAAGGGCGTGTCGAACAGGCCGAGCTGGAACACCATCGTCGCCAGCGGGATGAACAGGATCGAGGGCGGCACCAGGTAGGCCAGGTAGATCGCCAGCCCGACATACTGGCTGCCGGTGAAGCGCAGCCGCTGGATCGCATAGGCGGCGAGGGTGCTGGCGAAGAGCGACAGGAAGGTGGCGGCGACGGCGACGAGCATCGTCGTCCACAGCCATTTCGGATAGCTGGTGCGGAACAGCAGGTGATGGACGTGCTCGAGCGTCGGCGAAGTGATCCAGAGAGGGTTGTGGGTCGCGAAGTCGTAGAGCTCGGCGTTCGGTTTGAACGCCGTCACCGCCATCCAGTAGAACGGGAACAGCAGGATGATCACGAAGCAGGCGAGGGGCACATAGAGCGTGACGACACGCCGGCTGCGGCTGTCCCAGGCCATCGCCTCCGGCGCGGCCGAGGCCGTGTTGGTGCTGCCTGGGCTGGCGGCTACGTCCGACATCAGTCGTTGCTCTCCCCCTGCTGCCACTTGCGCCGGGCAAGCGCGAAGTAGCTGAACAGCGTCGCGAAGACGAGGAACGGGATCATCGCCACCGCGATCGCCGCGCCCTCGCCGAGCTGGCCGCTCGGGATGCCGCGCTGGAAGGCGAGGGTGGCCATCAGATGCGTCGAATTGACCGGACCGCCGCGGGTGATCGAATAGACCAGCTGGAAGTCCGTGAAGGTGAAGATGATCGAGAAGGTCATCACGATCGCCAGGATCGGCAGCAGCATCGGGAAGGTGATGTAGCGGAAGCGCTGCCAGGGTGTCGCGCCGTCCAGCAACGCCGCCTCGTAGAGAGAGGGCGAGATGGTCTGCAGCCCGGCGAGCAGCGTGATGGCGACGAACGGGATGCCGCGCCAGATGTTCGCGGCGATCAGGCTCCATCGCGCGGGCCACGCCGTGTTGATGAAGTCCACATTCGTCTCGCGCAGGCCGAGCTCGATCAGCACCCAGGAGATGATCGAGAATTGCGGGTCGTAGATCCACCAGAACGCGATCGCCGAGAGCACCGTCGGCACGATCCAGGGCAGGAGCACGATGGCGCGCAAGAAGGACTTGATCGGTAGGTGCTGGTTCAGCAGCAAGGCGAGCCAGAGCCCGAGCGCGAATTTCCCGACCGTGGCGACGGCGGTGTAGAACACGCTGAAGAACACCGCGCTCCAGAAGATCGGGTCCTCCAGCAGGTATTCGAAGTTCTCCCAGCCGACCCAGATCCCGCGCCGCCCGATCGTCGTGTCGGTGAAGGCCAGCCACACGCCGAGGGCGAGCGGGTAGGTCAGGAAGGTCATCAGCAGGCCGACCGCCGGCAGCAGGCAGATGACGATCAGGAACGCCTTGTTGTCGAACAGCCGCGCCAGCGCGCCGGGTTGCTGGCGTGTCCTGGTCCAGGCCGGCGCGGTGGTCGCGGACATGGCTCAGCGCGAGCGGAAGTGGCGACGGGCGCGGCGTTCCGCCTCGGCCGCCGCCTGCTGCGGCGTGGCCTGGCCGGAGGCGACGGAGGCGCACATCTGCACCAGCACGTAGTCGGCATTCGCCGCCGCCGAGGCCTGGCTGATCGGCCCCTTGTAGCCGGCGTAGAAGGTCGAATCCATGACGTTGCGGAAGATCGCGATCTTGGGGTCGCTGCGCCATACCGGGTTGTCGGCGTAGGCGTTCAAGGGCTGCGACCAGTAGCCGAGATTGGCCGCCAGCCACGGGTTGTACTGGTCCGCCTCCATCAGGAAGGTCAGCAGCGCTTTCGCCGCGTTGGGGAAGCGGCTGTGGCGGAACACCATCCCGTTCAGCGTGAGCCCCGCCATCGGCGAGGTCGCCGCCAGCCCCTTCGGCAGCAGCGTGTGCTCGGTGTCGTCGGCGATCGGGCGCGTCGCGGGGTCGTTCTTCAGCGCGAAGTAGAGCGACACGCCGTTCGCGGTCAGCCAGACCTCGTTCGCGGCGTAGGCGCGGTTGTTGCTGATGTCGCCCCAGGCGATCGTGCCCGGCACGAAGGTCGCATAGAGCTCCTTGAGATATTCGAGCGCGGCGATCGTCTCGCGCGAGTTGATCGCGACGTTGCCCTGCTCGTCCACGAGGTAGGCGCCGAAGGACCAGACCAGCCACTGCGCGAAGCCGTTGCCGTCGCCCACCGCGTTGCCGAGCGCGAAGCCTGCCGGCTTGTTCATGCGGCGCAGCGCCTGGCAGAGCCTGAGGAAGCCCGCATGGTCATCCGGGATGCTCTGGAAGCCCGCCTCGTTCACCGCGGACTTGCGCCACACGAGCGGACCGCCGGAGGCGCCGAAAGGCAGGCCGAGCCAGTTGTCGGTGCCGTGGCGCTTGCCGTAGCGCTGCGCCATCACCTTCCAGCCGCCGTATTTCGCGCCGAGGTAGTTGGCGACGTCGGTCATGTCCACCAGCTTGTCGGCGTAGATGTGCGGCGCCTCGTTGAAGCCGATGATGCAGTCCGGGCCGGCGCCGGTGTTGGCCGTGACCGCCGTCTGCTGGGTGATGTCCTCCCACCCGACGAAGTCCACGCGGACCTCGATGCCGTTCGCCTGCGCGAAGCGCGCACAGTTGGCGCGGAAGACCTCCTCGTCCGGCTGCACGAAGCGCACGGGCCGCAGCATGCGGAGGCTGGCGCCTCGCTCGATCGGCAGGTTCGGCATAGCCGGCTGCGGCCCCGGGGGCGGCCCGGCGGCGGCGGCGCCCCCCCCGCCCGCCCCCCCCCCCC
>NZ_JBWXTD010000007.1:130877-133379 GCF_056682175.1 Falsiroseomonas sp. RANM36
GCGATGGCGGCGCCGCCGAGCGCGAGCGCCGAGCGACGGGTGATGATGTGGGTCATGGCTTGGCTTCCTCCTCCTCAGTTCGTTGTCACAGCCGCCGGCCGTCGGCGCCGAACAGGTGCACCAGGGACAGGTCGGGTTGGACGCGCAGCGTATCGCCTGCCTTGCCCTGGATCCGCTCGCGGAATGCGCCGATCAGCGGCGTGTCGCCGATGCGGAGCATGACCTGGGTCTCCGACCCCGTCGGCTCGATCACCGATATCGTCGCTGGCAATCCGTCATCCGAGAGCATCAGGTGCTCGGGGCGGATGCCGTACGTGACGGCGCCGCCCGGCGCGCCCGGCGGCAGCGGCAACAGCGCGCCGCCTTCCGCACGGAAGCCCTCCGCCGTCGTCGTGCCTGCCAGCAGGTTCATCGCGGGGCTGCCGATGAAGCCGGCGACGAAGGTATTGGCAGGCTTGTCGTAGAGCGCCAGCGGCGCGCCGGCCTGCTCGATGCGGCCGGCGTTCATGACCACGATCTGGTCGGCCATGGTCATAGCCTCGATCTGGTCGTGCGTCACGTAGATCGTGGTGGTCGCGAGCCGCTGCTGCAATTCGCGGATTTCCGACCGCATCTGGACGCGCAGCTTGGCATCCAGGTTGGACAGCGGCTCGTCGAACAGGAAGACCTGCGGGTGGCGCACGATGGCGCGCCCCATCGCCACGCGCTGGCGCTGGCCGCCGGATAGCTGCCGTGGGTAGCGATCGAGCAGCGCATCGAGGCCGAGGATCTTCGCCGCGCGCTGGACCTCCTCCTCCATCACGTCGCGCGGCGCCTTCGCCAGCTTCATCGAGAAGGCCATGTTCTCCCGCACGGTCATGTGCGGGTAGAGCGCGTAGTTCTGGAACACCATCGCGATGTCGCGATCCTTCGGCGGCACCTTGTTCACGACGCGGCCGCCGATGGCGATCTCGCCGCCGGTGATGTTCTCGAGGCCCGCGATCATGCGCAGCAGCGTGGATTTGCCGCAGCCCGAGGGGCCGACCAGCACGACGAATTCGCCATCGGCGATCTCGACATCCACGCCGTGCAGGATCCTGGTGCTGCCGAAGGACTTCTGGGCCTGCCGCACCGAGACGCTCGCCATACGCTCCCTCCCACGCGCCTCACTCGCGGAGGCTACGTCGGAGCGCAGGCTAGACAGGCCTGCTCATGAGCGCAACCGCGGATAGCACGGCTGCGGAACGGCGCGGCGCTGGACGCCCAAGCGGCGTCGCGCTACGCGATCGGCGCACCACAACCGACGGATGCGCATGCCGGAGGGCTATCGGCGGCTTGCCGCCCTGCTCGGCGCGTTGACGGCCCTCGGGCCGCTCGGCGTGGATCTCTATCTCCCGGCCTTCCCGGCGATGGAGGCATCGCTCGCGGCGTCGCCGGCGGCGATCCAGCGCACCCTCGCCGCCTTCCTGATCGGCATCGCGGCGGGGCAGCTCGTCTTCGGCCCGCTGTCGGACCGTGTCGGCCGGCGCCTGCCGATCTTCGGCGGACTGGCGCTGTTCGCCGCCGCCTCGATCGGCTGCGCGCTCGCCGCTTCGGCCGAGGCGTTGCTCTGGCTGCGCCTGCTGCAGGCGATCGGCGGCTGCGCGGGCATGGTGATCGCGCGGGCGGTGGTGCGCGACCTCTGCGACGATCGCGGCGCGGTGCGCATGATGGCGGCGCTGATGCTAGTGATGGGCGCGGCGCCGATCCTGGCGCCGATGCTCGGCAGCTTCCTGCTGGCGCTCGCCGGCTGGCGCGCGCTGTTCTGGGCGCTCGGCATCTACGGGATGCTGGCGCTCCTGCTGGTGTGGATCGCGCTGCCGGAAAGCCTGCCGCCCGAGCGGCGGCGGCGCGACGGGCCGGCCCAGGTGGTCGCCGTCTACCTGCAGATCCTGCGCGACCGGCGCTTCCTGGCGCATGCGCTGGCCGGCGCCGTGCCGATGCTCGGCCTCTTCGCCTATCTCGTCGGCTCGCCGCAGGCGCTGATGGGCACGCATGGGCTGAGCCCGACGCAATACGGCATCGCCTTCGGCTCCAACGCCTTCGGCCTGATCCTGGCCAGCCAGGTGATCTCGCGCCTGGTGCGACGCCATCCGCCGCAGCGCCTGCTGGTCGGCGCGCTCGCGGCCTGCGCCGCCGCGGCGGCGCTGGTGCCGCTTGCCGTTGGGCTGGGCACGCTCTGGGCGCTGCTCGGCACGCTGTTCCTGTTCATGTCGCTGATGGGTGCGGTGCTGCCGCTGGCCTCTGCGCTGGCGATGGCGCCGATGGGGCGCTTCGCCGGCAGCGCCTCGGCGGTGATCGGCACGATCCAGTTCGGCGGCGGCGCGGTGATGGGCGTGCTGCTGGGCGCGCTCGGCACCGCCACGCCCTGGCCGATGGCGCTTGCCGTCGCGCTGGCCGGCGCGGGCGGGCTGCTCGCCCACCTCGCGCTGCGGGGCTAGAGCAGCGCCCGTGGAACCGCTCCGCGGTTCCGCCGAACGGGCA
>NZ_JBWXTD010000007.1:133479-134111 GCF_056682175.1 Falsiroseomonas sp. RANM36
TTCCGATCGACCGATTCCAGTCGATCGGAAGGTCGTGCTCTAGCGGCGGAGCAGGTCCTCCGCCGCCGCGCCCACCTTCGCCGCATCCGGCTTCAGCGCATCCTCGAGCGGCGGTGCGAAGGGCACGGGCACGCGCGGCTGCCCGCGCCGGGCCACGGCCCGCACCCCGCCCGGCCCGAGCCGCTCGACGACGCGGGAGACGACCTCCGCGCCGAACCCGCCGGTCGTCACCGCCGCGTGCACCCCCAGACGCCGCCCGGTCCGCGCCACCGACGCCGCCACCGCCGCCTCGTCCCAGGGCCAGAGCGTGCGCAGGTCCAGCACGTCGGCGGAGACCTTGCGGGCGGCGAGCGTGGCGGCCGCTTCCGCCACCGCGGGCACCATGGCCGACCAGGTGACGATGGTCAGGTCCGCGCCCTCGCGCATCCGCCGCGCCTGGCCGAAGGGGATCGGCGCGATCGCCTCCGTCACCTCGCCCGTCACCGGAAACAGGTTCTTCGGGTCGAAGAACAGCACCGGGTCGTCGCTGCGGATCGCGCTGACCAGCAGCCCCGCGGTGTCGGCGGGGGGGGGCCGCCCCCGCCCCCCCCCCCCCCCCGGGGGGGGGGGGGCCCCCGCCCGCCCCGGGGCGA
>NZ_JBWXTD010000007.1:134121-136117 GCF_056682175.1 Falsiroseomonas sp. RANM36
GGGGGCGCGGCGGCCCCGCCCCCCCCCACGCCCGGGATGTGGGTGAACCAGCTCTCCAGCGTCTGCGAATGCTGCGCGGCGGAGTTGCGCCAGATGCCGTGCGGCATGCGCACCACCACGGCGGGCCGCGCCTGGCCGCCGAACATGTAGCGGATCTTGGCGATCTGGTTCACCAGCTCGTCCATCGCGCACATCACGAAGTCGAAGATCCGCATCTCGATGATCGGGCGCGTGCCGACCAGCGCGGCGCCGAGGCCCGCGCCCATGATCGTCGACTCGCTGATCGGCGTGGAGACGACGCGCTCGGCGCCGAATTCCTCGAGGAATCCGCGGTACTGGCCGAACAGACCGCCGCGGGCGACGTCCTCGCCCAGCACCCAGACGCGCGGGTCGCGCCGCATCTCCTGCAGGGCCGCCAGCCGCGCGGCCTCCACCAGGGTCACCTCGGCCATGTCAGACGGCCTCCTGCACGGCGCCGGAATCCTGCACATCCTCCCACGCGGTCGCCGGATCGGGCCAGGGGGCGGCGAGGGCGTCGGCGCGGGCCTGGGACATCTCGGCCCGCGCCTCGCCCTCGATGACGTCGAGCGCCTTCGCGCCGGCGCCTTCCTCCAGCAGGCGCGCGCGCAGGCGCAGGATGGGCTCATGCGTGCGCGCGGCCTCCACCTCGCCGGCCTCGCGCCAGGCAGCGGGGTCGGTGCTGGTATGGCCCATCAGACGGAAGGTCGTGGCGTGCAGAAGGCGCGGGCCGGCGCCGCCGCGCACCTCGGCCACTAGGCGCGCGGCCGCGTCGTCCACCGCCGCGGCGTCGTTGCCGTCCACTGTCGTGCAGGGGACGCCGAACGCCTCCGCCCGGGCGGCGATCCCGGGGCCGGCGGTGACGCTCTCGGAGCGCGTGAAGGCGGCGACGCCGTTGTCCTCGCAGACGAAGAGCACCGGCAGGCGATACAGTGCCGCCCAGTTCAACCCCTCGAGGAAGGGGCCGCGATTGATCGCGCCGTCGCCGAAGAAGCAGCAGACGATGGCGGAGGAGCCGAGCAGCCGGAGGCCCTGCGCCGCGCCGACCGCGATCGGGATGCCGCCCGCCACCACGCCATTGGCGCCGAGCATGCCGACCGAGAAATCGGCGATGTGCATGGAGCCGCCCTTGCCGCGGCAATGGCCGCCGGCGCGGCCGAACAGCTCTTCCATCATGCCGGCCACGCCCGCCCCCTTGGCCAGCGCGTGGCCATGCCCGCGATGGTTGGAGGTGATGCGGTCGTCCGTTCGCAAGTTCATGCAGATGCCGGCCGCCACCGCCTCCTGCCCGATGGAGACATGCAGCGGCCCCGGGATCTCGCCCGCGCGATGGGCCGCGAGCGCCGTCTCCTCGAAGGCGCGGATGCGGCACATGGTGGCGTAGAGCGCCAGCAGCCTCGCCCGGTTGTCGCTGCTCATCCTGCCTGGCGCTCCCCTGCAACCTCGCCCCTCTTGCCGGGGGCTTGCGGAGCATGCGGCAGCGGGCGAAGGAATCAAGACGGGGAGGAGCCGCAATGCGCAAGGACGCGCTGGTGCTGGACAGCGTGACGCACCTGCCGGCCGATGCGGCGGGGCGCGTCGCGCTCTGCGCCAGCCATGGCGGGGTGTATGCCGCCTGGTATGCCGCGCGGCGCGGCGTCGGCGCGCTCATCCTGCACGATGCCGGCGTCGGCCGGGAGCGGGCCGGGATCGGCGGCCTGGACTGGCTGACCGCGCGCGGCGTGCCCGGCGCCGCCATCGGCCATTCCAGCGCCCGCATCGGGGATGGGGAGGACATGCTGGCGCGCGGCCGGCTTTCCTTCGTCAACGCGCCGGCCGCGGCGCTCCGCCTGGAGCCCGGCATGGCGGCGGCAGAGGCGCTGGGCATCCTCGCCGATGCCGGCCTGCCGGCCGCCGGCGCCGGCGGCGAGATGGGCGAGGCGCGGCGCGAGATCGCGGGCGCCGGGCGCAAGGGCGGGCGCGGGGTGGCGCGGGCGTG
>NZ_JBWXTD010000007.1:136217-136717 GCF_056682175.1 Falsiroseomonas sp. RANM36
CGCGCCGCCTGCTGCCGGGCTGGGCGGCGGCAGCGGGGCGGGCCAGCCCCGCCGCGGCGGGCCGGCCGGCCGCCGGCGCCGGCGACGAGATGGCCGAGGCGCGGCGCGAGATCGCGGGCGCCGGGCGCAAGGGCGTGCGCGTGTTCGCGCTCGATTCGAACGGGCTGGTGGCGCCGGCGGATGCCGGACACATCGTGGTGACCGGCTCGCATGGCGGGTTGCTGGGCGGGAAGCCGGAGACGGCGGTGAAGGCACAGGTCCTCGCCGCGATCTACAACGATGCGGGCATCGGCGCGGACCGGGCCGGGATCTCCCGCCTGCCCGCGCTCGAGGCTCGCGGCGTCGCGGGCGCCTGCGTCTCCTGCTTCTCGGCGCGGATCGGCGATGCGATGAGCACCTGGACCGACGGCAGCATCTCCGCCCTGAACCCGCTCGCCGCCGCGCGCGGCGGGCGCCACGGGCAAACGGCCCCGCGGGGGAGGGGGCCGCGCCGCGGCCGC
>NZ_JBWXTD010000007.1:136817-142504 GCF_056682175.1 Falsiroseomonas sp. RANM36
GGCGTTGGGGGGTTGCGTTGCGCACCGGGACCGACGGCTCCAGCCCCGCCCTGACCCCGCTCGCCGCCGCGCGGGGCGGACGCATCGGACAATCGGCGCGCGACTTCGTCGCGGCCATGCTGGAGCATGTGTGAATGTCATCCAATGCCACGCGACGCATGACCGGCGGCCAGGCGCTCGCGGAAATGCTGAAGCTGCACGACGCGGGACCGATGTTCGGCATGGGCGGCTTCCAGCTGCTGCCCTTCTACGAGGCCTGCCGCGCGCTCGGCGTGCAGCACATGCTGATCAACGACGAGCGCTGCGGCGCCTTCGCCGCCGATGCCTATGCCCGCGTGACCAACCGGCCTGGTCTGGTGGACGGCACGCTCGGGCCCGGCGCGACCAACCTGGCGACCGGGCTCGCCGAGGCGTTCAACGCCGGCATGCCGATGGTCGCCATCATCGGCGACGCCAACCGCCAGCACGCCTGGAAGAACATGACGCAGGAGGCGCGGCAGTTCGACGTGCTGCGCCCGCTGGTGAAGGAGGCGATCCGCGTCGAGGTCATCTCACGCATCCCGGAGCATCTGCGCCGCGCCTTCGCGGTGGCGACAAGCGGCCGGCCCGGCCCGGTGCTGATCGCGGTGCCGGAGGACATCGCGCATGGCGAGCACGACTTCGACGCCGGCGATTTCTGGGTGGACCCCGGCACGCTCCGCGCCCAGGCGCGCCGGATGCGCCCCGATGCGCAGGATCTCGCCCGCGCCGTCGCGCAGCTCGCCCGCGCCGAGCGGCCGATGGTGCTGGCCGGCGGCGGCATCCATATCAGCGAGGCCGCCGAGGCGCTGACGCGCTTCGCCGAAGCCCAGGGCATCCCGGTGGCGCACACCATGTCCGGCAAGGGCGCGATCGCCTGCACGCATGCGCTCTCGGCCGGTGTCTTCGGCCGCTATTCGCGCATCGCCAACGACCTGATCGCGCAGTCCGACTGCCTTCTGGTGGTCGGCTGCAAGCTCGGCGAGATCGCGACGAAGCGCTTCACGCTGATGCCCGCGGGCGTGCCGCTGATCCATGTGGATGTGCTGCCGGAGGAGATCGGGCGGACCACGCGCACCGACATCGCGCTCGCCGGCGATGCGCGCGCGACGCTGGAGGAGCTGACCGAGGCGCTGCGCGACGGCGGCAGGCGCGCTTCCTCCCGCGCCATCTGGTGCGCCGAGGTGCCGCGCCGCATGGCCGAATGGCGCGCCGGCGCGCGGGAGCGGCTGGAATCGGTCGAATCGCCGATCAATGTCGGCCGGCTGCTCGGCGAGCTCAACACGGTGATGCCGGAGGATGCGGTGCTCGTCGCCGATGGCGGCTTCGCCGCGCATTGGGGCGCGCTGTTCTTCGACACCAAGCGCGCAGGCCGTCATTTCGTCGCGGATCGCGGCTTCGCCTCCATCGGCTATGGCGTGCCGGGCGGCATCGGCGCGCAGCTCGGCGTGGGGAAGGGGCGGCGGGTCGTGTCGCTGACCGGCGATGGCGGCTTCAACATGTCCATGGGCGAGCTGGAGACGGCGCGCCGCGCCGGCGCCGCCTTCGTCTGCTGCATCTTCAACAACGCCGCCTCCGGCTACGTGAAGGCGCTGCAGCACGCGGTCTATGGCGCGGGCAACTACCAGTCCTCGGACCTCGTTGAGATGGACTACGCCGCCGTCACGCGCGCCATGGGCTGCCACGGCATCCGCGTGACGGATCCCGGGAAGCTCGGCGCCGCGCTGCGCGAGGGGCTGGAGAACACCGACACGCCGACCGTGCTCGACATCGTCGTCACGCGCGACCCGGCGCGGATGCTGCCGGCGGCGGACAACCGCACCCTCAAGGTGCAGAAGGGTGACAGGCCGGTATGATGCAAGCGATCGCGACCGCCGCCAATCTCGGCCGCCTGCTGACCCAGACCGCGCGCCGCATTCCCGACGCCCCCGCGCTGGTCTGGCGCGACCGCGGGTGGACCTTCGCCGAGCTCGATTCGCGCGTGGACCGGCTGGCGGCGGCGCTGCGCGGCCTCGGCGTGGCCAAGGGCGACCGCGTGCTGGTCCATTCCCGCAACTCGAACCGCATGTTCGAGAGCATGTGGGCGTGCTTCAAGGCCGGCGCCGTCTGGGTGCCGACCAACTTCCGCCTGACGCCGAGCGAAGTCGCGTATCTCGCCACCTCCTCCCGCGCCATCGTGATGCTGCGCGACGAGGGTTTCCGGGGCCATGCCGAGGCGGTGCGCGCCGCCTCCCCCCATCTCCGCCACGTCATCGCGATGGGCGAGGGCCGGGCGGCCGACGAGCTGGCCTATGAGACGCTGCTGGTCGCGCATGCGCCGACCCTGCCCGATGCCGAGGAGCCGGTCGCCCATGAGGACCCGTGCTGGTTCTTCTACACCTCCGGCACCACCGGGCGGCCCAAGGCGGCGGTGCTGACGCATGGCCAGATGGCCTTCGTGGTGACCAACCAGCTGGCGGACCTGATGCCCGGCACGACGGAGCACGACGCCTCGCTGGTGGTCGCGCCGCTCTCGCACGGTGCGGGCGTCCATCAGCTGGCGCAGGTGGCGCGCGGCGCGGCGACGATCCTGACCGCGGGCGAGAAGCTCGATCCCGCCGAGGCCTGGGCGCTGGTCGAGACGCACCGCGTCAGCAACATGTTCTGCGTGCCGACCATCCTGACGGCGCTGGTGCGGCACCCCGCGGTGGACCGGCACGACCACTCCAGCCTGCGCCACGTGATCTATGCCGGCGCGCCGATGTACGAGGCCGACCAGGCGGAGGCGCTCGCGAAGCTCGGCCCCTGCCTGGTGCAATATTTCGGCCTGGGCGAGGTGACCGGCAACATAACCGTCCTGCGCCCCGACATGCACACGCCCGAGAACGCCGGCAGCTGCGGCGTGCCGCGTACCGGGATGGAGGTCGCGATCCTCGCCGAGGACGGCGCGCGGCTTCCGCCCGACACGGTTGGAGAAATCTGCGTGCGCGGCCCGGCCGTCTTCGCCGGCTACTTCGAGAACGAGGAGGCGAACCGCAAGGCCTTCGCCGGCGGCTGGTTCCACACCGGCGATCTCGGCCGGATGGACGCGCGCGGCTTCCTCTGGATCACCGGCCGCGCCTCGGACATGTACATCTCCGGCGGGTCGAACGTGTATCCGCGCGAGGCGGAGGAGGCGATCCTGACGCATCCCGCGATCGCCGAATGCGCCGTGGTCGGGCTTCCCCATCCGAAATGGGGCGAGGCCGGCGTCGCCTGCGTCGTGCCCCGGCTTGGCGGGATGGTGGAGGAAGCGCAGCTCCTGGCGCATCTGCAGGGCCGCATCGCCCGCTACAAGCAGCCGTTGCGCGTCGTCGTCTGGGATACGCTGCCGAAATCGGGTTACGGCAAGGTGCCGAAGACCCTGGTGAAGGCGCGGCTGGCGGAGGAGGGCATCGCGTTCTAGCCTTCGGCTCGACCGGAGACCCGCAATGACCGCCACCCTCTTCGCGAACGCAAGCATCCTGGACGGCACCGCCGACCATGCCGTGGAAGGCCATGTCCTGGTCGAGGGCGGGCTGATCAAGGAGGTCTCGGACAGGCCGATCACCGCCGCCTCCGCGCTGAAGCTCGATCTGCGCGGACGGACCCTGATGCCCGGCCTGATCGACGCGCATGTGCATGTGATCGCGTCCGAAGTGAACCTCGCGCGCCACGCGCTGCTGCCGGACGCGGTGGTCGCCTTCCGCGCGGCCAAGATCATGCAAGGCATGCTGATGCGCGGCTTCACCACCATCCGCGACCTCGGCGGCGCGACGGAGGGCCTGCGCGCGGCGCGGCAGGAGGGGCATTTCGACGCGCCGCGCATGGTGATCTGCGGCAAGGCGATCGGCGCGACGGGCGGGCACACGGACGGGCGCGGGCGCTACGACAGCCGGGAGATGCACTGGCTGGAGCAGCGCCTCGGCTGCCTCGGCCGCCTGGCGGACGGCGTGGACGCCGTGCGCCGCGCCTGCCGCGAGGAGATCAAGGCCGGCGCGGACTACATCAAGATCATGGCCAATGGCGGCGTCGCCTCGCCCACGGACCCCATTGCGTTCCTCGGCTACAGCCGGGACGAGATCCGCGCCGCGGTCGAGGAGGCGGAGATGGCGCAGACCTATGTCGCTGCGCATCTCTACACCGACGAGGCCATCGGCCGCGCCGTGGAATGCGGCGTGCGGAGCCTGGAGCATTGCAACCTGATCGAGGAGGCGACCGCGCGGAAGGCCGCCGAGGCCGGCGCCATCGCCTGCCCGACGCTCGTCACCTACCAGGCGCTGAAGGACGAGGGCGCCTCCCTCGGCCTGCCGCCGGAGAGCGTCGCCAAGATCGACACGGTCCGGCTCGCGGGGCTGGAGAGCCTGGAGAAGATGCGTCGCGCCGGCCTGGTCATGGCGTTCGGCACCGACCTTCTCGGCGACATGCATCGGCACCAGTCCGAGGAGTTCGTCATCCGCGGCCGCGTGCTGCCCGCAATCGAGGTGATCCGCAGCACCACGATGCACGCCGCGAAGCTGCTGCGCATGGAGGGACGGATCGGCGTGGTGGCGCCCGGCGCCTTCGGCGACCTGATCGTCGTGGAGGGCGATCCGCTGAAGGACCTGTCGCTGCTGACCGGCCAGGGGCGGCACATCGGCGCCATCATGCTCGGCGGCCGCTTCGTCAAGCACGCAGACTAGCGTTGCGGCCGCGTCGCGCCTTGGCGGAGGAAGGGCCGCTGCAGCGGTGATCGACCCCGAGGACCGCCTGCCGCATGCGCCCCTGCCGCTGCGCCCGCCTCTCGACTGGCCGGGCGGCGCGCGGCTGGCCGTCTGGGTCTGCCCGAACATCGAGCATTACGAGTTCCTGCCGGCGGCGATCCGGCAACGCGACCCGTGGCCCCGCACGCCGCATCCCGACATCCTCTCCTACAGCCTGAAGGACTACGGCAACCGCGCCGGCGTCTGGCGCGTGATGGAGGTGCTGGACGCGCACGGCATCCGCGGCACCGTCTCGCTGAGCATGGCGGTCGGCGAGATGTTCCCGGCGATCCTGGACGCCATCCTCGCCCGCGACTGGGACGTGTTCAGCCACGGTCTCTACAACACGCGCTACCACTGGGGCCTTGAGGAGGAGGCGGAGCGGTCGGAGATCCTGGCCAGCGTCGAGGCCTGGCGCCGCATGACCGGCCGGCGGCTTCGCGGCTGGTTCTCCCCGGCGGCGTCCAACACGCTGCGCACCCCGGACCTCGTCGCGGAGGCCGGCATCACCTACATCTGCGACTTCTACCACGACGACCAGCCGACGCCGGTGCGCGTCCGGTCGGGGCGGCTCGTCTCGCTGCCCTACCAGATGGATCTCAACGACGCGGTGATGATCGCCGCCGGCGCCGCCGAAGCCGAGGATTTCGCCCGGGCCGGGCGCGACATGTTCGACACGCTGTACGCCGAGGGCGAGACGCAGCCGCGGGCGATGTGCATCGCGCTGCATCCCTACATCTTCGGCCGGCCGCATCGTGTGCGCCACCTGGACGCGCTGTTGCGCCACATCGCCCGGCACGACGGCGTCTGGTTCGCCACCGGCGCGGAGATGGCGGATTGGTACCTCGATCGGCACCACGACGCCGCGATGGCGGCGGGCGCGCCGGGGCGCCGCCCCCCGGCCCCCCCCCCCCCCCACCCACCCGGCCC
>NZ_JBWXTD010000007.1:142514-147867 GCF_056682175.1 Falsiroseomonas sp. RANM36
CGCCGCGGGGGGGGGGTCCCCCCGGGGCGGGGCGTGGGGGGTTGGGCCCCCCGCCCGCCCCCCCGCCGCGGCGCGGGGGGCGGCCGCGCGATGACGACGCCGCGCGGCCCCGACCACGCGATCCATCCCTTCCTGCCCCAGCCGGCGCGGCCCGACTTCCTGTGGCCGGGCGGCAAGCGGGTTGCCGCCTACGTCCTGCTGCACCTCGAGCACACCGAGATCGCGCCCCCCGAAGACGCGCATCGCGATCCGCGCTTCCGCGGCGCCTTCTTCACCGGCACGCCCGACTGGCATGGCTACACCTATCGCGAATACGGCAACCGGATCGGCGCCTGGCGCATCCTCGACCTGCTGGCGGCGACGGGCATGCAGGCCAGCGTCGCCGTCAATCTCCTTGCGGCGGAGCGGCATCCGGAGCTGGTCGCCGCCTGCGCCGCGCAGGGGCATGAGCCGCTCGCGCACGGCCTTTCGGCCAGCCGCATGGTGACGTCGCGGATGAGCGAGGCGGAGGAGCGGGACCACATCGCGCAGGCGCGCGACGGGCTTGCGCGCGTCTGGCCGGGCGCGACCGGCTGGCTCGGCCAGGACCATGGGGCGACGGCGCGCAGCACGCGCCTGCTGGCGGAGGCGGGCTTCGCCTTCTCGCTGGACTGGGCCAATGACGACGAGCCCTATCTGCACGCATCCGGCCTGCTCGCCCTGCCGCCGCCGGGCGAATGGGACGATGTGCAGACGCTCTGGCTGCGCCGGGTGCCGGTCTGGCACTGGCCGGCGCTGGTCCGCGATGCGCTCGATCGGTTGCTGGCCGAGGAGCGCGGCGGGCGGGTGCTCGGCATCGGCGTGCATCCCTGGATGCTCGGCGCGCCGCACCGGATCCGCTACCTGCGCGCCTGCCTGCAGGACCTCGCCGCGCGGGAGGGGCTCCACATCGCCACCGCGGGCGCCCTGGCCGCGCATGCCCGCGCGATGCTCGCATCGCGATAGCCGATCGGTTCCGAAGCGCGGTTTTTGCTCGCACTGGCGCGCGCCTGCGGTATCGTTCCCCGGCGGGTCCCTGGCCCGACAGGGGATGCCGCCCAAGCACGAAGGCCGATCCCGGATCGGCCCCGGAGGAAGGCGCACGATGTCCGAGACCCCGAAGCATGGCCCGAGATGCGCCGCGCTGGTCGGCCCCTATGGCAGCGGGAAGTCCACCCTGTTCGATGCCATGCTGGCCGCGACCGGCCAGACGCCGCGGCGTGCCGGCAATGGCCGAGCGCATGTCCCGGGGACGGAGACGCGCGTCGCGCAGACGAGCTTCCTCGGCGACGCCTGGACCCTGCTGGACTGCCCGGGCTCCATCGAGCTCGGCTACATGGCCGCCTGCGCGCTCGCGGTCGCCGACATCGCGGTGGTGGTGGTCGAGCCCGACCCGGCGCGCGCCGCGATGGCCGCGCCCGCGCTGCGCATGGTGGAGGAGGCGGGCATTCCCGCCCTGGTGTTCGTCAACAAGCTCGATGCGCTCGCCGGCCAGATCCGCGACTGCGTCGCTGCGCTGCAGGAGCATGCGGGGCGTCGGCTGCTGTTGCGCCAGGTGCCGTGGCGCGAGGGCGAGCGGATCGTCGGCTATGTGGACCTCATCTCGGAACGCGCCTGGCGCTGGCGGGACGGCGCGGCTTCCGAGCCCGCGCCCTTCCCGGAGGCCATGCGCGGGCGCGAAGCGGAAGCCCGCGCCGCCCTCGCCGAGGCCCTGGCGGATGCGGACGACGCGCTGCTGGAGACGATCGTGGAGGACCGCGCGCCGGAACCCGCGGCGCTCTATGCGCCGCTCCATGCCGAGGAAGCAGCGGGCCATGCCGATGCCGTCCTGCTGGGCGCGGCGGAGCACGCGGCAGGCGTCCGGCGGCTGTGGAAGGCGTTGCGCCACGATGCGCCGGATGTCGCGGAAACCGCCGCGCGACGCGGCATCGCCGCCGGCGATGAGCCGCTGGCCCAGGTGTTCCGCACGGTGCATGCCGGGCATGCGGGCCGCCTGTCCCATGTCCGGGTCTGGCGCGGCGCGCTGCGCGACGGCGGCAGCCTCGGCGGGCAGCGGATCGGTGGCATCTGGCGCTTCCCCGGCGGCGAAGCGGCCAAGGTGACCGAGGCGGCTGCCGGCGACATCGTCGCGCTGGGGCGGCTGGAAGCGGTCGCCACCGGCGAAACGCTGGGCGGTGAGGCGGTTCCCTTCCCCGCACCGCCGCGGCCGACCTATGCGCTGGCGATCGAGCCGGCCGACCGCAAGGACGAGGTGAAGCTCGCCGCCGCCCTCGCCAGGCTGGCCGAGGAGGATCCGTCGCTGGCCATCGAGCAGGTCGCCGAGACCGCCGAGACCGTCCTGCGCGGGCAGGGCGAGCAGCACCTCCGCGCGGCCGTGGACCGGCTCTCGGGCGGATTGCGGCTCGAGACGCATCGCCCGCAGGTGGCGTTCCGCGAGACCATCCGGCGCCAGGTGCGCCAGCATGCGCGGCTGAAGCGGCAGACCGGCGGCCATGGCCAGTTCGCCGACGTGACGATCGAGGTGGCGCCGCGGCCGCGCGGGGCCGGCTTCAGCTTCGTGGACCGCATCGTCGGCGGGGCTATCCCGCGGAAGTTCATCCCCGCCTGCGCCGAAGCCGCCGAGGAGGCCGCGCGGAAGGGGCCGCTCGGCAATCCCGTCGTGGACATCGAGGTCACGCTGGTGGATGGCGGGTTCCACAGCGTGGACAGCTCCGACATGGCCTTCGCGACGGCGACCCGCATGGCCATGCAGGAGGCGCTGGCGCAGGCCGATCCGGTGCTGCTGGAGCCGGTCGAGCATGTGGCGGTGCTGGTGCCCGCCGCCTTCACGCCGGCGGCGCAGCGCCTGCTCAGCGGCCGCCGCGGCCAGATCCTGGGCTATGCCGAGTTGCAGGACCGCCCCGGCTGGGACGAGGTGGAAGCGATGGTGCCCGCCGCCGAACTGCACGACCTCATCCTGGAACTGCGCGGCCAGACCCTCGGCCTCGGCACCTACCGCCATCGCTTCGACCATCTGGCGGAAAGCCGGCTACGCCAGGGTTGATGCGCCACCATTCGTCCATGTAAACGTCATGCAAGGATTGCAGATCTGTGCTCTGCTCCTGCAGACGCATCGTGGAGGATGGCCTGTGCGCTTCGAACTCGTGGAGCTGGGTCCGACGGCTAACAAGGTCGTTCTGGTTGGCCGGCTGGATTCGGTGACGGTCGGCAATGTCGAGACGCCGCTGACCGCCGCCGTCGCGGCCACCGGTCGCAACGCGGTGCTGGACCTGACGGGCCTGGAGTTCCTCTCCTCCCTCGGCATCCGCCTGCTGCTCTCCGCGGCGCGGGTCGTGACGCGGCGCGGCGGCAAGGTCGTGCTGTTCGGCGCCCAGCCGATGGTGCGCGAGGTGCTTTCCGCCATGGCGCTCGACGAGGTGCTGCCGCTGGTGGACACCGAGCAGGAAGCGCTTGCCCGCATCGGCGTCTGACCTCCCGTGCTGCAGGTGGAATGCCCTCTCGAGCCCGCCGGGCTCGAGAACGCGCAAGCGCGCGTGGAGGCGTTTCTCGAGCAGGCGGGCGCATCGGCGCGCATCCGCTACAAGGTGCGTCTCGTCCTCGACGAGATGATCGCGAACCTGCGGATGCATGGGCGATTCGCGGCCGATCCGCCGCCGGCGCGGATCGCGGTCCGGTGGGACGGCGCGGGTGTGGATCTCCGGCTCGACGATGCCGCCGCCCCCTTCGATCCGCGCGGGACGTCCGATCCGGCCTCCCCTCCCTCCCTGCACGATGATCGCGTCGGCGGCCTCGGCCTGTCGCTGGTCAGGAAGATGGCGGAGGTGCGCAGCTACGGCCGGACGGAGGATGGCTGGAATCGGACCGAGTTCCGCGTTGCCGACGGCGAGGGCTAGAGCGGCCCCACCGCATGCGCATGCGGCGACGCCGCTCTGCCGTCTTGCTTCGGCGCAGTTTCCGAGCCGCCATGCGGGTCCGCTTCGCTTTCTCGCTTGAAGAGGCGCGAGCCGGACGGCCAGACATCCGGATGACAGCCTCACTTGTCGAGGTCGTCGTCATCGAACCTTCATCATTTTGCAATAGGGAGGTCTTTCCGCGCGCCTAGAAGCTCCGGACCCGAGAGGCCGCCTGCGACAGCAGGAGCCTGATCAACCACACCGGAGTGAAATGCAGTGAACAGGCGGACCCTTCTGCTCGGAACCGGCGCGGCGATGATGACGCCCGCCCTGCTGACCAGCGGCCCGGCGCGCGCGCAGCAGGTCACCATCACGGGCGCCGGCGCGTCCTTCCCGCGCCCCGTCTATGAGCGCTGGGGCACCCAGGCGCGCGAGGCCACCGGCATCCAGCTGAACTACCAGTCGATCGGCTCCGGCGGCGGCATCAACCAGATCACCAACCGCACGGTGGATTTCGGCGCCTCCGACGCGCCGCTCTCGGCGGAGCAGCTGCGCGAGCGCAACCTGCTGCAGTTCCCGACAGTGATGGGGTCGGTGGTGCTGATCGTGAACCTGCCGGGCGTCGCGGACAACGCGCTGCGCCTGACGCCGGAACTCGTGGTGGACATCTTCCTCGGCAAGATCACGCGCTGGAACGACGCGCGGATTGCCGAGGCGAACCGGGAGATCCGGATCCCCGGCCTGCCGATCAGCGTCGCCTACCGCGCCGACGCCTCCGGCACGACCAACACCTTCACCGTCTATCTCTCGCGCGTGTCGAGCGAATGGCAGCAGGGCCCGGGCGCGGGCACCTCGGTCCGCTGGCCGGTCGGCAACGGCGCCCGCGGCAATGAGGGCGTGGCCAATGCGGTCCGCAACACGCCCGGCGCGATCGGCTACACCGAGAACGCCTATGCCACCGTGAACCGGCTGATCACGACCCAGCTGCGCAACAAGTCCGGCCGCTTCGTGAGCCCGGTCATGGAGACCTTCCAGGCGGCGGCGGCACAGGCGGACTGGAGCCGCCCGGGCTTTGCGGCCGACCTGATCGACCTGAACGGCGAGAAAGTCTGGCCGATCGTGACGCCCACCTTCATCCTGCTGCCGACCAACCCGGTCGCAGACCGCGTCGCGGGCAGCCGCAACACCATGCGCTTCTTCGACTGGGCCTTCCGCAGCGGTGCGCAGGCCGCGACCAGCCTGGAATACATCCCGCTGCCGACCTCGGTGCACGATGCCGTCCGCGGCGCCTGGGCCGAGCAGGTGCGCGGCCCTGGCGGTGAGCGGCTCTGGCCTGTATCGGGCTGATCCGTCGGGGGGGGGGGGGGGGGCCCCCCCCCCCCCCCCCCCCCCCCCACCCCCCCCCCCCCCCCCCCCCCCGCGCAACGCGGGCGCGGGTTGTT
>NZ_JBWXTD010000007.1:147967-161066 GCF_056682175.1 Falsiroseomonas sp. RANM36
GGGGGGGGGGGGGGGGGGGGGGGGGGGCGGGGGGGGGGGGGGGGGGGGGGGGGTGTGGGCGGGGGGGCGGGGGGGGGGGGGCGGGCCCCCCCCCCCCCCCCCACCCCGCCTTTCCAGACCCAGGACAACGGCGTTGCAGCAGACCGTCGCGGCGACAGCATCCCCCCCGCTCCAGTCCGGCGCGAGGGCCCGGGCCGGCAGCTTCGGCGACCGGCTCTTCGAATGGCTTTGCACCGCCGCCGGCATCGTCGTGCTTGTCACCCTGGGGGGCATCATCGTCACGCTGTTCATCGGCGCGTGGCCAGCCTTCCGCGAGTACGGATTGTCCTTCGTCTGGTCCACCGAGTGGAACCCGGTGGAGGACCACCGCGAGGCCTATGGCGGCGCGGTGGCGATCTTCGGCACGGTCGTCAGTGCGATCCTGGCGATCGTCTTCGCCGTGCCGGTGGCCTTCGGCATCGCCTTCTTCCTGACGGAGCTGGCGCCCGGCTGGCTCAAGCGCCCGGTCGGCACGGCGATCGAGCTGCTCGCCGCGGTCCCTTCCATCATCTACGGCATGTGGGGCCTGTTCGTGGTGGTCCCCTTCGTGCAGATGAACATCCAGCTGCGCTTCGGCGAAGCGCTGGCCGAACTGCCGCTTATCGGCTTCATCTTCCAGACCAACAACTTCGCCGGCACGAGCCTGTTCACGGCCTCGCTGGTGCTCGCGATCATGATCCTGCCCTTCATCGCCGCGACGATGCGCGACGTGTTCGAGCAGGTGCCCCCCGTCTACAAGGAAAGCGCCTACGGCGTCGGCGCGACGCGGTGGGAGGTGGTCAGCAAGGTGGTGATTCCCTACACGCGGATCTCGGTGGTGGGCGGCATCATGCTCGGCCTCGGGCGCGCGCTGGGCGAGACCATGGCGGTGACCTTCGTGATCGGCAACGCGAACCGGATGCCCGGCTCGATCTTCGACGCCTCCACCACCATCGCATCCGTGGTCGCGATGGAATTCCCGGAGAGCCTGGCCGGAAGCCTCAAGCAATCCGCCCTGTTCGCGCTCGGCTTCCTGCTCTTCGTGATCTCCTTCGTGGTGCTCGCGGCCTCCCGCTGGCTGCTGCGATCCCGGCTGAAGTAGGAGCCGCCCGGCAATGAGCAGCACGACCTTCCAGGCCGGCCCGGTCCAGGCGGCGCCCTCCAAGGATGTCGCGGCGGCCCGCGCGCTCGGCCGCCGCCGCCGCCTGCTGGACAACATCGTCCGCTGGCTGTGCATCGGCGCGACCGTCGTCGGGCTGGTCTTCCTCGCCTCCATCATGTTCACGTTGCTCTGGCGCGGGCTCGGGGCGATGGACCTGACCATCTTCACCACGGAATTCCGCCCGACGCGCTACGGCGACGACAGCCTGCCCAAGGGCGGCCTGGTCCACGCGATCCTCGGCAGCCTGGTCCAGGTGGCGATCGGCACCGCCATCGGCACGCCCATCGGCCTTCTGGTGGGCACCTACCTCGCGGAATACGCGCGCAACTCGGCGATGGGCAACGCCGTGCGCTTCGTCTCCGACATCCTGCTGTCCGCGCCGTCCATCCTGATCGGGCTCTTCATCTACCAGCTCGTGGTGCTGCCGATGGGCGCTTTCTCGGGGATAGCGGGCGCGCTGGCGCTCGCGATCATCGTGATCCCCGTCGTGGTCCGCACCACCGAGGACATGCTGCAGCTGATTCCGAACACGCTGCGGGAGGCGGTGATCGGCCTCGGCGCGCCGAAGTGGAAGATGATCACGCTGGTCTGCTACAAGGCGGCGCTGTCGGGGATCGTCACCGGCATCCTGCTGGCGGTCGCCCGCATCGCGGGCGAGACGGCGCCGCTGCTGCTGACCTCCTTCGGCAACAACATCACCAGCTTCGACCTGACCAAGGCGATGGCCAGCCTGCCGATCGCGATCTACCAGCAGGCCAATTCCGGCTTCCCGGACCTGATCGAGATCGCCTGGTCGGGCGCGCTGCTGATCACGGTCGGCGTGCTGGCCATCAATATCATGGCGCGCTTCCTGCTGCGCTCGAAGATCTGACGAGGGCTCCGACGATGTCCACGACCGAACAGCAGCCGGGTGTCGGCGCGGGCGGCGCCTCGTTCGGCGGCGTGCAGGCGCGGTCGGGGGCCGAGATCAACGCGACCTCCCGGATCTCGGTGCGGAAGCTCGATTTCTTCTACGGCGACAACCGGGCCCTGAAGCAGGTCAACCTCGAGCTGCCGGACCGCCAGGTGACCGGCATGATCGGCCCCTCCGGCTGCGGCAAGTCCACGCTGCTGCGCGTGTTGAACCGCATGTACAGCCTCTATCCCGGCCAGCGCGCCGAGGGCGAGGTGATCATGGACGGGCGCAACATGCTCGACGCCGATGTGGACCTCAACGAACTGCGCGCGCGCGTCGGCATGGTGTTCCAGAAGCCGACTCCGTTTCCCATGACGATCCATGAGAACATCGCCTTCGGCGTGCGCCTGCACGAGAAGCTCTCCAAGTCGCAGATGGACGAGCGCGTCGAATGGGCCCTTTCGCGCGCCGCGATCTGGGACGAGGTGAAGGACCGGCTGCACACCTCCGCCCTCGGCCTGTCGGGCGGTCAGCAGCAGCGCCTTTGCATCGCGCGCACCATCGCCGTCCGGCCCGAGGTCATCCTGTTCGACGAGCCGACTTCCGCGCTCGATCCGATCAGCACGCTCAAGATCGAGGAGTTGATCGACGAGCTGAAGCAGGACTTCACCATCTGCATCGTCACCCACAACATGCAGCAGGCGGCGCGCTGCGCCGACCAGGTCGCCTTCTTCTACCTGGGCGAACTGGTGGAGGTGGCGCCGGCGGCGCAGATGTTCACCGCGCCGCGCGAGAGGCGGACCCAGGAATACATCACCGGCCGGTTCGGCTGAGGAGCAGCGTCCCGATGGCGAGCGACCAACCCGACCACATCGTCCGCTCCTACGACGATCAGCTGCGCAAGCTGCGCGACATGGTCGCGCGCATGGGCGGCTTCGCGGAACGCCAGGTCCACGACGCGACCCAGGCGCTGCTCCGCCGCGATGCCGTTCTGGCGGACCAGGTGGCGGCGCGCGACGACGTGCTGGACCAGCTCGAGCGCGAGATCGACACCTTCGTGGTGCGGCTGCTGGCGCTGCGCCAGCCGATGGCCTCCGACCTGCGCTTCATCGTCGCGGCGATGAAGGTCAGCCACGACCTCGAGCGGGTCGGCGACTATGCGCGCAACGCGGCGCGCCGCGCCGTGGTGCTGGCGCAGCAGCCGAGCGTCGGCAGCCTGAACGGCTTCGAGCGGATGTCGGCGCTCGTGCAGGAGAACCTGAAGCTCGCGATCGACGCCCTGGTGCACGACGATGCCGATGCGGCCAGCCGGGTCTGGGCGGCCGACGAGCCGATCGACACCGTCTACAACGGCATCTTCCGCGAACTGCTGACGCACATGATGGAGGATCCGCGGAAGATCACGGCCGCGATCCACATGCTGTTCATCGCGAAGAACCTGGAACGCATCGGCGACCATGCGACGAACATCGCCGAGACGGTGCATTTCGCCGTTCGCGGCGCCTCGCTGCCGGACGAGCGGCCGAAGGCGGATGCTTCGGCGTACGCCGTCGTGCGCCCGCCCGAGGCGTCGTAGGGCCGGGGCCGGGGAGCAGGGCATGCCGCAAGCCACCAGCAATCTCGCCAAGCCCACGATTCTCGTCGTCGAGGACGAGGCGCCGCTGCTGACGCTGCTCCGCTACAACCTCGAAAAGCAGGGCTTCCGTGTGGAGGAGGCGGCCGACGGCCAGGAGGCGCTGCTGCGCGTCGCCGAATCGAGGCCGGACCTGATCCTGCTCGACTGGATGCTGCCCGCGCTGTCGGGCCTCGAGGTGTGCCGCCAGATCCGTCGCCGGCCCGCGACCCGCGACCTGCCGATCATCATGGTGACCGCGCGCACCGAGGACCAGGACGCGGTGCGCGCGCTCGACACCGGCGCGGACGACTACATCGCCAAGCCCTTCGCGATGGAGGCCCTGCTCGCCCGCATCCGCGCGCTGCTGCGCCGGTCGGGGGCGGTGCCGGTCAAGGGCAGGCTGGTCTGGCAGGATCTGGTGATGGACCAGGATGCGCATCGCGTCACGCGCGATGGCCGCGCGCTGCATCTTGGCCCCACCGAGTATCGGCTGCTCGAGTTCTTCCTGCAGCATCCGGGCCGCGTGTTCTCGCGCGAGCAGTTGCTCGACGCGGTCTGGGGGCGCGACATCCATGTCGAGCCGCGGACGGTGGATGTCCATATCCGGCGGCTGCGGAAGGCCGTGAACGCCGAGGACGAGCCGGACGTCATCCGGACGGTGCGCTCCGCTGGCTACGCGCTGGACGTGGAGCAGTAGGCTGGCGCGACGCAACACGAGCCGACCCGCGGGTCGTCGCCGACCGGGTTGAGCGCGCCGGAGCTCGCTGGGCCGAAGACGCCGGGTGCGAGGCAACCGCGCTCGAGGGCGGTGGTTTGCAGGATCGGCGTCGATCAGATGGGCGTCGCATGGCCGTCGCGTGGCCATGGCCCGGGTCAGGCCTCCGGTTCCTCGATACGGTAGAGCGGCACCAGGGCGAGGCGTCGCAGCGCGTTGCGCGCGAGCGCCTCGATCTCCCGCCGGTCCGTCGTGTCCGGGTCCACCGCGAGCCACGCCGTGGCAAGGCGCCGCCAGAACACCGCGAGGTCCATCAGACGCTCCCGGTAGCGCTCCTGCTCGCGGATCAGGCGTGTCGGGGCTTCGAGCGGCAGGGGCCGCCGCATGGCGGCGACGGCCTGGGTCAGCGTCGCTTCCGCCGTCTTCCGCGGGCGGCCGATCTGCGGCACCAGCGCATCGAGCGCCCGCGTCAGAAGGTCGCCGGCCCAGCGCCGGTCGGCGCCGAGCGATTCGCGCGTGCGGCGCAGCATCTTCTCCATCGCCGCGTAGTCGGGCTGCGTCGCGGCGGCGGCGAGCACGCGGGCATGCGCGTTGGCGAGCTTCTGCAGGCGGCGGGCAAGCGGCGCCATGGTGCCCATGGCAAAGCCCCCCTGGGTGATGCAATGCGCCACCGCCGATTCGAACATGGTCGGGCCGGGCGGGATGCGGCGCATCGCCTCGGCCAGGGCTTGGCCTTCCTCGCCGGCCGTGGCGGCAAGCCGCTCGACCAGCGCGCTGGTCGCGGCGTAGAGGTGATGCTCTTCCGGCAACTCGGGGTCGTCATCGAGCAGGAAGCCGGGCATCGGGTCGCCCGGCTCGATCCGCTCGACACAGCGCAGCGCGGCGGGCACGAGGCGCAGCAGCCTGAAATCGCGCGTGCCCGGCGCGATGTCGAACATGCGGTGGGCGCTTTCGATGTCCACCACCAGGCGGAGATGCGCGAAGGCGCGGATCACCCCGATGCCGCCGGCGGCATCGCGCTCGAAGGCCAGGCCGGGCTCGCGCATCCAGGGCGCCTCGAATTCGAAGCGGGCCGGCGGCCAGTTCTCGCCCTCCGCCACGCCGGGGAATCGGACCGGGTCGAACCGCTGCGGGTCCGGCAGGCGGCCGACCGCGGCGGGCGGCATGAAGGCGCTGGGATCGGGAGCTGCAGTCGCGTTCGACACGGTCTCACCATGCCGGCACGGGGGTTAACGCATCGTCGCCGCCGGCCGGATTGACGTCGCAGCCCGCGCCGGGCGAGGTATCGTCCCACGCCATCCGGAGCCCATGCCCATGCGCCGCCGCGCCGCCCTCGCCGCGATTGCCGCCTTCTCGCCGGCCCTGCTGGCGGCTTGCGCCCAGACGGCGCCGCCAACCGCCAACGTCGCCCAGCAACCCGTGCGCGTGGTGTTCTTCGAGAATGACAGCCTCGAGATCAGCCCGACGGCGATGGATGTGATCCAGGACGCGGCCCAGCTCGCCCGGCGTTTCCCGAACGAGCCGGTGCGGGTGCTGGGCTTCATCGCGCCGGACCCCACCAACGCCCCCACCGTGGCCCAGGCGCTCCGCCTGTCCCGCGCGCGCGCCGACCGGGTGGTGGCCGCTCTTGCCGACCTCGGCGTGGCGCGCGACCGGATCCAGGTGCGTGGGCGCGGCGTGGGCGACGTTGTGGATGCGCCGGTGGAGGCGCGCCGCGTCGAGATCCATATCGGGTCGAACTGAGGCGCCCCTTGGCCCGGCGGAAGCGCGCGCGGCCGCGCATCCCCGGCTGACGGATCGGCTTGGGCGTGGCATCGGATGACATGCCCTATGACGGCCGATTCGCCGGCGACCCGGACCATGTGCTGCAGCGCGTCTTCGGCCACGATGCCTTCCGCGGCCGGCAGGGGGAGGTCGTCCGGCATGTCGTCGGCGGCGGATCGGGCCTCGTGCTCATGCCGACCGGCGGCGGCAAGTCGCTCTGCTACCAGGTGCCGGCGCTCTGTCGCCCCGGCGTCGGCGTCGTCGTCTCGCCGCTGATCGCCCTCATGGAGGACCAGGTCGCCGCGCTGCGCCAACAGGGCGTGGCGGCGGCGGCGCTGCATTCGGACCTGCCGGAAGGCGAGGCGCGGCGCATCCTGGGCGAGCTCCATGCCGGCGAGCTGAAGCTGCTCTACGTCTCGCCCGAGCGACTCGCGCTGGAAAGCATGCTGGCGCGGCTCGATGCGCTGCCCATCGCCATGTTCGCCGTGGACGAGGCGCATTGCGTCTCGCAATGGGGCCATCACTTCCGCCCGGAATATCGCGGGCTCGGCGTGCTCTCCGCCCGCTTTCCCCGGACGCCGCGGCTCGCCCTGACCGCCACCGCCGATCCGCGGACCGTCGAGGACATCCGCGCGCAGCTCGGCCTTTCGGAGGATCCGGTGTTCCGCGGCGGCTTCGACCGCCCGAACATCCGCATCGAGGCGCGCCCGCGGGAGCAGGAGCGGGCGCAGCTCCGCGGCTTCCTGCGCGAGATGGCCGGCCAGCCGGGGGCGGGCATCGTCTATTGCGGCAGCCGCGCGCGCACCGAGCAGACCGCCGAGTGGCTGCGCGCCGACGGCCATGACGCGCTCGCCTTCCATGCCGGCATGGATGGCGGCGCGAAGCGGGAGGCGCATCGCCGCTTCTCGCGCGGCGACTCGGTGATCATGTGCGCCACCATCGCCTTCGGCATGGGCATCGACCGCCCCGATGTGCGCTGGGTGGTGCATCTCGACCTGCCGCGCAGCCCGGAGAGCTGGTACCAGGAGATCGGCCGGGCCGGCCGCGACGGCCTGCCGGCGCGCTCGCTGCTGCTGTACGGCGCCGGCGACATCGCGCTGGCCCGCCACCGCGTGGAGGAAAGCCCGGCCGCGCCCGAGCAGAAGCGCATCGAGCGGCAGCGGCTGGAAGCGATGGTGGCGATCGCCGAGGCGGCAAGCTGCCGGCGTGCCCTGCTGCTGCGCTGCTTCGGCGAGGAACCGCCCGCCGACGCCGCCGGCGCGGCCTTGCCCTGCGGGAATTGCGATGTGTGCCTGGCGCCGCCCGGCCTGTTCGACGGCACCGTCGCCGCGCAGAAGCTGCTCTCCGCCGTGCTGCGCACCGGGCGCCGGTTCGGCGTGGCGCATGTGGTGGATGTGCTGCGCGGCCGCCTGACGGAGAAGGTGGCGCAATTCGCCCATGACCGGCTGCCGACCTTCGGCGTCGGCAAGGACCTCTCTGACGCCGCCTGGCGGGGCGTGGCGCGGCAGCTCGTGGCCCGCGGCGCGCTCGACGTTGCGGTCGAGAATCATGGCGAGCTCGTGCCCACGGACGCCGCGCGCCCGATCCTGCGCGGCGAGGAGAAGGTCATGCTGCGCGCCGACATCGCGCGGCCGGCCAGTCCGCAACGGGCCGAGCGCAGCGCGGCGCCCGGTGCGGGCGACCCGGTGTTCGAGCAGCTGCGCGACTGGCGCCGCGCCGAGGCGCAGGCGCAGTCGGTGCCGGCCTATGTCATCTTCCAGGACCGCACCCTGGCCGAGATCGCCGCGGCCCGGCCGCGGAGCCTGGACCAGCTGGCCGCCATCCCGGGCGTCGGGCGCACCAAGCTCGAACGCTATGGCGCGGCGGTGCTCTCGATCCTTGGCGACTCGGCCGGGCCAAGGGCGGGGTAGGGGGTCACGGTTCCTCGTCGAGGAAGTCGCGCAGCGCGGCGAGCCCGAGATCGGGGCGTTCCTCCATGGGCACATGCCCGATGCCGGGCAGGACCACCGTGCGGCTGTCGGGCAATTCGCGGGCGTAGTCCGCCGCATGCGCGGCCGGCACCATGCGGTCCTGCTCGCCCCACAGCAGCAGCACGGGCACCCCTATGCGCCGCAGGAAGGGCTCGGGCGGGGTGAGGGCATGGGTGCGCATCCGATCGAGGATCGCCTGCCGCACCCCGGGGGCGAGCATCATGTCTCGATAGCGCTCCAGCACCGCGGGCGTCAGCGCGCGCCCATCGGCATAGGCGGGGGCGATGCCTCCGCGGAGCAGGGGCATCGGCAGGGCATAGGGCAGGGCGCGCATCATCAGGGGCACGCCGGCCGGCCTGTCGTATGCGAAGCCGGCGCTGGCGAAGCCGTCGGGCGCCATCAGCACGAGCCGCCGCACGCGGTCCGGGCGCTCGGCGGCGAAGCGCCAGGAGATGCGGCCGCCCATCGAACTGCCGATCACATCCGCCCGCGCGACGCCGAGGGCATCGAGCAGCCCCGAAAGCAACGCGACGGCGCGGGTGTCGGAATAGTCGCCAGTGGGATCCGCCCCGGTCAGGCCGAAGCCGGGCAGGTCGAGCCGGATGACGCGCCGGTCCGCGTCCAGCCTCGCCGCCCATGCCTCCCAGGTGTGGAGCGACGACCCGAAGCCGTGCAGCAGCAGCGCCGCGGGTGCGTCCCGGCGGCCGGTGTCGCGGATATGGAACCGCACGCCGTCCACGCTGACGAACCGGCTCGGCGGCGCGGCATACCGCGCTTCGAGCGCGGCGCGCGGCAGGTCGGGCGTCCAGGCCCAGGCGCCGAGGCCGAGCGCCAGGGCCAGCAGCGCGAGGACGACGTATCCCAGCATCCGGCGCATTCTTCAGAGGGGCATCGGGCCGAGCCGGCCTTCGGCCATGTTCAGGCGCCGGGCATGGAACTTCGCGACGCCAGGGCGATGCGCGATGGACAGGATCGCGGTGCCGGGAAGGCGGTCCTGCATCAGCGCATACATGGCTTCCTCCGCCGCCGGGTCGAGGCTCGCGGTCGCCTCGTCGAGGAACAGGAAGGCGGGTTGCACCAGCAGGACGCGCGCGAAGGCGAGGCGCTGCTGCTCGCCGCCAGACAGGCGGCGGTCCCAGGCATCCTCCTCGTCCAGGCGATCGGCGAGATGGGCCAGGTTCACGGCGGTGAGCGCGTCGCGGATCGCCTGGTCCGGCACCGCGGCCGCATCGAGCGGGTAGCAGACCGCCCGGCGCAACGAGCCGAGCGGAAGATAGGGCCGCTGCGGCAGGAACAGCGCGCGCGCCCCATCCGGCACGCTGACCTGCCCGCGTCCGAACGGCCAGATCCCCGCGATGGCGCGGAACAGGGTGGACTTCCCGCTGCCGGAGGCGCCCGTGACCAGCACCGCCTCCGCCCGGCCGAGGCGGAGGGCGGCATCCTGCAGCAGCACGCGCCCATCCGGCAGGGCGAGCGTCACGCCCTCCACCACCACCGCATCCTCCGCGCCCGGACGCACCGCGATGCCCTGCCCGGCATGCCGCGCCGCCAGGATCGCCTTCTGGAAGCCGGTCAGCCGCTCCACCGTGGCGCGCCATTCGGTCAGGCGGGCGTAGTTGTCCACGAACCATGACAGCGCGCCCTGCACCTGGCCGAAGGCGCTTGCCGTCTGGATCAGCCCGCCGAGCGGGATGCGGCCGGCGAAATAGGCCGGTGCCGCCACGATGATCGGGAAGATGCTGGCGACCTGGGAGAAGCCCGCCGTGAAGAAGGTGAGCCGCTTGGTGGCCAGCATGATCGCCCACCAGTTCTCCATCAGCGCCCGGAACCGCGTGGTCAGGCCGCGCTGCTCGTCCGCCTCGCCGCCATAGAGGGCCACGCCCTCCACGTTGTCGCGCACGCGCACCAGCGCATAGCGGAAATCCGCCTCGACGCGCTGCTGCAGGAAGTTCAGCCGGATCAGCGGCCGCCCGATCAGATGCGCCAGCCAGGTGCCGAGCAGCGAGTAGAGGATCGCCACCCAGACCATGTAGCCGGGGATGGAGACGCCCAGCACTTCCAGCGGCCCGCTCAGCGACCACAGCACGAAGATGAAGGAGAACAGCGTGACCACGCTGTTCATCAGCCCGAGCCCGAGGGCGAGCGTGTCGTCCACGAACAGCCGGATGTCGTCGGCGATGCGCTGGTCGGGGTTGTCTGTGGTCGGGTCGGTCAGCGCGATGCGGTAATAGGCGCGGTCGGCGAGCCAGTCCGCGAGGTATCGCTCCGTCAGCCAGCGCCGCCAGCGGATCTGCAGCGCCTGGCGCAGGTAGAGTTGGTAGACGGCGATCAGGATGTAGGCCGCCGCGACCACGCAGAAGCCCGGGAACCAGGTTCCATCGGCCTCGCCGCCCAGCAGCAGCAGCGACCAGAAGGTGGCGGCGTCCTTCTGCTCCAGCGCATTGTAGAAGGCGCGCTGCCAGTAGGTCAGCACCACCGTCATGCCGACCAGCGACAGGTTCAGGAGCACGACCGCGGCCAGCAGGCCGAGCGCGCGGCCGCGCTCCGCGCTGGTCCAGTAGGGGCGGGCGAGCGCCCAGGCCTCCGCCAGGAAGGAACCGACGCGACGCATGGCCCGGTCTCCTCCGGATGGGACGTGCAGCTACCTGGCCGAGGCCAGCGCGCGTTCGAAGGCGGCGCGCCACTCGGCGATGCGGCGCGCATTCACGCCGAAATCGGAATAGCCGACCAGGCTGCGCGAATAGAGGAACAGGCCGGTGCCGCCGGCCAGCGCGCGGATCTCGCCGTTCACGAGGTCGGGGAAGTTCGCCAGCCGGCTGCGCGCGACCCATTGCGCCTGCCGGCGCTCGGGCCACTCGGCCAGGCGCCAGACCCGGCTCATGCCGTCGCCGAGCCGGCGCAGCACGGCCCAGGCCGCGTCGGGGGAGACGGCGAGCAGCGGAACCTCGACATGGGCTTCGCGCGTCGTGCCCGGCGGCGCGGCGAGGGCCGCATTGGGCGAAGCGGGCAGCCGGAGCGTGTCGAAATCCACGGGGGCGGCGGGCGGAAGCCCGTCCGTGCCGCGGCCGAGCAGAAGCTGGAGCATGATGGGTCCTTCGTCACGGCGTTCGGATGCGCAGGCGGATGACGCCGCGGATGTCCTCGCCCGGGTCCACGGGCCTGCCCTTGCGCAGCACCTCGATCCGCCCCTCCCGCGCGAGATCGGCCGCCACCAGCCTGACCGGCCCGAGCAGCCGCCGCCAGGCGGCCTCGTCCGGTGCCAGGGACCGTGCCACCTCGCTCGGGCAGATCGACTTCGCCGCGCCGCGCTCGCCGGTAAGGCGCAGGATCTCCGCGGCGATGGCATCGCGCCCGGTCATGGCACGAGCCACGTCGCTTCGGCGGCGCCGTCGGCCGGCCAGGAGAAGCGCGCGCGGCGATGGCCGCCCGCCGCAAGCTCCAGCCATTCGAGCCGGTCGAACCCCACCTGGATGACGCGGAAATGCGGCCGGCCCGCCGCGGTATCCCCGGGCGCCGGGGGCGGCTCCGGCACGGGCGTGCCCGGCCCCGGCGCGACGGCATAGCATTTCCGCGACGCCTCCCGGCTGGCCTGCCAGGCGGCCTCGGCCACCGGGTCGGCGGCGTGGATGCACGCGGTGCCGGACAGGCGCAGCTGCAGCTTCGCGCCCGCATCGTAGAAATGCAGCGCGCAGCGCGGATCGCGCAGCAGCGAGGTCACCTTGCCCGACCGGGCGTCGCTGTGCAGGCGCAGGCTGCGCTGCCCTGCATCGAAGCCGCGCAGCACCAGCGTCCGCACCTCCGGCGCGCCATCCGGGGCGACGGTGGCGAGCGCCGGCGTATGGAATGCCGACCGCCGATCCGCGACGCCGCGCGCGAGCCTGCGAAACGCCTCCTCCAGGCAATCCGCCAGCGCCTGCGGCGCCGTCATCCGCCCGCCTGCCCCGAGGTGCCGGCCAGCACCGCGGCCATCGCGGCGCCGCTGTCCACGGCGGCCTCGGCGCGCCCGGCGATGCACCAGTCGCCGGCCGCGCCGAGCGACAGCGCCGGGTCCCAGAGACAGGGCGCGCCGAGCGGGTTCTCCACCAGCGCGTAGCGCCAGCGATGCGCGGCGGCATGGATCGGCGGCGGCAGGTCGCCCCCGGCCAGCGCGCCGAAGGCCGCCAGCAGCGCCGCCGCCGCCTCCGGCGCGGCGAGTTCGAGATGCTCGCGGGACCATGCGGGCCCCGCCTGCACCACCCAGCACTCATGCTCGGCATTGCGTCCGGGCTTGGAACTGTCGCGGGCCGCCCAGCCGATCGGGCCGCCTGCCATGCGCATCGTGTCGGGCAGCGCCAGCCGCTCGGGGAAGGCGGCCATCAGCGTCCAGCAGGGCGCCATGACGACCTGCGCCAGCACCGCGCCGAGATGCGGCGCCGGTCCGGCGAGCAGCTTGGCCGCCTGCGGCGCCGGCACCGCGAGCACGACGGCGTCGAAGGGGCCTTCCTCCGCCTCGGCGCTGGCCGTCACCTGTCCCCGCTGCACCGCGGCGGCGGGGGCGTGGCGTACCCGCCAGGCGCCGGGCTCGCCGAGCAGCGCGACGACCTCCCGCGCGACGAGCAGATCGAGCCCCTGCGCCAGCGCCCGCGGAATGGACGACATGCGCGGCACGCCGACGCGGCGCGCTTCGTCCGGCCAGGGCTTGGCGTGCGTGGCCTCCAGCGTCGCCCGGAACAGGGTGCCGCGTGCCGTCAGGAACTGTGCGCCGTGATCGAAATCGAAGCCCTTGCCATCGAGCTCGACGCGCCTGGTCGCCATCCGTCCGCCGGCCGCGCGCCCCTTGTCGATCAGCCGTGCGGCGACGGCATGCGCGGCCAGCGTCTTGGCGCAGGCGAGACCGGCCAGGCCGGCCCCCACGATCGCTACGGAGCGGATGGGCATGCGCAATATATGGCCCGCCGCCCCGCATCCGGGAAGCGGCGAC
>NZ_JBWXTD010000007.1:161166-167576 GCF_056682175.1 Falsiroseomonas sp. RANM36
TTTGCCGGGCCGCGCCGGTCCGCCCGCCCCGCGCTCCCCCCCCCCGGGCCACAAGCTGCTCTAGAATCATTGTTCCTAGAGCACGACCTTCCGATCGACTGATTCCAGTCGATCGGAACGTGCTCTATCGCTGTCCGTCCCAGGCGGCGATGTCCTCCTGGCGAAGGCCGCCGACGCGGGCATGCGGGCGCGATCCCGTGGTCATCGCCAGCGCGAAGAGGATCTCATCGGGGCGCGGCGCATCCGGCACCACGCAGGTGATGCCGTCGAAATGGCTGCGCACATAGGCGGCGTTGCGATGATGGATCGGGATGTCCAGCGCGGCGCCCATCGGCCCGACCTTGGTCATCGAGGGCACGATGGCCAGCGCCTTGCCGAGCAGGCCGCGCATCGCGTAGCCGCCCGCGACATGCCAGAGCGCACCGTGTTCCAGCTCGCCCGCGCTGCCGACCACGCCGCCCTTGCCATAGGCCTCGATCGCGTCGGGATCGCCGCCGAGGCCGGCGAGCAGCCGCTCGGCGACCATCAGGCCGATCGGCTTCATCGCCTCCATCATCCACATCGGCTCCGGCTCGTAGCGGCCGGCGAAGGGATTGCGCAGCACCACGGCGCACCAGCCCTTCAGCACCGGCTTGTCGAGCAGCGGGCCGCCATCGTGCCGGGTCTCCTCGACATGGATCGCGACCTTACGGATGACGAGGTCCTGGATCATGCGGCGCGCTCCTGCGGCAGATGGGCGCCGGCGACGCGCAGCTGGCCGGCCAGGCGCAGCGCGGCGGCGTGGATCAGGCCGGCACGCGCCCATGCCTCCGCGCGGGCGGCGCCGGCTTCCAGGGCGCGGGTGGCCTCGGCGGCGGTCAGCGGGCCGACACCCACGGTCACCAGCCGGTCGCCGAGATCGCTGTCGGGGTCGAGCGAGGATGCCGGCGCGCGCGCGATCGCCGGGCTGTCGAGGTTGACCGCATTGGCGATCAGCGTCGCAGCGGCGTCGGCGGTCGCGGCATCCCGCGCCAGCACGGTGACCGCGTCGGCGATGCCGAGCGAGAAGGATCGTCCGTGCCGGCCGGAGGTGGCGACGCCGCCGACGCCGTCGGCGGCCCCGAGCGTCACCCTGCCGTCGAACGGGGTCGCTCCGGGTTCGGGCAGCGCCGCCATGCCGAGGGTCAGCACCTCGCCGGGCGCGACATGCGCCGCGATGTCGCCGCCATCGTTGACGAAGGCCTTGCGCAGGCCGGGCGCCGCGCCGCGCATCGCCGCGAGCAGCTCGTCCGCCACCGCGCCCGCCACGGCCGCCATCGCGGTCACGAAGATGCCGGACCGCGCGAAGGGACGGCAGGCGGCGACCATACGCCGTGGCACCGCGCCCTCGGCCTCGCTCGCCGGCCCCACGGCGCGGCGCAGCGCCGGGAGCTCGGCGACCAGCTCCTCCAGGATCGTGGCGAAGCGCCTGGCGGCGGCGCGTTCCGCGGCCTCGACCGCCGCCACCTCGCCCCAGGCGCGCAGCACCACGTCGATCGGCCCGTGCTGCAGATGCAGCCTTTCGCCCGCCAGCCGCTGCGCGATCATGGCCGCGCGAAGGGCCAGGGATTGCCCGGCCTCCACCCTTCCACCCGGAGCTGCTCGCCGAGCCCCTGCAGCAGTTGCTCCACCGGCACGATCTCCTGCATGTGCCCGCCGAGTTCCGCATAGAGCCGTCGGGGCAGGGTGAATTCGATCGGGGCGACGAGGGCGGGTGTCGGGACATGGCCGAAGGCGCGTCCGGGGAAGCGCAGCACATCGGCCATGATGGTGATCCCGCCGCCCGGCCAGAGGTAGCAGGGCGCGCCGCCCATGGTCACGCGCACCTCGCCGGCGGCGACCGCGCGCGTCAGCAGCACCGGGTTTTCCGTGACCCCGGCGCGCCGGCTGCCGCCGGCGCCGGCCATGAAGACCACGCTGCAGAGCGAGGGCTCGCAATTCTCGCCGATGCGCTCGACGACGATCCGCACGGCCTCCGGCATCTCCGCCGCCACAGGCTTCAGCCGTTCGTCCAGCACGCACCACAACGCGTGGTCGCCCGTGGTCGAGGTCATCAGCAGCCTGAGCCCTGGCCAGGCGATCTTGGGGTCGATGCCCTCGATGATCTCGAGCGGGTCGGTCACGTCGGTGCCGCCCCAGCCGAGGCCGGGATTGGCCACCTGGAAATACCGCCCGGGCGTGGAGCGGCGGCCGCGCACGCGGATGCCGGTGGGCTTCATGCCGAGCACCTTGCCGGCCTGGTGCTCGGACAGCACGCCGGTGATGTGGTCGTCCACCACGATCACCTCGTCGGCATGGCCGAGCCATTGCTGCGCGAAGATGCCGACCGTGGCGCTGCCGCAGCCGACCCGCATGCGCCGTTCCGCGGTGCCGTCCACGATGGGCGCATGGCCCGCCTGCACGACCACCTCGTGCCCGCCATGGATGGTCAGCGTCACGGGCTCGGCCGCGCAGAGCGCGAGCAGCGTCTCGCAGGTGACGGTGCCTTCGCGCTTCGACCCGCCGGTCAGGTGCCGCACGCCGCCGAGGCTCAGCATCTGGCTGCCGTATTCGGCGGTGGTGACGTGGCCGACCTGTTCGCCCTTCGCGCGGACCGGCGCGGCCTCGGGACCCAGATGGCGGTCGGTGTCGATCTTCACCTTCACGCCGCAATAGCTGAAGATCCCCTCCGTCACGACGGTGACGGTGTCCACGCCGTCATGCACGCTGCCGACGATGAAGGGCGCGGGCTTGTAGTCGGGATAGGTCGTGCCCGCGCCGATGCCGGTGACGAAGGCGCGGGAGGGATCGAGCAGCTTGCCGTCCCAGGCGTCCTCGGCGAAGGCGACCAGCGGCGCGCCTGTCTCGATCGCATGGGCCAGCGCGAGCGCGGGATCGGAGCGGACAAGCTGGCCGCCCTCGTTGGCGTAGCGCGAACAGGCCCCGGCGCGGCCGGGACGGATGCGGCACAGCACGGGGCAGGCGTCGCAGCGGATGATGCCGCCGCCCTCGGACTGGCCGAATTTTTCCGAGCGCGCGGCCGCGCTGACCCTATCGGACATGCAGCGCCTCCCACAGACGGTGCGGCAGCACGGGCACGCGACGGATGGTCACGCCGGTCGCGTGCCGGATCGCGCCGAGGATCGCGGGCGCGGTGGGCACGAGCGCCGGCTCGCCGACGCCCTTGGCGCCGAAGGGTCCTTCCGGCTCCGGATCCTCGATCAGATGCACCCGGATCGGCGGCACGTCGCCGGCGGTCGGGATCAGGTAGTCGTGCAGGTTCTCGGTGCTGCCCGGAATGAACTCCTCCATCAGCGCCAGGCCGAGGCCCTGCGCGATGCCGCCATGGATCTGGCCGAGGACGAGGGTGGGGTTCACCGCCCGGCCGACATCCTGCGCCGCCACGATCTCCTCGACCTTCACCGTGCCGAGCGCGGTGTCCACGCGGACCAGCGCGATCTGCGCGGCGAAGCCATAGGTGGCATAGGGCGTGCCCTGCCCATCCGCGTCCAGCGCCGTGGTCGGCGGATCGTAGCGCCCCTCCGCTTCCAGGTCGTGCGGCAGGCCGGCGAGGTCGATCGCGCGCGACGCGCCGGCCGCATCCGTGACCGTCAGGCGCGTGCCGTCGAGGGAGAGCAGCGCATCCTCGCCGGCATTGGCGAGCGCCAGGATGCGCCGTCGCAGCGCGCGCCCGGCTTCCAGCGCCGCGCGGCCGCTGACGAAGGTCTGGCGCGAGGCGGAGGTCTTGCCGGCGTCATGCGTCAGCGCCGTGTCGCCGACGACGAAGCGGAAGCGCCCGAGCGGCAGGCCGAGCGCATCGGCGCAGATCTGCGCGATGACGGTTGTGCTGCCCTGGCCGATATCCACCGCGCCGTTGAACAGCGTCAGCGTGCCGTCGCGCGCCAGCACCACGCGCATGCGCGAGGGGTTCGACATCGAGGTATTGCCGCAGCCATACCACATGCAGGCGATGCCCGCGCCGAGCCGATGCCGCGTCGCCGTCGCGTTGTGCGCGGCCACGCGGGCGAGCATCGCCTCCCAGTCCGGCTTCAGCGCATCGAGGCATTGCGGCAGCCCGGCCGAGGCGTGCAGCACCTGGCCCGAAGGCGTGACATCGCCATGCCCAATCGCGTTGCGGCGCCGGATCTCCCACCGGTCCAGGCCGAGCTGCTCCGCGATGTCGTCCACCAGCGTCTCGGTCGCGATCGCCGCCTGCGGCACGCCGAACCCGCGGAAGGCGCCGGCCGGCGTCTCATTGGTGTAGAGCGCGACGGAGTGGTTCGCGACATTCGGCATGCGATAGGGGCCGGAGGCATGCACCGGCACGCGGTTCGCGACCGTTGGTCCCCAGCTCGCATAGGCGCCGGTGTTGAAGCGGGCCTCCATGCCGAAGCCGGTGAAGCGGCCCTCGGCATCGGCGTTCAGGAAGGCGCTCATCCGCGCCGGGTGGCGCTTCGTCGTGCTCGCCATGCTCTCGGTGCGCGAATAGACCACCCGCACCGGCCGGCCCACCTTGTGCGCGGCGATGGCGAGCAGCGGCTGGATCGAGACATCGAGCTTGCCGCCGAAGCCGCCGCCGCAGGCGGTCGGCACGATCCGCACCGCCTCCTCCGCCACGCCGAGCACGCGCGCCGTCTCCTCGCGGTCCATGTAGGGCGCCTGGGTGCAGGCGACGATGGTCATGCCCTCCGGCGTCGGCAGCGCGTGCCCGGCCTCCGGCTCGATATAGGCGTGCTCGACGAAGGCGGTCTCGAACACGCCCATCGCCCCCGCCGCGCCGCCCGAGCGGCGCGCATCGGCCTTCACCAACCTGCCTCGCACGAGCACGTTGCGCGGCGCATGGGCGTGGAGCTGCGGCGCGTCCTCGGCATCGGCGCGCCAGGCCTGCTCGCCGGTCAGCGCGGGCAGCTTTTCCCAGGCGATGGGCAGGTCGGCGTCGCGCACCGCCTCCACCGCCGCGCGGGTGCCGACCAGGGCGAGCACCGCCTCGCCGCGGAAGCGCACCTCGCCCTCGGCCAGCACCGGCTGGTCCTTGAGCGTCGGCATGATGCCGAAGGCGTTCTGGCCGGGCACGTCGCGATGCGTGAGGATCGCGTCGAGGCCGAGGCGTTGCCGCGCGTCTTCCAGGTCGCCGAGCGCGAAGCGCGCCCGCGCATGCGGCGAGCGCACCACGCGCAGCCAGAGCGCGTCGGCCGGCGCGGCATCGGCGCCGAAGCGGTCGGTGCCCGCGACCTTCGGCGCGCCATCCAGCCGCGCGACCGCGGCGCCGACCGCCGCGCCGGCATCCGGCATGCGCGGCAGGGACGGCACGGCGTCGAGGATCGCATCGAGGATCTTCCGGTAGCCGGTGCAGCGGCAGAGCACGCCGCCGATGGCATCCGCCGCGGCCTCGCGCGTCGGTGCGGGATCGCGCAGCAGCAGGTCGGCGGCGGCCATGATCATCCCCGGCGTGCAGATGCCGCATTGCGCCGCGCCATGCGCGAGGAAGGCGTCGCGCAGCCGCGTGAGCACCGGATGCTCCGCCTCGATGGTGGTGGCCGCGCGGCCCTCGGCCTGCGCGGTCGGCACCAGGCAGGCGCAGGCCTGTACGCCGTCCACCAGCACCGTGCAGGCGCCGCAATCGCCCGCCTCGCAGCCGATCTTCGTGCCGGTGAGCCCAAGCCGCTCGCGCAGCGTGTCCGACAGGGGCGCGAAGGGCGCGGCCTCGGTCTCGACCCGCGCGCCGTTGAGGGTGAAGGCGATCATGCGAAGCCCCGCAGCAGGTCGCGCAGCAGCGCGAGCGCAGCCTCGCGCCGATAGGCGGCCGAGGCGCGGATGTCGTCGATCGGACGGAGCTCGGCGAGATGCCGCGGCTCCGCCACGCGCGCGGCGTCGGCAAGCGGAACGCCCCGCAGCGCCGCCTCCAGCAGCGGCAGGCGCTCCGCGACCGCCGAGCAGGCGCCGAGCGCCAGCCGCGCCGCGGCGATCCTGCCAGCTTCGTCGGTGACGACCACTCCCGCCGCCATGGCGATCGAGATCACCAGGTAGCGCCGCGCGCCGAGCTTGACGAAGCCGCTGCGTCCGCCGGGCAGATGCGGCACGCGCAGCGCGGTGACGATCTCCCCCGGCCGCAGCGCGGTGGCGCGATAGCCGGTCAGAAACTTCGCGACCGGCAGGCTGCGCCGTCCTTCGGGCCCGGCGAGCTCGACCGAGGCATCGAGCGCGAGCAGGTTCGGGATGCCGTCGCCGGCGGGCGAGGCGGTGCAGAGATTGCCGACGATCGTCCCGCGGTTCTGTACCTGCAGCCCGCCGACCTCCGCGGCGGCGCCCTTCAGCCCGTCGAACAGCGGCGGCAGCGCCGCGCGGCGCCGCGCCGCCCCGGGGGTTAGGGGGCCCCTGCGCCCGCCCGGCGGCGGCGCCGCCGAGCCGGGCGG
>NZ_JBWXTD010000007.1:167586-173552 GCF_056682175.1 Falsiroseomonas sp. RANM36
CCCCGCCGCGCGCCCCGGGGTCCTGACCCGCCCCCCCGCCGCCCCCGGCGGGGGCGCCCTCCCCCCCGCCCACCCGGGGGGGCCGCGCCGCGCGGCGCAGCGCCGACCAGGTGATTAGGCAGCCGATGCGCCAGCCCTGCGGCGTCTCCTCGATGCCGTCGAGGCCGGGGATCGCGGTGAGGTCGAGCAGGTCCTTCTGCGTCGGATCGCCCCAGGCGCGGCGCGCCGTATGCGCCGGGTAGATGTCCGTCGCACCGGCGATGACCGCGACGTCGCCCGCGGCGCGGATCGCCAGGGCCTCCTCGAGGCTGCGGGGGCGATGATAGGCGGTCATGGGAAGGGCCCGAACAGGCGCTCGGCCTGTTCGCGCGTGTAGTAGCCGCGCGCCACGTCGCGCGCGACCAGCGCGCGCTCGCGCTCGCGCGGGTCGCCATAGCCGCCGCCGCCCGGCGTCATCACCTCGACACGATCGCCGGCCTGCAGGCGCAGCCCCTGGTCCTTCGAGAGATGCTCGGGCGTCGTCGTGATGCCGCCGCGGTGCAGCCGCACGACATTGGGCGCGCCGGGCTCGCCGCCCTGCACGCCGGGCGGGCCGAAACGGCCATGGTCCATCACGAAGCTCGCCTTGGCCTCGCCGCGCAGCAGCTCCACCTCGTAATGCACGCCGAAGCCGCCGCGCCGCCGCCCGGCGCCGCCGGAGCCCTCATGCAGCGCGAAGCGGCGGAACAGCACCGGGTAGTACTGCTCCATCACCTCGACCGGCGCGGTCTTGCTGATGCCGATGGTGGAGCAGCCATTCGTCAGCCCGTCCTCGCGCGCATTGCCGCCATAGCCGCCGCCGGTGATCTGGTACATCACATAGCCCGCCCCTGGGCCGGCATTGCGGGCGGGATCGAAGCCGCCGAGCGCGAAGTTCCCCGACGTGCCGGCCGGCGCGGCCCAGAGCTCGTCGGGGATCGCCTGCGCGAGAGCGAGGAACACGGCTTCCGCGATGCGCTGGCTCACCTCCGCCGCGCAGCCGGAGACCGGGCGCGGGTAGCGTGCATCGAGGAAGGTGCCCACCGGGCGGAGCACCTGCAGCGGCTCGAAGGTGCCGGCATTGATGGGCACATGCGGGAAGACATGCTTCACGCCGAGATAGATGGCGCTGCAGGTGGTCGCCCAGACGGAGTTCATCGGACCCTGGCAGGGCGGCGAGCTGCCCGAGAGGTCGAAGGACAGGCTCTCATCCTGCTTGGTCAGCGTCAGCGCGATGCGCAGCGGCTCGTTCACCACGCCGTCCGAATCGACGAAGGTCTCGGCGCGATAGACCCCGTCGGGGATCCGGCGGATCTCCGCGCGCATGCGTTCCGCGGCGCGCAGGCGGATCGCCGCGATGGCCTCCCGCAGCGTGTCCGGGCCGTGGCGGGCGATCAGCTCGCCAAGCCGCGCCTCGCCGACCAGCAGCGCGGCGGCCTGGGCCTTGATGTCGCCGATGCGCTGTTCCGCGACGCGGATGTTGGACTGGATGATGGACAGGATCTCGCGGTCCAGCTCGCCGCGCTTGAGCAGCTTGACCGGCGGCAGGCGCAGGCCTTCCTGCTCGACTTCCGTCGCATGGGCCGAGAAGCCGCCGGGCACCATGCCGCCGATGTCGGGCCAGTGGCCGGTGTTCTGCAGCCAGCAGAACAGCGCGCCCTGCACGAAGACCGGGCGGGCGAAGCGCACATCCATCAGATGCGTCCCGCCGAGATAGGGGTCGTTGACGATGTAGATGTCGCCCGGCTCCGGCGCCGCGACGCTGCCTTCGCGGATCAGGCGCGCAAGATGGGCGGCCGAATGCGCCATCGTGCCGACGAAGACGGGCAGGCCGAGCTCGCCCTGGGCGATCAGCTCGCCCTCCGGCCCGTAGATGCCGTCGGACCGGTCATCGGCCTCCGCGATCACCGGCGAGAACGCAGCGCGCGAGAAGGCGATGTCCATCTCGTTGCAGACCTGCTGCAGGCCCGCCTGGATCACCGCGAGGGTCAGCGCGTCGGTCATGCGGTCACCGTGATGCGCAGATTGCCGATCGGATCGACCACGGCCGCGCTGCCGGGCTCGAGCACGGTGGTCGCGTCCGCCTGCTGGACGATGGCCGGGCCCGCGATGCGTGCGCCGGGCAGCAGGCGCTCGCGCTGCCAGACCAGCGCCCGATGCCACGCGCCATCGGCGTAGATCGCGCGCTCGCCGACCGGCGGCGCGCCGTCGCCCGGCGGCAGCAGGGCGGCCGGATCGAAGCGGCGGCGCCTGCCGATCACGCTGGTGTTGAGATTGACCAGAACCGCCCGGATCTCCGGCAGCCGCACCTGGAAGCGGGCGAAATAGGCGGCCTCGAAGGCGGCCTGGATCCCGGCCCTTGTCACGGCGGCTTCCGGCAGCGCGACGCGGATCAGATGGGTCTGCCCGCGGAACTGCATGTCCGCGGAGTGCAGCACGATGGCGTCCTCGACCTCGCCCCTCTCGGCCAGCACCGTCGCCAGGCCGCGTTCGCGCTGCGCCGCCAGCATCTCGGCGATCTCGGCTTCCGGCATGTCGTCCAGGCCGCGGTTGACGGTGTTCACGAGATCCTGTCGCAGGTCGGCCACGAGGCAGCCCAGCGCGTTGGTCAGGCCCGGCCTGGCTGGGACCAGCACCTCGGGGATGCCGATCTCGCGCGCCAGCGCCACGGCGTGCAGCGGCCCGGCGCCGCCGAAGGCGAAGAGCACGAAGTCGCGCGGGTCATGCCCGCGGGAGAGCGAGACCATGCGGATCGCGCCGGTCATGTGCACATTCGCGAGCTTCAGCGCGGCCTCGGCGGCCTGCTCGGCGGTGAGCCCGAGCGGGTCGCCGATCTCGCGGGTGAAGGCGTCGCGGATCCGCTCCGGCGGGACGGGCTCGCGCACCGCAAGCAGGCGCTGCTGGTCGAGGCGGCCGAGCAGCACATTCGCATCGGTGATGGTCGGCAGGGTGCCGCCGCGGCCATAGCAGATCGGGCCCGGCTGGCTCCCCGCGCTTTCCGGCCCCACGCGCAGCATGCCGGCGCGATCGAGACCGGCGATCGAGCCCCCGCCCGCGCCGACCGTCCTGACATCCACCATCGGCAGATGGATCGGCAGTCCGTAGGCGATCGAGAGCTCCGCGGAGACCTCCGGCACGCCGCCCGCGATCAGGGCGACATCGGTGGAGGTGCCGCCCATGTCGTAGGTGATGGCGTTCCGCAATCCGCTGCGCGCCAGCGTCGCGGCCGCCGCGATCACGCCGGAGGCCGGGCCCGACATCACCGTCTTGGCGGCTTCCCGCGCAACCAGCCGCGCCGGCACCGTGCCGCCATTGCCGTTCATCACCAGCAGGTCGCGCCGGTGGCCGCGCGCGGCCAGGTCGTGCTGCAGCCGGTGCAGGTAGCGGTCGAGGATCGGCTGCACGGCGGCGTTCACGCTGGCGGTCGTGCCGCGTTCGTATTCGCGGAACTCCGAGAGCAGCGCGTGTCCGAGCGTGACATAGGCGTTCGGCCAGATGCCGCGGGCGATCTCGCCGGCCAGCAGCTCATGCGCCGGGTTGGCGTAGGCGTGCAGGAAGTGGATGACCAGCGCCTCGCAGCCGGCGTCGAGAAGCGCGGCCGCTTCCTGCCGCACCGCCGCCTCGTCGAGCGGGACCAGCACCTGCCCGCGCGCATCCATCCGCTCCGCCACCTCGCGCCGCAGCTCGCGCGGCACCAGCGGCTCGAAGCTGCCGGTCAGGCCATAGGGATGCGGCCGCGTGCGGCGGCCGAGCTCGAGCACGTCGCGGAAGCCGCGCGTCGTGATCAGGCCGACACGGGCGAGCTTCCGCTCCAGCACGGCATTGGTCGTGGCGGTGGTGCCGTGGATGATCAGGTCGAGGGCGGCGGGATCGCTGCCGGCGGCCGCGATCGCGGCGAGCACGCCCTCGGCCTGGTTGCCGGCGCTGGTCGGCACCTTGGCGATGCGGATGGAGCCATCGGCCTCCTGCAGCACCAGGTCGGTGAAGGTGCCGCCGACATCGATGCCTGCCACGCGCCGTGCCATCGTCACACCGTCAGGTAGGCTTCGCGGACATGCTCATCCGCTTCCAGCTGCTCCATGGCGCCCTCGTAGCGGATCGTGCCGCGCTCGATGATATAGGCGCGATCGGCGACCGCGGCCGCGAAATCGAGGTTCTGCTCGGACAGCAGGACGGCGATGCCTTCCTGCTTCATGCGCAGGACCGCCTCCGCCATCTGTTCCACGATGACCGGGGCGAGGCCCTCGGAGGGTTCGTCGAGCAGCACCGCCTCGGGGTTGCCCATCAGCGTGCGCGCGATGGTGAGCATCTGCTGCTCGCCGCCGGACATGGCGGCGGCGCGGCGGCCGCGCATCTCCGCGAGGTTGGGGAAGATCCCGAACAGCCGCTCCGGCGTCCAGGGCGAACGGCCGGCGCGCGCGGTGCGCCGCCCGACTTCCAGGTTCTCGAACACGGTCAGGTCGGTGAAGATGCGCCGCTCCTCCGGCACGTAGCCGAGCCCGAGGCGCGCGATGCGGAAGGGCGGGAGGGCGGTGATGTCGGCGCCCGCGAAGCGGACGGCACCACCGCGGGACGGCAGCAGGCCCATGATGGCCTTGAGCGTGGTGGACTTGCCGGCGCCGTTTCGGCCCATCAGGGCCGCCACCTCGCCGCGGCGGAGCGAGAGCGAGACGCCGAACAGCACCTCGGCCGGCCCGTAGCCGGCCTTCAGCCCCTCCACCTCCAGCACCGCGTCAGCCATGGGCGGCTGCCTTGCGGGCGCGGAGCGCGGCGCGATGGCCGGTCGTGCCGAGATAGACGCGCTTCACCTGCTCGTCCGCCCGCACCTCCTCCGGCGTGCCGGAGGCGATGATCTCGCCGCGCACCAGCACCAGGATCCGGTCGGCATGGGCGAAGACGGCGTCCATGTCGTGCTCGGTGAACAGCACGCCGATCCGCTGCTCGCGCGCGATGCCGGCGGTGAGCTGCATGAGGCTGGCGCGTTCGCGCGGGGCCATGCCGGCGGTCGGCTCGTCCATCAGCAGCAGGCGCGGCGACGCGGCCAGCGCGATCGCCAGCTCCACCCGCTTCACGTCGCCATAGGCGAGCTCGCCGATCGGGCGATCCGCATCCGGCCGCATGCCGACGCGATCGAGCAGATCCATCGCCTGGCCGCGGTAGAGCGCGTCGGCGCGCGCCAGCAGGTTCCGGGTTCGCCCGGCATGGGCGATCAGCGCCATCTGGATGTTCTGCACGACCGACATGGAGAGGAAGGTCTGCGCCACCTGGAAGGTGCGGCCGACGCCAAGCCGGCAGATCTCGCGCGGCGGACGGCCGGTGATCTCCTCGCCCTCCAGCAGGACGCGGCCGGTGTCGGGCCGCAACTGGCCGCCCACCATGTTGAAGGTCGTGGACTTGCCAGCGCCGTTCGGGCCGATGATCGCCAGCAGCTCGCCCCGGTCCAGCGCGAAGGAGATGTCGCGCCCGGCGACGACGCCGCCGAAGCGCTTGTTCAGCCCCTCGACGCGCAGCAGCGTCATGCGCGGACCACCTCCGCGCGGCCACGCAGCGCGCCATAGGCGCCGCCGAGCCCGCGCGGAAACAGCAGCACCAGCGCGATGATGGAGGCGCCGAGGAAGAACCGCCAATAGTCGGTCAGCGGCATGAAGACGTCCTTGATCGAATGGAACGCCGCCGCGCCGATCACCGGGCCCATCACCGTCTGGATGCCGCCGAGCAGGATCATCGCCAGGAAGTCCACCGAGGTCGGGATGCCGAGCAGCGTCGGATCGATCGAGCCCTTGGAGAAGGCGTAGAGGCCGCCCGCCAGCCCCGCCGCGGCGCCGGCGATGGTGAAGCCGAGCCAGCGATGCGTGCGCACATCCACGCCGATGGCATCGGCGCGCGGTTCCGGATCGCGCGCCGCCCCCCCGGGCCCCGCGCAGGGGGGGGGGCTGACAAGCCCCCGC
>NZ_JBWXTD010000007.1:173652-184223 GCF_056682175.1 Falsiroseomonas sp. RANM36
GGCCGGGCCCCCCCCCCCCCCCCGGGGCGCCGGGCGCGCCCCCCCCCCCCCCCCCCCCCCCCCCGCAGGGTCGCGCCGAAGGGGGCGTAGATCACATGCCGCAGCGCGGCGATGCCGCCGATGGCGCAGGCGGCGACCAGGTAGAAATAGACATGGCGCGACGCCGCCCAGGACGAGGGCCAGACGCCGACCACGCCGTTGTCGCCGCCGGTCACCTCGACCCACTGGAAACAGACCGCATAGGCGATCTGGGCGAAGGCGAGGGTCAGCATCGCCAAGTAGATGCCCGAGAGCCGCACGACGAAGAAGCCGAACAGCGCGGCGAAGGCGCCGCCGGCCAACGGCGCGGCCAGCAGGGCGGGTTCCATCGGCACGCCGGCGCGCGTCACGAGCAGCCCGGCGGCATAGGCGCCGAGGCCGAAATAGGCGGCATGGCCGAAGCTGACGATGCCGCCATTGCCGACCAGGAAGTTCAGCGAGAAGGCGGCCAGCGCGAAGACCAGCACCTCGGTCGCGACCTTCAGCGTGTAGGCGTCGCCGAAGGCGGGCAGGGCGAGTGCCGCGGCGATCGCGGCCGCCGCCAAAGCGCGCTCGACCGTGCCGAAGCGCGGGGGATCGAGGATGCCTTCCGGCAGGGCGGCGCGGCCCGTCGCCGGTTCCGGCCGCCCCAGCAGGCCCCAGGGCTTCACCACCAGCACCACGGCCATCAGCAGGAACACCAGCACCAGCGTGATCTTGGGGAAGATCAGCACGCCGAAGGCCTGCAGCTGCCCGATCAGCAGCGCGGCGAGGAAGGCGCCGGTCACGCTGCCCATGCCGCCGATGACGGTGACGACGAAGACCTCGGTGATGATCGAGAGATCCATCTGCGCCGAGGCCGAGATCCGCGGGATCTGCAGCGCGCCGCCGAGCCCGGCCAGGAAGGCGCCGAGGAACAGGGTGCCGGTGAACAGCAGGGCCTGGTTCACGCCGAGCGCGCCCACCATCTCGCGGTCGCGCGTGGCGGCGCGGATCAGGATGCCGAAGCGCGTGCGGTGCATCAGCAGCCACAGAAGGCCGAGCACCGCGGGGCCGACGAAGATCAGGAACAGCTCATAGGCCGGGAAGCGCTGGCCGAGGATCTCCACCCCGTGCCGCAAGCCCGGCGCGCGCGGGCCGGTGATGTCCACCGGCCCCCAGATCCACAGCACGGCATCCTGCACCATCAGCACCACGCCGAAGGTGGCCAGGAGCTGGAAGAGCTCCGGCACCTTGTAGATCCGGCGCAGCAGCAGGAACTCCATCGCCACGCCGAGCAGCCCGACCGCGAGCGCGCTGAGCAGCACGCCGCTGAAGAACAGCCAGGGCGAGCGATCGAGCTCCAGCAGCCAGGGCACGACCGTCACGGCGATGTAGGCCCCCAGCATGTAGAAGGAGCCATGGGCGAAGTTCACGATCCGGGTGACGCCGAAGACCAGCGTCAGCCCGGAGGCGATGACGAACAGCGAGGAGGCGCTGGCCAGTCCCGACAGGGACTGCACCAGCAGGAAGGCGGGGTCCACTAGGCGCTGGGACGCGCGGCGCGCACCTCCGCCTCGGGGAACATGTAGTTCGCGCCGTCGGCATAGCGCGCGTTGCGCATCGTGCCGGTGCGCCCGCGCAGCACCGTCTCGCCGACCCAGGTGCCCATCGTGCCCTGGTGGTCCAGCCCGCGCATGGTGACGGGGCCGGAGACGGTCTCCGTGCGCAGGTCCTTGAAGGCGTCCACCAGCGCCTCGTTGTCCAGCGAGTTCGCCTTGTTCAGCAGATTGGCGATCACCTGCACGGTGACGTAGCCGAGCAGGCTGCCCTTGCGCGGCGTGTCGTTGAAGCGGGCACGATAGGCCTCGACATAGGCCTTGTGCGCCGGCCACTCCACCTGGTCCCAGGGATAGCCCGTGACCACCCAGCCTTCCGGGCATTCGTCGCCGAGCGGGATCATGTATTCCGGCTCGCCGGTCAGCAGGCTGAGCACGTAGCGCCGCTCGAAGAGGCCGCGGGTGTTGCCCTCCCGCACGAAGGCCGTGAGGTCGGCGCCGAACAGCACGTTGAAGATCGCATCGGGGCGCGCCTGCAGCAGCGCGCCCACCGTGGCGCCGGCATCAACGCGGCCGAGCGCAGGATACTGCTCGGCCACGATCTCGACGCCGGGGATGGCCGTGCCGATCAGCTTCTTGAAGTTGGCCGCGGCGGACTGGCCGTATTCGTAGTTCGGCGCGACGATCGCCCAGCGCTTCTGCGTCTTCCCGCGCGAGGCCTCCACCAGCATGCGCGTCTGCATGTAGGTGGAGGGGCGCAGGCGGAAGGTGTAGCGGTTGCCCTGCGCCATGGTGATCGCATCCGTCAGCGGCTCCGTCGCCAGGAACAGGCGCTTGCGCTGGTTGGCGAAATCCGCGACGGCCAGCCCGACATTGGAGAGGAAGGTGCCCGCGATGAAGGAGACATTCTCGCGCGTCAGCAGGTCCTCGGCCACGCGCACCGCGTCGCCGGGCGTCGCGCCGTCGTCGCGGAACACGAATTCCAGCGGCCTTCCGCCCATCACGCCGCCGGCGCGGTTGATGTTGTCCGCCGCAAGCTGCATGGCGTTGCGATACGGCACCGAGAAGGCCGCCATGCGGCTGTAGGAGTTCAGCTCGCCGATCCGGATGGGCGCGCCCTGCGCGCGCGCCGCGCGCAGCCCGATCAGCGCCGCCGCAGCAAGACCGCCGCCGGCCAGCGCGCCGCGGCGCGAAACCTGGTTGCCACTCATGACATTGCCCCCTGTCGATGGTTCGGCCGGCATCCTCGCGCCGGAGCGCGCCCTGGTCCAGGGGAGCCTCGACGACAATGCCGCCGCCACGTGCCGGGCGCCGCTCCGCGCACCGGTCCTGTCGTCTGCCTCGATGAGCCTTGCCGTTGCTTGCGGCGGCGGCCGTTTCAGTTCTGCGGAATATTCGCCTCGCGCACCACCTGGCGCCAGCGGGCGAGGTCGTTGGCGATCAGCCGGGCGAGATCGTCGCGGCTCGAAGCATCCACGGTGAAGCCGACGCGCCCCAGGCGCTCCTGCACATCCGGCGCGCGCAGCGCGGCGACCATCACCTCGTTCAGCCGATCGAGGATGTTGGCCGGCGTGGCCCTGGGCGCGACCACCGCGGTCCAGCTGCCGCTGACGATCTGCGGCACGCCCTGCTCGGTCATCGTCGGCACGTCGGGCAGCGTGGTCATCCGGCGCGGGCCCGCCACCGCGATTCCGCGCAGCGCGCCGGCCTGCACCTGCGGCCCGACCGTCGCGGCATTGAGCATCGCGATCGGCGCCTGGTTCTGGATCACCGCCTGCATCGCCGCGGGGCCGCCCTGGTAGGGCACCGCCGTCGCCTCGGTGCCCGTGCGCAGGCGGAACAGCTCCATGCCGAGCTGCTCGGACGAGCCGACGCCGCTCGAGGCATAGTTCACCCCGCCGCTCTGCGCCTTCATCCAGGCGACGACTTCCGGCACGGTGCGTGCCGGCACGGAAGGATGCACGACCAGCATGTTCGGCACGCTCATCACCAGGGTGATCGGCGCGAAGTCGCGCTCCGTCTCGTAGCCGGCGCTGCGCATCACCACCTCGTTGATGGTGAGCGTTCCGCTGGCCGCGACCAGCAGCGTGTGCCCATCGGGCGCCGCCTGGGCGACGTAGCGCGAGCCGATCGCGCCGGTGGCGCCCGGTCGGTTGTCCACCACCACCGGCTGGCCGAGCACGGGCTGGATGCCGTTCTGGATCAGGCGCGCCGCCAGGTCGGTGGGGCCGCCGGGCGGGAAGGGGACGATCATGGTCACCGGCCGGCTCGGCGCCCAGGCCTGCGCGCGCGCGATCGCGGGCAGCATCAGCGGGGCGCCCAGCAGTGCAAGGGCATGGCGACGGCGCATCGTGGTGTCTCCCTGTGGTTGTCGTTGGCAGCATTGAAGCACAAGCGCCGCCAAGGGAAACCCCGCCCATTGACCGACCGGCACGGCCGCCGCCACGCTGCCCCGATGACAGCCCCGAGCGCCGAGGAGGTGCGCGCGCGCCTCGCAGCGATCCGCGCCGCGCGCGGCTTCGTCCTGCCGCATCACGGCCTGATGGCCGCTGCCCTGCCCGAGCTGCATGGCTGCTACGAGGCGATGTACCGCGCCCTCACGCTGGATCGGCGGCATCTCGCGCCGCTGGCGCGGGAGTCGGTCTGGCTCGCCGTGCTCGCGGCGTGCGCGGAGCCGGTAGGCACGCACCACCTCGCGAAGTTCCGCGCGGCCGGCGGCACGGATGCGCAAGCGATGGCCTTGTTCCGTCTCGCCGCCTGGGGCGCCGGCGCCGCGCGCTACGCGGTCCTGGACGGGGCATGGGGCGGGCACTTCCCCGCGACCCCGATCCGCGAGGCCTATCTCGCCGGCGCGCGCGCGCTGCTGGCCGACGGCGCGGTCACGGAACCGCTCGCGCGGACCTGCCTCGCCGCCATCCACACCGCCTGCGACCAGCGCTGGGGCCTGGAGGCGGAGATCGAGGCGGCGCTCGCCGCGGGCGTCGCCGAGGCGGAACTGGCGGAGGCGCTATCGCTCACCATCTGGCCGCGCGGCGTCAACCCTTTCGTCCGCGCGGCCGAGACATGGCTCGGCCTGATCCGCGCGGGGCGTGTCCCGGCCTCCGCGGCGTTCGCGGCCTGGGCGGAGACGCCGGACCAGGGCGCGCTGCGTCTGCCGATCGGGGCTTGACCGTGCCGGTGCGCGGCGCGACGGCTTGCGCATGGCAGAGACGCTGAGGGTTCCCGCCCATCTCACGCCCGAGAATGCCGACTTCACCAAGGCCGTCGCCTTCGTGGACGGCGCGGTGGTCCCGCTGGACCAGGCGCGCGTGCCGGTGCGCGATCTCGGCCTGATGTATGCCGACATGACCTATGATGTGGTGCATACGTGGCGCGGGGGATTCTTCCGCCTCGACGATCACCTCGATCGCTTCCTGTCCTCCTGCGCCGGGCTGCGCCTGGATCCGGGCATGACGCGCGAGCAGCTGCGCCGCATCCTGGCGGAGCTGGTGCGGCGCAGCGGGCTGGCGGACACGCTGGTGTATTTCGCCTGCACCCGCGGCACGGCGGTGCCCGGCACGCGCGATCCCGCGCGGCATGTCGCGCACCGCTTCTTCGCCACGGTCACGCCGCTGATCCTGCGCGGCCAGCCGGAGGAGATGCGGCGCGGCCTGCATGGCATGATCGTGCGCGGCATTCCGCGGATCGCGGCCGAATCCGTCAACCCGGCCTGGAAGAACACGCATTGGGGCGATTTCCAGCGCGCCACCTTCGTCGCGAAGGATGCCGGCGCCGACATCGCCCTGCTGCTCGCGCCCGACGGCGCGCTGGCCGAGGCCCCGGGCTTCAACCTCGTGGCGCTGGTCGATGGCGAGCTCGTCTCGCCGGAGGCCAATGTCCTGCCCGGGATCTCCTGCCGGACCATGTTCGAGATCGCGCGCGACCTCGGCATCCCCGCCCGCTATGGCCGGCTGCTGCCCGAGGATCTGGCGCGGGCGAAGGAGGCATTCCTGACCGCAACCTCCTGCGGCCTGTTCCCGCTGACCCGCCTGGACGGCGCGCCGATCGGGGCCGGCGTGCCCGGCCCGGTCACGACGCGCTTGCTCAATGCCTACTACGACAGGAAGAATGCCGGCTGGCACATCACCGAGGCAGCGGGCATCCCGCCGCCCGACATGGCCTGAGGGGGCTCCCGATGAAAAGACTTCTTGTCCTGCTGGCGGTCCTGGCGCTCGGCGCCGGCCCGGCCTTGGCGCAGCGGGAGCTCACCATCGTCGCGGGCGGCGGCCGCCTGCAGGAGCACATGCGCAGCACGCTGTTCGCCGGCTTCACGCGGCAGACCGGCATTCCGCTGCGCGATGCCTCCTACGACTACAATGTCGGTCCGATCCGGGCGATGGTGCAGGCCAACAACGTCACCTGGGACGTGGTGATGGTGGAGGCGCCTGATCTGATCCGCGGCTGCGAGGACGGCATCTTCGAGCGGATCGACTGGTCGGTGGTGAACCGCCAGAAATTCCTGCCGGGCGGCACGACCACCTGCGGCACGGGCGCCATCGGCTGGGGCGTGGCGGTGTTCCGCGACATCGGTCGCAACCCGACCGGGCCGACCACCTGGCAGGAATTCTGGGATGTGCAGCGCTTTCCCGGCCGTCGCGCGGTGCGCCGCGGCGCGCGGATGACGCTGGAGATGGCGCTGATGGGCGATGGCGTGCCGGCGGCCGAGGTCTATCGCGTCCTCGCCACGCCCGAAGGACAGCGGCGGGCCTTCGCCGCGCTCGACCGCATCCGGCCGAGCCTGCAGTTCTGGACCGGCGGCCAGCAGCCGCTGGAACTGGTCAATGCGGGCGAGGTCGCCTATGCGGCCGGCTACACCGGCCGGGTCGCGACGGCGATCGGCAATGGCGCGAAGCTCGACCTGAACTGGGACACGCTGCTCTTCGCCTATGACTACTGGGCGGTGGTGCGCGGCACGCCGCATCGCGACGCCGCGATGCGGCTGGTGGACTTCATCACCGATCCGGCGCCGCTGCGGGCGCTGGCGGAGCTCTGGCCGATCAATCCGGTCACCGCCGCCGTCGCCAACGATGCCGCGATCCGCGAGCGCTATCCGCTGATGCTGAGCCGGCACCAGGATCGGGGGCTGCAGATCGACACCGAGTTCTGGCTCGACCAGGGTCCTGATCTCGAGCAGCGCTTCGCCGCCTGGCTCAACCGCTGATCCGGCAGAAACTCCTGGCGGCGGCGCTGTTGGCGCCGCTGCTGCTGCTGCTCGGCTTCGCCTTCTTCCTGCCGGTCGGCAACACCCTGCTCACCGCCGTGACCGACCGCGAGGTGGCGGAGACGCTGCCGCGCACGCGCGCCGCGCTGGCGGCGTGGGACGGGCAAGGCCTGCCGCCCGAAGCGGCCTTCGCCGCGCTGGCGCAGGAAGCGGCCGCCGCGCTGGAGGAGCGGCGGATCGGCGCGCTGGCGCAGCGGCTGAACTTCGAGCGCAGCGGGCTGCGCGCGGCCTTGCTGCGGACCGCCCGCGCGCATGGGCGGCTTGCCGCGCCCTACGCGGAAAGCCTGCCCGCGCTCGATCCCCGCTGGTCCGACCCCGAGACCTGGAAGCTGCTGCGGCGGGCCGGCGGGCCGACGACCTCCCTCTATCTGCTGCGCGCGCTGGACCTCACCCGGACGCCGGATGGCGAGATCCGCCGCGTGGACCCGGACCAGGCCGTGTTCGTCACGCTGTTCCTGCGCACGCTCTGGGTCAGCGTGATCGTCACCGGCGCCTGCCTTCTGCTCGGCTGGCCGGTCGCCGCCTGCATCGCCGCGCTGCGCCCGCCCTGGTCCTCGCTCGCGCTGCTGCTCGTGCTGATGCCCTTCTGGTCCTCCGTGCTGGTGCGCAGCACCGCGTGGTTCGCGCTGCTGCAGCGCGAGGGGCCGATCAACGACGCGCTGGTCTTCCTGGGCCTTGCCGAGGCGCCGCTGCAACTCGTCGGCACGCGGATCGCGGTGCTGCTCTCCACGATCCACATCCTGCTTCCCGTCGCGATCCTGCCGATGGTCGGCGTGATGACGCGCCTGGACCGCCGGCATCTGCTGGCGGCGGCCTCGCTCGGGGCCGGGCCGTGGCTGCGGTTCCGCCGCGTCTGGCTGCCGCTGTCCATGCCCGGCGTGCTGGCCGGCGGGGCGATGACCTTCCTGCTCGCGGTCGGCTTCTACATCACCCCGGCGCTGCTCGGCGGCGAGCGGGACCAGCTCGTCGCCTGGTTCATCGCGCAGTTCCTGAACCGCGACGTGAACTGGGGCATGGCGGCCGCGCTCTCGGCCTATCTGCTGGCCATGGCCGCCGCCGTGGTGGCGCTGCTGCGCGCCCTGACCGGCGCCACGCCCACCGGCGCCCGGATATGACGCGGCCCCCCGTGCTGCTGCTCGCCGTCACGGCGGCGGTGCTGCTGTTCCTCTCGCTGCCGATGCTGGCGGTGCTCTGGCTCTCCTTCTCGCCGACCGAGCTGCTGAGCTTCCCGCCGCGCGGCGTCTCGCTCCGCTGGTATGCCGATTTCTTCGGCAGCGACCGCTGGGTGCTGGCCACGCGCAACAGCCTGGTGGTCGGCGGCGCCACCATGATCGTCGCGACGCTGCTCGGCACGGCCGCGGCGCTCGGGCTGCATCTCGGCCAGTTCCGCGCGCGCGCGGTGCTGCTCGGGCTGCTGACGCTGCCGATGGTGACGCCCTTCATCGTCACCGCGGCCTCGATGTTCTTCGCCTTCTCCCTGGTCGGGCTGGCCGGCACGCTGCCTGGGCTGGTGCTGGGCCATACGGTCGTGGCCGTGCCCTTCGTCCTGGTGTCCGTGCTGGCGAGCCTCGCGACCTTCGACGGCACGCTGCTGCGCGCCGCCGCATCCCTCGGCGCGTCGCCCTGGATGGCGTTCCGCCGAGTCCTGCTGCCGCGCATCTGGCCGGGCGTCGCGGCGGGCGCGGTCTTCGCCTTCGCCACATCGCTCGACGAATTCGTCATCACGCTGTTCCTGGCCGGTCCCGCCCAGTTCACGCTGCCGCGCCAGATGTACGCGAATGTGCGCGAATACATGACGCCGACGATCCTCGCCGCGGCCAGCCTGCTGTTCGTGATCTCCGCGCTGATGCTGCTGGTGACGGAGGCGCTGCGCCGGCGCTGAGACCGGCGCATCGCGTTCAGCGGATCAGCACCACCGCCTCGATCTCCACCGCGATGCCGCGCGGCAGGCTGCCCATGCCGACCGCCGAGCGCGCCGGCCGGCCCTGCTCGCCGAACACCTCCACGAACAGGTCGGTGCAGCCGTTGATCACCTCCGGCTGCTCGCCGAAGTCGGGCGTACCGCGCACCATCCCCAGCACCTTGAGGATGGTGTCCACCCGGTCCAGCGAGCCGAGCGCGGAGCGCATGTTGGCCAGCAGGTTCAGCCCGCAGAGCCGCGCCCCCTCATAGCCCGCCTTCACATCCAGATCGGCGCCGAGGACGCCGGTGATGTTGCTGCCATCGGCCCGCCGCGGCCCGACGCCCGAGAGGAACAGCAGCCCGCCACCGATGCGCCATGGCACGTAGTTGGCCAGTGGCTGCGGCGGGCTCGGCAGCGCGATCCCGAGCTCGGCAAGGCGCTTCTCGGCGGACATGGCGGGGCTCCCTTCCTGCGGAAGCTCCACTCTGCCGGGCCCGGCGCCGCGCGTCAGCCCTCCACGCGCAGGATCCCGCTGCCTTCCAGCGTGAACCGCCCCGCCCCCGGACGCGCCGCGAAGACCTCGACCGGGTGGAACAGGTAGAGCCAGGGCGGGTTCTCATGCAGGCGGCGCAGCGCGGCGCCGTAGGCGGCCTCGCGCGCATCGTCGGCCACCGCACGGTTCGCGGCCTCGATCAGGCGCTGGGCCTCCGCGTCGTGATAGCCCTGCCACCACACCGCGCGGTTGGCCGAGGAGATCTTGTCGTCCAGGACGCGGAAGGTGGAGTGCGGCGAGCTGTCGAAGATCGCGACGTCGCCGATCGTCTTGCGCCCGACCTCGCGGGCGTATTCGGGGCGATCCGGCTGTTCCTCGATGCGTGTCGCGAGGCCGATGCGTTCCAGCGAATCCGCCACCGCCTGCGTGATCTCGCGCGCCTTCTCCGGCATCTCGAGCGGCGTGCGCAGCCGGATCGGAGCGCTCGTGCCGGCCTCGTCGAACAGCCGCTTCGCCCGCTCCGGGTCGAAGCGGATGGGCGCCAGCGCCGCGGCCTTCGAGCCCAGATGCAGCGGGCTGACCACGGTGGCGGAGAGCACGCCGAGCCCATGGAACAGCCGGTCGAGGATCGCCTGGCGATCCACCGCGTGATTGATGGCCAGCCGCGCCGCCGGATGCACGAAGGCGCCCGCGCTGCAGTTCAGGTAGTGCATGACGGAGAGCGTGTTGAGCGCGCGCCCCCAGTGCAGGTCCGGCTCGAATCCCGGCCCGCCCGCCAGCCTTTCGAGCTGCATCGCGGCATCCGCCGCGCCTGCCCGGAGCGCCGCCAGCCGCGCGGCGGGATCGGGGATGGCGCGGACGGTGATGCGCTCGGGCCCAGCCGTCGCGCCGACGCGCTCCAGCGTCGCGGAGACGTCCTGCTCGAAGCCCGCCACGCGATAGGGGCCGGTGCCGAGCACGGGCGCGCCGCGGGCATCCTCCCGGCAGACGAAGAATTCGGAGAAGATGTCGAGGATGTCGGCGAAGGGGTCGGGATTGTCCACCAGCAGTGTGGTCCGCGTCGGCGCGGAGAGCGTGGCGCGCGCCAGGTAGCGGCTGTAGCTCCACTTCATCCCGAACATGTCCACCGAGCCGAGGATGCCCTGGATCATCGCCAGGATGTCCCTAGCCTCGCAGGCCTTGCCGTCGTGGAAGCGAGCGCCCTCGCGGATGCGGAACAGCCAGCGCCGGCCGCCATCGGCCACGTCCCATCCGGCAAGCAGGGGGGGGGGCCCCCGCCCCCCCCCCCCCCCCCCCCCGAAGCCGCCATCGCCGCGCAGGAAGGTGGTCTGTTCCAGCGTCGCGAGCTTTTCGTTCGTG
>NZ_JBWXTD010000007.1:184323-186318 GCF_056682175.1 Falsiroseomonas sp. RANM36
GGAAGGGGCGGAAAAGTCAAGCGGGAAGGGCCTTTTGGATATGCGGTAACATATTACCGCATTCCTCCCCCGCCCCGGGGGGGGGCCCCCCCCCCCCCGCCCTCTGTCCACCTGAGCAGCGGCTCGAACACCAGCGTCTTCAGCGTCAGGACGCTGGTGTCGTCGGTCACCCGCGTCGCGGGCAGGAAGCGGCACTTCTCCGCCGCGATGGTGAGGTGGCGCAAGGCGTCAGGCGGGATCGAAGCGGCTCAGGATCGGCGCCCACTTCCGCTCCTCGGCTTGCATGAAGGCCAGGTGCTGCGCGGGGCTCGAGGGGATCGTGTCCACGCTGAACTTCTGCTCGAACTCCGCCACATTCGCCGGGTTGGCGAAGACCTTGTCGAAACCCTCGCGGATCTTCGCCACCGCCTCGGCCGGGATGCCCTTCGGCGCGAAGAGGCCCATCCAGGAGATCACGCTGAAGCCCGGCACGCCGGCCTCGGCCACGGTGGGCAGGTCGGGCAGCGACTTGGCGCGCTGCTCGCCCGTCACTGCCAGGCCGCGCCACTGGCCGGTGAGGACCGGCTGCACCGAGGTGACGAGGGTGTTGAACATCACCTGCACATTGCCGTTCGTCAGGTCGGTCCGCGCCAGCGCATCGCCGCGATAGGGCACATGCGTCATCTGTGTCCCGGTCATGCTCATGAACAGCTCGCCCGAGAGATGGATCGAGCCGCCGGCGCCGGCGGAGGCGAAGTTCAGCTTGCCTGGATTGGCCTTCAGATGGGCGATGAACTCCGGCACCGTGCGCGCCGGCACCGAGGGATGCACGACCAGCACGTTGGGGGAGGAGAACATCAGCCCCAGCGTGTCGAAGTCCCGCTCCCAGCGGAACGGCGTGTCCTTGATCAGGTAGCGCGTGTTGATGATGTTCGGCCCGGTGGCGAGCAGCGTGTAGCCGTCCGCCGCGCGGCGCGCCGCGGCGTCCACGCCGATGTTGCCGCCGGCGCCGGCGCGGTTGTCCACCACGATCCGCTGCGGCATCTCGCGCGAGAGCGCATCGGCGAAGGCGCGCGCCTGGTTGTCCGTGCCGCCCCCGGGCGGAAAGGGCACGATGATGCGGATCGGCTTGTCCGGGAAGCTGCCCTGCGCCAGCGCGGGCAGGGCGAGAAGCGAGGTGGCGCCGGCCAACAGGAAGCGGCGTGAGGTCGTCTGTCGCATCGTTCGTCTCCCAGCTTGCGGGCCGCAGTCTTCCGCAGCGCGCGTCCGGGCGCAACCGATGCATCGGCTTCGCACGCGAAGCGGCAACCATCCGTCGCCGCGGCGCGCGCGGCGCGAAGGATCAGCTGACCGGCGGCCCGCAGCGGCGCCAGGTGCGCTCGATGGTGCCGGAAGAGGCTTCCGCCAGCATCAGGTCTTCGCCGCGCAGCTGCAGCCGCACCTGGCCGCCGCCGCCGGGCTCGCCGGCCGGCGCGGCATAGCTGAAGCCGTGTCGCGTGTAGTCTCCGCTCATCCGCACGCCGCCCGGCGAGACGAGATTCGGGCCCTGGATGGTCATGCGCAGACCGCCCTCGGTGCACCAGGCGCCATCTATGGAATCGGCTCGGGCCGCGCCGGCGGCGAGCAGCAGCGCGCCGCCGCACAGCAGCGCGGCGAGGGAGCGGGCGAGGGGCATGGGCGGGCCTCCGTGTCGGCGATGTCAGGCTGGATGTCGTTGCTATGGAGGTTGTCTCTCCGGGGCCGCGTTGGAAGGCTGTGGTTGCGAGGCCGACGACCACCAACCCGGAGCCCCGGATGGACGCCCATGAGAATGCGCGCACCACGCCGCATAGTCGAATGCTGATTGTCACGCGCCCGGCCGCGGGCCGGACCGTCGCCGCGGTGGCCGCGGCGGTCGGCACCAGCCCGCGCACCGTGCGCGAATGGCGCGCCCGATGCGCAAAGTCGGAATCGCCGGAACGGCAGGTCGGCCGATCGATTGTCGGCGACGGCCTGATCCATGTTCATGGATCAGGC
>NZ_JBWXTD010000007.1:186418-192731 GCF_056682175.1 Falsiroseomonas sp. RANM36
GGCGGCGCGCGGGGGGGGGCCCGCCGCTCCCCCCCGCCCCCCCCCCCCCCCCGGGCGCCCGGCGCCCCCCCGGGTGGGGGGGCTGGAGCGCGCGGGCGCCGCGCTGGCGCGCCTGGCCGGCGCCCTGGGCGCGGTCGCGACCGTGTGCTGCCTGCTGCTCGTCGGCTATGCGGTCGGCATGCGCTACCTGCTCGGCCAGCCGGAGCCCTGGACCGACAAGGTCGCCGGCTGGCTGGTGGTGGCGCTGGTCATGCTCGCCGCGCCGGAGACGCAGCGCCGCTTCGAGCATATCGGCGTGGACATCGCGGTGAAGCGCGTCGGGCCGCGGCTGGCGCGCGCGGCGCATCTGCTCGGCGTGCTCTCCGTGGCGGTGGTCGCGGCGGTGCTGCTGATGGCGGGCTGGGAGATGGTTGAGTTCAGCCGGATGATCGGCGTGATGACCGACCTGGAGGGCGTGCCGCAATGGTGGATCCAGGCGCTGATGCCGGTCGGCGCCGCGCTGCTGCTGGTCGTCGCGCTGTGCCAGGCGCTGCTGCTGGCCATGGGCCGGGAGCCCGCCTACCTGCCGAAGGCCGAGGACGACGTGCTGGCGCGCGACCCGCTCGCCCGCGCCGAGTAGCGCCGCGACGATGACCTTCCTGCTGCTGCTGGCCGCGCTCATCGGCCTGCTCTACCTCGGCATGCCGATGTTCGCGGCGCTGTTCCTGCTGCCGCTCGGCGTGCTGCTGTATGTCGAGGGCGGCGTGCCGGCGCTCGGCGAGATGGTGATCGGCAAGCTGGACGGCTATCTGCTGGTCGCGATCCCGCTCTTCATGCTGATGGCGCACATCATGGTGCGCGGGAAGGTGGTGGACGACCTCTACGGCGCCGCCTTCGGCCTGCTGCGCCGCGTGCGCGGCGGCGTGGGCATGGCGACCGTCGCGGCCTGCACGATCTTCGCCGCGATCAGCGGCAGTTCCGTCGCCACCGCGCTGACCATCGGCAAGATCGCGATCCCGCAGATGCTGCGCTACGGCATGTCGCGGCGCGGCGCCTTCGGCGTCGTGGCGGGCGGCGGCACGCTCGGCATCCTGATCCCGCCCTCGGCGCCGATGGTGCTCTACGCCTATGTCACGGAGACCTCGGTCGCCGCGCTGTTCCTCGCCGGCGTCATCCCGGGGCTGATGATGGCGGGGATGTTCGCGCTCTATGTCTTCGTCACGGAAGGCAAGGCGCGCGCGCCGGACGGCGAGGAGCCGGCGGAGATGCAGGCCGCGGTGGCGCTGCGCGCCGGGTGGTCGCTGAGCCTGCCGGTCTTCGTCCTCGGCGGCATCTATCTCGGCATCTTCACCGCGACGGAGGCGGCGGGCACGGGCACGCTCTACGCCCTGCTCGTCGCGGCTCTGATCTACCGCGCGCTGACCTGGCGCGACCTGCTGGACGGCGTGCAGGAGGCGACGCGCACCTCCGCGATGCTGCTGATGATCATCGCGGGGGCGGCGATCTACGGCTACATGCTGACCAAGCTGCAGGTGCCGCAGGAGCTGACGCAGCTCGTCGCCGATCTCGGCCTGTCGCGCACCGGCTTCCTCATCGCGATGATGGTGCTGCTCTTCGTGCTGGGCCTGGTGCTGGAGAGCTTCTCGATCATCCTGCTGACCATGCCGGCGATCCTGCCGCTGCTCGGCACGCTCGGCATCGACAAGGTCTGGTACGGCGTGCTGCTGACGCTGAGTCTGGAGATGGCGCTGATCTCGCCGCCGGTCGCGCTGAACCTGGTCGTCATCAAGGCGATCACCGGCGCCTCGCTCGGCGAGGTGAACCGCAGCATCTACCCCTACATGCTGATGCTCGCCTTCGGCACGGCGCTGCTGATCGCCTTCCCCGACCTTGCGCTGTGGCTGCCGCGCCAGGCCGGCTACGGCGGCTAGCGCACGTCCCGATCGACTGGACTCAGTCGATCGGCCGGTCGTGCTGGAGAGACCACTATTCTAGCGCAGCCTATGCCCGTTCGGCGGAGCCGCGGAGCGGTTCCACGCGAACGGGCGCTGCTCCAGGCCCTGCCGCGCCGGCGCGCATCGGAACCTTCGTTCATCCGGCGGGGAGGCTCAGCCCCGGATGACGGTTCGGATCGCGAAGCTCGACTGGATCCGCGCCACCCCGGGCATGCGGGACAGCGCCTCCTTGTGCAGGCGCTCGTAGTCGGCGGCGTCGCGCACCTCGACGCGCAGCAGGTAGTCCGACATGCCGGTCATCAGGTGGCAGGCGCGCACCTCCGGGCATTTCCGCACGGCATCCTCGAAGCGGCGGAGATGCTCGTCGGTCTGCCGCTCCAGCGTGATCTGCACGATCACCGTCACGCTGTCGCGCGTCGGCGCCTCCTCCACCAGGACCGTGTAGCCGCGGATCGTCCCGTTGCGCTCCAGCAGGCGCAGCCGGCGCAGGCAGGCGGAGGGGGAGAGCCCGACGGCCTCGGCCAGCGCGGCGTTCGGCATCCGGCCGTCGCGGCGAAGCTCCCGGATGATCGCGCGGTCGATCTCGTCCATTCGGCAGATCCTGCGAAATAGCGCAATATCCTGCCAGAAACAGATGAAATGCGCCACTCCATGCGCGGGATATGCCGGAAATTCGCTGATTTCCCGACTACTCTCCGGTCGTTCGATACCTTGGAGATTCGCGATGCGGGTGCTGGTGCTCGGTTCCGGCGTGGTGGGCGTGGCGAGCGCCTGGTACCTGGCGCGCGCCGGGCATGAGGTGACGGTGCTGGACCGCCAGCCCGCGCCCGGCATGGAGACCAGCTTCGCCAATGCCGGCCAGGTCTCGCCCGGCTACTCCGCCCCCTGGGCCGGCCCCGGCATCCCGATCAAGGCGATGAAGTGGCTGATGATGCGCCACCGCCCGCTGGTGATGTGGCCGAAGCTCGATGGTGGACTCTATCGCTGGCTCGGCCAGATGCTGGCGAACTGCACCGAGGCCGCTTACGGCGTGAACAAGGCGCGCATGGTGCGGCTGGCCGAATACTCGCGCGACTGCCTGCGCGAGCTGCGCGACGAGACCGGCATCCGCTACGACGAGCGCGCCAAGGGCACGCTGCAGCTCTTCCGCACGCAGAAGCAGCTCGACGCCGTCGGCGCCGACATCGCGGTGCTGAAGGCCTTCGGCGTGCGCCATGCGCTGCTCGATGCCGCGGGCGCGATCGCCGCCGAGCCCGCGCTCGGCCTCGTGCCCGGCAAGTTCGTGGGCGGGCTGCAGCTGCCCGGCGACGAGACGGGCGATGCCTTCCTCTTCACCCAGCGCCTCGCGGGGCTGGCCGCGGCCGCCGGCGTCGCCTTCCGCCATGGCGTCACGATCAAGGCCCTGACGACGGAAGCCGGCGCGGTCACCGGCGTCGAGACCGACCAGGGCCGCGTCACCGCCGACCGCTACGTGGTGGCGATGGGCAGCTACACGCCGGCGCTGCTGCGCCCGCTGCACGTGCATGTGCCGGTCTATCCGGTGAAGGGGTATTCGCTGACGCTGCCGGTCACCGACGCCGGCGCCGCTCCGGTCTCCACCGTGATGGATGAGACCTACAAGGTCGCGATCACGCGCCTCGGCGACCGCATCCGCGTCGGCGGCACGGCGGAACTCGCGGGCTTCTCGCTGCGCCTGCGCCGGCCGCGGCGCGAGACGCTGGCGCATTCCGTCTCCGACCTGTTTCCGCGCGGCGGCGACCTGGCGCAGGCCAGCTTCTGGACCGGGCTGCGCCCGATGACGCCGGACGGCACGCCGGTGGTCGGCGCGACGCGCTACGCCAACCTCTTCCTCAACACCGGGCACGGCACGCTGGGCTGGACGATGGCCTGCGGCTCCGGCCGGTTGCTCGCGGACCTCGTCACGGGGCGCCCGCCGGAGATCGCGCATGACGATCTCGCGCTGGCACGCTACGCACCGGCCTAGGCCGCCGGTGTTGCTTCCGAGCGTCGGGATTTTCCGGAAAGATTCCGGTTGAAACCGGCAGTTCTCCGAATATCTGTGCTCGGAGACACTTGGAGCGGAGCATGCCCGGCCACGACACCCCGCTGATCGCGACCATCGCCGCGGGCTTCGTGCTGGCCTTCCTGCTCGGCATGGTCGCGCACCGCCTGCGCCTGTCGCCGCTGGTCGGCTACCTCGCGGCCGGCATCGCGGTCGGCCCCTTCACGCCCGGCTTCGTCGCGGATGCGCAGCTCGCGCAGGAACTGGCGGAGATGGGCATCATCCTGCTGATGTTCGGCGTCGGGCTGCATTTCTCGCCGCAGGAGCTGATGGCCGTCCGCAGGATCGCGGTGCCGGGCGCGATCGTGCAGATCGGCGTGGCGACGCTGCTGGGCATGGGCCTCGCCTGGGCCCTGGGCTGGGGAGTCGGGGCGGGTCTCGTCTTCGGCCTGGCGCTGTCCGTCGCGTCCACCGTCGTGCTGGTCCGCGCCCTGCAGGAGCGGAAGATCCTGGAGTCCGAGCGCGGCCGGATTGCCGTCGGCTGGCTGATCGTGGAGGACCTGGTGATGGTCCTCGCCCTGGTGCTGCTGCCCGCGCTCGCGCCGGCGCTTGCCGCCGACACCCGGCTGCCCGCCGGGGAGATCGCGGCGACGGTCGGGCTCACGCTGTTCAAGGTCGCGGCCTTCGTCGCGGTGATGCTGATCGCCGGGCGGCGCATCATTCCGTGGATCATGCATCACGCGGCCCATACGGGCTCGCGCGAGCTGTTCCGCCTCGCGGTCTACGCGATCGCGCTCGGCGTGGCCTTCGGCGCGGCCAAGCTGTTCGAGGTGAGCTTCGCCCTCGGCGCCTTCTTCGCCGGCATGATGATGGGCGAGAGCCGGCTGTCCCAGCGCGCGGCGGACGAGGCGCTGCCGCTGCGCGACGCCTTCGCGGTGCTGTTCTTCGTCTCGGTCGGCATGCTGTTCAACCCGGCCGTGCTAGTCGAGGACCCGCTCGCCGTCCTGGCGACGGTCGCCATCGTCATCCTCGGCAAGTCGGTCGCCGCCTTCCTGATCGTGCGCGCCTTCGGGCATCCGACGGCGACCGCGATGACCGTCTCCGCCGCGCTGGCGCAGATCGGCGAGTTCTCCTTCATCCTGGTCGGGCTCGGACTCGCGCTCGGGCTGCTGCCGGAGGAGGGGCGGGACCTGGTTCTGGCGGGCGCCATCCTCTCCATCATGGCCAACCCCTTCATCTTCGCGGCCATCGAGCGCGGCCGGACGAAGCTGCTGACGCGCATCCAGTTCACCGCCGACCGTGCCGCGGCAAGGTCCGAGCCGCCCGTGGCGCCGCAGCCGGCCCCGGTCGCCGCCCCGCCATCGCCGCCGCCCGCGCCGGAGCCCGAGAACGAGCCGCCCACCGTCACCACGCTGACCGACCACGACGTGGTCGTCGGCTTCGGGCGTGTCGGCTCGCTGATCGGACCCGGCCTCGTCGCCGCCGGGCGTCCGCTGCTGGTGATCACCGATGGCGACGATGCCGCCGAGGCGGCGCGCGCCATCGGGGCCGAGGTCGTGGTCGGCAACGCCGCCGACGCGGAGGTGCTGGCGGCCGCCAATCTTCCCGCCGCCCGCCGCATGTTCTGCACCCTGCCCGAGGCCTTCGAGGCGGGCCAGGTGGTGCACCAGGCGCGTGCGCTGAACCCGCGGCTCGTCATCCTGGCGCGGGCGCATTCCGACGCGGCGGTCGCGCATCTGGTCGAGATGGGAGCCGACACCACGGTGCTCGGCGAGCGCGAGATCGCGCTGCGCATGCTGGACGCTCCGCAGCCCGACACCGCTTCGCCGTAGCGCGCGGGCGGCGTGCGCGTCGCGGCGCCGATCAGGCCGCGGCGGTCTCGCCCTTCTCCCCAAGGATCCGGGCCGCCTCGGCGCGCGTTGCGTCGAGCAGGATGCGGGCGTCCTCCGCCGTGGTGCGGTGGTTCACGAAGGCCGCACGGATCACGAGCCGTCCGCCGAGCCGCGTCGTGGACGGCGCCGCGATCCCGGACTCCTGCAGGCGGAACACGATCTCCTGGTTCAGCGCATCCAGGTCGGGCGCCGGACCGAGATGCCGGAAGCAGACGATGTTGAGGCCGGCCGGGGCCATCAGCTCCAGGCCGGGCGTCCGCCGCACCAGTTCGGCGAAATCCGTCGCGATGCCGCACAGCTTGCCGATGACCTCGCCGAGCCGCGCCGTGCCGTGGGTCTTCAGCGTCATCCAGACCTTCAGGGCGCGGAAGCCGCGCGAGAGGTCAGGCCCGAAGCTGGTCGGCCAGGGCTCGCCGGCGGCGGGGGCGCCGGCCGCGGCCGGCCGGGGGTTGGCCAGCGCGGCGGAGGGGGGGGAAATCGCGCGC
>NZ_JBWXTD010000007.1:192831-196921 GCF_056682175.1 Falsiroseomonas sp. RANM36
GTCTGCGTCACCCCCCCCTGCGGGGCGGGGACGCCGCGCGTGCGGCCCGGCCCGACGGGGGGGGGCCCGGGCGCGCGGGGGGCGCGGCCGCGTCCGGCGGCCTGCAGGTAGTTCGCATGCGCGGCGAAGGTGTCGAAATGCTCGCGCGGGTGGCGGACCAGCAGGAAGCCCGCGTCGTAGGGCACCTGGCCGAGCTTGTGGAAATCCAGCGCGAGGGAGTCCGCGCGGCCGATGCCGGCAAATCGCGGCGCGAGGCCGGGATGGAGCACAGCCAGCGCGCCCAGCGCGCCGTCCACATGGAACCAGAGGCCTTCCTCCGCCGCGATATCGGCCAGCGCGTCGAGGTCGTCCACCGCGCCGACATCCACCGTGCCGGCCGACCCGACTACGGCGAAGGGCCGGATGCCCGCGGCTCGGTCCTTGGCGATGTGACGCTTGAGGGCGGCGATGTCGATGCGATGGGCGGCGTCCGTGGGCACCAGGCGCAGCGCGTCGGATCCGAGGCCCATGAAGTCCATGGCGCGGGCGATGCAGCCATGCACCCCGGCCGAGGCATAGGCGGCGAGACGCGCCCCGCCGACGCCATGCCGGCGCACCGAGGCGCCGAGCGCCCGCCGCCGCGCCACCAGCATCGCCACGAAGTTCGCCAGCGAGCTTCCCGTCATGAACAGCCCGCTGGCATCGGCCGGAAAGCCGAACAGGCCAGCCAGCCATCGCGTGATCTGGCGCTCGACCTCGATCGGCGCGTGGTCGCGGCCGCCGAGATTGGCGTTCATCGCGCCCGCCAGCATCTCGGCCACCATGCCGGCCGGATTGCCGCCGCCATGCACCCAGCCGAAGAAGCGCGGATGCGTGTTGCCGGTCGGGTAGGGCGCGACGAGTTCCTCGAAGCTGGCCAGGGCGCCCTCGATCCCCTGCGGGCCGACGGGGAGGGGTTCGCGCAGGGCGGCGCGGGCCGAAGCCGGCATCCGTTGCCAGACCGTGCCGTCTCGCACGGTCCGCATGCGCGTCAGCGCTGCGTCGAGCGCGGCATGGGCGGCACGCGCGAAGGCGTCCCAGTCTGCCGGATCGAGATTGGCGGAATTGAGCTCAGGCGGCGGCCGCAGGGACAAGGGTCTGCCTTTCCGGTTGGTGACGACGCGGCGAAGCCGAGGCCTGGCCAATGGAGAAGCCGTTGCGACGCGGCAGGCGAGGATGGTCTCGCCCGGAACACGCGCCGGATGGTCCCGAGGCCTAGCCACTGGCGCTCGGGCAGCAGGGGAAGGCCGCCGCAGGGCGGCATGCACGGCGAGAGGTCGCGCGGGAGGGGGCGCTTCGGCCCCGAACGACGCAGGCGCGGACAATGCGGTGGTGGAAGCCTCCTTCTCGGATGGATCCTAGCGGGCAAGGCCCGCGCGAATCATTGGTTAATCAAAGGTTATTGGCGCCCTCTGCCAGGGTCAAGCGCCGAGCCCGCCCGACGCGCGATGCGGGCGCGTCATCGCAAGGGGCCGGCCGCTGCGATCAGCGGCGCGAAGAAGGCGCGGTCGCGCCCGAGCCAGCCCTTCAGCGCCACGGCAGCCCCTGCGCCACCCCCCGCTCAGCCATGCTTCCCGACAGTCCACCCCTCCCGCGCCAGGTTCTTCGCGCCCGCTTCGATGCCGATGGGCTCCAGCGTCGTGCTCATGGAATCGTTCCAGCGGTTCAGGAAGCCGAACAGCGCGACGACGCCGAGGATCTCGACGATCTCGTCCTCGCTCCAATGGGCGCGCAGGGCGGCGGCGATCGCGGGCGTGACGGCATTCGGCACCGAGGCGGCGGCGATGGCGAAGTCGAAGGCGGCGCGCTCGGCCTCGGTGAAGTGCGGGCTGGTGCGATAGGACCAGATGTCGGCCAGCCGCTCCGGCGTGGCGCCGAAGCGCTCGGCCGCCAGGATGGTGTGCGCCTCGCAGTAGTGGCAGCCGGCGGTGTGGGAGGCGAGGTAGCCGATCAGCCGCTTCTGCTCGGCCGTGACGCGCGCGTGGTTCGCCATCACCGCCTTGTTGAGCTCGGTGAAGGCGCGCGCGATGGCGGGCCGGCGCTGCATGGTCAGCACCGAGTTCGGCACGGTGCCGAGCGGCCCGCGAAAGAACTGGATCAGGTCCACGAGGTCCGGATTGTGGTCCTCCGGCAGCGGGTCCACGAGCGGCATGCTTCCTCCTACGGCGGCGTTCGGCTCCGCGCCGCGACGCGTGTTCCGGGTCCGCCACGCGGCGGCAACGAGAAGGCGCGACTCACTCCGCGTCCGGTTGCGCCTCGGGCGCGGCCGCGGCGAAGGCGGGCAGGTCCCGGCAGGCCGCCTCGACGGCGAGGATGCGCGGATAGGCGCCGAGGTCGCAGCCGAAGCGCCGCGCATTGCCGAGCTGCGGCACCAGGCACAGATCGGCCAGCCCGGGCGCGTCGCCATGGCAGAAGCGCCCGGTCGCGGGCTCGGCCAGATGGGCTTCCAGCGCGGCGAGCCCGGTCGCGATCCAGTGGCGCGCCCACGCATCGATCGCCGGCTGGTCCTGGCGCAGCTCCCGCTTCAGGTATTGCAGGACGCGCAGGTTCTGGATCGGGTGGATGTCGCAGGCCACGATCTGCGCCAGGGCGCGCACCCGCGCGCGCCCCCAGGCGTCCTCCGGCAGCAGCTTCGGGCCGGGCTGCGTCTCGTCCAGCCATTCGAGGATCGCCAGCGACTGGGTCAGCACGCCCTGGCCCGCCACTTCCAGCGTCGGCACGAGGCCCTGCGGGTTGAGGGCCAGGTGGTCGGGCGCCGCCTGCTCCCCCTTGCGCAGATGGCGGAAGACCTGGCGCGCGGCGAGCCCCTTCAGCCCGAGCGCGATGCGCACCCGCCAGGCGGCGGAGGAACGGAAATAGCCGTGCAGGATCAACTCGGTCATGGCCAGGGCCTCCCGCGCGCCATGACGGGCAGGGGGCGGGCGCCTGTCAACAGCGCGCGCTCCCTGGTATCGTGGGACATCGCGCAGAGGATGACCGGCATGGCCAAGATGCGGATCGAGGGTTCCTTCGTGGCCCTCATCACCCCGTTCAACGCCGATGGCAGCGTGGATTTCGGCGGCTTCCGGACGCTGCTGGACTGGCATGCGGCCAATGGAACCTCCGCCGTGCTGATCATGGGCTCGACCGGCGAGGTCTCCATGCTGACGCCGGAGGAACGGCGCGAGATCGTGGAGCGCACGGCCGCCATGAAGGCCAATGGAGCGGCGGGCCGGATGAAGTTCTTCTACGGCTGCACCGGGCCGAGCACCGCGGCGACGATCAAGTATCTGCAGCATGCGAAGTCCGCCGGCGCCGATGGCGCGATCCTCGCCGCGCCCGCCTATATCTGCGCGCCCGAGGACGACATCGAGGCGTTTTTCGCCGAATGCGCCGATGCCGTGGACCTGCCCATCGGCATCTACAACAACCCGCCGCGGGTGAAGTCCGACCTGCATTGGGACCACCTGCTGCGGCTGATGAAGCACCCGAACATCGTGGTGCTGAAGGAAAGCACCACGCGCGTCGGCCAGGTGGCCCAGGTCTGCGCGGCGCAGCCGGACGCGACGATCATGTGCTGCGACAGCCCCAATCTCGGCCTGGTGGTGCCGACCATGTCGCTCGGCGGGCACGGCACGGCGAACATGACCGGCAATCTCGACCCGGCGGGGATGGCCGCGCTCTCGACGCCGTGGCGGACGCCCGAGCAGTCGGTGGTGTTCCGCGAGACCTATCTGCGTCTGCTGCCGCTGCTGCACTTCACCTACAGCGCGATCAATCCGGTGGCGGTGAAGTCGCTGATGAAGGCGGTCGGGCTACCGGCCGGCGACCTGCGGCGCCCGCTCTCCGGCCTCAAGCCCGATCACCTGGCGAAAGGCGTCGAGATCGTCCGCCGTCTCGGCCTCGATGCGCGCTATGGCTGGCGCCTGCCGGGCACGCTGCCGCTCGCCGCGGAGTAGGCCTCAGCGCGCAAGCGCGTTGCGCAGGAAGCCTGCCGTACGGCGATAGTGCTCCTGCAGCAGCGCGATCGCCTGGACCGCGTCGCATGCCAGCGCGGCGTCCGCGATCGCCTCATGCTCGGCCGCGACGTCGC
>NZ_JBWXTD010000007.1:197021-209548 GCF_056682175.1 Falsiroseomonas sp. RANM36
CCCTCAAATCTGCACCTCCACCGGGGTGTCGGAGGGAGGCGTAGCGCGGCGCCGCGTGCGGTTTGCCCGCAACTCGCCCATCCAGCCCAGCGCCGGCTTGTAACGATGCTGTTTCGAGACAGCCTCTAAGCCGATCGATGGCGTCGCCGCCTGCGTGCTCGAGGCGCAGGCTCACCGACTGAACGGCGGAGAACTGGGTACCTACGCGCACACCTTCGAGGCCAAGAAGAACTCCCGGAGAGACGCTGATGCCCGCCTCAGATTGTAGTGTCTGCTGAAATACGGTCGGTGGCGCTGCACCTTCGACAAGCCCGAGCACATCGGTCGGCACGCCGCATTCGCGAAAGTCGCCCACATAATTGACGGATGCATCACCGCCTCTCGGCCCCGAGGTCACCTCGACCACAGCGCCGGGCCCCATTTTGCTGTCGGGGATGGCGAGCGGCGTGTAGCCCGCCTCTGTGAGAAGCTCAGCAAGAGGCGGCGGGCGCACCGTCTCTCCAAGGTTGAACGCTCCGCAGCCACTCAAAGCGAGCGCAGCCAAAGCGGCGCACCTCCGAAGACCTTGAGCAAGTACCATCCTGGATCCCCCTGCTTGGCTTCAACCCTAAGCGCTGAAAAGGAACGCTCGCAACATGAATCGAGCATCGGAGGACATTCCACGAAGGCCCCAAGCATGGGCCATCGGCGAACCCTTCAGCCTGGGGAGGGAAGCGCGTCGCCGGCGCGTGGCGACGGTTCGAATCCGGGTGCACTCCCTCCGCCACCTCTCCCCCGACCTGCTCGACCCCGTCATGATGTCTCCGCTTTCGGGGGACCCATGAGCAGCACGATCCTCGGGCCGGATGGCAGGCCACGGTGCCATTGGTGCGGCGCGACGCCTGACTACCTCGCCTACCACGACACGGAATGGGGCTTCCCGGTCGCCGAGGATCGCCGGCTGTTCGAGAAGCTGTGCCTGGAAGGCTTCCAGTCCGGGCTGAGCTGGCGGACCATCCTGGCGAAGCGCGAGAATTTCCGCGCCGCCTTCCACCACTTCGAGATCGACCGCGTCGCCCGGTTCACCGAGCGCGACGTGGCAAGGCTGCTGGGCGATGCCGGCATCGTTCGCCACCGCGGCAAGATCGAGGCCGCCATCAACAACGCCAAGCGCGCGCAGGAACTGGTCCGGCAGGAAGGCTCGCTGGCCGCCTATGTCTGGCGCTTCGAGGACGCGGCCGAGGAGCCCAGCCTTCGTGCCACCTCGGCTGCCTCGATCGCGATGTCGAAGGACCTGAAGAAGCGCGGCTGGGCCTTTGTCGGGCCGACAACCGTCTATGCCTTCATGCAGGCCATGGGCCTGGTGAACGATCATGCGGGTGATTGCGCCATCCGCGCGGAAGCGGCCCGCGCCCGCGCGGCGTTTCGCCGCCCCGGCGCCCCTGGTGCATGAGCCGCCGCCCTGGCCTAGACATTTCCCTCATGCCCGGCCGGCCGTCCCGCCCGGGTCGGACCGGAACGCAGGACGTCGCTTGCCATGGCTGAAGCCACCCCCGCCGCCGATACGTTCGACTACGTCATCGTGGGCTCCGGCGCGGCGGGATCCGTGCTGGCCAACCGGCTCTCCGCCGATCCCGGCGTGACCGTCTGCGTGCTCGAGGCCGGGCCGCCGGACCGCAATCCCTGGATCCATGTCCCGGCCGGCTTCGTGAAGACGCTGAAGGACCCCTCCGTCACCTGGCAGTTCCGCACCGAGCCGACGGCGAACACCGGCGGGCGCCGCATCCCGACCATCCAGGGCCGCACCCTCGGCGGCGGCTCCTCGGTCAACGGCATGATCTACAACCGTGGCCAGCCGGCGGATCTCGACAACTGGGCGCAGCGCGGCAACCGCGGCTGGAGCTATGCGGACTGCCTGCCCTACTACCGCCGCAGCGAGAACCGCATCGGCCTCTGCGACGAGACGCGCGGGCAGAACGAGGGCGCGATCCCGGTCACCGACATGGACTGGATCCACCCGATTTCCGAGGCCTTCATCGCGGGCTGCGTCGGCCTCGGCATCCCGCGCGCGCGCGACTACAACAGCGGCGACCAGGCGGGCGTGGGATACTACCAGCGCACCATCCGCAACGGCCGGCGCATCTCCGCCGCCGTGGCCTTCCTCAAGCCGGCGATGACGCGGAAGAACCTGGAGGTGCGCACCAATGCGCGTGCCAGCCGCATCCTGTTCGAAGGCAAGCGCGCCGTCGGCATCCGATACCTCGGCGCGCGCGACGCGGCGCCGAAGGAGGTGCGGGCGCGGCGCGAGGTGATCCTTTCGGCGGGCACGGTGAACACGGCGCGGCTGATGCAGGTCTCGGGCGTCGGGCCTGCCGATCTGCTGGGACGTCTTGGCGTGGAGATCGTGCACGAGCTTCCGGTGGGGCTGAATTTCCGCGACCACTACGCCTCGCGCTTCGTGATGCGGGCGAAGCCCGGCGTGGACACGCTGAACGAGCTCTCGCGCGGGCTGAAGCTCGGCGCGCAGATCGCGCGCTGGATGACGCGGCGGCCGAACATCCTCGCCACCACGCCGTCGCATGTGCATGTGTTCTGGAAGAGCTTCGAGGGGCTGGACCAGCCCGACCTGCAATGCGTCTTCACGCCCGGCTCCTACGCGGAGGGCAAGGTCTACATCCTCGACGACTATCCCGGTGTCACCTGCGGTGCGTGGCAGCACCGGCCGGAGAGCACGGGTTGGGTGCGGGCGCGCAGCACCGACGTCTTCGAGGATCCGGAGATCAACCCGAACTACCTCTCCGACCCGATGGATGTGCGCGTGCACCTGGCGGGCATGCGGCTGGTGCGGCGGATGCTCAACACGCCCGAGCTCGCCCCCTTCCTGGAACGCGAGACGCTCCCCGGCCCCGATGTGCAGGGCGACGACGAGCTGCTCGACTTCGCGAAGCGCAACGCGAGCACGACCTACCACCTGATCGGCACCTGCCGCATGGGCCCGGCGACCGACCCGAGCACGGTGGTGAGCGACCGGCTGCTGGTGCATGGGATGGAAGGCCTGCGCATCGTGGATGCCTCGATCATGCCGAGCATGCCGTCGGCCAACACCTACGCCACCACGCTGATGATCGCGGAGAAGGCCGCCGACTTCATCCGCGGCCGCGAGATCGCCGAGCAGGCGGCATGAGCGGCAAGGTCGCCCTGGTAACCGGCTCGGGCCGTGGCATCGGGCTGGCCACGACGCGGCGCTTCCTCGCGGAAGGCTGGCGCGTCGCGCTGCTCGACATAGACGGTGAGCTGCTCGGCCATGCCATGGCGGAGCTCGCGCGGCCCGACGACACGCTGGCGCTGCATTGCGACGTGGCCGACGCGGCCGGCGTGACCGCGGCCGTGCGCCGCGCGCATGCGCATTTCGGGCGCCTCGACGCGCTGGTGAACAATGCCGGGACCGCCGTGTTCAAGCCGATCCTCGAGACGACGCCGGAGGAATGGAACCGCGTGCTGGCGGTGAACCTCACCGGCCCCTTCCTCGCCACCCAGGCCGCGGCGCCGCTGATGGCGGAAGGCGGGGGCGGAGCGGTGGTGAACATCACCTCCATCTCCGGCCTGCGCGCCTCCACGCTGCGCGTCGCCTACGGCACCAGCAAGGCGGGGCTCGCGCATCTGACGAAGCAGCAGGCGGTGGAACTCGGCGCGCTCGGCATCCGCGTGAATGCGGTGGCGCCCGGCCCCGTGGACACCGCCATGGCCAAGGCCGTGCACACGCCGGAGATCCGCAAGGACTACCACGACACCATCCCGCTCGACCGCTACGGGCTGGAGGCGGAGCTGGCCGAGACGATCTTCTTCCTGTGCAGCGACCGTGCCAGCTACCTGACGGGCCAGGTGATCGCGGTGGATGGCGGCTTCGACGCCACCGGCATCGGCCTGCCGACCCTGCGCGCCGCGCGGCGCAACCTCTGAGGACGCCGGCCATGGACACGCCGATCTTCATGCTCATGGCCGACGGCCCCGACCGCGTCGCGCCCTTCAGCCACGCCGTCCGCTGCGGGCCCTGGCTGCTCGTCACCGGCCAGATGCCGACCGATCCCGCCGACAGCCATCGGCCGTTGCCCGACGGCGTCGAGGCACAGACGCGGCAGGTGATGCGCAACCTCGAACGCGTGCTGCAGGGCGCGGGCTACGCGCTGTCTGACGTGGTGCAGGCGCGGGTCTATCTCACGCAGTTCGAGCGCGACTACGAGGCGATGAACCGGACCTACGCATCCTTCTTCCCGCCGGACCGGCTGCCGGCCCGCACCTGCATCGGCGTGACCGGCCTGGCGCGCGGTGCGCTGGTGGAGATCGATCTCGTCGCCTGGAAGGCGCGCTGACCCGCCTTGCTGTTCCGGCGGGCCGGCCGCCTCACCGCGCCGCCTTCTGGATGTTCCAGCCGATGATGATGCCCGGCATGGAAAGCACGCCCGAAAGCCGCGGCGTATGCGCCGCCGGCAGGTACCACTGGCCATAGGGCACATAGGGCACCAAGCGATAGGCGCTGGTCTGCAGCTCGTCCAGGATGCGCCGGCGCTCCGCGGCATTCGCGGCATAGGGGAAGGCGTCGATCAGCGCCTGGTGCGCCGGGTCGCAGGGCCAGCCCGGCCAGGCGCGCTCGCAGCTCGCCTGCATCGGCACGTTGCCGACCGGATCGCTGGCGCCGAGGCCGTTCCAGAAGGTCAGCCCGATATGCCAGCCGCCCTCGCTCGGCGGGCGGCGGTTTGCGCGGCGGCCAGCCATGGAGGCGAAGTCCATCGCCTGCACGTCGGTGCGGAAGCCCACCTTCTGCATCTGCTGCGCCAGCACCAGCGTGGCGGCATGGACGAAGGGATTGTCGGTCGGGTCCATGATGACGATCGGCGCGCCGTCATAGCCGCTCTCGCGCAGCAGCTGCCGCGCGCGGTCCTGCGCGGCCGGCGAACCCAGGCCAGGCGGCACGCCGGCATCGGTCTCCTGCGGCGATCCGCAGACGAAGAAGGCGTGGCAGACCCGGTAGAGCGACGGGTCCGGGAACATCGCCTGCAGGATCTCTTCCTGGTTCACCAGCAGCATCAGCGCCTGGCGCGCGCGGGGATCGTTGAAAGGCGGGTGGATGTGGTTCATGCGGATCATGCCGGGCGCGCCCAGCGTGTTGATCCGCACCAGCCGCATGCCGCGCCGCTGCAGCATCGGCAGGAAATCGACGCCCGGGCTCTCCACGAAATCGAGCTCGCCCTGGATCAGCGCCAGCACCGCGGTCTGCGCATTGGCGATGTTGAGCCACTCCACGCGGTCCACATGCGCGACCTTGCCGCCCGCGGTGCCGGAAGCGGGCTCGCTGCGCGGCACGTAGTTGGGGTTCCGGCGATAGACCACGCGGCTGCCGGGCACCCATTCCGAGCGCTCGAAGATGAAGGGACCGCTGCCGATCGTCTCGGTGATGGCGGTGAAGGGATCGGTGGCGGCGACGCGCGCCGGCATGATCGCCGGCATGTTGCCCGCCGGCTTCGACAGCGCATCGAGCATCAGCGCGTAGGGGCGCCGCAGCGTCCAGACCACCGTCTTGCCGTCCGCCTCCGCGGCAAGACTCGCGGTGATCGCCGTGATCTGCCGCCCATGCGGATCGCGCGCGCCCCATCGTCGCAGCGAGGCCACCACATCCTCGGCCGTCACCGGCGCGCCGTCATGGAACGCCAGCCCTTCGCGCAGCGTGAAGCGCCAGGTAAGGCCATCGGGCGAGACGCTGTGCGTGGCGACCATCTGCGGCTGGGGCCGCTGCTCGGCATCGCGGCCGAAGAGCTGGTCGTAGATCATGTGTGCATGGCTCTGCACCACGCCCGCCGTCGTGTTGATCGGGTCGAGCGTCTGCAGATCGGCATTCGGCACCATGCGCAGCACCCGGTCCGGCGAGGTGGTCTGCGCCATTGCCGGGCCGGAGGCCGATGCGAGGCCGAGCGCAAGGCCAAGCCCGAGGGCGTGCAGCAGCCGAACCATCATCCGCGTCTCTCCCGTCAGGCCGGCAGCCCCGGCGGAGGTTGTGTAACAATCGTTCCAGATCGCCGCAAGCGTAACCTCTCCGCCACCCCCGGCGAAGCGGCCCGCGACGACCGAGGGGAAGACCAGCATGGCCGAGCCGATTGCCGTCCCGACCGCCGCCGCGAAGCGCCCGACCTTGCGGGACGGCGTGCTGCATGCGGATCTCTGCGTGATCGGCGCGGGCTCCGGCGGCCTCTCGGTCGCCGCCGGCGCGGTGCAGATGGGCGCCTCCGTGGTGCTGATCGAGAAGCACCGGATGGGCGGCGACTGCCTCAACACGGGTTGCGTGCCTTCCAAGGCGCTGCTGGCTGCCGCGCATGCGGCGCAGGTGGTGCGCGGCAGCGGCCGCTTCGGCGTCAACGGTCATGAGCCCGCCGTGGACTTTTCGCGCGTGCATGCGCATGTGCATGGCGTCATCGCCGCGATCGCCCCGCATGATTCGGTGGAGCGCTTCGAGGGACTCGGCGTGACGGTCATCCGCGCCGCCGCGCGCTTCACCGGCCCGCAGGAGGTGGAGGCCGGCGGCCAGCGCATCCGCGCGCGCCGCTTCGTCGTCGCGACCGGATCTTCCGCCGCCGTGCCGCCGGTCCCGGGCCTGGCCGAGACGCCCTACCTCACGAACGAAACGGTCTTCGGCCTCTCGGACCGGCCCGACCATCTGCTGGTGCTCGGTGGCGGACCGATCGGGATCGAGATGGCGCAGGCCTTCCGCCGGCTGGGCGCGCAGGTGACCGTTCTGGAGCGCGCGGCCATCCTGCCGAAGGACGAGCCGGAAGCGGTGGCGGTCCTGCGCGCGGCGCTGCGGCGCGAAGGCATCGTGCTGCATGAGGGTGCGCAGATCGCCGCCATCAGGCGGGCCGCGAACGGCGTGGAGGCGGAGCTTGGCGACGGCACGCGCATCGCGGGCTCGCATCTGCTGGTCGCGGCCGGGCGGCGGCCCAATACCCAGGGCCTGGGGCTGGAGCAGGCGGGCATCGAGGCGACGCCGCGCGGCATCACCGTGGATGCGGGGCTGCGCACGACGAACCGCCGCGTCTTCGCCATCGGCGATGTCGCGGGCGGACCGCAATTCACCCACATCGCCGGCTACCACGCCGGCATCGTGATCCGGAACGCGTTGTTCGGCCTGCCCGCGAAGGTGGATTACGCGGCGTTGCCGTGGGTGACCTATGCCGATCCCGAGCTTGCGCATGTCGGCCTGACCGAAGCCGATGCGCGCGCGGCCGGACATGCCGTCTCGATCCTGAGCCAGGACCTGGCGGGCAACGATCGCGCCCAGGCCGAGGCCGAGACGCAGGGGCTCATCAAGGTCGTCCTCGGCAAGGGCGGTCGCATCCTGGGCGCCACCATCGTCGCGCCGCGCGCCGGCGAGATGATCGGCCTCTGGGGGCTGGCGATCCAGAAGCGGCTGAAGATCGGCGCCATCGCCTCCTCCCTCGCGCCCTATCCGACGATGTCCGAGATCTCGAAGCGCGCCGCCGGCGGCTTCTACACGCCCACCCTGTTCGGCCCGCGCACGCGCCGGCTGGTCGGGCTGATCCAGCGTTTCCTGCCGTGAGGATGCCGCAGATGAGCATGCGCAAGCTGTTGGCGGATCGCCGCCTCTGGGTGGCGGCCGGCGCTGTCGCGCTGATCGTGGCCGCGCGCGCGAGCGGCCTCGGCGATCTGCTCTCGCTCGATACCCTGGCCCGCCACCGGGAGGCGCTGGCGGCCTTCGTCGCGGCGAACTTCGCCGTCGCTGCGCTGGCCTATGTCGGGATCTATGTCGTCGCCGTCGCCTTCTCCGTGCCGGGCGCGCTGTTCCTGACCCTGGCCGGCGGCTTCCTGTTCGGCGCGGTGGGCGGCACGCTGCTGACGGTGCTGGGGGCCACGATCGGCGCGACGCTGGTGTTTCTTTTCGCCCAGCGGATCTTCGGCGCCGACGCGCTGGACCGGATGGGACCGAAGGCGCGGGCGCTCGGCGAGGGCATCCGCCGCAACGCCGCCTCCTACCTGCTCGTGCTCCGCCTCGTGCCGTTGTTCCCGTTCTTCCTGGTGAACCTGGTGCCGGCCTTCGTCGGCGTGAAGTCGGCGACCTACGTCGCCACGACCGCGATCGGCATCCTGCCCGGCACGGCGGTGTTCACGCTGGCCGGTGCGGGGCTCGGCGATGTGCTGGCGATGGGCGGGGCCTTCGATGTGCGGGCCGTGCTGACACCGCAGATACTCGGCGCGCTGTTCGGCCTTGCGGCCCTCTCCCTGGCGGCGATCCCCCTCAAGGCGCGCTTCGCGCAGGGATGAGCGATCTGCCGATGCGCCGCCGACGCCTGTTCGCGCTTACCGCCGCGGCGGTCGCCGCTGCCGTGCTGCCGCGACGCGCCGCCGCGGATCCTGATGCGGCGCTGGATGGACTGCTCGGTCGTCATGTCCGCGCCCATGCCGATGGCGTGACGCGCGTGCGCTACGCGGCCTGGAAGGCAAGCGCGGCCTACCTCGGCGCGCTCGACGCCTGGATCGGACAGGCGGCCGCGCGCACGCCGTCGGCGATGTCGCGCGCCGAAGCCTTTGCGCACTGGGCCAATCTCTACAACGCGCTGACGCTGAAGGTGGTGCTGCAACGCTATCCCGTGCGCTCGATCCGCGACATCCGATCGACCGGCGTCGGACTCGACCTCCGCCAGCTCAGCGGACCCTGGCGCACGCGGCTGGTGACGGTCGAGGGCCGCCCGCTCTCGCTGGACGACATCGAGCACGGGATCATGCGCCCGACCTTCCGCGACCCGCGCGTGCACTATGCGGTGAACTGCGCCTCCATCGGCTGCCCGAATCTCTGGCCGCGCGCCTGGCACGCCGCGTCGCTGGAGCGCGACCTTGATGCGGCGGCCGCGGCCTATGTGAACCACCCGCGCGGCGTCGCCGTGCTGTCGGACGGCCGGCTGCGCGTCTCCTCCATCTACGCCTGGTTCCGCGAGGATTTCGGCGGCAGCGACGCGGGCGTGGTCGCGCATCTGCGCCGCCATGCCGCCCCGGCACTGGCGACACGCCTTGCCGGCGACCCGGCGATTGCCGACAACGCCTATGACTGGACGCTGAACGACGGATCAGCCGTCGCATGAGGATCCGATGAACCGCCGCACGATCCTGCACGGCGCGCTGGCCGCGCCGTTGCTTGCCCGCCCCGCGCTGGCACAGGGCGCGCCGATCCGCTTCGCCGTCGGTCCCTTCCAGCCGACGGCCGGCGACACCCGCCGCGCCTTCGCGCCCTTCTTCGCGCATGTCGCGCGTGTCCTTCGCCGCCCGCACGAATTGGCCGTGACGACCGACTGGGCGGGAATCGCCGTGGCGCTGGGCAGCGGCCAGGCCGATTGCGCCTGGATGGGCCCGTGGGGCTACGTGCTGGCGAGGGCGCGCGCCGGCGCCGAGGCGCTGGCCACCGTGCTCTACCAGGGGCGGCCGACCTACCATGCCATCATCATCGCCAGGCCCGAGCTCGCCATTGCGCGCTTCCCGCAGGATGCGCGCGGCATGAGCATTTCCTTCGCCGATGCCGGCTCGACCAGCGGCTGGCTGATCCCGCATCACTGGTTCCTGACGCAGGGCATCGATCCGCGCAGCTTCTTCCGCTATCGCGACGGCGCCAGCCATGCGGCCAACGTCATCTCCGTCGCCTCTGGCCAGGTGGACCTCGCCACCGATTTCGATCGCAACCTCGCCGCCATGATCGCCGCCGGCCGCGTGCGGGCGGAGCAGGTGAAGGTGGTCTGGCGCAGCGCGCCGCTGCCGAACGACGCGCTGGCCGTGCGGCGTGGGCTTGATCCGGGCCTGAAGGCTGCGCTGTCACAGGCGGTGCTGGCCATTGATCCGGCGACGGCGGCGCAGGTGATGCCGCCCGACTACACCGGCTGGATCGCCGCGACCGCCGAGACCTATGCGCCGATCGAAGCCGCCGGCCGCGCCCTGGGGCGCCTGTCGCAGAGCTGATGCGGCGCCTCGCCTGGATCGCCTGCTTCGCCGCTGTGCAGGCGGCCTGCATCTGGGTGGTGCAGCCCGACCTCGGCCGGCTCTGGGCCGGGCTGCCGCGGCTTGCGGGCTGGATCGCCGGCGGCTTCCCGCTCGACTTCTCCGGCTTCGCCGACATCGCGCAGCGCGCGGCGGAGACGGTGGCGCTGGCGACGCTCGGCACGACCGTTGCCGCCGTGCTGGCGCTGCCGCTTGCGCTCCTCGCCGCGCGCCCGTCCTGCCCCTGGATGCCGCTGTATCATCCGGTGCGCACGCTGCTCGATGCGCTGCGCGGCGTGGACGGCTTCGTCTTCGCGCTGATCTTCGTCGCTGCCGTCGGGCTCGGCCCCTTCGCCGGCATGCTCGGCGTGGCGCTGCATTCCGCCGGGAGCCTCGGCAAGCTGTGGTCGGAAGCCTGGGAGGCCGCGGACCCCGCGCCGATGGAGGCAGCGCGCAGCGCCGGCGCCGGCCGCGCCCAGGCGGCTTCCGTCGTGCTGCTGCCGGAGACGCTGCCGCAGACCGCCTCCGCCACGCTCTATGTCTGGGAGTTCAACATCCGCGCCTCCACCGTGCTCGGCCTGGTCGGCGCCGGCGGCATCGGGCAGGAGCTGAAGAACGCCGTGGACCTGCTCGACTTCAACCGCGTGCTCGCGATCCTCGCGGTGATCGTGGCGCTGACGCTCGCGGCCGACCGCATCTCCGCCGCGCTGCGGCGCCGCCTGCTGTGATGCTGCAGGCGCCACCGGGCCTTGTGGTGCGCGGCCTCGACGTGGCGCTGGATGGCCGGGCGGTGCTGCGCGGCGTCTCGCTGGATGTCACGCCGGGCGAGGTTGTCGCGCTCGCCGGCCTGTCCGGCTCGGGCAAGACCACGCTTTTGCGTGCCATCGCCGGGCTCCTGCCCCCGGAAGGCGGCGACGTGCTCGCCGCCGCCCGGCCCGCCTTGGTCTTCCAGCAGCACGCGCTGGCCGGGCGGCTCACCGCCCGTAACAACGTGCTGGTCGGCGCGCTCGGCCGCATGGGCTTCTGGCGCGCCGCGCTGCGCCTCTGGCCGCGAGCCGAGGTCTCGGCGGCGGAAGCCTGCCTGGAGCAGGTCGGCCTGCCCGGCCTCGGCGGGCGGCGCGCGGATCGGCTCTCCGGCGGCCAGCGCCAGCGCGTCGCGATCGCACGCGCGCTGCTGCAGCGATCCGCCGTGCTGCTGGCCGACGAGCCGGTGGCGAGCCTCGACCCCGAGACGGCGGAAGGCGTGCTCACGCTGTTGCGCGACCTTGCACGACACGAAGGCCTGGCCGTGCTGGTCTCGCTGCATCAGCCGGAACTCGCCGCGCGCTTCGCCGACCGCCTGCTGCATCTGGAGGATGGATGCCTGAGGACCGCGTGATTCGCATCGCGCCGGATGCGCCCTTGCTCGTCTTCGGCGGCCCCTATTCCAACCTGCAGGCGACGCGGGCGCTGCTGGCCGAGGCCGCGCGGCGCGGCATCCCGCCGCGGCGCATCCTCTGCACCGGCGATGTGGTCGCCTATGGCGCCGATGCGGCGGCCTGCTGCGACCTGGTGATGCAGGCCGGCATCGCCGTGCTGGCCGGCAATTGCGAGGAGAACCTGGCGGCGGGCGAAGCCGATTGCGGCTGCGGCTTCGCGGAAGGCACGCAATGCGACCTGCTGTCGCGGGCCTGGTATGCCCATGCGCTGCGGCAGGTCACGCCGCCGCAGCGCGCCTGGATGGCCGGGCTGCCGCGCCGCATCCTGCTCGACCTGCCGGATGGCAGGCGCCTGGCCGTGCTGCATGGCGGCGCCACCGACATCAGCCGCTTCCTCTTCGCCTCGACGCCGGATGCCATTCTGGCGGAGGAGATCGAAGCGACCGGCTGCGACGGTGTCGTCGCCGGCCATTGCGGCATGCCGTTCGCGCGGCGGGTGGGGCAGGGGCTCTGGATCAATGCGGGCGCGATCGGCATGCCGGCGGATGACGGCACGCCGCGCGGCTGGTTCGCGCTGCTGACGCCGACGCCGTCCGGCCTGCGCACGCAGATCCTGCCGCTCGACTACGACCACGCTTCCGCCGCCGCGGCGATGCGCGCGGCAGGCCTGCCGGAAGGCTATGCCGCGGCGCTTGGCAGCGGCCTCTGGCCCTCCTGCGATGTGCTGCCGCCGGCAGAGCGCGCGCGGCGCGGCCTGCCGCTGGAGACGCTCAGCCTGGACTGGCCTAGACCGTGAGCAGGCGGCGCACGGCCGGTTCGTCGAGCTCCGCGGTCGCACCGGCCATCGCCACCTCGCCGCGCACCATCACCACGATGCGGTCGGCCAACTCGCGCGCGAAATCGTAGTACTGCTCCACCAGCACCACCGCCATCCCGCGGTCCTGCGCGAGGTGGCGGATGACGCGGGCGATGTCCTTGATGACGGAAGGCTGGATGCCCTCCGTCGGCTCGTCGAGGATCAGCAGCCGCGGGCCGGGGGCCCGCCGCCCCCCCCCGGGCGGGTGGGGGAGCGGGCCCCCCCCCGCCAAACCCCCCCCCCCCCGC
>NZ_JBWXTD010000007.1:209648-230338 GCF_056682175.1 Falsiroseomonas sp. RANM36
CCCGCCCGCGGGGGGGGCCCCCCCCGGGGGGGCGCCGGCGCCCCCCCCGCCGGGGCGGGGCGCCGCCCCCCGGCCCGATCGCGAGTTGCTGCTGCTGCCCGCCCGAGAGATCGCCGCCGCGACGGCGCAGGAACTGGCGCAGAATGGGGAACAGGTCGAAGATCTCGCCGGGCACGCTCTTCTGGCCGCGCGGCGCGGCGGCCAGCGCGGTCTCCAGGTTCTCCTGCACCGTCAGGAAGGGGAAGATCTCGCGTCCCTGCGGCACGTAGCCGATGCCGGCGCGCGCACGTTCCGATGGCGCGAGCGCGGTGATGTCGCGGCCTTCCCAGGTGATGGTGCCGGACTTCACGCGCTCGAGCCCGATGATGGCGCGCAGCAGGGACGACTTGCCGACGCCGTTGCGGCCGAGGACGGCGGTGACCTGGCCCGGCTCGGCCGCGATCGAGACCCCGCGCAGGCAGCGGCTGGCGCCGTAGAACAGGTCGATGTTGGCGACGGTCAGCACCGCTAGCGCCCCAGATACACTTCGATCACGCGCTCGTCCTTCTGCACATGGTCGATCGAGCCTTCCGAGAGCAGGCTGCCTTCGGCCAGCACGGTCACGCGGCAGTTCAGCGCGCGGACGAACTCCAGATCGTGCTCCACCACCACCACGCTGCGCGCGCCGGCGATGCCGGCCAGAAGCCGCGCTGTGTGCTCCGTCTCGGCATCGGTCATGCCGGCGACCGGCTCATCCACCAGCAGCAGGTCCGGGTCCTGCATCAGCAGCATGCCGATCTCCAGCCATTGCCGCTGGCCATGGGAGAGGATGGCGGCCGGGTCCTGCGCGCGCTCGGCCAGGCCGATCTCGTGCAGCGTGCCCTCGATGCGCGACTTCGCCTCCCCGGTCAGCGCCCAGCGCAGACAGGCGAGGGGACCGCGCGGCGCCTTCAGCGCCAGCTCCAGGTTCTCGAACACCGTCAGCGCGTCGAACACGGTCGGCTTCTGGAACTTGCGGCCGATTCCGAGATTGGCGATCGCCGCCTCGTCCAGGCTGGTCAGGTCGGCATCGCCGAAGGTGACGATGCCTTCGGTGGGCCGCGTCCGGCCGGTGATCACATCCATCATCGTGGTCTTGCCGGCGCCGTTGGGGCCGATGACGGCGCGCAACTCCCCCGGCTCGACGATCAGCGCCAGGTTGTTCAGCGCGCGGAAGCCGTCGAAGACGACGGAGACGCCATCCAGATAGAGCCGCCGCCCCTTCATTTCGGCTGCCCTTGGGCGCGCCCCTGGATCAGCCCGATCAGGCCGCGCGGCAGGAACAGCGTGACCAGCACGAAGAGCCCGCCGAGCACGAACAGCCAGAGGTCTGGCGCGGCGCTGGTGAGCCAGGTCTTCAGCCCGTTCACCGAAAAGGCGCCGAGCACCGCGCCGACCAGCGTGCCGCGGCCGCCCACGGCCACCCAGACCACGGCCTCGATCGAGTTGCCGGGGCTGAACTCGCCCGGGTTGATGATGCCGACCTGCGGCACGTAGAGCGCGCCGGCCAGCCCCGCCATCATCGCCGAAAGCACGAAGGCGAACAGCTTGTGATGCGTGACGTCGTAGCCGAGGAAGCGTACGCGGCTCTCGGCATCGCGGATCGCGGTCAGCACGCGGCCGTATTTCGTGCCGGTGATCCAGCGGCACAGCAGGTAGCAGCCGACCAGGGATGCCAGCGAGGCATAGAACAGCGCACCCCGCGCGAAGGGCGTGTTCAGCGGCATGCCCAGCAGCTCCTTGAAGTCGGTGAAGCCGTTGTTGCCGCCGAAGCCCATGTCGTTGCGGAAGAACGCCAGCATCAGGGCGTAGGTCATCGCCTGGGTGATGATGGAGAGATAGACGCCGGTGATGCGGCTGCGGAAGCAGAGCCAGCCGAGCACGAAGGCCAGCAGGCCGGGGACCAGCAGCACCATCAGCATGGCATAGGCGAAGTTATCGAAGCCCAGCCAGTACCAGGGCAACTCCTGATAGCCCAGGAACACCATGAAGTCCGGCAGCACCGGATGGCCATAGACGCCGCGCGGCCCGATCAGCCGCATCAGATGCATCCCCATCGCATAGCCGCCAAGCGCGAAGAAGGCGCCGTGCCCGAGCGAGAGGATGCCCGCATAGCCCCAGGCGAGATCGAGCGAGAGCGCCAGGATCGCGTAGCAGATCCACTTGCCCGTGACGGAGACCAGGAAGTCGGAAACGTGCAGCGCATGGTCCTGCGGCAACTGGTTCAGCACCGGCATCGCGGCAAGGATCAGCACCGCGCCGATCAGCCCGGCGCGCAGGCCGATGCGCAGGCGGGATGCGGGGGCGCCGGGCAGGGCGGTGACGCTCATGTCTCCGCCGCCCTCCCTTTCTGCGCGAAGAGCCCGCGCGGCCGGCGCTGGATGAACAGCATGATCGCCACCAGCACGCAGACCTTGGCCAGCACCGCGCCGACCCAGGGCTCCATCACCTTGTTGACGATGCCGAGGCTGAAGGCGCCGATCAGCGTGCCCGCCAGGCTGCCGACGCCGCCGAACACCACCACCAGGAAGCTGTCGATGATGTAGCCGGTGCCAAGGTTGGGCGAGACGTTGTCGATCTGGCTGAGCGCCACGCCGGCGATGCCGGCGATGCCCGAGCCGAAGGCGAAGGTCAGCGCATCCACCCGCCCCGTGCGGATGCCCATGGAGGAGGCGATGGCGCGGCGCTGCGTCACGGCGCGCATCTCGAGGCCGAAGCGGGTGAAGCGGATCGCCGCGACGACGAGCAGCAGCACGACCAGGCTGAAGGCGAGGATCCAGAGCCGGTTCTGCGTCACCGGGATGTCACCGGGCAGCAGCAGCGTGCCCTGCATCCAGGCGGGGCTGATCACCTCGCGGTTCTGCGCGCCGAAGGCCAGCCGAACCGCCTGCTGGATCATCATGCCGACGCCGAAGGTGAGCAGCAGCGTCTCCAGCGGCCGGCCGTAGAGGTGGCGGATCAGGCCGCGTTCCATCGCGGCGCCGATCAGCGCGGTGACGAGGAAGGCGGCCGGCACCGAGAGCGGCAGGGACCAGGGCGCCAGCCAGGGAATGTCGCGCGTCAGTTCCTGCACCACGAAGGTGGTGTAGGCGCCGAGCATCACGAATTCGCCATGTGCCATGTTGATCACGCCCATGACGCCGAAGGTCACGGCCAGGCCGAGGGCGGCGAGCAGCAGCACGGAGCCGAGCGACAGTCCCTGGAACAGGGTCTCGCCCGCCTGGCGGAACGCGAGGCGCCGGTCGATCGCCGCCACCGCGGCCTCGATCTGCGGCAGCAGCGCGGCATTGGCTGCGCGCGCCTCCAGCAGGATCGAGCGCGCCTCGGGCGAGGCGGAGGCGCCAAGCGTCTCGATTCCGGCACGCTTCGCCGCCTCGTCGTCCGAGACCAGCCGGGAGGCGCCAAGCGCCAGCGTCATCCGGTCGCGAATGCGCGGATCGCTCTCGCGCGCGAGCGCCGCCTCCAGCAGCGGGACGTTCTCGGCGCTGCGGCTGCGGAACACGGCCTCGGCCGCGGCGAGCCGCTCGGCCGGATCGGGCGAGACGATCTGCAGCCGTCCGAGCGCGCCGCGCATCGCCACGCGCACGCGGTTGTTGATGGTGATGCGGGTGGGTTCGGGCGAAGGCGCCGGCACCGCGGCGCCGGTCGCAGCATCCAGCAGCCGCTCGCCGTCGCGGATCAGCAGCGTGCCGTCGCCGGCGCGCAGCAGACGGCCGTCGGCCAGCGCGCGCAGGGCGGGCAGGGCGCGCGGGTCTCCGAGCGCGCCGAGCCGGTCCACGGCCGTCGCCTGCGCGCCGAAGCCGCCGCCGAGACCTGGCAGCGCCTCGAGCACGGCGTCCTGCGCCCTCGCCGGCAACGCCGTCGCAAGCAGCAGGAGGAAAAGAAGAATGCGCTTCATGCGAGACGGGGGCGGGCGGGGCAGCGCGCCCCGCCCGCGATGCTCAGCCGCGGCGGCGGTTCGCGTTCTCGGGGATGAACTGCGACCAGTTCTCGGCCGGCACCGCATTCGGCGTCTTCCAGACGACGTTGAACTGCCCGTCCGCCTGGATCTCGCCGATCATCACCGGCTTCGACAGGTGGTGGTTCGGCAGCATCTCCTCGGTGTAGCCGGCGGGCGCGGCGAACTTCTGGCCGATCACCGCGGTGCGCACCGCATCCACCGCCGTCGTGCGCGCCTGCGCCACGGCCTGGGCCCACATGTTGAAGCCGGTGTAGGTGGCCTCCATCGGGTCGTTGGTCACGCGGCGCGGGTTCTTGATGTAGGTGCGCCAGAGGTTCAGGAACTCGGTGTTCGCCGGCGACTGCACCGACATGAAGTAGTTCCAGGCCGCCAGGTGGCCGACCAGCGGGCGGGTGTCGATGCCGGCCAGCTCCTCCTCGCCGACGGAGAAGGCGACGCAGGGGATGTCCTCGGCCTTGATGCCCTGGTTGCCGAGCTCGCGGTAGAAGGGAACGTTGGCATCGCCGTTGATGGTGGAGACGATCGCCGTCTTCTTGCCCTCGGACGCGAAGCGCTTCACGCGGGCGACGATGCCCTGCCAGTCGCTGTGCCCGAACGGGGTGTATTCCTCCATGATGTCGGCATTGGCGATGCCCTTGGAGTTCAGGAAGCCGCGCAGGATGCGGTTGGTGGTGCGCGGATAGACGTAGTCCGTGCCGAGCAGCGCGATGCGCTTCGCCTCGCCGCCATCGGCCGACATGAGGTATTCCACGGCCGGGATCGCCTGCTGGTTCGGCGCCGCGCCCGTGTAGAAGATGTTCTTGCTTTCCTCCTCGCCCTCGTACTGGACGGGGTAGAACAGCATGCCGTTCAGCTCCTCGAAGACGGGCAGCACGGACTTGCGGGAGACCGAGGTCCAGCAGCCGAAGGTGACATCCACCCGGTGCACCTGCAGCAGTTCGCGCGCCTTCTCGGCGAAAAGCGGCCAGTTGGACGCGGGGTCCACCACCACCGCCTCGAGACGACGGCCGAGCAGGCCGCCCTTGCTGTTCTGGTGCTCCACCATCATCAGCACGGTGTCCCGCAGCGCCGTCTCGCTGATCGCCATGGTGCCGGAGAGCGAATGCAGCACGCCGATCTTGATCGGGGCGGCCTGTGCCATGGATGGCCTGATGTTCGGGAAGGCGAGGGCAGCGGCGGCGCCTGTCAGCGCGGCGCGGCGGGTAAGCGTGAAGGATCGGGTCATCCGGATCGTGCCTCCTCTCGGGCATGGCGTGGGGCGGGGCGCCGCAAAGCCGGCGCGCCCACGCGCCGATGCGGAAGCAGAGCGAAATGCGTGCCAGACGCTGCGGCTGCTTCCAGGCGCCGTTTGCCGAGTTGCGGGCAGGGTCTGCCTGCGTTGCAGGCGGGCGCTGCCTCGGTCGGCAGGCGGCCTGCCGAATTACCGTGCAGATGGGTGCGCCTTCATTTTTCCGGCCCGTCCTGCGCAACGGTTCTCAGTGCCTGCGCATCGTGCAAGGCTGCGCCCGATGCCGCGCGACGTGCCGTCCATCCCACCCCATCAACGCGCCCATGGCCGCGCCGTGCTGCATGTGGTGGCGGCGCCCGGCGGCGCGCGCATCGCCGATCTTTTCCAGGCCGCGCCCCTGCGCTGGCTCTTCCCGGACCTCGAGGCGGATGAGCCGAAGCCCGGCGCGCTGGTGAATGTCGCGGGCGGGCTGGCCGGCGGCGACAGCCTGGATGTCGCGCTGCGGCTGGAGCGCGGTTCCGCCTTCACCGCCACCACGCCGGCCGCCGAGAAGCTCTATCGCAGCCTCGGCCCCGATACCGTGATCCGCAGCGACGTGGAGGTGGCGGAGCAGGCGACCTGCGAATGGCTTCCGCAGGAGACCATCCTGTTCGCGGGCGCACGGCTGGACCGGCGGCTCTCCCTGCACCTCGCGGAGGATGCGCGGCTGCTGGCGGCGGAACTTCTCGTGCTGGGCCGCGCCGCGCATGGGGAGCGTTTCTCGCGCGGGAGCGTGCGCGATGCGTGGCGCGTGCGCCGCGGCGGCCGGCTCGTCTGGGCCGATGCGCTCCGGCTCGACGATCCCGGCGCAGCGGCGGCGGATCGCTTCGCGCTGGGCGGGGCGAATGCCGCGGCGACGCTGCTGCTGGCCGCGCCGGACGCGGCTGCGCATCGCGACATGGCAAGGGAACTCGCCGCCGGCGGCGCCAGCCTGGTGGCGCCCGGCCTGCTGGTCGCGCGCTGGCTCGGCGAGGCCGGCGCCGTGCGCGGCGCGCTGGGTTCCGCCATCTGCGCCCTGCGCGCCGCGGCCTTCGGCCACCCGCCGCGGCTGCCGAGGCTCTGGCGCACATGACGCCTCCTGCGCCATGCTGATCGGGAAGGATTGAGGGCACGCGATGAACCTGACCCCGCGGGAGAAGGACAAGCTGCTGGTCGCGATGGCGGCGATGGTCGCGCGGCGCCGGCTGGAGCGCGGCGTGAAGCTGAACCACCCCGAGGCGGTGGCGCTGATCACCGACTTCGTGGTCGAAGGCGCGCGAGACGGGCGCAGCGTCGCGGAACTGATGCGGGAGGGCGCGAAGGTGATCACCCGCGCGCAGGTGATGGAGGGCGTGGCGGAGATGATCCACGAGATCCAGGTGGAAGCCACCTTCCCGGACGGCACCAAGCTCGTCACCGTCCATGAGCCGATCCGATGAGCGCGCCGATGATCCCGGGTGAGCTGTTCGCCGCCGATGGCGAGATCGAGCTGAACGCCGGCCGCCCTGTCACGGAGCTCGAAGTGGCCAACACCGGCGACCGTCCGGTGCAGGTCGGCAGCCATTACCACTTCGCCGAGACGAACCCGGCGCTGGCCTTCGACCGCGCAAAGGCGCGCGGCCAGCGCCTCGACATCGCCGCCGGCACGGCGGTGCGCTTCGAGCCGGGGCAGACGCGCACCGTGCGCCTTGTGCCCTTCGCCGGCGCACGCATCGTGCACGGCTTCCGCGGCGAGACGGAAGGGAAGGTCTGATGCCCGCCCGCATTTCCCGCCGCGCCTATGCCGGCATGTATGGGCCGACCACCGGCGACCGCCTGCGCCTGGCCGACACCGACCTGATCATCGAGGTGGAGCGCGACCTCACCACCTATGGCGAGGAGGTGAAGTTCGGCGGCGGCAAGGTCATCCGCGACGGCATGGGCCAGAGCCAGGTCACGCGCGCCGGCGGTGCGATGGATACGGTGATCACGAACGCGCTCATCGTGGACCATACCGGCATCTACAAGGCCGATGTCGGGCTTCGCGACGGGCGCATCGCGGCGATCGGCAAGGCCGGCAATCCGGACACGCAGCCCGGCGTGACCATCATCATCGGTCCGGGCACCGAGATCATCGCCGGCGAGGGCCGCATCCTGACCGCCGGCGGCATCGACCCGCATATCCACTTCATCTGCCCGCAGCAGATCGAGGAGGCGCTGGCGTCGGGCATCACCACCATGTTCGGTGGCGGCACCGGCCCCGCGCATGGCACGCTCGCCACCACCTGCACGCCGGGCCCCTGGCATCTCGCGCGCATGCTGCAGGCGGCCGAGGCCTTCCCGATGAATCTGGGCTTCCTCGGCAAGGGCAATGCCGCGCTGCCGGATGCGCTCGAGGAACAGATCCGCGCCGGCGCCTGCGGGCTGAAGCTGCACGAGGACTGGGGCACGACGCCGAAGGCGATCGACACCTGCCTCGACGTCGCGGACCGCTTCGACATCCAGGTGGCGATCCACACGGACACGCTGAACGAGAGCGGCTTCGTGGACAGCACCATCGCCGCGGTCGCCGGGCGCACCATCCAGGCCTTCCACGCGGAAGGCGCGGGCGGCGGCCATGCGCCGGACATCCTGCGCGTGGTCGGCGAGCCGAACTTCCTGCCGAGCAGCACCAACCCGACCATGCCCTACACCGTCAACACGGTGGACGAGCACCTCGACATGCTGATGGTGTGCCACCACCTCGATCCGCGCATCCCGGAGGACATCGCCTTCGCGGAAAGCCGCATCCGCAAGGAGACGATCGCGGCGGAGGACATCCTGCACGACATCGGCGCGATCAGCATGATGTCCTCCGACAGCCAGGCGATGGGCCGCGTCGGCGAGGTCATCACCCGCACCTGGCAGACCGCGCACAAGATGAAGGTGCAGCGCGGCCGCCTGCCGGAGGAGAGCGGCGAGAACGACAACCTCCGCGTCCGCCGCTACATCGCGAAATACACGATCAACCCCGCGCTGGCGCAGGGCATCGCGCTGCATGTCGGCAGCGTGGAGGTCGGCAAGCTGGCCGACCTGGTGCTGTGGTCGCCGGCCTTCTTCGGGGTGAAGCCGGACTACGTCCTGAAATGCGGCAGCATCGCGCTGGTGCCGATGGGCGATCCCAACGCCTCCATCCCCACGCCGCAGCCGGTGCATTACCGCCCGATGTTCGGCGCCTTCGGTCGCGCGGGCCTGCTGAGCTCCGTCACCTTCGTCAGCCAGGCGGCGCATGAGGCCGGCATCGCGCAGGAACTCGGACTGACGCGACCCCTGCTGCCGGTCGGCGGCACGCGCGGTGCGCTGGGCAAGAAGGACATGGTCCTGAACAGCGCGCTGCCGAAGATCGAGGTGGATCCGGAGACCTACGAGGTGCGCGCGGACGGCCAGCTGCTGGTCTGCGAGCCCGCCAAGGTGCTGCCGCTGGCGCAGCGCTACTTCCTGTTCTGAGGAGCACGATGGAGGAAAGCATTCCCCGCGCCACGGCCGTCGCGGCCGCCGGCGCCTGGCCCGAGGCGGAGATGCGCGACACCGTCACGGTGGATTTCGATGATCGCTTCCGCCGCCGCAAGCTCTACACGGGCGAGGGCGGCCTCGCCTTCCTGCTCGACCTGCCCGAGGCGCAGGTGTTGCGGGAGGGCGATGGCCTTGCGCTCGCCTCCGGCGGCTATGTCCGCGTGAAGGCCGCGTCGGAGCCGCTGGTGGAGGTGACGGCCAGCGACCCGCAGCATCTGCTGCGCCTGGCCTGGCATCTCGGCAACCGGCACCTGCCGGCCGAGATCGCCGCGACGCACATCCTGATCCGCCACGACCACGTCATCCTGCGCATGCTGGAAGGCCTGGGCGCGACGGTGCGGAAGGTGGATGCGCCCTTCAATCCCGAGGGCGGCGCCTATGGCGAGCACAACCGCGCGCCCGGCCACCCGCACGGGCACCACCACCACGATCATCACCACGAACACGACCACGGGCACGACCACGGGCACGATCACCATCACCATCACGATGGCTGCGACCACGACCACCACCACTGACGCCGCGCTCGCGCGGCTGATGGCATGGTTGTCGCCGGCCTATCCGGTCGGCGCCTTCTCCTACAGCCACGGGCTGGAGATGGCGGTCGAGGAGGGCGCCGTCGCACGGCGCGACGACCTGGTCGCCTATGTGGAAGCCGCCGTGCTGCGCGGCGCCGGCGCCGTGGATGCGGGCCTGCTCGCGCTGGCCTGGCGCGCGGCCGATGCCGGCGACGACGCGGCGCTGGACGCGATCGTGGACCTCGGCGCCGCCTGGCGCGGCACGGCGGAACTGGCGCTGGAGGCGATGCAGCCCGGCGCCGCCTTCGCCTCCGTCACCCTCGCCGCCTGGCCCGAGCCGCGCTTCGCCGCCTTCGCGGCGCGCCATCCGGGCCGCCTGACGCATGCGGTGGCCTTCGGCGCAGCCGCCGCGTGGCATGGAATGAAGCTGCGCGCCGCCTGCTTCGGCTGGCTCAATGCCTTCGCCGCCAACATCGTCTCCGCCGGCGTCAGGCTCGTGCCGCTCGGCCAGACCGACGGGCAGATCGCGACCGCCGCGCTGCTGCCTGCGATCGCCGCGGCGACGGAGGCCGCGCTCGCCGTGGAGGACGCGGACGCGCTTGGCAGCGCCGCGCTTGCCATCGACCTCTTCTCCATGCGTCACGAGACGCAATACACGAGGCTGTTCAGATCATGAGCGGACATGGCCCTTTTCGCGTGGGCGTCGGCGGTCCCGTCGGTTCCGGCAAGACCGCGCTGGTGGACCGGCTGTGCAAATACATGCGCGACGGCAACGAGGTCGCGGCGATCACCAACGACATCTACACGAAGGAAGACGCGGAATTCCTGACGCGCTCCGGTGCGCTGGCGCCGGACCGCATCATGGGCGTGGAGACCGGCGGCTGCCCGCACACCGCGATCCGCGAGGACGCCTCCATCAACCTCGCGGCCGTCGCGGAGATGTCGCAGCGCTTCCCGCAGCTCGAGATCCTGTTCATCGAAAGCGGCGGCGACAACCTGGCCGCCACCTTCAGCCCCGAACTCGCCGACCTGACGATCTACGTCATCGACGTGAGTGCGGGCGACAAGATCCCGCGCAAGGGCGGGCCGGGCATCACCCGCTCCGACCTGCTGGTCATCAACAAGACGGATCTCGCACCGCTGGTCGGCGCGGATCTCGGCGTCATGGACCGCGACGCGCGCAGGATGCGCGGCCAGCGGCCCTTCATGTTCACCAACCTCAAGGAGAACCGGGGCGTGGCGGAGATCGCATCCTTCATCCTCAAGGCGGGCGGGCTGACGTCCCGCAAGGCGGCGTGATGCGCGCGGCCCTCTTCCTCGCGGCGCTGCTGCTGCCGCTGCCGGCACTGGCGCATACCGGCGCAGCTGGCGCGCATGGCCTGATGGCGGGGCTGCTGCATCCTCTCTGCGGACTCGACCATGTCGTGGCGATGATCGCCGTCGGATTGTGGGCCGGCGTGCTCGGCAGTCGCGCGTTGCTGCTGCCGGTCGCGTTCCTGGCCGGAATGGCGGCGGGCGGCGCGCTGGGCATGGCCGGCGTGCCGCTACCGTTCGTGGAGCATGGCATCCTCGTCTCCATGATCGTGCTGGGCGGCCTCGTCGCGGTCGCCGCGCGGGTTCCCTTGGGTGTCGCGATGGCAGTGGCGGCCTGCTTCGGCACCCTGCATGGCCATGCCCATGGCACCGAGATGGTGGGCGGCGCGCTCGGCTATGCGGCCGGCTTCCTCATCGCCACCGCGGCGCTGCACGGGGCGGGGCTGCTGCTGGCCAGGGGCGCCGAGCGCGCCGGGATGAGGGGGACGACTCGGCTGGCCGGCGCCGCCGGCGCGGTCGCCGGGTTCGCGCTGATCCTGACCTGAACGACGCGCGGCTTTCGCGCCAAGGCGTGAGAGCCGCGCATCATCGGGTCGGAAGAGCCGGCTTCGGGCGTGCGCCGGGCCCGGCACGCCGCTTGCTCTGCCACTGTTCGGCTTCACGAACGGGACGGTAGGACGCATGAAAACCACACGCCGCACGGCCCTTCTCGGCGCGCTCGCCGCGCCTTCCCTCGCTTTGGCGCCGCGAGCCACGCGTGCCCAGGGCGCCGCGCGCGAGGTGCGCGTGGGTTTCACGCAGGACGCGCTGACCCTCGACCCGGCCAACCACCGCAACCGGGAGACGCAGACCGTCATCCGCAACATGCATGACGGCCTGCTGACCCGCGACGCGCGGATGCGCATCCAGCCGGAGATCGCCGAAAGCATCCGTGCCGTGGATCCGAAGACCTACGAGGTCCGCATCCGCGACGGCATCCGCTTCCATTCCGGCGATGCGCTGACCGCGGAAGACGTCGCCTTCACCATCAACCGCCTGGTCAAGCCGAACGCGATGGGCGGCCAGACCAGCCCGCGCAAGAGCCTGCTCGGCCCGGTGGAGGATGCCGCCGTGGTCGATCCGCGCACGGTCCGCCTGAACATGTCCGCACCCTGGGCGCTGCTGCAGGCGATGCTGCCCTTCCAGGAGATGGTGAACCGGCGCCATGTCGAGCGCGTCGGCCAGGAAGGCATGCAGACCCGGCCCGACGGCTGCGGCCCCTTCAAGCTGGTGGACTGGCGGCGCGGCGAGGCGGTGATCATGGAACGCTTCGCGCAATACTATGGTGGCTCGCCTGAGATCCCGCCCGCCGGCCCGGCGCAGGTGGACCGCGTGATCTTCCGCGTCCTCAGCGAGAATTCCTCCCGCGTCGCCGCGCTGCTGGCCGGCGAGGTGGACATCATCAACGACCTGCCGCCTTCCGCCATGCGGCAGGTGGAAGCCAGCCGGAATGCGCAGGTGGCCAAGGTGAACGGCACGCGCACCTTCTTCGTCTCGCTCAACCTGGCGAAGAAGCCCTTCGACGACGTGCGAGTGCGCCGCGCGCTCAATCACGCGCTGGACAAGGGCGCGATCATCTCCCGTATCCTCGGCAACACCGCGACGCCGCTGCGCGGCGTGATGAGCCCGGACGCCTTCGCCTTCAATCCGGACCTGCCGGAGTACGGCTTCGACCTCGACCGCGCCAAGGCGCTGCTGGCCGAGGCCGGCGTCGCGCAGGGGACGGAGATGGTGATCGACACCACCGGCGCGACGCGCGAGATCGCCGAGGCGATCGCCGCGCTGCTCTCGCGCACCGGGCTGCGCGTGCGCGCGCAGGTCTGGGAAGGCGCGGTGCTGAGCCCGATGTGGCAGAACGCCGAGCGGCGGCGCGAGCGCGACATGTACCTCACCTCCTGGGGCAATGGCGCGCTCGATCCCTCGGACATCATGCTGCCCACGCTGAAGACCGGCGGGCGCGGCAATTCCGCCGGCTTCTCGAACGCCGAGGTGGACCGCCTGCTCGACGCGGCGGAGACCGAGGTGGACCAGGAGAAGCGGCGCCAGGGCTATCTGCGCGCGCAGCAGATCGTCAGCGAGCAGGCGCCCTGGATCTTCCTCTGGCTGCCGCAGGACATCTACGGCGTCTCCCGCCGCATCGCCGGCTGGCAGCCGCAGGCCGACAGCCGGATCAACCTGCACCGGGTGCGGATCGCCGGGTGAGCCTCTCGAGGATCCTCGAACGGCTCGTCCAGCTTCCCATCGTCCTGCTCGGCGTCAGCGTCATCGTCTTCGGGATGATGGCCCTGACGCCGGGCGATCCCGTGGAGATCATGCTCGCCGACCAGCGGGCGACCGAGGAGCAGGCGGCCTCGCTGCGCCACGACCTCGGGCTCGACCGCCCGCTGGCCGAGCGTTTCGTCGTGTTCCTCGGCAACGCGGTCACCGGCGATTTCGGCATCTCCTTCTTCCACCGCCGCCCGGTCTTCGACGTGATCGCCGAGCGCCTGCCGGCGACGATCGAACTCACGCTGGTCGCGCTGCTGGTGGCGGTCGCGGTCGCCCTGCCGCTCGGCGTCGCCGCGGCGGTGAAGCGCGACTCCTGGCTGGACCGGGCGCTCTCGGCCATTTCGCTGTTCGGCGTCTCGCTGCCGGGATTCTGGTTCGGCATCCTGCTGATCCTGCTCTTCGCCGTGCATCTCGGCTGGTTTCCGGTGGGCGGCCGAATCCCCTTCGACGCGGAGGTCGCCCGCGTCACGGGCTTCCTGCTGATCGACACGATCCTGGCGGGCCGGCCCGACGCCTTCCTGCGCGCGCTGTCGCACCTGGCGCTGCCCGCCATCACGCTCGGCCTCCCCACCGCCGCCCTGCTCGCGCGCGTGATCCGCAGCGCGATGGCCGAGGTGCTGGCCACCGACTACGTGCTCTTCGCCGAGGCGAAGGGCCTTTCGCGCCGGCGCGTGCTGTTCCTGCATGCGCTGAAGAACGCGCTGATCCCGGCCGTGACGGTGCTGGCCATCGAGACCGGCTCGCTGCTCGGCGGCAACATGATCGTGGAGACGGTGTTCGGCTGGCCCGGCCTCGGCCGGCTGGTGGTGGAGAGCATCTTCGCCCGCAACTACCCGCTGGTTCAGGCCGCGGTGCTGCTCTACGCGGTCACCTATGTCCTGCTGAACTTCTGCGCGGACCTGCTCTATGCGGCGCTGAACCCCAAGGTGCGGCTGTGAGCACGACACTGGCCGAAGCGCCGCCGCTCTCGCCCACGCAACTCGCCCTGCGGCGCCTGGCGGGCAACCGCACGGCGGTGCTGGCCAGCGCGATCGTGCTGGTCTTCGTGCTGCTCGCGCTCTTCGCCCCCTGGATCGCGCCGCACGACCCGGCCGATGCCGACCTGTTCCGCCGCCTCTGCGCGCCGGCCTGGGCAGCGGAGAACACCGAGCCGGGCTTCCTGCTGGGCTGCGACGCGCTCGGGCGGGACATCCTCTCCCGCCTGATCCACGGCGCGCGGGTCTCGTTGTCGGTTGCCGCGCTGGTGGTCTGCATCGCGGCCGTGATCGGCACGCTGGCCGGGCTCGCGGCCGGCTATCTGCGCGGCTGGACCGACACCATCGTCTCACGCCTGGTGGATACGCTGCTTGGCTTTCCCTACCTGGTCTTCGCCATCGGGCTGATGGCGATGATGGGCCCGGGCCTGCACAACATCGTCCTCGCCCTGGTGCTCAAGGAATGGGTCTTCACCTGCCGCGTCGTGCGCGGCGAGACGCTGGCGGCGCGCGAGCAGGACTATGTGGAGGCCGCGCGCGCGCTGGGCTGCACGCCGCGCCACATCATGCTGCGGGAGATCCTGCCGAACGTCCTCTCGCCGGTTCTCGTCGTCGCCACCTTCCGCATGGCCTATGTGATCATCATGGAGGCCTCGCTCTCCTTCCTCGGCCTCGGCGTGCAGCCGCCGACGCCGAGCTGGGGCTCGATGGTGGCGGATGGCCGCGACTTCCTGGTGGATGCCTGGTGGGTCTCGACGCTGCCGGGCCTCTGCATCCTGGCCCTCGTTCTCTCCATCAACCTCGCCAGCCAGGGCATGCGCGACGCCTTCGACCCGCGCCTGCACCAGTCCTCGTGAGCGCGCATGCGATCGCAGGAGGGCGCAGCGAGCATCGCGAGCGAGGACCGGATGCGTGAATCGCTCGCGCTCTTGTCGGTGCGTGGGCTGCGCACGGTCTTTCCCACGCGCCGCGGCCTGCTCGCCGCGGCCGATGGCGTGGACTTCGACATCGCGGAAGGCGAGGCGCTTGGTGTCGTGGGGGAAAGCGGGTCGGGCAAATCCGTCACCTTCCTCTCGGTCCTCGGACTGGTGCGGCCGCCAGGCAAGGTGGAACGCGGGGAAATCCTGTTCGACGGCCAGGACCTGCGCCGCCTTCCCGCCCATGCGCTGCGCGCGCTGCGCGGGCGCATGGTGGCGCTCGCCATGCAGGATGCGCTCTCCGCGCTCAATCCCGCGCTGACCATCGGCACCCAGATCACCGAGACGCTGCGCGCCCACGCCATCCCGGGCGATCCGCGCGCGGAAGCGGTCCGGCTGCTCGACCGGGTCGGCATCCCGGACGCCGCGCGCCGGCTCGGCGACTATCCGCACCAGTTCTCCGGCGGCATGCGCCAGCGCGCGATGATCGCCATCTCGCTCTCCGCCCGCCCGCGGCTGCTGGTGGCGGATGAGCCGACCACGGCGCTGGACGTGACGATCCGCGCCCAGGTGCTCGACCTGCTGGACGAGCTGCGCGCCGAGCAGGGCCTTGCCGTCGCGATGATCACCCACGACCTCGCCGTGGTGGCGGAACGCTGCCCGCGGGTGATGGTGATGTATGCCGGCCAGGTGGTGGAGACCGGCCCGACCGCGGAGGTCATCGCGCGCCCGCGCCACCCCTACACGCGCGGCCTGATGGACAGCCTGCCGCGCCTCGAGGACCCCGACCGGCCGCTGCACGCCATCCCCGGCCAGGTGCCGGACCTCGCCACGGTGGATGCCGGGTGCCGCTTCCGGAACCGCTGCGCGCTGGCGGTCGCGGCCTGCGCCCAGCCCGTCGCGCTGGCGCCGGCCGGCGATGCGCGCCTCTCGCGCTGCATCCGCGCGGCCGAGGTCTCGCCATGACCGCGCTGCTGCAAGCGCAGGGGCTGACGAAGCACTACGCGCTCGGTCACGGGCTCGGCGAGCGCCTGCTGCGCCGCCCGCCGCGCCTGGTGCGCGCCGTGGAAGGCGTGGACATCGCGGTCGGCCGCGGCGAGACGCTCGGCCTGATCGGCGAGAGCGGCTGCGGCAAGTCCACCCTCGGCCGGCTGCTGCTGCGCCTGCATGCGCCGAGTGCGGGCGCGATCCGCTTCGACGGGCAGGACATCACGCATCTGCCCGATGCCGCGATGCGCCCGCTGCGGCGGCGCATGCAGATCATCTTCCAGGACCCCTACGCCTCGCTCAATCCGCGCCGCACGGTGCGGGAGATCGTCGGCCTGCCGCTGGTCCTGCATGAGGGGCTGCGCGGCGCGGAACTCGAGCGGCGCGTCGGCGCCATGCTGGACCGCGTGGGCCTGGCGCGCGCGCATCTCGAACGCTACCCGCACCAGTTCTCCGGCGGCCAGCGCCAGCGCATCGGCATCGCGCGCGCGCTGATCCTGCGGCCCGACTTCGTGGTGTGCGACGAGCCGGTCTCGGCGCTCGACGTCTCGGTGCAGGCGCAGGTGCTGTCCCTGCTGCGGGAGCTGCGCGACGAGATGGGCCTCGCGCTGCTCTTCATCTCGCATGACCTCGCGGTGGTCGCGCATCTCGCCGCGCGCATCGCCGTGATGTATCTGGGCCGCGTCGTCGAGGAAGGCCCGCGCGACGCGCTGATCCGCCGCCCCGCGCATCCCTACACCCGCGCGCTGCTCGCCGCCGTGCCGCGGCTCGATGCGCCGGAGGTGCGCCGGCCCGCGCCGCCCGGCGACCTGCCCTCGCCTTTGGCGCCGCCGCCCGGCTGTCCGTTCCATCCGCGCTGCCCGGAGGCCGGGCCGCGCTGCCGCGCGGAAGCGCCCCGGCGCGTGGCGCTGGCCGATGCCGGGCATGCGGTGGCCTGCCATGCGCGCGACGGAGGCGTGGGATGAGCCGGGTCGTGGTGCTGCGTGGCGACGCGCGGGCGCGGGGGCTGGGCCAGGCGCAGTCCTGCCCCGAGATGGCGGAGGCGGTGCGGTCCGCCATCCGCACGCGCCTTGCCGGCACGCCGCGCGACGCCGCCTTCCTTGCCGCGCAACGCGGCGCGACACTGGCCTTGGCCCCGGAAGCCTGGGAGGAATGCGCCGGCATCGCGGCGGGCTTCGGCCTGGACGCCGACGAGGTCTTCGATTTCCTCCATCTCGGCTGCCTCGCGGACCTCGCACGCCTGGCAGCGGAGCCGGATGGCTGCACCGCCTTCGCGCGCGACGGCGTGGTGGCGAAGAACCGCGACTTCCGCCCCGAGCATGTCGCGCTGCAACGCATCTTCCTGCTGCAGGACCCGGCCTGGCGCGGCCGCCGCATCCTCTGCGTCGGCTCGCTCGGCGCGCCCGGCGCGTGGTCCTCGGGCATGAACAGCGACGGCTTCGCGCTGGCGGACACCCAGATCGCCACCGCCGATCACGGGCCCGGGATGCTGCGCTACTTTCTGATGAACCGCCTCCTCGCCGGCTGCGCCACGGTGGCGGAGGCGTTGGCGGCGATCCGCGCCATGCCGCATGCCGGCGGCGGCAGCCTGGTGATGGCCGATGCCTCCGGCGCCGGCGCGGCGGTGGAATTGCGCCATGGCCGCGTGGACATCGAGCAGGGCGCGTGCGTCTCGCGCACCAACCACTACACCGCGGCGCCGGAACGCCTGGCGGCGGTCGCACATTCCGCCGGCCGGCTGGAGACGCTGCGCACCGCCCTGGCCGAAGGCGCGCGCGATCCACGCAAGCTCTCCTCCGCGCGCGATCCGCGCGACCTTTCTTCCGCGCGCGATCCGCGCGACCTTTCTTCCGCGCGCGATCCGCGCGACCTGCTCGCGCTCCACGCGCCGACCGCCATCTGCCGCCACGCGCCCGATCCGTCCCCGACGCTGGCCGGCGCCGTCTGGGACACGCTGCACGGCACGGCGCGGATCGCCCTCGGCCCGCCCTGCAGCACGCCCTGGCGGATATTCGAACCCGCGGCCGGCGGATGGCGCGAAACCCACGCCTCGGCGTAAACTCCGCGCCGGAGGCGGCCGGAGGCGCCATGTCGCAGGGCGAGCTGCTGGGCGAGCACGAAAGCATCCGCGCGGTGCGCGCGCTGGTGGCGCGCATAGCCGCCAGCCCCGTCCACCAGGTGCTGATCTACGGCGAGACCGGCACCGGCAAGGGGCTGGTGGCGCGGATGATCCATCGCCTGTCGAAGCGCGCCGGCCGCGCCTTCGTGGATGTGAACTGCGCGGCCATCCCGGCCAGCCTGATGGAAAGCGAGCTGTTCGGCCATGAGCGCGGCGCCTTCACCGGCGCCGCCACGGCCAAGCCAGGCCTGATCGAGGCGGCCGATGGCGGCACGCTGTTCCTGGACGAGATCCGGGAGATGGACCCCCAGCTCCAGGCCAAGCTGCTGACGCTGCTGGACACCCAGCGCTTCCGCCGGGTCGGCGCGGTGAAGTCCATCGCCGTGGATGTCCGCTTCGTCGCCGCCACCAACAAGATCCTGCTCTCCGAAGTCGCGGCCGGCCGCTTCCGCGACGACCTGTACTGGCGGCTGCAGGTGGTGCCGGTGAACATCCCGCCGCTGCGCGCCCGCGGCGACGACGTGCTGTTGCTGGCGGACGCCTTCCTGGCCCATCACGGCGCGCGCTGCGGCCGCGTGATCCGGGGGCTGGAGCCGGCCGTGACGGAGGCCTTCCGCCGCTACTCCTGGCCCGGCAATGTCCGCGAACTGGAGAACCTGATCGAGCGCATCGCGATCCTGGAATCGGAGGACCGGGTGCTGATGCGCCACCTGCCCGATCGCCTGGTGCGGGAGGTGGAAGGCCGCGCGCCGCCGCCGATCGCGGGCATGGGGGGCCAGGGGGCTGAGCATCTGCCCCTGCATCTCGGCTTCCATGCCGGCACCGAGGATTTCCAGCGCGCGCTGATCACGGCCGCGCTCAAGGAAGCCGGGGGCCGGCATGGCCGTGCCGCGCAGCGTCTTCGCCTGTCGCGCCACGCGCTGCGCCACCAGATGCTGAAGCTCGGCATGGCGCTTCCGACCGGCTGACCGCGCCGGCGGGCGAGGAGCCGCTTGGCACGGCGCGTGCAAAGACGTGCCCATGTCACGGACGCACGGCATGACCGACATCACCATCCTCTGCCCCACCGGCCATCTCGGCTTCACGCCGCTCGAGCCGGATTCCTTCCGCGCCGGCTGCGCGCTGAAGCCGGATTTCATCATCGCGGACAGCGGCTCCTGCGACATCGGCCCCTATCCGCTCGGCGCCGACGGCCAGGCAAGCCCCGCCGCCTGGCAGCGGCATGACCTCGAGATCATGCTGACGGAGGCGCGCCGGCTCGGCGTGCCGATGATCGTCGGCTCCGCCAGCGACACCGGCACCGATCGCGGCGTGCGGCAATTCGCCGAGATCATCCGCGACATCGCGGCGGAGAAGGGGATGGCGCCCTTCCGCATGGCGACGATCTTCTCCGAACTGAGCCGTGAGCAGGTCCTGGCCCGGATGCAGGCCGGCAGCACGATCCAGGGCCTGGACGGTCGCCCCGACGCCGATGCGGCGCTGATCGGCCGTACCGACCGCATCGTGGCGGTGATGGGTGCGGAGCCGATCGCCGCCGCGCTCGCCGCCGGCGCCGATGTGGTGATCGCCGGCCGCGCTTCCGACTGCGCGCTGTTCGCCGCGCCGCTGCTGAACGCCGGCATGTCGCCAGCCACGGCCTACTACGCCGGCAAGCTGATGGAATGCGCCTCCTTCTGCTGCGAGCCCTTCATGGGCAAGGAGAGCATCTTCGGTCGCATCAGCGAGGACGACATCCGAGTCACCGCCATGCATCCCGGCCAGCGCTGCACGCCGGCCTCGCTCGCCAGCCACGCGATGTACGAACGCCGCGACCCGTTCCGCGAATATGTCGCCTCCGGCTACGTGGACATGACGCATGTCCGCTACGCGCAGTGGGACGAGAAGACGGCGCGCGCCACCGGCGCCACCTTCGTCCCGAGCGCGCAGCCGATGGTGAAGCTGGAAGGCGCGGGGAAGGTGGGCGAGCGGCGGCTGGCCATCGTCGGCATCCGCGATCCCTACACGATCGAGAACATCGACAAGGCGATGGACTGGGCGCGCGCGCGCCTGGCGGAGCGTTTCGGCGCGCCGGAGACCGCCGGCTGGACCGTCCACTACCACGTCTATGGCCGCGACGGCGTGATGGGCAGCCTGGAGCCTTCCCCGCCGTTGCGCCCGCATGAGCTCGGCATCGTGGTCGAGACGGTGTGCCAGGATGCGAAGCGCGCGGAGGAGATCTGCGCCTTGGCGTCGCGCAACCTGTTCTACGCGCGGCTGAAGGAGGTGAAGGGCACCGCCGGCGCCGCGGCGCTGATGTCGGACGAGATCCTGGTCGGCAAGCCCGGCTACGAATGGACGCTGAACCACGTGATGCCCGTGCGCGACGCGTCGGAGCTGTTCCGCACCGAGTTCGGCACCGTGGGCGGCGCGGCAAGGAAGGCGGCCTGACCATGCGCAACATGCCGACGCTGCGCGACCTGGCCAGCACCATCCGCAGCAAGAATGCCGGGGTGGACCACATCACCTTCGACCTGATTTTCCGGGAGCGCGCGAATTTCGAGCGCGTGCGGGATTCCGGCGTGCTCAGCCGCGCGAAGGTCGCCGCGCTCTACAACATCCCCGAGACGCGGGTGACCGACTTCGTGGTGTTCGAGCCTGCGAACGCCATCAAGTTCACCATCCGTCGCGAGCGTCCCTCCGGCAGCCCCGGCGAGCACGACGTCTTCGGCGCCCAGCAATACGCGCCGCTGTTCGACGTGGAGGTGCCGTAGCCCCCACCCCGACCAGCCTTCGCAGCAGGCGGCTTGCGCCGCCTGGCT
>NZ_JBWXTD010000007.1:230438-246230 GCF_056682175.1 Falsiroseomonas sp. RANM36
CCCCCCGCTCCGGCCGACCGGGTGGCGGGCGACGCCCACACCAGCGACCTGGCGGGGGCGCGGGGGCGCGGCGCGGCGGCGCTGCGCCTGGTTCCGGCGCCGCGGCTCGATGTCGCCCTGCTGGCCAGCCGCCTCGACCTGGACGGCTGGGTGAAGGCGCTGCGCCAGGCCGGACCGCGCCCCTGGCCGGTTTCGGTGGACCTCTCGGCCGAGGCGGCGGGCTTCGCCGGGCTCACGCTGCGCCGCCTGCGTGGCGCCGCCTTCCTCGAGGACGGCCGGCTGACGCTGACGGATGTCTCGGTGCTGCTGCCCGGCGAGACGGAACTCGATTTCGCGGGGGCGACCGCCGGCGCGCGGCTCGAGATCGCGGCGCGCTTCAACGGGCCCGACATCCGCACCACCCTCGCGGCGCTGAAGCTGCCGGTGGAGGACCTCGACCCGAGCCTGTTGCGCCGGGGCGAGGGACGCTTCCGCCTCGTGCTGGAGGAAAGCCAGGCCGCCGTGCCCGAGCTCGCCGCCACCTTCGACGGTCTGCGCCTGTCCGGCGCCGGGACGCTGCGCCACGGGCCGCGCCCGGCGCTCGGCCTCGGTCTGACGGTGGATCGGCTCGATCTCGGCCGGTGGCTGCCGCGCGGGCTCGATCCCGACCAGCTCGGCCGCAGCCTGGCCGGCATCGACGTGAATCTCCGCCTTGCCGCCGAGACCGCGCGCTGGGGAGAGGCGGTGATGGAGCGCGCCGCGCTCGACGCCGCGGCCGAAGGCGGGCGGATCACCGTGCGGCGCCTGTCCGGCCGGCTCGCCGAGGCCGACATCATCGCCTCCGGCACGGCGCAGCTCGGCCGGCAGATCAGGCTGCAGGACATCACGCTGGAGGCGAACGGCTCCAATGCGCGCGGCCTGTTCGACCTGATCCCGGGCAGCTGGCCCGACCTGCGCCCGATGGCGGCGCTGCCGGTGTCGCTGCGCCTGTCCGGCGGCGGCCCGGCTGAGGCGCTGGCGCTGAAGGGCGAGGCGGAGCTGGGCGAGCTGCGCCTGGAGGCCAGCGGCACCTTCGACCTGCCGGCGGGGCGCGGCACCGCCGCCACCACGCTGCGCCATCCCGGCGCGCCACGCCTGCTGAACGAGGCCTTCGGCTGGGATGTCGCGCCCTGGCTGGGCGACGGCTCCTTCTCGCTGGTGGCGAACCTCGCGCTCGGCCCGAACACGCTCTCGGCCGAGACCTTCGAGGTGGTGGCAGGCGGCCTGCGCGCCGGCGGCCAGCTCGCGCTCGGCTTCGCGCCGCGGCCGCGCCTGGCCGGGCGGATCGTGGCCGAGCGGCTCCCCCTGCCCCTGCCGGCGCTGCGCAGCACCGAGCCGCTGCCGCTCGATGCGCTGGCCGGCTTCGACGCCGAGATCGCGCTGGAGGCCGGGCGGATCGAGGCCGGCGGCATCCTGCTGGAGGACGCCGCGGCGATGCTGCGCCTGTCGTCCGGCCGGCTCGCCATGGATCGGGTGGCCGCGAAGCTCGCCGGCGGCAGGCTGGAGGGCGGGCTGACGCTGGATCTCACCGGCGCCGGCCCGCCGCGGATGACGCTCGAGACGCAGCTGCTGGAGGCGACGCTGGCGGCGCCGCTCCTGGGCCTGCCCTTCGACCTCGCCGCCGGCCGCGGCGAGATCGCGGTGCGGCTTGCCGCCAACGGTCATGCCCCCTCCGCGCTTCTGGCCAGCCTCTCCGGCACCTGGCGGGCGGCCCTGCGGGACGGCGTGCTGACCGGGCTCGACCTCGCCGCGGCGGTCGGGGCGACGGGCCTCGGCGACCTGGCGGAGGCCGAGGCGGCCGCGCGGCGGGCGCTGACCGCGGGCGCCACCGCCTTCGACCGGCTGGAGGCCGCGGGCAGCGTCGAAGCCGGCCGTGTCGTGATCGAGCAGGGCCGCGTCATCACCGAATCGGGTGCCACCGCGACGCTTGCGGGCAGCGCCGACCTGCCGCGCGCGGTGCTGGACCTGCGCTTCGCCGTCCGGCCGGCGGCGGTGGCGGCGCCGGAGCTCGGCCTGCGCGTGAGCGGTCCCGCGGCGGCGCCGCGCGTCCTGCCGGAAACCGCCGCCTGGGCCCGCTGGCGCGCCGAGCGGGGGTGATCAGGACCGCCCGGCCGCCTCCGCCAGTGCGAACAACCGCAACGCGCTCGCCAGCGGCAGGTCGGGCTCCGTCCGGGCGGCGTCCAGCTCCGCGACCAGGGCGGCGAGGCTGCGCCCGCGGCGTGCCGCCGCCGCCTCCAGCGCCGCCCAGAAGGCCGGCTCCAGCGCCACGGAGGTGAGGTGCCCGGCCAGCCGGAAGCTCCGCTTGCGCAGGTGCCGGCTCATCCGCCCTCCGGCGTCGTGCCCGGCCGCACCATCTCGTCGGGCCGCACCCATCGGTCGAAATCCGCTGGTGCGACATGGCCGAGCCGCGCCGCCGCCTCCTTCAGCGTGATGTCCTCGGCCAGCGCCGTCTTCGCGATCTGCACCGCCTTGTCGTAGCCGATCCGCGGATTGAGCGCCGTCACCAGCATCAGCGATCTCTGCAGGTTGTCGCCGATCCGCGCGAGGTTCGGCTCCAGCTTGGCCACCATGTTCGCCGCGAAGCTCGCCGCGGCGTCGCCGAGCAGCCGCGCCGACTGCAGCACGGCCTGGATGATCACCGGCTTGAACACGTTGAGCTCGAGATGCCCCTGCGCGCCGGCCACCGTGACGGTGACATGGTTGCCCATCACCTGGGCGCAGACCATGGTCAGCGCCTCGGACTGCGTCGGGTTGGTCTTGCCCGGCATGATCGAGCTGGAAAGCCCGTCCGCCGGGATCGTCAGCTCCGCCAGCCCGGCGCGCGGCCCGCTGCCGAGCAGCCGGATGTCGTTGCCGATCTTGTTCAGCGACACCGCCACCGTGTTGAGCGCGCCCGAGAGCTCCACCAGCGCGTCGTGCGCGCCCATGCCTTCGAAGGGGTTCGCATTGGCGACGAAGGGCAGGCCGGTCAGCCCCGCCATCCGCTCGGCGAAGAGGCGGGCGAAATCGGGATGGCGGTTGAGGCCCGTGCCCGCCGCCGTGCCGCCCTGCGCCAGTGGCATCAGCCGCGGCAAGGCGTCGCCGAGACGCGCGATGCCAAGCTCCGCCTGCCGCGCCCAGGCCGCCGCCTCCTGCCCGAGGGTGACGGGCACCGCATCCATCATGTGCGTGCGGCCAATCTTCACGATCGCCGCCCACGCCGCGGCGCGCGATTCCAGCGCGGCGTGCAGCGTGCGCAGGCCGGGGATGGTGCCATGCGTCACCGCCTCCACCGCCGCGACATGCATCACGGTCGGGAACATGTCGTTGGAGGACTGGCCGCGATTGACGTGATCGTTGGGATGCACCGGGCTGCGCGCGGATTGCGAGCCCAGCGCGCGGTTCGCCAGATGCGCGATCACCTCGTTGGCGTTCATGTTGGTCTGCGTGCCGGAGCCGGTCTGCCAGACCGGCAGCGGGAATTCCGCGTCATGGCGGTTCGCCGCCACCTCCGCCGCCGCGGCGATGATCGCGTCGGCGATCCGCTCCGGCAATTCGCCGAGCGCCTTGTTGGCCTCGGCCGCCGCCTGCTTCTGCAGACCGACGGCGCGGATCAGGATCGGCGTGAAGCGCTCCGTGCCGATGCGGAACAGCCGGCGCGCGCGCTCGGTCTGCGGGCCCCAGAGCCGGTCGGCCGGGATCTCGATGGTGCCGAGGGAATCGCTCTCGACGCGATGCGCCCCGGGCGGCGCCTGACGGCCTTCGTTTGACATCGCTGATCCGCCCCATCCGAATCGTTGCGCAGCCGAGGCCGCTGCGCGATAGCTTGCGCGGCCGGCTCCGGCCTTTTGGGGGAGGATATGGCAATGGGCTACCCGATCGAGGAGATCGAGGGCATCGGCAAGGCCTATGGCGAGAAATTGCGCGCCGTGGGCATCAAGGACACCGATGCACTGCTGGCGACATGCGCCGGCCCGAAGGATCGCGCCGCACTCGCGGCCAAGGCCGGCGTCAGCGAGGCGCTGGTGCTGAAATGGGCGAATCGCGCCGATCTGATGCGCGTGAAGGGCATCGGCGAGCAGTATTCCGACCTGCTCGAGGCGGCCGGGGTCGATACCGTGCCGGAACTCGGCCAACGCAAGCCGGAAAACCTGCACGCGGCGCTGCTGCAGGCCAACGAGGCGAAGCGCCTGGTGCGGCAGGCGCCCTCGCTCAAGGCGGTCGAGGAGTGGGTCGCCGCCGCCAGGACACTGCCGCGTGCCCTGACCTATTGAAGCATGGTCAAGCCGAGCGGAATCGCGCGGCTACTCGAAAAATGCGACGAAACAGAAGAGTAGCACGTTCCGACCGATCGCAGGCGATCGGTCGGAACGGCGTGCTCAGCCGGGCCGCGCGCGCAGCATCGCGAGTCCGACGCCGAGCGCCGGCACGGCGCTGACCGCGAATCCCGCGCCGTAGCTGTCGGTCAGGCCCAGCAGCACCGCGAAGACCAGCGGCGCCACTATGCCGCCGACCTGGCCGAAGGACAGCACGCCGCCGGTCGCCGCCCCGCGCTGCCCCGCCGGCGCCAGCCGCGCCGCCTCTGCCAGCAGCACGCCATGCCAGGACAGCGCGGTCACGCTCATCCCGAGCGTCGCGGCGGCGAGAAGCAGCGCCGAATCCAGCGCGCCGGACAGCCCGAGCAGCAGCCCGCTCACCCCCATGCCGATCGCCAGCATCCCGAGCAGGCGTCCCGGCGCCATATGCGCGCCCGCGAGCCATCCCCACAGGATGCGGCCCGGCACCGCGACCAGCGTCGCGGCGGAGAAGAAGGCGCCCGCCGCAGCCAGCTCATGCCCCTGCGCGACGAGATAGGTGACGAAGAAGGCGATGAAGGCGCTCTGCAGCCCGCTGAAGGTGCCGCAGGCCAGCGCCAGGTTGCGCAGGTCGCGCTCCCGCGTCACCGCGCCGAGGGTGCGGCGCAGGTCCGAGAGGCGGGCGCTCTGGCTCGGCACGCGGTCGTCGTCGAAGCGGCGTCGCAGCGGCTGCATGGTGAGGGCGAAGGCGAGGCAGCCGGCCGCGCCGCACAGCATGGCCACGCGCCAGCCCCACCAGCCGGTCAGCAGCGGCCCGATCAGGCCGGACAGAAGCAGCCCGGCCGGCACCGCGGTCTGCTTGATCGAGAAGACCAGCGGCGCCTGCTTCGGCGTGGCGTAGCGGCCGAGCAGATGCGAGCTCGACGGCGTGGAGAGCGCCGATCCGGCGCCGCACAGCACCGCGGAGAGTGCGAAGAAGGCCAGCGCCGGCAGGGTGGCCACGGCGAGCGCCAGCGCCAGCAGCACCAGCGAGACCTGGCTCATCCGCAGTGCCCCGTGGCGGATGATGAAGCTGCCGCAGCCGAGCTGCACCACCAGCGCCGCGAAGGCGACCGTGCCGACATAGATCCCGAGCAGCGCGGGATCGAGTTGCAGGTCCTCGAGGATCGCGGGCGCGATCACCGGCGGCAGGTTGCGCCCGAGCGTCGCGAAGCTCTGCTGCACGAACATCGCGCCGAGCGCCACCAGCAGCAGCCTGCGTCCCGCCTCCGCCGGCTCCTGCTGCGCGATCATGTCCTCAGGCCGGGCTCCTGAGCGACTGGTCCGCCTGCATCCGCCGCTCGAGCCAGCGCACGCCGGCCGAGATCAGCAGGATCAGCACGAGGTATTCCAGGATCAGGATGGTGTAGATCTCGAGCGGGCGGAACACCGTCACCACCAGCTCGTTCGCTTTCCGCGTCAGCTCCTGGTAGCCGATCACGCTGGCCAGGCTGCTCATCTTCACCACGTAGATGAACTGGTTGGCGATGGGCGGCAGCACGCGGCGGATGGCCTGCGGCAGGATGACGAAGCGCATGCGCTGCCAGGGCGAGAGGCCGAGCGCCATCGCCGCCTCGCGCTGCCCGCGCTCGACGGATTGTATGCCGGCGCGGAAGATCTCCGCCTCGAAGGCGGAATCGCAGATCGCGATGGCCAGCATCGCCGCGACGAAGACATCCAGCCGGATGTCGAGCACCACCGGCAGGCCGTAGAAGACCCAGAGGATCATCACCAGGATCGGGATGGCGCGGAACAGCTCGACATAGGCGCGGTTGAACCAGCGCAGCGGCGCGACGCGCGCCATGCCCATCATCGCGATGGCCAGGCCGAGGACCAGTGACAGCACCATCGTCGAGAGCGAGAGCGAGACGGTCGCCCAGAAGCCCGAAAGCATGAAGCCGAGATTGGCCTGCCCGCGCGAATCCCGCGGGTCCACCACATGCCAGGCCCAGTTGCCGCCGCACGCGGCCAGCAGCGGCGCCAGCGCCATCATCAGCAGCAGCGCGCGCGCCACCCGTCCGCGAGCCGATCCCATCTTCCCCCGCCGATCCGAACGCCGACGGTTGCGCCGGCAGGCCGGAGTGTCGCACCCTGCTCCCACCGCGCAAGCCGCGACGGGGGAGATATGCAGGGCGACCTGTCGGAACGCTATGCCGGCCACCGGCGGCGCGCGGTGCCCGCGCCCGATCCGGAGCTGACGCAGGTGGGCCCCGGCACGCCCTGCGGCGAATACCTGCGCCGTGCCTGGCAGCCCGTCTGCCTCTCCGCGCAGCTCGCCGACCTGCCGCTGGCGCTGCGCATCCTCGGCGAGGATCTCGTCGCCTTCCGCGACGGCGAGGGCGAGGTCGGGCTGCTGCACCGCCATTGCAGCCATCGCGGCGCCAGCCTCGAATTCGGCCGCATCATGCCGCGCGGGATTTCCTGCTGCTATCACGGCTGGCACTACGACCGCGACGGCACGATCCTGGCCACGCCGGCCGAGCCGGCGAGCAGCCAGATCCGCCATCGCCTGCGCCACGGCGCCTATCCCGTCGTGGAGCGGCACGGGCTGGTCTTCGCCTTCCTCGGCGATCCGGCCGCGGTGCCGCCGCCGCCGGTGCTGGACGTGGAGCAGGAACCCGGCGTCACCCTCGCGCCCTTCCTGCTGGAGATCCCCTGCAACTGGCTGCAGGTCTATGAGAACAGCCAGGACCCGGTGCATGTGGTGTGGCTGCATGCGCGCAATGCCGGCGCGCATTTCGACGAATCCAACAGCGCCGACCAGGAGCTGGACTTCCTGCCGACGCCGCTCGGCATGATGAATGTCCAGTCGCGCCGCTGGGGCGGCATGGTCTGGACGCGCACCGTGGAATGCATCCTGCCCAACCTGAACCAGACCGGCGCCATCTGGGAGGATGCGGCGGAGCAGAAGGCGTTCCAGCGTGTCGGCCTCACGCGGTGGGTGGTGCCGGTGGACGATACGCACAGCCTGCAGATCGGCTGGCGCCATCTCGGCCGGCATCTCGATCCGCACGGCAAGGATCAGCCGGAGCGGATCGGCCTCGGGCTGATCGACTTCGAGGGCCAGGACGATTCCACCACCTACGAGGATCGCCAGCGCCGCCCCGGCGACTACGACGCGCAGGTCAGCCAGCGCCCGGTTGCGGTGCATGCGCTCGAGACCCTCGCCGGCAGCGACCGCGGGGTGGCGATGCTGCGCCGCCTGCTGCGCCGGGCGGTCCGCAGCCCGGAGATGCCCGCGCAATGCATCGCCGCGCAGCCGATCGCCACCTTCTGCCAGGACACGGTCACGATGCTGCCGCCGGCGCCCGACGATCGCGCGCTGCTGCGCGCGCATGGCGCCACGGTGGCACGAGCCGTGCTAGACAGCGCGCACCTGCCACGCGAGGCGCGCCGCGCCGCCATCTTCGCCGCCGCAAGCGGCACGCTTCTGCCCAAGGAGGAGACTTCCGCATGAATCGTCGTCATCTGCCGGCCGCCCCGGCGGCCGCCGCCGCGCGCGCCCGCCCCCGCCGCCGCCGGCCCGCGCGCCCCCGCCCCGCCCCCCCCCGCCGCGGCGCTCGCCCTGCCGATCCAGGCGCAGGCGCAATCAGCCGGGTCCGGCAAACTGGCTTCCATCCAGTCCTCCGGCCGCATCCGCTTCGGCACCACGGGCGACTTCAACCCGATGAGCTTCCGCGACCCGGCCAGCCGGGAATATCGCGGCCACCAGATCGACGCGGCGAACCAGCTTGCGCGCGACATGAATGTCCGCGCGGAGTTCATCGCGACCGACTGGCGCACGCTGATCAACGGGCTGCAGGCCGACCAGTACGACGTCGTCTTCACCGGCACCTCCATGTCCGTGCCGCGCGCCATGGCCGCCGGCTTCACCATTCCCTGGGGCCGCAACGCCTTCGTGCCGCTGGTGCGCCGGCGCGACGCCAACAAGTTCGCCAACTGGGATGCGCTGAACCAGCGCAGCGTGACCATCGGCACCAATCTCGGCACCACGATGGAGACCTGGGTGCAGTCCGCCCTGCCCAATGCGACGCTCCGGCGCGTGGAAAGCCCGGCACGCGACTGGCAGGAGCTGATCGGCGGCCGCGTGGATGCGACGATGTCCTCGCTGATCGAGGCCGCCTTCCTGACGAAGGAGTATCCCGACCTGGTCGCGATCTTCGCCAACACGCCGCGCAACCCGATCCCGATGGCGTTCCTGACACCGCTGAACGACGTGGTGTTCACCAACTTCCTGAGCAACTGGATCACCATCCGCCTGGCCAGCGGCTTCTTCGACGAGATCAACACGAAGTGGGGTGTCGTGCAGGCGTCGTGACGCCTGCGCGTGAAGGCCAGGGTGCAGGCCTCGTGACGCGGCGGCACTACGACACCGGGCGGCCCTGGGAGAAATCCTGCGGCTACAGCCGCGCCGTCCGGGTCGGGCCCTATGCGGAGACCGCGCTGTGCAGCCCCTGCGGGCCGGACGGCGCGGTGCTGCATCCCGGCGACGTCTATCGCCAGACGCTCGCCTGCCTCGACCTGGTGAAGGAGGCGCTGGAGGGCGTGGGGATGACGCTCGCCGACGTGGTGAAGACGCGCATCTACGTCGCCGACCCGACGCACTGGGTGGAATCCGGCCGCGCGCATGGCGAGGTCTTTTCCGCGATCCGACCCGCCCTCGGCTGGGTCTACATGACCGGCTTCTTCGCGCCGGGAATCACCGTGGAGGTGGAGGCGACCGCCTTCCGTCAGGAATGAGGCTCGGGCGCCGCCTCGAAGGCCGCGAAGAGCTCGGCCACATCCTCGGCGGCGGCCTGCAGCAGCGCCGCGCCTTGCTGCGCGGTGGCAAGCGCGGGATCGGCGCCGACCACGCCTTCGGGGTAGCGCGCGCGATGCCGCGCCGCATCCTCGTGCCGGTCGCCGCCGAGATCCACCAGCGGATGGGGCGGCAATGCGCGGTAGGCCGGCCAGGCGCCGGCTGCTGCGCCCGTCACATGCATCGCGATCGCGATCTCGGAGGGTGTGCCGTGATAGCCCTCGCGATCGCCGTAGAACTCGCGCCGCAAGGCGCCGAGGCGCGGCCCCTCCCACCAGGCGCGCAGCTTCACGCTCAGCGGCCGCGGAAAGGCAAGACGCCCGAAAGAGACGTCCGAAAAAACCTCCTGCACCGCGGCCAGCGCCGGCGCGACATTGCCGCCATGCCCCGTCAGCAACAGCACGCGCGAGACGCCGGTGCGGCCGAGGCTTGCCAGCACGTCGCAGAGCAGTGCGCTCAGCGTGGAGGGCCGCAGGCTCACGGTGCCGGGAAAGCCCAGGTTGAACTGCGCAGGCCCATAGGCCAGCGCCGGCATCGCCACGCCACCCGCGATCTCCGCCGCCCGCAGCGCCACCGCCTCGGCGCAGATCGTGTCGGTGCCGAGCATTCCCGCCGCGCCATGCTGTTCCAGGCTGCCGAGCGGCAGGATCACGCCGCGCCGCCCGCGCGCGAGCCGTTCCTCCACCGCGGGCCAGGTCATCCGGTCGAGACGCATCGATGCTCCCCCTGACGCGGCAGGTCGCCGCCCTCATTCCCCGCGCCGCCGCATCGCGCCCGCTGCGCGTCGCGATCGTCGGCGCCGGCATCCTCGGCCTTTGCACCGCCTGGGCGCTCGCGCGCCGTGGCCATGCGGTGACCGTGCTGGAAGCCGGGCCGCTGCCCAACCCCCAGGGCTCCTCCGCCGATGAGGGGCGCATCATCCGCCATGCCTATGGCACGATGGAAGGCTATGCCGCGATGATGCCGGCGGGCTTCGCCGCCTGGCGCGCAGTTTTCGCCGAGACCGGCGCCGACCGCCTCGTGCCCTGCCGCGCGGTCTATGCGCTGCGCGCCGACAGCCCGTGGGAAGCCGCCGTCGCGCGCAGCCAGGCGGCGGCCGGGCTCGGCTTCCGCCGGCTCGACGACGCCGCGCTGGAAGCGATCCCGGTGCTGAACCGCACGGGCCTGCTGCGCGCGGTCGAGGTGGACGGCTCCGGCATGCTGCTGGCGCGCCCGATCCTCGATGACCTGCTGACGCTGCTGCCGCGCCTCGGCGTGACGCTGCGCGGCGGGGCGCGCGTGGCCGCGCTCCATGCCGGCGGCCTGCGCCTGGCGGAGGGCGAAGGCATCGCCGCCGATGCCGTGGTGGTCGCCGCCGGCGCTTGGGCGCCGCGCCTGCTGCCGGAACAGGCCGCGGCGGCCGGGCTGCGCGTCTCGCTGCAGACGCTGGCCTATCTTGCGCCGCCGCCCGATCTCGCCGCGGCGTGGCAGGCGGCGCCGATGCTGCTCTGCCGGCTGCCCGGCCATCCGACCGGGGGCGTCTATGTGCTGCCGCCGCGCGCCGGCACCCGGCTCAAGATCGGCGACTACGACACCGCCACGCCCGGCGCGCCGGAAGCACCGCTCGATCCGCTTCGCCAGGCGGCGCTGCTCGATGCGGGGCGGGTCGCGATCGCGGCGTTCGACCGCCATCGGCTGCTCGGCCTCCGCCATTGCCTCTACACCATGGCGCCGGAGGACCGCTTCGTGCTGCGCGCGGCGGGGCAGGTGGCCTGGCTCGCCTCCGCCTGTTCCGGCCACGGTTTCAAGCTGGCGCCGCTGCTGGCGCTCGGCCTCGCCGCCGCGCTGGAGGAGGCGGTCGCGCCGGACGACATCGCCTTCTGGGCCGCCGGCCGCGAGGGGGAGGCTTCCCTCCCGCGCGCCGACGCGGGATCGTAGCGGCCGCAGCGCGGAGAACCCCCCATGTCCTACGCAACCGCACGCGCCATCGCCGTGGACGAGATCCCGGTCATCGACATCGCGCCACTTGTCGCCCGCGACCCCGCCGGCGCCGCCGCCGCGGGCGCGGCGATGCGCGAGGCCAGCGAGCGCATCGGCTTCTTCTACATCGCCGGCCATGGCGTGCCCGCCTCGCTGACGCAGGGCGTGTTCTCCACCGCCGCCCGCTTCTTCGCCCTGCCGGAGGAGGAGAAGGAAGCGGTGAAGGTGAACAGGCGCCATCGCGGCTGGATCGGCCAGGGCGGCGCGAAGATGTACGGCACCGCGCGCGCCGACCTGAAGGAGAGCTTCGTCTGGGGCCTGGAACTGCCCGAGGACGACCCCGAGGTGGCGGCAGGCACGCCGCTGATGGGCCCGAACCAGTGGCCCGCCGCCCTGCCCGCGCTGCGCCCGGCGCTCTATGGCTGGTACGAGGCGGTGCTCGAAGCCGGCCATGCCGTGCTGCGCGGCCTGGCGCTGAGCCTCGGCCGCGACATGGATTTCTTCGCCGAGCCCTTCTCGCGTCCGCTCGCGCGCGGCTCCGCCATCTGGTACCCGCCCCAGCCGCCCGATCTCGGGCGCGAGCAGTTCGGCGTCGCGCCGCACACCGACTATGGCGGGCTGACCCTGCTGGCGCAGGACATGACCGGCGGCCTGCAGGTGAAGGGAACCGATCGCGACTGGGTGATGGCCCACCCCATCCCCGACACCTTCGTGGTGAACATCGGCGACCTGATGCATCGCTGGACCAATGGCCGCTTCCACAGCAACCCGCACCGCGTGGTGAACACCTCCGGCAAGGCGCGGCAGAGCGCGGCGGTCTTCTTCGACCCGGGCTTCCACGCCGTGGTGGATCCGCGCGACCTGCTCGACGATCCCGCGCAGGCGAAATACCCGCCGATCGCCTGCGGCGAATGGGTCGTCGGCAAGTTCGACAAGGCGTTTCGCTACCGCGCGCCCGGCAGTGCGTCATGAGCCGCTCCTTCCCCGGCGACCCACGGCCCTCGCCGCTGCTGTCGCCGGAGATGCAGCATGTGCCGCCGGTGGAGATGCAGGATTTCCGCCGCGCGGAGTGGACCCTGCTGCGCGACCAGCGCCGCCCCTTCGACGCCGAGCTCCAGGCGCGCCACGTGCTGCGCGCGCTGGAGGCCTCGGCGGCCGATCCCAGCTTCGGCTACCAGGTGAACAACTACCGACACTGCGTGCAGGCCGCGACGGCCGCGCTGCAGGACGGGCGCGACGAGGAATATGTCGTCGTCGCGCTGCTGCACGACATCGGCTTCACGATGTGCCCCACCAATCATGGCCCCTTCGCCGCCGCGCTGCTCGCGCCCTATGTCTCCGACGCCAGCCGCTGGCTGCTGGAGCATCACGCGCTCTTCCTCGACTTCCACTGCCACGACCACCCCGAGGATCATTGCGACCCGGCGGCGCGTGAACGCTGGCGCGGCCATCCGCATTTCGCCGCCACCGCCGATTTCGTCGCGCGCTTCGACCAGGGCACGGTGATCCCGGGCATGCCGGAGGCGCCGCTCTCCGTCTTCGCGCCCATGGTCGCGCGCCTCTTCGCGCGCCCGCCGCGACGGTTCACGCCGCGTGACGACTGACCTGCGTTCGCGGGAGCCGCCACGCGCGCCGAGCGGCCTGCGCCGGCGCCTGCTCGACCTGCTGCAATTCGCGCTCTTCCTCGGCCTGCTCGCCTGGCTGCTGTTCGAGGGCGCCACGCGCATGGGCTACAACTGGCAATGGTACCGCGTGCCGCGCTACCTGTTCCAGGTCTTCGAGGGCGAGGTCTTCCTCGGCCCGCTGCTCAAGGGCCTGCTGGTGACGCTGGAGATCAGCGCCATCGCCCTGGTGCTGACGGTGCTGATCGGCCTCGGCGCCGCGCTGCTGCGGCTTTCGGGCTCGGTTGCCGGGCGGTGGCTGGCGATCGGCTATGTGGAGGCGATCCGCAACACGCCGCTGCTGGTGCAGCTCTACATCGTCTACTTCATCCTGGCGCCGATCCTCGGCCTCGAGCGGTTCTGGGCCGGCGTGCTCTGCCTCGCGATCTTCGAGGGCGCCTTCGCCACGGAAATCTTCCGCGGCGGCATCATGGCCGTGCGCAAGGGCCAGTGGGAGGCGGCCTGGACGCTCGGCCTCTCGCGCCGCCACGCCTATCGCTTCATCGTGCTGCCGCAGGCGCTGCGCGTGATCCTGCCGCCGCTCGCCGGGCTCGGCGTGTCGCTGATCAAGCATTCGGCGATCGTGAGCGTCATCGCGGTGTTCGACCTGACCAACGAAGGGCGCAACGTCATCAGCGACACCTTCATGACCTTCGAGATCTGGCTCACCGTCGCCGCGCTCTATCTCTGCGTCACGGTGCTGCTCTCCTTCGGCGTCGGGCTGCTCGAGAGGCGGCTCAAGGGCGCCATGGCCTGACCACTGGTAGCAAGAAGGGACCTTCCGTCATGACCGACAACACTGGCTTCCGTCGCCGTCTCATCGCGCCCGCCGCCGGCGGGCTCGCGGCGCTCGGCGCCTTCGCCTTCGGGCGGCCCGCCGCGGCGCAGGGCGCGGATGCGCGCGCAGCCCTCGCCGCCACCTCCATGGTCGAGGAGGTGAAGCGCCGCGGCACGCTGCGCGTGGGCATGTCCACCTTCGTGCCCTGGGCCTTCCGCAACCGCGCGGGCGAGCTGATCGGCTACGAGATCGACGTGGCGAACCGGCTCGCGCAGGACATGGGCGTGCGCACGGAATTCGTCCCCACCGCCTGGGACGGCATCATCCCCGCGCTGCTTGCCGGCCGCTTCGATGCGATCATCGGCGGCATGACGATCACCCCGGCGCGGAACCTGAACGTCAACTTCACATCGCCCTATTCCGCCACCGGCGTCGAGATCGCCGCGAACAAGCGGATGGCCGAGAGCATGACGACGCTGGAATCCTGGAACCGCCCCAACGTCACCATCGCCGGCCGCCGCGGCACCTCCGGCCTCGCCGCCGCGCAGCGCCTCTTCCCGCGCGCGACGATCCGCCAGTTCGACGACGACGCGCAATCCATCCTGGAAGTGGTGAACGGCCGCGCGCATGGCATGATCGGCTCCGTCCCGCGCCCGCTCTTCGCCACGCTCGACAACCCGGACACGCTGTTCCGCCCCTTCACCACGCCCATCGTCCGCCAGGCGGATGCGATGGCGCTGCGCAAGTCCGATCCCGATGCGCTGAACTTCCTGAACAACTGGGTCATGCTCCGCCAGCTCGACGGCTGGCTGGAGGAGCGCCAGACCTACTGGTTCAGCGGCCGCGAGTGGCGCGACCAGCTGCCCGGCTGAACCGCGCAGATGGACCTGCCTGGCGGGCCCTATGCCCGCCGGCCCCGCCGCCCGGCGCTGGATGCGCTGGTGATCCTCGTCGTGCTCGGCGCGCTCGGCCTGCTGGCGTGGCGCGCCGGCGCCGCGCTCGAGTATCGCTGGAACTTCGCGCCGGTCTGGGGCTTCGTGCTGCGCCACGATGCGGAGCGCGGCTGGGTGGCGAACCTGCTGCTGCAGGGGCTGTTCACCACGCTGCGCGTCAGCTTCTGGGCGGCGATCGTCGCGGCCGCGGTCGGCGTCGTCATGGGCGTCGCCCGGACCTCGCGTGCGCTGCTGCCGCGAATGATCGCCGGCTTCTATGTCGAGACCATCCGCAACATCCCGCCGCTGGTCTTCGTCTTCGTCTTCTACTTCTTCGTCACCAGCCAGCTGCTGCCCGCGCTGGGCGTCGAGGACTGGATCCGCCGCCAGGACCCGGCGACGCTGGCCTGGATCGAGCTGCTCTTCGGCCCGCCGCAATTCGCCGCCGGCGTCATCGCCGCCATCCTCTGCCTCGGACTGTTCGAGGGCGCCTATGTCACCGAGATCGTGCGCGCCGGCATCCAGTCCCTGCCGCGCGGCCAGTGGGAGGCGGCGGAGGCGCTCGGCCTCTCGCGCCTCGGCGCGCTGCGCCATGTGATCCTGCCGCAGGCCGTGGCGCGCACCGTCCCCCCGCTCGCCGGCCAGGCGGTCTCGCTGGTGAAGGATTCCTCGATCATCTCGCTCGTCTCGATCCAGGATCTCGCCTTCCTCGGCAACGAGGTGGCCGCCACCACCGGCCGCGTCTTCGAGACCTGGCTTCTCGTCGCGCTGTTCTACTTCCTGGTCTGCGCCGCGCTCTCCTTCGCCGCCGCCCGGCTCGAGCGCCGCTTCGCCAGGGGCGGCTGAATGCAGGTCGCGGTGATCGGCGCGGGCATCGTCGGCACGGCCAGCGCGCTCGCCTGCATCGAGGCCGGGCTGGAGACGGTGCTGCTGGATCCCGCCCCGCAAGCGGCCCCGCCGGACGCGGCGAGCTTCGGCAATGCCGGCGGCATCACCGTCTCGGCCGTCGTGCCGCTCGCCACCCCGGCGACGCTGCGCGCCCTGCCGCGCATGCTGCGCGATCCGCTGGCGCCGCTCTCGGTCCGCTGGCGGAGCCTGCCGGCGCTGTCGCCCTGGCTGCTCCGCTTCGCGCTGAATGCCCGGCCCTCGCGGCTGGCCGCGGTGCATGCGGCCCTCGCCGCGCTCTTCGCCGGCAGTGGCGATGCCTGGCGGCGGCTCTCGCAGCGCGTGCCAGGCCTGGCGGCGCATCTGCACTGGCGCGGCATCCTCTACGCCTATCGCGCCGAGCGCGCCTTCCGCGCCGCCGCCGCCCGCCCAGCGCGGCGCCCCGGCC
>NZ_JBWXTD010000007.1:246330-262270 GCF_056682175.1 Falsiroseomonas sp. RANM36
GGCGGCGGCGCTTCTGCACTGGCGCGGCACCCTCTCCGCCTAGCGCGCCGCGCGCGCCTCCCGCGCCGCCGCCGCCGGCCATGCGCGGCGCCGCGGCGCGGGGCTGGAGGTGCGGGCGCTCGATGCCGCCGGCGTCGCCGCGCTGCTGCCCGGCCTCGCGCCGGTCTTCGGCGGCGTGCTGATCCCCGCCTGCGGCCATGTGGATGATCCCGCCGGCGTCGCGAGGCTGCTGGAGGCGCGCTTCCGCGACCTCGGCGGCCAGCGCCGCGTCGCGCGCGTCGCTTCTGTCGCCGCCGAGGGCGCCGGGGTCGCGCTGCGCCTCTCGGACGGCACGCGCCTGATCGCACGGCACGCGGTGCTGGCCGCGGGCGCGCGCGCCGCGCCGCTGGCGCGCCAGGCCGGCCTTCGCCTGCCGCTCGCGAGCGAGCGCGGCTACCACGCCATGTTGCCCGACCCCGGCCTCGTGCTGCCCTTGCAGCTGATGGACGGCGACGGCGCCTATGCGCTGACCAGCATGGCCGCCGGGCTGCGCCTTGCCGGCACGGTGGAACTCGCGCATCCCGATGCGCCGCCCGATTGGCGCCGCGCGCGCATCCTGCTCGACCAGGCGCGGCGCCTGCTGCCGCGCCTGAACACCGAGGGCGCCGCCTTCTGGATGGGCCGTCGCCCCTCGCTGCCCGACGGGCTTCCGGCCCTCGGCACCGCGCCGCGCCTGCCCGCGCTGATCTGCGCGCTCGGCCATGGCCATAACGGCCTGACGCTCGGCGCGCTCACCGGCGAGGTCGTCGCACGCCTCGCCGCCGGGCGCGATCCCGGCCTCGACCTCGCCCCCTTCGCCCCCGCACGCTTCGCTTGAGAGGACCGCGCCATGCCCGCAACGGCCGACAACCCCGCCTGGATCCGCCTCGTCCCCTACGAGGAGAGCGAAGGGCATCTCCGCACGCTCTACGACCGGGTGAAGGGGCCGGGGGGGCTGATCGACAACGTGATGAAGGCGCACAGCCTGCGGCCGCACACGATGGAAGGCCACAGCGCGCTGTACAAGTCGGTGCTGCACCACACCGGCAACAGCATGCCCGTGTGGTTCCTGGAATGCCTCGCCGTGTACACCTCGCTGGCCAACAAGTGCGACTACAGCGTGGCGCATCACTTCGCCGGGCTGTCGCGCCTGCTGCAGGACGAGGCCCGCGCCGGCGCGATCTACAAGGCCTTCGCCGCGACGAGGCCGGAGGCGGTCTTCGCCGGCAAGGAACTCGCGCTGCTGCGCTACGTCCGCAAGCTCACGCTCGAGCCGCAGCGGATGGAGGAAGCCGACATCCTCGCGCTGCGCGAGGCCGGCGCCACCGACGGCGAGATCCTGGAGGCCAACCAGGTCTGCGCCTATTTCAACTACTCGAACCGCCTGCTGAACGGCCTGGGCGTGACGACGCAGGGCGACATCCTCGGCACCTCGCCGCCCAACACGGACAGCCTGGACGACTGGGAGCACCGCTGAGATGCGCGCGGCCTGGGCGCGCGGCTGGATCCGCGCCCTGCCGACCTATGCCGCGCCGACCGAGCCGCAGGGCCCCGACCTTGTGCCGCTGCACCTGAACGAAAGCCCCTGGCCGCCGAGCCCGCGCGCGGTCGCCGCCGCGCAGGCCGCCTGCGCCGGGGTGAACCGCTACCCGGATGTGCTCGGCCGTCGCCTGGCCGCGGCGCTCGCCGCGCGCACCGGCGTGCCGGCTTCGCGCATCGTCTTCGGTGCCGGCAGCGACGAGCTGATCCACCTGCTCTGCCAGGCGGCGCTGGAGCCCGGGCGATCCTGCGTGATGCCCGCGCCCTCCTTCCCGCGCTACCTCTCCGGCACGCGCATCCAGGGCGCCGCGCCGATCGCCGTGAAGCTGACCGAGGCGGGCGCCAACGATCCCGCCGCGCTGGCCGCGGCGGTGCGCGCCGACACGGCGCTGGTCTTCGCCTGCACGCCCAACCCGCCCTCCGGCGGCGCCCTGGCGGTGGAGGATCTCGCGCGGCTGGGGCGTGCCGTGCCACCCGATGTGCTGCTCGCGGTGGACGAGGCCTATGTCGAGTTCGCGCCGCCCGGCGCCGATGCGCTGTCCGCGCTCGCCGCGCGCGACGGCCCCTGGGTGGTGCTGCGCACCTTCTCCAAGGCGCATGGCCTGGCGGGGCTGCGCATCGGCTACGCGCTCTGCTCCGATGACGACACGGCGGAAATGCTGAAGCGCATCCGGCTGCAATTCGCCGTCGGCGCACCGGCCTATGCGGCGGCCGAGGCCTCGCTCGCCGACACCGCGCATCTCGCGCGCAATGTCGCGGCGGTGGCGGCGGAACGGGCGCGGCTGGCCGAAGGGCTCGCGGCGCTCGGCCTGCGAGTCTGGCCCTCGGCGGCGAATTTCGTCTCGGCCACGCTGCCGGTCCCGGCGGCGCGGGTGATCGCCGCGCTGGGCGCCCGCGGCATCCTGGTGCGGGACTGGCGCGACCCGCGCTTCGTGCACGAGATCCGCATCACCGTCGGCCTGCCGCGCGAGACCGACGCCGTGCTCGCCGTGCTGCCCGGGATCCTGGCCGCTCAGTAGCCCCGCTCTGGCTCCGCGAGCAGCGGGAAGGCGGAGTGGACATGCGGCGGCGCCGTCGGCGCCGCGGCGACGACCTGGTTGCGCTCCACCTCCGCGAAGCGCGTCGCGCCGAGCAGGCCGAGGCAGGTCTGCACCTCGTCCTCCAGCAGCTGCAGCACGCGCAGCACGCCCTGCTCGCCCGCCGCCGCCAGGCCGTAGCAGTAGAGCCGACCGATCCCGACCAGCTCCGCGCCCATCGCCACCGCCTTCACCAGGTCCGTGCCGCGGCTGATGCCGCCATCCATCCACACCCGCGCTTTCCCACCCACTGGGCCACCGACGGCCTGCACGACCTCCGGCAGCACCGCGAGCGAGCCGCGCCCATGGTCCAGCTGGCGTCCGCCATGGTTCGAGACATAGACCACCTGCACGCCGTGCTGCACCGCGATCTCGGCATCCTCGGCCATGCCGATGCCCTTGAGGATCAGCGTGACGTCCGGGTGCTTCTCCCGGAAGCGGGCGATGTCGGACCAGGCCAGCGCGGCCTGGTAGTTCATCCCCTCCGACCTTGCGCGCCAATGCTTCACGAAGCGCTTGGCAATGTCGCGCTCGCGCCGGCTGTAATGCGCGCTGTCCACGGTGATGCAGAAGGCGTCGTAGCCGGCATCCATCGCGCGCTTCACATGGTCGTCCACGAAATCCGGGCCGCCCCGGACATAGAGCTGGAAGATCTTCGGCCCGTCGCCCGTCGCCTTCGCGCTTTCCTCGAGCCCCGGCTGCGTGACCGAGGAGACCATGATCGGCACGCCGAAGGCCGCCGCCGCCCGGCCCGCCGTCGCCGCCCCGCCCGGCTCGAAGCTGTCGAGCGAGCCGACCGGGCAGAGCATCACCGGCAGCCGGATCTTGCGCCGGCCGAGGAAGGTCGCGCTGCTGTCCACCTTGCTGACGTCGCGCAGCACGCGCGGGCGGAACGCGACGGAATCCAGCGCGGCGCGGTTGCGCTGCATCGTCGTCTCGGTCTCGGTGGCGCCGACCAGGTAGTCCCAGATATTCGCATTCAGCTTGAGCTTCGCCGCCTTCACCAGCTCGTGCAGCGTCTGGAAGCGTTCCTGGCCTTCGCTCGACATGGTTCTCCCCGCGGATCTGAGGCGCGCATCCTGCCCCGGCCGGGCGCGCCTTCCTAGACGGCCGGCGTGGCGGGGTCGGGGGCCGCCTCCGCCAGCAGCAGCACGCCGCGCGCGGGCAGCGCCGCCGGCGGCTCCGTCCGCGCCGGGTCGCTGCTGTCTGCCAGCAGCGACCATCGCCGCCCCGGCGCGGGCGCGGGCAAGGCCAGCGGCAGCGCTTCCTCGCCCGCATTCAGCGCCAGGATGCAGCGGTCGTCCTGCGCGGCCAGCAGCAGGACCAGCGCGCGGCGCTCAGGGTCGTGCCAGTCCGCCTCCGTCATCGGCAGGCCATCCGGCCGCAGCCAGGCCGCGTCGCCGTCGCCGCTGAGCGGCGCATCGTCATGCAGCGCGGGATGCGCCAGCCGCGCCGCGACCAGCCGCGCGGCGAAGCCGACGAGGTCCTGGTCCATGCCCGCCCAGTCGAGCCAGCCGGTCGGGTTGTCCTGCGCATAGGCGTTGTTGTTGCCGCCCTGGCTGCGCCCCGCCTCGTCGCCCATGGCCAGCATCGGCGTGCCACGCGCCGCGAGCAGCGTGGCGAGCAGCGCGCGGATGTCGGCGCGCCGCCGCGCACGGATCGCCGGGTCGTCGCTCGGCCCTTCCACCCCGTTGTTCCAGGCGTGGTCGGCATCGCTGCCGTCGCGGTTCTCCTCGCCATTGGCGTGGTTGCGCTTCGCGGTGAAGCTGACGAGGTCGGCCAGCGTGAAGCCGTCATGCGCGGCGACGAAATTCACGCTGTCCGACAGCGGGCGGCCGCGGAACGCGTCGGCGGACCCCGCCAGCCGCGTCGCCAGCGCGCCGACCATCCCCGCATCGCCGCGCCAGAAGCGTCGGACATCGTCGCGGAAGCGATCGTTCCACTCCCCCCAGCCCGGCGGGAAGGCGCCGAGGCGATAGCCCCCGGCCCCGATGTCCCAGGGCTCCGCGATGATCAGCCTGTCGCGCAGCAGCGGATCCTGGCGCATCGCCTGGATAAGCGGCGCATCGCGGTCGAACCCGGTCTCGCGCCGCGCCAAAGTGGTGGCGAGATCGAGGCGCAGCCCGTCGAAGCCGGCCGCCACCCAGTGCCGCAGCGCATCCATCGCCAGCCGCAGCGGCCATGGGCGATCCAACGCCAGCGTATTGCCGCAGCCCGCATGGTCCACGTAGCGCCCATGGCTGAGACGGTAGAAGGCGGCGTTGCCGAGACCCTTCAACGACAGTGTCGGCCCAAGCGCATCGCCTTCGCCGCTGTGGTTCAGCACGACGTCGAGGATCGCCGCGATGCCCGCCTCCTGCAGCGCGCGGAGGGCCGCCTGCACCTCGGCCATGCCGCCCGGCGCAAGCCGCGGATCGGGGCAGAGGAAGGCGACGGGATTGTAGCCCCAGTAGTTCGTCAGTCCGAGCGGCGGCAGGTGCCGCTCATCCACCCAGGCCGCCGCCGGCATGATCTCCACCGCCGTCACGCCGAGCCGGCGGAGATGCCCGATCGCCGCCGGATGGGCGAGGCCGGCGAAGGTGCCGCGGATCGCCGCCGGCACCTCCGGATGCAGCGCGGTGAAGCCCTTCGCATGCAGCTCGTAGATCACCTGCGGCCCGCGCGGCGCGGGGCGTGGCGGGGCAGGGGAGAGGGGTGCGGAGAGGATCGCCTTCGGCACGAAGGGCGCGCTGTCCGCGGGATCCGGCCGCTCGCCGGTGTCGAACAGCGCGGGATGCAGCGCGAAGGGGCGATCCAGCGCGCGTGCCCAGGGGTCCACCAGCAGCTTCTGCTCGTTGAAGCGATGGCCGCGCTCCGGGTCCCACGGACCCTGCACGCGGAGGCCGTAGCGCAGACCCGCCGCGGCGCCGGCGATTGCGCCGTGATGGACCTCGCCCCTGCGCCCCGGCAGCCGGATGCGCGCCACCTCCCGGTCCCGCGCGTCGAACAGGCAGACGAACACCGCATCCGCATGCGGTGCGGGGAAGGCGCAATTGGCGCCGTCCGCGGTGATGGTCGCACCGAGCGGCTCCGGCGAGCCGGCCGCGGCCTCAGCCCGCATCCGCCACCATGTCCCGGAACAGCGCCGCATAGCGCGCGGCGGAGCGCGACCAGGAGACATCCGTGCGCAGCGCATTCGCCTGCAGCCGCCGCCACAACGTCTGGTCGCGCCACAGCCGCGCCACGCGCAGCACCGTCGCGGCCAGCATCTCCTGCGTCACCGGCGAGAAGTGGAAACCCGTGCCGATGCCCTCGGCCAGCGCCATCTCGTTCGCGTCCACCACGCTGTCCACCAGCCCGCCGACATGCGCGACCAGCGGCAGCGCGCCGTAGCGCAGCGCCGCCAGCTGCGCGAGGCCGCAGGGTTCGAAGCGGCTCGGCACCAGGATCACGTCGGCGCCGGCATAGACCAGTCGCGCCAGCGCCTCGTCGAAGCCGACATGCGCGCCGACGCGCCCGGGATGCGCCGCGGCCGCGCCGCGGCAGCCTTCCTCCAGCCCCCATTCGCCGCTGCCGAGCAAAGCGAGCTGCGCGCCCTCGCCGAGCATGGTCGGGACCGCGCCCAGCAGCATGTCCACGCCCTTCTGCCAGGCGAGCCTGCCCACGAAGCCGAAGAGCAGCGTGTCGGGCGACTCCGCCAGCCCCATGCGCCGCTGCAACGCCGTCTTGTTCGCCGCGCGCGCGGACGGATCGGCGGCGGAAAAGCGCGCCGCCAGGCGCGGGTCGCGCGCGGGGTCGAAATCCGTCGTGTCGAGCCCGTTCAGGATGCCGGAGACATGCCCGCCGCGGCCGCGCAGCAGGCCATCGAGCCCCATGCCGAGCGCCGGCGTGCCGATCTCCGCCGCATAGGTCGGCGAGACGGTGGTGATGCGGTCGGCGTACCAAAGCCCGGCCTTCAGGTACCCCACCGAGCCGTAATACTCGACGCCCTCCACCGACAGCGCCTGCGCCGGCAGGCCGAGCCGGGGAAACAGCGACAGCGGGAACTGCCCCTGGAAGGCCAGGTTGTGCACCGTGAACAGCGCGGGCTTGCGCCGGCCCGGCGCGAAGCGGAGATAGGCCGGCACCAGCCCGGCCTGCCAGTCATGCGCATGCACCGCATCGAAGGACAGGCCGCGCAGCCCGCCCGTCGCGGCGAGCGCCGCCGCGACGCCGAGCGCGGCGAAGCGGACGCCGTTGTCCTCCCACTCGGCGCCATGCGGGGCCAGGTACGGATTGCCGGGGCGGTCGAACAGATGCGGCGCGTCCAGCGCCAGCAGGTCGAGGCCAGCGGCGGTGCCGTGCAGCAGCCGCGCCGGCCCGCCGAACAGCGCGTCGAGGCGGCGCAGCACGGTCGCGGCGCCAAGCGCCTTCAGCACCGCCGGATAGCCCGGAAGCAGCGTGGTGACGGCGACCTGCTGCCGCGCGAGCACGGCGGGCAGCGCGCCGACGACATCGGCCAGCCCGCCGGTCTTGACCAGCGGCGCGCATTCCGACGCGACCGCGAGGACGCGCAGCGCCATCGGGTCAGCCGAGCCTGTCGAGCATCGCCTGGGTGATCAGGCAGATCCCCTTCTCGGTGCGGCGGAAGCGGCGCGCATCCTCCGCCGGATCCTCGCCGACCACGAGCTTGTCCGGGATACGCACGCCGCGGTCCACCACCACGTTCTTCAGCCGCGCGCCGCGCCCGACATCCACATAGGGCAGCAGCACCGCGCCCTCCGCGCTGGCGAAGGAATGCATGTGCACGCCGGTGAACAGCAGCGAGCGCTTGGCGCTGGCGCCCGAGAGGATGCATGCGCCCGACACCAGGCAGGAGATGGCCTCGCCGCGCCGCCCGTCCTGGTCGTGCACGAACTTCGCCGGCGGCGTGACCTCGGCATAGGTCCAGATCGGCCAGTCGCGGTCGAACAGGTCGAGCTGGGGAACCACGTCGGTGAGATCGATATTGGCTTCCCAGTAGGCGTCCACCGTGCCCGCGTCGCGCCAGTAGGGCGCCGCCTCGGAGGAGGAGCGAACGCAGGAAGCCTCGAAGCGATGCGCCACGGCCTTCCCGTTCGCGACCAGGAAGGGGATGATGTCGCGGCCGAAGTCGCGCTGGCTGCCGGGCGTCGCGGCGTCGCGGCGGAGCTGGTCGAACAGCAGCTTCGTCTCGAACACGTAGATCCCCATGGAGGCCAGCGCCATGTCCTCCTGCCCGGGGATGCCCGGCGGGTCCTTCGGCTTCTCGACGAAGGCGATGATGCGGTCGTCGGCGTCCACATGCATCACGCCGAAACCCGTGGCCTCCATGCGCGGCACCGTGACGCAGCCAACCGTCACGTCGGCGCCGCTTTCCACGTGCTGGGCCAGCATGCGCTCGTAGTCCATCTTGTAGATGTGGTCGCCGGCCAGGATGACCATGTAGCGCGGCGCCGCGTCCTCGATGATGTCGATGTTCTGGTACACGGCGTCGGCGGTGCCCTCGTACCAGGCCGTCTCGCTGGTGCGCTGGCTGGCGGGCAGGATGTCGAAGCTCTCGTTCCGCTCGGGGCGGAAGAAGTTCCAGCCGCGCTGCAGGTGGCGGATCAGGCTGTGGGCCTTGTACTGCGTCGCCACCGCCACGCGGCGGATGCCGGAATTCACGGCGTTGGACAGCGCGAAGTCGATGATGCGCGACTTGCCGCCGAAGAACACCGCCGGCTTGGCGCGCCGGTCGGTCAGCTCCATCAGCCGCGACCCGCGTCCGCCCGCCAGCACGAAGGCCATGGCGCCGCGCGCCAGCGGCGCCGAAGAGGTGTCCGCGCTACCTGCCATCGTCCGCCTCCCAGCGTTTGGCGGCATCATCGGCCACCGGCGTCGCCGTGGCCAGCGGAAGAGTGGCCGGCGCGGCTCGCGGGCCGCTCATCCGCGCCTCGCCGGCACGTGCCAGACCTCGGCGGCATACTCCGCGATCGTCCGGTCGGAGGAGAACCAGCCGACATTCGCCGTGTTCAGCACGGCCGAGCGCCACCAGCGGTCGGGCTCGCGCCAGCGGCGGCTCACCTCGCGCTGCGTCCCGTAGTAGCTGTCGAAATCGGCGGTCACCATGAACCAGTCGTCGCCGCGCAGCCCCGCGACCAGCTCCTTGTAGCGGTCGGGCTCGTCCGGCGAGAAGACGCCCTTCTCGATCTGCTCCAGCGCCTCCGCCAGACGGCGGGACCGCGCCACCGCCGTCGCGCCGCGCCAGCCGGAGCGACGATGCTCCTCCACCTCCTCGGTCGTCAGGCCGAAGATGAAGATGTTGTCGTCGCCGACATGCTCCTTGATCTCCACATTCGCGCCGTCCAGCGTGCCGATGGTCAGCGCGCCGTTCAGCGCGAACTTCATGTTGCCGGTGCCGGACGCCTCCATCCCCGCGGTGGAGATCTGCTCCGACAGGTCGGCCGCCGGCACGATCAGCTCCGCCAGCGAGACGTTGTAGTTCGGCAGGAACACCAGCTTCAGCAGGTCGCGCACGGTCGGGTCGCTGTTGACCACGCGCGCCACGTCGTGCGCCAGCTTGATGATCGTCTTGGCGCGGTGGTAGCTCGCCGCCGCCTTGCCGGCCAGGATCTTCACCCGCGGCACCCAGTTGCGCGTCGGCTGGCTGCGGATCTCGTCGTAGAGCGCGACCGCCTCCAGCACGTTCAGGAGCTGGCGCTTGTACTCGTGGATGCGCTTGATCTGGACATCGAAGATCGCGCTGGTGTCGAGCTGCAGGTAGAAGCGCTCCCGCACCAGCTTGGCCAGCGCCTCCTTGTTCGCCCGCTTCACCGCCGCGAAGCGGTCGCGGAAGGCGGCGTCCTCCGCCAGCGGGCGGAGCTGCTCGAGCGCGCGCTCGTCGTCGAGCACCGCGGGGCCGACGGCGTCCACCAGCAGCGAGGTCAGGCCCGGATTGGCCTGCTGCAGCCAGCGGCGGAAGGTGATCCCGTTCGTCTTGTTGGTGATCCGGCCCGGCGCGATGCGATCGAAGTCGGCGAACACCGTCTTCCTCAGCAGGTCGGTGTGCAGCGCGGAGACGCCGTTGACCTTGTGCGAGCCCACGAAGGCCAGGTGGCCCATGCGCACGCGCCGGCCATGCCCTTCCTCGATCAGCGACACGGCGGGCAGCAGCGCGTCCTCGCCAGGGAAGCGCTGGCGCACGTCGTCGAGATGCAGCGCGTTGATCAGGTAGATCATCTGCATGTGCCGCGGCAGCATTCGCTCCATCAGCGGCACCGGCCAGCTCTCCAGCGCCTCGGGCAGCAGGGTGTGGTTGGTGTAGGAGATCGTGCCCCGCGTCGCCTGCCAGGCTTCGTCCCAGGAGAGGTCGTGCAGGTCGATCAGGATGCGCATCAGCTCCGCCACCGCGATCGCCGGATGCGTGTCGTTCAGCTGCACCGCCACCCGCTCGGGCAGGCTGCGCAGGTCCCCATGCACGCGCAGGTGCCGCCGCACCAGGTCCTGCAGCGCGGCGGAGGTGAAGAAGTATTCCTGCCGCAGCCGCAGCTCCTGCCCGGCCGGCGTCTCGTCGGACGGATAGAGCAGCTTCGAGATGCTCTCGTGCCGCACCTGCTCGGACAGCGCGCCGACGAAGTCGCCGCGGTTGAAGGCGTCGAGGCGCAGCGGATCGGCGGCGCGCGCCGACCACAGCCGCAGCGTGTTCACATGCACCCCGCGCCAGCCGACGATCGGCGTGTCATAGGCCACCGCCTGCACCGTCTCGGCCGGCTTCCAGACATGGCGCACCCGCGCCTCGCTGATCGCCACCGCCTCCACCGTGCCGCCGAAGCCGATCTCGTGCGCGATCTCGGGCCGCGCGAATTCCCAGGGATTGCCGAAGCCGAGCCAGGTCTCGGGATATTCCAGCTGCCGGCCGTCGCGGATGAGCTGGCGGAACAGCCCGTGATCGTAGCGGATGCCGTAGCCGAAGGCCGGGATGGCGAGCGTCGCCATGCTTTCCATGAAGCAGGCGGCAAGCCGTCCCAGGCCGCCATTGCCCAGCGCCGCGTCGGGCTCGGCCTCCCGCAGCGCCTCGAAGGAGACCCCGAGTTCCCCGAGCGCCGCCTTCACCTCATCGGTCAGCAGCAGGTTGGAGACGTTGTCGCGCAGCAGCCGCCCGATCAGGAACTCCAGGCTCAGGTAGTAGACCTGCTTCGCGCCCGTGTCGTAGCTCGCGCGCGTCTGGTCGATCCAGCGGTCCACGATCCGGTCGCGGACGGCCAGCGCGGTGGCGATGAACCAGTCGCGATCGCGCGCGCCGAGCCGGCTCTTTCCCAGGTCGTAGGTGAGCTTGTGCAGGATCGCGTCGCGCAGCGGCAGCCGGGATGCGCTGGGCTCGGCAGGCGTGATCTTCGGCGGCGTGGTGTCCATCGTGCTCCGCGTTCCTTTCGGCGGTTCGTGCCGGAAAGCGCCTCCCCCGCGGCGTCGCTGCGCCTTGGGGTCATTTCTGCCCGACGGTGAAGGGGATTAGAAGCGTCGTCTCGCCGGTTCGTGGAGGCCGGCCGGCCTATGCATCCGTCAGGCGCGCCAGCGCCGCAAGCCCGAGGAAGGCGGGGGCGGGGTGGACCACCAGCGCCAGCGGGATGCGCGCCATCCAGTCCTGCATCGGCGCCTTGGCCGTGAAGCGGGTCCGGAAGGCGGCGGCATCGAGCCGGTCGGCAAGCCGCGGCAGGATGCCGCCCGAGAGGAACACGCCGCCCCGCGCGCCCCAGGCCAGCGCCAGGTCGCCGGCGGTCCCGGCTAGGAAATTCAGGAACATCTCCACCGTCTCCGCCGCGACCGGGCAGCTTCCGGCGGCGGCGAGGATCTCCGGCGCGGCGCGCGCCGGCACCCTCGCCGACCGCAGCCCGGCGAGCACGGCGTGCAGGTTGGCCAGGCCCTGGCCCGACAGCGCCTCCTCCGCGCCGGCACGGCCGCAGTGGCGGCGGAGCGCGGCCACCACCGCGTCCTCCCGCTCATCGGTCGGGGCCAGGCCGATATGCCCGCCTTCGGTCGGCACCGCCGTGCCGGTCTCCGGCAGGAAGCCGGCCACGCCGAGCCCGGTGCCGGGTCCCAGCACCAGCATCGGTGCCCCCGCCGCGCGCGCGCCGTCGCCGATCGGCTGCAGGTCGCCGGGGCCGAGCCAGGGCAGCGCCTGCGCCTGCGCCAGGAAGTCGTTGACCAGCCGGACGCGGCGGAAGCCGAAGCGTGCCGAGAGCGCCGTGGAGGAGACCTGCCAGTCCGCGTTGGTCAGCCGTACCGGCTCGTCCAGCACCGGCCCGGCGAGCGCCAGGACCGCGCGGTCCACCCCGCCTTCGGGTGCGAGCGCGGCCAGCGCCGTGGCCATCGCGTCTTCCACCGTCGCGAAGCCTGCCACCGGCAGGACCAGGGGCGGGCCGTGCGCCGCGCCGTCCATCAGCGCGAAGCGGGCATTCGTCCCGCCGATATCGGCCAGCAGGGCCTTCGGGCGCTGCGCCATCCGTTCAGGCCGGCGATGGCCGACGGCCGGTGCCGCTATTCACCGCGCGCCGCCCTGCGCCTTCACATAGGCCGCCAGGTCCTGCGCCTGGCGCAGCGTCAGCCCATGGTCGGGCATGCCGGCATGGGGCGTGCGCAGGAAGGTGGCGATCGCCTCCTCGGTGCGGCCGGGCCGCTCCGCGATCGCCTGGAAGGGCGGCACCGCATCCGAAACCGGGCCGGGCCCGCCGCGGGCGATCAGATGGCAGTTGGCGCACCACTGCTCGGCAAGCTGCCGACCCTCCGCGGGATCGGCCGCCTGCGCGGCGATCGGCAAGGCCAGGAACAGCAGTGGCAGACTCCAGCGCATGCAACGACCCTTTCCGATCAATACGTCGCCCGCCCGCCCGAGATGTCGAACACCGCCCCGGTCGAGAAGGAGCAGTCGGGGCTGGCCAGCCAGCAGATGAGCGAGGCGATCTCCTCCACCTCCACGAAGCGTCCCATCGGGATCTTCGACAGCATGAAGGCGATGTGCGCCTCCGTCATCTGGTTGAAGATGTCGGTCTTGGCCGCCGCCGGGGTCACGCAGTTCACCAGCACGCCCTTCTGCGCCAGTTCCTTTGCCAGCGACTTGGTGTAGCCGATCAGCCCGGCCTTGGAGGCGCTGTAATGCGCCGCGTTCGGGTTGCCCTCCTTCCCGGCGACGGAGGCGACATTCACCACCCGCCCCCAGCCATTCGCCAGCAGATGCGGCACCAGGGCCGAGGCGACGATGAAGGGGGCGTTCAGGTTCACATCCATCACCTGCCGCCACTGCGCCACCGGGATCTCCCAGCTCGGCGCGTTGCCGCCGGTGATGCCGGCATTGTTGACCAGGATGTCGAGCTTGCCATGCGCCGCCAGCGTCCGCGTCGCCGCCTCCGCCACCGCGAGATCATCCGTCAGGTCCAGCACCTCGGCCGTGACGCTGCCATCGGCGGCGAGCGCCGCCCGACTTTCCTCGGTCTTCGCCGCGTCCATGTCCCAGATCGAGACGGCGGCGCCGGAGGCCACCAGCCGCCGCGCCACCGCCAGGCCGATGCCGCGCGCGCCGCCGGTCACCACCGCGACGCGCCCGGCGAGGTCGAGCTTGTTCACTTGCGTTCTCCCATGCGATTCACGCCTGCGGTGCTCGCCGTCCTGCGGGCGTCTGCGCCCTCCGGCGACCGCATGGGCGTCTCCTCCCGTGCTCAGCCGCGGCCCACGAAGGGCATCTTGGTGGCCATGATCGTCATGGTCAGCACATTGGTCTCGAGCGGCCAGTCGGCCATCTGCGCCACCGCGCGGCCGACATGGGCCACGTCCATCAGCGGCTCCGGCTTGATGGACCAGTCCGCCTGCGGCACGCCGCGGGCCATCCGCTCGGCCATCGCGGTCATCGCGTTGCCGATGTCGATCTGCCCCACCGCGATGTCGAAGCGGCGCCCGTCCAGGTTCATGGACTTGGTCAGCCCCGTCACGGCGTGCTTCGTCGCGGTGTAGGGCGCGCTGCCCGGCCGCGGCGCATGCGCGCTGATCGAGCCGTTGTTGATGATCCGCCCGCCCTGCGGCGACTGCTCCTTCATCATGCGGAAGGCGGCGTGGCCGCAGAGGAACATCCCGTCCAGGTTGACCGCGACCACGGAGCGCCACTGCGCCCAGCTCAGCTCCTCGAAGGGCGTGCCGGGGACATTGGTGCCGGCATTGTTGAACAGCAGGTCGAGCCGCCCGAACTCCGCCTTCAGCTTGCCGAAGGCCGCCTCGACCGAGGCGGGGTCGCTGACATCGGCCGGCAGCGCCAGGGTGCGCGCGGTGCCGCAGAGGCCTGCCGTTTCCGCGAGCATCTCCGCCCGCCGCCCGAGCAGGCCCACCGCCCAGCCGGCTTCCGCCAGCGCCACCGCCGCGGCGCGCCCGACGCCAGAACCCGCACCGGTGACCAGCGCATACCTCGCCATGAAAGCCCTTCCCCGTTCCGTGTGAGACGTGCCGGGAAGGTGCGCCGCGACCGATCCCCTGTCCAGGCGCATCCCTGGCATGCCGCTTGCCGTCATCGTTCCGCCCTTGCCGCCGGTGGCGCTCCAATGGGATAGCGAAGCGAACTCCCAGGACCTCCCCCACGCCATGAGTATCCACGCCGCCCTCACGCACCGCACGCGCTACAGCTACGACCGGCTGGTGGGCCTCTCGCCCCAGCTCATCCGGCTGCGCCCGGCGCCGCACAGCCGCACGCCGGTGCTGTCCTATTCGCTGGACATCGCGCCCAAGCCGCATTTCCTGAACTGGGTGCAGGACCCGCAGGGCAATTTCTGCGCCCGCGTGGTGTTCCCCGAGCGCGTGCGCTTCTTCGAGGTCACGGTGGACCTCGTCGCCGACATGGCGACGATCAATCCCTTCGACTTCTTCGTGGAGCCGCAGGCCGAAAGCTTTCCCTTCGCCTACGACCCGGTGCTGGCCGAGGAACTCGCCCCCTTCCGCCGCGTGACCGCGCCCGGCCCGCTGCTCGACGCCTACGTGCGAAAAATCCCGCGCGAGGCGCCGAACACGGTCAACTTCCTGGTGGACCTGAACCAGCGCCTCGCGGCCGAGATCGACTACATCGTGCGCCTCGAGCCCGGGGTCTGGACGCCGGAGCAGGTGCTGTCCAACCGCAAGGGCTCCTGCCGCGATTCCGGCTGGCTGCTGGTCAACATCCTGCGCCATCTCGGCTTCGCCGCGCGCTTCGTCTCCGGCTACCTGATCCAGCTGGTCCCCGACGTGAAGCCGGTGGAAGGCCCCGCCGGCCCGTCGGCCGACTTCACCGACCTGCATGCCTGGTGCGAGGTCTATGTGCCGGGAGCCGGCTGGATCGGCCTCGATCCCACCTCCGGCCTGCTGGCCGGCGAGGGCCACATCCCCCTCGCCGCAACGCCCGAGCCCGCCTCCGCCGCGCCGATCACCGGCGCCTCCGACAAGGCCGAGGTCGAGTTCGACTTTCGCATGGAAGTCCGGCGGATCGCCGAGACGCCGCGCGTCACGAAACCCTACACCGACGCGCAATGGGCCGCGGTGCAGGCCATGGGCGCGCGGGTGGATGCCGCGCTGGAGGTGGGCGAGGTGCGCCTCACGCTCGGCGGCGAACCGACCTTCGTGGCCGATTCCGACCGCGATGCGCCGGAATGGAACACCGACGCGCTCGGCCCCACCAAGCGCCGCTTCGCGGGCAAGCTGCTGCGCCGCCTGCAGCCGCTCTGGTCGCCCGGCGCCGCGCTGACTTACGCGCAGGGCAAGTGGTATCCGGGCGAGCAGCTCCCCCGCTGGGCGCTGTACTGCCATTGGCGCGCGGATGGCGAGCCGGTCTGGACCGACCCCACGCTGCTCGCTTCCGACGACGATACGGGCGACGCCACGCCGAAGGACGCCGCGGAGTTCGCCACGCTGCTGGCCGGCAAGCTCGGCGTGGACCCGCGGCTGCGCATCCCGGGCCATGAGGACATCCACTACTATCTGTGGCGGGAGGGCCGCCTGCCCGCCAACGTCCTGGCGGAGGACAGCAGGCTCCGGGACCCGATGGAGCGCGAGCGGCTGCGCCGCGTCTTCGGCCAGGGCCTGGCCGGCGAGGTGGGCTCCGCCCTGCCGCTGCGCCGCGGCGGCGTCGGCGCCGACCGCGTCTGGGAAAGCGGGCGCTGGAGTTTTCGGGACGGCGCGATGTTCCTGATCCCCGGCGACAGCCCGATGGGTTTGCGGCTGCCGCTCGACAGCCTGCCCTGGGCGAGCGAAGCCAGCATCGAGGCGGAGTGGGAGGCCGACCCCTTCGCGCCGCGCAGCGCCCTCGCGGCGCGGCGCGACTATCCCCCCCGCCCCCGGCCCCCGCG
>NZ_JBWXTD010000007.1:262370-267595 GCF_056682175.1 Falsiroseomonas sp. RANM36
CCCGCCCGGCCCGCCCCCTGCACCCCGACCTCGCCGACGGGGAGGGCGGTCGCGACGCGCTCGCCCTGCGCCGGCCCGGCCGCCCCGGGGAGGATCCGCGCGCCCGCGCCCGCATCGCCGAGCAGCCCGTGCCGGAGCCCGGCCGCGAGGAGCCCGGCGTGGTCCGCACGGCCCTCTGCGTCGAGCCGCGCAACGGCATGATCCATGTCTTCCTGCCGCCCTTGGCGCTGGCCGAGGACTGGCTCGATCTCGTCGCCGCCATCGAGGCGACGGCGAAGGAGACCGGCCGCAAGGTGTTCCTGGAGGGCTATCTCGCGCCCTCCGACCCGCGGCTGCTGCACTTCTCGGTGACGCCCGATCCCGGCGTGATCGAGGTCAACATCCACCCCGCCACGCGCTGGGACGAGCTGACCGAGCGCACCACGACACTCTACGAGGAAGCCCGCCAGGTCGGGCTTGCGGCGGAGAAATTCGCGCTCGACGGCAAGCATGTCGGCACCGGCGGCGGCAACCACATGGTGCTCGGCGCCGCCGAGCCGGCTGACAGCCCCTTCCTGCGCCGGCCCGACCTGCTGAAGTCGCTCGTCGGCTTCTGGCACAACCATCCGAGCCTGTCCTATCTCTTCGCCGGGCAGTTCATCGGCCCGACCAGCCAGCATCCCCGCGTGGACGAGGCGCGCACCGATGCGGTGTACGAGCTTGAGACCGCGTTCTCCCAGGTGCCGCCGAAAGGCAGCGACACCCCGCCCTGGCTGACCGACAGGATCTTTCGCAACCTGCTCGTGGACATGACCGGCAACACGCACCGGACGGAGTTCTGCATCGACAAGATGTACGACCCCTCCGGCCCGTCCGGCCGGCGCGGCCTGGTCGAGGTGCGCGGCTTCGAGATGCCGCCGCATGCCCGCATGTCGCTGGTGCAGCAGCTTCTGCTGCGCGCCCTGGTCGCCGGCTTCTGGGAGAAGCCCTATGAGCGCCGGCTGATCCATTGGGGCACGCGGCTGCAGGACGATTTCATGCTGCCGCATTACGTCGCGCAGGATTTTCGGGACGTACTGGACGAACTTCGGGGCCTCGGCTTCGCCTTCGATCCCGCCTGGTTCGCACCGCATCTGGAGTTCCGCTTCCCGCAGGTCGGCAGCATCGCGGTGCGCGACATGCAGCTGGAGCTGCGCGCGGCGCTGGAACCCTGGCATGTGCTGGGCGAGGAAGCGACGGCCGGCGGCACCGCGCGCTACGTGGACAGCTCCGTCGAGCGGCTGCAGGCCAAGGTCACCGGCTGGACGCCGGAGCGCTTCGTGCTGGCCTGCAACGGCGCCGCCGTGCCCCTCGCGCCGACCGGCACCGCGGGCGAATATGTCGCGGGCGTGCGCTTCAAGGCCTGGGACCCGGTCTCGGCCCTGCACCCCACCATCCGCGCCCAGTCGCCGCTCGTCTTCGACATCTGGGACAGCTGGACGGGCCGGAGCCTCGGCGGGGCCACGCATCACGTGGCGCATCCGGGCGGGCGCAACTACCAGACCTTCCCGGTCAATGCGAACGAGGCCGAGGCGCGCCGCATGGCCCGCTTCTTCCCCTTTGGCCACACGCCGGGCGCCATGCCGGAACCGCGGGCCGTCCCCTCGCGCCAGCATCCGCGCACGCTTGATCTTCGGCGTTCGGTCGGGTGACGTGACAGTCCTCGCGCGAGCCGGAGTCGGCGCGCGGGGGCGCCGGCCGCGCGAAGCGAGGCGGGATGGGGGCGCGACCGACCTGAGACCAAGGGGACCGCCCGAAGCGCGGCCGCCATGCACACGCCGGAGAGGAACCGCCTGAACGACAGCCCGGCGCCCGCGGCATCAGCCCCGCCCCAGCTCGATGAGATGGTGGACGGCCAGGGCCGCATCCGTGCGTGCTGGCGCCCGCTGCTCGGCGCCTTCTCCGCCCTCGGCTACTCGCAGCTCGCCGAGCGCGCCCGCCGCCTCGACCGGGCCTTCGAGGAGGAGAGCGTGGCCACGGTGCTGGACGCGGCGTCGGACGGCGAGGCCGGCCGCACCCGCCGCCCCTGGCGCTGCGACCCGGTGCCGCTGCTGATCACCGCGGGTGAGTTCGCCGGGCTGGAGGCCGGGCTGGCGCAGCGGGCGCGGCTGCTGGCGGCGCTGCTCGACGACCTGTATGGCCCGCAGCGCCTGCTGGCCGAGGGCACGCTGCCGGCGCGCCTGGTCTTCAGCAACCCGCATTTCCTCCGTCCCTGCCGCGCGCCCGCGCGCAAGCCCTTTCCGCGCCTCGCCTTCTACGGCGCCGACCTGCTGCGCGGCCCGGACGGGCGCTGGCATGTGCTTGCCGATCGCTGCGGCGGCGCCAACGGCGTGGGCTTCGCCGCCGAGAACCGCACGCTGCTCGGCCGCGCCCTGCCGGAAGCCTTCCGCGCCATGCAGGTGCGCGCGCTCCGGCCCTTCTTCGACGCCTGGCTCGGCGCCCTGCAGGGGCTCGCGCCGGAGGGCGTGGACAATCCGCGCGTCGCCCTCCTGACGCCCGGCGTCCGGCAGGAGACCTGGCTCGAGCACCTGTTCCTGTCGCGCGAGCTGGGGCTGGAGCTGGTCGAGCCCGGCGACCTCACCGTCCGCGGCGGCGAGGTCTTCCTGAAGACGCTGCGCGGGCTCAGGCGGGTGGATGTGATCCTCCGCCGCGTGAAGGGCGACGCCTGCGACCCGCTGGAGTTCCAGCATGGCGCCGGCGTGCCGGGCCTGATGGGCGCGCTGCGCGACGGCGCCGTGCGCATGGTCAACGCCCCCGGCTCGATGGCCGTGGAGGCGCCGGCGCTCGCCCCCTACCTGCCCGCCGCCGCGCGTGCGCTGCTGGCCGAAGACCTGCTGCTGCCGCAGATGGAGACGGTCTGGCTTGGCGATGCGGCAGCGCGGGAGCGCGTGCTGGCCGCGCCGGGGGCCTGGCGGCTGCGCTCGGCCTTCGATCCAGGCCGGCCCATCCGCCCCGGCGCGCTCGAGGCCTTCGCCGGGCCGGGCGCCGCGGAGCCCTGGCGCCATGCCGCCACCCGCCCGCTGCCGCCCTCGGCCACGCCCTGCCTGGTGGGCGAGCGGCTAACGCCGGCGCCGGTGGTGCTGCGCATGTTCCTGGTCTGCGACGGCGCCGGCGCCTGGCGCACCATGCCCGGCGGCCTTGCGCATGTGCTCGCCGGCACGGCCGAGGAGGGCATCGCCGGCCCGCCGACGCGGCGCGGCGCGGCCAAGGATGTCTGGGTGCTGGCCGAGGACAGCGCCGACATCGTCGGCCCGGCGCTCTCCCGCGCCACCAGCCTGCCGATCCGCCGCTCCTCCGGCGAGTTGCCGAGCCGCGTCGCGGACGAGCTCTACTGGCTCGGCCGCTACCTCGAACGCCTGGAATCCGCCGCGCGGCTGACGCGCGCGATGCTCATGCGCGTGCTGCGCGGCGCCGCCCTGCCGCGGGAACTGGCCGAGATGCGCGCGCTCGCCCGCTGCCTGCACGCCGCCGGCGTGCTCGGCGCGGATGCCGCCGCCAGCCCGCCCGACGGCGCGGCCCTGCCGCGCGCCCTCGTCGCCGCGGCCGGGCCGGGCGGGGCGCTGGCGCATCTGCTGGAAGCGGTGGAGCGCCCGCAGGCCGCGGTGCGCGACCGTCTGACGCATGAGATGTGGGCGACGCTGGCGCAGCTCAGCCAGGAAGGCGCGCGCTTCACCCAGGCCGCGAGCCTGGACGCGCTGGCGGAGATGGCGACGGCGATCATCCGCGCCTGCACCAACCTCTCGGGCCTCGCGGCGGAGAACATGGTGCGCGGCGGTGCCTGGATGTTCCTCGATCTCGGCCGCCGGATCGAGCGCGCCCAGGCCACCGCGCGCAATGTCGGCCATGCGCTGTCCGAGCCGGCGGCGCGGATCGAGGCGGGGCTGCGCCTGGCGCTGGAGCTCTGCGATTCCGCGCTGACCTATCGCGCGCGCTATCTCGGCACGGTGCAGCCTGCGCCGGTGCTCGACCTGGTGCTCGCCGATCCGGGCAATCCGCGCGCGCTCGGCTTCCAGCTCAAGGCCGTGGCGGAGCGGCTGGAGGAGATCGGCGGGGCGGAGGATCGCCTGGCCGCCACCGCCGCCGCGCTCGCCGCGCGGCCGCAGGCGCTGGTGGACGAGGTGCTGCTCTCCGCCGACCGCAACGCCGCCGCGGCGGGGCTGCCGGATGCGCTGTTCGCGCTGGAGGACGAGATCGGCGCCCTCTCCGATGCCGTCGCGCGGCGCTATGTCTCGCATGTGCGCGCGCGGGTGCTCGGCGAGGACGAGCCGGAGGCCGGCGCGTGAGCCTCGCCGCCACGCGCACGCGCTACGCGCTGCGCCATGCCACGCTCTACCGCTACGCGGCGCCGGTGGACCTGGCGACGCATCTGCTGCACCTGACGCCGCGCAGCCTGCCCGGCCAGGTGGTGGAGGCGATGGCGCTGGAGGTCTCGCCGGCGCCGGCCTATCGCACCGAGGGGCATGACCATTTCGGCAATGGCGTCTCCTGGCTCTCGATCGAGGCGCCGCATGACTCGCTGGAGGTCGTGCTGGAGGCGGTGCTGGATGTCGGCTTCGCGCCGCCGCCGCCGGCCGCCACGACGCCCCCCTGGGAAGCGGTGCGAGACGCCGCGACGCGGCCCGAGGGTTTTCGCGCCGCGGAATTCGCGCTGCCGAGCGCGCTCGTTCCGACCGATGCCGGCGCCGGCGCCTATGCCGCGCAGAGCTTCCCGCCGGGGCGCCCGGTGCTGGCGGGGCTGCTCGACCTCACCGCGCGCATCAAGCGCGACTTCGCCTTCCGCCCCGGCGTGACGACGATCTCGACGCCGGTCGCGCAGGTGCTCGCGCTCCGCGCCGGCGTCTGCCAGGATTTTTCGCATGTCATGATCGCCGGGCTGCGCGCGCTCGGCCTGCCGGCGCGCTACTGCTCCGGCTATGTCCGCACCCGCCCGCCGCCCGGCCAGAAGCGCCGGCAGGGTGCGGACCAGAGCCATGCCTGGGTGGGCTGCTGGCTCGGCCCCGAGCATGGCTGGGTGGACCTCGATCCCACCAACGACCTCGTCGTGCAGGACGAGCATGTGCTGCTCGGCTGGGGCCGCGACTTCGCCGATGTCAGCCCGGTCCAGGGCATCCTGCTCGGCGGTGGCAAGCAGACGCTGGACGTGAGCGTGGACCTGGTGGAGGCCTAGAGCACGACCTTCCGATCGACTGGAAGCAGTCGATCGGAAG
>NZ_JBWXTD010000007.1:267695-270681 GCF_056682175.1 Falsiroseomonas sp. RANM36
TTGATGGTCATTATGGGCAGGCCAACCGCACGAGGCCTCCCATGCGACGTGCCACCGCCGCCCTCCTGATCCTGCCCCTGCTGGCTGCCTGCCGCGCCGCGCCCCCCCCCCCCCCCCCCCCCCCTGCCGCCCGAGAAGGTCGCCGCCATCGCCGCCGAGGTGCCCGCCATCCGCTACGTGAAGGAGGAAACACTGCCCTGCGGCCAGCATGTCACGCGCATCCTTGCTGCCTCGGCCGGCGGGCGGGCCGCGGCGGCGACGCTCGACGGCGTGATGGGCGGCGCCGGCGCGCGCTTCATCCTGGACGAGCTCGCTCGCGGCGCCTGTGGCACCATGCCCGCGCTGGAACTGGCCGATGCCCATGTCGCGCTGTGGAAGGCGTGGCAGCGCGGCGACCGTGCCGAGGCGCGTCGCATCTACACCCTGACCCTGCCGCTGCTCGCCTTCCAGATGACCTTCCGGGTTCGCGCCACGAAGGAGGTGCTGAAGCGCCGCGGCCTGCTCGCCCACACCGGCGCGCGCGCGGCGGGGCCGAAGCTGGACGAGGGCGACATGGCCGAGATCGGCGAGCTGATCGCGACCGCGAAGCCCGCCATGACGATGCACTTCCCATGACCGACAGGATCGAAAGAGTCACCGCCTATGTCGCGGAAATCCCGCGCGACGTGCCCTATCTCGGGCCGCTGCGCGAAGGGGAGACGGTCAATCGCCGCGGCTACATCGTCCGGCAGGGCAACCGCACGCTCTATCCCACCGCCGACCGCTCCGTGCTGCTGCGCATCGAGACGGAGAAGGGGCTCACCGGCTGGGGCGAGACCTATGGCATCGTCGCCCCGGAAGCCGTGCGCGCCATCGTGGACGACGTGCTCGCGCCGGTCCTCGAAGGCCGCGATCCCTTCGCGCCCGCGGTGATCCATGAGGACCTCTACGACCTCATGCGCGTGCGCGGCTTCTTCGGCGGCTTCTATCTCGACAGTCTGGCCGCCGTGGACATCGCGCTCTGGGACCTGCTCGGCAGGCGCCTGGACGCGCCGATCTCCACCCTGCTCGGCGGCCGCCGGCATGAGCGCATCGCCGCCTACGTCTCCGGCCTGCCGAAGGCGACGCTGCCGGAGCGCGTTGCCTTCGCCCGCGACTGGCAGGCGAAGGGATTCGGCGGCTTCAAATTCGCCGCCGTCGTCGCCGATGACGGCGCGGAGGCCGAGATCGCCGCGCTGCGCGAGGGTCTCGGCCCCAAGGCGCAGATCATGGCCGACCTGCATTGGCGCCACACCGCGCCCGACGCCATCCGCCTGATCCGCCGCCTGGAACCGCACGGCCTCGCCTTCGCCGAGGCCCCCTGCGCGCCGGAGGACATCGAGGGCATCGCCCAGGTCGCGCGCGGGGTCGGCGTGCCGGTCGCGCTCGGCGAGGAATTGCGCACCATCCACGAATGGCAGCCGCGCTTCGCCGCGCGCTGCATGGGCATCGGCCAGCCCGAGATGGGCCGCACCGGCATCACGCAATTCCTCCGCATCGGCGCGCTGTGCCAGGCCAATCACGTCGCCGTGATGCCGCATGCGACCATCGGCGTCGGGATCTTCATGGCGGCAAGCCTGCAGGCCTCCGCAACCCTCCAGAACCTGCCCTGGCACGAATACCAGCACAGCATCTTCGCCCCCAACCTGGCGCTGACCCGCCCCACCGGCACGCGCCACATGGAATGCGAGGCCGGCTTCTACACCCTGCCCGACGGCCCCGGCCTCGGGGTGGAACCGTCGGAGGCGCTTATCGCTGCGATCGGGGCGTAACCTCCCCCCGGGGCCGGGCGAAGCCGGCTCGCATACTCCGAGGAAAGCGGCGCAATGGCGCGACCCGTGTCTCCGGCCGGCCGGCCGCCTGTGCGCCCACCGCGCGACGTCCGCCTGGACGTGCTGCGCGGCTGGATGCAGGTCTCGATCTTCATCAGCCATGCGCAGGCCAGCATCTTCTTCTTCGGCATCCATGCCGCCTGGGGCATCTCGGACAGTTCCGAGCAGTTCGTGCTGCTGTCCGGCCTGGCGCTTGGCTCGGTCTTCACCCTGAAGCGCGTGCGCGACGGCTTCGCCGCGGCCTCCAGCGACCTCGCCGGCCGGATCTGGCGCCTCTACCTCACGCATCTGGTGGTCTTCGCGCTGTTCGGCGCCATGGTGATCTGGGCCGAGCGCTTCGTGCCGCTGCCCGGCGCGGTGGAGTATGGCGGCTGGAAATGGCTGATGGCCGAGCCCTGGTACGCCGTGCCGGCCGCGCTGGCGCTGCTCTACCAGCCGAGCTTCATGGACATCCTGCCCATCTTCATCGTCTGCATGATCGGCCTTGCGCCCTTCCTGTGGCTGCTGGAGCGGGTGGGCGACCGGGCGCTGCTGGTGCCCCTCGGGCTCTATCTCGCCACGCAGGTCTTCGGGTTGCAGCCGCTGGTGCTGGGCGGCACAGGGCTCACCTTCGACCCCTTCGCCTGGCAGGTGCTGTTCATGCTCGGCGCCTGGGTGGGGCGGCGCGCGCTGCTGGGCGAGCCGCCGCTGCCGCGCCACCCCGCGATGTTCGTCGCCGCGGCGTTGATCCTGGCTGTCGGGCTCTGGGTGCGGCTCGGCCTGCAGGGCGTGGTGGCGCCGCCCTCGGCCCTGGTTGAGGCGTTGTCGGACAAGTCCCGGCTTGGCCCGTTGCGCCTGCTGCATGCGCTGGCGCTCGCCTGGCTGGTGGCCGCGCTGGTGCCGCGCGACGCGCCCTGGATGCATGGCCTGGTGCCGCGCCTTCTCGGCGTGATCGGCCGGCACAGCCTGCACGTCTTCTGCGTCGGCCTGTTCCTGAGCTGGTGGGTCGCCGCCGCGCTGCACGAGCTGCCGTCCCAGGCCTGGTGGATCGACCTGCTCGCCATCCCCGCAGGCATCGTCGTGCTGACCGCCTTCGCCCTCTGGCGCGAGTCCCAGCGCCCCCTGAAGGCAGGGGCCCGGGGAGCATCATGCTCCCC
>NZ_JBWXTD010000007.1:270781-271340 GCF_056682175.1 Falsiroseomonas sp. RANM36
GCCGGGGGGGGGGGGGCGGCCCCCCCCACCTAACCCGTCAGCACTTCCGCCGGATCGAACACCTCGCCCGTGCTCCCGTCCGAAATCCCAAGATCGGTCGGATGCGGCCCCGGATTGCAGGCCAGCGCGATCCCCGTCAGCCCGCGGAAGATGCGGAAGGGCAGTTGCCAGTCCACCACGCGATCGGCCGCCGCGCGCAGTGCCGCGAAACTCGCCGCCGTCTCCTCGGGCGGCGTCTCGGCCAGAAGCCCGGCGATTGGGAGGGGCAGCAGCGCGGTGACGCGGCCGCCTTCGGCCACCGCCATGCCGCCGCCGCAGGCGATCAGCGCGTTCGCCGCCGCCTGCATGTCGGCGGCCTCCCGCCCCAGCACCAGCAGGTTGTGGCTGTCATGGGCGATGGTGGTCGCGATGGCGCCGCGCGGCGCGCCCCAGCCATCCGTCAGGCAGGTCCGCGGCACCGCGGGCGCGCGGCCCGGGGGGGGGGGGGGGGGGGGGCGCGCGCGGGGCCCGGGGGCCCCCCCCCCCCCCGGGGGGGCCCCCCCCCCCCCCCGGCCCCCCC
>NZ_JBWXTD010000007.1:271440-273078 GCF_056682175.1 Falsiroseomonas sp. RANM36
CCCCAGCACCTGCTGGTGGTGGCTGTCTGGGGCGTTGGGGGGCGCGAGGGCGCCGGGCGGCGCGCCCCAGCCATCCGTCCGGCCGGCCCGCGGCACCGCGGGCGCGCGGCCGTGGCGGTGGATCATGGCGATCAGCGCATGGCCCTCGGGCACCACCGCCACGCCGTTGCGCACCGCGACCTCCGCCTCGCCCCAGCTCACGAAGCGCGCGCCCACCACCTTGCGCAGCCGCGCCCGCCCGTCCGCGACGCCGTTCGGGCGAAGCTGGAACGCCTCCAGCGGCTGCGGCGCGAGGCGCATCGTGTCGCGCGGCCCGGCCGTGCGGGCCGGCGGCGTCAGCAGCTTTCCATCGCGCGCCACGAGCCTGCCCGCGGTGAAGACGCGCTCCACCGCAACGCTCGTCAGCTCTGTCAGAACGACAATATCCGCCTGCCGCCCCGGCGCGACCAGGCCGAGGTCGTCGCGCTTCAGCCGCATCGCCGCATGCAGCGTCGCGAGGCGGATCGCCGCGATCGGCGAGACACCGCGCGCGATCACGCGCGCGATGGTGTCGCGCATGCCGCCCTTCTCCAGCAGCTCGTCGGGGAAGATGTCGTCGGTGCAGAGCACGAGATTGGGCGGCAGCATCGGCAGCGCGGCGAGCGCCGTCAGCGCATGCGGCAGCACGTAGTCATGGCTGCCGCGCAGCTCCACCGTCATGCCTGCGCGCAGCTTCTGCACGAAATCCTCGGCGTCCGTGACCTCGTGGTCGGAGGTGACGCCGGCGGACGCATAGGCCTGCAGGTCGGCGTCGCGCATGCCGCGCGCGTGGCCGTTGACGTTCTTGCCGCTGGCCAACCCCGCACCGACGATGCCGCGCATATGCGCCGTGCCGCGCAGCACGCCCGGCATGTCCATCACCTCCGCGACGCCCGAGACCTCCGGCCAGGACAGCATTTCGGCCATCTCCGCCGCGCCGAACGCGGCGCCCGCTACTTCAAGACCGGGCGCCGAGGGCACGCAGGAAGGTGCGGCGATCAGCGTGCGCAGCGGCAGGCCGCGGCTCGCCTCGATCGCCCAGCGCACGCCGGCCAGGCCCAGCACGTTGGCCAGCTCATGCGGGTCCCAGACGCAGGTGGTGGGGGGGGGCGGCGCCCCCGGCCCGCCGCGCGCCGCCGCGCCGCCGCGCCGCGGCGATCGCCCGGCGGGCGCCGTGGTGGAAGCTCGGCGGCGGCGCGTCCGAGGCCAGCAGGGGGCGGATGCGGCCGCGCGTGTAGGGATGGATGCCGAGGCCGGCGGCGATGCGCCGCCCCTCCCCGGCCCGCGCCTTCCACAGCGCGAGCAGGTCCAGCGCCTCCGCCAGGCTGCAGGGGCGACGGCGGAAGGGGTCGGCGCAGCGCGGCGCCGCCACCAGGCGGGCCCAGCAATCGCGGGGATCGGCGCCGGCGACGGGGCCGTCGGCCAGGGGCACGCCGGCCGCGAGCGCCAGCAGCGCCAGGTCACGCGAGGCACCGTGCAGCGCGGCCGCGGCATCGAGCAGCGTCCAGGGATCCTGCCGCGGCAGGCTGCCGGGCAGCACCGGCGCGCCGGTGGCGAAAGGGTCGCCGCCAAGCCGGCCCGGGGGGGGGGGGGGGGGCGGCGCCGCCCCCCCCCCCGGGC
>NZ_JBWXTD010000007.1:273178-276707 GCF_056682175.1 Falsiroseomonas sp. RANM36
CCGCGGCCCCGCCCCCCCCGGGGCCCCCCCCCTGGGGGCCCCCCCCGGGGGGGGGGGGGGCGGCCCGCCACCACCGTGGCGGAATAGTCCGCCGGCGCCATCAGGCTGCTCTCGTAGTGCAGATGACTGTCGATGAAGCCCGGCGCGAGGAATTTGCCTTCGACACTCTCGACCGCGGCGGCGTCCTCGCGCGTGCCCGGCGGATGCACGCTCGCGATCAGCGGTCCGACGATCCCGACATCCGCCAGGCGCAGCTCGCCGGTCGCGACGTCCACCACCGTGCCGCCCGTCACCAGCAGGTCGAAGGGCGCCGCCCCGCGCGCCGCCTGCACGGCGCGCGCGCGGATCGCGGGATCGACGGGATCGTTCACCGGGTACGGCCGGCACTGAAGGCAAGCGTCATCTCGTCCGTCCGCGCCTCATAGGTCAGGCCGCGCCGCATCGCCCAGGTGTTCACCTGGAAATAGAGCGGGATCAGCGCCGTCTGGTCGCGCAGCGCCATGCGCGTCGCCTGCTGCGTCAGCGCGCGGCGCTGGTCGTTGTCGATGGTCGTGCGCGCGCGCTGGATGATCGCGTCGATCTCCGGGTTGCTGAAGCGGCCTCGGTTCGCCGTGCCGAGGCCGAGCTGCGGATTCCAGGAATGGATCTGCGTCTCCAGCATCCCGAGGATTTCCGGGTTCGGCGAGAAGCCCGCGAGGTTCACCGAATACTTCAGCTGCGCCGCCTCGCTCAGCCAGACCGAGCGCGTGCGCGTCTCCACCGTCGTCGTCAGGCCGAGCCGCGTCCACATCTGCGCGATGGCCTGCACCACCTGCTCGTCATTCGGATAGCGATCGTTCGGTCCGTTCACCTGCACCGCGAAGCCGTTGGGCAGCCCGGCTTCCGTCAGCAGCCGCCGCGCCTGCTCGAGATCGAAGGGCGGCGGCGTCAGGTCGGGCGAGGTGCCGAAATAGCCGGGCGGGCCGAGATCGCCGGCCGCCAGCGCCTGGCCCTGCATGATGCGGCTGACCAGCGCCTCGCGGTTGATCGCGAGGCTGAGCGCCCGGCGCACCCGCGCGTCGCGCAGCGGGTTGGCGATGGCGCCGCCATCCTTCGCGCGCACGAAGGGGCTGGCCTCGCGGTCGGAATCGAGCGTCAGGAAGATCAGCCGGTTGGAGGGGCTCTCCGCCGTCGCGAAGCGCTGGTCGGCGCGCAACCGCGCGAAATGGTCGGGCGGGACGATCTCGATCAGGTCCACATCGCCCGCCTGCAGCGCGGCGACCCGCGCGCCGGTGTTGGCGATGGGGCGGAACTCCACGCGCGCGAAGGCGGGCGCCGTGCCGCCGAAATTCTGGTTGCGCTCCATCACCACCGGGCTGCCCGGCTGCCAGGAGACGTGGCGGAACGGCCCCGTGCCGACCATCGCGCGGCCGGCATTGTAGTCGGCCGTCGTCGCGCCCTCGCCATGCTTCTTGGAGACGATCATCACCAGCGCCAGGAAGTTCGGCAGCAGCGGCGTCGGCTGGTGCGTGCGGATGCGCACCGTCGTCGGGTTCACCGCCTCCACCGCCGAGATCGGCCGCGTGGCATAGCGGAAGCTGGATGGGCTGTTCGGCACGTCGCCGGCGCGCGCGATGGTGAAGGCGATGTCCTCCGCGGTCACCGGCGCGCCGTCGTGGAAGCGCATGCGCGGATCGAGCGTGACCTCCCAGGTGGTGTCGTCCACCACGCGCATCGCCGTCGCGATCGCCGGGCGCAGGTTCTGCTGGTGGTCCTGCTCCATCAGCGGCTGGAAGACATGCCGGCTGAAGGCGATGTTGGTGATCAGGCTGGCGAAATGCGGATCGAGGCTGGTCGGTCCCGCCTCCACGCCGATGCGCAGATTGTCCTGCGCAATCGCCGGGGAGGCGAGGAGGGTGGCGGCGAGCAGGGCGGCGCGCAGCTTCATGCGGCAAGGTCCTTGGGCAGGAGGGGGCAGAGATCGTGGCGCGCGCTGCCCGGCGCCGGCACCCAGCCGGCCTCCGTGCGCGCGAAGACAGGCGTGGCGAAGACGGCGCGGAGCGGGATGTCGTGCGGCCAGTCGGCGGCCCAGCGGTCGCCCTGGATCATCGCGACCAGCATCGCCACCGGCGTCACGCCCGCCGCCGCCAGCAAGGCGAGGCCCGCGCGCGCCGATCCGCCGGTGGAGATCACGTCGTCCACCAGCAGCACGCGCCGCCCCGCCAGCCGCGGCAGCAGCCGCGGATCGAGCCAGAGCCTGCGCTCCGCCGGGGAGGTGATGGAGGCGGCGTTCACGCTCAGCCGCTCCTCGTACCAGCGCTTGCGCGACCAGCCTGGCGCGACCCAGTTCGGATGGCCCAGCGCCTCCGCCACCGCCGGTGCGAAGACCTGGCCGAGGGTGGGCAGGCCCACCACCACCTCCGCGCCGAAGGGCCGCGCGACCTCGGCCATCCAGGCCGAGAGACGGCGCACCACGGCGAAGCTCGCCTGGTTCGCCACGAAGCCGGCCACCGCCGTCTCGCCCAGGTCGCGCAGCGGCAGCCGCAGCGCGCTGCCGTCGGGCATCGGCGCGTCATACGTCGTTGTCCAGGCGCGCGGCGGCGCGGCGCGCGGCACGAAGCTCTGCCAGAACTCCATCGGGTCTCGGCTGGGTGGCTGCGCCGCAGCGTGGCATGCTGCCGGCACGGACCGCAACCGGCGGCCCGCTTCAGGGAAGCGAGACGGCATGGCGCCGAAGCCCACGATCATCGATTGCGACCCCGGCACGGACGACGCCATCGCGCTCTGGCTCGCGCTGGGCTCGCCGGAGCTCGACGTCAGGCTCGTGACCGTCGCCGGCGGCAATGTCGGCCTGGAGGCGACCACCGCCAATGCGCGCGCCGTGGTCGGCCTGACGGGCCGCGCCGTTCCCGTGGTGGCCGGCGCCGAGCGCTCGCTGCTGGCCGATTTCCGCGCCGAGCCGGCGGTGCATGGCGCCGACGGCCTGGGCGGCGTGCGCCTGCCGGAAGGCCCGCCGCTCGCCCCCGGCATCGCCGCCGACGCCATCCGCGACCTGCTGCGCGCCGCGGCACCCGATTCCGTCACGGTGATCGGCCTCGGCCCCGTCACCAACCTGGCGCTGGCGCTCGCGACCGAGCCCGCGCTTGCCGGGCGCATCGCCGAGATCGTGCTGATGACCGGCGCCTGGAGCGAGGGCAACATCACGCCGGCCGCCGAGTTCAACGCCTGGAACGACCCCGAGGCGCTGGCGATGCTGCTGAACCTCGGGCGGCCGCTCGCGATGGCGACCCTCGACCTCACCGCCCAGGCCTTCGTCACGCCCGAGCTCGTCGCGCGCATGGCGGAGCGCCCGGGCGGCGCCTGCTGGCAGGCCGCGCTGGCGATCCTGCGGGCGCTGCCGGCCTCGAAGCGCTTCGGCCATCGCGGCTTCCCGCTGCACGATCCCTGCGCGGTCGCCGGGGCGATCGCGCCCGCGCTGTTGGGGGGCCCGCGCGCCCCAGCCGCGGGGGGGGTGGGGGCGGGGGGCCCCGGGGGGGGCCCCCGCGGGGGG
>NZ_JBWXTD010000007.1:276807-277158 GCF_056682175.1 Falsiroseomonas sp. RANM36
GCGGGCCCCCCCGCCGCCCCCCCCGGGCGCGGGCGCGGGGGCGCCCGCCCCCGCGCTGTTGGGCGCCCGGCTCGCCCATGCCGAGGTGGATCTCGGCTCGGGACCCTCGCGCGGGCGCACCGTGGTGGATCGCTGGGGCCGGCTCGGCCGCGCGGCGAACCACACGCTGCTGGAAACCCTGGACGCGCCCGCCTTCTTCGAGCTGCTGGCCGCGCGGATCGCCGCGCTGCCCTGAAGCGGCGCGCCGGGTTCAGCCCGCGCTGCCGTGCAGCGCGAGGCGCGGCGGCTCCGGCGGCCCGCTGTCATTGACCGGCTGCGGGCGCCGCGCGGCGTCCCGCGCCGGCCCCCGCC
>NZ_JBWXTD010000007.1:277258-278793 GCF_056682175.1 Falsiroseomonas sp. RANM36
CGCGCCCCCCGCGCCGGCACCGTCGCCGCGCCGACGACGCGCACCTGCTGCAGCGCCTCGGCGATCGGGGCGCTTGCGCGCAGCCGCTGCTGCAGCGCCTCGATCGCCTGCGCCAGGCGCTTGGCGCCGAGCGTGCGCGCCGCACCGAGCAGGCGATGCGCCGCCTGGCGCAGACGCTGCTGGTCGCGCTCCATCGCCTCCGCCCCCACCGTCTCGACGCCAAGGCGCAACTCGGCGACGAACTCTGCGATCACCACGGCAGAGGTCGGGCCGAGATCGGCAGCAAGGCTTGCCAGCGCGGCGCTGTCCACGAGCGGGGCGTCGGGGAGCGGGCTCGCCGGCGCGGCGGCGCCTTCCGCGCCGTGACCGGCTGCGAGGCGCCCGACCACCGCCAGCAGCGATTCGCGGTCGATCGGCTTCGCCAGGTGCCCGTCCATGCCGGCTTCGTGGCATGCGGCGATCTGTTCCGGCAGCGCCGAGGCGGTGACGGCGAGGATCGGGATGCGACCGCGCAAGCCGGGCAGCGCCCGGATGCGCCGCGTGGCCTCCAGCCCGTCCATCACCGGCATCTGCACGTCCATCAGCACGACGTCGTAGGCCTCGCGCTCCACCGCCGCCACTGCCTCGGCGCCGTCCGAGGCGGAATCCACCGCATGGCCCGCAGCGACCAGCATCGCGCGCGCCACCATCCGGTTGGCCGCGACATCGTCGGCCACCAGGACCTTGAGCCGCCGCGCCTCTGCGCTGCCGCGGCGCAGCGGCGGCGGCTCGGCCGGCGCGGGGGCCGGCGGCGCCACCTCGCGCAGCGGCAGCTCCACCCAGAACAGCGCGCCCCGCTCTATCTCCGTGTCGCAGCCGATCCGCCCGCCCATCGCACCGGCAAGCCGCGCGGAGATGGCGAGGCCGAGGCCGGTGCCCGGCTGCTCCTGGCCCGGGGCGGCGGCGAGCTGGGCGAAATCCTCGAACAGGAGGTGGCGCTTCTCGGCCGGGATGCCTGGCCCGCTGTCCTGCACTTCGAGCCTGATCCCGAGGCCATCGGCCAGGCGCCGCACCCGGAGCTGCACGCGGCCGCCTTCCGGGGTGAACTTCACCGCATTGCCGAGCAGGTTCAGCAGCATCTGCCGCACCCGCGTCGGGTCCGCCTCCACACCCTCCGGCGTGCCGGGCGCGACATCGAGCGTGAAGCGGAGCCCCTTGCGCGCCACTTCCGGGGCGAGCAGGCCGGCGCAGGCATCCAGCAGCGGGCGCAGCGCCACCGGGCGCGGATGCAGCTCCAGCTTGCCGGCCTCGATCTTGGAGAGGTCGAGCAGGCCGTTCACCAATTCCAGCAGGTGCCGCCCGGCCTCGTTCAGCGTCGCCACCTGCTCGCGCTGCGCGGTGTTGAGCCCGGGATCGTTCAGCAGCACCTGCGCGAAGCCGAGGATGCCGTTCAGCGGCGTGCGCAGCTCATGCGACATGCGCGCGAGGAACTGGCTCTTCGCCTCGCCGGCGGCGCCCCCCCCCCCCCCCGCCCCCCCCCCCCCCCCCCCAGCGGG
>NZ_JBWXTD010000007.1:278803-286327 GCF_056682175.1 Falsiroseomonas sp. RANM36
GGCTCCCCCGGCGCCGCCCCGCGGGGGGGGGGGCCGCCCCCCCCCCCCCCCCGCGGCCAGCTCCTCCATGGTGCGCTTGAGCTGGGTGATGTCGGTGCGGATGCCGACGGTGCCGCCATCGGCGGTGCTGCGCTCGGTGATGAGCACCCAGCGGCCGTCGGGCAGCAGGCGCTCGATCGGCGGGTTGTTGGCGTGCCGCCAGGCGTCCATCGCGTTGATGAAGGCGTCGATGTCCGGCCCGGCCTGCGGATACTGCCCGCGGATCGCGCCCTCGCGCATGATGTCGCGGAAATGCGCGCCCTGGTGGATGAAGGGCGACGAGATCGCGTAGAAATCCTTGTAGCGCTGGTTGCAGGCGATCAGCCGGTCGTCGGGGCCGAACATCACGAAGCCGTCCGACATGCTCTCCAGCGCGTTCTCGAGCCGCGCGCGCCCGCGGGCGCGCTCCGCCTCCACCTTCTCGCGCTGGCGCAGCCCGACCAGCAGCGCGGCGGCCAGCGCCAGCACCAGCAGCGAGAAGAGGCCGGAGACGGCGAGCGCCCGCTGGCTGTCCTGCCGCCAGATCGCCAGCGCCGCCTCGGTCTCGATCGTCGCGGTGACCAGCAGCGAGGGGTAGAGGGTCGGCCGGACCGCCACCAGCACGCTGCGGTCGTCGAAGCGGCTGGTCGCCTGCCCGGCGTTCGGCAGGCTGGAGGCGGGGCTCGACAGCTGGCGGCCGATCCGCGTCTCGTCATGCGGCAGGGAGGCCAGCAACAGGCCGTCCTCGCGCTCGAGCGTCACCCGCAGGCCGGGCGATTCGCCGCCCACCGCCAGCAGCGTGCCGATCAGCGGCACCGGCACTTCCGCCACCGCCGCCAGGGTGCCGGCGCCGGGGATGGTCACGGGGCGCGCGAAGAACAGCGACCATTCGCCGGTCACCGGGTTGCGCACCGGCCCGCCGATGGTCAGCCCGCTGCCGCTCGGCCCGGCATCGAAGAAGGAGGGGCCGAGCGGGATCGGCAGCGGCCGCCGGCGCGACACCGCGAGCCCGCTGGCCAGCGGCGTGCTGTCCGCGCCGAACAGCAGCACGTCGCGGAAGGTGAAGTTCTGGTTGTTGAGCTCGCGCAGCACCCGCCCGGCCCCGGCCGCGTCGAACCCGCCCTCGGAGGTGAAGGGGCGCAGCACCGCGGGCAGCCCCGCCAGCATCGCGTCCACCTGCACGAAGTTGCGGTTGATGGAGGCTTCCACCGCGCGGCCGATGCGGTTCACCGTGTCGAGCGCGGAGAGCAGCGCGGCGTCGCGGGCGCGGGAGACCAGCAGCGCGGTCGCCACGCCCTGCATCAGCAGCAGGGTGATCGCCGCGGCGACGAGGGCGAGCCGCAGGCGGCGCGTGGTCTGCAGCAGCGACATCTCAGTCCGCCACGGCGCGCACGCCGACCACCGGCGCCAGATGCGCGTTCCAGGCCTCCACGCAGTCCTGCCCGCAGCGGTTCACCCAGCGCGGCAGCACCACCTCGGTCAGCAGCTTCAGCCGGCGCTCCTCATCGGCCGGGCTCACCGGCACCACGGTCATGGCGCCGCGCCGCGCGGCGCTGCAGCCTGGCAGGTTGGCGTTGCACGCCAGGCCTTCGCCGGTCTCGTGCTCGGCGGCACGCCAGATGCGCTCCTCCAGGTCGCGCACGCCGCCACGGATGATCTCGCGCAGGTCCGCGGGCAGCGACGCCCAGGCACTGGCATTTGCGGCGAAGGCCGAAAGCCCCCAGCTCAGCGCCATCGCATGCACATGCGTCGTCACGTTGTAGAGCCCGATGGCATGGCCGGAGAGCGTCCCGGTGATGGCGCATTCCACCACGCCGCTGCGGAAGGCGGTAATGATCTCCGCGAAGGGCGTGACCACCGGGCTGCCGCCCAGCGCCTGGATCAGCTCCGACTGCCCGACCGAGGATGTCCGCACCCGCCGCCCCGCCAGGTCCGCCAGGCCCGAGAAGGCGCGGTTGCAGAACACGACCTGTGCCGGATAGGTGTAGATCGCAAGCAGCTCAATGCCGTAGCGCTCCCGCAGAAGGCCCTCCAGATAGGGGCGGAAGGCGCCGACCGTCCGGCGCAGCGTGGCGATGTCGGGCGACAGCGCCGGCAGGTCCACGGCGTTGAACTCCGGCTCCTCGGTGGCGGCCAGCGGCAGGATCACGGTGCCGAAGGGCACCACGCCGAGGCGCATCAGCTGCAGCATTTCCTGCCCGCGGATGCCGCTGCGGTCGAAGGGCGAGATCTCCGCCACGATCCGCCCATTGGTCAGCTCGCCGATGCGCCGGTGCCAGAAGGGTTCCTCGAACCGGACGAACTGGCTGACGCCGGCCAGGCCGCCGATCACCTTCAGGCGGAAGGGCTGCTCCTGCGCGGCCGCCTGGCCAGCCAGAAGCAGGCCCAGCACGGCGCCGGCGAGGCGGGCGAAAAGGGTCCGGCGCTGGACCGGTGGCATCGCATACTCCCTGCTCGACGCGGTGGAGCCCAGGCAACACACCGCAACGCTCGCCACCATCACGTCCTGTTAGCAGAAAATGGCAAGCGGGCGACAACCATCGCGCGAAGATCTTACATTACCTCAATATTTTTCGAAGGTCTCCTGACAGAAGCTGGCTTTGTCGGTTGTGCCGCGGCCACCACGGCCTTGACCGTCTCGGCCTCCCGCGGCGCAAGGCCGTGGGGCGCGACAAGGTGCCAGACATGGGGCGGCACCATGCTCCGCAGGCGGCGCGGGGCCATGTGGCGCAGGTACAGCACGGTCTCCACCGCCTTCATCTCCACGCGGGCGCGGGCGAATTCGAGGCCGCGCGGGCCGATCCGCGGCATCAGCCAGCCGACCAGCGGTCGCAGGAAGCCCGGCATGCGGCGCAGCGGCAGCCCGCCCGCCGCGCGTTCCGTATTCGCCAGGAACCCCTTCACCGCCCCCGTCCGCCGCCCCGCGGAAGCCGGCGCCGCGGCATCCAGCTCGTCGCCCAGCAGCCCGACCAGCTCCTCGCCGCGGTCGTTGCGCACCAGCAGCCATTGCGCGCCCGTACCGCCCATGTAGCCCACGGTGATGTCGGCGAGCACATTCGTGTAGTCCACGCAGGTGCGGCAGGTCAGCGGGAAGAAATCCGCCGGCAGCCGGCTGATCGGCAGCTGCAGGAAGGGGATGGTGCGCATCCGCCCATCGGCGTGGCGCAGCTCCACATGATAGTCGGCGCGGAACTCCAGATAGTTGATGGAGGCGGGGTCCGGGTCCAGGAGGTCGAGGAAGCGGTGGAACATCTCCGTCGTGGTATTGTCGGAGCAGGGCGTGCCGATGACGTAGAGCCTTTCCAGCCCGAGCTCCGCCTCGATCGCGCGCAGCGCATGCACCTGGCAGGGAATGCCGATCACGGCGAGGCGCCGATGCCCCGCTCGCGCCGCCGGTTCCAGCAACGCGAGCAGCGGCGCGAAGCCCATCTTCATGCCGCGGCAGGCGGCCATGTCCTCGGCCCGCGTGACCAGCACGGGCATCGGTTTCCAGCGATCCTCGGGGTCGGCGGCCATCGCCAGCACGGCGTCCACCGCGCCCGTCTCCAGCAGCCGCTCCCCGAGCCGCGTTGCGATGCCGCTCCATTGCGCACCCGGCCGCGGGGATCGCAGCGCCGCACGCAGCATCCGCCGGAACGGTCCGAAATGCAGCTCGTCCGGGCGCGCGGCATCGCGCGCGCGGCCATGCACCGCGGCCTCCAGCGCCGCGTAGTCGGGGCGGAGGAACTGGCAGGCGCGGCCGCAGGCCTTGGCGAGATCGGTGCGCGACAGCCCGCAATCCGTGCAGAGCGCCCGCGGCGCCGCCGGCCGAAGCGCCGGCACCCTGATGCCCGCCGCATCCGGGGCCGGCTCTGACTGCACGAGGTCGTGGGGCATGGCCCGGAAGGCTAGAGGCAGCGGCCCGCCCATGTCACGCTTTCCATCGCGCGGCCGGCTGGCGGAGCGGCCGCCCCGACGGGAGAACGCACGATGACATCCATCCGGCGTGAGGGATCGGCGCTCTGGCACGGCAGCGGCAAGGACGGCAGCGGCTCGCTGACGACGCAGAGCGGGACGCTCCAGCACACGCCCTATTCCTTCGGCGCGCGCTTCGGCGACGGCAAGGGGACGAACCCGGAGGAGCTGATCGCCGCCGCCCATGCAGGCTGCTTCTCCATGGCGCTGGCCTTCCAGCTTTCCGGCGCCGGCCACCCGCCGCAGGAATTGGCGACGACGGCGCGCCTCACGATGGAGCAGGAGCCTGGCGGCTGGCGGATCGCCGCCGTCACGCTCGTGCTGAAGGCGAAGGTGCCGGGGATCGCGCAGGAGAAGTTCGAAGAACTCGCCGCGGCGGCAAAGGCGAACTGCCCGGTCAGCAAGGTGCTGAACGCCGCGATCGCCCTGCAGGCGACGCTGGAGGCATAGCCCCGCGCCGGGGCTGCTCCGGCCCGGCGGGGCCGGCGCCCCGGCGGGCCGGCCGCCCCTGCGCCGCTTTCACCAGCCGATCGCCTTGGGCAGCCAGGTCGCCAGCGCCGGGAACAGGAACACCAGCCCGACCGCCAGCACCTGCATCCCCACGAAGGGGATCACGCCGCGATAGATGTCGCCCGTCGTCACCTCCGGCGGCGTCACGCCGCGCAGGAAGAACAACGCCCAGCCGAAGGGAGGCGTGAGGAAGGAGGTCTGCAGCATCACGCAGATCAGCATCGCGAGCCACACCGGATCCACGCCCGCGCTCGCGAAGACCGGCAGGAAGATCGGCACGGCGATGTAGGAGATCTCGATCCACTCCAGGAAGAAGCCGAGCACGAAGATCAGCGCCAGCATGAACCAGATGTCGGCCGCGACGCCGCCCGGCAGGAACTCGAACAGGTCATGCACCATCTTCTCGCCCTGCAGGCCGCGGAACGAGAGCGCGAAGACCTGGGCGCAGATCAGGATGAACATCATCATCGCGGTGATGCGCGCGGTGGTGCGCAGCGTGTCCACGACAAGGACCGGCGTCAGCCGCCGGCCCAGGGCGCACACCACCAGCGCGCCGAGACTGCCCATCGCGGCGGCCTCGGTGGGCGCGGCAATGCCGGCGACGATGGAGCCGAGCACGGCGATCACCAGCCCGACCGGCGGCGCGATCACCTTCACGAGCTTCACCAGCAGGTCGCGCGCCGAGGTCAGGGCGCGCTCCTCGGGCGGCACCGCGGGCACCATCTCCGGCCGGAGGATGCCGAGGACCAGGATGTAGGCGCAGTAGATCCCGGCCAGCAGCAGCCCGGGGAAGACCGCCGCGGCGAAGAGCGTGCCGACCGAGAGGTTCATGATGTCGGCCAGCAGGATCAGGATCAGCGAGGGCGGGATGATCTGTCCCAGCGTGCCGGAGGCGCAGATCACGCCGCAGGAGAGGCCCTTGTCGTAGCCGCGCCTGAGCAGCGCCGGCAGCGTCAGAAGACCGAGCGTGACCACCGTCGCGCCCACGATCCCCGTCGTCGCGCCCATCAGCACGCCGACGAAGACGATGCCCAGGCCCAGCCCGCCCCGCAGCGCGCCCGAGAGTCGCCCCACCACCTCCATCAGGTCCTCGGCCAGCCGCGATTTCTCCAGCGCCACGCCCATGAAGACAAAGAGCGGGATCGCCAGCAGCGAATAGTTGGTGACCACGCCGAAGATGCGGTGCGGCAGCAGGTTGAACAGCATCGGCCCGAAGCCGAGCCAGCCGAAGACGAAGCCCGTCACGGCCAGCGTCAGCGCCACGGGCATGCCGATCAGCAGCAGCCCGAAGAAGCCGACAAGCATCAGGATCGCGTAGACTTCGGTGATGGGCATGGTCATCCGATCTCCCTCGCCCGGCTTCCGGAGGAGGGGGGGTGTGGGCAGGGTTCAGGGGGTCAGGTGGCGGCGTCCGCGGCCCTGAGCCGCGCGAGGGCCCGCAGCGTCTCGGCGGCGAATTGCAGCAGCAGCAGCGCGAAGCCGACCGGGATGAAGGCCTTCAGCGCCCAGCGCCACGGGATGCCGCCCGGGTTGGGCGAGCCCTCGTCCTGCGCGAAGGAGACGCCGACATAGCGCCAGGACAGCCAGATCACGAGCGCGCAGACGACGAGCCCCGCCACGCCGGCGAAGAGGTCGATCGCCGCCTGCAGGCGCGGGCGGAACTGCGCATACAGCACATCCACCCGCACATGCTCGCCATGCCGCAGCGCATAGGCCGCGCCGATCAGCGCGATGGGCGACATCAGGTGCCATTCCAGCTCCTGCGCCCAGACGCTGCCCAGCGAGAAGCCGTAGCGCAGCAGCACGTTGGAGGCCATGACGACGACCAGCGCCGCGGCCCCGCCGGCCGAGATCTGGCCGACGCGGTCCACGATGGTGTCGATCGCGCCGGCCAGGCGCGCGGTCGCATCCTGCGCCACGCTCAGCCCTGGCGGATGCGGCTGTGATAGACGCTTTCCGAGTAGCCGGCCCAGGCGTCGTATTTCGCCTTGTAGGAGAAGTAACTGTCGTTCACCCGCTTGGTGACGGGGTCGCGCGCCACGGCCTCGGCCAGCACCGCCTCGGTCTCGGTGCGCAGCCGGGCCAGCACCTCGTCGGGAAGCTGCTGCGCGATGACGCCCTGGTTCTTCACCAGGTCCTCCATCGCCTCGGCATTGTTCTTCTGGCACCATGCCTCGGAGATCACGTTGCAGGCCGCGACCGCGTTCTCCACGATCGCCTTCAGGTCGTTGGGCAGCCGCGCCCAGGCCGCCTTGTTGATGATCAGCTCGGAGGCCGTCGCCGTCTCGTGCCAGCCGGTCGTGTAGTAGTATTTGGCCACGCGCTGCAGGCCGAGCTGGCGGTCCAGGAACGGCCCGACGAATTCGGCCGCGTCGATCACGCCGCGCTCCAGCGCGGGGAAGATCTCGCCGCCCGGCAGCAGCCGGACATCCACGCCGAGCCGCTGGTAGACGCGGCCGGCGAGGCCGGGGATGCGCATCTTCAGGCCGCGCAGGTCCTCCACCTTCTCGATCGGCTTGCGGAACCAGCCGGTCATCTGCACGCCGGTGTTGCCGCACAGGAACGGCACCAGGTTGAAGCGGTCATAGACCTCGCGCCACAGATCGAGGCCGCCGCCGTCGTACATCCAGCCATTGAGCCCCTGGAAGTTCAGGCCGAAGGGCACGGCGGTGAAATACTGCGCGGCGAAGGTCTTGCCGGTCCAGAAATAGGCGTTGGCGTAGTTCATCTCGACGATGCCGGAGGAGACGGCATCGAAGCCCTCCGCCGCCGGGATCAGCTCGCCCGCCCCGAAGAACTGGATGCGGATGCGGTTGTTCGACATCTTCTGGATGCGGTCGATCAGGTCGCGCGCGCTGCCCGGGCCGGTGGAGTAGAAGGCGGCCTGCGGGCCGTAGAAGCTCGTCATCCGCCAGTTGAAGGTGGTCTGGGCGGTGACGACGGCGGGCGTCGCCAGTGCCCCGGCAAGGCCGCCGGCGGCGCCCGCGCCCCCGGTGGGGCGGGGCGCCCGGGGCGCGGCCCCCGCCGCAGGTAGGCGGGCGG
>NZ_JBWXTD010000007.1:286427-287934 GCF_056682175.1 Falsiroseomonas sp. RANM36
CCCGGCGCGCCAGCCTGCCCGCTTCCTGGGCAATACGGGCTGGCGCGCGGCGTGCCGGCGCGGCCGGGCTCCCCCATGAGCCTCGTCCCCACCTTCGCCCCCCCCCCCGGCTTCCTCGGCCTGACGCCGCGCGCCGAGGGGGCGGCTACCGTCATCGCCGGCATCCCGCTCGATCTCGGCACCACCAACCGCGCCGGCACGCGCGAAGGCCCGGCCGCGATCCGCCGCGCGTCGCGCATGCTGGTGGATGGCGCGCATCCCGTGACGCAGGTGGACCCGCATCGGCTGGACCTGGCCGATATCGGCGATTTCCGCCTCGCGCTCGGCGACCTGGCCGGCAGCCTGGCGCTCATCGAGCAGCAGGCGGCGGGCTTCGGGCATCTCGTCGCGCTCGGTGGCGAGCATGGCATCACGCTGCCGCTGCTGCGCGCCTTGGCGCGGCGGGTCGGCGGCCCGCTCGCGCTGGTGCATTTCGACGCCCATTGCGACACCTGGCCGGAGAGCTTCGGCCAGCGCTTCTCGCACGGGCAGCCCTTCTTCCACGCGATCGAGGAAGGGCTCGTGGACCCGAGGCGGATGATCCAGATCGGCATCCGCTCCCCGGTGGAGCCGGAGACGATGGCCTGGACGCGCGCGAAGGGGGTGACGATCCTCTCGGCGCTGGACGTGCACGAAGCGGGGCCGGCGGCCGTGGCGGCCGGGATCGTGGACGTGGTCGGTCCCGCGCCGGCCTATCTCTCCTTCGACATCGACGCGCTCGACCCCGCCTTCGCCCCCGGCACCGGCACGCCCGAGATCGGTGGCCTGGCGAGCTGGCAGGCGCAGTCGATCCTGCGGCGTATCCGTGGCCTCGATTTCCGCGGCATGGACGTGGTGGAGGTCGCGCCCGCCTATGACCATGCCGAGATCACGGCGCTCGCCGCGGCGACCATCGCCTGGGAATATCTCTGCCGCGCCGTTTAATTCGGTAACATTTCCGGCCGACTTTCGCCGGAGCGGCCCGTGTCGGTCGAAATCGCGCCGATTGGCCGAAAAATCCCCTTGCAATCGCGCCTCAGCGCCGCTATTTCTCCGGCCGTCGCCGCGGCCTTGCCGTGGCGGCGAGTTCCGACGCCAGCGCACGTGCCGCGAGGCCCCGTTCCGGGCCACAGCAACGACGGGACGCGTCTCTTGTCCGTGCCGGCCACCCAATGGGCCGGAAAGTTCGAGGGAGCCGCCTGTGTCGCCTGAATGCCGCGGCGCGAGACGATCTCGCGACCCAGCCAGCGCCTGATCCGGCGCGCCACGCCCCGGCCCGCACCGCCGCCGCCCCCCGCGGGCTGCGCGCGGCGCGCGCCCGCGGCGCCGGCGCCCCGGTTGAGCGCGGCGCCCTGCCACGTCCCGCCCGCCCGCAAGGGTGGCGCGCCGTGCGCCAGGGGGCTGCGTCAGGCCGCCTCGCGGCTCCCTCCTTCCCCGCCGCCGCGCCGTGCCCTCGAAGGGCAGGGGCGCGGCGGCGGGCGCCGCGGCC
>NZ_JBWXTD010000007.1:288034-309207 GCF_056682175.1 Falsiroseomonas sp. RANM36
GCGGCCGGCGCCCCCCCCCCCCCCCCCCCCCGCCGCCCCCCCCCGCGGGGGGGGGGGGGGGCGGGGGGGGCGTCCTGCCACCCTGCGCTTCGGAACCCCTGCGATGACCGATCTCCGCTTCCGCGGCGCCGTCAGCCCGCTCTCCCGCGCGCCTGGCGGCGCGACGCTCCGCCGCCCCGACCAGAAGCTCCCCCGGAGCGTGGACGCCCTCGTCGCGCGCCTGCGCCCGGAGGCGCCGCTGCACTGCATCCGCCCCGCCACCATCGCGGGCGCGGCCCGCGCCTTCCTGGCGGCCTTCCCCGGCGAGACGCTCTACGCCGTGAAGTGCAACCCGGAGCCCGCGGTGCTGCGCGCCCTCTGGCGCGGCGGCGTGCGCCGCTTCGACTGCGCCTCGGAGGCCGAGGTGCGGCTGGTGCGGACCATGTTCCCCGAGGCCGCGATCCACTTCATGCACCCCGTCAAGTCTCGCGCTGCCATCCGCGAGGCCTGGCAGCACCAGGGCGTGCGCGACTTCGTGCTCGACAGCGCGGAGGAGCTCGCGAAGATTCGCGAGGAGACCGGGAGCGGCGAGGGACTTGGCCTGGTCGTGCCGGAGGCGCGCGGGCTGATCGTGCGGCTCGCGCTGCCGAAGGGCGGCGCGATGTACGACCTCTCCGGCAAGTTCGGCGCCGCGCCGGCGGACGCCGTCGCGCTGCTGCGCGCCGCGCGGCCGCATGCGGCGACGCTCGGCGTCAGCTTCCATGTCGGCAGCCAGTGCCTGGACCCCGCCGCCTATGCCCGCGCCATCGCGCTGGCCGCGCAGGTGATCCGGGAGGCGGGCGTGGCGGTGGACCTGCTCGATGTCGGCGGCGGCTTCCCGGTCGCCTACCCCGATGTCGTGCCGCCGCCGCTCTCCGCCTTCATGGCGGCGATCCGCGCGGCCGTCGCGGCCGAGGGCCTTTCCGGCCTGACGCTGTGGGCGGAGCCCGGCCGTGCGCTGGTCGCCGCCGGCACCTCGGTCGTACTGCAGGTCCAGCACCGGCGGGGCGACGCGCTGTTCGTGAATGACGGCGTCTATGGCGCGCTGTCGGATGCGGGCGTGCCGGGCTTCCGCTTCCCGGTGCGGCTGCTGCGCGACAGCGCAGCGCCTGCGCAGGCCTTCGCCTTCTTCGGCCCCACCTGCGACAGCGCGGACCACATGAAGGGTCCGTTCCTGCTGCCCGCGGATGTCGCCGAGGGCGACTGGATCGAGGTCGGCCAGCTCGGCGCCTATGGCGCGGCGCTGCGCACCGCCTTCAACGGCTTCGACCGGGCCGGCATCGCCGAGGTGGCGGACCTGCCGCTGCTCGCGACGCCGGGCTACGAGATCGGGAAGGCCGCCTGAGCGGCCTTCCCTCCACCCCCTAAGGGAGACGACGACGATGAAGCACGCGACCTTCCGCGGGCGCCTGGTCATGCTCGGCTTCGGCTCGATCGGCCAGGGCGTCCTGCCCCTCATCATCCGCCACATCGACATCGCCCGCGACGACATCACCATCGTCACCGCCGAGCCGCGCGGCCGCGAGGTCGCGGCCGAATACGGCATCCGCTTCATCGAGCAGCCGGCGACGCGCGAGAATTTTTCCGCGTTGCTCTCGCCATTGCTGCGGGCCGGCGACTTCCTCCTGAATCTGTCCGTCGATGTGTCGTCCGTCGCGCTGATGAAGCTCTGCCAGGAGCTCGACGTGCTCTACCTCGACACCGTCGTGGAGCCTTGGGCCGGCGGCTACACCGATCCCTCGCTCACGCCGTCCCAGCGCTCGAACTACGCGATGCGCGAGGAAGCGGTGGCGCTGCGCGAGATGGCCAGGGGCGGCCCGACCAGCGTCACCGCGCATGGCGCCAATCCGGGCCTGGTCAGCCATTTCGTGAAGCAGGCGCTGCTCGACATCGCCCGCGGCACCGGCGCGCCCGTGGCCACTCCGCCGCCGGCCGCGGACCGCGCGGCCTGGGCGCGCATCGCGGCCGATCTCGGCGTGAAGGTGATCCACATCGCGGAGCGCGACACGCAGGTCGGCAACCGCCCGAAGAAGCCTGGCGAGTTCGTCAACACCTGGTCGGTGGACGGCTTCGTGGGCGAGGGCTGCCAGCCCGCCGAGCTCGGCTGGGGCACGCATGAGAAGGCGCTGCCGGCGGACGGCCACCGCCACGGCTTCGGCTGCGACGCGGCGATCTACCTGATGCGCCCCGGCGCCTCCACGCGCGTGCGCACCTGGACGCCGCTGGAGGGCCCGTTCCACGGCTTCCTGATCACGCACAACGAAAGCATTTCGATCGCCGACTACTACACGCTGCGCGATGCCGAGGGCGGCGTGCTGTATCGCCCGACCGCGCACTACGCCTACCATCCCTGCGACGACGCGGTGCTGTCGGTGCACGAACTCGCCGGCAAGAACTGGGAGATGCAGCCCGAGAAGCGGCTCATGACGGACGAGATCGTCTCCGGCATGGACGAGCTCGGCGTGCTGCTCTGCGGCCACGCCAAGGGCGCCTACTGGTATGGCTCCCGCCTGACCATCGGCGAGGCGCGGGAGCAGGTGCCGCACAACAACGCCACCTCGCTGCAGGTCACGGCGGCGGTGCTGGCCGGCGTGATCTGGGCCATCGAGAACCCGCGCCGCGGCCTGGTCGAATCCGACGAGATGGACCATGACCGCATCCTCGAGATCTGCCGGCCCTATCTCGGCGAGGTCGTCGGCGTCTATTCCGACTGGACCCCGCTGCACGACCGCGGCGTGCTGTTCCCGGAGGAAGTGGACCACACCGACCCCTGGCAGTTCCGCAACATCCGCGTTGCCTGATCGCGTCCGCGCCCTTCCTCGCGCCGGCGGGGGAGGGCGTGCAGGCCGCTCGCCTTCCTAACCCGCCCATTCCGCCTTAGCCTGCGCCCTGGTTCGGGAGGGTCCAGGCATGCATGTCCTCGTCATCGGCGCCGCCGGCATGGTCGGCCGCAAGCTCGTCGCGCGGCTCGCCGCGGATGGCGCGGTCGGCGGGCGGCCCGTCACGAAGCTCAGCCTGGTGGACGTGGTCGCGCCGCAACTGCCGGAGGGCATGGCGGGCGAGGCCTGGGCCGCCGACATCTCCGCCGGCGGCGCCGCGGACCGCATGATCGCCGGCCGGCCGGAGCTGATCTTCCACCTCGCCGCCATCGTCTCCGGCGAGGCCGAGGCCGATTTCGACAAGGGCTACCGCATCAACCTGGACGGCACGCGCCTGCTGTTCGAGGAGATCCGCCAGGAATCGCTGCGCGCCGCCGGCGAGGGCGCGGAATACAAGCCGCGGGTGGTCTTCACCTCCTCCATCGCCGTCTTCGGCGCGCCCTTCCCGGACGCGATCGGCGACGAGTTCTTCACCACCCCGCTCACCAGCTACGGCACGCAGAAGGCGATCGGCGAGCTGCTGCTGGCCGACTATTCCCGCCGCGGCTTCTTCGACGGCGTCGGCATCCGCCTGCCCACCATCTGCATCCGCCCCGGCCTGCCGAACAAGGCGGCCAGCGGCTTTTTCTCCGGCATCCTGCGCGAGCCGCTGGCGGGGAAGGAGGCCGTGCTGCCCGTGCCCGACACGGTGATGCACTGGCACGCCAGCCCGCGCGCCGCCGTCGGCTTCCTGTTGCATGCCGCGACGCTCGACACCGGCCCGCTCGGCGCAAGGCGCAACCTGACCATGCCGGGCCTGGCCGCGACCGTCGCCGAGCAGATCGAGGCGCTGCGCCGCGTCGCCGGCGACAAGGCCGTCGCCCTGATCAGGCGCGAGCCCGACGAGACCATCATGAGGATCGTCGCCGGCTGGCCCCGCCGCTTCGACGCGAAGCGCGCGGAATCGCTCGGCTTCCAGGCCGAGAAGAGTTTCGACGAGATCATCCGCGTGCATGTCGAGGACGAGCTGATGGGGAAGGTGCCGTGAAGCCCGGCGTACTCGTCGTCGGGGAACTGCCGGACTGGGATCTGGAAGCGCTGGCCGAGCGCTTCGAGGTCCATCTCTACTACGCCACGGCGGACAAGCCGGGCATGCTCGCGCGGCACCGCGACACCATCCGCGCCATCGCGACGAAGGGCGAGGTCGGCGCCAGCGCCGAGCTGATGGATGCGCTGCCACGGACGGAAATCATCGCCTGCTACGGCGTCGGCTACGACCTGATCGACGTGCCCGCCGCCAAGGCGCGTGGCATCCGCGTGTCGAACACGCCGGACGTGCTGACCGAGGAAGTGGCGGACATGGCCATGGGCCTGCTGCTCGCCGCCGCCCGCCGCATTCCCGCCGGCGATGCCTGGGTGCGCGACGGGTCCTGGAGGACCAAGGGCGCGATGCCGCTGCAGACGCGCGTCTGGGGCAAGCGCATCGGCATCGTCGGGCTGGGCCGCATCGGCAGCGCCATCGCCCGCCGCGCCGAGGCCTTCCGCATGCCCATCGCCTACAGCGCGCGGCAGAAGAAGGACGTGCCCTACGACTGGCATCCCACGCCTGCGGCGCTGGCGCCGCATGTGGACATCCTGATGGTGGCCGCCGCCGGCGGCGCCGCGACCAAGGGCCTGGTGGACAGGGCGGCGATCGAGGCGCTGAAGCCCGGCGCCATCTTCTGCAACGTCTCGCGCGGCACGGTGGTGGACGAGGCCGCGCTGCTCGCCGCGCTGCGCACGCGCCGCATCGCTGCGGCGGGGCTGGACGTCTTCCTCAACGAGCCGGACATCGACCCGGAATTCCTCGCCTTCGACCATGTCGTGCTGCAACCCCACGCGGCCAGCGCCACGGTGGAGACGCGCAAGGACATGGGCGCGCTGATGCGGGCCAACCTGGAAGCGCAGATGGAGGGCCGCCCGCTGCCGACGCCTGTGGCCTGACCCGCCCTCGGGGGAACCGGCGGGGCTGCCGTGGCGTATAGATGTTCCAAGCGCCTCCGCCCCGCGCGGGCGGCAGGCGGCCAACGGGAGAGGAGGCGGCGATGCTCTGGCGATCCACGACTCTCTTCGGCAGCGGCATCAGGGCGCGGGACGGCGCGATCGGGCGCATCGCCGACCTGCTGTTCGATCAGGCCGGCTGGAGCGTGCGCTGGGTGGTGGTGGACACCGGCACCTGGCTTCCCGGCCGGCAGGTGCTGCTGCCGCCCTCCTGCTTCGGGCCGCCCGGCGGCACGACCCTGGAATATCCGGTGGACCTGACCCGGCAGCAGGTGAAGGAGAGCCCGGAGATCGGCTTCGACGCGCCGGTGTCGCGGCAGTATGAATCCCGTCTCTACGGTCACTACGGCTGGACGCCCTATTGGAGCCTCGGCGTCGTTCCGCCCTTCGCCGCGCCGGTGGCCATGCCCGCGGCCGCCGGGCCGCCGCGCCCGGCCCCGGAAACGCCGCCGGAGCCGTCCGGCGATCCGCATCTGCGCAGCGCGCGCGAGGTCACGGGCTATCATGTCCACGCCACCGACGGCGACATCGGCCATGTCGAGGAATTCGTGGTGGACGATGCGCCCTGGACGATCCGCTATGTGGTCGTGGACACCGCGAACTGGTGGCCGTCGCGCAAGGTGCTGCTCTCGCCCCGCTGGTTCCGCGGGATCGATTGGACCCTGCGGCAGGTGCAGGTGACCGTCACGCGGGACCAGGTGAAGGCGAGCCCCGACTACGACCCCGCCGCCCTGCTTGCCCGCGACCACGAGGCGCGGCTGCACGCGCATTACCGCGAGCGCCCCTACTGGAGTTGATCCGCCGGCGGCCTCAGCGGCGCCAGACGCGATCCAGCGGCATCAGCCGGTTGACCAGCAGCAGCAGCGCGACCGTCACCAGGATGAAGATCGTGCTGATGGCGTTGACCGTATTCTCCAGGCTGAAGGTCGCCTCGGCATAGATGCGCACCGGCAGCGTCTGCATCCGCGCCGTGGTCAGGAAGGCGGTGACGGTGACCTCGCCGAAGGAGTTGAGGAAGCCGATCACGCAGGCCACGCCGATCCCGGGGCCGAGCTGCGGCAGGATCACGCGCCGGAACACCCGGGAAGGCGTGGCGCCGAGCCCGCCCGCAGCTTCCTCCAGGCTGCGGTCGAGCTGCGCGACGGAAGCCCGCAGCAGCAGCAGCATGAAGGGCGCGATCAGCACCACATGCACCGCGAGGATGCCGAGGAAGGGCGGCACCATGTTGAACCATTGCAGCAGCCGCAGCATGCCGAGGCCGATCGCGATCCCCGGCAGCGCCAGCGGCAGCACATAGAGCGCGCCGAGCGCCTCCCGCCCGGCGAAGCCGCCGCGCACCAGGGCGAAGGCGGCCGGCAGGCAGATCGCCAGCGCGATGGCGACCGCGCAGAGCGCGAGCTGCAGGCTGGTCCAGGCATCCTCGAGGTAGCGCGGGTTCTCCAGGATCAGCGCGTACCATTTCAACGTGAAGCCGACGAACTGCGCGACCGTCGCCTGCGGCGTGTCGTTGACGCTCGCGACGGCGACGAGCAGCAGCGGAAAGATCAGCAGCAGGATCGCGACCGCCAGCAGCAGGCGCGAGACAAGGGGCGCCACCGCTTCCGCCACCGCCACCACCGCGCGGCGCAGCGCCGGCGGCAGCGTCAGGCGCGGCAGCGGCGGGCGGCCGGGGATCCAGGGCGTCAGCAGCGCGATGGCGCGGCCGATCAGGAAGGTCGCCGCCACGCCCGCGAACAGCATCAGCATCGCGAGCGCGGAGGCGAGGGGATAGTTCATCACCTCGATGCCTTCCTTCAGCACGATCATGCCGCTGACCAGCACTTTCCGGCCGCCCACCAGCGCGGCCGAGACGTAGGATTCCGAAGCGAGCAGGAAGGTGATGACAAGGCCCGCGCGCAGCCCGGGCAGCGACAGCGGCAGGATCACCCGCCAGAAGCGCGTCGCCGGCCCGGCGCCGAGGCTCGTCGCGGCCTCGTCCAGGCGCTTCTCCTGGCCTTCCAGCACGTCGTAGAGCGCCAGCACCATGAAGGGCAGGAACACCTGCGTCAGCGCCAGCCCCACCGCGAACCAGCCGAACAGCAGGTCCGGCCGCGGCAGGCCGAGCTCGACCGCGAGGGAGGCGACGATGCCGCGCGGCGCCAGCAGCAGGATGATGCCGAGCGAGCGCACCACGACATTCGTCAGCAGCGGCACCAGCACGATGGCGAAGCCGAGCGGCTTCCAGCGCGGCGGCAGCCGCGTGAGCCACAGCGCCAGCGGATAGCCGAGCACCGCGCAGGCGGTCGCCACGCCAACGCCGAGCAGAAGCGTGTTGAGGAACACACGCATGTAGAAGCGGTCGCCGACCAGCTCCACATACTGCTCGCCGGACGGCACCAGCGAAATCGGGTCGAACATCCCGCCCGTCTGCTGCACAGACAGCAGCGCCACCGCGCCGAGCGGCGCGGCGAAGGCGGCGAGCAGCCAGATGCCGTAGGGCAGGGCCAGCAGGCCCGAGCCGACCCTGCCCGTCATGGGTTGCGCTGCGTCAGCCCGCGATCTCGCGGGTGAAGCGGGAAGACCAGCGCGGCTCGTTCTGCGCCACCACCGCCCAGTCGAAGTCCACGAGCTTCTTCACCTGCTCCTCGCCCATCACCAGCTTCGCCGCGAGGTCGGCGGGCAGCGTCAGGTTGGTGATGGTCGGGCTGTAGTAGATCTGCTCGGCATAGGCCTTCTGGCATTCCGGCGAGAGATGCAGGTTCACCCAGGCCTCGGCCAGCGCCTGGTTGCGCGTGCCGGTGGTGATGCAGGCGACGTTCATCGCCACCACCTGCCCCTCGGTCGGGTCGGCGATCACGATGTTGGGGTTGCGCGTCTCGGCATAGCGGCGGGTGAAGCTGCCGAACTCCACGCTGGCGGCGCCGACGCCGCTGTCGAACATGCCGTAGAGCTGGTCCTGGCTGCCCTGGATGGCGGCGAAGGGCTTGAGGCGCGCGATGTTCTGGAAGGCCGGGTCGATGTTCGTCTCGCTGCCGCCCCAGACCTTGGCCGACATCAGCAGCGCGGAGGTGCCCTGCGCGCCGGGATAGGTCGGCCAGATCACCTTGCCCTTCAGGTCGTCGCGCCAGAAGTCCTTCCAGGAGGTCATCGGCGCGGCGACCATGCGGCGGTCATAGACCACCGTCACCGGGTTGAACGCGACGCCGTAGCCGCCCTGCCGCGCCAGCGGATAGAGATTGGCGAAGTTCGGCACGTTGGCGGTCGGCGCCTGCGTCACGCCGTCGCGCACCGCCTGGCGGCTTTCCGAGATGTTCAGGTACAACACGTCGAAGGAGGGCCGCCCACGCTCCGCATAGGCGCGCGCGCGCCGTTCCGTGGTGCCGCCGAGCACGAAGTTGATCTTCACGCCGTGCTGCTGCTCCAGCGGCGTGGCGCAGTACTGGCGGACGATGCGCTCCTGCGCGCCGCCCCAGACGCCGACGGTGAGTTCGTCGCCGCGCCGGATCTGCGCGACGGCATCCTTGCCCCAGATGGCTGGCGCGGCGAGCGCGGCGCCAAGCAGGGCGCGACGTGATGTGGTCATGCGGCTTCTCCCGATGCGGATGAAAAGTCCTCGATCCAGCTCATCGCCTCCGCCGGCGCGACAAGGGCGACCTCGGCGCCGGGGGCGAAGGCCGGCTCGGCGGTGGGGCGGCGGACGCGCAGGCGATGCGGGCCGAGCGCGACGTCGTAGTGCACGGCGTCATCCAGCCGCGTCGCCGCTTCGATGCGGGCGGCGGCAACCAGCGGCGCCTCCGTCTCACCGCCCGGCGGCAGCAGCCGCAGCCGCGCGGCGCGCAGCACGAGATGCGTGGGCCGCGTGCCGGCCTGCAGCGGAACGGGCGGCAGGCCCGGCGCGCGGAACAGCCCGGCCTCCGCCCGGCCTTCCAGCACGCTGCGCGCGCCGAGGAAACGGGCGGTGAAGAGGTGGCGCGGACGCTCCGTCAGCTCCGCCGGGCTCGCGCATTCCACGATGCGGCCGCGATCCATCACCGCAACACGGTCGGCGAGCGCCAGCGCCTCCTCCTGGTCATGGGTGACGAACAGCGTGGTGATGCCGGCTTGCGTGCGCAGCCGGGCGATCTCCTCGCGCATCTCCACGCGCAGCCCGGCATCGAGGTTGGACAGCGGCTCGTCCAGCAGCAGCAATTCGGGCCGGATCACCAGCGCGCGGGCCAACGCCACGCGCTGCTGCTGCCCGCCCGACATCCGCGCCGGGTAGCGGTCCGCCAGACGGTCCAGCCCGACCATCGCCAGCGCCTCCGCAACGCGCGATCTGCACTCGGCACGCGACAGGTTGCGCATCTCGAGCCCGAAGGCGACGTTCCCCGCGGCGGTCAGGTGCGGGAACAGCGCGTAGTTCTGGAAGACCATGCCGATCTGCCGGCGGTGCGGCGGATCGCGCTCCACCGCGCGGCCGCCGATCAGGATCCGGCCGGCATCGGGCGTGATGAAGCCCGCCACGAGGCGCAGCGTGGTGGTCTTGCCGCAGCCCGAGGGGCCGAGCAGCGCGATGCACTCGCCGCGTGCGACATCGAGCGAAACGCCGTCCACGGCGGCCGTGGCGCCGTAGCGCTTGACCAGCCCGTCGAGGCGGAGATGCGGGGCGGATTGCACGCGAGGAGGGTAGGCAATCCCGGTGCCACGCCGCCAGCCGGGCGCTGCGCGGATTCCAGGGGCATCCCTGCCGTCCGCTGCCCATTTTTTTTGCGTCTGCCCGCTTTCGCGCCGTGGCCCGGGCGGGCTATGCCGTCGCTGGTTGGCCGACACCCTGGCACGGCCCTTGCTGCGCGGGGGCGGACTGCCACCCGGCAGGGCCCGCGCCGCCTGACGGCGCGCGGCCGAGACGCGACGGAGGATCCACCCGCATGGGCACCACGAACCGCACCCGCTACCGCATCGAGCGACGCGCCCTGCTCGGCGGCGGCGCCGCCTTCGTCCTGGCCGCCGTTCCCGGCGCCCGCGTGCCGCTGGCGCAGAGCCTCGACAAGGTCTCCTTCCAGACCAATTGGCGCGCCCAGGCCGAGCATGGCGGCTACTACCAGGGCGTCGCCGCCGGCATCTACCGCCGCCACGGGCTGGACGTGGAGGTCCGCATGGGCGGGCCGCAGCAGAACCCCGCGCAGCTGCTGCTCGCCGGGCGCGTGGACATGATCATGTCCAACGGCTTCCAGGCGCTGAACTACGTGCGCGAGAACCTGCCCTTCATGACGATCGGCGCGATCATGCAGAAGGATCCGCAGATCCTGATGACGCATGAGGGCAACGGCATCAATTCCTTCGAGGACATGAAGGGCCGCCCGATCCTGGTCGGCGCCTCCGGCCGCACCACCTACTGGCCGTTCCTGCGCCGCCGCTTCGGCTTCACCGACGAGCAGATCCGCCCCTACACCTTCAACGTCGCCCCCTTCCTGGCCGACCGCATGGCGATCCAGCAGGGCTTCCTCTCCTCCGAGCCCTATGCGGCGATCGAGGGCGGGGCGCGGCCGAAGGTCTTCCTGATCGCCGATGCCGGCTACAGCAACTACAACACCACCATCGACATCTCCCGCCGCATGGTGAGCGAGAAGCGCGACGTGGTGCAGCGCTTCGTCAACGCCACGATCGAAGGCTGGACGCAATACATGACCGGCCAGGGGATCGAGGCGGCGAACGCCCTGATCAAGCGCGACAACCCCGAGATGACGGACGCCAAGATCGCCTACGCGATCCGCGTGATGAACGAGCAGGGCATCGTGAAGTCGGGCGATGCGCTGACCCTCGGGATCGGCGCCATGACGGACGCGCGCTGGCAGTCCTTCTACGAGACGATGCGCGATGTCGGCCTCTATCCCGCCGGCATGGACGTGAAGCGCGCCTACAGCCTGGACTTCGTGAACAAGCGGGTCGGCCTTGCCTGACCATGCCTTCGGCGCGGCGGCCGGCGTGACGGCGGAACCTCCCGTCGTCACCCTGCGCGGCGTGGCCAAGCGCTACGCCAACGGCACGCTGGCCGTGCAAGGGGTGGATCTGGCGATCGGGCAGGGGGACTTCATCTCCCTGCTCGGGCCTTCCGGCTGCGGCAAGTCCACCGTGCTGCGCATGATCGCCGGGCTCATGGGGCCGAGCCAGGGCAGCATCGAGATGGCCGCCGGCGGCCAGGTCTCGGGCGATATCGGCTTCGTCTTCCAGGAGCCGACGCTGATGCCCTGGTCGAGCGCGCTGAAGAACGTGATGCTGCCGCTGCGCCTGGCCGGCATGCCGCGCAGCGAGGCCGAGGACCGGGCCGCGGCGGCGCTGGCCGAGGTCGGACTCAAGGGCTTCGAGAAGGCCTATCCCCGCGCGCTGTCGGGGGGGATGAAGATGCGCGTCTCCATCGCCCGCGCGCTGGTCACCAAGCCGCGCCTGCTGTTGATGGACGAGCCCTTCGCCGCGCTCGACGAGATCACGCGCCACCGGCTGAACAACGATCTGCTCACGCTCTGGGCGCTCGAGCGCTTCACCGCGGTCTTCGTCACCCATTCGGTGTTCGAGAGCGTCTATCTCTCCCGCCGCATCGTCGTGATGGCCGCGCGCCCGGGCCGCGTCGTGGAGGATATCGAGGTGAACGCCCCCTATCCGCGCGGCGAGGCTTTTCGCACGTCGGCCGACTACGCGGCGCATTGCCGCGCCGTGTCGGAGGCGCTGCATGGCGCCATGGGTGAATAGGAGGCCGCGCGTGGGTGTTTCCGTCTCCGCCAACGAAGTCGCCGACGCGCCGCAGGAGGCGCGGGAGAGGACCATCCTCGGCCTCACCGCCGAGGGCTGGGCGCGCATCCTCGCCCCGCTCGCCATCGGCGTCATCGCGCTCGGCCTCTGGGAATGGGCGGTGCGCGCGAACGAGGTCCCCTCCTACATCCTGCCCGGCCCCATCGAGATCGGCCGCACGCTGATCCGGGACTGGCATACGCTGCAGGTCTCGCTCTGGATCACGCTGCAGATCACCTTCGCGGCGCTGTTCGTCGCGGCCGTGCTCGGGCTCGCGCTGGCGGTGCTGTTCGCGCAGTCGCGCGTGATCGAGCTCTCGCTGTTTCCCTATGCGGTGATCCTGCAGGTCACGCCGATCGTCGCCATCGCGCCGCTGATCATCATCTGGGTGGACGACATCCGCCTGGCCCTGCTGATCTGCGCCTGGATCGTCGCCTTCTTCCCGATCCTGTCGAACACCACGCTCGGGCTCAACAGCGCCGACCACAACCTGCAGGACCTGTTCCGGCTCTATCGCGCCAGCCGCTGGCAGGTGCTGATGCGCCTGCGCCTGCCGACCGCCATGCCCTATTTCCTCGGCGGGCTGAAGATCTCGGGCGGGCTCGCGCTGATCGGCGCCATCGTCGCGGAATTCGTCGCCGGCACCGGCGGGCGCGCCTCCGGCCTCGCCTACCGCATCCTGGAATCCGGCTACAACCTGCAGATCCCGCGCATGTTCGCCGCGCTGGTCCTCGTCTCGGCCACCGGCATCGCGATCTTCCTCGCGATGACGCTGGTCTCGCATCTCGCGCTGCGCCACTGGCACGAAAGCGCGATGAAGGAACGCAAGTGAAGGATCTTCTCCAGCGCGCCGGCGGCCGGTTCTGGCTGCGCAATGCGCGCGCGCCCGGCGTGCTGGTGCCGGGGCTCGACGCCGACCGCGACCAGGACGGGCTGATCCGCCTCGACATCCGCATCGAGGACGGCAAGGTCGCGGCCGTCGCGCTGCCCGGCACCGCGCCGGACGGCGTGGACCTTGCCGGCGGGCAGGTCTGGCCGGCGCCGGTTGACGCCCACACCCATCTCGACAAGGGCCATATCTGGCCGCGCACCCGCAACCCGGAAGGCAGCTTCATCGGCGCGCTGACCGCCGTGATGTCCGACCGCAACGCCGCCTGGAGCGGCGAGGACATCCGCGCCCGCGCCGATTTCGCGCTGCGCTGCGCCTATGCGCATGGCACGGTCGCGATCCGCACCCATCTCGACACCTACCTGCCGCACGCCATGACCACCTGGCGCGTGATGCGGGAGCTGCGCGAGGCCTGGGCCGGGCGCATCGCCATCCAGATGTCCTCGATCTGCCCGCTCGATCGATTCTCCGGCCCGGACGGCAAGGCGCTGGCCGATCTCGTCGCCGCCTCCGGGGGCGTGCTCGGCATGGTGACGCGCCCCTCCGGCGGCATCCATGACGACCTGCCGCCGGGCTTCCAGCAGGAGCTCGACACCTTCTTCGCACTCGCGGAGGAACGCGGCCTCGACCTCGACCTGCATGTGGACGAAAGCGGCGAGACCGGCGCCCGCGCCCTGCGCGAGATCGCGCTGACCGCGCTCAAGCGGAAATTCAAGGGCCGCATCCAGTGCGGCCATTGCTGCTCGCTGGCGATCCAGCCGGAGGATTTCGCGCGCGAGACCATCGCCCGCGTGGCCGAGGCCGGCATCGACATCGTCGTGCTGCCGATGTGCAACATGTATCTGCAGGACCGCGTGCCGGGCCGCACCCCGCGCTGGCGCGGCGTGACGCTGGTGCATGAGATGCGCGCCGCCGGCATCCGCGTCTCCGTCGCCTCCGACAACACGCGCGATCCCTTCTACGCCTATGGCGATCTCGACATGGTGGAGGTGTTCCGGGAAGCCACGCGCATCCTGCATCTCGACCACCCCTTCGGCGACTGGTACCGGGCCGCGGGCGCGAACCCGGCCGAGGCGATGGGGCTGCAGGGCAGGGGGCTGATCGCCGCCGGCGTGCCGGCGGACCTGATCCTGTTCTCCGCCCGCTTCATGACGGAGCTGCTCTCCCGCCCGCAATCGGACCGCATCGTGCTGCGCGACGGCCGCGTGCTGGACGCCACCGCGCCACATTGGCGCGAGCTGGACGCGGTGGTGGGCGTTTCGGGCTAGCCGACGCTACCACCTCGCGAAATGCGCCCGCACGCGCTGCACGAAGGCCTCGCATTCGGCGCGCGTGCGCTGGTCCATGCGCGTCAGCGTCACCCACTCCACCTTGCAGTCGCGCGCGCAGAGCCGCCGCATGCCGCGCCCGAACAGCTTGCGGTCGATCCGCCCGATGTACCACAGCAGCCAGGTCGGCGAGCCATAGGTGGTCACAACGGCGATGCGGCGGATGTTCGTCAGAGCCGGCTCGATCGCGCCAGCGCCGAGATGGAACGCCACGCCAGGCGCCCAGACGCGGTCGAACCAGCCCTTCAGGATCGCCGGCATGCCATACCACCAGGTCGGATGCACCAGCACCAGCGCCTCCGCACGGCGAAGCGCGGCGACATGGTCCTCGATGCCCTGCAGGTTGTCCGGCACGTCGTGGTAGCGCCCGCGTTCCTCCGCGCTCAGCACCGGGTCGAAGCGCTCGGCATAGAGGTCGCGCAACTCCACCGCATGGCCTGCCGCCTCCAGCGCGGCCTTCGCGGCATCCCGCAACCCCGCCGCCAGGCTGTCCTCGCGCGGATGGGCATAGATCATCAGCACCTGCATGCCGCCCGCCTAGCAAGCGGCGGGCCGGATGCGCAACGGCAGAAGGAGACGGCCCGATGATGACCGCCCCGGTGATCGGCAAGCGCGCGAAGGACCTGCGCGGCTTCCGCATCGCGCCGAACGACACCAACTACTTCGCCTGCCTCTTCGATCCGCTGGAGGACGGCGTCTCCTTCACCCTCGTCGTCGAGATCTTCGAGCCGGGCGGCCGCACGCCGCCCAACACGCACCAGGCGGCCGAGGAATGCTTCGTCGTCCTCGCCGGCAACGGCAAGGCCTATGCCGATGGCGCCGAGATGCCGATCGGCCCCGGCGACGCCTTCGTGCTGCGCCCGGGCGTGGAGCACGTGGTCGTCAACGACACGAACGAAAAGCTCTACTGCCTGACGCTGATGGCGCCGAACGAGGGCTTCGCGGAGCTGATCCGCAACGGCACGCCGGTGGATCTCGCGCCGGAGGACATCGCCGTGCTCACCGGCGCGGGCCGCGCCTGATGCGCGTGCTCTACCTCTACGCCCATCCGCTGCCCGACAGCTTCCACGCCGCCATCCGCGACGCGGCGCGCGAAGGGCTGCGCCAGGCGGGTCACGAGGTGGATCTCTGCGACCTTTACGCCGAGCGCTTCGACCCGGTGCTGAGCGCCGCCGAACGCCGCGGCTACCACGCCGTGCCGGACAACCGCGCGCCGGTCGAGGACTATATCCGCCGCGTGGAGCGCGCGGAGGCCTTCGTGCTCTCCTTCCCCACCTGGTCCTTCGGCCTGCCCGCGATCCTCAAGGGCTTCTTCGACCGCGTCTTCGTCCCCGGCGTGTCCTTCACGCTGCAGGATGGCGTCGCGCGGCCGAATTTCGGGCATATCCGCAAGATCGCCGGCATCAGCACCTATGGCCGGCCGTGGTGGAACGCGCTGTTTGTCCTCGATCCGCCGCGGATGGCCGTCACGCGCTACCTGCGCGCGCTGACCGGCTGGCAGGCGCAGGTGCAGTATCTCGCGCTCTACGACATGAACCGGGCGACCGAAGCGCGCTGCGGCGCCTTCCTCGCGAAGGTGCAGCGGGAGATGGCGCGCTTCTGACCCTGGCTTGCCCTCCGCGCGCGATTTGGCGATGGTGCGCGCCGAATTCGCAGGGAGGAAACCGGGATGATCCGCATCGCCCGCCGTGGCGCGCTCGGCGCGCTTGCCATCGCCCTTGCCGCGCCGCGCCTCGCCGCCGCGCAGGGCAACACCATCCGCATCGTCGTGCCCTTCGGGCCCGGCGGCTCCACCGATGCCGTGGCGCGCCTCGTCTCGCCGGGTCTCACGCAGCGCCTCGGCGCGAACGTGGTTGTGGAGAACCGCTCCGGCGCCGCCGGCTCGATCGGCGCGGATGCGGTGGCGAAGGCACGGCCGGACGGGCTGACCTGGCTGCTCACCTTCGACAGCCACGCGACGATCTCCGCGCTGCTGCGCAACCCGCCCTTCGACCTGATGAAGGACCTCGATCCGGTCATGCTGATCGGGGGCTCGCCCTATTCCATCGCGACCAAGGCGGACAAGCCCTTCCGCAGCTTCGCCGATGTCATCGCCGCGGCGAAGGCGCGGCCGGACGCGGTTTCCTACGGCTCCACCGGCAATGGCACGATCGGCCATCTCACGATGATCCTGCTGGGCGAGGCGGCGGGCATCAAGATGACGCATGTGCCGTATCGCAGCGGCGGCCTGGCGGTGAACGACGCGGTGGCCGGCACGGTGGACATGATGATCGGCTCCTCCGCGCTGCTGTTGCCGCACATCAAGGGCGGCACGCTGCGCCCGCTGCTGCAGTTCGGCCCGCAGCGCCTCTCGGGCCTGCCCGACACCCAGACCTCCACCGAGGCCGGCTTCCCCAACCTGATCGCCGAGGCCTGGTGGGGCGTCTTCGCGCCGCATGGCACGCCGGCGCCGATGGTCGCCCGCATGAACGCCGCGCTGCGCGAGACGCTGCAGGAGCCGCGCGTGCAGCAGGTGATGACGGAGACCCAGCAGGCGCGCCTGGTGATGTCCTCGCCCGAGGATTTTGCGCGCTTCTTCGCCGCCGAGGTGGAGAAGTGGGGCCGCGTGGTGCGCGCCAGCGGTATCCAGCCGGACTGATTTTTTCGGCTGCCCTCAGACGGCGGGCGCGCGCTCCGCGCGCTTGCCTTCGCGCCACTCGGCGCGGCGCGCCTTCGCGCGCTCGGCCGGCTGCGCCGCCCGCCTCGCTGCGTCACTCCTCCGTCGCGCGCCGCAGCAACCACGCATACAGCGCCGTGCGCGCCGCCTCGCGCGCCGGGTAGATCCGCGCGCTCTCCGCCGCCAGCGCCGCCGCATCCACCAGCCCCGGCGGCGTGTAGCGCTCGGCCCAGTCCTGCATGATCGCGGGCGTCGCTTCCGGGTGGAACTGCACCCCGATCGCGCGCGGCAGTGCGAAGGACTGCACCGTGTCCTGATCCTCGGCCAGTACGGCAGCGCCGGGGGGCGCGGTGATGGCATCGCCGTGCCAGCGCGGCCAGGGCCCGGCCAGCACCGGATCCTCCGCGCGCGCGATGCCGAACCAGCCGCGGAAGAAGCGCCCGTCCTGCATGCGCGCCGAATTCCCGCCCGCCGCGGCCGCCATCATCTGCGCGCCGAAGCAGATGCCGATGGTCGGCCGCCGGCGCGCCATGCGTTCGGCCAGCAGCGCCCTTTGCCGCGCGATCCAGGGAATATGCGTGTCGTAGGCGCCATGCGGCGAGCCGAGCGAGACCAGCAGCTCCGCCTCCGCGATCTCCTCCGCCGCCGCGGCCTCGCCGGCGACCACGCGCAGCGCATGGCCCTGCGCGGCGAGCCACGCGCCGAAGGCGCCTTCCGGCGCGCTCTCGCTGTTGCGCAGGATCAGGATCTGCATCGGGTTCTCGTCGGGCGGAGGTCGTTCAGGCGGGCAGCCGCGCCACCGCCCAGCGCGCGCATTCGGCAACCACCGGGTCTGCATCCTCGCACAGCGCCTGCGCCACAGGCCTCAGCGCCGCATCGTCCGAGTTGCCGATCGCCACCAGCACGTTGCGGACGAAGCGGTCGCGCCCGATGCGCTTGATCGGGCTGCCGCTGAACAGCGCGCGGAAGCCCGCATCGTCCAGCGTCGCGAGCTCCGCCAGCTTCGGCGCGGCGAGCTCCGCGCGCGGCGCGAAGGCGGGCTCGCTGTGCGCGCGCGCGAACTTGTTCCAGGGGCACACCGCCAGGCAATCGTCGCAGCCATAGATGCGGTTGCCCATGCGCGGGCGGAGGTCCTCGGGGATCGGCCCGCGATGCTCGATCGTCAGGTAGGAGATGCAGCGCCTGGCATCCAAGCGATAGGGCGCGGGAAAGGCATCGGTCGGGCAGATGCGCAGGCAGGCATCGCAAGACCCACAGTGATCTGCGCCAACCTCATCCGGCTCCAGCGCCAACGTACAAAAGACCTCGCCGAGGAAGAGCCAGGAGCCATGCGCGCGGGAGACCAGGTTGGTGTGCTTGCCCTGCCAGCCGAGGCCGGCCTGCTGCGCCAGCGGCTTCTCCATCACCGGCGCGGTGTCCACGAAGACCTTGAGGTCGGTGCCCTTGAAGCGATGCGCCATCCACTGCCCGAGCCGCTTCAGCCGCCCCTTCACCACATCGTGGTAGTCGCGGTTGCGGGCATAGACGCTGATCGTCGCGCGGTCGCGGCGGGCCAGTGTCGCCAGCGGATCCTCCTCCGGCGCGTAGTTGACGCCGAGCGAGATCACGCTCACCGCCTCGGGCCACAGCGCGCGCGGATGCGCCCGCTGTTCGGCGCGTTCCTGCATCCAGCCCATGCTGCCGTGATGCCCGTCCGCCAGGAAGGTCGCGAGCCGTTCCCGCACCTCGTCGGCCAGATGCGCGCGCGCGAAGCCCACCGCGTCGAAGCCGAGCGCGAGCGCCTGCGCGCGGATCGCGTCCCGTGCGGCGCCGCTGCGCTCACCCCCGCCCACGATAGGGCGCCACCCCCTGGTCCGGAATCCACACGCCCTCCGGCGGCGTGCCGGTCTGGAAGAACACGTCGATCGGGATGCCGCCGCGCGGATACCAGTAGCCGCCGATGCGCAGCCATTCGGGATCGAGCAGTTCCACGATCCGCTTCGCGATCCCCACCGTGCAGGCCTCGTGGAAGGCGCCGTGGTTGCGGAAGCTGGTCAGGAACAGCTTGAGCGACTTGCTCTCCACCAGCCATTGGCCCGGGATGTAGTCGATCACGAGATGCGCGAAGTCGGGCTGACCCGTCAGGGGGCAGAGCGAGGTGAATTCGGGTGCGACGAAGCGCACGCAGTACCGTGTGCCCGGATGCGGGTTCGGCACGCGTTCCAGCACCGCTTCCTCGGGCGAGCGGGGCTGCTCGACATGCTGGCCGAGCATCGTCAGGCCGGAGACGTCGGTCTTGATCGTCATGCCGCTTTCCTCTCCGCCTCGCCCTCGGCCCAGCCGGCTTCGATCGTGGCGGCCTCGGCCTCGAAGCGGCCCTCGACGATGGCGCGGCGCAGGCGCGCCATCAGCGTCTGGTAGTAGCGGATGTTGTGCCAGGTCAGCAGGATCGGCCCGAGCATCTCCTCCGCCTTGATCAGATGATGCAGATAGGCGCGGGAATGCCGCGTGCAGGCCGGGCAGTCGCAATCGGGATCGAGCGGGGAGGGATCCTCCGCGTGTCGCGCATTGCGCAGGTTCAGCACGCCGCGGCTGGTATAGGCGCGGCCCGTGCGCCCGCTGCGCGTCGGGATCACGCAATCGAACATGTCCACGCCGCGCCGGACCGACGCGATGAGGTCGCCGGGCGTGCCCACGCCCATCAGGTAGCGCGGCGCCTGCGCAGGCAGCAGCGGCGTCGTGGCATCCAGCACCCGAAGCATCTCGGCCTGGCCCTCGCCCACCGCCAGCCCGCCGATCGCATAGCCCTCGAAGCCGATGCCGGTCAGCGCCGCGACGCTCTCGGCGCGCAAATCGTCGAAGGTGCTGCCCTGCACGATGCCGAACAGCCCATGGCCCTCGCACGGCACGAAGGCCTCCCGGCAGCGCGCGGCCCAGCGCATGGACAGCCGCATGCTGAGCGCCGCCTGCTCATGCGTGGCGGGGAAGGGCGTGCATTCGTCGAAGCACATCGTCACATCGGCGCCCAGCAGGTGCTGGATCTCCACGCTGCGCTCCGGCGTGAGGCGGTGATACGAGCCGTCCACATGGCTGCGGAAGGTCACGCCATCCGCGTCCATCTTCCGCAGTCCCGTCAGGCTCATCACCTGGAAACCGCCGGAATCCGTCAGGATCGGCCCGCGCCAGTCCATCAGCCGGTGCAGCCCGCCGAGCCGCGCGACGCGCTCCGCCCCCGGCCGCAGCATCAGGTGATAGGTGTTGCCGAGCACCATCCGCGCGCCGGTGGAGCGCACCGCGTCCGCCGTCATCGCCTTCACCGTGCCGGCGGTGCCGACCGGCATGAAGACCGGCGTCGGCACCTCGCCATGGGCCGTGTGCAGCGTGCCCGCGCGCGCCGCGCCGTCGGTCGTGGTCAGCGTCCAGTGCAGGGTCATGCCGGCAGATCCTGCTCGCAGCGGAACAGCAGGCTGGCATCGCCATAGGAGAAGAAGCGGTATTCCTGGGCGATGGCATGCGCATAGGCCGCGCGCATCCGCCGCGTGCCGCTGAAGGCCGAGACCAGCATCAGCAGCGTGGATTTCGGCAAATGGAAGTTTGTCAGCAGCGCATCCACCGCGCGGAAGCGGAAGCCCGGCAGGATGTAGAGGTCGGTCAGCCCGCGGAAGGGCGCAACCGTCCCGTCTTCCAGCGCGGCCGTCTCCGTCACGCGCATCGCCGTGGTGCCGAGCGCCACCACGCGCTTCCCCGCCGCGCGCGCCGCGTTGATCGCCGCCGCCGCATCCTCCCCGATCTCCGCCCATTCGCGGTGGATGTGGTGCCGGCGCGGATCGTCCTCGCGCACCGGCAGGAAGGTGCCGGCGCCGACATGCAGCGTCACCGTCGCGCGCATAACGCCGCGCGCATCCAGCGCCGCCAGCAGCCGGTCCGTGAAGTGCAGGCTCGCGGTCGGCGCGGCGACGGCGCCGGGGCGCTTCGCGAAGATCGTCTGGTAGTCCGCGGCGTCCTCGGCCCGCGGCCCGCCCTCGCGCTGGATGTAGGGCGGCAGCGGCACCTCGCCGGCCTGCTCCAGCGCCGCGGCCAGCGCGGCCTGGTCGGGGCCGAAATCGAGCAGCGCCGTGCCGCCCTCGCGCTCCACCACGCGGGCGATGCAGCCCTCCGCGCCCTCGATGGCGACCTCGTCGCCCGGCCGCAGCCGCCGCGCGTTGCGCACCAGCGCTTGCCACAGGACATGGCCGCCCGGGGCCCCCTCGGCGCGGTTCAGCATGATCTCCACCCGCGCATCGCCGCGCTTGCCATGCAGCCGCGCCGGGATCACCCGCGTGTCGTTCACCACCAGAAGGTCGCCGGGATCGAGCAGCGCCGGCAGGTCCAGCACGCCGCGATCGGCCAGCCCGCCCTCGCGCACCACCAGCAGACGCGCGGAATCGCGCGGCCGCGCGGGCGCCTGGGCGATCAGGCGCTCGGGCAGTTCGTAGTCGAAATCCTCCGTGCGGAGCGGCGGGCCCTCCGCGCGGGAGGGGGGAGGGGCCTCCGGCATGACCGGCGCATGTGGCCCGCCCCCGCCGCCTTGTCCAGCGCCGGCTGCCGGCGCGGGGCCGGGCCCGCCCCCGGCGGGCCCCCCCGGGGGGGCGCCCCGGGGGGCGGGGGGCGGCCCAACGAAG
>NZ_JBWXTD010000007.1:309307-313003 GCF_056682175.1 Falsiroseomonas sp. RANM36
GCCCCCTCCCCCCGCGCGGGCGGCGGGGGGGGGGCGGGGCGGCCCCGGGGGGCCCCGCGCCGGGGGGCCCGCCGGTGCGGCGGCGGCCGCTACTCGATGCGCGCGCCGGAGCGCCGCACCACCTCGCCCCACTTGGCGATCTCGGCCTTGATGAAGGCCTCGAAGGCCTCGGGGCTGGTGCCGCCATCGGGCGTCAGGTTCGGCGCCATGCCGCCGAGATCCGCCAGGCGCCGCTGCATGTCGGGCTCGCGCAGGATGGCGTTCAGCTCGTCGGAATAGCGCTGGATGGCCGCGCGTGGCGTGCGCGCCGGGGCCTGAAGGCCGAACCAGGCGGTCGCCTCCACGCCGGGGAAGCCGGCCTCCGCCGTGGTCGGCACGTCCGGCATCGCCGGCGAGCGCTCCTTCGTCGTGACCGCCAGCGGGCGCAGCCGCCCGTCGCGCAGATGCCCGATCACGGAGGGCAGGTTGTCCACCCCCACGTCGATCCGCCCGGCGATCGTCTCCTGCAGCATCGGGCCGGCGCCGCGGAACGGCACATGGGTCATGTCGATCCCCGCCTCCAGCTTCAGCAGCTCGCCCGTCATGTGCAGCGAGGTGCCGGCGCCGGAGGAGCCGATGTTGAGCTTGCCGGGCTGCGCCTTGGCCAGCGCCACAAGCTCCTGCAGGGTGCGGGCGGCGACGTTCGGGTTGACGAAGATCGCGTTCGGCACGCGGATCATCAGCCCGACCGCCGCCAGATCCTCCGGCTTGATCGGCATGCGCGCGCCGTAGAGGCCGTAGTTGATCGCGCCGCCGCTGATCGTCTGCATCAGCAGCGTGTGCCCGTCGGGGTCGGCCTGCGCCACGGCCTGGCTGCCCAGGTTGCCGCCGGCGCCCGGCCGGTTCTCCACCACCACCTGCTGGCCGATCCGCCGCCCGAGGGGCTCGGCGAGCAGCCGCGCGGCGATGTCGGTCGTGCCGGCGGGGGTGAAGCCCACCACGATGCGCACGGTGCGCGTGGGCGCCCAGGCCTGGGCGCGGGCGATGCCGGGCAGGGCAAGGGGAGCGGCGAGGCTGGCGCCGAGCACGGCGCGACGGCTGGTCTTCATGGTCGTTCTCCTCCTGGGGCGGAACCCGGCGCTCCGCTGGCTTGCCCGCCGTTCCTGCCGCAGATCGGCCGCGGCTTGCAAGATGGCGGGATTTTGGCGAGTCCTATCGCCGGGGACTCCAGCGCCGCCGGACCTCCGGGGCACGCGGAAGTCGGAAGGGGCCCGCCGCATGCGTTTCCTGAAGGTGTACTGGCGGGTGCTGGCGCTGCTCGCGCCGGATCGCTGGGTGGCCACCGGGCTTGTCTTCGCCGCGCTGGCGATTGCCGGCCTCTCCTTCCTCGAGCCCGTGCTGTTCGGCCGCGTCGTGGACCTGCTGGCGCATTCCGAGCGGATCGGGCCTGACGCGCTCTGGACCGAGGCCTTCGCGCTGCTCGCCCTCTGGACCGCGGTCGGCCTCTCCTCCATCGGCGCGAATGTCGCCGCGGCCCTGCTGTCGGACCGCATGGCGCATCGCAACCGGCTCGCCGTGATGGGCGGCTATTTCGAGCACGTGCTGTCCCTGCCGCTCTCCTTCCACGGCGACACGCAGTCGGGCCGGCTGATGAAGGTGATGCTGCTCGGCTCCGACAACCTCTTCGCCTTCTGGCTCTCCTTCTTCCGCGAGCACCTCGTCACCTTCATCGCCGCCGGCGTGCTGCTCCCGCTCACGCTGGTGCTGAACTGGCGGCTCGGCCTGCTGCTGGTCGCGCTGGTCGTGCTCTTCGCGGTCGTCTCGGCCTGGGTGATCGGCAAGACCCATGCGGCGCAGAGCCAGGTGGAGGCGCTGCACACCCAGCTTGCCGGCAACGCGCAGGATGCGCTGTCCAACGTGATGGTCGTGCAGTCCTTCACCCGCCTGGGGTCGGAGGCGCGGCTGTTCCGCGACATCGTCGGCCAGGTGCTGGACCACCAGTTCCCGGTGCTGAACTGGTGGGCGGTGGTCTCGGTGCTGACGCGCTCGGCGGCGACGCTGACCGTCATCCTGATCTTCGTGCTCGGCACCGTGCTGCATCTGCGCGGCCAGGCGACGGTGGGCGAGATCGTCTCCTTCATGGGCTTCGCGACGCTGCTGATCGCGCGCCTGGAAGGGGCGGTCGCCTTCGTCTCCCACCTGCTGCTGCAGACGCCGGCGCTCGAGCAGTTCTTCGCCGTTCTCGACAGCCGCTCCTCGGTGCCGGAGAAGACCGACGCCCTCGTCCTCGGCCGCGTGGAGGGCGAGGTCCGCTTCGAGCAGGTGGCCTTCGCCTATCCCGGCGGGCCGCGCATCCTGGACGGCATCGACTTCCACGCCCCGCCCGGGCGCACCGTGGCGCTTGTCGGCCAGACCGGCGCAGGCAAGTCCACCGCCATGGCACTGCTGCAGCGCCTGTGGGACCCGGTGGACGGACGCATCACGCTGGATGGCCACGACCTGCGCGACATCACGCTGGAGAGCCTGCGCCGCAACATCGGCGTGGTCTTCCAGGAAGCGCTGCTGTTCAACCGCTCGATCCGCGACAACATCGTGGTCGGCCGCCCGGACGCGACGCAGGAGGAGATCGAGCGCGCCTGCCGCATGGCGGAAGCCCACGACTTCATCGCGATGAAGCCGCAGGGCTACGACACCATGGTGGGCGAGCGCGGCATGGCCCTGTCCGGCGGCCAGCGCCAACGCCTGGCCATCGCGCGGGCGCTGCTCAAGGATCCGCCGGTGCTGATCCTGGACGAGGCGACCAGCGCGCTCGACGCGGCGACCGAGGCCCGCGTGCAGAAGGCGCTGCGGGCGCTGATGGCCGGCCGCACCACCTTCATCATCGCCCATCGCCTCTCCACCGTGCGCGACGCCGACGAGATCCTGGTGTTCGAGGGCGGCCGCGTCGTGGAGCGCGGCGGCTTCGCCGAGCTGGTGAAGCTTGGCGGCCGCTTCGCGGAACTGGTGCGCACGCAGCTGGCCGGGGCCGAGCCGGCCTAGCCCTGGGCCCGTCGGCCCCGGCCGCGCCTGCAACCAGGGCGTGCTTGCCGCAGCGCAGCACAGCCTTTCCTTGCTTCGCCCTGGCCCGCTCTGCCAGCCTGGAGCTTCCCACGGGAAGGGACCACGCCATGGATATCGGGAGCATCCTGCGCAGCAAGGGCAACCAGGTCGTCTCCATCGGCCCGGAGGACGACACGGGCGCGATCGCCCGCATCCTCGCCCAGCACCGCATCGGTGCGGCGCTGGTGCGCGACGCCGGCGGCGAGGTGCTCGGCATCGTCAGCGAGCGCGACATCGTGCGCTGCATCGCCAGCCACGGCACCGAGGCGGTCGCCCTGCCGGCGGCGCGGATGATGACGCGCCTGCTGCACACCGCGACGCCGCGGACGACCGTGACGGAGGCGCTCTCCCTGATGACCGATCGCCGCGTGCGCCACCTGCCGGTGCTCGCCGAGGATGGCAGGCTGCTTGGCCTGGTCTCCATCGGCGACCTGGTCAAGGCGCGCATCGACGAGGCGCTGCACGAGGCCGAGGAACTGCGCCACTACGTCGAGAGCGCCGGCTGAAGGCCGGCGCCGCTCCCCCGCCCGCTCCCATCCGCCCCGCCCCCGCCCCCGCCCATCCCCCCGCCCCCGCCCCCGACCCGCCCCCCGCCCCCCCCCCCCCCCCCCACCGCCC
>NZ_JBWXTD010000008.1:0-4892 GCF_056682175.1 Falsiroseomonas sp. RANM36
CCCCCGGCCCGGCCGCCGTTCCTGGGTCTGGGCCCCGCCCTCGGGCGCGCCGGCGCCGGAGGCCATCTCGCCGCCGAGCACAATGATGGCGCCCGGCGGCGGGGCGCCCGGCGGCGCGGCCAGGGCGGCCTGCCGCTCCAGGGCATAGGTCAGCATGCCGGCGGCGAAGGGCGTGGCGAGCAGCAGCAGCGCGAGCGCCGCCAGCGCCGCCAGCGCGCCGGCGATGCGCCGCCCGCGCCACGCCAGCAGGCCCGCGGCGACGACGAACAGCACCAGCAGCAGCGGCGGCAGCAGCAGGCTGGTCAGGGCACCCTGGAGCGGCATGTGCGGCGCCTAGACTCCCGCCGCGGTTTCGTCCATCGCTGCCGCGCGTCGCTGCAGGGAGCACCGATGGCTGAGGCCGATCTCGACCGCTGGCTGCAGGAGGCCGGGGAGTTGCTCGCCGCCACGCGCGCGGCCGGGCTGGACGCGGCCATGGAGCGGGCCGTGGCGGCCACCTGCGAGGCGCTGGCCGCCGGCAGGTCGCTGCTGGTCTGCGGCAATGGCGGCTCGGCCGCCGATTCCCAGCACATCGTCGGCGAGCTCGTCGCCCGCTTCCTGAAGGAACGCCGGGCGATCAAGGCGATCTGCCTGTCCTCCAACCCGGCGGTGCTCACCGCATGGAGCAACGACTACGCCTATGAGACGGTCTTCGCGCGGCAGGTGGAGGCCTATGGCGAGCCGGGCGGCGTGCTGCTCGGCCTCTCCACCTCCGGCAATTCGCGCAATGTGGTGCTGGCGCTGGAAGCGGCGCGCGCGCGCGGCATGACCACGATCGGCATGACCGGCGCCGGCGGCGGGCGGATGGCGGCGCTCTGCGACGTGCTGCTGGCGGTGCCCTCGCGCTTCACCCCGGCGATCCAGCAGGTCCATCTCGTGATGTACCACTGCTTCTGCGCCGCCGTGGAGGACCGGCTGGGCTGACGCCCCTCCGCCCATCGCGGGTCTCAGCCGGCCAGGCGCTCCAGGATGCAGAACTTCCCGGCCGCCGGATGCGGCATCAGCATCCGCCAGCGCGCGGGCCGCGCCGCGACGAACTCGTCCACGGCCAGCTGCGCCCCCTCGGAGAAGAAGCCGTAGTCGTCCACCACCGCGAAGCCGCCGGGCGGCATGGTCCCGTCGAGGAATTCGAGCGCCAGGCGGATCGGCTCGTAGAAGTCGAAATCCACATAGGCGAAGGCGACCTCGCCCGGCACATCGGCAGTGGCCAGCGTCTTGTCGATCCAGCCCTTGATGATGCGCGTGCGCTCCGGCGGGAAGGGCACCATGGCGAGCTTGTCGCGCACCTGGTCCTCATGCGCGCGCATGTCGCCCTGGTAGGCGGCCATGCTGCCGAAGCCGGCGACATCGTCGATCAGCCGGTCCTTCTCGCTCGGCGGCGGCAGGCCCTCGAAGCTGTCGAACAGCCAGAGCCGGCGCGCGGCATGCGGCAAGATCTCGTGCGCCAGAAGTCGCGAGGTGGCGCCCTCGTTGCAGCCGAACTCGCAGATATCGCCGGGCACCTGCAGCGCGCGATGCAGGTAGTGGACGATGTGGATCGCCTCCCCCACCGTGGTGCCATGCAGGTCGTGCAGGATGTCCGCCCGGGCGGGATCGCGCGGCAGGTCGGGGAAGACGAAGCTGCGGTAGAGCGCCTCGATCTCGATGACGTCGCCGCGATGCACCTTGCGCAGCGTCAGGCCCTGGCGGAGCCGCTGCCACTCGGCCAGCGGCAGCGTGACGAGGCCCGCCGCCTCGATCCCGCGCCGGACCATCGCCCGCAAAGGCCGCATCATGGAATTCGCCATGCCACTCTCGTCACCGCGGGGTCGTCCGACACGCGCAAGCCGATACTGCATGGCGCCGGTCCGGGCAACCGGGACGCCGCCGCAACAAGCCCCGCATTGCACCGCCGCGCCGCCGCTGTAGAACCCTCAGCCGTTCGGCGCGGAGCGCAGCCAGGGTGAGGATCGCGATCGTCGGCCCGTTCTTCTTCCCCCAGCTCGACGGGGTGGAGAAGGTGATGCTGAACCACGCCCGCCACCTGGCGCGGCGCGGCCACGAGGTGCATGTCGTCACCTCCTTCCTGCGCTACCCGACCGGCCGCTTCGACGGCGTGCCGGCGCGCGAGGAGATGGAAGGCTTCACCATCCACCGCCTGCCGGTGCGGGTGGCGAAGCCGAACTGGCGCTGGACCTACCTCAACAATGGCGGGCTGGTGATCCAGGGGCTGGTCGCGACGCTGCGCCGGATCGGGCCGGAGGTGCTGCACGCCCATCAGATCGCCGCCCCCGCCTGGGCCTTCGGCGCGGCCTGGTATGCCTGGACCCGGCGGCGGCGCTTCTTCTATTCGCCGCACTACCACCCGGACATGCAGCCGGGGCAGGAAGCGCAATACCGGCTGCTGCACGCGCTGAACGCCCTGCCGATCCGCAGCGCGCGCCGGATCTTCCACCTGACCCGGCTGGATGACGCGCCCTTCCTCGCCGAATACCCGAAGGCGCGGCGGGATCGGCTGGCGGTGCTGCCGAACGGCGTGGACCCGCCGCGCGACCTGGCCCGGCCCGCACGCCCGCCGGAGGAGGCGGTGTTCCTCTTCGTCGGCCGCGTGGACGAGCACCGTAAAGGCTTCGACCTGCTGCGCACCGCCTTCGCGCGGCTGCGCCGCCCGGGCTGGCGGCTGGAGGTGGTGGGACGGGTCTCCGATGCCACGCGCGCCTCGCTCGAGGCCGAGTTCGGCGACGCGATCCGCGTGCTGGGGCTGGTGGACGAGGCGACGCTCGAGGCGGCCTATGCCGGCGCCGACGTGTTCGTGATGCCCTCGCGCTACGAGGGCTTCGGCATGCCGTTCATCGAGGCGATGCGCTACGGCGTGCCGGTGATCGGCACGGCGATCGGCGGCGTGCCGGAAGTGGTGCCGGAGGGCACCGGCCTGCTGATCCCGCTGAACGATGTCGAGGCGCTGACGGCGGCGATGCGGCGCCTGGCGGAGGCGCCGGCCGAGCGCGCCGCGATGGGCGCCGCCGGCAAGGCCTGGGCCGGGCGCTTCCTTTGGGACGAGATCGTCGCCGGCCTGGAGCGCGACTACCGGGAGGCGTGAGCCGGGTATCAGAGGAAGCGGCTGAAGGCGGCGCGCAGCAGGTGGCGGGGCTGCGCGGCCAGCCCGGCCTCGCCGCTCGCCGCCGCCCGCCGCGCCGCCTGCCACCAGGCGCCGATTCCGGCGCGCGAGGCGTGGTAGAGGTAGCCGCCGAGCGCCGGGCGCAGCGCCGCCGCCACGGCTTCCTGCTGCGCCGGGGAGAGCCGCTGGCCGCCTTGCGCCAGCCGCGCCCCCGCCTCCGCCGTGCCCTTGCAGAAGCGCAGCGTGTTGCGCGCGTGGCTGAGGTTCGTCTCGTGCACGCGCTTCTGCGTCACGTGCTGGCGCGTGAACACGAAGCGGCCGCGCAGCGCGAGGCGGATGAAGAAGTCCTGGTCCTCGCTGTACATCATCGTCTCGTCGAACAGCCCGGCCGCCAGCGCCGCCTCGCGGCGGAACAGGCAGGCCGAGGTGCAGAAGGGCGTGGTGCGCAGCAGCTCGGCGAAGATGCGGTCGCCGAGGGTGAAGACGCCGGGCGCGACCTCCTGCGCCGGCAGGGCGGCGAGGCCGCTCTCGGCAAGCAGGCTCGGCACCAGCACCTCATCCCCGCGGAACAGCGTATTGTCGCCGAAGGCCAGCACCGCATCGGGCGCCGCGCCGAGCGCGCCGAGCAGCGCGGCGTGGTGGATCGGCGTGAACAGGTCGTCGGAATCGAGCAGCGCGATCAGCTCGGCGTCGCTGTCGCGGATGGCGGGGTTGCGCCCGGCCGAGGGGCCCTGCGGTCCGGCATTCGGCAGCACGCGGATCGCGATGCGGTCGGCCAGCGCCGCCGCCGCCGCGCGCGCGACCTCCGCCGTGCCGTCGGTGCTGCGGTCGTCCACCACCGTCACGCGCGCGGGCGGCACGGTCTGCGCGGCGATGCTTTCCAGCGTCGCGCCCAGGAAGGGCGCGGCGTTGTAGGCCGGGATCACGACCTCGATGCGCGGCTGGGTCATGGCGCCTGCACCTACTCCACGGGCGCGCGCGACGCCATGCCGGGCCGGCAGAGCGCCAGGAACTGCTCCGTGCGCGCCGTCCAGCCCGCCGCCGGCGCCGCCGCCCGCCCGCCCGCGGCGCGGCGCGCGGCGAAAGCGGGATCGTCCAGCAGGCGCAGCGCGGCGGCGGCGATCGCGCCGGAATCCTCGCCATCCACCAGAAGGCCGTTGATCCCATCCTGCACCGCCTCCGCGGTGCCGCCGGCGCGGCCGCCGATCACCGGCCGGCCGCAGGCATTGGCTTCGAGGAACACGAGCGGTGTGCCGTCGCTCTCGCCGGGCTCGGCGCGGTTGGGCAGGGCGACGAACTCCGCCAGCGCATAAAGGGCGGGCATCTCCGCCGCCGGCACCGGGCCGGCGAAGCGCACGCTCTCCGCCCCGCCCGCTTCCTGCGCCATCGCATCCAGCGCCGCGCGCTGCGGGCCGTCGCCGACGCCCAGAAGGATCGCCGCCGGATGGCGGGCGCGGATGGCCGGCATCGCGCCGATCAGCCGGTCCACGCCCTTTCGCGGCACGCGCCGGGTGGGCGCGAGGATGACGCGCCGCCCCGCGTGGCCGCGCGCCGCGCGCCGCGCCGGATCGGGCGGCAGCGGGCGGAAGCGGTCGAGGTCCACGCCGTTCGGCACGACGGCGACACGGTGCGGCGCGACGCCATAGGCGCCGGTCAGCCGCGCGGCGGGAAATCCACCGGCGGCGACGACGCAGTCCGCCTCGTCGGACCACCGCCGGCGCGCGGGGGCGCGCCCCGGGGGGCGCCGGAGCCCCCC
>NZ_JBWXTD010000008.1:4992-13800 GCF_056682175.1 Falsiroseomonas sp. RANM36
GGCGCCGCGCGCCCCCCCCCCACGGGGCGGCCGCTGGTGGGCCCCGCCGCCCGGGGCGCGGGCGGCGGCCCGCCGCGCGCGGAGTTGATGGCGCGGAGCCTCGCCGAGGATTTCGGCGTGCCGGTGCGCTGGATCGAGGCGCGGGCCCGGGACACGCGCGACAACGCCGTGCTGTCGGCGGAGATGCTGCGCGCCGAGGGCATCGCGGCGGCTTTCGTGGTGAGCCACGCCTGGCACCTGGCGCGCGCCGAGGCCGCCTTCGACCGGGTCGGCTTCCCGGTTGCCGGCGCGCCGGTCCGGCGGGAGCGGCGCCCCGATGGCGTGGCAAGCGACTGGCTGCCACGGCCGGATCATCTCGCCCGATCCTGGCTGGCGCTGCGCGAATGGGCGGGAATCCTTGTCTATAGACTCCGCGACGGTTGATTACATTGTAATGAATACATCCCCCGGTTGACGAATACAATCTGCTGGTTGATCACCGGCCTGTGATCGCCGTGCCCGACCGGGAAGGCGGGGGCGGCGCGGTCGTTCGCGGCCGAGACCTGTCGTGCCCGCTTGCGGCGCGACGCAGCCGGAGGATCAGCCTTGGCCACTCTCACCGTCGGAACCGGCCAGCAATACGCCACGATCGCCGCCGCCGTCGCCGCGTCCCAGGACGGGGACGTGATTGCCGTCCAGGCCGGCACCTACACCAACGACTTCGCGACCATCACCAAGGACATCACCATCCAGGCGGTCGGCGGCATCGCCAAGCTGGTCGCCACCGTCGCCCCGCCCAATGGCAAGGCGATCCTGATCACCCGCAGCGACGTGACGATCCAGGGGCTGGAATTCACCGGCGCCAAGGTGCCGGACGGCAACGGCGCCGGCATCCGCTTCGAGGGCGGCAACCTCACCATCCTCGACAGCCACTTCCACCACAACCAGACCGGCCTGCTCTCCGGCGGCTACCCAGAGGGCACGATCACCATCCGCCGCTCGGAATTCGGCCATAACGGCGCCGGCGACGGCAAGACCCACGGCCTCTATGTCGGCAAGATCAAGAGCCTGCTGATCGAGGACAGCTACTTCCACGACACCCGCGTCGGCCACGAGATCAAGAGCCGCGCGATCGAGACGGTGATCCGCGACAGCCGCATCCAGGACGAGGACGGCACCACCAGCTACAGCATCGACCTGCCCAATGGCGGCAAGGCGCTGCTCGAGAACAACGTGATCCAGCAGGGCGCCAAGTCGCAGAACCCGGCGATCGTGCATTTCGGCGGCGAGGGCACGCCCTATGCCGGGTCCAGCCTCCTGATGGTCGACAATGTGGTGGTCAACGAGCTGAGCTCGGTTAGCGCGCGGCTGCTGCTGAACCAGGCGGGCATCGGCGCGACCATCACCGGCACCGATGTCTTCGGCCTTAAGTCCACCCAGATCGCCGCCAGCATCAACACGGTCAGCGGCACGACCTTCCTCTCGGTGGCGCCGAAGCTCGACATGAGCTCGCCCTGGTCGGGCTATGTCGGCGGCGCCGGCACCGGGGACACCGGCAGTGGAGACGCGGGCGGCGGTGCCGGCGGCGGCGGTACCGGCGGCGGCGGCTCGGGCAGCGGGGCGTTTCTCGGCACCGCCGGCAACGACACCCTGACGCTGGACTCCGCGGTGACCGGGGCGACGGTGGACCTGCTCGCGGGCACCGACCGGCTGGTGCTTTCCTCCGCCGGGCCGAACAGCCTGAGCGTCGCCAATGCCGAGCGGATCACCGGCGGCGGCGCGGCCGATGCCGTGACGCTGACCACCGCGGCGAAGGGCATGGTGGTGGATCTGGGCGGCGGGGCGGACCGCCTGCAGCTCGCCGCCGGCGTCGCCAATTCCGTGTCGGTCGGCAATGTGGAGACGATCCTCGGCGGCGCGGCGACGGATGCCGTCACCTTCGTGACCGCCATCGCGGGCGGCACGCTCGATCTCGGCGGCGGCGCCGACCGTGTGAAGCTCTCCTCCCTCGGCGCGAACAGCGTCACGGTGGCGCGGGTGGAGACCGTCACCGGCGGCAGCAAGGCGGACCGGATCGAGGTCCTGGCCGGGGCGGCGACGCTGGACGGCATGGGCGGCAACGACACGCTGATCGGCGGGGCCGGCGCCGACCGCCTGGCCGGCGGCACGGGGGTGGACGTGATGACCGGCGGGGCCGGCGCCGACCGCTTCGCCTTCCGCACCGGCGACAGCGCCGTCGCCACGCCCGACCGCATCACCGATTTCCAGGCCGGCGTGGACGACCTCATGTTCCTCGGCATGCTGCGCGGCAGCTTCGAATGGCGTGGCTCCGCGGCCTTCACCGCCGGCGGCCATTCCGAGGCGCGGATGGCGGCCGGCTCCTCGCTGCTGCTGGTGGATGCCGATGGCAATGGCGCGGCCGACCTGGCGGTGAATCTCGCCGGCGGGAGCCTGGCCGGCTTCGGCGCCGGCGACTTCATCTGGAGCTGACGCGCGGCGGTCGCGCCCTCCCGCGGCCTTGCTATGCTGGGCCGGGCCGCGGGGAGGCATCCGGCAGGTGACATCGGAACGGCCGGGGCGGGGCGCCGCCATCGCGGCGCTGCTGCTCGCCGGTCTGGTGGCGGGCTTCATCGTCTATGGCTCGCTCTATCCCTTCCAGTTCCGCCCCCTGCCGGCCGGGACGGCGCTGGCGGACGCCGCGTGGCACGCGCTGCTGCGCCGGCCGGGCCGGCGCGGCGACCTCGCGGCCAATCTCTTTCTCTACGCCCCGCTCGGCTTCGCGCTGGCGCTGGCGCTGCAGGCGCGGCTGCGCCCCGCCGTCGCGGTGCCGCTCGCCGCGCTGGCCTGCCTGCTGCTCTCCGCGGCGATGGAATTCGGCCAGCTGCACATCCCGCGCCGCTCGGCGAGCGGGCTCGACCTGCTGCTGAACGGCATCGGCGGGCTGGGTGGCGCGCTGGCGGCGCTCCTGCTGCGTCCGCGCGCCGCCGATGGGCTCGGGGCGTGGCTGCGGCCGGTCGAGCCCTTCGCCGCGCTGCTGCTCGGCTGCTGGCTGGCCTATCGGCTCTATCCCTATGTGCCGTCGCTCGACTACGGCGAGTGGCGCGCCAGCCTGGCGCCGCTGCGCCGCTTCGCCCGCCTCGATCCCTGGCGGGTCGGGCAGCTCACGGTGTTCTGGCTGGCGGCGGCCCGGCTGCTCGCCGCGGCCGGGCCGCGGCTCGGCGGTGCGCTGCCCTTCGCCGCCCTGCTCGCCGCGGTGCTGGTGGCGGCCGTGCCGATCGTGGACCGGCGGATCGCCCCGGCGGAGGTGCTGGCGGCGGGCCTCGCGCTGGCCGCCTGGCCGATGCTGCGGCGCCTCCGCCATGCGGACGCCCTGCTGGCGGTGCTGCTGCTGGCCGCGATCCTGGCCGAGAACCTCATGCCCTTTATCTTCGCGGCCGAGCCGCGCCCCTTCGGCTGGGTGCCGTTCCGCGCGGTGCTGCGCGGCAACTGGGGCAACGGGCTGCAGGCGGTGCTGCTCAAGACCTTCCTTTATGGCGGGCTGCTCTGGCTTGCGGTGCGGGCCGGTCTGCGCGCCTGGCTCGCGGTGCCGGCGGTGGTGGGGCTCGCGCTCGGCATCGCGCTGGCGCGCGCCTGGATGCCGTGGCGTTCCGCCGACACCACGGACCCGGCGCTGGCGGCGATCGCGGCGCTGCTGATGGTGCTCTTCGCGCGGCTGCGGCCGCGGCCGGAATGAGCGGCGGCACGGCATGCCTTCCGCGCGGCGCGCGGCGGTGCCAAGCATGCCGGCGATGAGCCGCCTGCCCGAAGCCCGCCTGCTGCCGGCCGATGCCACCGGCCTGCCGGGCTGGTGCGACCGCTTCCTGCAGGACCCCGAAGCCGGCGAGTTCTTCGCCTCCCGCCTCTGGTACGACACCCTGCTGGCGCATGCGCTGCCGCGGGGCGCCGAACCGGTGCTGGCGCGCGGCGGCGATTGCCTGCTGCTGCCGATGTTGCGGGCGGGCGGGCGGCTCGGCGCGCTGACCTCGCCCTATGCGCTGGACTGGCAGCCGCTGCCGGCGCGCGGCGCCGAGGACGCGGCGCTGGCGTCGGCCGCGCAGGCGATCGGTCGGCTTTGGCGCTTCGGCCCGCCGGTGCGCCTCGAGCTGCTCGACCCCGAGGCCCCGGCCCTCGCGCCGCTGCTGGCCGGCTGCGCCGCCGCCCGCCTCCGGCCGCTCCGCTACCGTCACACCGGCAACTGGCACGAGGCGCTGGCGCCGGGGACGGGGTGGGAGGGCTATCTCGCCAAGCGGCCCTCGGTGCTGCGCTCCACCATCGCCCGCAAGCTCGCCCGCGCCGGCCGTGACGCCGACTTCGAGCCGGTGGCGGCGCCGGGCGCGGCGCTGGAGGCGGGGATCGCCGCCTATGAAAGCGTTCGCGCGCGCAGCTGGAAGCCGGACGAGCCTTTCCCGGATTTCGACGGGGCGCTGATGCGCGCCGTCGCGGCGCGGGGGCTGCTGCGGCTCGGCGTGCTGCGCCGCCGCTCGGACGGCGCGCCGATCGCGGCGCAGTACTGGGTGCTGGACCGCGGCCGCCGGCGGGCCACGGTGCTGAAGCTCGCCCATGCCGAGGGCGAGCGCGCGGCCTCCCCCGGCACGGTGCTCACCGCGCTGATGATCCGGCTTCTGCTGGCGGAGGACGGCGTGCAGGAGCTGGATTTCGGCCGTGGCGACGACGAGTACAAGCGCCTCTGGGTCGGGGAGCGGCGCCAGCGGATCGGGGTGCTGCTCTGCGACCCCCTGCATCCGGCCGGGCTGGCGGCGATCCTGCGCCAGGCGGCGGGCCGGCTCCGGGGCCGGCTGCGGCCAGGCGGATCGGAGGCGGCCGGATGAGTCATTTGGGCCCGGCGTGCCTACTCAGACCTGCGGGGCTCGCGCCCCTTCGGTCATCGGGCCTTGTCTGTGGGGCGGGCCGATTCAGACCTGTGGGGCTCGCGCCCCTTCGGTCATCGGGCCGCCTTAGCCGACGAGCAGCCGGCCGAGCGCTACCACGGCGATCCAGGACAGCGCGGACAGCCCCGCGATGACCAGGGTCGCCGCGGCCGGCGAGAGGCGTTCCTCCCGCTGGGGCCGGGCGTTGAGCTCGATCGTCACCTCGTCCAGAGGGAGACGGTTCATCGCGGACGCTCCACCACGCCGCGACGACTCGCGGCGTCGCGCACTATCGAGGGGAAGAGTAAACGTGCTGCTAACGCGTCTGCTGGATTCTTCGGGCAGCCGCATCGGGGGCCGCCGGGCCATGCCGTGCCGGCTCGCCCGGCCGGTCGCGCTCCGCCACCCGGCCGGCGGCCGGACCGCAGGGAAAGGGAAGGGGATCGAATGATCACGATTCCGTGTTACCACGCCGATCATCGGCTTCGCCAGGATGTTCTGGCATGACCCCGACGGATCAAGCCTTGGCCGCGCCTGATTTCGTTTCAGTCTGCATCTTCGCCTACAACGAGGAGGCGCATATCGCCGCCGCGCTCGATGCGCTCGATGCCTGCGGCGAGGAGGCGCGGCTGCGGGCCCATGTGCTGATCAACGGTTGCACCGACGGGACGGAGCGCGCGGTGCGCGCCTGGCAGCCGCGGCGGATCGAGGTGGTCCCGGTCGTCCTGCCCCGCGGCGACAAGGCCAATGCCTGGAACCACTATGTGCACGAGGTCGCGCCCCTCGACGCCGCGATCCACCTCTTCACCGACGGCGACATGATCGTCTCGAAGGGGTCGGTCGCTGCCTTCCTGCGGGAATTCGCGGCCGATCCGCACGCCAATGGCTGCGCCGGCCTGCCGGTCAGCGGCCGCTCGCGCGACAGCTTCCGCGACAAGCTGCGGAATGGGCGGGAGATGGCCGGCAACCTCTACGCCCTGCGCGGCCGCTGCGTGGAGGCGTTCCGCCGCGCCGGGGTGCGCCTGCCCTTCGGCATGTTCGGCGAGGACGGGCTGGTCACCGCGCTGGTCAAGCACGACCTCGACCTGCGCCGGCAGCGCGACGACCTGCGCGTCACCTCCGCCGAGGATGCCGGCTTCGGCTATGTGCCGCTGTCGCTATGGCGCCCGGGCGACTGGCGCACCTATCGCAACCGCAAGATGCGCTATGCGGTGCGGCGGCAGCAGGCGCTGATGCTCTACGACCTGCTGCGTGCGCGCGGGCCGGAGGGGATGCCGGCGCATGTCGTGGACCTCTACCGCGCGCGCGGCGCCGCGATGCGGCTCGGCTGGCGCGGGCTGGACACCTGGTTCGACTGGGTGGCGATCCGGCGGATCCGGCGCGACATGGCCGCCGATGACAGCGTGAAGCAGGAAGCCCGCGCCCACCTCTACAGCTGACCGCCCGCTACGCCGGCCCGCGCGCCGCCTGTCCCTGCGCCGGTGCGGCCGGCAGCGCCGCGAGCCGCGCATGCAGCGCCGAAGGGGCGGTGAAGGCCCCGCCCAGTTCGTCGCGGAAGAAGCCGAGGAACGCGTCCAGGTCGGCCAGCAGCGCGCGCAGGTCGGCCTCCGACTGCACATAGGGCGTGTTGCCCACCTGCAGGGTGGGGCTGTGCAGGCTGAGGGTGAAGACGCCGAGCCCGGTCTCGCGCAGCCGCAGCGTCACCGCGCGCATCTCCGCCAGGCCGCAGCCCTCCGGCGAGAGGCGGCGCGGCACCAGCGCATTCACCCGTTGCGCCCACCAGGCCAGGCGAAGCTGGCGGCCGAGCGGGCTGCGCGCGAGGCGCAGCAGGGGCTCCGGCCGCCTGCCGAGCCAGCCGAGCGGCGCCGCCGTGGTCGGCAGCGACAGCAGCCGGCGCGACCGCCCGAACCAGCCGGGGCGCGCGGTGAAGCGCGAGAAGTCCGGGCCGCCGAGATGGCTGTAGTCGTACCAGGGGCAGATGCTGAGATCGGTCTCGAAGCCCAGTTCCTCGATCGTGTCGAAGGTGTTCGGGCTCAGCCCGTAGCGGCCGGCCTTGAACAGCCGCGGCTGCTCCCCGGTCAGGTCGGCGACGCGCTCGGTCAGCGTGACGAGCTTCGCCCGCTCCAGCCGCGCGCCGAGATTGCCCGAGAAGGAGTGCCAGTCATCCTTGATCTCGACGATCGGCGGCGTGGTCCAGGGATGCAGGTGCACGCCCACTTCGCAGCCTTCCGCCGCCAGCCTGCTGATGATGCGCCGGCTGACCTCCTGCGTTGCGATCGGGTGGTCGATCAGCAGCGCCGGCTTCACGCCGTGCCGGCGGAACACGTCGAAGCTCGCTTCCAGCCCGGTGATCGAGGACACCTCGCCGACATCGGTGGCGATGCCCTTGTGCCAGTCGAAATGCGCCTCGGTGTCGATCACCACCTGCAGCAGCGGCTGCCAGTCGCGCGGCGTGTCGAATTCCTGCAGGCCGAGCGCGGCCGGCCCGTCGTTGAGCTGCCGGGTGAAGTTCACACGCAGATCCGGCAGCGGCGCCGCATCCGCCTGCCCCCGCCGGTACAGCGCGGCGTAGCGCGCCGCGACGGTGCCGAGTTCGAGGTTGCGCTCGGCGAAGCCGCGATGCGCCGCACCCATGCCCCGGCGCAGCGACGGCTCCGCCCGCAGCCGCTGGATCGCCGCCACGAACTGGTCCGCATCGGCCGCCATGAAGCCCGCCTCGCCCTGGTCGATGATGAAGTCGGTCAGGCCGGGCAGGAAGGTGCTGACGATCGGCACGCTGCGCGCCATCGCCTCCAGATAGACGTTCGGGAAGCCCTCCGCGGTCGAGGCGAAGACGAAGGCGTCGGCGGCGGTGAACCAGCGTGCCGCGTCGTTGCGGAAGCCGGCCAGGATCACCCGGTCCTCAATGCCTTCCCGCGCCATCAGCGCGCGGATCTCCGCCACGTAGTCGTCCTCGAGCAGCGGCCCGATCACCGCCAGCTTGACCTGCGGGTCGGGGATGCGCGCCAGCGCCGCCACCAGGAAGGCGATGTTCTTGCGGCGGGAGACGGAGCCGACATTCAGCAGCACCATGTCCTCCGCGCCGAGGCCGAGCGCGGCGCGCGACGCGGCGCGGTCCTCCGCCGTCACCGGCGCGAAGTCCAGCGCCACCCCTTGCGGGATGAAGGCGAGCCGCCCCGGCGGCACCGTCTCCAGCGCGCGGCGCAGCAGATGCGGGCTGATCACCACGAAGGTGCTGATGCTGTGCATCAGCATGCGCACCAGGGGCCGGTTGCGCCGGCGATACTCCTCCAGCAGCTGGGGCGGGCTGTCGTCCAGGGTGCAGGAGAACAGCACCGGGCGCCCCAGCATCCGCGCGAAGGCATAGGCGACGAAGGACCGGCTGACATGGGCATGCAGATGCACCAGGTCGAAGCGGCCGATGTTGCGCGCCAGCCAGCGCAGCAGCGCGAACTCGCTCGGACCGCCGTAGCGGTTCGGCAGGTAATGCACCGGGATGCCCGCGACCTCGGCGGTCTCCGCGCCGTCCTCGGTGGCGGTCTCGTAGGCCAGCACTTCGTTGGCGATGCCCCGCGCCTCGAGGTGCGGGATCAGGCGCGTGTAGTAGATGCCGTCGCCCGTGTAGTCGGGGTGGAACCGGCGATAGACATGCAGCACGCGGATCCGCCTGCCGCCATCGGGGCCGGCGGCCGCGCCTGTCGGGCTCGGAAGGGCGGGACTCTCTGGCATCGTCCTCTGCGGGCTGGTGGACCGTTCGGGCAGAACGGCAACGCTTCTGCCCCTCGGGGCGGCGGAGGGCAACTGCCCAGGGGCGTCGGACCGACCGTGGCGGAGCCGCCCGGCCGCCTCCCGATGGCCGGCAGGATCTTCCCGGCCGCAGGTTGCTAGAGCAGCGCCCGTTCGAGTGGAACCGCTCCGCGGT
>NZ_JBWXTD010000008.1:13900-14889 GCF_056682175.1 Falsiroseomonas sp. RANM36
TTCCCGGGGGCGGTGCCGCCCCCCGTGAGCCGCATTCCCGCGCCGGGGCCGGGGCCGCCCGGCGCCTCCGGCGACGGCGCCGCCACGGCCTGGAGCCCCAAGCGGATCTCCCCGCCGCGGGGCATCGCATCGCGCGCATTCACCGCCAGGTTCAGCAGCGCGAGCTCGAGCTGGTTGGCATCCACCATCGCCGGCGGCCGCCCCGCCGGCAGGTCTGGCAACACACGCACCTTCGGGCCTGCCGAGCGTTCCAGGAGCGTCGTCATGCCGCGCACCAGCGCCGCAAGGTCGGTCGGCGCGGGACGCAAGGCCTGCCGTCGCGCGAAGGCCAGCATGCGCGCGGTGAGCGCCGCGCCGCGCTCGGCACCCTGCTGCGCGCCGTCCAGCAGCCGCGTCAGCCGCGGCTCCGGCGGCAGGCGCTTGCGCAACAGGGCGAGGTTGCCCAGCACCACCATCAGCAGGTTGTTGAAGTCGTGCGCCACGCCGCCGGTGAGCTGGCCGAGCGCCTCCATCTTGCGCGCCTCGTGCAGCCGAGCCTCCGCCGCCTTCAGCTCCGTCAGGTCGTGCGCTTCCGCCACCAGCCAGGCGACGTCGCCGGCGGTGCCCGCAACCGGCCGCAGCGAGACCTCGACCGGCGCGATCCGGCCATCGGCGCGGCGCGCCGGCATCTCCTCGCGCACCGCCGTGCCGGCGGCTGCCTCCAGCACCGCGGCCCGCAGCCGCCGCCCCGCCGGCCCGTCGCGCCAGGCCGGCAGGTCGGCAAGATGCCGGCCGACCGCCTCATCCCGGCGCAGCCCCAGGAAGTCCAGCGCCGTCTCGTTCATCTCCAGCACCGTGCCGTCGCGATCGAGCAGCGCCATCAGCTCGAAGGTGCTGTCGAAGATCACGCGGAAGCGCCGCTCGCTCGCGGCCAGCTCGCGCGTGCGCGCCGCCACCCGGGCCTCCAGCCCCGCCGCCGCCTGCCGCAGCGCCAGGTTGGCGTCGGCGAG
>NZ_JBWXTD010000008.1:14989-21362 GCF_056682175.1 Falsiroseomonas sp. RANM36
GTCCCTGCGGGGGGGGGGGGGGGGGCGCCGGCGGGGGCCCCGGGGGGGGGGGGGGCCGGCGCCCGCCCCCCCCGCCTCGCCGTCACGCCGCACGGCGCTGCACGGCGGGGAAGTCCACCTCCGTGCCGGCGACCTCGTTGACGTAGTTGGTCAGCGTGTTCAGCGCGACATGCAGCACGATCTCGATCACCTGCGCATCGGTGAATCCGGCCGCGCGCACCGCGGCGAGGTCGCCGTCCGACACATGGCCGCGCGCCTCCACCACCCGCACCGAGAAGCGCACGGCCGCGTCGGCGCGCGGGTCGGTGCTGCCGCCGGCACGGTTCGCCTCGATCTCCGCCTCGTCCAGCTTCGCCAGGTGGCGGCCGAGATAGCTGTGCGCGGCCAGGCAGTAGCCGCAATCGTTGCGCTCCGCGACGGCCAGCGCGATGCGCTCGCGCGTGCGGGCATCGAGGCTGCCCTTCGCCAGCGCGCCATTGAGGCCGAGATAGCCTTCCAGCGCGGCGGGCGAGTTCGCGACCACGCGGAACAGGTTCGGCACGCTGCCGAGCTGCTTCTGCACGGCGCCGAGCAGCGGGCGGGCGGCTTCCGGCGCGGCCTCGATGCCGGCGGGGGTGGGAATGCGGGACATGGGATGATCCTCCGGTTGCGCCGGACCCGATGCCCGGCGTCGCGTCGGAAGCTGGACCCGGTGCCCCGGCCGCGGAATGCGCGCCGCCGGCAAGAGATTGTTCCGATCAACGCAATGGCGCAGGCTGCCGGCTCGTCTCGCGCGGGGTGGCGATGGACCGGCTGCAGGGCATGGAGATCGTCGTCGCCGTCGCCGAGACCGGCGGCTTCGCGAAGGCGGCCGTGCGGCTGCATCTCTCGCCGCCCGCCGTCACCCGCGCGGTCGCCGCGCTCGAGGAACGGCTCGGCGTCCGCCTCTTCACCCGCACCACGCGCTCGGTCGCGCCGACCGAGGCGGGGCTGCGCTTCCTCGACCGCGCGCGCGCCCTGCTGCAGCAGATCGACGAGGTCGAGAAGGAAGCCGCCGGCGAGATGGCGTTGCCGTCGGGGCAGCTGACGGTCACCGCCTCGGTCTCCTTCGGGCGGCATGCGGTGGCACCGGTGGTGGCGGAGTATCTCCGCGCCCATCCGCGGGTCACCGCGTCCCTGCTGATGCTCGACCGCCAGGTGAACCTGGTGGAGGAGGGCGTGGACGTCGCCGTGCGGATCGGCGAGCTGCCGGATTCGAGCCTGGTCGCGCGCGCCGTCGGACGGGTGCGGCGGCTGCTCGTCGCCAGTCCCGGCTACCTCGCGCGGCGCGGCGTGCCGGCCACCCCCGCCGATCTCCGCCTGCACGAGGTGATCGGCTTCACCGGCCTGATGCCGAACCGCGAATGGCGCCACGTGCAGGACGGCCGCGGCGCCGCGGTTCGGCTCGCGCCGCGCTTCGAGCTGAACGACGCGGCGGCCGCGATCGCCGCCGCCGAGGCCGGCGAGGGAATCACCATCTCGCTCTGCTACATGGCGGCCGAGGCGATCCGCGCGGGGCGGCTGGTCCCGGTGCTGGTGCCCTTCACGCCGGCCGCCGTGCCGGTGCAGCTCGTCACCCCGCAGGCGCGGCTGGTCGCGCCGAAGCTGCGCGCCTTCCTCGACTTCGCCGCGCCGCGGCTGCGCGCGCGGCTCGTGACCGACCTCGCGGTCCACCTCGATGCCGTGCCCGGCTGATCATTGCCGCGCGCGGAAGAAAGTCTTTCGGACGCCGCGCGTTCCGGCCGTCCGGGCCGCGCGCGATCTTCCCGGCACCGCGATCCGCGGAAGCACCCGGAAGGACCCCGCCGATGACCTCGCTCTCCCGCCGCCTGTTCGGCAGCGCCCTGCTCGCCACGCCGCTCGCCGCCGCGGCGCCCCCCCCCCCCGCCCCCCCCGCCCCCGCCGCCGGGGGGGGGGGGGCGCGCGGCGCGGGGGCGCGCGCCACGCCGCTCGCCATGCGGATGACGACGGCCGAGAGCAGCAGCAGGCCGAGGCTCAGGCCGCCGAGCACCCAGGCGGACCAGCGTACGGCCTCGCGCCACGGCGCCAGCGCCTGGTCCACCGGGACGCTGGCCGTCACCATCACCGGCCAGGTGGCGAGCTTGCGGAAGGCGATGATGCGCTCCTCGCTGCCGAAGGGCAGGGTGCCCCGCAGGCTCCCGGCGGTCTCGGGCGCCGCGAGCCGTGCGCCAAGCTCCGTCCCGCCGAGCGTCTCGCCGATCTGGTCCGGCCGCAGCCCGGTGCGGGCCAGCACCCGCCCGCCCGTGTCGAACAGGCCCATCGCGGTGCCGCTGCCGAATTCCCGAGACAGCGCGATGCCCTCGAAGAAGCTGGTGCGGGCGGAAACCTGCACGGCGCCGTCGAAGGCGCCGGACGCGTCGCGCAGCGACCGGCTGAAGGTGAACAGGAGCTCGTTGGTGATGCGGCTGTGCAGCGCCTCCCCGATATGCGTCGTGGCGCCGTCGCGATGCGCGCGGAACCAGCGGCGGTCCGACAGGTCAACCTGCGGCGCCGGATACGCGTAGGAGCTGGCCACCGGGATGCCCTGCCGGTCCACGACCAGCAGGTAGTCGCCGGCGGAACGCATCGAGAGATCCACCAGCCAGTCATGCGCGGCCCGGCTGCCGCGCAGCGCCGCGGCGCCGCCGAGATCGGCGATCCGCGTGGCGGCCTGCTCCGAGACCAGCTCGGCGCCGTCGAGCGTGCGCCAGGCGTATTGCTCCGCCACCAGCGCCAGGCTCCGCATCCCGATCTCGGCTCGCGCCAGCGCCGCTTCGCGTTCGTCCAGCAGCGAGGCCGCGCGCATCCATACCATCGCGGCAAGGAAAAGGGCGACCAGCGCGACCAGCGCCATGCTGATGCGGTTCGGGGCCAAACATCCTCCCGTTTGCAGGGCTGAGCGACGATCGGCACTGCAGCGTTACGCCGGCACCTTCTCCGCTAAAAGCCGTGAGGCGCCGTCTCACCGGGTCGTGATCAGGCCGCCGCTTCCAGCCGTTCGGAGAGCACCAGCCATTCCTCCTCCAGTGCGCCGGTCTCCTTCGCGATGGCGGCGCGGCGCGTCGTCGCCCAGGCGATGTCCTCGGCTTTCCGCTTCGCGTAGGTTTCGGGATCGGCGAGGCGCTTCTCGATCAGGCTTGCTTCGAGGCCGAGCCGTTCCAGCACCTTCTCGATCTCCTTCAGCCGCTGGCGCAGCGGCGCGAGCTTCTCGCGCGCTTCCGCCCGGTCGCGCCGTTCCGCCGCCTTCGCGCCGCCGGCCGGCGCGGCCTCGTCGCGGTTCGCCGCCCGCGCGCGTTCCGCCAGCAGCGCCCGGTAGTCGTCGAGGTCGCCGTCGAAGGGTTTCGCCGTGCCGTCGGCCACCAGCCAGAGCCGGTCCGCGACCAGCTCCACCAGATGCGGGTCGTGGGTGATCAGCAGCACGGCGCCAGCGAAATCGGCCAGCGCCTTCACCAGCGCCTCCCGCGCATCGATGTCGAGATGGTTGGTCGGCTCGTCCAGGATCAGCAGGTGCGGCGCGTCCCGGGTGCAGAGCGCGAGCAGCAGCCGTGCCTTCTCGCCGCCCGAGCAGCTCCTGACGCGCGTCTCCGCCTTCTCGCCCTGCAGGCCGAAGCGGGCGAGCTGCGCGCGGCATTGCGTTTCCGTCGCGCGCGGCAGGGCGGCCTGCATGTGGCTGAGCGGCGTGCCCTCCGGGTTCAGCTCCTCGGCCTGGTGCTGCGCGAAGAAGCCGACGCGCAGCTTCGGCGCGCGCCGGATCTCGCCGCGGCTCGGCGCGAGCCGTCCGGCCAGCAGCTTCGCCAGCGTGGACTTGCCGTTGCCGTTCGCGCCGAGCAGCGCGACGCGGTCATCCGCATCGAGGCGGAGGTCGAGGCCGCGCAGCACCGGCGGCCCGCCATAGCCCGCCTCGGCGCGCTCGATCGCGACGATGGGCGGCGAGAGCTCCTCCGGTTCGGGAAAGGCGAAGCGCGTCGGCGTGTCCTCGATGACCGCCTCCAGCGGCGGCAGTTTCTGCAGCGCCTTCAGCCGCGACTGCGCCTGCCGCGCCTTGGACGCCTTGTAGCGGAAGCGGTCCACGAAGGCCTGCATGTGGGCGCGCTGCGCCGCGATCTTGCTCGCCTCCGCGGCCTGCTGCGCCGCGCGCTCGGTCTTCTGCCGGACGAAGTTCTCGAAATTGCCCTGGTAGGTGGTGATCTTCGTCCGATCCAGATGCGCGATGATGTCCACGCAACGGTCGAGCAGCCCGCGGTCGTGGCTGACGACGATGGCCGCGCCGGGGAAGCGCGTGAGCCAGCCCTCCAGCCACATCGTCGCCTCGAGGTCGAGATGGTTGGTCGGCTCGTCCAGCAGCAGCAGGTCGGGCTCCAGGAACAGCGCGCGGGCCAGCGCCACGCGCATCCGCCAGCCGCCGGAGAAGGACGCCAACGGGCGGGCCTGCGCCGCCGCGTCGAAGCCGAGCCCGGCGAGGATGGTCGCGGCGCGCGCCGGCGCGGCCTCGGCGCGGATGGCGATGAGCCGTTCGTGGATCTCGGCCGCGCGGTGGCCATCCGGCTCCGTGTCGAGTTCCGCCAGCAGCGCCGCGCGCTCGGTGTCGGCGGCGAGCACGGCATCGAGCAGCGAGCCCTCCCCGCCCGGTGCCTCCTGCGCGACATGGCCGAGGCGGGCGCGGGCGGCGACGCGGATCTCCCCGCCATCCGGCTGGATCTCGCCGATGATCGCCTTGAGCAGGGTGGACTTGCCGGCGCCGTTCCGGCCGACCAGGCCGAGGCGGCGGCCCGTGTCGAGCGTCATGTCCGCGCCCTCCAGCAGCGCGCGGCCGCCGACGCGGAGCGTGAGGTTGCGGATGGCCAGGACGGTCATGCCGGGCTTGTAGCGTGGACCGGCTCCGCCGTCAGCGCAGCGCGCGGAGGAAGTCCATCACCTCCCGCCGCGCCGCGGCTGTCGCACCGGCATCGTAGCCCACCGTCGCGCCGTAGCCGCCCGGCGCGAAGCCGTTGCGATAGGCCGGCATGTAGCGCGGCGGCATGACGGACATGTCGTCGAAGCCGTGATGCGCGCCCGGCAACTCCACATAGCGGGGCTGGCGGCCGGGCGGGAACTGCTCGGCCATCCCGCGGCAGAAGCGCGCCGGGGTCCAGTCGTCGGCGCCGCCGGCGACGATCAGCACCGGCGCCTCCAGCCGGACCGGCCAGTTCGTGCAGGAGGCGTAGAGGGCGACGGCCCCGCGCAACCGCGGTGGGGCGGTGCGCCCCTCCACCCGTGCCCAGGCCTCCTCGCCGGCCAGGATGCCGGCGGTGGTGCCGCCCTGGGAGAAGCCGATGGCGAAGACCCGGTCGGCGCGCACATCGGGCCTCGCCTGCAGCAGGCGGATCAGCGCCACGCTGTCCTCGATGCGGGCCGGCAAGGCGCTGTTCGGGTTGGCCGTCATGGCGGTCTGGGCGATGCCGCGCGGCCCGTACTGGTCGGGGATCGCGACGAGGTAGCCCGCACCCACCAGCAGCGCACGCCACTGCTCGGAGTTCGGCAGCACGCCCATCGAGCCGTGCAGCAACACCACGGCGGGGAAGGGGCCGGGCCCCTCCGGCCGCGCGATGGCGGCGCGGATCGCCGGCCGCTCGGCCTCGGCGGGGCGCAACGTCTCGTACGGGCTGGCGCAGCCGGCCAGCAGCAGCATGCACGCCAGGAAGACGCGGCGCATGGAGGTCCCCGGACCGATGCCGTTCCACGCTAGCCAGCGCCCGGCGCGACTGTCCATCGGCACCCGTCGGGGCTTGCGCCGCCCCCCGGTTGCGCCTATCCCGCGCGCGCCTTCGCACGTGCAACAACAGCCCCCAGGACAAGCCGCCATGGCCATCGAGCGCACCTTCTCCATCATCAAGCCCGACGCCACGCGGCGGAACCTCACCGGCAAGATCAATGCCGTGTTCGAGGAGAACGGCCTGCGCATCGTCGCGCAGAAGCGGGTGTGGATGTCGCGCGCGCATGCCAAGGAATTCTACAAGGTCCACGCCGCGCGGCCGTTCTACAACGACCTCGTGGACTTCATGTGCTCCGGCCCGGTCGTGGTTCAGGTGCTGGAAGGCGAGAATGCCGTGGCCAGGAACCGCGAGCTGATGGGCGCGACCAACCCCGCCAATGCCGCCCCCGGCACCATCCGCAAGCTCTTCGCCGAGAGCATCGAGGCGAATTCGGTGCACGGCTCCGACAGCGCGGAGAACGCGGCGATCGAGATCGCCTATTTCTTCGCCGGCACCGAGATCGTCGGCTGAGCCTGCTGAGGCCGGCGCCCGCCCCCGTATCGGGGCGGTCGCCCGCGCCGCGGGGGGCCCCCCCCCCCGGAACCGTACATAAACCCCCCCCC
>NZ_JBWXTD010000008.1:21462-24734 GCF_056682175.1 Falsiroseomonas sp. RANM36
GCGGCCGTTGCACCCATTCGCCAGCAGCCACTTGCAGTGCCCGGCGAAGCGGTCGAGATCGGGCGAGAAATCGGGCTTCATCGCCGTCAGCGCGGCGGCGTTCACGCCGCCGAACAGCGCATCCTTCATGGTGTCTGGCTCCTTCCTTCGGTCTTGTTCGTGCGGGGGCGCGCGGCGCGTGGCGTGCGGCCGGGCCAGGCGACGAGATGCTCTTCGAGAGCGCCCGCATCCCGCTCGCGGATCGCCTTGCCGCGCACGCTGACGCCGGCCTGGACGACCGTTTCGGGATCGCCGGAGACCAGCGGGTGCCACCAGGGCAGGTCCTGACCCTCCGCCAGCAGGCGATAGGCGCAGGTGGGCGGCAGCCAGTCTATGCCGGCCAGCTTCTTCGGCGTGAGCTTCACGCAATCCGGCACGCGCGCCTTGCGGTTCGCGTAGTCGCTGCAGCGCGCCGTGCCGATATCCAGCAGCCGGCACGCCACGTTGGTCCAGCCGAGTTCGCCCGTATCCTCGTCGCGCAGCTTGTGCAGGCAGCAGCGGCCGCAGCCGTCGCACAGGCTTTCCCACTCGGCGCGCGTCATCTCGCCGAGTGTCTTCGTCCGCCAGAAGGGCTCGCCCGCCGCCATGGCGCTTCTCTAGCCGCTGGCCGCGCCTCAGGCCAGCCGCGCGAGGGCGGCCAGGAAGCGCGCCGCCGCCACTTCCGGCGGCCAGGGCTCCCATGGCGTGCCGCCGAACTCGGCGACCAGCGGGTCGGCCTGCATCACGGCGGCGCGGATGCCGAGGGTCGCGCGCAGCTCGGTCCGGGACCAGCCCGCCACATGCACCGCCTCGGCCGCCGCCATGGCGATGTCGCACTTCTTGTGGAGCGCCTTCTCCTCCGCGGTCCAGGGCGGCAGCGCGTAGCGCGTCGCGACCACGCCGGCCAGGCTCTCCTGCAGCGCACGAAAACCCTCGCCCAGGAAGGGCTTGAGCGGCGAGATGCAGTCGAAATTGATCAGCCCTTCCTCGGCGTCGTGCAGCAATTCGCGCCGCAGTTGCGCGCGCGTCGCCGCCGGCTTCGCCGCGCGCCGCAGCGCCAGCACCGCCAGCGAATGCTGCGCGACGGACAGCGGCGCGGGCCAGATGGAATGCCCGCCCCAGCGGAAGGTGCGTGCCAGCCCGGTGGCGAGGTCCTCGTCCGTCCAGTCGAAGGGTGTCGGCGCCAGTAGGTCCAGCCGGCGGCCGGAGGGCAGCCTGATCCAGGCCCGTGCCGGCTTCGTCCCATTGTTCCGCTGTTCCATCCGTCTCCGCATGCGCCCACGCGCGATCGCTGTGAAGAGGGTCGGGCCGGTTGCGCCCCCGCCGCGGCCGGGGTTTGTTGGAGGGCGCGAACAACGACCGGGAGCGCGATGCGCCTGCTGCACACCGCCGACTGGCATCTCGGGCGCAGCCTGGGCGGTGCCTCCTTCCTGGCCGACCAGGCCGCGCTGCTGCAGCGCCAGTTCCTCCGCATGGTGGAGGAGACGCGGCCCGACGCGGTGCTGATCGCCGGCGACGTCTTCGACCGTTCCATCCCGCCGGTGGAAGCGATCGAGCTGCTCGACACCCTGCTTGCCGAGATCGTGCTGCGGCTCGGGACGCGCGTGGTGCTGATCCCGGGCAACCACGACGCCGCCGACCGGCTCGCCTTCGGCGCGGCGGTGATGCGCGGCCAGGGCCTGCATATCGAGGCGCGCTGCCTTGGCGAGCCGCTCACCCTGCACGACGAGCACGGGCCGGTCGCGGTCTGTGCCAGCGGCTACGCCTCGCCGGCGCTGATGGGCACGCTGCTGGCGGCAGGCGCGGACATCGCCGATCACGATGCCGGCTTCGGCCTGCTCTGCGCCGCACTGCGCCGCGGGCTGCCGCCGCGCTGCCGCAGCCTGCTGGTCGCGCATGCCTTCGTCGCCGGTGGCGAGGAGAGCGACAGCGAACGCCTGCTGCAGGTGGGCGGCGCCAAGGCGGTCTCGGCCGCGCGCTTCGCCGGCTTCGACTATGTCGCGCTCGGCCACCTGCACCGGCCGCAGACGCTGGGCGAGGGACGCATCCGCTACAGCGGATCGCCGCTCGCCTATTCCTTCGCCGAGGCCGGGCACGCCAAGTCGGCGACGCTGGTGGAGATGGACGCCGCCGGCGCCGTCCGGATCGAGGCGCTGCCCTTCGAGCCGCCGCGTGCGCTCCGCACGCTGGAGGGCACGCTGGAGGCGGTGCTGGCGCAGGCGAAGCCGGCCTGGGCCGAGGACTGGTTCCGCATCCGCCTGACCGATGCGGTGCCCGTCTGGGGCGCGATGGAACGGCTGCGTGCGGCCTTCGGCAGCGTGCTCGAGCTCTCCTTCGCGCGCCACGAGTTGCTCGATCTGCCGGGCGAGGCCGCCGGGCGGCAGGGCGACGATCCGCTCGACCTGCTCGACGCCTTCTTCACCGCGATGCGCGGCGCGACGCTGCCGCCCGAGGCGCGCGCGGGGGCGCGCGCGGCGATCGAGGCGGCGCGGGCGGAGGAGGGCTGATGCGCCCGCACCGGCTGCGCCTCTCGGCCTTCGGCGCCTACGCCGGCGACCTCACGCTGGACTTCGACGCGGCGCTGCGCGGCCATCGGCTGTTCCTGATCCACGGGCCCACCGGCGCGGGCAAGACGACCGTGCTGGACGGGCTCTGCTACGCGCTGTTCGGCCAGTCGAGCGGCGAGGAGCGGCAGGCAGCGCATCTGCGCAGCCAGTTCGCGGACCCCGCGCAGCGCACCGAGGCCGAGCTGGTCTTCGCCCTTGGCCCCGCGCGCTTCCGCGTCCTTCGCCAGGCCGAATGGCTGCGCCCCGCGCGCCGCGGCGGCGGCACGGCGAAGGAGGCCGGAAACGTCCTGCTCTGGCGCCTGGACGAGGCGGGCGAGACGCTGCTGGCCGAGGGCGAGCGCGAGGTCGCGCCCCGCATCGAGGCGCTGCTCGGCTACAAGGCCGCGGAGTTCCGCCAGGTCGTGCTGCTGCCCCAGGGCCGTTTCCGGGAATTGCTGACGGTGGATCGCGGCAAGCGGCAGGAGATTCTCTCGCGCCTGTTCCGCACCGCTCTCTATCGCCGCGTGACGGAACAGCTGCAGGCCGGTGCGAAGCAGGCGGAGGGCGAGCTGAAGCGCCTGGACGAACGGCGGAAGACGCTGCTCGACCAGGCGGAGGCCGCGGACGCCGAGGCGGCGCGCGCGGCCGCGGCGCGATCGCGGGGGCACGCGCCCGCGCCGCAGCGGCGCGCGCGGCGGCCCCGCACGC
>NZ_JBWXTD010000008.1:24834-27851 GCF_056682175.1 Falsiroseomonas sp. RANM36
GGGGGGGGGGGGCGGCGGGGGGGGGGGGGGGGGCGGGGGGGGCGCGGGCCGCCCCCCCCCGCGACGCGGCGCGGCAGGCGGCGGACGGGCTGACGCGGCAGCGCGAGGAGCGCCGGCAGGAGGCGGAGACAGCGCGCGCCGATGCCGGTGGCAGGGCGCAGGCGCGCGATGCGCTGCGCGCCGCGCTGCCCGAGGGCCTCGCCGCCGCCGCCACCCTGGCCGCGCAGGCCGAGGCCGAGGCTGGCCGCGCGAAGGCGCTGGCCGAGGCGCTGGAGCGCGAGCGCACGGCCGAGACCGAGGCGACGACGCGCGCCGCGACCACGGCCAGCCAGGCCGAAGCAGCGCGGCGCGACGCCATGGAGCGGCAAGCCAAGGCCGCGCAGGCCGCGGCCGCGCTGCGGGAAGCCTGCAGCGCCGCCGGCTTCGCGACGCCGGAAGCCTTTGCCGCCGCGCTGCTGGACGAGGCAGCGGAAGCGGCGCTGACGCAATCCGTGCGCGAGGGCGAGGCGCAGCGCAGCGCCGCCGCGGCGCGCGCCGACGCCGCGCGCCTTGCCGCGGCCGGCCTCGCCCTGCCGGATCTCGCCGCGCTGCAGGCCGCACGGCAGGCCGCCGAGGACGCGGAACGCGACGCCACCGGAAGCGTCGCGGCGCTGCGGGAGCGGCTGGCGGCGCGCGACACGCTGCTCGCCGACATCGCCGCGGCCGAGACGGCGCGCGCGGCGGCCGAGGCGGATTGGACGCTGCGGCAGGACCTGGCGGACCTGGCCTCCGGCAAGGGGACGCGCCAGCGCCTGGACCTAGAGGGCTTCGTGCTGCGCAGCCTGCTCGACGAGGCGCTGGCCGCCGCCAACCGGCGGCTGCGCGGCATGCTCGGCGGCCGCTACACGGTGCGCCGCGTCGAGGAGCCCGAGAGGAGAAACGCGGCGATCGGCCTGGATATCGAGGTGCTGGACGCCCATGCCGGCGAGGCGCGGCCGGCGGGCACGCTCTCGGGCGGCGAGGGCTTCTGCGCCGCGCTGGCCCTCGCGCTCGGGCTGTCCGACACGGTGCAGGCCCATGCCGGGGCACGCCGGATCGACGCGCTGTTCGTGGACGAGGGCTTCGGCACGCTGGATGCCGAGGCGTTGGAGACGGCGCTCGCCGTGCTGTCCGACCTGCAGGCGGGGGACAGGCTGGTCGGCGTCATCAGCCATGTGCCGGAGTTGCGCGCCCGCATCCCGGCGCGGCTGGAGATCGCGCCCGGCCCGCGCGGCAGCAGCGCGGCCTTCCGCTTCGGCTGAGCGGCGCTATCCTGCGCCCCGAGACAAGGAAACGCCCCCATGGACGCCCGCACGCTGCCCCCCGTGATCCGCCTCTCGCCCGAGGACGGCGTGGTGATCGCCCGCATCGCCATCCCGGAAGCCACGACCGTGGCCGAGGGCGTGACCACGAAGCGCCGCATCCCGCCGGGCCACAAGATCGCGACGCGCGCCCATGCGAAGGGCGAGGCGATCCGCCGCTACGGCCAGATCATCGGCTTCGCCACCGATGCGATCGCGCCCGGCGACTGGGTGCACACCCACAATTGCGCGATGGGCGATTTTTCCCGCGACTACGCCTGGGGTGTCGATCAGCGACCCACGGCCTTCATCACGCCGGCCGCGACCTTCATGGGCATCCGTCGCACCGACGGGCGCGTCGCCACGCGCAACTACATCGGCATCGTCACCAGCGTGAATTGCTCCGCGCATGTGGCGGACCTCATCGCCGACGCCTTCAAGCGCAACCCGTTCAAGGGCGAGGACCCGCTCGCCGAATTCCCGAACGTGGACGGCGTGGTGGCACTCACCCACAAGACCGGCTGCGGCATGACGATGGGCGAGCCGCTGCGCCTGCTGCGCCGCACGCTGGCGGGCTTCGCGCGGCACGTGAATTTCTCGCACGTGATCGCCATCGGCCTGGGCTGCGAGGTGAACCAGCTCGGCCCGATGCTGGAAGAGCAGAAGCTCGCCGGCCGGCTGCGCAACATGGACATCCAGGAGATGGGCGGCACGCGGAAGACCGTTGAAGCCGGCATCGCCTTCGTGAAGGAGGTGCTGGCCGAGGCCAACCGCGTGCAGCGCGAGCCCGTGCCCGCTTCCGAGCTGATCGTCGCGCTGCAATGCGGCGGGTCGGACGGCTATTCGGGCATCACCGCGAACCCGGCGCTCGGCGCGGCTTCCGACCTCGTGGTGCGCCACGGTGGCACGGTGATCCTGTCCGAGACGCCCGAGACCTATGGCGCCGAGCACCTGCTGACGCGCCGTGCCGTCTCGCGCGAGGTCGGCGAGAAGCTCGTGCAGAAGATGCGCTGGTGGGAGGAATACACGGCGCGCGAGGGCGCCGAGATGAACGCCAACCCCTCGCCGGGCAACAAGGCGGGCGGGCTCACGACGATCCTGGAGAAGTCGCTCGGCGCGATGGCCAAGGGCGGCACCACGAACCTGACCGCCGTCTACGACTATGCCGAGCCGGTGACGGCGAAGGGCTTCACCTTCATGGACACGCCCGGCTACGACCCGGTCGGCGCCACGGGGCAGGTGGCGGGCGGCGCCAACCTGCTCTGCTTCACCACGGGCCGCGGCAGCGTCTTCGGCATGAAGCCCACGCCCTCCATCAAGCTCGCCACCAACAGCGCGATGTATGAGCGCATGGTGGAGGACATGGACGTGAACTGCGGCACGATCCTCACCGGCGAGGAGAGCGTGGCGCAGTGCGGCGAGCGCATCTTCCAGCTCATGCTGCGCGTCGCCAGCGGCGAGCGGACCAAGAGCGAGGGCTACGATTTCGGCAGTTCCGAATTCGCGCCCTGGACGCTCGGTGCGACGATGTAGCGCCCCTGCGTCGCGTTACGGAACCGAGACACTTCGGAGAAGCTTTGCTGAAAGCGCTCCGCGCCCGGTTGCGGGCGCGGCGCCCCCCCGCCGAGCGCCCCCCCCCCGCCCCCGGGGGGCGTCAAGCGCACCCCCCGGCGCCACCCGCGTCAAGCCCCCCGCGGG
>NZ_JBWXTD010000008.1:27861-31526 GCF_056682175.1 Falsiroseomonas sp. RANM36
GGTCACCCCCCACCGTTGGCTTATGCTTGGCTCCGCGGGCGCGGGGCCGGGGGGGGGGCGCCGCGCCGCCGCGCATAGCTCCGCCCCGCATCACCGGGGTTCCTTCATGCGATCCAGCCTGCGCATCGCTCTTCTCGCGAGCGTCGTCGCGCTGCCTGCGTCGGCGCAGTCGCCGCAGGTCTTCCACCGCATCGCCACGATCGAGGCGCAGCGCATGCTGCCCGCGGATCGCGACCGCGCGCGACGCTCCGTGGCGGAGATCGTGACCGCGAGCGGCGACGGCAACACGCTCATCTATGCCGACGGCGAGCAACGCGGCATCGGCTTCGTGGACATCACCGATCCGGCGGCGCCGCGGCCGGCCGGCTTCCTCGACCTCGCCGGGGACACCACATCCGTCGCCGCGTTCGGCACGCGCGCCTTCGCGGTGGCGGACACCTCGCCGAACAAGCGCGAGCCCTCGGGCTTCGTCGCCGTGGTGGATATCGCGTCGCGACGCGAGCTGCAGCGCTGCGAACTCGGCGGTCAGCCGGATGCGACGGCGGTCAGCCGCGACGGGCGCTTCCTGGCGATCGTCATCGAGAACGAGCGCGACGAGCGGCTGAACCGCGGCGCCATTCCGCAACTGCCGCCCGGCAATCTCACCATCATCCCGATCACCGGATCGGGTCTCGACTGCGATGCGATGCGCCGCGTGGACCTGACCGGGCTCGCCGAGGTCGCACCGACCGATCCCGAGCCGGAATTCGTGGACATCAACAGCCGTGGCGAGGCCGTGGTCACGCTGCAGGAGAACAACCACATCGCGATCGTGGACCTCGCCTCCGGCCGCGTGACCGCGCATTTCCCCGCCGGGCGCGTCACGCTGGCGCAGGTGGACGGCAGGCGCGACGGCGTGATCCGCCCGACCCAGACGCTCGAGAACCTGGTGCGCGAGCCCGATGCGGTGAAGTGGCTGGACGACGACCGCTTCGTCACGGCGAACGAGGGCGACATGGTCACCGGCAGCCGCGGCTTCACCATCTTCCGCCGCGACGGCACGGTGGAGTGGGATTCCGGGAATGTCCTGGAGCATCTCGCGATTCGCATCGGCCACTATCCAGAAGCGCGCAGCGCTGCCCGCGGCAACGAGCCCGAGGGCGTCGAGGTCGGCACCTTCAACGGCCAGCGCCTGATCTTCATCGGCTCCGAACGCGCCTCGATCGTGACCGTCTGGCGTGACGAGGGGCCGGGCCGCGCGCCCAGCTTCCTGCAGGTGCTGCCCGCCGGCGCCGGGCCGGAGGGCCTGCTCGCGATCCCGGCACGCGGCCTCTTCGTCGCGGCCGCCGAGGCGGACAATCCGGAGACGGGCCTGCGCTCCGCGCTCAGCCTCTATCGCCTGGGCGATGGCCCCGCGCGCTATCCGACCATCGAATCCACGAACGGCCCGGATGGCACGCCGATCCCGTGGGGCGCGCTGTCCGGTCTCGCCGCCGATCGGGGCGTGCCGGGCCGGCTCTTCGCCGTGACGGACAGCTACTACGCCGAGGCGCAGATCCTGACCCTGGATGCGACCCGGACCCCGGCGCGCATCACCGCCTCGGTGACCGTGACGCGGGAAGGCAGGCCGGCGCAGCACCTCGACATCGAGGGCATCGCGACGCGCGCGGGCGGCGGCTTCTGGCTCGCCTCCGAAGGCAATCCCGAGCGCGAGCAGAACCGCACGCAGAACCTGCTGCTCCGCGTCTCCGCCTCCGGCGCGATCGAGCAGGAGATCGCGCTGCCGGAGGCGATGGCCGCGCAGGCCACGCGCTTCGGCTTCGAGGGCGTGACGGTGACCGGCGAAGGCGCCGAGGAGACGGTGTGGATCGCCGTGCAGCGCGAATGGCGCGACGATCCGCGCGGCCATGCGAAGCTGCTGCGCTACCGCGTCGCCACCGGCGAATGGGGCGTGCTGCACTACCCGCTCGGCGCGACGCCGGCGGGCTGGATGGGGCTTTCGGAAATCACCGCCATCGGTGCCGACCGCTTCATCGTGATCGAGCGCAACAACCAGTGGGGCGGTGGCGCCATCAAGCGCCTCTACGAGGTCTCCGTCGCGGGCCTGACCCCCGCGGCGCCGGGCGCGGCGCAGGTGCCTGTCGTCACGAAGCGCCTGGTCCGCGACATCGTGCCGGATCTCGTGGCGACCGGCGGCACGGTCCTGGAGAAGCTGGAGGGCTTCACGGTGGATGCAGCCGGGAACGCCTTCGCCGTCACCGACAATGACGGCGTGCAGGGCACATCCGGTGAGACGCAGTTCCTGCGGCTGGGGCGGCTTTCGCCCTGATCGACGGCGGCCGGGCGCGCGCTACGGGATCGGCGCGCGGTCGATGCGGCTGAGCAGCGCGTTCACGCCGCGATAGGTCGCCTCAATCCCCGTCACGCCGCGCGCGGCCAGCCGCGCGGCGTGCATCGCGTGATAGGCCTCGGCCGCCGCGCGGCTTTCGAACAGATAGACACCGCCGGCGCGGCCGGCGGCGGGCTCCTCGGTCCAGATCTTCCACAGCAGCCCGTGCTGGCCGGCGATGTCCTCGGCCAGCGGCTTCAGCGCCTCGGTCCGGTCGGGACCGAAGGCGCCGTTCGGGAAGTCGAAGATCAGGACGGTGAGGTCGGACATCAGCCCGAATAGGCCACCGTGCGCTGCGTCTGCTCTCCGAGGCCCTGGATGGAGAGCTTCATCACCTGCCCCGCCTTCAGGAACATCGGCGGCTTCTGGCCCAGCCCGACGCCCGGCGGCGTGCCGGTGGAGATCACGTCGCCCGGATGCAGCGTGATGAAGTGCGAGACGTAGGAAACCAGGTGCCGCACGCCGAAGATCATCGTGCGGGTGGAGCCGTTCTGCATGCGATGGCCGTCCACATCCAGCGTCATCGCCAGGTCCTGCGGATCCGCGACCTCGTCCTTCGTCACCAGCCAGGGGCCGAGCGGGCCGAAGGTGTCGCAGCCCTTGCCCTTGTCCCAGGTGCCGCCGCGCTCGATCTGCCATTCGCGCTCCGACACGTCGTTGCAGATGGCATAGCCGGCGACATGGTCCATCGCGGACTCCTCGGGCACGCATTTCGCCGTGCTGCCGATGATGACCGCGAGCTCCACTTCCCAGTCGGTCTTCACGCTGTTCTTCGGGATGATCACGTCGTCATTCGGGCCGCAGAGCGCGCCGAGCGATTTCAGGAACACGATCGGCTCCTTCGGGATCGCGGCGCCGGTCTCCGCCGCGTGGTCGGCGTAGTTCAGGCCGATGCAGACGAAGTTCGTCAGCCCCGTCACCGGCGGGCCGAGGCGCGGATTGCCGGTGACCGCCGGCAGCTTCGCCGCATCGAGTGCCGCGAGCTTGGCGAGCCCGGCGGGGGAGAGCGCATCGCCCTTGAGGTCGGCGATGACGCCGGAGAGGTCGCGGATCGTGCCGGAGGCATCGAGCATGCCGGGCTTCTCGGCGCCGGCGGGACCGTATCGGAGGAGTTTCATGGCGGTTTTCCTAGCCTTTCAGCACAACCGAGAAAAGGTCAGGGCCGGGGGGCCGGCCCCCCCCCCCCCCCCCCCCCCCGCCGCCCCCCCCCCCCCCCCCCCCCCCCCCCCCCCCCCCCCCCCCCCCCCCCCCCCCCCCCCCCCCCCCCCCCCCCCCCCCCCCCCCCCCCCCCCCCCCC
>NZ_JBWXTD010000008.1:31626-44412 GCF_056682175.1 Falsiroseomonas sp. RANM36
CTCCTCCGCCCGCCCGGGCCGCACCACCCGGGGCGGGCGCGCGGCGGGGGTGACGGGCGCCCCGGGGGCGACGGCCGCGAACGTCGCCGCGGCCTGGGGCGTGGACGAGGCCGATCTCGACACCACCGCCTTCGCGGACGGCACCAAGGGCGCCGCGGTCAGGCAGATCACCGACGCGGTGGACGCGGTGATCGCGGTCAAGGACGGTACGATCTGGGGCTTCACCGAGGTCTATCTGGAAGGCGAGCGCAATCTGGTCCGCAACCAGGAGACCAATCTCGGCAACATCACCGCCGACGCCAACCTGCGGGCCGCGCAGGATGCGCTGGGCGAGGGCGTGCTGGTCGGCTCGCTGAAGAACGGCGGCGGCATCCGCGCGCAGATCGGCTCCGTCGCGGTCGGCAGCGGCGAGAAGGAGCCGCCGCTGGCGAACCCCGATGCCGGCAAGCCGACGGGCGGCGTCTCCACCCTCGACATCGAGAACGCGCTGCGCTTCGACAACAAGCTGATGGTGTTCGACACCACCGCGGCCGGGCTGAAGGCGATCCTGGAACACGGCGTCGCCGTGCTCGGCAACCAGGGTCGCTTCCCGCAGATCGGCGGCATCAGCTTCGCCTACGATCCCGATGCGCCGGCCGGCGAGCGCATCTCCGACCTGTCGCTGATCGACGCCGCGGGCAACGTCCTCGCGCGGCTGGTGGCGAACGGCCTGCTGCTGCCGGGCGCGCCGGCGACGATCAGCATGGTGACGCTGAACTTCCTGGCCAATGGCGGCGACGGCTACCCGATCAAGGCCAATGGCGAGAATTTCCGCTACCTGCTGCAGGACGGCACGCTCGGGCCCGCGCTGGACGAGGCGCTCGATTTCGTCGCCGTCGCGCCGGCCGATGCGCTCGGCGAGCAGAAGGCGATGCAGGACTTCATGCAGGCCTTCCACGGCACGCCGGAGACCGCCTTCGACGCGGCCGACACGCCGATCGAGGGCGACCGCCGCATCGCCAACCTGGACTTCGCCGAGGATCGCATCCTCACCGGCGACGACGACGCCGAGCGCCTCGCCGGCCGCGGCGGCGACGACAGCCTCGCCGGCATGGGCGGCGACGACACGCTGCTCGGCCTGTTCGGCGCCGACAGCCTGGATGGCGGCGCGGGCGAGGACCGCATCATCGCCGGCGCCGGCAACGATACGGCGCTCGGCGGCGACGGCCGCGACCGCATCCTCGGCGAGGCCGGCAACGACAGCCTGGACGGCGGCGGCGCGAACGACCTGCTCTCCGGCGGCGCGGGCAACGACACCATCCTGGGCGACGAAGGACGGGACATCCTGCTCGGCGGCGCCGGCAACGACAGCCTGGATGGCGGCGAGGGCATCGACGTGCTGTTCGGCGAGGCCGGCGCGGACACGCTGACGGGCGGCGGCGGGGTGGACCTGCTGCTCGGCGGCGCGGGCGCGGACCTCTTCCGCTACCTGAGCTTCGCCGACAGCGCGCCGACGGCGCCCGACCGGATCCTCGACTTCGACAGCGGCGAGGGCGACCGCATCGACCTCTCCGCGCTCGCCGCCGATCCGCTGGCCTTCGTCACCGGGGCTTTCGTGGGCGGCGGCGCCGCCTCGGTCCGCGTCCGCCAGAACACGCAGGACACCATCGTGCAGGTGGACGACGGCAGCGGCGGCGCGCCGGACATGATCATCAAGCTCTCGGGCCTGCACGCGCTGACGGCGGCGGATTTCGTTCTCTGACGCGGCGCCCCCTCGCCACCCGGCGGGGAGGGCGCTGGCGACCCTGCGCATCGCGGCGGGGGGGGGGGGGGCGGGCCCCCCCGCCCCGCGGGGGGGGGGGGGTATTCCCCCCCCCCCCGACCCTCACCTATAGGGGAGCCCAGCCGGGGCCGCGGAAGGCGGTTCATCCGGGGGGAGACATCGCCGATGCACATCAACCGCCGCCTGATGCTGGCCGCCGCGCTGGCCCTGCCCTTCGGGGCTTCGTTGGGGGCCACGCCCGCCCTGGCCCAGACCCAGGTCACCTTCCAGCATCCGATCGGCATCAACAGCCACTACGGGGCGGGCACGACCGCCTTCAAGGAAACCTTCGAGCGGCTGACCAACAACCGCTACCGCGTCGTCTATCAGCGCAACGACAACGAGCGCGAGACGATCGAGGCGGTGCAGATCGGCACCATCGAGTGCACGATCACCTCCACCGGCCCGACCGGCAACTTCGTGCCGGAGACCCGCAACCTCGACGTGCCCTTCCTGTTCCGCGACACCGCGCATGCCCGCGGCGTGCTGGACAGCCAGATCGGGCAGGACCTGCTGGCGCGCTTCACGCCGCGCGGCATCGTCGCGGTCGCGTGGATGGAGAACGGCTTCCGCCACATGACCAACAACCGGCGCGAGGTGAACACGCCGGCCGATGTGCGCGGCCTGAAGGTCCGCACCATGGAGAACCCGGTGCATATGCGCGCCTTCCAGACGCTCGGCGCGCTGCCCACCCCGATGGCCTTCTCCGAGCTGGTGCCGGCGCTGCAGCAGGGCACGGTGGACGGGCAGGAGAACCCGATCCCGGTGATCCTGAACAACAACCTTAACCAGGTGCAGCGCTACCTGACGCTGACCGGCCATGTCTATTCGCCGGCGGTGCTGCTGTGCAGCCCGGCCTTCGTGAACCGCCTGAACGCGGCCGACCGCGCGGCGCTGATGCAGGCCGGGCGCGACGCGGCGGCCGCCAATCGCGCGCGCGTCACCGCCGACGAGCAGACCGGCGTGGAGGAGCTGCGCCGCCGCGGCATGACGGTGGTGACGCAGGTGGACAGCGGCGCCTTCCAGCAGGCGCTGGCCGCCGGCTCCGCGCAGATCGAGCAGGGCCTCGACAGCGCGCTGATCCGCCGCATCCGGGAATGGCGCCCCGGCTCCTGAGCCGCGCCGCCACCACGGGGTGACACCGGGCGCGGGGGCGACCCCCGCGCCCTTGCCTTTCGGCGGGAGAGCCGATGAACGCCATGAACGTCCTGCCGCTGCAGGTGATCGTCGCGGCGACGGTCGTCGCGGTCGGCCTCGCGCTCTGGGCCGGCAGCGCGCAGGGGCGCGGCGGCGGCCCGCGCGCCGCGGTCCGCCGCGCCGTGCTGGCGCTCGACCGCGTCTCGACCGAGGTCGCCTCCGTCCTTGCCTGCGTCGCGCTGATCGTCGCGGTGGGTGCCGGCGCCTGGCAGGTCTTCTCCCGCTTCGCGACCGAGACGCCCTCCTCCTGGTCGGAGGCGCTGGTGCGGATCGCGCTGATCTGGATGTGCTATCTCGGCGTGGCGGTGGCGCTGCGCGCCGGCGCGCTGGTCTCGATCGACGTCGCGCACCGCTACACGCGCGGTGCGGCGCGGCGGACGGTGGAGGCGATGACGCTCGCCTTCGTCCTCTCCTTCATGGGCGTGATGTTCTGGTTCGGCTGGGCGATGACCGAGCGCGTGCAGTTCCAGACCATCGCCGGGCTGGAATTCTCGATGGCCTATGCGTATGCCGCGATCCCCCTCGGCGCGCTCTTCGCGATGGTGGGCGCGACCGCGCATTTCCTCGACCGCCGCGCCGAGGAACTGGAGAACGCGGTATGATGACTCCGCTGCCGCTCCGGAAACGGCGGCCCGCAACTCCGCGGGCCGAGGCCGCAAGGCGGCCCGCGCACCATGCAACTGCAGGGACCGGCGTCACCGCGGCCTGCGCGAAGGCAAGCGCGCGGAGCGCGCGCCCGCCGTCTGAGGGCATCGCGCAATGAGCGGCGCCATGCTCACCGTGATGCTGGTCCTGTTCGCGGCCAGCATCCCGGTCGCGGTCGCGATCGGCATCGCCGCCGTGGTCGGCATCGCCGGCTACACGAACTTCCCGCTGATCGTCGCGGCGCAGCAGCTCTTCGTCGGGGTGGACCGCTTCCCGCTCGCCGCCATCCCCTTCTTCATCCTGGCCGGCAACCTGATGGAGGTCGGCGGCATCAGCCGCCGCCTGGTGGACTTCGCGAAATCCATCGTCGGGCGCATCCAGGGCGGGCTGCCGGCCACCTGCGTGCTGACCTGCATGATCTTCGCCGCCATCAGCGGCTCCTCCGTCGCCACCACCTTCGCGATCGGCGCCATCATGATCCCGGCGCTGGTGCGGGCGGGCTATCCGGTGGCCTTCGCCGCCGCGCTGCAGGCCACCGCCGCCGAGCTCGGCGTGGTCATCCCGCCTTCCATCCCGATGATCCTCTATGGCGTCTCGACCCAGACCTCGATCCCGGAGCTGTTCCTGGCGGGCTTCGGGCCGGGGCTGCTGATCGCCGCGATGCTGGTCGGCACCGTGCTGGTCTGGTGCCGCATCAAGGGCTGGGGCAAGCGCGACGGCGAGGGAAGGCTGCCCTTCCTGCAGGCCACGAGGCAGGCGGGCTGGGCGCTGTTCATGCCGGTCGTCGTGCTCGGCGGCATCTATGGCGGCATCACCACGCCGACCGAGGCCTCGGTCGTCGCGGTGGTCTATGCGCTGATCGTCGGCCTGCTGATCCACCGCGAGATCCGCCCGCGCGATCTCTACCCGATCTTCCGCAAGTCGGTGATCAGCTCCGCGGTGATCATGTTCATCATCGCCTGCGCGGCGCTGTTCTCCTGGCTGCTCAACCGCCAGGGCGTGCCGGACATGGCGGCGGCCTGGATGGTCGAGACCTTCGACAGCGCCGGGTCCTACCTGCTGGCGGTGAACCTGTTCCTCTTCGTCGTCGGCATGTTCGTGGAGACCTCGGCCTCCATCATCGTGCTCGCGCCGATCCTGCAGGAGGCGGCGGGTCGCCTCGGCGTGGACGGCGTGCATTTCGGCACGATCATGGTGGTGAACCTGGCGATGGGCATGATCACGCCGCCCTTCGGCGTGAACCTCTTCGCCGCGGCGCAGGTGGCGGGCACCAGCATCGACAGGATGATGCGCTACCTGCCGGTCTTCATCGGCGTGATCTTCGCCTGCCTGATGGTGCTGACCTACATCCCCTGGATCACGCTGGCGCTGCCCACGCTGGTGTTCCGGTGATGCGGCCGGGGCGGCGCGCGGTCAGTGCCCGTCGCCGCGCCCCGCCTCAGACGTGGAAGCTCTCGCCGCAGCCGCAGCGGCCCTTCTCGTTCGGGTTGGTGAAGGTGAAGCCGGCCGACATCTGCTTCACCTCGTAGTCCATGACCGTGCCGATCAGGAACAGCGAGGCCTTGCGGTCCACCAGCACCGTCACGCCCTTGTCCGTCACGGTCTCGTCGCCCGGTCCGGCGGCGTCCACCCAGGTCAGGTCATAGGACAGGCCGGAGCAGCCCTTCGTCTTCACGCCGATGCGCAGCAGCCTGCCCTGCTCGCCCTTCTCGTACAGGCCGCGGAGCCGCTCGGCGGCCGCATCGGACAGCTGCATCAGCGGCGGCAGCGCGCGCTTCGGGCGGACAGGCGGGTCGGCGGTCGTGCTCATTGTCTCCGCTCCCTCGGTCAGTACATGTTCAAGGCGAGGCGCGCGTCCTCGCTCATCCGGCTCTGGTCCCAGGGCGGGTCCCAGACGACCTCGACGGTGACGTCCGTCACGCCGGGCACGGCGCGCACCGCTTCCTCCACCTGGCTCGGCAATTCCTGCGCGGAGGGGCAGGAGGGCGTGGTGAGGGTCATCTCGACCTTCACATGCCCGCTGTCCTCGATCTCGATCGCGTAGATCAGGCCGAGTTCGTAGATATCGACCGGGATCTCGGGGTCGAAGACCGTCTTGATCACGGCGATCACGCCATCCTCGGAGACGCGCGGCGCCGGCGGCTCCGTCGCGCCGTCCGGCGTCCAGGCGCCGTGCACCGGTTCGGGCGGCGCGGTGGGCGTCTCACTCACTGCTTGCCTCCTTCGCCCCGTCGAGGGCGGCATTCAGCGTGTGCCAGGCGAGCGTCGCGCATTTCACGCGGCTCGGGAACTCGTGCACGCCGGAGAGCGGCGTCAGCCGCTCCATGTCATCGGCGATGTCGGCGCCGCAATGCGGGCAGGTGCCGGTCATCGCCAGCTCGCGGAAGGCCTCGCCCATCTGCTTCGCCTGCGCCGGCGTCTTGCCCTTCACCGTCTCGGTCATCAGCGAGGCCGAGGCCATGGAGATCGCGCAGCCGCGCCCCTGGAACGCCGCGTCCTCGATATGGCCGTCCGGCGCGGTGCGCAGGAAAAGCTCCATCCGGTCGCCGCACATCGGGTTGTCGCCGCGCGCCGTCAGCGTCGCGTCGTCCAGCCGCCGGAAGTTCCGCGGCTTGCGGCCGTGGTCGAGGATCACTTCCTGGTAGAGGTCGCGCAGGTCGCCGAAGAGGTCTGTCATCTGCCGCTCCGATTCAGCTCTGCGGTGCTCGCGGCGTGCCGCCGCTGCGCCCTTCGACCATCGGAGCGGGTCATCGGAAGAACTCCCGCGCCTGCCGCAGCGCCTCCGCCAGCAGATCCACCTCCTCCGGCGTCGTGTAGAGGCCGAAGGAGGCGCGGCAGGTGCTCTCCACGCCGAAGCGCTCATGCAGCGGCTCCGCGCAGTGGCGGCCGGAGCGAACCGCGATGCCGGCGCGATCGAGCAGCGTCGCGATGTCATGCGCATGCGCGGTGTCGAGCGCGAAGGCGAAGACGCCGCCGCGATCCTGTGCGCGGCCGAGCAGCGTCAGCCCCTCCACATGCGGCAGCTTCGCCATCGCGCGGTCCACCAGCGCGCGCTCATGCGCCTCAATCGCCGCCATGCCGATGGACTGCACGTAGTCGATCGCGGCGTGCAGGCCGATGGCCTCCACGATCGGCGGCGTGCCGGCCTCGAATTTCGCCGGGATCGGCGCCCAGACGGACCGCTCGAAGGTCACTTCCGAAATCATGTCGCCGCCGCCGAGGAAGGGCGGCATTTCCTCCAGCAGCGCGGCCTTGGCGTAGAGCACGCCGATGCCTGTCGGGCCGTAGAGCTTGTGCCCGGTGAAGACGTAGAAATCGGCGTCCAGCGCCTGCACGTCCACGCGCCGGTGCACTGCGGCCTGGCTGCCGTCGAACAGCACCTTCGCGCCGGCCTCATGCGCCATGCGGGCAATGCGCTCGGCCGGCGTCACGGTGCCGAGCACGTTCGACATGTGCGTCACCGCGACCAGCCCGACCCTGCCATCCGCAAGCTTGGCCGCGAGGTCGTCCATGTCGAGCTCGCCCGCATCCGTGATGCGGCAGACGCGCAGCTCGATGCCATGCGCATCGCGCGCCATCTGCCAGGGCACGATGTTGGCGTGGTGCTCCATCTCGCTGATCACCACCGCCTGGCCCGGCTTCAGCACGCCGCGGCCATAGCTGTGCGCAACGAGGTTGATCGCCTCCGTGCTGGACTTGGTGAAGACGATCTCCCGCACGTCGCCAGCGTTCAGGAAGCGCGCGACCGCGCCGCGCGCGGCCTCGTACGCTTCCGTCGCCATCTCGCTCATGTGGTAGGCGCCGCGATGGACGTTGGCGTAGGCCGTCTCCATCATGCGCACCATCGCGCCGATCACCTGCCGCGGCTTCTGGGCCGAGGCGCCGCTGTCGAGGAAGGTGAAGGGCTTGCCGCGCACCTTCTCCGACAGGATCGGGAAGTCATCCCGGATCCTGCGGAGATCGAGCGCGGGGATGTGCCCGTCCATCACGCAACCACGCCCTGGCGCTGCCACCACCCGGCGACGCCCTGTTCCAGCGCCGCGCGGATCGGCTCGTCCGCCACGGCTTCCACGGCTTCCGTCAGGAAGGCCTCCACCAGCATCGCCTTGGCCTGGGCTTCCGGGATGCCGCGGCTGCGCAGGAAGAACAGGTGGTCGGCATCCAGCTCGCCCACCGTCGCGCCGTGGCTGCACTTCACGTCGTCGGCGTAGATCTCGAGCTGCGGCTTGCTGTCGATCTCGGCATCCGGGCTCAGCAGCAGCGCCTGGTTCATCTGGTAGCCGTCGGTCTTCTGCGCGACCTGGTGGACATGGATCTTGCCCTGGAACACGCCGCGCGAACGGCCGGCCAGCACCGTCTTGTAGGTCTGGCGGCTGCTGCAATCGGGTGCGGCGTGATCGAGCGACGTGGTGGTGTCCACATGCTGGCCGTCGCCGGCCATCTGCACGCCGTTCATGTGCGCTTCCGCCTTGGGGCCTGTCAGCGCCACATGGATCTCGTTGCGCGCCAGCTTCGCGCCGGCATTCAGCGTGAAGTTGTCATAGGTGCCGCCCGCGGCCACGCGCGCATAGACGGTCGAGAGGAAGATGCCCTCATGGCCTTCCTGCTGCAGCCGGCCATGCGCCAGGCGCGCGCCTTCGGCCACCTCGATCTCGAAGACCGGGTTGTGCAGGTAGCGCGCGGCGGCGGGCCCGGTCGCGGTCTCGATGATGGTCAGCGATGCGCCGGCGCCGAGCCGCACGAGGTGGCGCGGATGGAAGGCCGGCGCGCGCTCGCTCTCGGCGGCGAGCGAGAGAATCTCCAGCGTGCCGCCGGCAACGCCCGCGGCGACCTCGATCACCAGCCCGTCCTCGAACAGCATCGTGTTCAGCGCCGCCAGCGGCTCTTGCTCGGGGCGCGCCAGCGCGCCGATCCGCCCTTCCAGCCGCGGCAGCGCCGCGCCCAGGCTCTCCACCTGTGCGGTCGCGCCGTCCAGCGTCGAGAGGTCGGGGCGGAAGCGGCCATCCACGAAGACCGCGCGCGGATGCGCCGCCGGCGGCAGGGCAGGGGCGTCGTCCACGCTGGTCAGCGGCTCGCCGAAGGCGGCGCCGGTGACGGCGGCGAGGTCGGTGTATTTCCACGCCTCCATCCGGCGCGTCGGGAAGCCCTTCGCGCGGAAGGCATCGGCTGCGCTGTCGCGCAGCGCCTCCACCCAGGCCAGGCGCGCGCCCGGCAGGCGCGTGCGCAGCCCCTCATAGCGGCCGAGGAAGGCCGCCGCGCCGGTCGTCGCCACCGCCGTCATGCCGCCGCCTGGACGCCGGCGTAGCCCGCCGCCTCCAGCTCCTCGGCGAGTTCCGGCCCACCGGACTTCACGATCCGCCCGGCGGAGAGGACATGCACGCGGTCCGGCACGATGTGGTTCAGCAGCCGCTGGTAGTGCGTGATGACCAGCGCGGAGAAGTCCGAACCGCGCAGGCTGTTCACCGTATCCGCCACCAGCTTCAGCGCATCGATGTCGAGGCCGCTGTCCGTCTCGTCCAGCACCGCGAATTTCGGCGCGAGCAGCGCCATCTGCAGCATCTCGTTGCGCTTCTTCTCGCCGCCGGAGAAGCCGACATTCACCGGCCGCTTCAGCATTTCCTCCGGCATGTTCAGCACCTTCATGCGGGCGCGCGCGAGCTTGAGGAACTGCATCGCGTCGATCTCCGCCTCGCCGCGCGCGCGGCGGATGGCGTTCAGCGCGGTGCGCAGGAAGTTGGCGTTGCCCACGCCCGGCAGTTCGACGGGCGCCTGGAAGGCCAGGAACATGCCCGCGACCGCGCGCTCCTCCGGCTCCATCGCCAGCAGGTCCACGCCGTTGAAGGTCACGGAACCCTCCGTCACCTCATAGCCCTCGCGCCCGGCCAGCACGTAGCTCAGCGTGGACTTGCCCGAGCCGTTCGGGCCCATGATGGCATGCACCTCGCCCGAGGGGATCTCGAGCGTCAGCCCGTTCAGGATCTGCTTGCCCTCGACGGTGGCGTGCAGGTTCTCGATCTTCAGCATTGGTCTTCCGTCTTCCTGTCGCGCGGCGAGGTCAGCCCACGGAGCCTTCGAGGCTGATGGCCAGCAGCTTCTGCGCTTCCACCGCGAATTCCATCGGCAGCTCCTTCAGCACCTCGCGCGCGAAGCCGTTGACGATCATGCCCACGGCCTCCTCCTCGTTGAGGCCGCGCTGGCGGCAGTAGAAGAGCTGGTCCTCGGCGATGCGGCTGGTGGTCGCCTCGTGCTCCACCTTCGCCGTCATGCAGCGGTTCTCGATATAGGGCACCGTGTGCGCGCCGCACTGGTCGCCGATCAGCAGGCTGTCGCACTGCGTGAAGTTGCGCGCGCCATGCGCCTTCGGGCTGATCTTCACCAGGCCGCGATAGGTGTTCTGGCCGCGCCCGGCGCTGATGCCCTTCGAGACGATCGTGCTGCGCGTGTTGCGGCCGATATGGAACATCTTCGTGCCGGTATCGGCCTGCTGGCGATTGTTGGTGATCGCCACGCTGTAGAACTCGCCGACGCTGTCGTCGCCCTGCAGGATGCAGGAGGGATACTTCCAGGTGATGGCGCTGCCCGTCTCCACCTGCGTCCACGAAATCTTCGACCGCGCCCCGCGGCAGGCGCCGCGCTTCGTCACGAAGTTGTAGATGCCGCCGCGCCCTTCGCTGTCGCCGGGGTACCAGTTCTGCACCGTGCTGTACTTGATGGTCGCATCATCCAGCGCGACCAGCTCCACCACCGCGGCATGCAGCTGGTTCTCGTCGCGCATGGGCGCCGTGCAGCCTTCCAGGTAGCTGACGTGGCTGCGCTCGTCCGCGATGATCAGCGTGCGCTCGAACTGGCCGGTGCTCTTCGCATTGATGCGGAAATAGGTGGACAGCTCCATCGGGCAGCGCACGCCCTTGGGGATGTAGACGAAGCTGCCATCCGTGAAGACCGCGCTGTTCAGCGCCGCATAGAAGTTGTCGCCCTGCGGCACGACGGAGCCGAGATACTGCTTCACCAGCTCGGGGTATTCCTGCACCGCCTCGCTGATCGAGCAGAAGATGATGCCCTCCTTCGCCAGCCGCTCCTTGTAGGAGGTCGCGACCGAGACGCTGTCGAACACCGCGTCCACCGCGACGGGCATGCGGCCGCTGTCGGAGGGGCTGTCGCCCGCGCCCTCGACGCCGGCCAGGATCGCCTGTTCCTTCAGCGGGATGCCGAGCTTCGCATAGGTGCGCAGCAACTCGGGATCCACCTCGTCCAGCGACTTCGGCTTCACCTTCTGCACGGGCGCGGCGTAGTAGTAGGCGTCCTGGTAATCGATCGGCGGATACTTCACCGCCGCCCAGGTCGGCTCCTCCATCTTCTGCCACATGGCGAAGGCCTTCAGCCGCCATTCCAGCAGCCAGGCCGGCTCGTTCTTCTTCGCGCTGATGAAGCGGACGATGTCCTCGTTCAGCCCCTTCGGGGCGAACTCCATCTCGATGTCCGTCTCGAACCCCCATTTGTAGCCGGAGTCGGTGACGGACTGGACGGTCTCGAGCGTCTCGGTGACGGCTGGCATTGTTCTTCCGTTCCTACTCGGCGGCCGCGACGGCGGGCGGCGCGAATATCGGCTTCGGGGCGGCGATCTCGGCGACGGTGATGCCGGAGAGCGCATCGCGGATCGCGGCGTTCACCGGGTCCCAGCGGCCGCGCACGGGGCAGACATGCTCCGCCTCGCACAGGCCGAAGCCGCCATCCACGCAGGCGGTCAACGCGATCGGGCCGTCTATCGCCACGATCACGTCGGACAGCGGCACCGCGGCCAGCGGCCGCAGCAGCCGGTAGCCGCCGCGCGGGCCGCGCTGGCCCTCGACAAGCCCGGCCTGCGACAGCATCTTCAAGACCTTCGCGACGGTCGGCTCGGCGACGCCCGTTCCGGCCGAAAGGCCCGGCGCGGTCTGCACCCCGCCCTCCGCCTCGAGCCGGCTGAGCACCACCACCGCGTAATCCGTCAGCTTAGAGACCCGCAGCACGCGGACCCTCCCGCCCTGTCAAAGCGGACCACCCTGGTCCTGATTGCTAGATGCGCCCGGCCCCGCGGAACGTCAAGGACTGCCGGGCACAGCTCCGGCCTGCTTGCCGCCCCGTCGCGCCCCCGCCATGGTGCCGCCCGCCACAGGACGGGGGAGAGCATGCCGACGGTCCGCACCGATGACGGGGTCAACCTTCACTACGAGGAAGCCGGCTCCGGCACGCCCATGGTGTTCGTGCACGAATATGCCGGCGATCATCGCAGCTGGGAGATGCAGCTGCGCTTCTTCGCGCGCCGCTACCGCTGCATCGCCTTCGCCGCGCGCGGCTACCCGCCCTCCGAGGTTCCCTCGGACCCCGAGAAATACAGCCAGGACCGCGCCACCGACGACATCGCCGCGGTGATCAAGGGCCTGAACCTCGGCAAGGCGCATGTGGTCGGCCTGTCCATGGGCGGCTTCGCCACGCTACATATGGGCCTGCGCCACCCGGATCTCTGCCGCAGCCTCGTCGCCGCCGGCGTCGGCTATGGCGCCGCCCCCGGCAAGACCGCGCAGTTCCACGCCGAGACGGATGCCGCCATCGCCCGCATCCGGTCGGAGACGATGGCCGTGTTCGGCAAGACCTATGGCCGCGGCCCGACGCGCCTTGTCTTCGAGGAGAAGGACCCGCGCGGCTATGCCGAATTCGTCCAGCAGCTCTGCGAGCACAGCACGGAAGGCTCCGCGCTGACGATGAACGGCGTGCAGCGCCGCCGCCCCAACCTGTTCGACCTGAAGGACGGGTTTTCGCGCATGACCGTCCCGACTTTCATCATCGCCGGCGACGAGGACGACCCGACGCTGGAAGCCAGCATCTACCTCAAGCGCACCATCATGAGCTCGGCGCTGCTGGTGATGCCGAAATGCGGCCACACCATGAACCTCGAGGACCCGGACGCCTTCAACCGCGCGGTGCTCGACTTCGTGACGCAAGTGGACGGCGGCGCCTGGCGCAACCGCATCCCCGCCAGCCTCGCCGGCGGCATCATCGCGGCGAAGGAGAAGTGACTTTTGGGGCGGGGGGGGGGGGGGGGGGGGCCCCCGCCCCCCCCCCCCCCCCCCCCCCCCCCCCCCCCCCCCCGCCGCCCCCGGGCC
>NZ_JBWXTD010000008.1:44512-44803 GCF_056682175.1 Falsiroseomonas sp. RANM36
GGCGGCGCCCCCCGCGGGCGCTCTTCCTTCTGGTGTGGGGGGGGGGGGGGGGGGCCCCCCCCCCCCGCCTCGCTCACAGCGCGGCCCAGCCGCCATCCACCGGCAGGTCCACGCCGGTGATCTGCCGCGACACGTCGCTGGCCATGAACAGGCAGGCATTCGCCACGTCCACGTCGTTCGTCACGCGGCCCAGCGCGTAGTCGGCCGCGGGGCGGGGCGCCCCCCCCCCCCCCGGGGGGGGGAGGCGCCCCCCCCCCACCCCCCCCCCCCAACAGCGGGCCCGCCGCGCGG
>NZ_JBWXTD010000008.1:44813-59719 GCF_056682175.1 Falsiroseomonas sp. RANM36
GTGGCATTGAACTGGCTGGAATTCGCCACGTCCACGGCGTTCGCCCCGCGGCCCCGGGCGTTGGGGGCCGGGGGGCGGCGCGCCGCCTCCTCCTCGGTGATGTTCAGGCGCCGCGCCATCTCGCGGCAGACCTTCTCGCGGAAGCGCGGCCCGTCCACCATGCCGGGCGCCACGTTGTTGACGTTGACGTTGTGCGGCCCGAGCTCCAGCGCGAAGCTCTTGGTGATGCCGCGCAGCCCCCACTTCGATGCGCTGTAGGCCAGCCGCCCGGCGCGGCCGCGCATGCCGAAGGTGCCGCCGACATTCACGATCTTGCCCCAGCGCTGCGCCACCATCATCGGCGCGAAGGCGCGGATCGTGTTGAAACAGCCGCGCATGTTGAGCTCAATGATCTCGTCGTATTCGGCCTGCGTCGTCGTCAGCCCGGTCTTGCCGATTGGACCCGACCCGCCCGCGACATTCACCAGGATGTCCACTGTGCCGAAGCGCGCCTTGGCCCGCTCGGCGGCCGCGAAGCAGGCGGCGTCGGAGGTGATGTCGGTGCCGACCACCAGCACCTCCGTGGCCTGCGCCACCTCCTCCGCCACCGGCGCGATCGCCGCCGTGTCGCGGCCGATCAGCACCAGCCGGCAGCCCTCCGCCGCGAAGGCGCGGGTGATCGCCGCGCCCATGCCCTTGGCGGGGCCGGTGATCGCGGCGACGCGGCCGCGCAGCATCAGGTCCATGGATCGTGCTCCGGTCTCACGCCCCCGCTTCGCGCGCCGGGCCGCCGGAGGCAAGGGGGTCAGCCGCCCTCGCGATGCCCGATCACCAGCGCGATCAGCATGCCGATGGCCGCGCCCCACAGGATCCAGGCCGCCGCCGGCGCCAGGCCGGGCGTGACGCCGCCATAGAGCCAGGGCGCCCAGGTGATCGCGACGCCGTCGCACAGCATCGCCGCCATCGTCGCGACGGAGACGCCCGGAAAGAGCTGCGCGGCGGAAAGCCCCGCGATCCGCCGCGTGACGATCACCGCGGCCCAGAGCCCCGGCACCGCCGCGATGAACAGGGCCAGGCTGCCCAGCCCGCCGAACCAGCCCGCCGGCGCGGCGAAGCGGCAGAACAGCGCAGCGGCGAACCAGAACACCACGCCCAGCGCCACGCTGGTCCAGAACTGGGCTGGCGTGAGCCCGGCGATCCGGCTGGTTGCGGCCTGCATCCCAAGACGCTCCTCGTTGGATGTGCGATCCTATGGCGGCGATGTAGCGGATGCTACAGGAATGTAGCGGATGCTACATCCTCGGCATGGGCATCCGCGAAGACCGCCGGCAGTCGCTGCTCGATCCGCTCGCCGACCACCTGCTGCGGGAAGGCCTGGGCGCCGCCGGGCTGCGCGCCATGGCCGCGGCCGCCGGCACCAGCGACCGCATGCTGCTCTACTACTTCGCCGACAAGGACGAGCTGCTGACGGCCGTGCTCGGCCATGTGGCGGAACGCCTGGCCGCCCTGCTGGAGGACGCCGTGCCGGCTTCGCCGCCGCGCCCCTTCGCCGCGCTTCTGGAAGAGGTCTGGGCGGCGATGCGCAAGCCGGCCCTGCAGGGCTGCATGCGCCTCTGGCTCGAGGTCGCGGCGCGCGCCGGGCGTGGCGAGCAGCCCTTCCGCGCCATCGCCGCGGAGATCGCCGATCACTTCGCCGCCTGGGCGGCCCAGCGGCTGGATGCGCCGGCGGCGGAACGCCAGGCGCAGGGCGCGCTGCTCAGCGCCGCCGTGGACGGGCTGGCGCTGCTCGCCGCGGTCGGGCGCGGCAAGCTCGCGGATGCCGCGTCGCGCCGCGCGCCGAAGCGCCGCTGAGCGCGCCGCCCCTCACCCCCGCCGCGCGGCGATCAGGAATTCGCGGTTACCCTCCGGCCCGAGGATCGGGCTGGCCTCGATGCCGATCACCTCCCAGCCCGGCAGCTCCGACCACCAGGCGCGGATCTCGTTGCAGACGCGCCCATGCACCGCCGGCTCGCGGACCACGCCGCCCTTGGCGACGGCCGGCCCCACCTCGAATTGCGGCTTGATCAGCGCCACCGCCCAGGCGCCCGGCGCGGCGAGTGCCAGCGGCGCCGGCAGGACGGTGCGCAGCCCGATGAAGCTGGCGTCGCAGACGATGGCGCCGACCGGTTCGGGGATCTGCGTGCCATCGAGGTAGCGCGCGTTCACGCGCTCCATCACCACCACGCGCGGGTCGTTGCGGAGCTTCCAGGCCAGCTGCCCATGCCCGACATCCACCGCGTACACCTTCGCCGCCCCATGCTGCAGCAGCACGTCGCAAAAGCCGCCGGTCGAGGCGCCGACATCGAGGCAGACGCGCCCTTCCGGCGAGAGCCCGAAATGCGCCAGCGCATGCGCCAGCTTCACGCCGCCGCGGCTCACCCAGGGATGGTCCTGGCCGCGCAGTTCCAGCGCCTGGTCGGGCTTGATGAGGTCGCCGGCCTTGTTGACGCGCTGATCGCCGCTGAACACCAGCCCCGCGAGGATCAGCGCCTGCGCCCGCGCGCGGGATTCGACCAGCCCGCGCTCGACGAGCGCGACATCGGCGCGCTGCTTCGGCGTCACGCCGCGAACCGCTTCAGCGCCGCGCGATCCACCGTCACGCCGAGCCCCGGCGCCTCCGGCACGCGCACGCGCCCTTCGGCCGAGACCGCGGGCATGCTGGTGACCTCGTCCCGCACCGGATGCAGGGAGCGGTCCAGTTCCAGCAGCGGCGGGCGCGGGAAGAGGCCGGGCGGGTTGTCCGGGATCACCGCGAGCAGATGCAATGAGGCCGCGAGCGTCACGCCCGTGCCCCAGACATGCGGGTTCACGCGCACCCCGAAGGCGCTCGCCATGTCCGCGATCTTCTTGAGTTCGGAAATGCCGCCGCAGGCCGCGACATCAGGCTGCAGGATGTCCACGCTGCGCCGAGCGATCACCTCCGAAAAACCCCAGCGCGCGAAGCTCGCCTCGCCGCCGGCGACGGGGATCGGCTGGCGCGCCTTCACCTCCAGGTAGCCGGCGATGTCCTCGGGCGGCACCGGTTCCTCGAACCAGCCGATGTCGCAATCGGCGACCGCGTTGCCATAGGCGATCGCCGCCGGCGCGTCATAGGCGTGGTTGCAATCCACCAGCAGCCCGCAGTCCGGCCCGATGGCATTGCGGAAATCCTTCGTCAGCGCGATGTCCGCCTTCAATCCCCAGCCGGTCTTCAGCTTCAGTGCCCGAAACCCCTCGGCGCGGCGCTGCTCGGCTTCCTCCACCAGGTAGTGCAGGTGGTCGTCGCGCTCGCGGCGGTAGAAGCCTGTGGCATAGGCCTCGACCTCCATCCGCAGCGGCCCGCCGAGCAGCCGGTGCACCGGCTGCCCCAGCGCCTTTCCGGCGATGTCCCACAGCGCGATGTCGATGGCGCTGATCGCCTCCACCACCAGCCCGCGCTGCCCGTGGTCGCGCAGCCGGTTGTAGAGCGCCTGCCAGATCGCCTCCCGCGCCATGGCGTCCTGCCCGATCACCAGCGGCGCCAGCCAGGCCACGATGGGCGCGGTCAGTTCCGGCGGCCCGAAGGCCTCGCCCCAGCCGGTGATGCCGTCCTCGGTCGCGATCTCCACCAGCATCGCGCCGCGCTTGCGGTACCAGGCCTGGGAATAGGCGAAGGGTTCGGAAAGCTCCGCCATCAGCACATGCGGCGTGACGCCGCGGACGGTGGTCGGCATGGCGCGACGTCTCCCTGACCCGCGCGACGACACCCTCCCCGCCAGCGGGGGAGGGAACGGCCAGGCGCCGCTCTACGCGCGCGCCGGCTGCGCCATCGGCACGCCGAGTGCGGCGACGGCCGTGGCCACGATGTGCTTCGCGTTCAGCCCCGCCCAGTCGTACTGGACCTTCGGCGCGGCGTGATCCAGGAAGCGGTCCGGCAGCGTCATCGGCCGGAACTTGAGCCCGCCATCCAACAGCCCCTGCCAGGCCAGATGCTGCGCCACCAGGCTGCCGAAGCCGCCGACCGAGCCTTCCTCGATGGTGATCAGCACCTCGTGCTCGCGCGCCAGCCGCTCCACCAGCCGCGTGTCGAGCGGCTTGGCGAAGCGCGCATCGGCGACGGTGGCCGACAGCCCCTGCGCGGCAAGCTCCTCGGCCGCCTTCATCGCCTCCGCCAGCCGCGTGCCGTAGGACAGGATGGCGATGCTCGTGCCCTCCCGCAGCACGCGCCCGCGCCCGATCTCGAGCGGCGTGCCGCGCGCCGGCACGGCGATGCCCGTGCCCTCGCCGCGCGGATAGCGGAAGGCGGAGGGCCCCTCGTCGAACGCGGCGGCGGTCGCGACGATATGCGCCAGTTCGGCCTCGTCCGCCGCGGCCATCAGCACGATCCCCGGCAGGCAGCCGAGATAGGCGATGTCGAAGCTGCCCGCATGCGTCGCGCCATCCGCGCCGACCAGCCCGGCGCGGTCCATCGCGAAGCGCACCGGCAGCCCCTGCAGCACCACGTCATGCACCACCTGGTCATAGGCGCGCTGGAGGAAGGTAGAATAGATCGCGCAGAAGGGCTTGAGGCCTTCCGTCGCCATGCCGGCCGCGAAGGTCACCGCATGCTGCTCCGCGATGCCCACATCGAAGCAGCGCTTCGGGAAGCGCCTGGCGAACAGGTCGAGGCTGGTGCCGGAGGGCATGGCCGCGTTGATCGCGACGATCCGCTCGTCGGCCTCGGCCTCCGCGATCAGCGCCTGCGCAAAAACCTTCTGGTAGGCGGGCGGGCCGGGCGGCGCCTTCTGCTGCTCGCCGGTGATCACGTTGAACTTCTGGACGCCGTGATACTTGTCCGCCGAGGCTTCCGCCGGCGCGTAGCCCTTGCCCTTCTGCGTGACCACATGCAGCAGGATCGGCTGCACATCGTCCTCCGCGTCGCGCAGGTTGCGCAGGATCGGCAGCAGATGGTCCAGGTCGTGCCCGTCGATCGGGCCGACATAGTAGAAGCCCATCTCCTCGAACAGCGTGCCGCCCGTCAGCAGCCCACGCGCGAATTCCTCCGCCTTGCGCGCGGTGCGCTCGATCGGGCGGGGGAAGCGCTTGGCCAGCTTCGCCATCATCTCGCGCACGTTCAGGAAGGGCCGCGAGGACACCACCTTCGAGAGATAGGCGCTCATCGCGCCGACCGGCGGCGCGATGGACATGTCGTTGTCGTTCAGCACCACGATCAGCCGCGACTTCAGCGCGCCCGCGTTGTTCATCGCCTCATAGGCCATGCCGGCGGACATCGATCCGTCGCCGATCACCGCGATGACGTTGCGCGTGTCCCCCTTCAGGTCGCGCGCCACCGCCATGCCGAGGCCGGCGCTGATCGAGGTGGAGGAATGCGCCGCGCCGAAGGGGTCGTATTCGCTCTCGCTCCGCCGCGTGAAGCCCGAAAGCCCGCCTTCCGTGCGCAGCGTGCGGATGCGGTCGCGCCGCCCGGTCAGGATCTTGTGCGGATAGGCCTGGTGGCCGACATCCCAGATCAGCCGGTCGCGCGGCGTCTCGAAGATCGCGTGGATCGCGACCGTCAGCTCCACCACGCCGAGCGAGGCGCCGAGATGCCCGCCCGTCACCGAGACCGCGTCGATCGTCTCCGCCCTGAGCTCGGCGGCGAGCTGCTTGAGCTGCTCCGCCGAGAAGTTGCGCAGGTCGGCCGGGACGCGGACGCGGTCCAGCAGCGGCGTGGCGGGAGGTGCCATGGTCAACGCTTCCTTTGCACCGTGTAGGCGGCGAGCGCGCGCAGAAGTTCCGCGCGCTCCCCGAAATTGTCGAGATGGCCGATCGCCTGCTCGGACAGGCGCTCGGCCTGGATCCGGGCGCGCTCCAGCCCCAGCAGCGAGACCAGCGTGGCCTTGCCGGCGCCGGCATCCTTGCCGGTGCGCTTGCCGGTCTCCTCCGCGGTCGCGGTCGCGTCCAGCAGGTCGTCGGCGATCTGGAAGGCCGCGCCCAGGTCGCGGCCATAGGCCGCCAGCGCGTGGCGCAGGGCGTGGGGCGCCTTGCCGAGGATGGCGCCGGCCTCGGCCGAGAACTCGATCAGCCGCCCGGTCTTGAGCAGCTGCAGCCGGCCGATCGCCGGCTCGTCCAGCGGCGCCTCGGCCTCCTCGGCCAGCATGTCCAGCATCTGCCCGCCGCACATCCCCCGCGCGCCCGCGGCGCGCGCCAGGCAGCGCACCAGCTCGGCGCGCACGGCGGGGTCGGAATGCGTGTCCTCCTCGGCCAGCACCTCGAAGGCGCGGGCCTGCAGCGCATCGCCGGCCAGGATGGCGGTGGCTTCGTCGAAGGCGCGATGCGCGGTCGGCTTGCCGCGGCGCAGGTCGTCATCGTCCATCGCCGGCAGGTCGTCATGCACCAGCGAATAGGCGTGCAGCATCTCGATGGCGGCGGCCACGCGCAGCGCCGCGGCGCGGGAGACGCCGAACTGCCGGGCCCCTTCCAGCACGAGGAAGCCGCGCATCCGCTTGCCGCCGCCCATGGCGGCGTAGCGCATCGCCTCGAACAGCCGCGCCTCCGGCCCTTCCGGCAGCGGCAGCAGGGTGTCGAGCGCGACCTCGATCTCCGCCGCGGCGGCGGGAAGGGCGGTGGCGAGGCCGTCGGGCGGGGCGAGGGTTTCGGACATCAGCCGGCGTCCCGCAATGTCGGGCCGGCGGCCGAATCGACAATGGCCTGGACCTTCTGCTCGGCCTCGGCCAGCAGCGCCTCGCAATGGCGGCGCAGCGCCGCGCCGCGCTCGTATTGCGCGACGGCCTTCTCGAGCTTGCCCTGCCCGCCTTCCAGCTCCCGGACGATGCCCTCGAGTTCCTGCAAGGCTTCCTCGAAGGACAGACCGTCAATCGGCCGAGACGTTTCGGCGCCTGGAGTGTCAACCATCCTTGACATGATGCACCATCCCGGTCGGCTGGCAAGGAAAATGGGGAGGGGCGCCCGCCGGATCATCCGGTCCCGCGCGGCAATCCGCCCGGCGGGCATAGGGCGGGTGCGGGGGCGCGGCAACCGCTGACCGGCGCGTTCAGGCGCGCATCAACGCCCGCACATGCGCCGCCGCCGAGCTTGCCAGGGCGTCAAGGTCGTAGCCGCCCTCCAGCAGGCTCACGACCCTTCCGCCGCAATGCCGGTCCGCCAGGTGGCAGAGCTCCTCGGTGAGCCAGGCGAAATCGGCCTCCCGCACCCGAAGCTGGGCCAGCGGGTCGCGCGCATGGGCGTCGAAGCCGGCCGAGATCACCAGCAGCTCCGGCGCGAAGCGGTCCAGCGCCGGCAGCAGTATGTCCCGCCAGGCGGCCCGGAAGGCCGCGCCATCGGCGCCGGGCGGCAGCGGCGCGTTGACGATGTTCCCCACCCCCGTCTCATTCGCCTCACCCGTTCCCGGATAGCAGGGCGACTGGTGGGAGCTGGCGTAGAACAGGGTCGCATCCGCCTCGAAGCAGGCCTGGGTGCCGTTGCCGTGATGCACGTCGAAATCCACCACGGCGATCCGCGTCAACCCATGCGCCGCCTGGGCATGGCGCGCGGCCACCGCGGCATTGGCGAAGAGGCAGAACCCCATCGGCCTTCCGGGCTCGGCATGGTGGCCGGGCGGGCGGGTGGCGCAGAAGACGCGCCGCACCTCGCCCCGGCAGACCGCATCCACCCCTGCCACGGCGGCGCCGGCGGCGCGCAGCGCGGCCTCGGCGCTGCCCCAGTTCATCGCCGTGTCGGCATCCAGCTGCACGATGTCGTCCGGCTCCGGCCGGATGCCGAGGATCGCCTCGACGTATTGCGCCGGATGCACGCGGGCGAGCTGTTCCACCGTCGCCTCCGGCGCCTCGTCCCGGATCAGGTCCGAGAATTCCTCGCTGTCCAGGGCGCGCAGCACGGCGCGCAGCCGGTCCGGACATTCGGGGTGATGCGGCCCCATGTCGTGATGCAGGCAGGCCCGGTGCGAAAAAAGCAGAACACTCACGCCGGCTCCTCCCGCTTCTTCAGCGTGAAGCGGAACACTCCGTTCTCCTCGCTGAAGGCGACCAGCGCGTGCCCGGTCTCCTGCGTATAGGCCCGGAAATCCTTGACGCTCGCCGGATCGGTCGCGAGCACGGTCAGCCTTGCCCCGGCCGGAAGGCTGCGCAGCGCCTTGTTGGCCTTCAGCACCGGCAGCGGGCAGGTCAGCCCCTGCACGTCGAGCAGCGTGTCACCCATGCCGCGAATCCAGCACCGCCGCCGCGGCGGGGCAAGGCGCTTGCGGCCGGCGCGCCGCCGGCGCAACTGTCGCGGCATGACATCGCGGACCGACCGCGCCGCCGCCTGGCGGCTCGGGATTGACCTCGGCGGCACCAAGATCGAGGTGGCCGCGCTCGACCCCGCCGGCACGGTGCGCCTGCGCCGGCGCGTCGCCACGCCCCGCGACTACGCCGCCGGCATCGAGGCCATCGCCGGCCTGGTCGAGGGCGCCGAGGCCGAGCTCGGCGGCCGGGGCACCCTCGGCATCGGCATCCCCGGCAGCGAGAACCCCGCGACGTGGCTGATCCGCGGCGCCAACTCCACCTGGCTGAACGGCAAGCCGCTCGGCGCCGACCTCGCCGCCCGGCTCGACCGCCCCGTCCGGCTCTCCAACGACGCCAACTGCCTGGCGATGAGCGAGGCGGCGGATGGCGCGGGCGCCGGCTTCGGCGCCGTCTTCGCGGTGATCCTCGGCACCGGCTGCGGCGGCGGCCTGGTGGTGCACGGGCGCCTCGTCGGCGGGCGGAACCATGTCGCCGGCGAATGGGGCCACAACCCGCTGCCCTGGATGAGCGCCGCCGAGCATCCCGGCCCGCGCTGCTGGTGCGGCCAACTCGGCTGCCTCGAAACCTTCCTCTCCGGCCCGGCGCTGGCCGCCGACGCCGATGGCCCGGGCGCGCGCGACGCCCGCGCGCTGCCCGCCCGCGCCGCCGCCGGCGATGCCGTCGCGCAGGCGGCGCTGGATCGCCATGCCGACCGCCTCGCCCGCGCGCTGGCCGCGGTGGTGAACATCCTGGACCCCGATGTCTTCGTGCTCGGCGGCGGCCTCTCGAACATGGCGCATCTCTACGAGGACCTGCCGCGCCTGATCCCGCGCCACGTCTTCTCCGACGCCTTCTCCACCCCGATCCGGCGGGCGATGCATGGGGACAGTTCCGGCGTCTTCGGCGCCGCCCGGCTGTGGGACGGCGAGGCGCCGTGACCGGACGGGCCGGCGGATGAGCAGGGCCGCGGCGGCCGGGGCGCTCTACTGCGCCGTGATGTTCGCCCTCGGCTTCCTGTTCGGCCCGGTGCGCATCCTGCTGCTGGAGCCGCGATTCGGCGCCACCGTCGCGGTGCTGATCGAGGCGGTGCCGATGATCGCCGCGATGATCCTGCTCGCCCCCTGGGCCGCCCGGCTGTTCGAGCTGCCGCCGACGGCGGGCGCGCGGCTCGGCATGGGCGGGATCGGCCTGCTGCTGCTGCTGATGGCGGACACGCTGCTCGGCTGGCTGCTGTTCGGCCGCGGCGCGGGCGCGCTGCTCGCCCGGACGGCCAGCTGGGACGGCCGCATCTATCTGGCCATGCTGCTGCTGTTCTTCCTCATGCCCTGGCTGCGGCGGCGCTGAGATGCCCGCGCTCTGCCGCGACTGCGACCACGCCGCCGGGACTGCATTCACCACCTGCCCCGCCTGCGGATCGCGCCGCGTCGTGGCGCATCCGGAACTCTTCGCGCTTTCCGTCGCGCATGTGGATTGCGACGCCTTCTACGCCTCGGTCGAGAAGCGCGACCGGCCCGAGCTGCTGACGAAGCCCGTCATCGTCGGCGGCGGCAGGCGCGGCGTCGTCTCCGCCGCCTGCTATGTCGCGCGCACAAGCGGCGTGAAGAGCGCCATGCCGATGTTCAAGGCGCTCGCCGCCTGCCCCGACGCCGTGGTCATCAAGCCGGACATGGCGAAATACGTCGCCGTCGCGCGCCAGGTCCGCGCGCTGATGGAGGCGCTGACGCCGCTCGTGCAGCCGCTCTCGATCGACGAGGCCGCGCTCGATCTCTCGGGCACCGAGGCGCTGCACAAGGCGCCGCCCGCCGTGGTTCTGGCGCGCTTCGCCCGCCAGGTGGAGCGCGTTGCCGGCATCACCGTCTCCATCGGCCTCGCGCGCAACCGCCTGCTGGCCAAGCTCGCGGTCGAGCGCGACAAGCCGCGCGGCTTCGCCGTGCTGGGCGGCGAGGCGGCGGAATGGCTCGCCGACAAGCCCGTCGGCCTGCTGCCCGGCATCGGCCCGGCCTTCGCGAAGAAGCTGCAGGCCGCCGGCTTCACCCGCCTCGGCCAGCTCGCCGCCCTCGATCCGCGCGAGGCCGCGCGCCGCTTCGGGGAGGACGGGCCCGCGCTCGTCGCCCGCGCCCGCGGCGAGGATTCCCGGTGCGTCTCGCCCGAGCGCGAGACGAAATCCATCTCCGCCGAGACCACCTTCGAGACCGATCTCCGCGGCGTCGCGGAGCTGGAGCGCCCGCTCTGGCGCCTGTGCGAGAAGCTGGCGCGCCGCCTGAAGGAGAAGGAGCTGGCGGCCGGCGGCGTCGTGCTGAAGCTCAAGACCGCCGGCTTCGAGACCCGCAGCCGCCATGCGCGCCTCGCCCGGCCCACCCGCCTGCCGGAGACGCTGTTCCGCGCCGTGCAGCCCCTGCTGGCGAAGGAGGCGACGGGGGCCGCCTTCCGCCTGATCGGCATCGGCGCGCAGCCGCTGGCGCCGGGCGATGCCGCGGACCTGCCGGACCTCGCCGATCCCGATGCGGCGCGGCGCGCGGCGAAGTGGCAGGCGGTGGATGCGCTCCGCGCGCGCTTCGGCGCGGAGGCCGTGGTCAGCGGCCGCGGCCTGCCGCGGAAGGGACCGGGCTCAGCCTAGCCCGGCGCAGGGATCGCCGCCGGCCGCGCCGCGCAGCGTCGCGAAGCCCGGCGCCGCGCCGCGGATCTGCCCGATCCAGCCGGAGGTCGCGGTGCTGCGCGGCGTGGTCTCCAGCACCGCGGCCGCGCCTTCCGTGCAGCCGGTCAGCATCAGCGACAGCGCGAGGTTGCCGGTGAAGACCGGGTTCTGCGGATCGGCCGCGCGCGCCGCGCGATAGGCCGCGCGCGCCTCGGCATGGCGGCCGAGCATGTCGAGCGCGATGCCGCGGCCGTTCAGCGCCTTCGCCTCGCTGCGCGACCAGCGCAGGATCTCGTCGAACAGCGCCAGCGCCTGCTCCGGCTGGCCGACCTCGAGCAGCACGCGCGCCTCGGTCTCCATCAGCAGCGTGTCGCGCGGGTTGCGCCGCCGCGCCTCGGCCAGAACGTCGCGCGCGCGCTCCGGGTCGCCGGTCTGGAGCAGCATCTTGCTGTACCGCGCCGCCACCTCGGGATCGCCCGGATGCTGCTGGTAGGCGGTGGCATAGACCTGCAGCGCCATGCCGGTGTTGCCGCCGCGCTCGGCCGCGGTCGCGACGCGCAGCTGCCGCTGCACGTCCGGCGAGGAGGAGGCGGAGGTGTAGGCACCGCCGGCGCAGCCCGAGAGCAGCAGCGCGGCGATCAGCGGGGGGGCGAGGCGGCGCATCATTGCATGGCTCCGATCGCATCGAAGAGCTGGAGGATGGAAGGGCCGACCAGCACGAGGAACAGCGGCGGCAGGATGAAGAGGATCAGCGGCAGCACCAGCAGCGCGGGCAGCCGCGCCGCCTTCTCCTCCATGCGGATCAGGCGGGCCTGGCGCTCGTCGGCCGCCAGAGCGCGCAGCGCGGTGCCGAGCGGCGTGCCGTAGCGCATCGCCTGGGAGAGCGTGGCGGCGACGCGGCGCAGCCCGTCCACCTCGGCGCGCTCCGCGAAGCGCTCCATGGCGGAGGTGCGGTCCGGCATCAGCCGCATCTCCTGCGAAAGCAGCGCGAATTCCAGCGACATCGCCGGGTTGGCGCGCCGCAGGTCGTTCGCCACGCGGTCGATCGCGCTCTCGAGGCCGAGGCCCGCCTCGGCGCAGACCACCAGCAGGTCCAGCGTGTCGGCCATGCCGCGGTTCAGCGACGCGACGCGCCGCTTGCGCAGCTGCGACAGGATCATGTTGGGCGCCAGCACGCCGGCCGCGGCGCCCATCAGCAGCGGCAGCAGCATATTCCCCCCGCCGCCATTGGTGGTGTGCCAGACCAGCGCGATCGCCGGCCCGGCGACGAGGAACAGCAGCTTCATCGCGACCAGCAGCGGCGCCGCCATGGTCGCCGGCACGCCGAGCGGCACCAGCGTCCGCTCCACCTGCGTCCGGTCCTGCTGCGAGGCCATGAAGCGGACCATGCCGCTGACGTCGAGCAGCCGCAGCATCGCCGCGCCGAGGCTCGCCAGGCTGCGCCGCGGCGCGGTCTCCGGCGTCACGCCGATCGCCGCGCGCTTCACGCGCTCGGCCATGCGGTGCTCGGTCAGCTCGTTCGCCGCCAGCGCAACGGCGACCACGGCCAGCAGGCCGGCCGCGGCCAGCCCGGCCAGGAACGGGCTCACCGCGCCTTCCGCCGCAGGCAGGCCAGCGCCTTGAGCCGCCAGCGGCGCTGCGCCGCGCGCGCCGCGCGCTGCTGCGCCGTGCCGCCATCGGCTTCCGGCATCAGGATTGCCGTGCGCGCCGACCGGGCGGCGGGCGGGTGTCGCGGATCGGGGCGCTTGCAGACGGGCGTCATTCCGAGGTGCTCCGCTTGATCATGGACCGGATGGTGAGCAGGCCGAGGCTCAGCAGCACGAGAGCCATGGTGAGCAGGTTGTTGCCGCGCGGATCGACGAACAGCGCGTCGAGATAGCCCGGCTTGATGGCGGAGACGGCCGCGCCGGCGAAGGGCGGCAGCGCGACCAGGATGCCGGCCGAGGCCTTCGCCTGGCCTGCCAGAGCCTGCGCCTTCGCCGCCATCGCCACGCGCTTGCGAACGATGTCGGCGATGTTGTCGAGCGCCTCCGCCAGGCTGCCGCCGGTCTGCGACTGCAGGCCGATCACCACCGACAGGAAGGCGTATTCGCGCAGGCCCGTCCGCTCGTAGATGCCCCACAGCGCCTTGTCGAGCGGCGTGCCGATCGCCGTCTCGCCCAGCAGGCGCTGGAACTCGGCGCGCGTCGGGTCCGGCATCTCGCGCGCCACGCTGCGCACCGCCTCGCCCACCGGCAGGCCCGCGCGCACCGCGCGGACCATCAGGCCGATCGCGTCCGGGATCTGCTTGAACGCTTCCTCCCGGTGCTTGCCGAGCTCCCAGAGAAAGATCATGCGCAGCGAGCCGAGGGCGGCCACGATGCCGAGGATCACCGCCGCGAAGCCGCCCGTCACCATCGTGGCGCCCCAGGCGGCGAGCCCGCCCACCGTGCCGGACAGCACCAGCACGATCGGCAGCGGCATCCGCCGGTTCGCCAGCACGCCGGGCGCCACGCCGACCCAGCCCGAAAGCCGCGCGCCGAAGCCCCCGCGCGAGACCGGCCGCGCGATGACCGACTGCTCCGGCAGCGCGCGCAGAGCCTGCCGCCCGGTCAGCTGCTGCGTCAGCCGCGCCTTCAGCCGCCGGTCGTCGCGGTTGCTGAACAGCAGCGCCAGCGCCGCCGCCAGCAGCACTGCCGCGGTCGCGGCCAGCAGCGGGCTCATGCCGCGATCTCCATCGCCTGGGCGAAGGCGCCGTCGAGCCCGTAGTAGCGCAGCTTGTTCATGAAGCCAGGCCGCACGCGGGAGGAGGCCCAGCGGCCGATCAGGTTGCCCTGCGCGTCCTCGCCCTCGTATTCGAAGGTGAAGAGGTCGTTCAGGGTGATCACGTCGCCCTCCAGGCCGCAGACCTCGGTCACCTGCAGCACGCGGCGCTTGCCGTCGCGCATGCGCTCGAGCTGCACGATCAGGTCCACCGCGCTGACGATCTGCGTGCGGATCGCGCGCAGCGGCAGGCTGACGGTGCCCATCTGCACCATGTTCTCGATGCGGGTGATGCCGTCGCGCGCGTTGTTGGCGTGGATCGTGCAGAAGCTGCCGTCATGGCCGGTGTTCATGGCCTGCAGCATGTCGAAGGCCTCGGCGCCGCGGACCTCGCCGACGATGATGCGGTCGGGGCGCATGCGCAGCGCGTTCTTGATCAGGTCGCGCTGGGTGATCTCGCCGCGGCCCTCGAGGTTCATCGGCCGCGTCTCCAGCCGCACCACGTGGGGCTGCTGCAGCTGCAGCTCCGCCGCGTCCTCGATGGTGACGATGCGCTCGCCGTGGTCGATCATCCGGCTCATCGCGTTCATCATCGTGGTCTTGCCCGAGCCGGTGCCGCCGGAGACGACGATGTTGAGCCGGCAGCGGGAGGCGATCTCGAGCACGCGGGCGATGGAGGGCGAGAGGCTGCCCAGCTCCACCATGCCCTGCAGGTCCACCTTCCGCTTGGCGAACTTCCGGATCGAGATGCAGGGGCCGTCGAGCGCGAGCGGGGGGAAGACCACGTTCACGCGGCTGCCGTCCGGCAGGCGGCAGTCCACCAGCGGGCTCGATTCGTCCACGCGCCGGCCGACGGAGGCCGCCATCTTCTGCGCGATGGAGGCCACATGCGCGGCGTTGCGAAAGTTGAGCTTCACCTCCTGCAGCTTGCCGCGCTTCTCGATGAAGATGTGCTCCGGCCCGTTGATCATGATGTCGCTGATGCCGTCGTCGCGCAGCAACTCCTCGATCGGGCCGAAGCCGAGCATGTCGTCCACCAGCTCCTGCGCCAGCAGCGCCTGGTCGGTGGCCGAGATCTCGATGCGCTGGGTGCCGGCGACCTCGTGCACCAGCCGCTCCAGCTGGTCGCGCACGCGCGCGACCGGCATCTCCACCGCGGCGCGCGGGTCGATGCGCTCCATCACCTGGGTGCGCAGCGCCTGCAGCGGCGCCGGCGCGGCCGGCGTGGCCGCGGCGGGCGCGGGCGCCCGCGCCCCCCCCGCCCGCCGCGGCGGCGGCGGGCGCCGCCGGGG
>NZ_JBWXTD010000008.1:59819-62648 GCF_056682175.1 Falsiroseomonas sp. RANM36
GCCGCGGGGGGGCGTGCCCCCCCACCCCGGGGGGGCCCCGCCCCGGCCGCGGCCCCGGCGCGGCCGGCTGGGCCGCGGCGGGCGCGGGCGCCGGCGCCTCGCGCTCCGGCATCGGCGGCGGCGGACGCAGCGCGGCTTCGGTGCGGCGGCCGAAGGCCTTCATGCGCGGCGCAGCCAGCCGAGGAGGCCGCCGCGCCGCCGCACCGCGGCGCGGCCCGAGACCTCGCGCCCCCGCGGCCCGAGCGCCCGCTTCAGCGCCGGGCCGGCGGCGGTCGCCGGCTGGCCCAGGTTCAGGGCGCGCAGGATCTGCTTCGGCTGCCAGGGCAGCACGCAGTCCGGCCGGCCGCCGAGCCCTTCCTCCACCAGCGGCAGCGTCAGGCCTCCGGGGATGCCGAGCCGGTTCAGCACCAGCAGCGGATGCGAGCCCATGCCCTGGCCGAGCACCATCCGCTTCAGCGCCAGAGCGTCGCGCACGCCCGCCACATCCGGCCCGAAGGTGATCAGCACCTGGCGGGACGCCGCCAGTACCGCCTTCTCGACCGCGCCGGGCGGCGAGCGCAGGTCCACGACGATGGTGTTGAAGCGGTGCCGCAGCAGCTCCAGCAGGCGCTTCACGCTCTCGGCGCTCGCTGTCGGCGCGGCGTCGATCGGCTCCTCGGCGGCGATCACCCGCACGCGGTCGCCGACCGGGATCGCCGCGCGCTCCAGGAACAGCGCGTCCACCCGGTCGGGATGCTCGAGCGCGATGCGCAGCCCGCTGCCCGGCTTGACGCCGAGCGAGAGGCCGATCGTGCCGCCGCGCAGGTGCAGGTCCACCAGCGCCACATGGCTGCGGCTGGCGGCCGAGATCTCGAGCGCGAGATTGGCCGCGACCGTGGTCGCGCCGGCACCGCCGCGCGCGTTCAGGACGGACACCACGCGCCCGCCGCGCCCGCTCGACTCGCGCTCCACCACGGCGCCGGCGATCGCCGGGCCGAACAGCCGCGCGACATGGTCCCGGGTCAGCGGCTTGTAGATGTATTCGTGCACGCCGAGGTCGTGCGTCAGGCGGCGATAGAGCGGCAGCTCGTCGCGGTCGCCCACCACCAGCACGCGCACGTCCGGCTCGCAGACCGCGGCCAGCGCCTCGAGGTCCGCCGTCGGGTCCTCGATCCCGGCGACGTCCACGATCAGCACCTTCGGCGTCGGCTCGCGCTCCATGGCGCGGATCGCGGCGGCGACGCCGCCGCGGCGCACCACCAGCTCCGAGATGAGCGGCCCGCGGCCGCCGCGCAGCGCCACCTCGCTCTGCTCGTCGGCGATGAAGGCGAGGACCTCGACCCGGTCCGTCGCCGCGGAGTCGCTCCCGCTGCGGGACGCCAGGTTAGTTGCGGACATATTGGCCAGACAGCGGCGGCAAGGCCGGTATCCCCCTCACTGGTTGTCCCGCGGCGCCCCCGGCGCCGCCGCCTTCGCCGCCCTGGCCCGAGGCCGAGGGCGCGCCGCGCCGCGCGGCCGCGATCGCCGCGGCCTCGCCGCGCGAGGCGACGGCGGGGGCGACGCCGCGCTGCAGGGCCGCCGGGTTCGCCACCATGGCGCGCAGATTCGCATCGTTGGCGCCGGTGGCCTGCCAGGTTCCCGGCCGCGTGACGGGCTCGGGGTCGGGGCAGGCGCCGGCGGCGAGCGCCAGCGGCAGCCAGAGCAGTCGGGAAGGCTTGCGCATGGGCATCTCCGTGGTCACTCGAACCGGAACCCGAGGCCCGGCGGGATGGGCGCGCCCGGCGGCACCGAGGAGACCTGCCGCTGCATCAGGATGCGCTCCAGGCTGGTCGCGGGGCGGAAATTGTCGGTCGGCGCGGCCAGCGCGGTCGGGTTGGAGACCGGCTGCACCAGGTAGGGCGTGACGATGATCACCAGCTCCGTCTCGCGCCGCTGGAAGCGGTCGGAGCGGAACAGCGTGCCGAGCACGGGGATGTCGGTCAGCCCGTTGACGCCTTCGGTCAGCTGAGCCGTGTTCCGTTGCAGGAGTCCGGCGATCGCGAAGCTCTGCCCGCTGCCCAGCTCGATCGTCGTCTCGGCGCGGCGCACCGAGAGCGCCGGGATGCGGATGGTGCCGCCGGCCAGCGGCAGGCTGATCGCGCCCTGCTCGCTGAGCTCGCTCACCTCCGGCCGCACCCGCAGCGTCAGCCGGTCGTTCGCCAGCACGATGGGCACGAAGGCCAGGCTGACGCCGAAGGTCTTGAACTCGATGGTGACGCTGTTGTTCCCGTCCGCGCCGCTGCCCGCGACCGGGATCGGGAACTCGCCGCCGGCGAGGAAGCTCGCCACCTCGCCCGACTGCGCCGTCAGGTTCGGCTCGGCCAGGATGGAGACCAGGTTGTCGGCCGCCAGCGCATCGATGATGCCGTTGATGTCGTTGGTGCCGTCGTTGAAGCGGAAGCCGAGGCGCTGGGGCGAGGCGCCGGCAACGCCGCTGCCGATCGCGCCCCCGATCACGCCGGCGAGCGGCCCGGCTGCGGCGCCCGACGCCAGGCCGAAGGCCCAGTTGCCGGACCCGCCGAGCGCAGCCCAGTTGAAGCCGAACTGGCGCGTCAGATCGCGCGAGATTTCCGCCACGCGCACGCGGATGTTCACCTGGATCGCCGAGAGCACGCCGATCTCGTTGACGATCTCGGTGTCGGCATTCGCCATGCCGCGCGCGATCGCCTCGATCCGCCGCGCCTCGGCGGCGGTGGAGACGGTGCCGGAGAGCACCAGCGTGCGGCCGGCGGCGCGCCCGCGCACCGCGCCCGGCCCGCTCATCAGCGAGCGGATCTGGGATTCGATCGCGGCGGCGTTCAGCGGCCGCGA
>NZ_JBWXTD010000008.1:62657-70616 GCF_056682175.1 Falsiroseomonas sp. RANM36
CGCGCCCGCGTGGGGTGGGGGGATGCTCGGGGGGGGGGGTCCGGGGCCGGGGGGGGGGGGGGGGCCGGCGGGGCGCCGGCCGCCCCGCGCGCGCCCGGCACGCGCCCGCCGAACACGGTCACGTCGTATTCCGCGACCGGCCGGCCGAGGTCGTTGGTGGCGACCACGGTGGTGCGGCCGTTGTCCACCGCCATGATGAAGACGCTGGTCGGCGAGGAAGGCTGCACGCGGGCCACCCGCGGATCGGCCGCGATCACGGTGGTGGCCGCGCCCGGCAGGGTCAGCAGGCGGCCGGTGCCCGCCTGCAGGCGGAGCTCGACCGGCGTGACGGGCGGCGCCGGCGTCGCCGCGGGCTCGGCCGCGGTGCGGTCCTGCAGCGGGCGCAGCGGCGCCTGGGCGAAGTTGCGCGGCGGGATCGCCGGCGGGATGGTCGCCTGCGCCGGAACCGCGCCGAGCGGCGTGGCCGCCAGGGCCTCGGGGCGCAGCGAGGGCACCTGGGCGGCGGCCGGCGCCGGCCCGAGCAACGGCGCGAGCGCGAGCGCGAGCAGGGGGATGGAAAGGGGCCTCACCGGAAGGTGACCTCCTGCGTGTCGTTGCCCTGGATCACCCGCATGCGGGCAGGCGTCGGGTTGTCGGGATTGCCGAGCGCGTTGGAGACGTCGCCGCCGAACACCGGCATCGCCGTGCGCAGCGTCTTCTCCTCGTCGAGCGCGGCGCGCACCGTCACGGCCAGGCGGCCCAGCTGCTCGGCCACCGCCACGCGCTCCGCCGCCGCGGGCGAGACCTCGAGCGTCACGGTGCGGGCCACGCGCTGCTGGCCGAGCGCATTGGCCTGGTTGCCCTGGGTGATCTGCTGGTCGATCGCGATCACGCGCAGGCCGGTCTCGACCGTCTCCGCGATCACCCGGCGGGAGGCAGGCGCCTCGGCGGCGTTCAGCGTCTGCACCAGCACCAGGTCCACCAGGTCGCCCGGCGCCCCCAGGCCGCCCGCGCCGCTGGCCGCATCCACGCCTATGCTGATCGCACGATAGCCCTGGCGCAGAACCGCCGCGAGGAAGCCGCGCTCGCCGGGGTGCATGATGTCGTCGCGGGTCAGCGGTGCTCCTGGCGGGACGAAGCGGCGGACCAGCGCGCCGCGGAAATCCGCGATCGAGGACGCGGTCGCCAGCAGGCTGTCGGCCGGGGGCGTCGGCACCTCGACGATCGAGATGTCGGCCTCGTTCAGCAGCGTGCCGGAGGGCAGCGGCCGTGCCGCGGCCAGCACGCGCGCGGTGGCGGGCGGCGGCGGCGGCGCGGGCGCTGCGGACGCCTCCATCGTCGGCGCGGGCGGGTGGCCGCGCATCGCGATGCCGCCGAGGCCGCCGGCGGCAAGCAGGAGAAGGACGATGGCCAGTCGGCGCCAGGTCATGGGTCTATGCTCCGAGGCCCGCCGCCACGGTGCCGGCGGCGATGGCGAGGGCGTAGGGAAGGGGGCCGCGCCGGGCGATGCGGTTCGCCTCCACCACCGCCACGCGCATCGGCAGCGCGGCGTTCGGGCGGAGCGCGGGGCGCGGCATCACGCGCGACATGGCGAGGTAGGCGATGCCGAGCGCACCGCCGGCAAGCCCGATGGCGAAGAGCAGGTCCGGCAGCGCGGACGGAGCGGTGCCCACGGCCAGGGCCGCGATCAGCTTCACGTCGCCGCCGCCGATGAACCCGCGGGCATGCAGGAAGAGGAAGCCGCCACCGACCACGAAGGCCATGGCGAGGGAGGAGAGGGCCGCGGTCGGCCCCTCGATCAGGCGGAAGGCGATGCCGAGCGCGAGCAGCGCGAGGCTGCACCAGTCGGGAATGGTGCGCGTGGCGAGGTCGGACCAGGCGGCGATGGCGAGGATGGCCGTCGTGACGAGCAGCAGCATCGCGATCGTCTCTTGGTTCGGGTAGGGGGATGGAGCCGCGGCGGCGGCGGGCCGTCCGCCGCGGCTCCAAGCTGGATCAGGCCGGGACCTTGGCCGAGATGCTGTCGAACACGTCGGTGAACAGCGTGCCCAGCGGGGTGGCCAGGGCGGCGACGGCCACCACGACGACGGCGCCGAGCACGCCGTACTCGATCGCGGAGATGCCGCGCTTGTCACCGAGCAGGCGCTGGGCGGAAACGATCACGAGGTCACGCATTTGGATAACTCCCCTTTTGAGGAACACGGTTGCGGGTCTGGCGGACCCTGCGGAGTGGTCCGCCGGGCCGGATCGTCGTCCACGCCGGGGAACCGGAGCAGCGCGTCCGAAGCGATCATTTATCCGTGGCACGCAACGAGGCAATCGTTAAATGGCCGCAGAGGCCCGTTTCCTACAATTCCGAACAGCCAATTTACAAGCATCCACGGAGGCAGACAGAAGAATTCGTCTCCGTGTGAGTGATGTCTGCGCATCGGTGGGGTTTGTATTTGCCCAGGGTGACATCGTGATTGTTCGGCGGCTCTTTCTTACAATGTAAGCTTCCTGCGCGCACAAAACCTGACAATTCGAAGGTTGTCTGAAGATCGTGAGCGAGGCACGATACATCGTCAATTCACGCTAACAGTCCAAAAATTGGGGCGATGACGATGCTGGCTGGAGCTTTTCGGGCAAATCTCAGCAGATTGCGCAAGGACCGCCGCGGCCTTACCACAATCAGTTTCGCCGCCGGCGCCGTGATGGTGTTCGGCGCCCTCGCCGTCGCCACCGACAGCGGCGTCGGGTACACCGCCCGGCGTGGCGCCCAGTCGGCGGCGGATTCCGCCGCCGCCGCCGGCGCCGTCACCCTCGCCATGCGCGGCGCCGGCCAGGTCCAGACCGTCGCGCGCGACGTCGCGGCCCGCAACGGCTTCTCCCAGGGCAGCGGCACCGTCGTCGAGGTCAATGTCCCGCCCACCAGCGGCCCCAACCGCGCCACGCCCGGCGCCGTCGAGGTCGTCGTCCGCCAGACGCAGTCGCTCGGCGCCGCCGGCTTCTTCCTCTCCGCGCCGCCGACCGGGCGCGGCCGCAGCGTCGGCATCCTGCGCAACAACGCCGATGTCTGCGTGCTGGCACTGACCGGCCAGCTCTCCTTCTCCGGCAGCACCAGCGTCGCCGCGCCGAACTGCATGCTGGCCTCAAACCGGGCCAGCGGCGCGGGCGTCGCCGTCTCCGGCGGCGCGGCCATCGAGGCCTATGGAATCACCACCGTCGGCAGCTGCGACAACTGCACCGGGTCCGGCGTGCGCCTGACCCAGCCCGCCGCCGAATGGCAGGTGCCCGCGAGCAATCCCTTTGCCGCCCTCGACACGAAGGTGCTGCCGCGCTTCACCAATGGCGCCTGCATCGATCCGGGCAACAGCCCGACCAGCCTGCTGCCCTATGAGCAGAACGGCCGCCGCGCCTACTGCAAGGACATCAAGCTGACCGGCAACGGCACGCTGACGCTGCAGCCCGGCACCTACTACCTGAACAACGCCTCGCTCGACATCCAGAGCGGCCGGGTGAACTGCCCGGCCTGCACCGGCGGCGCCGGGGTGACCTTCGTCTTCACCGGCGATCCCGCGAAGATCGGCGGCGTGCAGATCAACGCCAATGCCGTGGTGCGGCTCAACGCGCCGACCGTCGCCGCCGACCGCGACTTCGACGGCGTGCTGTTCTACCGCGATCCCCGCGCGACCAACGGGATCGGCGGCGGCAACCCGCCGGTCCGCATCAATGGCGGGGCGCAGCTCTCGCTCTCCGGGGGCATGTATTTCCCGAACACCGAAGCGCGCTTCAACGGCAATGCCGCGGCCGCGGGCTGCACCGTGATCGTGGCGGCCGCCGTCGAGTTCGGCGGCAACGCGAGCACCTCGGGCTGCGCGCAGGGGGGAACGGCGGCGCCGCAGGCGCGCGTCGTCGCCTTCGCCAATTGAGGATGCGCGTCGGGGGGCGCGACAGCCGGGCGGCGCGGTCCCGCGCCCGCCCTGGGGCTTCGGGTGCTAGAGCAGCGCCCGTTCGAGTGGAACCGCTCCGCGGTTCCGCCGAACGGGGATAAGCTGCTCGAGAGTCATGATTTCTAGAGCACGACCTTCCGATCGACTGATTCCAGTCGATCGGAACGTGCTCTAGGACGGCACCTTCGACAGCATGGTGTCGTAGATGTCCGTCAGCAGCGTATCGAGCGGACCGGTCAGCCCGGCCACCGCCACGACCACGAAGGCGGCGAGGATCCCGTACTCGATGGCCTTGAGCCCGCGCCGGTCGGCCAGGAGGCGTCGGAGCGGAGCGCAGGCCATCGCGATCATCGCACTCTCCTCGAACGGGCGCGTTGCCGCCGGCGCTGCGCCCTGGTGATCCGTCGCCGGCGGGGAACGCCGCCGCGCCTGTCCAGGGGCGGAGACGACCGAGACAAGTCTTACGGCCGATATCGCGAACGTTGCAAACACGATCTCCGCTGTTCGGCGGAAATCCTACAAATTCGCACAACAGTCGCGCCGTTGCTCGCCTCGCTCCCCGGCGCGGATAAATCGTTACCAAATCAAACCGCACATGCCGTCCGGTCTCGGGCATAGGAAATCCCATGTCCGAAACGATCCATGCGCCCGGAACGATATTTCGCCGCCTGATGCGGCCTCTGGCGCGCGACCGCCGCGGCGTCACAACCATGGCCTTCGCCGGCGGCGCGGTCGCCCTGTTCGGCGCGGTGGCCGTCGCCGCCGATGCGGGGGTGTGGTACTCCGCGCGGCGCGGCGCGCAGAACGCCGCCGACGTCGCCGCCGCCGCCGCCGCCACCTCGCTCGCGATGTCGGGCGCCGCGGCGGCCCGCGGCGCCGGCTTCGACGTGGCCGCCCGCAACGGCTTCCCCAACGCGGCGCCGAACACCGTGCTGGTCAACATCCCGCCCAGCAGCGGCGCCAACAGCACCAACCCCTCCGCCGTCGAGGTGATCGTTCGCCAGCAGCAGAATCTCGGCGCGGCGGGCTTCTTCCTCGCCGCCGCGCCCACCGTGCAGGGCCGCAGCGTCGCCTCGCTGCGCGACGCCAGCAATGTCTGCGTGCTGGCGCTGACCGGCACACTCTCCTTCGGCGGCAATTCGGTGGTCAACGCGCCGAACTGCGTGCTGGCCTCGAACCGGCGCAACCTGGCCGGCGTCGAGAGCAACGGCAACAGCTTCGACGTGATCGCCTTCAGCCTCAGCACCGTCGGCAGTTGCCCGACCTGCGGCAGCAGCCGCTTCCAGCTCACCCAGCGTGCCTCGGAATGGCAGGTCCCGGTGGAGAACCCCTTCGCCCATCTGGACAGCAAGGTGCTGCCCAGCTTCTCCGCCGGCACCTGCATCAATCCCGGCAACAACCCGACCTCGCTGGCGCCGTTCGAGACCAATGGCCGCCGCGCCTATTGCGACGACATCCGCGTCAACGGCAACCGGACCCTGACCCTCAGCCCCGGCACCTACTACCTGAACAACGCCTCGCTCTCGCTGCAGGGCGGCACCGTCCGCTGTCCTGCCTGCACCGGCGATGCCGGCGTGACGATCGTGCTGACCGGCTCGCCCGGCTCGATCGGCGACATCGTCATCAACGGCAATGCGGCTGTGGAGAACCTCCGCGCCCCCAACGCGCCGGCCGATCCGGATTTCCGCGGCGTGCTGCTGTATCGCGACGGGCGGGCGACCAACACCGGCAACAACGGCAATCCGCCGGTGCGGATCAATGGCGGGGCCAACCTCAACCTGATGGGCGGGATGTATTTCCCGAACGCCCATTCCCGCTTCAACGGCACGGCCGGCACCGCCCTCTGCGGCGTGCTGGTCGGCGCTTCCTTCGAATTCACCGGCAATGCCGGCGTGGCCCGCTGCGCCGAGGTCGGCACCCGGGTGCCGCAGACCCGCATCGTGGTGGTCGCCGAGTGAGGCCGGCTTCGGGGACGGGCCGCGGCGCCGCTGGCCTGCAAGCAAGCCGCCCGCAGGGACGGGACATTTCCTGACAAGTTCGAACGCGCATCATTAATCGAATGGCAGCATACCTGAGGGCCGCAAGAACAGGCGTGTTGTCAGCCCAGCCATGACGTCGTTCACCCCCGGAACGCTGCTCCGCCGCCTCCGCACCGACCGCCGGGGCGTCAGCTCCCTCGCCTTCGCGGCCGCCGCGGTCGGCTTCTTCGGCGCCGTCGCGATCGCCGCCGATGCCGGGGTCTGGTACTCCGCCCGGCGCGGGGCGCAGAATGCCGCAGATGCCGGCTCGGCGAGCGCCGCCGTGGCGCGCTCGATGTCCGCCGCGACCCGGGCGCGCGCGGCCGCTCTCGACGTCACCGGGCGCAACGGCTTCCCCAACCTGGCGCCGACCACCGTCGCGGTGAACATCCCGCCCAGCACTGGCCCGAACAGGGGCAACCCGACCGCGGTCGAGGTGGTGGTCCGCCAGCAGCAGGGTCTCGGCGCCGCCGGCTTCTTCCTCTCCCCCCCGCCGCCCGTGCAGGGCCGCAGCGTCGCCGCCCTGCGCGACGCCTCCAATGTCTGCATCCTGGCGCTCAACGGCCAGCTCTGGGCGGGCGGCAACACCGCGGTGAACACGCCGAACTGCGTGCTCGCCTCCAACCGCCGCGCCTCGCCGAGCGCCGAGGTGGTGGGCAACAGCGCCGTCGTCAACGCGTTCAGCATCTCCACGGTCGGCTCCTGCCTCAACTGCGACCGGCCCGGCGTGACGCTCGCGCAGCGCTTCCGCGAATTCCAGCCGCCGACGCTCGATCCCTACACCGCACTGAACACGAAGGTCATGCCGCGCGCGAGCAACGGCTGCACCAACCGCGGCGGCGGCAAGAACCAGAACCTGCGGCCCTTCGAGAAGAACAACCGCGAGCTCTATTGCGGCGACATCCGCATCAACGGCGGCGAGTCGGTCGCCGTCGAGCCGGGCACCTATTACATCCACAACGGCTCGCTCTTCGTCATGGGCGGCGGCTCGCTCACCTGCCCCACCTGCACGAACGGCGAGGGCGTGGTCTTCGTGCTGACCGGCGACCCGGGCTCGATCGGCGGGATCAACATCAACGGCAACGCCACGGTCAACCTGCGCGCGGCCCGCGCGGCGAAGGATCCGGACTACAACGGCATCCTGTTCTACCGCGACATCCGCGCCACCACGAACAACATCAACAACCCCGCGGTGGACATCGCCGGCACCGCCACGATCAGCCTGGCCGGCGGGATGTATTTCCCGAGCACCCATGTCCGCTTCATCGGCACCAGTGGCACCATCGCCTGCAGCGTGGTGGTGGCGAACTCGATCGACTTCCAGGGCAACTCGGACGTCACCGGCTGCGCCGAGACGGGCACGCGCGTGCCGCAGACCCGCAAGGTGGTGGTCTCCGAATGAGACGGCTCCTCGGCCTCCGCCCGCGCGCCGGCACCGCCTCCATCGAACTGGCCCTGCTGGTCCCGGTCCTTGCCGCCGTTCTGGTGGGCATGTTCGACTGGGGCTTGGCCATCGAGCAGCGCATCCGGCTGCAGACCGCGGCCCGCGCCGGCGCGCAGCAGGCGCTGCGCACCCCGGCGGACAGCGCGGCGATCTCCGCCGCGGTGCGGGCGGCCGCGCCCGACTTCAACGCGCTGAGCATCAGCCCGAGCCCCGTCTGGTGCGAGTGCGCCAACACCGCCACCGCCTGCAGCAGCGCCTGCGACGGCGGCCTCGCCCGCTTCGTCCGCGTCTCCGTCAGCCACCCCTTCTCGCCGATCACCCCGGCGGGTCCAACGAGTGTCTCGGCCAATGTCACCCTTCGTCGCCAATAGGTCGCGGCGCGGCAGCGTCTCCCTCGACTTCGCCGCGCTCGCGGCGACGCTGGTGATCGCGCTGATCGCCTGCGTGGATGTCGGCCGCTACGTCGCCACCCGCACCGCGCTGCGTGCCGCGGTGGGCGAGGTGGCGCGCGCCCCGGGGGCCGATGCGGCGGTCACCCGCGCGCCGCCCCCCCAGACGCGCGCCCACAGCCGCGGCGCGCGGCGCC
>NZ_JBWXTD010000008.1:70716-78107 GCF_056682175.1 Falsiroseomonas sp. RANM36
GCCGCCGGGGGGGGGGGCGGCTTCGCGGGGGGGGGGGGGCGGGCCCCCCCGCCCCCCCCCCCCCCGGGGGGGGGGGGGGGGGGGGGGGGGGGGCCCCGCGCCGCGATGACCGATGCGGCGATCACCGGCGCGCAGACCCCGAAGACGCTCGCACTCAGCCGCGTCTCGCTGCTCGACCCGGCGCAGTTCACCATCCAGGTGAACCGCGCGGCCACCACGCTGACGGTGCAGGCCTCCTACAACTTCAGCTTCATCTCCCCCTTTTTCGGCGCGAGCAAGAATCGCAATCTTGCCGCCACCGTCACCACCCCGCTCTGACGCGGCGAACGGAGTGGACGGCGTGGCAGGTTACGAGCAACCGGGGGGCCTGATGCAGCGCAAGACGGCGCAGGGCAGCAGCCTGAGCGACGTGCCGGCCGATCCCGGCGCGCCGCTCGATCCCGCGGCGGCGCTCGCCGGCGCGGTGGCGCATGACCTCGGCAACATGCTGACCGTGGTGCTCGGCAATGCCGAACTGCTGGTCGAGGGCCTGGCCGACCGGCCGGAGTTGCTGGAACTCGCCACGCTGATCCTCGGCGCGGCGCAGCGCGGCACCGAGCTGACCGCCCGCCTCGACCGCTTCGCCCGCCCGATCCGCGCCGCCGATGGCCTGACGGACCCGGGCGCGACGCTGCAGGCCTTCGGCCGCCGCCTGGCCTACAGCCTGCCGCCGGAAATACGGCTCGACCTGGCGATCGCCCCCGAGCTTCCGGCCATCGCCCTTTCGGAACCCGCCCTGGTCGCCGTGCTGGACGAGTTGGTCTCCAACGCGCTCGCCGCCATGCGTGGCAAGGGGTGCCTGCAGATCCGGGCCGAGGCTCATTTCATTTCGCCGGGCCCTCCACGGATCGTCATTGTCGTGCAGGACGACGGTGCGGGCATGGCGCGCGAGACGCTGCGCCGCGTTGCAACCGCCCGCTTCACCGCGGGCGTTGCCGGGCACAAGACAGCCATTGGACTTGCACTCGCAATGCGTGTAGTCCTTGCGGCGGGGGGACGACTGCTGATTGCAGCCGCCCCCGGCGAGGGCACACGCGTGAGTCTGGATCTTCCGTCAATATCATGAGGATGTAGGCGAATGACTCGCTCTTGCCCCTTGATCACGCGCGCGTGTAGTGCGAAGTTGCATTCGTTAACAGAAATGCACATGTTCGTAGCGCCATGAGCAACACCGGATCCGTCCTGGTCGTAGAAGACGACGCCCAGGTCGCCTCGACCATCGCCGGCGCCCTTGAGCGGGATGGCTGGCGTACCGAAACCGCGATGTGCCTCGCCGAGGCCCGGGAACGCTTCGAAGCAAGCCGCCCGCGCATCATCGTCGTGGACATCGGCCTGCCGGACGGCAGCGGCATGGCCTTCGTGCGCGAAGCCGCCGGCCAGCCCGACCTCGGCATCGTCGTGGTCACCGGCCGCGACGAGGAGGTGGACCGCGTGGTCGGCCTCGAGCTCGGCGCCGACGACTACGTCACGAAGCCCTTCTCGCTGCGGGAGATGACCGCGCGGGTCCGCGCCCTGTCCCGCCGCATGGACAACCGCGGCGCGGTCGCCGGCGCCGTCCCGGCCGCCCCCGCCGAGTCCGGGCCCGCCGGCTGGCAGGTCGGCGACGTCCTGCTCGACCCGCTGCGGCTCAAGGTCGTCGCCGCGGACGGCACCGAGGTCCGCCTGACCGGGGGCGAGGCCGGGCTGCTCAAGCTGCTGCTGGAAGCGCCCGACCGCACCGCCGAGCGCGAGACCATCGCCGAGCGCGTGCTCGGCCATCGCCTGATGCCGCATCAGCGCGGCGTGGACCAGCTCGCCTCGATGCTGCGGCGCAAGCTCGCCGCCGCCTCGGAGCAGCGGATCCAGGTGCTGGCCTTGCGCGGGCGCGGCTATCGCCTGGTTGCCTGACCTGGCGGAGGACAGCGCCACGATGATGCGGCAGGCCCCGAGATCCCAGCCACGCCTGCCCGGCATCCTCGTGGTGGACGACGAGCGGCAGATCGTCGATCTGCTGACGCGCTACCTTGCGCAGCACGGCCTGCGCGCGATCGGCGCCTATTCGGCCGCCGAGGCGCGCGAGCGCGTGCAGGCGGACCCGCGCATCGCGGTGATGATCACCGATGTCCGCATGCCCGGCGAATCCGGCCTGGCCCTGGCGGAGGAGCTGATCCGCGACCGCCCGGATTCCGCGGCGCTCGAGGTCGTGCTCATCACCGGCGCCGGCATCGGCGAGCACGCCCCCGCGGTCCTGGCCGCTCAGGGCTTCGAGATCCTGCGCAAGCCCTTCCGGCCGAGCGAGATGGCCGCCGCCGTCTCCCGCGCGCTCGCGACCAGCGAGCAGCGCCGCCGCGCCGCGCCGGCCGGCGACGCCGCCCGCGCCGAGGCGACCATGCCCGACCTGGCGGACGACGCCGCCGACCCCGGCGGGCTGCGCGCCCCGCTCATGCCGATCATCGCCGCGGCCGAGGCCCTGGTCGCGGCCGCCGCGCTCGACGAGGCCGAGACCCGCGAGCAGGCCCGGCGCATCCATGCCGCCGCGCTCCGCCTGCTGGCGATGATCGAGGAAACCGAGGCCGCGCCGGATCGCCCCGCCAAGGACCGCCCCGACCTCTCTGCCCGCGCCGTCCGCGCCGCCCGGTAGGACGGGTTCCGGCCGGCCGCCGCCGGCGGATCGGCGCCGCGCCCGCCTTGCCATGCGGGTCCGCGACAGCGCGCCGGCCCCGCCCGTCCATCTTTCGCGATGCGGTCCCGACGCCCGCCGGGTCAGCCGGCGTCGAAGGCCGCCGCCCTGGCCCCGGCCGCCGCGAGCGCCCGCCCGACGGCGTCGCGGAAGCGGCGGATGTCGTAGGGCTTGCTGAGGATCTCGAGCGATGCCTGCCCCGGCGGGCGCTGGCCGAATTGCTGCTCCGCGTAGCCGGAGGTGCAGATCACCGCCAGGCCCGGCTGCAGCCGCCGCGCGGTCTCGGCCAGTTCCAGCCCGTCCATGTCGCCGCCGAGCACGACATCGGTGAACAGCAGGTCGAAGCGGAAGCCGGAGCCCAGCACCTCCAGCGCCTCGGCCGCGCCCGGCACCGCCACGGGCTGCATGCCCACCTGCCGGCACAGCCGCACCGCCGCCTTGCGCACATCCGGCTGGTCCTCGACCACCAGCACGTCCAGCCCGGCGGGCAGCGTCGCCGGCGGCTCGCCATGCCGCCCCGCCGGCTCGGCGGGCATGCCGTCGGCGACCACCGGGAGGTAGAGCGTGAAGCAGGTGCCCTCGCCGGGCTCGCTGCTCACCGTCACATGCCCGCCCGACTGCTTGGCGAAGCCGAGCACCATGCTGAGGCCGAGTCCCGTGCCCTGGCCGGGCGACTTCGTGGTGAAGAAGGGCTCGAAGATCCGCGCCCTGATCTCGGGCGGCATCCCGGTGCCGCGGTCGGTCACCGCGACCATCGCGTAATGGCCGGGCGCCAGCCCGTCCTCCTCGCCGAGTTCGCCCGACTGCACCGCGACCAGCCGCGTCTCCACCACGATCGGGCCGCCGGCCGGCATGGCGTCGCGCGCATTGACCAGCAGGTTGAGCAGCGCCGCCTCCAGCTGCGCCGGGTCGGCCGAGACCTTCGGCGTCCGGCCCGCGATGAGCCGGATCGGATAGCGTTCGCCGAGGGTGCGCTGGATCAGGTCCACCAGCCCCGGCAGCATCTCGGTCAGGTCGAGGGGCTTCGGCCGCAGCGGCTGGCGCCGCGCATAGGAGAGCAGCTGGCTGGTCAGCCGCATGCCGCGTTCCAGCGCGCCGCGCGCGGCCTCGATCAGGTCGGGCGCGGTGCGGCCCTCATGCGCCTCGTCGGCGGCCATCTCCAGGCTGACCGAGGCGACGGTCAGCAGGTTGTTGAAGTCGTGCGCGATGCCGCCGGTGATCTGGCCGAGCGACTTCAGCCGGTCGGCCTGGCGCAGCGCCGCCTCGGCCTCGCGCTGGGCCGTCACGTCCTGCACGTAGCCGAGCACGGAATCCGGCCCGCCCGCCGGGTCGCTCTCCCACCGGCCTTCGGCGCGGCAATGCACCAGCCGCCCATCCGGCCGGCGCACGCGGAACTCGAAGGCGCCGGGCTGGCCGGTGCGCACGATCCGCGCCAGCGCGGCGCCGACCGTCGCGCGATCCTCCTCCAGCACCAGCGACAGGGCGGCCGGGCCGGCGGGCACCGGCGCGGCCGGATCGGTGCCGAGGATCGCATGCACCTCTTCCGACCAGGAGACCTGCTGCAGGTCCGCCTGCCAGCGCCAGGTGCCGAGCCGGGCCAGGCGCTGCGTCTGGCGCAGCTCCACCGCCTGCCGCTGCAGCGCGGCACGGGAGAGGCGCAGGTCGCGCTCGAAGCGGGTGCGTGCCGTCACGTCGAGCGCGGCGACCAGCACCGCGCGCCGCCCGGCGAACTCGGTCAGGTGCAGGCTGACCTCGACGATCCGCTCCTCGCCCCGCGCCGTCAGGTGCCGCCAGGGGCCGGAGGCGCCGCGCGTCCGCCGCAGCTGGGCCGAGGCCGCGCGCGCCGCCGCGCGGTCCTCCTCCGGGCGGATGTCGAGGATGGTCATGCGCAGGAACTGCTCGCGCGACCAGCCGTAATCCTCGATCGCCGCGTCGTTGACGCTGAGGAAGGCGAGCGTCTCCTGGTCGTAGATCCACATCGGGATCGGGTTGCGCTCGAACAGGCTGCGGAAGGCGGCCTCGCTCTCGGCCAGGCGCAGCGTCGCCTCGTGCTCGCGCGTGATGTCGCGCACCATGGAGACCAGATGCGTGCAGCGCCCGGCGGAATCGAAGACCGGGGCGATGTGCAGGTCCACCCAGACCTGGCTGCCGTCCTTGCGGCGGAACGCCGCCTCCTGCCGCATGCGCTGCTTCTGGCGCAGCGCATCGGCGATGGCGCTCCAATCGGCTCCGTCACCGCCGCTGCCCTGCAACAGCCGGGGCGTGCGCCCGACCAGCTCCGTGGCGGAGAAGCCGGTCAGCGCCTCGAAGGCGGGGTTCACATGCACGATGCGGCCTTCGTCGGGCGCCGCCTCGGTGATCAGCACCGCTTCCGAGCTCGCCTCGACGACGCGGCGGTGCAGCACCGTCCGCTCCTCGTCGCGCAGCATCTGCAGGAGCGGCCGCAGCGTTGCGGCGGCGTCCCGCACCAGGTCGAGCAGGTCCGGCCCCGGCGCCGGGCAGCCCAGCAGCAGCACGCAGCGCTCGTCGGCGATGCGCACCGGCGTCGCCACCAGCGTCATGGCGGGGCTGGCCGCCGCATCGCGCAGCAGCGCATGGCGCGGCGCGTCGCCCGCGCCGGTCAGCTCCACCTGGCGCTGCCGCCCGCCGGCGATCGCCGCGCCGAGCAGCGGGTCGGTGATGCCGATCGGCGCCATGCGGATCGAATCGAGCAGCGCCGGCCCGCCGAGCGCCGCACTGGCGTGGCCGCCCACCAGTTGCAGCGTCGCGCCATCGGCGCCGAGCCGGTGCAGCGTGCAGAGCAGGCCTCCGGTTGCGGCGCAGAGCGCTTCCGCTGTCGCCTCGATCGCCGCCTCGTAGCCGGGCGCCTCAACCGCCAGCGCCTTCAGCCGGTCCGCCAGCAGGCTCCAGGCCGCCGGGCTCGCCGCCGCCGCGGGTTCCTCCTGGCCCTCGCGGGCGGATGCGGCCAGCGCGGCCAGGTCGCGCAGCGTGCCGGCCTCGTCGGGCGCGAGGTCGCGGCGCGGCCGCCGATCCAGGACGATCAGCGCGCCGATCTCGTGCCCATCGGGCCCGAGCACCGGGGCGCTGGCGCGGAACGGGAAATCCGAGACATCCACCTCGGCCGGGGCCTCGCCGGCGCGCAGCCCATAGGTCGCGCCGGACAGCTTGCCCTCGGCATCGCGCAGCCGCAGCACCGCCGCCGGGGTGCCCAGCATCCGCGCCGCCATGCGGACGATCCGACGCCCCGCATCCTCAGGCGCAACGGCCAGCCTCGGCTCGATCGGCTCGGCGGCGGCGCCACCCATTCCTCGCCCCACTCCTCCCCCGCGGCCGCAGCCGGGTGCCAGGCGGGCAAGGATGCACGGCGCGCAACAGCGCGGCCCCTCTCGCCCGTCGCGCGAAAGTTAGCACGTCGGCTCGCAGAAGCGGAAGCGTCGGACGGCGAGGCGCACGCCAGCATTGCAGGGTGGCGCCGCCGCCCACGCGGCCGGCGCGCCCTGCGTCAGAGCCGGCGAAGCGCCGCGCAGACCTGCTCCACCTGCGCGTCGGTCAGTTCGGGGAACATCGGCAGGCTCATCACCTCGCCCGCCGCCCGCGCCGTCTCGGCGCAGCCGGCCGGCCCGAGCGGGGTGCGGCCGGCATAGGCGGGCTGCAGATGCACCGGCTGCGGGTAGTGGATCGCGGTGGCGATGCCCTCGGCGCGCAGCCGCCCCATCACCGCGGCGCGGTCGGGCACGCGCAGCACGTACTGGTGGAAGACATGGCCCGCATCCGGCCGCCGCGCCGGCGGCGCCAGCCGGCCGCCCGACAGCGCCGCGTCATAGGCCGCCGCGATCGCCTGCCGCCGCGCGATGCCGGCGTCGAGCGCGGTCAGCTTCACCCGCAGGATCGCCGCCTGCAGCTCGTCGAGGCGGGAGTTCACGCCCACCTCTGCGCTGATGTAGCGCTCCTTCCAGCCATACTGGCGGATCGCGCCGATATGGTCGGCCAGCGCGGCGTCGTCCGTGGTCAGCACGCCGCCATCGCCGAGCGCGCCGAGGTTCTTCGTCGGGTACAGCGAATAGCAGGCGACCCGGCCGAGATTGCCGACCTTCGTCCCGCCGAGCGTCGCGCCATGCGCCTGGGAGCAGTCCTCGATCACCGCCACGCCGTGCTGCGCCGCGGCGGCGAGCATCGGCGCCAGGTCGCAGGCCTGGCCGTAGAGATGCACGGGGATGACGGCGCGGATCGGCGGCAGGCCCGGCGGCGGGTCCTCCAGCACGGCGACCAACTCGTCCGGGTCCATCGTGTAGGTGTCGGGATCGATGTCGAGCAGCAGCGGCGTCGCGCCGACCATCTCGATGGCGGCGACGGTCGCGACCGCGGTGTGGGAGACGGTGACGACCGTCGCCCCCGGCCCGATGCCGAGGCCGCGCATCGCCAGCGTCAGCGCATCCGTCCCGTTCGCGCAGCCGATGGCGCGCGCCGCACCCTGCCACGCGGCGTATTCGCGCTCGAAGGCCTCGCCTTCCTTGCCGAGGATGTACCAGCCCGAGGCCAGCGCGCGGGCCACCGCGGCATCGATCTCGGCCTTCTGCGCGCGATACCCCGCGCCGGGATCGGCCTGCGGGACGGTGATGGTGGTGGCGTTCATCTCTGACCCCTGCACTGCCTCCCCCGTTCCGCGTCTCCCTCCCCCGCTTGCGGGGGAGGG
>NZ_JBWXTD010000008.1:78207-78513 GCF_056682175.1 Falsiroseomonas sp. RANM36
GGGGGCGGGGCGCGCGGCCGCGCGGGCGCGGCCGCCCCCCGCCCCCCCCCCCCCCCCCCCCGCGCTTCGAACGGGTATGGGGCGGCATTCCCCCCACCCCGACCCTCCCCCGTGACCGCGGGAGGGAGACCTGGCAAAGCCTACGCAACATACCCCGCCCGCCGCGGCCGGTACCAGTCGAGCGACCGGCGCAGCCCTTCGTCGAGATCCACCCGCGGCCACCAGCCGGTGGCGGCGCGGAAGGCGCGGTCGTCGGCGGCGCAGCGGGCGGTGTGGGTGGGCGCCCCGGCGGGCGGGGATTGCGTT
>NZ_JBWXTD010000008.1:78613-88802 GCF_056682175.1 Falsiroseomonas sp. RANM36
GTCGTCGGCGGCGAAGCTGCCGATGTCGATGGGCGCCCGGTCGGCCGGGAATTCCTTGACCTCGTAGCGCCCGACGCCGCCATTCGCCGCGATCAGCCGCTCCGCCAGATCCTTCAGCGACAGCGGCGGCGAGCCGCCGAGGTTGAAGGCGCGCCCGCCCACCTGCGGCTCATGCGCATGCTGCGCGGCGCGCAGGAAGGCGTCCACCACGTCGTCCAGATAGGCCAGGTCGCGCAGCTGCTCGCCGCCCCACACCTCGAAGGGCTCGCCTTCCAGCACGCGGCGGATCCAGATGCCCAAAAAGGTCTGGCGGGCGTCCTTGATGCGCAGCCGCGGGCCGTAGCAATTGGTCAGGCGCAGCGAGACCACCGGGCGGTGATGCACGCGGTTCTCCAGCAGCCAGTACTGCTCGCCGGCCCATTTGGACACGCCATTCGCATCGGGCGGATTGACCGTGTGCTTCTCGTCCACCGGCAGGTATTGCGGCCGGCCGTAGAACTGGCGCGTCGAGGCATGCACCACCACCGCCTGCGGCGCCGCCTCCCGCAGCACCCCGATCAGCCGCACCTGCGCGACGGCGTTGATCGCGATGTCGGATACGGGGTCGCGCTGTCCGCCCATGTGGCTGGTCTGCGCCGCCATGTTGAACAGCACGTCGATGCCCTGGCAGAGCGAATGCAACTCGGCATCGCGGATGTCGCCGCGCACCAGCATCACGTTGCTGCCTTCCAGGTTCAGCGGGCTGGCGCCGCCATCGGCCACCATCGCGTCCAGCGCCACGACGCGCGCACCCTGCGCCGCCAGCGCATGGCAGATGCCGCTGCCGAGGAACCCGGCGCCGCCCGTCACCAGCACGCGCTTGCCGCGCCAGCTTTCGCCCGACATCGCCTAAGCCTTCCCCAGCCGCTGGCCGGCATAGCGCCGGGCGCGGATCGGCTTCCACCACGCCTCGTGATCCAGGTACCAGCGCAGCGTCTTCTCGAGCCCCGCCTCGAAATCATGCCGCGCGCGCCAGCCCAGCGCCGCCTCGGCGCGGGAGGGATCCATCGCGTAGCGGAAATCGTGGCCGGGGCGGTCCTTCACGAAGGTGATCAGCCGCTCGCGCGGGCCGGCGGGATCGGGCCGCAGCCGGTCCAGCGCCGCGCAGATCGCCTTCACCACCTGCAGGTTCGTGCGTTCCTGCCGCGGCCCGATGCAATAGGTCCCGCCCGGCTGCGCGGCGCCGAGCGCCGCGGCGCAGAGCGCCTCCGCATGGTCGTCCACGAAGATCCAGTCGCGCACGTTGGAGCCGTCGCCATAGACCGGCAGCGCGTTGCCCTCCAGCGCGTTCAGCGCAACCAGCGGGATGAGCTTCTCGGGGAATTGCCAGGGGCCGTAGTTGTTCGTGGTGTTCGTCACGAAGCTCGGCAGCCCGTAGGTGTGGTGCCAGGCCCGCACCAGGTGGTCCGACGCCGCCTTCGACGCGGAATAGGGGCTGCGCGGGTCATAGGGCGTCGTCTCGTCGAAGGGCGGGTCGCCATGCTCCAGCGCGCCGAACACCTCATCCGTCGAGACATGATGGAACCGGAATTCGTCTTTCGTTGGGCCGGCGAGCGCGGACCAGTGCGCGCGCGCGGCCTCCAGCAGCACCTGGGTGCCGACGACATTGGTGCGGATGAACTCGGCGGGGCCGTCGATCGAGCGGTCCACATGGCTCTCCGCCGCCAGGTGCATCACCACCTGCGGGCGCCATTCGGCGAAGGCCGCGCGCATCGCCTCGGCGTCGCAGATGTCGGCGCCGAGATGCACGTGCCGCCGGTGCCCGCGCGCTTCCTCCAGCGCCTCATGGCTGGCGGCGTAGGTCTCCTTGTCCACATTGACCACGACATGGTCGGTGGTGCGGATCAGGTGTCGGACGACGGCCGAGCCGATGAAGCCCAGGCCGCCGGTGATCAGGATATGCATCGCGTCGTCCAGCCCGGCCTCAATCTCGGCGCCGATTGCGGCGGAAGCGCGACCGGCCGGCGGCGGCCGGATGGTCGCTCATTCGCCGGGCGGAGCATGCCCCGGACCGTCCTCGCGGTCGAGACGCTGGCCTCGATCGGACCGGCTGCGGCGCGCGCGCAGGATCTCCGCCACGCCGAACAGCAGCAGCAGCTGGCCTGCCACCACTTCCATGCTGGCCAGCACGCGGATGCCGTCGTCATGCGGCTGGATGTCGCCATAGCCGACGGTGGACAGCGTCGCGACCGAGAAATGCAGCGAATCCGCGTAGCTGATGCGGATCGGCCCGTTCGGCCCGTTGAACAGCGGCCGCACCGACAGCTCGTCCGCGATCCGGTAGGCCGAGGCGAAGCCGACCACCAGCAGCGCATACATCAGCAGGAAGGCGACCGCCGGCACCACCAGGAAGCGCGCGCGGGCGGCGATCTCCTGCACGATCAGCGAGACATCCACCATCAGCCGCATCACGTCGCGCACCGCGACCGCGGCGATGATCGCGACGCCGCTCATCGCCGCCAGCAGCGCCAGCCCCTGCGCCGGGGGCGACAGGCGGTTGATCGGCAGCGCGAAGCAGACCAGCGCCAGCAGCGCCGAGGAGAGCAGCCAGCGCGAGGCATGCGGCAGGTGGTCCAGCTCATGCGTCGCCTGCCGTTCCGCCACCGATGCCAGCGCGCGGCGATGCCACAGCGCCATCGCCACGAAGCCCAGCATCGGCAGCAGGAAGCCGAGCGCGCGCGACCAGGGCGGCGCCAGCGGGAACTGCGCGTGGCCGAGCACGACGAACAGGCTCGCATAGATCGCGAGCCCCGCCGCCATGCCGAAGGCGAAGTGCAGCCCGCGCGGGAACAGCCCGTAGAGCACGCCGAGCCCGAGCGCGGCCGCGCCGATCACCGCGAAGGGGAACATCCGCCCCTCGTCGCCCACCCCCCAGGCCACGACGAAGGAGAGCGCCAGCGTGAACCCCATCGCCCTGAGCCAGGCGGAGCGCCGGGCCGCGGGGGGCGTCATCGCGGCGCCAGCGCCACGCCGGTGATCTCCACCTTCCAGGCCGGGTCCACCAGCGCCGCCTCGATCGTCATGCGCGCGGGCTTGTGGCCGGGATCGAGCCAGGCGTCCCAGGCGCGGTTCATCGCCGGCGCGTCGCGGATATCGGCCAGCACCACCGTCACGCTCAGCAGCGCGCGCTTGTCCGTGCCCGCCTCGGCCAGCAGCGCGTCGATCTGGCGCAGGATGTCGGCGGTCTGGCCCTCCGCATCCGCGGTCGCGTCGTCGGCGACCTGGCCGGCGAGCCAGACCAGGCCGCCCCCCACCACGGCGCCCGACAGGCGCGCCTCCTCGGCGATTCGGCGGATCGTCATGCTTCCCTCCGGTTGCGGGCTGCGGGTAAGTGTGCCCACCGGGAGACTGACATGCCGACCCTGATCGACAAGACCATCCTCGCCAGCCGCTGGCTGCTGGCGGTGTTCTTCCTCGGCCTCGCCGCCGCGCTGGCGGTCTATGCCGTGCGCTTCCTCTACAAGCTCTGGAAGTTCGCCGTCGGCGTGCTGACCACGGAGGACACGAAGCACCTGATCGAGCTGCTGCACCTGCTGGATTCGGCGCTCGTCGCCTCGCTGGTCGTGATGGTCGCGATCTCCTCCTACGACAGCCTGGTCTCCCGCCTGACCACCGACGAGACGGCGCGCAAGGCGTCCTGGGTCGCGACGATCGATCCGGGCAACCTGAAGGTGAAGCTGGCGACCGCGCTGGTCGCGATCTCCTCCATCCACATCCTCCAGATCTTCATGGAGCTCGACCAGTACGACGACCGCAGCGTCTTCTGGGCGCTGTTCCTGCACGGATCCTTCCTGGCCGGCGTCATCGTCCTCGGCCTGCTCGACAGGCTGCAGGGCAAGGGCGCGAAGTAGCGCGCCCTCACCCGGCCAGATGCGGCCGGCGGAGCAGCCGCGCCAGCAGCCCGTCCACCGGCCCCGCCGCCACCGACACCGCCCAGAGCAGCCCCGCCGTCAGCACGATGGCCGGGCCGGAAGGCAGGTCGAGATGATAGGACAGCAGCAGCCCCGCGAAGGCCGAGAGCGCGGCGATCCCGACCGCGGCATAGGCGAGGCCGGACAGCTCCCGCGACCAGTGCCGCGCCGCGACGGCGGGCAACATCATGAGCCCGACGGCCATCAGCGTGCCCATCGCCTGGAAGGCCGCCAGCACGTTCAGCACGACCAGCGCCAGGAACAGCATGTGCCACAGCCCGCCGCGCGCGCCCTCGGCCTGGGCGAAGGCCGGGTCGAAGGTCTCGAGCGCCAGCGGCCGCCAGGCCAGCGCCAGCGCCGGCAGGGTGATCGTGGCCACCCCCGCCATCAGCAGCAGCGCCGCATCGTCCACGCCCAGCACCTGGCCGAACAGCAGATGCGTGAGATCCCCGGTGTCGCCGCGCAGCGAGACCATGGTCACGCCGAGCGCCAGCGCGATCAGGTAGAGCGCGGTCAGCGAGGCATCCTCCCGCCCGCCGGTCGCGCGGGAGAGCGCCCCGGCGCCGAGCGCCACGATCAGCCCCGCGACCAGCCCGCCGAGCGACATCGCCGGCACCGAAAGCCCCGCGATGAGGAAGCCCGCCGCGATCCCGGGCGTCACGCCATGCGCCAGCACCTCCGCCGTCAGGCTGGTCCGCCGCAGCATGAGGAACACCCCGAGCGGCGGCGCCGCGACGGCCAGCGCCAGGCACCCGACCAGGGCACGGCGCATGAAGCCGAATTCGAGGAAGGGGCCGAGCAGGGCGTCAATCATGGGAAGGTGCGCGCGGCCCCCACCCCAACCCTCCCCCGCAAGCGGGAGAGGGAGTGAGATCGCGCCACAGCCTCCCTCTCCCGCGAAGCGGGGGAGGGTCGGGGTGGGGGTATTGTCGCATCGGCAACCCGCGGGCCTCGACAGCCCGCAACGCGAAATTCACGCCGCCCGCGCCGTGCAGGCGGGCGCCGCCTCGTCCCAGGCCTCGGCCATCATCCGCGCCTTCAGCCGGTTGGCCGCGCTCAGCACCTCGGCCGTCGGCCCGTAGGCGACCTTCTCGCGCGCCAGCAGCAGGCAGTCCGGGAATTCCTCCCGCACCAGGTCAAGGTCGTGCAGCACGGCCACCACCGTCCGCCCCTCGCCATGCCAGCGCTTCACCATCGCCAGCAGGTCGGCAGCGGTGCGCGCATCCACCGCGTTGAAGGGCTCGTCCAGCAGGATCAGCGCGGCATCCTGCACCAGCAGCCGCGCGAAGAGCAGGCGCTGAAACTGCCCCGCCGACATCGCGCCCACCGCCCGCCCGCCGAAGCCGCCGAGCCCCACCGCCTCCAGCGCCGCCTCGGCCCGCGCCTTGTCGTCCGCCGAGGCCGCGCGGAAGGCGCCGAGCCGCGACCACATGCCCTGCAGGACCACGTCGCGGCAGAGGATCGGGAAGGCCCGGTCCATCCCCGCCTGCTGCGGCAGCAGCGCCAGCCGCGCCGGGCGCCCATCCGCATGGGCGGCGCTGATCCGCCCCTCATCGGCCTTGTGCAGCCCGGCGATGGTGCGCAGCAGGGTGGTCTTGCCGGCGCCGTTCGGCCCGACGATGGCGGTCAGGCTGCCCGGCGCGAAGCGCGCCGAGACGTGATGCACCGCCGGGTGCCGGCGATAGGTCGCCGTCAGGTGCTCGATGCGGAGCTCGGGGCCGGGCCGCGTCACGCGCGCATCGCCCAGGCCACCGCCGCCCACAGCACCGCCAGCACGCCAGCCGCCATCGCCAGGCGCGCGCCGGCGCCGGCGGACAGCTCGAGCGGGTCGGAAGGCAGGAAGCGTCGCATGGTGACCGTATAACGTTGCATCCCTATAGACCGATGCCCAGGCGGGAGGGAAGGGGCCGAGGGAAGGGCCGGCTGGGCAAAGCCCTCGCCGCCGCCTAACTCGATGGGCGATGCGCGGCGAGACCGATCCTCTCCCCCCCTCCACCGACCCCGATGCGCCGCTGCGCCGGGCGCTCGCGCGGCAGCGCGCCGTGGCGACGGGGCTGCTGGCCGGCATGGGCGGGGTGCTGGTCGGCTCCTACTGGCTGCCCCCCGGCTACTGGACGGACATGCTCCAGGCCTCCGCCAAGGCCGGGCTGGTCGGCGGCATCGCCGATTGGTTCGCGGTGACGGCGCTGTTCCGCCACCCGCTCGGCCTGCCGATCCCCCACACCGCGATCATCCCCAACCAGAAGGAGCGGCTCGGCGGCGGCCTCGGCCGCTTCGTCGCCAACCACGTCTTCACCGAGGCCGAGGTCCGCCGCGTCCTCGCCCGCCTCGACCTCGGCAAGATCCTCCGCGACTTCCTGGCCGACCCGGAGGCCGTGCGGCCCGCCGCGGTGGCGCTCGCCGGCGCCATGCCCAAGGTGCTGGCGAGCCTGGAGGATGGCCGCGCGCGCCGCCTGCTGACGCGCCTCGTGCCGCGGCTGGCCGGCGGCCCGGGCTCGGCCAAGGTGGTCGCCCGCGCGCTGACCGCGCTGATCGAGGGCGGCCGCCACCAGGAGGTCTTCGGCCTCGCCGTCGGCCAGCTGAAGGCCGTGCTCACCGCCAAGGAGGACCAGCTCAAGACCGCGATCGAGGCCCGCGTCCGCGCCGAGGGCGGCAGCCTGGTCGGCTGGATCGCCGGTGCGGCCATCGCGCGGCGCGTGCTCGGCGCGCTGAACCACGAGCTCGATCGTGTCGAGCCGGGCGATTCCGATCTCCGACGCGCCTTCGAGGAATGGGTCCGCGCCGAGATCGCCCGCATGGAGCAGGATCCCGAGCGCGCCGCCGCGGTCGGCCGCGCCGTGCGGGAGGCGCTGGCGAACCCTGCGGTCGCCGCCTGGCTCGGCGACATCTGGGCGCGGCTGCGCGCCGCGATGGAAGCCGACGCCGCCAACCCCTCCGGTCGCACGGTGCAGGTGCTGGAGGGGATGCTCGGAAACCTGGGCAATGTCCTCGCAGAAGACCCGGCCGCGCGCGAGCGGCTGAACCGCGCGGCGGAGCGCGTGCTGCTGGCCCTGCTGCCCAATGCCCGCGCGCAGCTTGCGGAGTTCATCGCCGGCGTGGTCCGCAACTGGGACACCGCGACGGTGACGGAGAAGATCGAGCTGCGCGTCGGCAAGGATCTTCAGTACGTGCGCATCAACGGCACGCTGGTGGGCTTCCTGGTCGGCGGCGCGCTGTTCGCGCTGCTGACGGCGCTGTTCGGGCGGGTGGCGGTGTGACGGCGGGCGCCGCTCTGCTCCGCGCCGAGCCCGGCGCTGTGCCGGACGTTCCAGAAATGCGCGCTCGAGCGCCCTCCCGGTCTCCCGCCGGTTCTCGGCGGCGGATCGCCCGCGCATATTGTCGCCGAGCTTCCGAAGACGAGGGTCCGTGAAGGGCGAGCAGCACCACGCTCCGGTCCGCAGCACGCCGCGGCGTCGGCTGCTCGGTGCCGCGTTGGGTCTGGGCACCACCGCCATCCTGCCCGGCTGCGCGATCCCGGCGCGACTGACCGCCGTGCCGGCGGACCGCTGGCGGGAGGCGAGCGTCCTCGGGCTGGCCAATGAACGCTACCGGATCATCACGCCAGAGGGCCAGGCGGCGCTCGACCAGGAGGTCGTGGGCGCGCTCGCCCGCCGGCGCCGGGCGCTTGGCCTGCCCGAGGGTGCGCTGCTGCCGCAGCTGAACCTGCTCGCCGTCTCCGGGGGCGGGGAGAACGGCGCCTTCGGCGCCGGGCTGCTGAACGGCTGGACGGCGCATGGGACGCGGCCGGTCTTCGACCTGGCCACGGGCGTCTCCACCGGCGCGCTGACCGCGCCCTTCGCCTATCTCGGGCCCGACTGGGACGGCCCGCTGCGCGAGGTCTACACCGCGATCACGCCGGACCGCGTGCTGCGCCGCCGCCGCATCACGGCCGCGATCTTCGACGATGCGCTGGCTGACACCGCGCCGCTCTTCGAGACCATCTCCCACTACCTGAACGAGCGCATGCTCGCTGCCATCGCCGAGGCGTATGGGCAGGGCAGGCTGCTGCTGATCGGCACGGCCGACATCGACGCCCAGACCCCGGTCGTCTGGAACATCGGCGCCATCGCCGCCAGCGGGCATCCGCGTGCGCTCGACACGGTCCGTCGCATCCTGCTCGCCTCCGCCGCCATCCCCGGCGCCTTCCCGCCGGTCATGTTCGACGTGACCATCGACGGGGAGCCGCATCAGGAGATGCATGTGGATGGCGGCACCTTCGCACAGGCCTTCCTCTACCCGAGCGCCGTGACCAGCGCGCGCCGCGCGGCCCTTGCGCGGCGCCAGCGCGTGCAGCCGGCTCGCGCCTGGATCATCCGCAACGGCCGGCTGGACTCGGAATGGGCCACCGTGGACCGGCGCAGCGTCAGCATCGCGGCGCGCGCCATCTCCAGCATGATCGCGGCGAGCGGCTTCAACGATGCGGTGCGCCTCTACTTCCTCGCGCAGCGCGACCAGGTCGACTACAACCTGGCCTATATCGGCCGCGGCTTCACCACGCCGCTCGAGACGCCCTTCGATCCGGGCTACATGCGCGCGCTCTACGCCTATGGCTACGAACAGGCGCGGGCGGGCTTCGAATGGGCGAAGACCCCCCCGCTCTGATGCCGGTTGCCGCGCCGCGACAAGGCGGGGCGGCGCGGTGAGGCGCCTCGCGCGCCTTCTTCTGCTCGTCGCGCTCGGCTTGACGCTGCTCCCTGCCGCCATGCTCGCGGCGTTGCAGCTCGCGATCTCGCGCGGCGCCCTCACCTCGGAAGTGGATGCGGCGCTGGAGCGCACGATCGGGCGCGCGGTCTCGCATGGCGAGGTTTCCTTGCGGGCCGGCCTGCGGCCGCGCATCGCGCTGTCGGATGCCACCATCGCCAATCTCGCGGGCGGCTCCGAGCCCGATTTCGCACGGATCGGCCGGCTGGAGGTGACGCTCTCCCTGCTGCCGCTGCTCTCCCGCCGGGTGGAGATCCACAGCCTCCTGCTGGCGGATGCCGATATCCTGCTGGAACGCGACGGGGACGGACGCGCCAACTGGAGCTTCGGGCGCGACGACGCCGCGGCGCCGTCCTCTGGCCCGGCGGCCGGCTTGCGCATCGCCGCGCTCGAGATCGCATCCTCCCGCATCCGCCTTCCCGGTGCGCGGCTTGATCGGATCGAAATCGACAGCCTCACGCTCGCGCGCGACGATCCGAAGAATCCCGTGTCGCTGAACGGGCGCATCCGCCTGAACGGCGAGCCGCTCTCGCTGGAGGCGAGCCTCGGCGCCGAGGCGGATGGCGCGGTGCCGCTTTCCGCCAAGGTGACGGGGCAGGGGCTGCGGCTCGGCATGCGCGGCACCTGGCCGCGCGGCACCGACCAGCCATCCTGGTCGCTGGCGCTGGACGCGCAGGCGGAGCCGGGGACGATCCAGCGGCTGGCGCGCAGCTTCGCCCAGCGCGACCTGCCGCTGGAGCCCGGGCCGGTGGCGGTCGCGGCGCGGCTTGGCCCCGGCAGCCCCTTCCCGACCGTGTCGGACCTCAAGATCCGGATCGGCGCGACGGATGCCGGCCCCATACTGGCCGGTCTCCGCCTGACACGGGCGGAGTTGCACGCGGCCTCCTTCGAGGATGCCGTCGCCGTCTCGGCGCAGGGCCGCCGCGGCGGCGCCGAGCTTGGCCTGGTCCTGTCTCTGCCGTCGCTGCGCACGATGTTGCAGGCGCCGGCGGAGGAGCCCTGGCCCGTCGAGGCGACCATCACTTCCGGCCCGTCGCGGCTGACCTTGGCGGGAGATGTCCGGCGGGACCGGTCGCTGGCCGCGACGCCCTTCGAGGCGCGGCTCGTGACGCCCGATCTTGCGCGGCTTGGGCAGGCCTTCGGCGTGACGCTGCCGCGCCTCACCGGCCTCACCGCCTCGGCGCGGCTGTCCGGGCTTGCCACGCCCGCGCTGCGGTTGGCTGCGCTGAATGTCACCTCGCAGCCGCTGGAAGGGCAGGGTGAGCTGACCATCGGTGTCGCGTCCCGGCCGAGCCTTCGCGGCCGGCTGGCGATGCGCCGGCTCGATCTCGATGCCCTGGGCGGCAGTGCCGCCGCCGCCCCCCCCCCCCCCCGGCGGCCCGCGCCCCGTGGAGGGCTGCGCGGGGCCTGGCGCTGGAAGGGGGCGGCTGGAACACCCACGCCGCGGACTACCCGAACGGCCGCGGCATGGACCGCTTCGGCGAGCTGGTGATGCAGCG
>NZ_JBWXTD010000008.1:88902-95551 GCF_056682175.1 Falsiroseomonas sp. RANM36
GTCTCTCTGGCTGACCACCGAGACGAAAAGCCAGGCGCCGACGATCCCGTCCTTGACGGACACGGCCTGTGCCCACGCGGCCGCAGGCGCGAACAGGGCGACGAAGAGAAAGGGGATGATGCGCGAAAGGGTCATGGCGATGAGTCCTCCCAAGCGCGCGGAGGCTAACCTCACTCAGTTTGAATATAAAACATATTTTATGGTCGGCTCCATCGGCCTTCGCCGCCCCGCTCAATACGCCACCTTGTCCGCCTTCTCCGCCCACGCCCCGAAGACCTCCAGCGCCTCCGCGGCCAGCAGCCGGCGCATGGGCAGGGCGCGCGCCTCGAAAGATTTCGGCACCTCGTCGTAGAGGAACTGGTCGTCGAAGCCGATCGCGGCCGCATCCTCCCGCGCATTGGCGAAGACCACCGCGTCCAGCCGCGCCCAATAGGCGGCCGCCAGACACATCGGGCAGGGCTCGCAACTCGTGTAGAGCACCGCGCCGCGCAGGTCGAAGCGGCCGAGCGCGGCGCAGGCGCGGCGGATCGCCACCACCTCGGCATGCGCGGTCGGGTCGTTGGTGGAGGTCACCTGGTTCCAGCCCTCCGCCACCACCTGGCCATCGGCCACGACCACCGCGCCGAAGGGCCCGCCCGCACCCGCCTCCATGCCCCGTCGCGACAGCGCGATGGCATGGCGCATGAAGCTCTCATCCTGTGCGGTCATCGGCGGTCCCGGCTCGACGGGGCCGGCTCCCGGCCCCAAATTCGGCCGAGGAGGTACCGGCATGACACTCGCGCTGTCCATCCTCGACCAGTCCAGCGTCGCCTCCGGCCGCACCGCGCCGGATGCGATCCGGGAGACGCTGGCGCTCGCGAAGCTGGCGGACCAGTGGGGCTACCGGCGCTACTGGCTGGCCGAGCACCACAACAGCGCCAGCCATGCCGGGACCGCGCCGGAAATTCTCATCAGCGCCATCGCCGCGACGACGCAGCGCATCCGCGTGGGCTCGGCCGGCGTGATGCTGCCGCACTATTCCGCGCTCAAGGTCGCCGAGCAGTTCAAGGTGCTCGAGGCCATCGCGCCCGGCCGCATAGACCTCGGCGTCGGCCGCGCGCCGGGCAGCGACGGGCGCACCGCCTTCGCCCTCAACCCCAACGCCAACGAGGCCGCGGACCGCTTCCCGCAGCAGGTGCAGGAGCTGATGGGCTGGCTCGGCGACGGGCTGCCGGTGAACCACCCCTTCGCGCGCGTCTCCGCGCAGCCCGAGGGGCCGACGCGGCCCGAGGTCTGGATCCTCGGCAGCTCGGATTTCGGCGCGCAGCTCGCCGCCTATTTCGGCCTGCCCTACTGCTTCGCCCATTTCATCACCGACGGCCGCGGCAGCGAGGAGGCGCTGGCCCTCTACCGCCAGAATTTCCGGGCGCATCCCGGCCAGGCCGGCCGCCTCGCGGAGCCGCATGCGGCGATCGCCGTCTTCGCCCTGACCGCGCCGACCGAGGCCGAGGCCTGGCGCCTGTTCCGCTCCCGCGAGCTGTGGCGCCTCTCGCGCGACCGCGGGATCTACCCGCCGCTGCCGAGCGTGGAGGACGCGGAACGCTACGACTACAGCCCGGAGGATCTGGCGCAGGTGCAGCGCATGCGCGCCCGCGCGATCGTCGGCGCGCCGGAGCAGGTGGTGGCGAAGCTGTCTTCCGTCGCGGCCGCGCATGGCGCGGCGGAGGTCGCGATCCTCACCCCCTGCCACGACGCCGCCGCCCGCCAGGCAAGCTTCCGCTTGCTGGCGGAGGCCAATGCCGCGCTGCCGGCTGCGGCGTGATTTGCTGTCAGCGCAGACGGTCGATCGGAGGCCGCAGAACGATGACTAATCAAGAACCTAATGGAACATATGCGGCGCCAACGAGTGAGCACATTGAACCATCGCCCATCGATCCATTGGTTGGCTATCTTTGCATGGAGTTTAACAATCTAGAATTCACAATGAATGATATAATTCAGTCTCTCGCACAGGTTGATAGAATTTCGGCGACTGTAATTTGGTCATCCATGATGTGGCGCGGTCGGCTCGATTTGATCAGTGAATTAATAGAGTCGAGATGGCCAGATCCCAATCAAATTTTCCGAATTCACTGGAAAAAACTAGTTCCTTTTCTAAGAGAGGTCGCTTCAGATCGAAACGCCATTATTCATGGTGGTCGTCTGATGCAAGTCGAGGGGGGAATAATATATCATTTTGTAAAACCAAATTATGATTTGGACCATATGCATATGGCGAGGCGACCAGACATATTCGATCCTGAAGAAATCAGGCAGATAATTTTAGATATTCGGACATCCACAGAGGCAGTGCAAAAATTCCAACGCGCTATTCATGGAATTGAGCCTGATCTGTCGTCGCTCTCGTCGTCAGGAATTCGCCGCAGGCCGCCCAGGTCCCAAAGGCGGTCCTAAGCGCAAGTGCTTACGCGTCATCGGAGGCGAAAGTGCTTCGGCCGCCTCACATGCCGCCGCCGTGCCGCCATGCGCGCAACAACCTCCACCGCCACGGGCAGCACCAGCAGCGGCAGCGTCGCCAGCGCCAGCATCCCGAAGGCCGCGCCCCAGTCCCGCCCGCCGAGCATCAGCGCCAGCCCCGCCAGCGTCCAGGTCGCGGCATTCGCGCCGCCGCAGGCCGCCAGCATCCAGCGCAACCGCCGCCGCCGCTCGGCGCGGGCCTCCGGCGCATCCGCGTCGGTCCAGGCCCCGCCGGCGGGGCCGACGTCGTAAAGCCTGCTCTCATCCACCTCGAAGGGAGGCGGGCGGCTCGTCAGCGGCGGATCACCACGAAGTGGATCGGCTGGCCCTGCTTCCGGGCGCGGCGCAGCCGCCACCAGATCGAGCCCGCCCCGATCGTCGCGGCGACGATCAGCACCGGCAGCATCAGGCCGAGGAACAGCACCGCCAGCGCGGCGAAGACCAGCCCGCCGGCAGCCAGCGCCACCAGCACGGCGATCCCGCCGACGCGCGCCAGGATACGGTCGAAGGTGCCGGCCGGCTTCGGCGCGGTGTCCCGGAATTCGCCCTCCGGCGTCATGTCGAGGACGGGCGGGCGGCGCCCTGGGGCCATCTGGTCGTCCATGCCGCAGATGTTGCCCCCCCTGGCCCCGGCTTCAAGTACGTCCGCACCGGCGTGACGCTGCGTTACCATCGGCCCGCCCGGCGATCAGCCCGCCGGCGCCGCATCCACCACATGCAGCCCGGCGCTGACCGTGTCGTTCCAGCTCTCCGCCCGCAAATGCCCCGCCAGGTGCAGCACGCCGCCGCCGAGCAGCGCCTGCGCCAAAGGCCCGTCCTTGGCGCGGAAGCAGATCGCCTTCAGCCGCGGCCCGCCGCCCTCGCCCTCGAGGAAGCAGCGCACCGCCGCGCCCTCCTTGCCGACGCGGTCGGCGCGCACCACGCGGGCGCGGTTCACCACGAAGACCGGCTCCTCGTTGCCGGCGCCGAAGGGGGCGAGGCGGGCCACGTCCTGCGCCATCGCCACCGTCGCGCCCTGCACCGAGAGCGTGCCCTCCACCGTCAGGTCCGCCGCCGAGGGCAGGGTGGCGGCGTGGGAGAGCCGCTCGTCCAGGAAGGCCTGCACCTCCGCCCCGCGCGCCTCGCGATAGGAGAAGCCGGCCGCCATCGGATGCCCGCCGCCGGTCTCCAGCAGCCCCGCCTGCCGCGCCGCGATGATCGCGGAACCGAGATCCACGCCCGGCACCGACCGCCCCGACCCTTTCGCCAGCCCCGCCGCCAGCCCCGCCACGCAGGCCGGCCGGTTGAATTTTTCCTTGATGCGCCCGGCGACGATGCCGACCACGCCCGGATGCCAGCCCTCGCCGGCCACCAGCAGCACCGGATGGCCGCGATCCGCCTGGCGCTGCGCGGCCTCGAAGGCGGCGGTCAGCACATCGGCCTCCACCTCCTGCCGGCGGCGGTTCACCGCATCCAGCGTCGCCGCCATCGCCCGCGCCTCGACCGGGTCGTCCTCGACCAGCAGCCGCAGCCCGAGATCGCTCTCCGCGATGCGGCCCGAGGCATTGATGCGCGGCCCGAGCAGGAAGCCGAGGGTGTGCGCGCTCGGCGCATCCTTCGCCTGCGCCACCTCCAGCAGCGCGGCGATGCCGGCGCGGTCGCGCCGCGCCATCACCCGCAGCCCCTGCGCGACCAGCGCGCGGTTGAGCCCGGTGAGCGGCATCACGTCGCAGACGGTGGCCAGCGCGACGAGGTCCAGATAGGCCTTGAGATCGGGCTCCGGCCGCGTCGCGAAGAAGCCGCGGCGCCGCAATTCCCGCTGCAGCGCGACGGCGCCGAGGAAGGCGACGCCCGCGGCGCACAGGTGCCTGAGCCCGCTGGTGCAATCCAGCCGGTTCGGATTGACCGCCGCATGCACCGCCGGCAGCGCGCCCTCGGCCTTGTGGTGGTCGAGGATCACCACCTCGGCCCGGCCCTCCGCGGCGGCCAGCGCCTCGACCGCCGCGATGCCGCAATCCACCGTGACGATCAGCGTCGCGCCGCGCTCGCACAGCGTGCGGATCGCGGCGGCGTTCGGGCCGTAGCCCTCGTTGATCCGGTCCGGCACGTAATGCGCCACGCGGCAGCCGAGCTCGCGCAGCAGCCGCACCATCAGCGCGCCGGAACACGCGCCGTCCACGTCGTAGTCGCCGAACACCGCGACGGATTCCTGCCGCTCCACCGCGTCGGCCAGTCGCGACGCCGCGCGGTCCATGTCGCGCAGGCAGGACGGGTCGGGCAGCAGCGCGCGCAGCGTGGGCTCCAGGAAATGCGGCGCGTCCTCGATGCCGACGCCGCGCGCGGCCAGCAGCCGGCCCACGATCTCCGGCAGGCCGAGCCGCTGCGCGATGCCGAGCCCGATGCGCGGCTCCGCCCCACGCCAGATCCAGCGCCGCCCCGTGGCGGAGCGCGCGACGCCGAGGACCGGGCCGTCCGTATCGAGCTCCGCCGCGAGACTCACGCCACGAACGCGCTGGGCTTCAGGGCGAAGTTGTGATGTCCCTCGACATACCGCACCGTGCCGGACTTGCTGCGCATCACGATCGAATGCGTCACCGCGCCCGATCCGAAATGCCGCACGCCGCGCAGCATCGGGCCGGTGGTCACGCCGGTCGCGGCGAACATCACCTCGCCGCTCGCCATGTCCTCGAGGCCATAGATGCGGCCCGGATCGGTGATGCCCATCTCCTTCGCGCGCGCGACCTGCTCCTCGTTCTCGAACAGCAGGCGGCCATGCATCTGCCCGCCGATGCAGCGCAGCGCCGCGGCGGCGAGCACGCCTTCCGGCGCGCCGCCCGAGCCCATGTAGATGTCCACCCCCGTGTCCAGCTGGGACACCGCGACGACGCCCGAGACGTCGCCATCGGGGATCATCATGATGCGCGCGCCCGCGGCGCGGCAGCGCTTGACGATCTCCTTGTGGCGGTCGCGGTCGAGCAGGCAGACGACCAGGTCGGTGATCGAGCGCTTCTTCGCCTTCGCCAGCTCGCGCAGGTTCTCCTCCACGCCGGCATCGAGGCTGACCACGCCCTCCGGCAGGCCCGGGCCGACGGCCAGCTTGTCCATGTAGATGTCGGGCGCGTGCAGGAAGCCGCCCTTCTGGGCCAGCGCGACGCAGGCCATGGCGTTCGGCCCGCCCTTGGCGGTGATGGTGGTGCCCTCCAGCGGGTCCACCGCGATGTCCACCTCGGGCCCGCCCCCGGCCTTCGCGTAAAGGCCGACCTTCTCGCCGATGTAGAGCATCGGCGCCTCGTCCATCTCGCCCTCGCCGATCACCACGGTGCCGGAGATCGCCACCGTGTCGAAGGCGCGGCGCATCGCCTCCACCGCCGCGCCATCGGCCGCGTTCTTGTCGCCCCGGCCCATCCAGCGGCTGGCGGCGAGCGCCGCCGCCTCGGTCACGCGGACGAGCTCGAGGGCCAGGTTGCGGTCCACATGGACCTGCGGGTCCTGGGCGTGATGCGCGGCCATGGTCGGTGTCCCTCCGGATTCGGGGCAGCTTAGCGCGGCCGGGCGGCGTCGCGGATCCCCAGCCGCGCTACCTGCCCGGTCCCGGCCGGGCGGACAAGGCAGGCAGGGCGTTCAGCGGCTGCCCGATCGGGAGCGCGAAATATTTAACTTTATGCAAAAGGTCGAAAATGTGAGCTTGGCGCGCCGGGCTTCCCGTTTCGCGGGACGCCTTCGGCCAAACGGAGGGATACGGTCCGATGCCGAAATACATGATCCAGGCTTCCTACAACGCCAGCGCCGCCGCGGCCTTCATGAGCAAGCCGCAGGACCGCGTTGCCGGGGTCAAGGCGATGATCGAGAAGCTGGGGGGCACCTTCCACAGCATCGATTTCTGCCTCGGCGAGTACGACCTCGTCGTCATCTCGACGATGCCGGACGACGTCTCGGCGGCGGCGGCCGCTCTGGCCGTGAACGGCGCCGGCCATGTCTCCGCCTACAAGACGACGAAGCTGATGTCGCCCGAGGACTTCATGGCGGCGCAGAAGAAGGCGCATGGCATCAGCTACGCGCCGCCCAGCAAGGGCTGAGGCCCAGGCCCAACCCGTCCCGGGCGCGCCGCCCGGGGGGGGGCCGGCGCCGGGGCGGGCCGCGGCCCGCCCCCCCCCCCCCCCCCCCCGCCCCCCCC
>NZ_JBWXTD010000008.1:95651-99452 GCF_056682175.1 Falsiroseomonas sp. RANM36
GCCCGCCCCCCCCGGGCGCCGCCCCCGCCCCCCCCCGCCCGGCCCGCGCGGCGGGGGCGGGCCCTACAGCGTCTCGATCCGGATCAGCGCCGGCGCCTCGACGACCGTCTCCAGCGCCGCGATCCGCGCGATGGCCGCGCGCATCTGCGCCTCCTCGCAGTCATGCGTGGTGACGACCACCGGCACCGCCTCGCCCGGCGCGCGGCCGCGCTGGAGCATCGATTCCATGCTCACCTGGTGGTCGCGCAGGATCGCGGTGACGTCGGCGATCACGCCCGGCCGGTCCAGCACCATCAGCCGCAGGTAATAGGCGCCGACGCGCTTCTCCATCGGGATCGCGGGCAGGGCGGAGAGGGCGCCATCCGCCACCCCCCAGACCGGCGTGCGCCGCCCGCGCGCGATGTCGATGAGGTCGGCGCAGATCGCGCTCGCAGTCGGCCCGCCGCCCGCCCCCCGTCCTTCCAGCACCACGCGGCCGCAGAAATCGCCCTCGGCCACCACCGCGTTGAACACCCCGTCCACCCGCGCGATCGGATGCGAGACGGGCACCATGCAGGGATGCACCCGCGTCTCGATCCCGCCATCGGTGCGCCGCGCGATGCCGAGCAGCTTGATCCGGTAGCCGAGTTCCTCCGCCAGCCTGATGTCGAGCGCCGAGACGCTGCGGATGCCTTCCACATGCACGGACGAGAAATCCACCGGCCGCCCGAAGGCGAGCGCCGCCAGGATCGCCAGCTTGTGCGCCGCGTCGATGCCGTCCACGTCGAAGGTCGGGTCGGCCTCGGCGTAGCCCAGCTTCTGCGCCTCGGCGAGCGCTTCGGCGAATTCGCGCCCGCGCTCGCGCATCTGCGTCAGGATGTAGTTGCAGGTGCCGTTCAGGATGCCGAGCACGCGGGAGAGGTCGTTCGCCGCCAGCCCCTCGCGCACCGCCTTGATCGCCGGGATGCCGCCCGCGACCGCCGCCTCGAACATCAGCGGCACGCCCTTCGCGTCGGCCAGCCGCGCGATCTCCGCGCCATGGATCGCGAGCAGCGCCTTGTTGGCGGTGACCACCGGCTTGCCGGCGGCAAGCGCCGCGCGCACGAGCTCGGCCGCCGGCCCTTCGGTGCCGCCGATCGTCTCCACCACCACGTCCACATTCGGATCGGCCGCGAGCGCCGCCGCATCCTCGTACCAGCGCAGCCCGGCGAGCGAGACGCCGCGATCCTTCGTGCGGTCGCGCGAGGAGACCGCGGTGACCGCGATCGGCCGCCCGGCCCGCGCCGCGACGGTCCCGGCATTGTCGCGCAGCAGCGTCAGCACGCCCGTGCCGACGGTGCCGAGCCCGGCAACGCCGATGGCGAGAGGTTTTGTCATGGCATCACAATCCGAAGTTGGCGGCCCGGCCTCGCCGGGCCGAGCGCGCGAATGCGCGCCCCGCCCCGCCCATCAGCGCCGGAGGGCGAGCCAGTGCGTGGCGCGAAGGCAAGCCGCCGGAGGCGGCGCCCGCCGTCTGAGGGCACGAGAAATCTGAGGGCACCAAGATCACGCCGCGTCGACTTCCATCCCGTCCACCGGCCCTGCATTGTCGGCCGCGAGGAAGGTGCGGATGCCGCGCAGCGCCTGGCGGATGCGGTGCTCGTTCTCGACCAGCGCGATGCGCACATGCTCGTCGCCATGCTCGCCGAAGCCGAGGCCCGGCGCGACCGCCACCTTCGCCTTCTCCAGCAGCAGCTTCGAGAAGCCGACCGAGCCGAGATGCCGGAAGCGCTCCGGGATCGGCGCCCAGAGGAACATCGAGGCTTCCGGCGAGGGCACGGCCCAGCCCGCCGCATGCAGCCCCTTCACCAGCACGTCGCGGCGCTTGCGGTAGAGATCGCGCATCTCCGCCACGCAATCCTGCGGGCCGTTCAGCGCCGCGACGGCGGCCACCTGGATCGGCGTGAAGGCGCCGTAGTCGAGGTAGCTCTTCACCCGCGCGAGCGCCGCGATCAGCCGCGGATTGCCGGCCGCGAAGCCCATGCGCCAGCCCGGCATGTTGTAGGTCTTCGACATCGAGGTGAACTCGACCGTCACCTCCTTCGCGCCGGGGATCTCGAGCACGGAGGGCGGGATGTTGTTCTCGTCGAAATAGAGCTCCGCGTACGCGAGGTCGGACAGGATGAAAAGCTCGTGCCGGTGCGCCATGGCGACGAGCTCCTTGTAGAATTCGCGGCTCGCCAGCAGCGCCGTCGGGTTGGACGGGAAGTTGACGATCAGCGCGGTGGGGGAGGGCACGGAATGGCGCACCGCGCGGTCGATCGCCGCCAGCATGCTGTCATCCGGCGTGTAGGGGATGGAGCGGGCGGAGGCGCCGGCGATGATGAAGCCGAACTGGTGGATCGGATAGGACGGGTTCGGCACCAGGATCGTGTCGCCCGGCGAGGAGATCGCCTGCGCCAGGTTCGCCAGCCCTTCCTTGGAGCCCAGCGTCGCCACCACTTCCGTCTCGGGGTCGAGCTTCACCCCGAAGCGGCGGGCGTAGTAGCCGGCCAGCGCGCGGCGCAGCCCGGGGATGCCCTTCGACATCGAATAGCGATGCGTGCGCGGGTCCTGCACCGCCTCCACCAGCTTGGCCACGATATGCGGCGGCGTCGGGCTGTCGGGGTTGCCCATGCCGAGGTCCACGATGTCCTCGCCGGCCCCGCGCGCCTTGGCCTTGGCGCCGTTCACCTCGGCGAAGACATAGGGCGGCAGGCGCCGGATGCGGTGGAACTCCTCGGTCATCGTCGTCGGTCCGTATGATTCGGGGGCAGGATAGCGGAGCGCCTCAGCCGCCGCGAGGCGCGAGCAGGTCGCGCGAGGGCGGGGGCGGCGGAGCCAGCAGGTCGCGCGATGGCGGCGGCGGCGGCGCGGGCGCCAGCACCGCGGGCGCGGGGGCGGGCGCCGCCGCGGGCGAAGGCGCGGCGGGGGCCGATGCGGCGGGGGGCTGTGCCGGCGGCGGGATCGGCTGCGCGGCCGGCCCAGGGGCAGGGGCAGGGGCAGGGGCAGGGGCCGGGGCTGCCGGCGCCTCGGGCTCCAGCCGGATCGCGGGCAGGGCGGCCAGGCGGGGCGGGGCGGGCGGCGCCCCCTCCCCCGGCGGGACGGCGCTGCCGCCGGCCGGCGCCAGCGGGGGCCGCGACCGCTCCCGGGCGGCCGCCAGCCGGCTCGACAGGCCCGCCCGCGTTTCCGCGCTCGGCGGTTCGGGGCGGGGCGGCACGCTGGACAGGTTGGGGTAGTCGCCGTCCATGCCCGGCGGCGGCTCCCGCCCCTGCAGATGCGTCCGGAAGAACAGGTTGGACAGGCCGGGCCGCGGATCGAGTTCGGAGATGCGCTCCGTGCAGCCCGGCAGCGCCAGCATGGCCGCCAGCAGCAGCGCCGGGCGCGCTTGATCGCGCGGCCGCCACACCCTAGCCTTCCGGTGTCTGCCGTGACCTCCGACGCGCGGGATCATCGCTGCCCTTTTCCGTGCGGAAGCGAGGGTTAGCCCGAACCGCTCGCCGGCGGAAGCATCGCCCCGATGCGCTGCGGACAGGCCACCGCCCCGCCGGGCGGCAGGACAAGGTTGAGGGCTGGAGTGCGGATGTCGCAGGACCCGACCACCGAGGACAAGACCAGCTTCCGCCTGCCCGATCCGGCCGTGGTCAGCCGGACGATGGCCGACGTGGCCGAGCGCGGCCAGCGCATCGTCACCGACTTCCTCAAGCGCCAGGGCGCGGGCGGCGCCGCCGCGCCGGGGCCGGGCCCGCGCCACATCGGCTCCGCCGGCCTGGGGGTGGCGACGCGGCGGCTGACCAATCCGGC
>NZ_JBWXTD010000008.1:99552-101503 GCF_056682175.1 Falsiroseomonas sp. RANM36
GGCCCGCTTCGTCGCCACGGCCCCGGCGCCCGTCCCGCCCGGCGCAGCGCCGGCACCCGCTGCCGCAACGGCCCCGTGGCCGCCCGCCGCCCCCCCCGCCCCGCCCACCCCCCCCCCCGCCCCCCCCCGCCCGGGCCCCCCGCCCCCCGCCCCCCCGGGGCCGGACCCGCTCAACATCGGCTCCGCCTTCATGGAGATGACGACGCGGCTGATGACCAATCCGGCGCGGCTGATGCAGGCGCAGATCGGCGTCTGGCAGGATTATCTCACGCTCTGGCAGAACACCGCGCGCCGGATGATGGGCGAGCCGCCGAAATCCGTCATCGACGAGGCCAAGTCCGACCGCCGCTTCAAGGACGATGCCTGGCGCGAGAACGAGGTCTTCGACTTCATCCGCCAGTCCTACCTGCTCTCCGCCCGCTTCTTCACCAACGTGGTGCAGAACACCGAGGGGCTGGACCAGAAGACCGCGCAGAAGGTGGATTTCTACACGCGCCAGTTCGTGGACGCGATGAGCCCCTCCAACTTCCTGATGACCAATCCGGAAGTGCTGCGCCGCACCGCCGAGACCGGCGGCGAGAACCTGCTGAAGGGCCTCTCGAACCTGCTCGCGGACCTCGAGCGCGGCAAGGGCCAGCTGCGCATCCGCATGACGGACGAGACCAAGTTCAAGGTCGGCGAGAACATCGCCGTCACGCCGGGCAAGGTGGTGTTCCGCAACGACCTGATGGAGCTGATACAGTATGCGCCGGTGACGGAGACGGTGCTGAAGCGCCCGCTGCTGATCATCCCGCCCTGGATCAACAAGTTCTACATCCTCGACCTCCGCCCGAAGAACAGCTTCATCCGCTGGGCGGTCGAGCAGGGCCACACCGTGTTCGTCATCTCCTGGGTGAACCCGGACGAGAAGCTCGCCGAGAAGGGCTTCGACGACTACATGGACGAAGGCCCCTATGCCGCGCTCGACGCGATCGAGCAGGCGACGGGCGAGCGCGCGGTGAACGTCATCGGCTACTGCCTCGGCGGCACGCTGCTGGCCTGCACGCTGGCGCACATGCAGGCGAGGAAGGACACGCGCATCAGGTCCGCGACCTTCTTCACCACCATGGTGGACTTCGCCGAGGCCGGCGAGCTCGGCGTCTTCATCGACGAGGAGCAGCTGCAGTCGCTCGAGGACAAGATGAGCAGACGCGGCTTCCTCGAAGGATCGGAGATGGCGACGACCTTCAACATGCTGCGCGCCAACGACCTGATCTGGTCCTTCGTGGTGTCGAACTACCTGCTCGGGCAGGAGCCCTTCCCCTTCGACCTGCTCTACTGGAACGACGATTCCACGCGGATGCCGGCACGGATGCACAGCTTCTACCTGCGCCGGATGTACCAGCAGAACGACCTGGTGAAGCCGGGCGGCATCGAGCTGGACGGCGTCGCGCTCGACCTGAGGAAGATCAAGCTGCCCACCTACATCCTGTCCACGCGGGAAGACCACATCGCGCCCTGGAAGAGCACCTATCGCGCGACGCAGCTCTATGCCGGGAAGATCCGCTTCGTGCTGGCGGCCTCCGGCCATATCGCGGGCGTGGTGAACCCGCCCGAGGCCGGGAAATACAGCCATTGGGTCGGCGAGGACCTGCCGGCGGACCCCGATGCCTGGTTCAAGGGCGCGACGGAGCTCTCGGGGTCCTGGTGGCCGGACTGGCAGCGCTGGATCGCCGCGCAGGACAAGGCGCGGGTGCCGGCGCGGATGCCGGGCGAAGGCGCCCTGCCGCCGCTCTGCGCCGCGCCGGGCGACTTCGTGAAGGTGCAGGCGCGGGACTGAGCCTGCGGCAGCGGCCGCTCGGGTCGAGCCGCTCCGCGCTTCCGCCGGGCGGCTACAAGCCGCTCTGATCGCGCCGCGGCGCCCCCCCCGCGCCCCGGCCGGGCCCCCCCCTCGCCCGGGTGCCCCGGCCCC
>NZ_JBWXTD010000008.1:101603-104394 GCF_056682175.1 Falsiroseomonas sp. RANM36
GGCCGGGGCGGCGGGGGCCGCGCCGGCCCGCCCCCCGCGGGGGCGCAACCCCGCCGCCCGGCGCGCGCCGCGGCGCGCCGCGCGCGCGCAGGCAGTGCACCACGATCTCGCTGTTGCCCTGGCCGAAGGCGTGGCGCTCCACCGCGAAGCGCGCCTCGCGGCCGGCGATCTCCCTGCGCATCCGCGCCGAGGAGCGCGGCTTGCGCTGCACCAGGATCACGCCGGCCGGCAGCGTCTCCAGCAGCGCGCCGAAGGCCTCCGGCGAGACGTATTCGATGCCCGTTCGCGGCGCGTAGCGCGCGAAGAACGGATTGACCCGGCCATCCTCCTCCTCCGGGAACAGCACCACCGCCAGCCGCCTGCCGCCTTGCGGGTCGTAATGCGGCCAGCCGAGCAGGGTCCAGGCATGGCCGGTGAAGACCGGCCCGGGGCAGCGCGCCTCGTCCTGCAGGAACCGGACGACGCCGCGGTAGTCGGGCCGGAGGACATGCGCGAAGGAGGCGGCGGCCGGCCGCTGCAATTGTATCCAGACGCCGAAGCCCAGCACGCCGAAGGCCAGCGTGCCCGCGCCGGCGCGCCAGGCCAGGCCAGGCCGCGCCAGCACCCCCATCGCGACGAGGATGGACAGCGGCAGCAGCAGGATCACCGCGACGCGCGGCAGCAGGATCGGGCGGCCGAGGCTCGCGACCAGCAGCGCGGCGAGGAACAGCCCCGGCACGACGAGCAGCACCGTGATCGCGGCGCGGTCGCGCAGCCGCGCGGCGCCGAGGCCGGCGGCGGCGAGCAGCAGCCCCAGCAGGGCCAGGCGCGCCCAGGGCGGCAGCTCGAACATCACCATCCCGGGGCCGAGCGGCACCGCGAAGCTCTGCACCATCCAGGGCGAGAGCGGCGGGATCCAGGCGATGTTCGTCGCGGCGCGCTGCTCCAGGAACACCAGCATCTGCGGCGCGGAGAGCAGCGCGATCAGCGCCCCGGCCGCCACCCGCGGCACGCCCTGCGCGCGCCGCGCGCCGGGGCGGAGCATCAGCGCGCCCGCGAGGCCGGCGCCGAGCGCGGCGGTGAAGAACAGCGCCGTCGCATGGGTGTGGATCGCCGCCACGCTGCCCAGCACGACCAGCGCGAAGGGCAAGGCCAGCGCCCGGTCCCGCGGTCCGGCCCGGTCCGGCCCCGCCGTCGCCCGCCGCAGCCACAGGAAGGCGCCGGTCAGCGCCGCGGCCTCGAACAGCGGCACCAGCGCGACCGGCCGCGCATCCACGCCGTGCCAGACGGACAGCGGCCAGACCGCCAGCAGCGCCGCCGCCAGCAGCCCCGCGCCGGGCCCCGCCACGGCGCGGCCGAGCCACCCCGCCATGCCGACGAGCGCCACCGAGGCCAGGGCCGAGGGCAGGCGCAGCGCGGCATCGCCGGTGCCCGCGATGGCGCTCCAGGCACGCAGCAGCGAGAAGTAGAGCGGCGGGTTGGTCTCGACCCGCCGGCCCTCGCCCCAGAGGAAAGCCTGGTCCTGCTCGATCCAGTAGCGGGTGAAGCCCTCGTCCAGCGACAGCGACGCATGGCCGAGCAGGGCGAGGCGCAGCAGCAGGGCCGCCCCCAGGATGGCCAGGAGGGCAAGCAGGACGCGCCGCGCGCGCAGCCCGCGCCGCGCGACGCGGGCGCCAGGGAGCCCGTCGCTCCATGCTGCGTCACGCACGGGACCGATAAAACGACAGCAAATCGAAACGTGTCAATATTACGATAATAGAAAGAAAATTGTTCAGGCCCCATGCGCGGGTCGGCCGGCGTCGGACTCGCGTGGCGGTTGTCGGCAAAGTTGACACTCACGAAAATGAGAGATCGGTGATGTAGCGATTTCATATGTTTATGCATTGGCATGGATCATGCAATACCCATCACGTTGCGAGTCCGCAAAGTACTCGATTCCCAGAAGGTCAAGGAGGGGAAACATGAAGACACGACCGAAGTGGAAGCTCGCTCTCGGCGTATTCGGCCTGACAGCCGCAGTGCTCGCCGCAGCGCCCGCCAGTGCCGGGCTGCGGATCGAGGAGAACACCAATCTCGGGCCGGGCATCCCGACCACCGATGACTGGGATGTCGAGCCCGGGCAGAGCATCCCGACCAATCGCGGCGGCTTCGTGAATGGCCGGCTGATCGCCGTCCACGCCGGCTGGTACCGCTTCACCTATGGCCCGCCGCCGCCCGGCGGCCTGCCCTCGCCGCCCGCGACCGGCCATGGCAGTTCCACCTTTGTCAACGAGTTCCGCGTCGGCGGCGACAGCTTCTGCACCCAGGCGAACACGCCGGGCTGCGGCGGCTTCGGCAGCACGCCCAGCCAGGTCGGCGACACCTTCACCCAGTTCTTCGCCGCCAATACGGCGATCGCCTTCGAATTCTTCTATCACCAGGGCGTCGGCAACCATCTTCTGACCAATGGCAGCACCAGCATCTCCAACGGCGCCTATCTCGTGCAGATCGGCGAGGGCACGGCGCCCAATGCCGGCATCGGGCGCGTGGCCTATCTCGGCCTCAGCGACGGCGATCCCTACCCGAACGGCGACCACGACTTCCAGGACCTGACCCTGTCCATCACGCAGGTGCAGGTCCCCGAGCCGATGTCGCTCGCGCTGTTCGGCCTCGGGCTGGCCGGCCTCGGGGCGGTCCGCCGCCGCACGCGGCGGGCCTGACCCGCCGCCCCGCAGACGGCCTCGGGTTGTCGGCGGATCTTACAGATGGGGCGGCGCCCCCCCGCCCCCCCCCCCCCCGCCCCGCGGCACCCCCGGGGGGGGGGCCCCGGGGC
>NZ_JBWXTD010000008.1:104494-105432 GCF_056682175.1 Falsiroseomonas sp. RANM36
GGGGGGGGGGGGGGGGGGCCCCCTTTCCCCCGGGGGGGGGCCCCCCCCCCCCCCCCCCCCCGCGCACTCAGCGCTGAACCCCTGGGATCTGCGCCCCGGTCAGCGAGTTCAGGAAGGGCGCGTCCGGGTCGAGCGCGCCCGTCACCCCGCCGAGTTGCATCCGCGCCATCCGCGCCACCTCGTCCCGCGCCATGGCGCTGGCAATGCGCGCCTGCGGCATCGGGCCCGGCGCGGCGCGGCGGGCGATCGCCGGGGCGCCGCCGGGGATGAAGGCATCGGGCGCCAGCGCCGCCGCCGCCAGCGCCGTGTCGTTCTCCCGGAGCGCCAGCGAGGCCTGGCCGAGCGCCAGGGCCACCGCATCGGGCGCGGCCTCCTCGGGGATGCCGATCGCCTGGCGCCATTCGGTGCGGGCGGTGCGCAGCTCGGTGATCGTGGCGGACGAGACCGGCGCCCAGCGCGGGTTTCGCCGGAACGCCTCGGCGATCAGCTCCATCTGCCCGATGGTCCGCGCCGCCTCCGCCGGGCGGCCGTTCAGCGAAGCGCCGCCATCCGCCAGGGCCGCTGCCGCTTCCGCAACCATCGTCGGCACCGGAGCGGCGCGCGGCACGCCGCGCCCCGGCGGGATGCGCGCGACCTCCGGCGGCTGGCGCATCTCGGCGCATGCGCCAAGCAACGCGGAGAGGAGCGGGGCGATCAGCAGGACGGCGGGGCGGCGCATCCGCGTCTCCTTCGGGCGGGCAGGCCGACGGATAGCGGAGGCGTCGGCGCGCGCCTACTCCGGGCCTACTCCGGATCGTAGCGCATGATCTGCAGCATCTGCTGGTCGGCGAAATGCGCCGCCGCGGCGGCGCGCCGCCCCCCCCCCCGCGCCGCGACCCCCCCCCCCCCCCCCCCCCCCCCCCCCCCCCCCCCCCCCCCCCCCCCCCCCCCCCCCCCCC
>NZ_JBWXTD010000008.1:105532-107515 GCF_056682175.1 Falsiroseomonas sp. RANM36
GGGGCCGCGCGGGCCGGGGACCGCGCGGGGCCCGCCCCGCCGCCCCGCGGCCGGGGGCGACGGGCGCCCGCGCCGCCGCGGCCTCGCCCCGCCGGTCCTGCTCGAGCGCCGTCGCGGCCGCGGCGAAGGCCGTCGTCACCGCCGCCGTGCTGGCCTCCGGGCTGATGCCGAGCGCGCCGCGCAGCTCGCGCTCGGCCTCGCGCAGCGCGAAGAACAGGGTCGGGTTCGCCCCGATCCACCACTGGTCCTGGGGCAGCGCCACGCTCATCCAGGAAAGCTGCGCGACGGCGCGCGCGGCATCCGCCGGATGGCCCGCCAGCCGGGCCGGATCGGCGAAGGCGGCGGCCGCGCTCAGCACCGCCTGGCGCGCCGGGTCGGCGGCGCTCGCCTGCGGCTGCTGCGGCACCGGCGGCACCGTCGGCAGCGGCTCGGACGGCGCGGCGCAGGCGCCGAGCAGCAGCGCCAGCCCCGCCGCGGCGGCGCCGCCCGGCCTCAGAACCACCACCGCCCCCGGCGGTCGTTGTCGTTCCGCCGCAGCATCGCGGCCTGCGCCTGCGCCAGGGCGGTGGCGGCGCGCGGCAGCTGCGGGAAGGCGGCGAGGCGCGCGAGCAGCGGCTCCACGCCCGCCGCGCCGACCAGCGGCTCCAGCTGCGCCGTCGCGGCGGCGCGATCCCCGGCGCGCAGCGACGCGGCCGCGCCGAACAGCGCATCCAGCGCCCGCTGCGGCGGCGCGTCAGGCGGGATGCCGAAGGCCGCCCGCGCTTCCGCCCGCCCGGCGCGCAGCTGCGGCACGACCAGCGGATCGAGCCCGATCCAGCGCTGATCGGTGGCGAGCTCGACCGTCAGGAACTCCAGCCGCGCCAGCGCCTCCGCCCCGGCGGCGGGATCGCCCGCGATGGTGTCCGGCCGGGCGAAGACATGCGCGGCGGAGAGCAGCGCCCCGCGGGTCGGATCACCGAGCCCCGGGTTGCCGGCGCTCTCGGGCAGGGTCACCGGCGCCGGTCCCGGCGGCGGCGTGCCGCAGGCGGCCAGCAGCAGCGGCAGGAGCAAGGCGGCACGACGCAACATCGCAGTCTCTCCTCGCCGGCGCCAGGCGCCGGTCAGCGCCGCGGCGGCATCCGGTCGTTCATCTGCGCCAGGCCGCTGACCGCCGCGGCGGTTCCCGCCTGGGCCTGCGGGATCCGCGGCAGCGCAGAGAGCAGCGAAGCGGCGCGCGCCGCGCCCTCGGCGCCGGTCACCGCCGCCAGCGCGGTCTGCGCGCCCGGCGGGTCGTTGGCGCGATGGGCCGCGGCGGCCGCGTCGAAGGCGTTGACCGCGGCCTGCGGGCTGGTGTCGGGCCGCACGCCGAAGGTCTCGCGCACCGCGTCGCGCCCCTGGCGCACGGACCCCGCGACCGTCGCGGGCATGCCGATGAAGCGCTGGTCGTTCGAAAGCTCCGGCGTCAGCCATTCGAGCTGGGAGATCGCCTCCGCCACCGCGATCGGGCGGCCCTGCACGCTGGCCGGATTGCCGAACACCGCGGCGGTGTTGTTGATCGCCGTGCGCGCCGGATCGGTGACGATGTTGGCAAGCGAGGCCGGCAGGTTCGGCGTCGGGACCGAGGCGGTCGGCCCGGTCTGCGCGCAACCGGCAAGAAGCGAGAGCCCGATCAGGGCGGCGAAGGTCCGCATGGGTCGTGTCTCCATGGCGTTGGCGCCGGCGGACCCGCGGGGCCCGCCCGGACCGGAAGGCTAGGCCCGCGCAACCGCAGGCGGAAAGGCACAAACCGTATCCCGTTCGTGTGTCTCCCGCCCGGGGCGCGCTCAGCGATTGGCGCCGCCGCCCGATTCGCGGCTGAGCATCGCGCGCGCCTCCCGCAGTGCCCGGCGCAGCGGCGGCGGCGTTTCCAGCCGCGCCAGTGCCAGCGCCGGGTCCGCCCCGCGCTGCGCGGCCGGCGCGCGCGCCGCCCCCCCGCCCGCCGGGTCCCCCCGCCGCGGCGCGCCG
>NZ_JBWXTD010000008.1:107615-129859 GCF_056682175.1 Falsiroseomonas sp. RANM36
CCCCCCGCGCCCCGGGGCGGCGGGCGGGGGGGGGCCGCGGCGCGCGCGCCGGCCTGGTCGCCGCGGCGGACGGCGGCGGCGGCGGCGAGCAGCGCATCCTGCGCCTGCTGCGGCGTCGCCTCGGCGGCCAGCCCGATCGCCTGGCGCAGCGCCGCCCGGCCGTCCCGCAGCAGCCGCGTCACCCAGGGTCCGTCGGCGAAGCGCCCGCCATCCTGGAAGGCCGTCGCGGCATTCTCCACCATCGCGCTGGCGAAGGCCGCGCCGGCGGGGTCGCCGCCCAGCGCGCGCTCCCGGTCGAGGAAGGCATGCGCCGCGCTTTCCGTCGCGAAGCGCGCCGGATCGCCGGCGCCGCGCATCACCTCGGGCGGCAGTTCGGCCACGGGCTCCACGGTCATGCGCTCGCAGGCCGCGAGCAGCAGGGGCAGCAGCGCCAGCGCACGACGCTTCACGCCAGGCTCGCGCGGTGGCGCTTCGCGAGTTCCACGTAGTGCACCGCGGTGCGGTCGAAGCGCGCGCGCTCCTCCCCCGTCATCACGCGCACGAGCTTGGCGGGGTTGCCCATCCAGAGCTCGCCCGGCCCGATCACCTTGCCCGGCGGCAGCAGCCCGCCCGCGCCGAGCATCCCGCCTTCCTCGATCACCGCGCGGTCCAGCACCGTCGCGCCCATGCCGACGAAGGCGCGGTTCTTGAGCGTGCAGGCGTGCACGATGCAGGCATGGCCGATGGTCACGTCGTCACCGATGATCAGCGGCTCCGCGCCCGCGTTGAGATGCAGGATGGAGCCGTCCTGCACGTTCGTGCGCGCGCCGATGCGCATGATGTTGGTGTCGCCGCGCAGCACGCAGTGATACCAGATCGAGCTGTCCGCGCCGATCTCGACATCGCCCACGACGACGGCGGTCGGCGCCACCCAGGCCTCCGGGTGGATGCGCGGGAACTGGCCCTCGAAGGGCAGGAGCGGGCCGCGCTTCGCGGTCGGGTGCAGGTCGTCCATGCCGTTCGCTTCCCTACTCCGCCGCCAGCGGCAGCGCCGGCGCGACATCCAGGCCGAGCATCAGCCCGATATTCTGCACCGCGGCGCCCGAGGCGCCCTTGCCCAGGTTGTCGAGCCGCGCGACCAGCACCGCCTGGCCACGCTTCTCGTTGCCGTAGACGCGCAGCTCCAGCCGGTTGGAGCCGTTCAGATCCTCCGGCGCCAGCCGCGCCTTGCCGTCGGCCGGCTGCACGCTCACCCAGGTGGAGCGCGCATAGGCGTCGCGCAGCGCCCCCTCCAGGTCGGCCACGGTCGTGCCGGGCTTCAGCATGTCGAGATGCAGCGGCACGCTCACCATCATGCCCTGCGCGAAGTCGCCGACGCTGGGCACGAAGATCGGGCGCCGCGTCAGGCCGCCATAGTGCTGGATCTCCGGCACATGCTTGTGCTCGAGCGTCAGCCCATACAGGAAGAACGGGGCTGCGCTGCGCGCCGGTTCGAACTCCGCGATCATCGCCTTGCCGCCGCCCGAATAGCCGGAGACCGCGTTGATCGTCACGGGATAGTCGCGCGGCAGGATGCCGGCCTCGACCAGCGGGCGGATCAGCGCGATGGCGCCCGTGGGATAGCAGCCGGGATTGGCGACGCGCGGCGCCGCGGCGATCGCCGCTTCCTGCGCGGCCGACAACTCCGCGAAGCCATAGACCCAGTCCGGATGCACCCGATGCGCGGTGGAGGCGTCGAGCAGCTTCGGCGCGGCATCGCCGAGCTCCGCCGCCATCGTCGCCGCTTCCTTCGCGGCGTCGTCGGGCAGGCAGAGCACCACCAGGTCCACCTCCGCCATCAGTGCGCGCTTGGCCGCGGGATCCTTGCGCTGCTCGGGCGCGATCGATCGCAGCGCGATGCCGGGAAAGCGCGCCAGGCGCTCGCGGATCTGCAGGCCGGTCGTGCCGGCTTCGCCGTCGATGAAGACGCTCGGAATGGGGCCCTTTGCCATGGTTGCGGCTCCTGTCGCGTTGCAGATGGGGCCTGCAACTGCCCTGGAAAAGCAAGAGGGGCGGGCCCTTGCGGACCCGCCCCCCGGATGAACCAGCCATGCAGGCCGGGCGTGACGCCCGGTCCGCTGGGAGTCAGCGCTTGGAGAACTGGAACGAACGTCGCGCCTTCGGCTTGCCGTACTTCTTGCGCTCCACGGCGCGCGGGTCGCGCGTCAGGAAGCCGGCCTTCTTGAGCAGCGGGCGCAGCCCCGGCTCGTAGTAGGTCAGCGCGCGGGAGATGCCGTGGCGCAGCGCGCCGGCCTGGCCCGAGAGGCCGCCGCCGACGACGGTCGCGTACACGTCGAACTGCTGGTAGCGGTCGGTGACCAGGAAGGGCTGAGAGATCAGCATGCGCAGCACCGGCCGGGCGAAATACTTCGACAGCGCCTTGCCGTTGATCTCCATCTCGCCCTTGCCGGGCTTCACCCAGACGCGGGCGATGGCGTTCTTGCGCCGGCCGGTCGCGTAGGAGCGGCCCTGCGCGTCGCGCTTCGGCTCGCGCGGGGCCTCGGCCTGGGCGGCGGCGGGGCCGCCGGCCGCGCTCACCATGTCCTTCAGCTCGGCCAGCGAGCCGCTGCGGGAAGTCTGCTCGCTCATCGACTTACGCCACCTTGTTCTTCGCGCCGCCAGCGGCGACGTTCTTGCGGTTCATCGCGGCGACGTCGAGCGCCTGCGGGGTGTTGCCGCCATGCGGATGCTCCGGCCCGGCATAGACATGCAGGTTGCCCATCTGCCGCCGGCCGAGCGGGCCGCGCGTGATCATGCGCTCCACCGCCTTCTCGATCACGCGCTCGGGGTGCGCGCTCTCGATCCGCTCGCGGAAGCTGCGGCCCTTGATGCCGCCCGGATAGCCGGTGTGCCAGTAGAACACCGACTGCTGCGCCTTCTGGCCCGTCACGCGGACCTTCCGGGCGTTGATCACGACGACATGGTCGCCGCAATCCACATGCGGGGTGAACTGCGCCTTGTGCTTGCCGCGCAGCCGGTTGGCGACGATCGAGGCGAGGCGGCCCAGCACGAGGCCTTCCGCATCGATCAGCACCCAGTTCTTGCTGACCTCCGCCGGCTTGATGGAGGTGGTCTGTCTCGTCAGCATCTTCTTACAGTGATCCGAAACGGGGTTCGGCGCGCCGTATCGCGGGAAGGGGCGGAAAAGTCAAGCGGGAAGGGCCTTTTGGATATGCGGTAACATATTACCGCATTCCTCCCCCGCCCCGCTTCGCCCCCGCCCCGACCCTCCCCCGCAGGCGGGGGAGGGAGTAACAGCAGGAAGACGGAGTAGGACTCACCGCATGACCGACACGCCCCGCAAGCACGGCCTCGCCAACCGCTCCTCCAACTACGGGGACCGGGAATTCGCGCTTTATCTCCGGCGGTCCTTCGCCAAGTCCATGGGCTATTCCCAGGCCATGCTGGACAAGCCCGTGGTCGGCATCGCTGACACCGCGAGCGACTACAACAACTGCCACCGCACCGTCCCCGAGCTGCTGGAGGCGGTGAAGCGTGGCGTGCTGGCGGCCGGTGGCCTGCCGCTGGCCTTCCCGACGGTCTCGCTGTGCGAGCCCTCGCTGAACCCCTGCTCCATGCACTACCGCAACCTGATGGCGCTCGACACCGAGGCGATGCTCACCGCCCAGCCGATGGACGCGGCGGTGCTGATCGGCGGTTGCGACAAGACCGTGCCGGCGCAGCTCATGGCCGCCGTGAGCTCCGGTACCCCCTCCGTCATGCTGGTGACCGGCCCGATGCTCGCCCAGGCCTTCGAGGGCGAGCGCCTCTCCGCCTGCACCGATTGCCGCCGCTACTGGGCGAAATACCGCGCCGGCGAGGTGACGGACGACAAGATCGCGACGATCGAAGGCAAGCTGGCGACCACGGCCGGCACCTGCGGCGTGATGGGCACGGCCAGCACCATGGCCTGCCTTGCCGCCACCCTCGGCTTCATGCCGCTCGACGCCGCCAGCGCCCCGGCGGTCCACGCCGACCGGCTCCGCATCGCCGAGGAAGCCGGCGCCCAGGCGGTGCGGCTGATCGCCAACCCGATGCCCCCCGCCGCGCTGGTCACGCCCGAAAGCGTCGAGAATGCGATGCGCGTGCTGCTCTCGCTCGGCGGATCCACCAACGCGGTCGTGCATCTCGCCGCCATCGCCGGCCGCGCCGGCCTCGCCTTCGACCTCGACCGGCTCGACGCGCTGAGCGAGACGACGCCCGTGCTGGTGGACCTCAAGCCCACCGGCGAGGGCTACATGGAGGACTTCCATTCGGCCGGCGGGATGCGCGCCCTGCTCTGGGAACTCCGCGACCTGCTCGATCTGGACACGCCGGACCTCGACGGCGTCCCGCTCCGCACGCGCATCGGCGATGGCGGCCACTTCGTGGACCGGAAGATCATCCGTGCGCGTGAGATGCCGATCAGCCCGGCGGGCGGCATCGTGACGCTGCGCGGCACCCTCGCGCCGGACGGCGCCATCCTCAAGCGCAGCGCCGCCACGCCCGCCCTGTTCGAGACCGAGGCCCGCTGCGTCGTCTTCGACGGGCTCGAGGACCTGGCGAACCGCGTGGACGACCCCGACCTCGAGGTCAGCGCCCAGGACATCCTGGTGCTGAAGGGCGCCGGCCCGCGCAGCCCCGCGGGCATGCCGGAAGCCGGCTACCTGCCCATCCCGAAGAAGCTGGCGCGGCAGGGCGTGAAGGATATGGTGCGGATCAGCGATTGCCGCATGTCGGGCACCGCCTTCGGCACCATCGTGCTGCATGTCGCGCCGGAAGCCGCGGTTGGCGGGCCGCTCGCCTTCGTCGAGACCGGCGACCGGATCAGGCTTTCCGTGAACGACCGCCGCCTCGACCTGCTGGTGGACGAGGCGACGCTCGCCGCCCGCCGCGCCGCCTGGCAGCCGGCGCCGGCGCCCGCCCGCGGCTGGGACCGCCTGGTGCATGAGCAGGTGACCCAGGCCCCGCTCGGCGCGGATCTTGCGTTCCTGCGGCCCGGCTGAACCTTGCGCCGCCTGCCGCCGCCCCTCATTACAGGGGCCTGAACGCTTCCCGGGGACGCCTTGCCATGCCCGTCATCAACCGCATCGCCGAGTTCCACCCGGAGATGACCGCCTGGCGGCGAGACTTCCACCAGCACCCCGAGCTCGGCTTCGAGGAGGTGCGCACCGCCGGCATCGTCGCCCAGAAACTGCGCGAATTCGGCTGCGACGAGGTGCATACCGGCATCGCCAAGACCGGCGTGGTCGGCGTGATCCGCGGCAGCGGCAACTCCGGCCGCGCCATCGGCTTCCGCGCCGACATGGACGCGCTGCCCTTGCAGGAACTGACCGGCCTGCCGCACGCCTCCACCATCCCGGGCAGGATGCATGCCTGCGGCCATGACGGGCACACCACGATGCTGCTCGGCGCCGCGAAATACCTGGCCGAGACCCGCAACTTCGACGGCACCGTCTATCTCGTCTTCCAGCCGGCGGAAGAGAACCTCGCCGGCGGCGAGGTGATGGTGAAGGAAGGCCTGTTCGAGCGCTTCCCGATGGAGCGCATCTTCGGCATGCACAACTGGCCGGGCGCGCCCGCCGGCACCTTCCTGCACGCGCCGGGCCCCGTGATGGCCGCGGTGGCGAACCTCGAAGCCACCGTCACCGGCCGCGGCGCACATGGCGCCATGCCGCATAACGGCGTGGACCCGATCCTGATCGCGTCGCACATCGTCGCCGCGCTGCAGAGCGTGGTAGCGCGCAACGTGAACCCGCTCGAAGCCGGCGTGATCACCATCGCCCATTTCACCGGCGGCCACACCTTCAACGTGATCCCCGAAAGCGTGCACCTGCAGGGCACCGCCCGCTGGTTCCTGCCCGAGGTCGGCGACCTGCTGGAGCGCCGCTTCAAGGAAATCGTCACCGGCATCGCGGCCGCGATGGGCGGCTCCGCCGAATGCAGCTTCGCCCGCGCCTACCCGGCCACGGTGAACGAGCCCGAAAGCACCGAGATCGCCGCCCGCGCCGCGCGCAGCGTCACCGGCGAGGCGCGCACCCGCCCGCTGCCCCAGCCCACCATGGGCGGCGAGGATTTTTCCTTCATGCTGGAGAAGAAGGCCGGGGCCTATCTCTTCCTCGGCGGCGGCAAGGGGGCTGACGACGCGATGGTCCACCACCCGAAATACGACTTCAACGACGAGATCTTGCCGGTCGGCGCGAGCTGGTTCGCGACGCTGGCCGAGCAGATCCTGCCGCGGCAGGGCTGAGCGCGATGGGCGGGCGGATGCGCGCGGCGCTGGCGGCGGCGGCGATGCTGGCGGCGATGCCGGCGGCGGCACAGCGCCCGCCGTCGCCCGCAGCCGCGCCTGCCCCGCCGCCAGCCCCGGCCCAGCCCGCCGCCCCGGACGCCGAGGCCTGGAGCGTCACCTGCGACGACACGGCCACGCCGCGCAACTGCCAGCTGTCGGCCAATGTCATGCTGCGTCCGCAGAACCAGCGGATCGCGCGCATCATCCTCACGCGCCAGCCCGCCACGCGCTCCCTCGGCCTGGTGTTCAAGCTGCCGCACGGGATGCTGCTGCCGGCCGGCATGACCTGGCAGCTGGATGACGGGGAGGCGCAGCGGCTCGCCTTCCAGACCTCGGACACCGAGGGCGTCTATGCCGGCGTGCCGGTCACCGACGACCTGCTCGCCGCGTTGCGCCGCGCCGGCGTGCTGCGCATCGCCTTCGTCGCCGCCGCCCAGCGCGAGCCGCTGGCCCTGCCGGTGCCGATGGCGCAATTCCCCGATGGCGTCGCGCGCTTCTTCGCCGCCGAGCAGGCCGCGCCCGCGCAGCCCGCGCCCGCCGCGATCCCGGCCCCGCCGCCGCCGGCACCACCGGCGACGCCGCCCGCGCGGCGCTGAGCGTCAGCCGCCGAGGCTCTGCTTCAGCCCGTCCAGCGCGATCTGCGCCGCCAGCGCCGCGAGCAGCACGCCGAGCACGCGGCCGATCACATGCCCGCCGGTCTGCCCCAGCAGCCGCGCCACCTGTCCGGCCGCCAGCAGGCAGACCAGCGTCAGCACCAGCACCGCCACCAGCGCCGCCATCACCGCGGCCAGCGCCATCGGGTCGCCGCGCGCCTGCTCGCGCATCAGCACCATGCTGGTCATGCCGCCGGGGCCCGCCAGCAGCGGGATCGCCAGCGGAAAGACCGAGACGTCGTGCTGCTCGGCGCCCGCCTTCTGCTCCTCCGGCGAGGCGCGCAGGAAGGTCTGGCCCATCACCATGTCGGCCGCCAGCAGGAACAGCAGCAGCCCGCCCGCCACCTTCATCGCCGGCAGCCCGATCCCCAGCGCGCGCAGCAGCCATCCGCCCAGCAGCGCGAAGACGAACAGCACGACGGTGGCGATCACCGTCGCGCGGATCGCCTGGCGCCGCCGTTCGGCGGCGGTGTTGTTGGTCGTCATGCTGGCGAAGATCACGGCGGTCCCCACGGGATCCACGATCACCAGCAGCGCGACCAGCGTGAAGCCGAAGGTCTCGAGCATCGCGCCGCCAGCCTAGACCTGCGGCGCCCTCCGGCGAGCGCCGCCGCGCCGCGTGGGACGCTCCGCCAAGCGGCGAGCCTAGCTGCCCACCTTCAGCGTGCTGGTCAGCCCGCGCAGGCAGGCCAGGATGGACAGCGGCGTGATCTTGCCGGTGCGGGGGTTCTCCTCGCTCGGCACGTTCTCGATCGTCATGGTCAGCCGCGCCGCCGCCGCCTCCACGCGGATCGTGTGCGTGTTGCGCGTGACATGCGGGTCCGCCCAGATCTCGATCATTGTGCGCTGCGGCCCGATGCCGGCCAGCGCGAGCGCCGCCGCGACATTCACATTGGCCGGAAAGCCCTGCGCGGCGTCATAGGCGTTGCCCTTGAACACCAGCTGCTTCGCGTCCTTCACCGCCAGCACGTCGATGCCGTGCTGCTCCAGATAGGGCGCGCCGACCAGGCCGCGCGGCGGCTTGCGCGTCTCGATGGTGACGGAGGCCACCTCGCCTTCCGCCGCGGCGCGCACCGCATCGAGGCCGAGCAGCGCGCCGGTCGGCACGATGATCCGCGCGCCGGTCTTCCGTGCTTCCTCCACCAGATGCATGCGCGGCAGTAGCGCGCCGCAGGAGGATGGGACGAAGATCCGCCCGCGCGCGATCGCGGCCTTCGCGATCTCCTCGAAGATCGCCGCCGGCGCGGCTTCCACCACGATGTCGGCCTCGGCGAGGTCGGCGAGCGCGACGATCGCCGGCGGATTGCGGAAGCCGGCCAGGTTGTCGCGCGCCTTTGCATGGTCGCGCGCGGCGACGCAGGCCAGCCGCAGCCCGTCCACGCCCGCATCCAGCGCGCGCGCCAGATGCAGCCCGATGGCGCCGAGCCCCGCGATGCCGACCGTCAGCTGCCTCGCCATGGATCCCTCCGATCTCGGGCCGGTGCGTAGCACGAGGCGGCGCGGCGTCGAAGGGGCGCGCTCAAGCAGCTGTGAAGCCCGTGGGGGCGCGCGCGGAAGCCCGGGCCGCTAGGTTGCCCGCCTGCGCCCACGCATCGCCTGCGCCGCAGCCGCCCGCAGCACACGGTGCGCCGCCATGGCTCCACCGGCCGGGCATGCCGCCATCCGCCTCCCTCGCTGCCGCAGGCCGGATCACCCCGGCGCGCGGCATCGCCGGGAATGCGGGACACGCCCCTCCTGCCGGGAGCCGATCCGCCATGTCCTTCGCGCCGCTCGATCTGCTCGTGCACGGGTCCAACATCCTGCTGCTGGTCGCGTATTCCGTGCGCGACATCCTCTGGCTGCGCTGGTTCGCGGTGGCGGCGGCGGTGACCAACATGCCCTTCTTCCTGCTGCAGGAGACGGTGCTGTGGCCGCCAGTGTTCTGGGCGGCGATCTTCACGGCCATCAACCTGGTGCAGATCTGGCGCATCTACCGCGAACGCCGCCCGGTCGTGCTCGGCCCGGACGAGCAGGCGCTCTACGACCTCGGCTTCCGCGGCATCCGTCCGCGCGAATTCCTCGCCCTGGCGATGGAGGGCAGCTGGTCGGACGCGCCGGCGGGCACGCAGCTGCTCGTCGCCGGCCTGCCCGCCGAGCATGTCAGCATCGCGATCCGCGGCCGCGTCGCCATGACGCGGGAGGACCGCCGGATCGGCGAGCTCGCCCCCGGCGACCTGATCGGCGTGACGATGGTGTTGACCGGCGAGCCCTCGCCGGTGGATGCCCGCTTCGAGGAGCCGGGCCGCTACATCAGCTGGCCCACGGCGCGGCTGCGCGCCTTCCTCGAGCGGCGGCCCGAGCTGCCCGCCGCCGTGCTCGGCCATGTGAAGCAGGACATCGCGCGCAAGCTCTACCTGAACTTCGCGCGCTGACGCCCGGCCGGTCGGAGGACTACTCCTCCTTGAAGCCGTAGGCGGGGATGCCCTGCTCGGCGCCGTAGTATTTGTAGGGCAGGAACTTCCCGGTCATCTCGATCTTCACCCGGTCGCCCTTCTCATGCGCCATGCGCTCGAAGTGGAAATCGAAGTCGATCGCCGACATGATGCCGTCGCCGAACTCCTCCTCGATCAGCGCCTTCCAGGCCGGGCCGTTGACCATCACCATCTCGTAGAAGCGGTAGATCAGCGGATCGGTCGGCGGCATCGCGGTGCCGCGATAGGGCACCTCGTTCAGCATCCGCTCCTCGACCTCGGAAAGGCCGAACAGCTTGGCGGCCTTGGCGGCGAGCGGCTTCACCAGCTTCATCTGGCCGAGCAGCGCGCCGACGATCAGCGTGTCGGAGATGCCGCCGATCTCGCCGCAGATGTATTTCCAGGTCCAGTTCTTCTCGCGCTTGATGTCGAGGATCTTTTCCGTCAGGTCGGCGCGGGTCATGCGGCGTTCTCCATGGCGTGGGATTGGGCGGGGCGGATTTCCGGCACGTCTCGCGGGTTCCAGCCGGAAGGCGGCTTGCCGGCAAGCGTGCGGCTGCGCGTGATCAGGAAGTCCAGGATGTGATCGCGCAGCTCGTGATAGCCCGGCATGTGGTGCAGGCTGGCGCGGTCGCGTGGCCGCGGCAGCGTGTTCACCACCACCTCCGCCAGCCGCGCCTCCGGCCCGTTGGTCATCAGCAGGATGCGGTCCGCCAGCAGGATCGCCTCGTCCACGTCATGCGTGATCATGAAGGCCGTCTGATCCGCTTCGGTGACCAGCCGGGAAACCTCCTCCTGCAGCGCGCCGCGTGTGAGGGCGTCCAGCGCGGAGAAGGGCTCGTCCATCAGCAGCATCTTCGGCGCGATCGCCAGCGCGCGCGCGATGCCCACGCGCTGCTTCATCCCGCCCGAGAGCTGCGCCGGCTTTTTTTGGGCCGCATGGCCCAGGCCCACCTTCTCCAGGGCGGCGTGCGCGGCGTCGCGCAGCTTCGCCTTGCCCCAGTCCTTGTGGCGGCAGGACAGCGCGAAGGCCACGTTCTGCTCGGCCGTCATCCAGGGCATCAGCGCGTGGCCCTGGAAGATCACGGCGCGGTCCAGCGAGGGGCCGGTGATCTCCTGCCCGTCCACGATCACCACGCCGTCGCTCGGCGCCTCGAGCCCGGCGAGGATGTTCAGCACCGTCGTCTTGCCGCAGCCGGAATGGCCGACGAGGCAGACGAACTCGCCGCGGCGGATGTCGAACCAGAGATCCTCGAAGATCGTCGCGCCGGGATAGCGGCGCGCGATGCCCTCGACGGAAACGTATTTCGTCATCGCGTCACTCCGCCCAGGCCACGGCGCGGGCGAGCACGCCAAGCAGCCGGTCCAGCAGCAGGCCGACGATGCCGATCAGCAGGATCGCGATCACGATGTCGGCGAGCGAGAGGTTGTTCCACTGGTTCCACACCCAGTAGCCGATGCCCGTGCCGCCCACGAGCATCTCCGCCGCCACGATCACCAGCCAGGCGATGCCGATGGAGATGCGCATCCCCGTCAGGATGGTCGGCGCGGCGGCCGGCAGGATGACCTTCCACGCGGTCTTGAGCCGGCCCGCCTCCAACGTGCGCGCGACATTCAGCCACTCCTTCCGCGTGCTCGACACGCCGAAGGCGGTGTTGAGCAGCATCGGCCAGACCGAGCAGATGAAGATGACGAAGATCGAGGAGATCGAGCTGTCCTTGATGGTGTAGAGCGCGAGCGGCATCCAGGCGAGCGGCGAGACCGGCCGCAGCACCTGGATGAAGGGATTGAGCGCGGCACTCAGCAGCGGCGACATGCCGATGAGAAAACCCAGCGGGATGGCGACCGCGGCAGCCAGAAGAAAACCCGCCGCGACGCGGGCCAGCGAATAGGCCAGCTGGATGCCGATGCCCTGGTCGTTGGGCCCGGCGATGTAGAAGGGGTCGCGCACCAGTTCCCAGAGCCTCGCCGCGATCTCGGACGGCATCGGGAAGGCCGTCTGCCCGCCCTGCGCCGCCGCCGCGCCGAGCAGCGCGGCGTATTCGGGATCGAGCGCCGCGCCCCCGCCCGCGCCGCCGGACCGCGCGGAGAATTCCCAGGCGCCGAGGAAGGCGGCGAGCAGCGCAAGCGACAGCAGCGCCGCCCGGGCATTCGTCACACCGGAAGACATGGCCGGCTCAGGACGTCCGGATGCCGCGCTCGGTCCAGGGCGCCGGGTTCGCCGGGTCGAAGGTGCGGCCCATCAGGGTGAAGGACTGCACCGTCGTCGCGGGCACCGTCTGGCCGAGCGCGCGCATCGCGTTCGCGGCGTCCGTCGCCAGGAAGACCTGCTCGGCCACCTGGCGATAATCCACCTCGCGGTTCAGCTGACCCCAGCGGCGCATCTGCGTCATGATCCACATCGCCATGGAGTGCCAGGGGAAGGGATCGAAGCCGATGCGGTCGGGCACGCGTTGCACGCGGCCGAGGCCATCGGCGAAGGTGCCGGTCAGCACCTGCTCGACCACGGTCTGCGGCTGGTTGAGATAGTTCTGGCCCGAGATCGCCGCCGCCACCTCGCGCCGGTTGGCGGCGTTCTGCGAATAGCCCGTCGCCTCCACGATGGCGCGCAGCAGCGCGTGGAAGGTGTTCGGCGTGTCCGTGATCATGCTGCGCGGCACGGCGAAGGCGCAGCAGGGATGGCCGTCCCACAGCTCCTTGGTCAGGATGTGGATGAAGCCGACGCCGTCGAATACGGCGCGCTGGTTGAAGGGATCGGGGCCGAGATAGCCGTCGATGTTGTCGGCGCGGAGATTGGCGACCATCTCCGGCGGCGGCACGGAGCGGATCTGCACGTCGCGGTCCGGGTCCACGCCATGCTCGGCCAGGTAATGCCGCAGCAGGTAGTTGTGCATCGAGAAGTCGAAGGGCACGGCGAACCGAAAACCCTTCCAGTCGCGCGGGTTGCGCCGGTCCTTGTGCTTGTTCGCCAGCGTGATCGCCTGGCCGTTGGTGTTCTCGATCGCCGCGACCGCGAAGGGGATCGGCTGCGCCACGCCGGCGCCGAGGCTCATCGCCAGGGGCATCGGGCTCAGCATGTGCGCCGCGTCGTATTCGCGCGCGATGGCGCGGTCGCGGATCACCGCCCAGCCGGCGGTGCGGATCACCTCCACGTTCAGCCCGTGGCGCTGATAGAAGCCCATCGGATGCGCCATGATGATCGGCGTGGCGCAGGTGATCGGGATGAACCCGATCTTCAGGTCCCGCTTCTCGATCGCGCCCGGCGCCTGGGCCAGCGCCTCGCGCGCCGCACCCAGCGGGAAGAAGGCGTTGATCGCGGCGAAGAGCGTGCCGGCGCCGACCGCGCGCAGCATGCCGCGCCGCGTCGCATCGTCGGGATACAGCGCGCGCAGCACCGCCTGCTCCGCCACCTCGCCATACTCATGCGTGCCGTCCTGCGCGGGCGCGTTCGGCAGGTCGTCACAGGCGAGGCCCGGCGCGTGCGTGCGACCGCAGCCGCACAGCGACGCGTCGGGGTCGAAGGGATTGGCGAAGCGACGGGCCATGGCGACGGGTCCTTCGGACGATGTTCCGGCGAAATGGCCGGCTCCCGTCCGGTCAGCAACCCGCGTGCCGCCGCGTTTTCAGGCAGATCGAGCGGTGCGCCGACCGTTTCCGCTCATCTTTCCAGCGCGCTGCCCAATTGCGCGTCACACCACCGGGCTGCGCCCGCCATCCACGTTGATCGCCGTGCCCGTGATGTAGGACGCAGCGTCCGACACGAGGAACGTCGCAAGCGCGGCAAACTCCTCCGGCCGTCCGTAGCGGCCAAGCGGCAGCCCCGCGCCGGCCTTGGCGAGCCATTCGTCGTAGCTGTCGGCGGTCTGCAGCCCGGCATGGCGCTTCTGGTGCTGTTCGGAATCGAACAGCCCCACCAGCATCGCATTCACCAGGATGCCGTGCTTCGCGCCTTCGTTCGCCAGGATCTTCGTCAGCGCCATGCCGGCGGCGCGGGAGACGGCGGTCGGCGCGCTCTCCGCCGCGGGCGCCTTCGCCGCGATGGCGAGCACGTTGATCACGCGCCCCCAGTTCCGCGCCACCATGCCGGGCCACACCGCGCGCGTCAGGCGGATGGCGGCGAAGAGCTTGAGGTCGAGATCGGCCTGCCACAACGCGTCGTCCACCTCCGGAAAGGGGCCGCGCTGGCTGGTGCCGGCGTTGTTCACCAGGATGTCCACCGGCCCGAGCGCCGCGGTCGCGTCCGCCACGGCCTTGGCGCAGCCCTCCGCGGTCGAGACATCGGCGGGGATGGCGGCGATCCGCGCGCCCTGGAAGCGCGCGGCGATCCCGGCCCTGGCCGCTTCGAGCTCGGCGGGGCGGCGGGCGACGATGGCCACGGCGGCGCCGGCCTCGGCGAAGCTTTCGGCCATGGCGCGGCCGAGGCCCTTGGAGGCGCCGGTGATCAGCGCGGTATGGCCATCGAGACGGATCTGCATGCGTTCCCCCTGCAAACCCGGACAGGATAGCCGCGCCGTCGCCCGCCAAAAAGAACGGGGCCGGCACCCGGGGGGAGGGCGCCGGCCCCGTGCGTCCGCGGAGGCCGTAGAGGGGGGCAGCCCCCGCGGAGTAAGGGTCAGGCCACGCGGGGCCGGCCGCTCGGCAGCGGGCGGACATTCGCGTTGGCCGGCGCCGCGGGCACCCGGAAATCCGGGTCGAAGACGCGGGCGAGGTCGCTGCGGCTCAGGCCGATATCCGCCAGCTCGCGGTCGGACAGCGAGCGCAGGCGTTCGAAGGTCGCGCGGCGCTCGGGGAATTCCAGCAGCGTGGTGCCGATGGTCGCGAGGAAGCGGCCGATCCCGGCGAAGGCGCGGCGGATCACCCCGGCGAGGGCGGCGTCGCGCGCGGCGGCGGCCTCGGCGCGCAGCGCGTCCACCTCGGACGCCCGCGGCGGGGTGGGGATGGAGAACAGCCCGATCTGTTCCTGGGTCTGACGGGGGTTCATGATGCGTCCAACTTCGTGGCGGCGCGCTCCGGGCCGGCCCCGATGGCCTCTCTCCGGTCGCGCTGCGTGAGCCGAAGATAGGGACGGGCCGGCCCTTTTTGGTGCGCTGCAACAACGCCCGAGCCATGCGCTCGGCGCATGTGGACCTGTGGAACCATGTTCAGGAGTTAAGGCTTCGTGACCACCCCCGACCCGCACCCCGCTCGCCTGGCCATCCTGCGGGCCGAGCTCGCCCGGCGCGGCGTGGATGGCCTGCTGGTGCCGCGCGGCGACGCCTTCCTCGGCGAATATGTCCCGCCCTCGGCCGAGCGGCTGGCCTGGCTGACGGGCTTCACCGGCAGCGCGGGCCTGGCGCTGGTGCTGCCCGACCGCGCCTTCCTCTTCGTGGATGGCCGCTACACCACCCAGGCCGAGCGGGAGACGAATGCCGGCCTCTGGACACTGCGGCACATCACGGAACAGCCGCCCGCCGAAATCCTGCGGACCGAAGCGAAAGGAAAACGCATCGGCCACGACCCCTGGCTGCACACCGAGGCCGCGCTGCAAAAGCTCACCGACGCCGGCGCCACGCTGGTGCCGCTGGACGGCAACCCCATAGACGCCGTCTGGACGGACCGCCCGGCCCCGCCCGAGGCGCCGGCCATCCCGCATCCCCTGGAGTTCGCCGGCCTGGATGCCGCCGCGAAGCGCCAGGCGGCGGCGAAGGCGCTGCGCGAGGCCGGCGAGGACGCGGCGGTGCTGGCCGACGCGCATTCCGTCGCCTGGCTGCTGAACATCCGCGGCGCCGATTTGGCCTATACGCCGCTCGCGCTCGCGCAGGCGCTGCTGCGCGCGGACGGGACGGTGGCGCTGTTCCTCGACCCCGCGCGCGCCGATGCGGCGCTGCGGGCGCATCTCGGCAACGCCGTCGCGCTGCGCCCGCCGGGCGAGCTCGGCGCGGCGCTGGATGCGCTTTCGGGCCAAAAACTGCGGGTGGACCCGGATGTGACGCCGGCCTGGATCGCCCGCCGCCTGCGCGCGGCCCCCCCCCCCGGGGGGGGCGGGCGGGCCCCCCCCCCCCCCCCCCCCCCCAGCCGGATCAGGCGGCGCGCTTGGCCGCGTTGATCTTCTCGACCCAGGCGCGGCCGTTCGGCGCCTCGGCCAGGATCGTGTCGTAGCTGCGCCGCGCGATGACCTTGAAGGGTTCGAGGTCGGGCTCCGTCACCGCGATGCCGCGCGCGCGGACGGTGGCGAGGCCCTCCACGTTCAGCCGTTCGTGGATGCCGAGGCCGTGCTGGATCGCCTCCTTCGCAGCCGTCCGCAGCGTTGCCTGCACATCGGCCGGCAGCGCGCGGAAGCGTGCGCCGCTGACCGCGAAGACGGTGGTGGACTGGTGCACCTTGGTCAGCGCGAAGTGCTGGATCACCTCCACGAAGCGGTCGGCGACCACGGCGTCGTTGCTGATCTCGAGCGCATCCACCACGCCGTTCTGCAGCGCCAGGAACACCTCGCCATAGGCCATCGGCGTCGGCTGCGTGCCGAGCACGCGATAGGCCTCCACGAAGCCGGGCGTCTGCAGCACGCGGATCTTGAGGCCCTGCAGGTCGGCCGGGGTGCGGATGGCGCGGCGGCCGCCGATGTTGCGCTCGAAGATCGCGCCGAAGCCGAGGCCCATCATGCCGAGCGGCTCCAGCTCCTTCAGCAGCTCGTCGCCCACCGGGCCCTGCAGCACGCGGTTCGCCTGCGGGTGGTCGTCGAAGATGTAGGGGAGGGAGAGCACGCGGTAGTCGCGCACCACCGTCTCCAGCGAGGAGCCGCCGACAAAGGCGCCGTCGATGACGCCGGTGCGCAGCGACTGGATCAGACGACCCTCGTTGCCGGCCGCGCCGCCGCCCTGGATGTTGACCGTGACGCGCCCGTTGGTGCGCTGCGCCGCGAGCTCTTTGAAACGTTCGAAGATCACCTGGTAGGCGCTGGTGGGGCTCAGCACATGGCCGAGATTCATGGTGATGGCCTGCGCGCGGGCGATGCCGGGCGCGCCGAGGGCGACGCCGGCGGCGGCAAGCCCGAGGCCGCGGCGGGTGATGCGTGTCATTGGGTGTTTCTCCTCTCCCGGTGGTTGGTCCAGTCCAGTGTTCGATCGCATTTTCCGAGTCGCCAGGCGATTCCACCTGGCTTGAAAATGCTCTAGCGCACCAGCGCAAGGCTCAGCGCGGGCACGTAGGTGATGATCATCAGGTTCAGCAGCAGCACCGCCAGGAACACGGACAGCGGCCGCATCAGCTGTTCCATGCTGATGCGCGCGATGCCGCAGGCGACGAAGAGGTTCACGCCGACCGGCGGCGTCACCATGCCGACCGCCAGGTTGACGATCAGGATCAGCCCGAAATGCACCGGGTCCACGCCGAAGGCGAGCGCGATCGGGGCCAGGATGGGGGCCAGGATGATGATGGCCGCGAAGGTCTCCATGAACATGCCGACCACCAGCAGGAACAAGTTGACCAGCAGCAGGAAGACCAGCGGATCGGAGGAGACGCCGGAGAGCATCGCCGCGATCTTCTGCGGCGCCTGCAGCAGCTGCAGCGCATAGCCGAACATGGCGGCGAAGCCGACGATGATCATGACGACGGAGGCGGTGAGCGCGGCATCCGCGAAGATCCGCGGCACCTCGGTCAGGGCGATCTCGCGATAGACGAAGACGCCGAGCAGCAGCGCATAGACCACGGCGACGACCGCGGCCTCGGTCGGCGTGAAGATGCCGCCATAGATGCCTCCGAGGATGATCACCGGCATCAGCAGCGAGAGGAAGGCGCGGCGGAAGGCGGCGAAGAGGTTCGCGACGTATTCGCCGAGGCTCGGCCGCGCCCGCTCGCCATGGCCCGCGACCATCGCCATCAGGCTTGCAGTGAGCATCAGCGACAGGCCGATCATCAGGCCGGGCAGGATGCCGGCGATGAACAGGTCGGTGATGGAGACGCCGGTCAGCACCGCATAGATCACCATCGGCACCGAAGGCGGGATGATGACGCCGAGCTCGCCGGAGGCGGCGACGACCGAGGCGGAATAGGGCCGCGGGTAGCGCTGCCGCTCCATCTCCGGGATCAGCACGCCGCCGATCGCCGCAGCTGTCGCCGCCGAGCTGCCGCTGATGGTGGCGAAGAGCATCGAGGTCAGCACCACCGCCGCGGCCAGCCCGCCCGGCAGGACGCCGACCACCGCGATGGCGAAGCCGACCAGCCGCTTGGCGATGCCGCCCACCTGCATCAGCCGCCCGGCGAGCACATAGAGCGGCAGCGCCATCAGCGCGAAGCTGTCGAGGCTCTCGAACACCACCTGCGGGATGGCGATGAGCGGGATGCCGAGGCCAAGCATGGTCGGCAGCGGCGCGATGCCGAGCGCGAGCGCGATCGGCAGCCCGCCGAGGAACAGCGCCGCCAGCAGGAGGAGCGCGCCGCCCATCCGCTATTCCACGCCTTCCGTCGTGGCGCCGATGCTGCGGATGTCGCGCCGGTCCAGCAGCGCTTCCGCCATCAGCGCGGCGGTGTTCAGGATCATCAGCGCCGCGCCGGCCGGCATCGCGGCATAGACCCAGGCCTTGGGGATCTGCATCACCGGGCTGGTCTCGACCGCGCCGAGCTCCATGAAGGCGAGGCCGACCGAGATCAGCAGCCCGAAGAAGCCGAGGCAGACCAGCAGGCCGAGATGCACGAGCCCCTGGCCCGGCAGCGACGGCAAGGCGCGCACCACGAATTCGAGCGAGATGAGCTGGCGCTTCCGGCAGCCGACGCCGGCGCCGAGGAAGACGATCCAGATCAGCACATAGCGCGCCACTTCCTCGGTCCAGGCGGCGGAGAGGTTGATGCCGGCGGCGGTCAGCACGAAGCGCACCATCACCTGGGTGAAGACGGCGACGGTCATCACGGCCAGCAGCAGGCCGATGCCGAAGGTCAGCACAAGGTTCAGCCGGTCCACCAGCCAGAGCAGCGCCCGCACCCATCCCCCCGATGCGCGTCGCGGCCAGACTAGGCATCCCGCGCCAGGGTTCGCAATGGGGGGTGAATGTTCGTCAGGCGAACGCGACGAAGCGGTCGGCACGGAAGGGGGCGAGGTCGAAGCCCGGATCGCGGCCGAGCAGCAGGTCCGCGGTGATGCGCGCGGTGACGGGCGCGCCGGAGAAGCCCATCCAGGGGAAGATGGCGTGGAAGAAGCCGGGAACGCCATGCGCCTCGCCCAGGATCGGCCGCCAATCGTCGGTGCCGTTGACGATGGCGGGCCAGGTGCGCAGCAGCCGGAGATCGGCAATGGCCGGCACCGCGGCGATGGCGACCGCGATGTTCTCCGCCATGCTGCGCGGGTCGGCCGCCAGCCGGCCATCGGCGCGCAGGCGCGAGGGCCAGCCGCCGCCGATCAGCACGCCGCCGTTGCGCGCCTGCTTGAGGCTGAGCCGCTCCACCGCGTGATACACCAGGTGGCGGATCAGCGGTGCGGCGGGCTCGGTGACGTTGACCTGGATCGGGTGCGCCTCGATCGGCAGGTCGAGGCCGAGCAGGGCGGAGACGCGCGCCGCCTCGGCGCCGGCGGCGTTCACCACGCGCGCGGCGCGGATCACCCCGGCATCGGTTTCGGCGCGGAAGCCGCCCGCATCCCGCGCCAGAGCGCGCAGCGCGACGGGCGCCAGCAGCCGCGCACCCGCGGCGGTGGCGGCGCGGGCAAGGGCGGGCGTCGTCACCAGCGGATTCGCCTTGCCCTCGGCGGGGCAGAACAGGCCGCCGATGACGCGCGGGGAGACATAGGGCGCGACGCGGCGTATGCCGGCCGCGTCCAGCAACTCCACCGCGACGCCGGCCGCGCGCTCGATCGCCGCCTTGCGGCCTATGTCGGCCAGCTGCGCCTCCGTCTCCGCCACCAGCAGCCCGCCGGGTGTCGCGAGATCGAGGTCGGTCGCGAGTTCCTCCGGCCAGCGCCGCCACAGCGCGAGGGAGGCGTCGAGCAGCGCCAGCGTCGGTGCATAGGCGCGCGCCCAACCCTCGCCCTTGGCCAGGAAGGGCTCATGCGCGATCTGCGCATGCAGGCTGCCGGCGTTGGCGCCGGAGGCGCCGGCGCCGATGGCGCGGCGCTCGAGGATCGTGACCGCCACGCCCTCCCGCGCCAGCATCCAGGCGGTGGCGCAGCCGGCGATGCCGCCGCCGACCACCAGCACATCCGTCGTGTTCGCCATGCGCACGGCTGCCGCTCTCCGGTCGCTGCGTTTACACGAGCATGGCGTCCCTGTAACCTCCGCACTCCGCATCCGAGGCAGAGGGCGCGCCGCCATGGCGAAGCAGTTCCGCGGCTCCTATTCCGTGATCGTCACGCCCTTCACCGAGGACGGGACGGGTCTCGACCTGCCGGCGCTGCGGCGCTTCCTGGACTGGCAGATCGGAGAGGGCGCGCCCGGCTTCATCATCCTCGGCACGACCGGCGAGTTCCTGACCGTGAGTGACGAGGAGCGCACGCAGCTCGTGGAAGCGACGGTCGCGCACTGCAAGGGCCGCGCCGACGTGCTGGTGGGCACCGCCAACGCCCATACGCCGAACGCCGTGCGCTACAGCAAGGAGGCCGAAAGGCTCGGCGCCGACGGGCTGATGATCATCCCGCCCTACTACTACTCGCCGACGCATGACGAGATCCACGGCTACTACAAGGCGATCTGCGAGGCCGTTTCGATCCCGATCATGCTCTACAACAACCCCTTCACCTCCAACGTGGACATGCCGGCGAAGCTGGTGGCGCGGCTGACCAAGGATTTCGAGCAGATCCGCTACATCAAGGAAGCCAGCCAGGACGTCGCGCGCGTCTACGACATCATCGAGGCGACGGACGGCGTGATGAATGTCTTCGCAGGCGAGCGCATCGTGGAGAGCTACGCCCTCGGCGCCGTGGGCTATGTGAACCCCTTCGGCAACTACATGCCGCTGCCCTCCACGCGCATCTGCGAGCTGCTGGCGGCGGGGCGCGTCGCGGAAGCGAAGCGCATCCAGCGCTGCATCACGGAGATCGAGCACATCATCGCCGAGGGCCATCCCACCTATGGCCACCAGTGCTATTCCAAGGCGCTGGCGGCGATCATGGGCTATCCGGTGGGCGATGTGCGCCCGCCGCTGACCACCTTCGCCTCGCTCGGGCAGGAAGGGCGCGATCGCGTCGCGCGCCTCAAGCCGATCATCGAGCGCGCCAACCAGCTGGCGCGTGGGGCCGCGCTGCCGCGCGCCGCCGAGTAACGTCGTGCGGAGAGCACGCGGCTAGATCCATGCGCATCGCGGGGCGGGGAACCGCGCCGCAGGGCGCGCCCGTTGCCTTCAGCTTCGAGGGCGAGCGCCTCGACGGCTTCGCCGGCGAGACCATCGCGGCCGCGCTGACGGCGGCGGACCGTCGCGCCTTCCGCCATGCCGCGCAGGGCGGCATGCGGGGCCTGTGGTGCGGCATGGGCGTCTGCCAGGAATGCCTGGTGACGGTGGATGGCAGGCCGAACCAGCGCGCCTGTATGACGACGCTGCGCGCGGGGATGTGCGTGACGACGCAGGTGGCGCATCCGATGCCCTGCGCCGAGGCGGCGCCCGCGCCGACACCCGGCCCCGCGACGCCCTGCGACATCCTGGTGGTCGGCGCGGGGCCGGCAGGGCAGCACGCCGCGCTCGCCGCGCGCGCCGCGGGCGTGCAGGTGACGCTGGTGGATGAGCGCGGCAGCCTGGGCGGGCAATACTTCAAGCCGCTCGCCAAGGCGCATCGCCATGTCGCGCGCCCGGACGCGCAGATGCGCGCGGGCCTGGACCTCGCCGCGCGAACGCGCGCGAGCGGCGCCGAGATCCTCTCGGGTGCAGCGGTCTGGAGCGCGGTCGCGCCGGACCAGGTGGCGCTGGCGATGCCCGATGGCGGCACCCGCTTCCTGGCGCCGCGGCGCGTGATCCTGGCGACCGGCGCGCATGAGCGGGCGCTGCCTTTTCCGGGTTGGACGCTGCCCGGCGTGATGACCACCGGTGCCGGCCAGACACTGGTGCGCTCCTGGCGGGTGGCGCCGGGGCGGCGCGTGGTGGTGGCCGGCAACGGGCCGCTGAACCTGCAGCTCGCGATCGAGCTGTTGGACGCGGGGATCGAAGTGGTCGCGCTGGCAGAGGCCGCGCCCGCGCCCCACGACGCGGCGGCGCTGCTGGCGATGGCGGCGACAGCGCCCGACCTTCTCGCGCGCGGGCTGCGCGACCGGTTGCGCCTGATGGCCGCGCGCGTGCCGGTGCTGCATCGGCACGTGGTGCTGCGGGCGGAAGGCGATGCCGCGGTCGCCCGCGTGACTCTGGCGCAGATCGACATGGCGGGCCGCCCGGTCGCCCGCAGCGAACGGGTGTTCGAGGCCGACGCGCTCTGCTGCGGCTACGGCTTCCAGCCGCAGGGCGAATTGGCGCGCGCACTCGGCTGCGTGCAGCATTGGGATGCGGCGCGGCGCATGCTGGTGACGCAACGCGACGCGGATGGGCGCAGCAGCCTGCCGGAAGTGTTCGTCGTCGGAGATGGTGCCGGTCTCGGCGGCGCGCGCGTGGCGGCTGCCGAAGGACACATCGCCGGCGCGACGGCCGCTGCCGATCTCGGCCATGCGCCGGATCGCGCGGCGCTGGAGTCCGCTCGACGCGACCTGGCCCGAGCGCGGCGCTTCCAGGCGGCGCTGTGGCGGCTCTACCGCGCGCCCGATCCGGGCTGGGCGCTTGCGACGCCCGAGACGCTGGTCTGCCGCTGCGAGGGCGTGACGCGCGGCGCGCTGGAGGCGGCGATCGCCGCCGCGCCCGCTCCCCGCGCGGCGCAGCGCGCGCCGCGCGGCGGCATGGGGCGCGGGCCGGGGCGCGACTGCGGGGCGCGGCTGGCCC
>NZ_JBWXTD010000008.1:129959-131009 GCF_056682175.1 Falsiroseomonas sp. RANM36
CCACCCCCGCCGCGCGGCGCCCGCGGGGCGCGCGCGGCGCGGCGCGGGAGGCGCTTTCGGGCCAAAACCTGCGGGGGGCCCCGGAGGGGACGCCGGCCTGGATCGCCCGCCGCCGGCGCGCGGCCGGCGCCGAGGTGGTGGCCGGCGAGGACCCCTGCCGCCTGCCGCGCGCCTGCAAGAATCCGCGGGAGCAGGACGGTGCCCGCGCTGCGCACCAGCGCGACGCCGTGGCGCTGGCGCGGTTTCTCGCCTGGTTCGCCGGTGGGCCGCGTGACGGGCTGACGGAAATGCGCGCCGCGGAAAAACTGCTGGCGCTGCGGGCGGAGGGCGCGCGCTTCGTCGCCGAAAGCTTTCCCGCCAGCGCCGGCGCCGGCGAGCACGGCGCCATCGTGCATTACCGCGCGACCGAGGCCACCGACCGCCCGATCCGCCCCGACGAAGCCTTCCTGATCGATTCCGGCGCGCAGTACCGGGACGGGACCACGGACGTGACGCGCACGCTGTGGACCGGGCCGGGCGCGCCGCCGGCCGAGCTTCGCGAACGCTACACCCGCGTGCTGCAGGGCCACCTGGCGCTGGCCGCGACCCGCTTCCCCGAGGGCGTCGCCGGCCCACATCTCGACGCCATCGCGCGGCGGCCGCTGTGGGAGGCGGGGCTCGACTACGACCACGGCACCGGCCACGGCATCGGCAGTTTTCTGAGCGTGCACGAAGGCCCCGCAGGCATCAGCCGCGCGGCGAAGCCGGTGCCGCTGAAGCCCGGCATGATTCTTTCGGACGAGCCGGGATTCTACGAGCCCGGCGCCTACGGCATCCGCATCGAGAATCTTTTGCTGGTGCGGCCCGCGCCGGCGATGCCGGGCGGCCGCAAGCCGTTCCTGGAATTCGAGGTGCTGACGCTCGCGCCCTACGAGCGCGCGCTGATCGCGGTGGACATGCTGACGCCGGCCGAGCGCGCGCAGGTGGACGCCTATCATGCGCGCGTGCTGTCCGAGATTGGCCCGCTGGTGGATGCGGCGACGCGGGCGTGGCTGGAGCAGGCCTGCGCGG
>NZ_JBWXTD010000008.1:131109-144869 GCF_056682175.1 Falsiroseomonas sp. RANM36
CCTCCGCGGGGGGCGCCGCGGGGCGGGGGGGGGGGGGGGGCCCCCCCGCCGGGGGCGGGACGCCGGAGTTGCGGCGGCATGCCGCCGCTTACGCAGGCTGGTCGGGGTGGGGGCACGACCGCCCTTCGCCCCATCAGCGCGTTCGCCTGACCTCTCGCCGCCCCCTCACCCCGTCGTCCTCCACCGCCAAGGCTGCCCCGCCGCGCGTTCCGCCAGCTCCAGCAACCCCCGCATCACCCCCACCGACAGCCCGCCCGAAATTGCGCGCGCCCGCGCCGCGATCCGCTTCACCGTTTCGGACAAATTCGCATCCGGCAGCCAGTTCGCCTCGGCCGGCAGGGCGCAGGCCAGGCCGAGGCGGCGGGCGAAGGGGATGGCGATGCGGGTGATCCGGAAGGCACGGCGATAGGCGCGGACGATGAACCACTCGATCGCGCGCAGCGGACTGTTTTGGGCGAACTCCGGATGGTCGGAGACGCGCAGCAGCATCCGGTGCAAGTGCTTTTGGGCCGCCGCGCGGCGCAGCGCGCGATGGGCGGAATCGGCCTTGCCCAGATGCTCGGGCAGCGCCCGCCAGGGCTTGGTGGAGCACGCCACCCAGAATATGGCGTCCCAGGTGTAGCGCGCGAGCGTCGGCGGCCGGCCGCGGGTGGAGCGGTGGAGGATGGCCGACAGCGCCGCCCATTCGATGTCGGTCAGCGGGCGCCAGGGGCGCGGGGCGGAGCGGCGGAGGGGGAAGGCGGGGGGTGTGGGGCGCATCGCAAGATGTTGCAGGAATTTGTGCCTATAATGCGAGAGTTTTCCGTGCGCCTCGGGCTTCGGCGGCCGCGCGTCTCCGGCGGGCAACAGCGGGCCTTGCGGCATGGAGCCTGGTCCCGGCTTGACCCTGCCTGATCTTGCGCAATATGTTCCGCGACTTGTTGCGCAACATGGGGGTGCCCGATGCGATCCGTCTCCGCGGCCGAGGCTGCCCGGACCTTCGGGGCAATCCGGGAAGAAGTCTGTGCCCCCGGCGGCGAGCCCGTGGCGGTGACGCACTACAACATCCCGCAGGTCGTCGTTCTGTCCTTCAAGGAATACCAGGAGCTGGTCCGCAAGGCCCGTTTCGCCGGCCGCGTCGCCGACCTGCCGGAGGAGGATCTGGCCTTCCTGGCCGCGGTTGACCGGCGGAACGCGCCCTGAGCGGCATTCCGCCGCTCGACGCCCTGCCAGACGGGGCGGTGGTGCGCTTCGAATACGAATGGGGCAGCGCGAACGCGGATGACTACAAGCCGCGTCCCTGCGCCATCATCATCCGCGGCAACGGACCGCGGGTCTTCTACTTCCCGATCTCCCACGAGCCGCCGCGCGAGGACGACGTGGCACTGGCCATTCCGCCGGAGGCGCGGGCGGCGGCCGGGCTGGACGGCTTCCCGCAATGGGTCGTCGTCAGCCGCTGCAACCGCGCGGATTGGCCCGATGGCGTCCGGAATATCCCGGGCCGGGCCAGCCCGATCTACGGCACGCTGCCGCCGGAATTCCTGCGACAGTTCCGCAGCGCCGTTGCCGAGGTCGCGCGGCGGCAGTTGATGCGCGGCCGGGACCGGGCGCCGGACAAGGCGGGGTGATGCGCGCGGCGGATTCCGGCGCTGCTGGAGGGCGTTTTGGGGTCGAAGGCCTGGATGGCCGCGCGGCTGGGTGAGGCGGGCGGCCGGGTGCGCGGAGGTGCGAAGGCCGCGGAAGGTGGTCGGCTGCGGTTCAGGGGTTGTTTGGGATGAGAATTGGTTCGAAAGCAGCCGCTATGGCTGGCAATCCAGCAACTCGAGCGCGCCAACAGGAACATGGGGTGCCGTAATCGTCCATTCTGGTTAACATCTCCCCTTGTCCTCCACTACCCACATATAATATACCGCAGGTGCAAGAAGATCGCAGTAGCGATCGATCTAGTTCGAAAGCAACGGAGCCTAGCCTTGGCAGACCCGCGTACAGTTCTTGCGTCGAAATTCGCCCACGCAAACAGGTTTGCGAACTTCGGCCCCGTTATAATTTCTGCAAGTATAAACGGGTTCAGAGGCATAAAAGCAGAAATAAATTTCGAGTATCCAGTGACAGCATTATCCGGATTTAATGGCTCAGGCAAGAGTACTATTGGGCAATTGTTGCTTTGTGGGTATAGAAAAATTACATCTGCCATCGGCTCGAAAAGATTTTATGTCGTGAACTTTTTCCCGGTCTCGATAGTTGATCCTGCGCCATTTTCAGCTGATGCCTCGATAACTTTTAAGTATCAAACGGACAAGCCGGAAACTCTCCAAGAACTGACCGTTTCAAGAACCGTTGAAGCTTGGTCTGGTTACAAAAGGCAGCCGGAGCGTAACACGGAGTATATAGGATTTACGGTCTATATACCCAAGGTCGAGCGCCGGGACCTGAGTATATATAGTGCTAAATCCATGTCGCTGCGGCGCCGGACCGATCTGGCGGGTGTGGAGACCTATGTTAGCCGCATACTGGGTTCTCCTTACAACGAAGTTTATTTCCAAGGTGTGGCCGCGCAAAAGAGGGAGGGAGAACTTGGTATAGCTAAGCGGTTTGGAGCGGTTTATTCGGAGAATAACATGGGCTTTGGTGAGGGGCGCGTAGTCTATACCGTCAGACTCTTAGAAACTTGTCCCCTGCAAAGCCTAATAGTTATCGAAGAACCTGAAACATCTCTCCACGAGTATGCTCAGTATGAATTCGCAAAATATTTGATAGATGTTTCGACAAGGCGAGGTCATCAAATAATTTTTTCTACTCATTCGAGCAGCATGATGAATGCTTTACCGCCGGAGGCTAGGAAATTGCTCGTGCGTGGCCCAGATGGCGTCACTGTATACGACAGAGTCTCGTCGGCCCGAATTAAAACGGCTCTCTCGGATGGTGAATCCGGGCACGCGATCATATGTGTTGAGGATAACTTTGCGCAGTCCCTTCTGAGAGAAATACTGCGTCGATTCGACAAAAATTTACTGTCGTCTGTCTCTGTTGTTCTCTTTGGCGATTCTCGGGCGGTTGTCTCAGCTAAAGAAGCTCTCACGCGGGCTGGCCATAAGGCAATCGCGGTGAGGGACGGCGACAAAGGAGACAACAAGTCAAGTCAGATCTACAAATTTCCGGGCTCCTTACCACCAGAAAAAGAAGTATTCAGCAATCCGGTGGTACGGGGGCGATTGATCGAAATGTATGGCATCAATATGGAGTCCATTCTTGCTGCTGAACCAAGCCTTAATCATCATGAATATGCAGAAATGTGCTGTGAAAAAGCTCAAACATCGCGGGAAGTTTTGGAAACTGATTGTATACGCGCGTTCCTTGATAGTGTGGGCGAGGATTGGTATGCGGCACTGTGCGATGATATTAAACTGGCAATTCAGTCATAACTGATCAATATTTACTGCTGCTGTGAGTTCGATGATAATCAACGCTGCTATGCAACGTGTTTTTGTTCCCGATGCAATATATTTTCGGTCACGTCACCCCACACCCACCTCCAACCACCCCCTCCCATCCAACGTCGCAAAATCCCCCGGCAGCAGCAGCACGGTTGTCGTGTCGCTCTCCACGATGGCCGGTCCCTCCACGCGCTGGTCCGGGGCCAGGTCCGAAAAGCTCCAGACCGGGATCTCGGCAAACGCGGCGCCGATGCGCGCGCGGCGGAGGCCCATCGGCGCGGAGGTGCCGCGTGGCGCGCGCGGCGGCGCGGGGCGGGGCGGCAGCTTGCCCACGGCGGCGACGCGGGCGGTGACCAGCACCACCTCCTCGCCGCGCAGCGCGTAGGTGAACAGCGCCTCGTGGCGCGCATGGAACGCCTCGGCGATGCGGGCGGGCAGGTCAGCCTTGTCCCAGTCCACGCCGTCCAGCGGCACCGCGACCTCGAAAACCTGCTCGCCGTAGCGCATGTCGGCGCTGCGGCGCAGCTCGGGCGTGCCGGTCATCCAGCGCGCCATCCGCGCGCGCGCCTTCTGGTCGAGTGCGGCGAAGAAGGATCGCACGGACTCCTCGGCCGGCAGGCCTGACGCGTCGGCGAGACTTTGAGAGACCTCGTAGCGCAGGTCGGTCTGCAGCATGCCCCAGGCGGAGAGGCCCGCGGCCAGCAGCGGCACGGCCACGCGCTTCATGCCGAGGTCGCGCGCGACGGCGGAGGCGTGCAGGCCGGCGGCGCCGCCGAAGGCGAGCAGCGTGAAATTGCGGGGGTCCACGCCGCGGCGGACGGTGGCGACGCGGATGCCCTCGGCCATCGCGACATTCGCCAGCTGGTGGATGCCCGCGGCGCATTCCATCGCGTCCATGCCCAGCCGGCCGGCCAGGCGCGCGACGGCGGCCTCGGCGGCGGCGATGTCGAGGCGGCGCTGGCCCCCCAGAAAGCGCTCGGGGTCGAGGTAGCCGAGCAGCAGGTTGGCGTCGGTCACCGCGGGCTCGGTGCCGCCGGCGCCGTAGCAGGCGGGGCCGGGCACCGCGCCGGCGCTGCGCGGGCCGACGCGCAGCATCCCGCCGGAATCCACGAAGGCGAGGGAGCCGCCGCCGGCGCCGAGCGTCACGATGTCCAGGCTTTCCAGCGCGATGCGCTGGCCGCCGACCTCGCGCCCCTTGCCGAGCGCGGCCTCGCCATTGGCGACGAGGGCGACGTCGGTGGAGGTGCCGCCGACATCGAAGGTGACGAGATTGTCGCCGAGGCCCGCGCGGGCCAGCGCGAGCGCGGCGGCGACGCCGCCGGCGGGGCCGGAGAGGGCGGTGCCGGCGGCTAGGCGCTGCGCTTCCTCGACCGGCGCGACGCCGCCATGGCTCAGGATGACGAAGAGCGGGCCGTGGAAGCCGGCGGCGTCGAGGCGCTGCTGCAGGCGGCCGAGATAGCGCGCGACGATGGGGCCGACGGCGGCGTTCACGACCGTGGTGCTGAAGCGCTCGTATTCCTTGATCTGCGGCAGCACGTCGGCGGAGCGGGTGACGTAGGCGTCGGGCAGCGCGGCCTGGATGGCGGCGGCGGCCTCTGTCTCGTGGCGCGGGTCGCGCCAGGAATGCAGCAGGCAGATGGCGACGGCGTCCACCTCGGCGTCGCGCAGCGCGGCGATGGCCTGGTGCAGCGAGGTTTCGTCGAGCGGGATCTCCACGCTGCCATCGGCGCGGATGCGCTCGCGCAAGGGCAGGCGCAGGTGGCGCGGGACGAGGGGTGCCGGGGTGGGCAGGCGGAGGTCGTAGCGCTCGGGCTTCAGGCCCTCGCGCATCTCGATGATGTCGCGATGCCCCTCGGTGGTGAGGAGCGCGACGCGGGCGGTGCGGCGTTCGAGCAGCGCGTTGGTGGCGACGGTGGTGCCGTGGACCAGGCGCTCGGTGACTTCCAGCAACTCGGCGAGCGTGAGGTGCAGCGTGGTGGCGAGCAGGCGCAGGCCATCGAGCACGCCCTCGGACTGGTCGTGCGGCGTGGTGGCGGATTTGACGAGGAGCGTCTCGCCATCGGCGCCGATGCAGACGACGTCGGTGAAGGTGCCGCCGACATCCACGCCGATGCGATAGGGCGCGCGCATCAGATCAGGCCCTCCTTCGCGTCGGCGTCGCGCAACGCGGGGTCGCGCTTGTCGGGCGGGCCCCAGCCGCCGCCGCCGCCAGAGCGGACGACCAGCACGTCGCCGGGGCGGAGTTCCACGCCGGTTTCCTTGGTGCGCAGGTCGCGCTCGGTGCCGTCCGCGCGGCGCAGCGTGTAGCGGTGGGGCGCGCCGTCCTCGCCGCCGAGCATGCCGGCGGCGCCGTGGCGGATGCCGTCGCCGGCGGTGTTGGCCATCGCTGGCTTGTCCGTCTCGATCACCAGTTCGAGTTCGGCGCCGAGGCCGCCGCGGAAGGTGCCGTCGCCGGCGGAGCCGGGGCGGAATTCGTGGTGGCGGAAGAAGAGGGGGAAGCGCGCCTCGGCCATCTCGACGCTGCCGAATTTCAGGCCGCCGGCGGAATGCCACTCGCCGGCGCAGGACCAGCCATCGCCCTTCGCATGCCCCCCGCCGCCGGGCCGCGCATGGAACAGGTGCCAGACAAACTTCTTGCCGCGCTTCGGGTTTTCGCCGGCGATGGCGACGCGGAAGCGGCGGCCCCAGCCGCCCATGGCGCGCTCGGGGCAGGCGGGGGCGAGCGCCTTCACGATCGCCTCCACGATCTCGTTGGAGCAGTGGCTGGTGCAGAGCGTCACGGCCGCACCCTCGCGCGGGCGGACGATGCTGCCTTCCTGCGCGATCACGGTCAGTGGCCGGAAGGCGCCGTCGTTCTTCGCAACCTCGGGGTCGAGCAGATAGGCCAGCGCCATCCGCGCGGCGCTGACCGTGTTGGGCCAGGAGGAATTGACGAAGCCGCGCACCTGCGGCGACGAGTCCGAAAGATCCACGGTGATGTCGCCGCCGCGCTTCGTCACTCGCGCGCGGATCGGGATGTTTTCGGCGCCGTGCCCGTCATCGTCGAGTGTCGCTTCCCCGAAATACTCGCCATCTTCCCAGCTCGCGATGATGCGGCGGGCATGCGCTTCCGAAAGATCGAGGATCGCGTCGGAAGCCGCGCTCAGCTTGACCGCGCCGTGCTCGGCCAGCAGCGCCTGCACGCGCTTCGCACCCAGCCGCGCCGCGCCCCACATCGCCATCAGGTCGCCCCGGAAATCCCGCGCGATGCGCGTGTTGAGCGCGAGCATCGCGACCAGGTCCTCGCGCAGCGCATCATCCTCGCCGAGGCGGATCGGCGGGATGCGGATGCCTTCCTGCCAGATCTCGAAGGCGGCGGGGTTGTAGGCGCCATGCGTCGCGCCGCCGATGTCGGATTGGTGCGCGCGGACCACGGTGAGGAAGCGCAGCGCGCCGTCGCCGAACACGGGAAGGACGATGGTGAGGTCGGGCAGGTGGCTGCCGCCATGCCAGGGATCGTTCAGCAGATAGGTCTCGCCCGGCTGCATCGTCGCGCCGAAGCTTTCGAGCACGGCCGCCGCGGCGAAGGGCATGGCGCCGACATGCACGGGTATGTGATCCGCCTGCGCGACAAGCCTTGCCTGCGCGTCGCACAACGCGATCGAGAAATCGCGCGAGGAATTCAGGATCTGCGAGGTCGCGGTGCGCAGCAGCGCCTCGCCCATCTCCTCCACGATGGCGCGGAAGCGGTTCTCGAGCACGGCGAGGGTCACGGGGTCGGGCTGCATGGCGGGAAGGCTCAGGCCCGGCCGGCGCAGCGTCAAGCCGCGGGCGGGCCTCTGGCGGCGCGGCCGGGGCGGGACCATGATGGCCGCCATGGCGCGCCCCGCCACCCTTCCCGCCCTGCTCGATGCGACCGCCGCGCGAACCCCGCGCGGGGCGGCGCTGCCCGGCCTCGACTGGGCGGGCGTGGCGGACGCCGTGCGGCGCATCGCGGGCGGGCTCGCCGCGGCCGGGATCGGCCCGGGCGACCGCGTCGCGGTCTTCCTGCCGAACCGGCCCGGTTTCCTGCTGCTGCTGCTGGCGCTGGCGCGGCGCGGCGCCTGCGCGGTGCTGCTCAACACGCGCTTCCGCGCGGCGGAACTCGCGCCGCTGCTGGCCCGCGCGCGGCCGAAGGCCATCGCCGTCGCGCGCGATTTTGCCGCCGTGGACGCGGCCGCCGTGCTGGAGAGCGTGCCGGCCGAAGCGCGCGCCTCGCTGCGCGTCACCATCGCCGTGGATGGGCTGGGGGAGGGCGCGCTCGCCGGCCTCCCCATGCTGCCCTTCGCCGCGCTGCACGGCGCCGACGAGACCGACCATTCCACGCCAGACGCCGACTGCCTGACCTTCACCACCTCCGGCACCACCGCCGGTCCGAAGCTGGTGCTGCATCGCCAGCGCAGCATCGCCACCCATGCGCAGGACGTCGCGGCGCGCATCGGCACGGATGCGCCGGGGGCGGCCTTCCTCGCCGCCGTCCCGCTCTGCGGCACCTTCGGCCTGGCGGCGGCAATGGCCGCGCTGGCCGGCGGCGCCGCGATCCATCCGATGGAGCGCTTCGACGCGGCGGCGGCCGATGCGCTGATCCGGCGCGAGGGCGTCACGCATCTCGTCGGCGGCGACGACCTGCTGCTGATGCTGGCCGATGCCGCTGCTGGGCGCCCCTACGCCCCCTTCGCCTTCACCGGCTTCGCCAATTTCCACGGCCAGGCGGAGCGCGTGATGGCGGCCTCCGCCGCGCTCAACCTCGCCGTGCGCGGCGTCTATGGCAGTTCGGAAGCGCAGGCGCTCTTCGCGCTGCAGGACCCGGCCGGGCCCCATGCCGCCATCGGCGGCGGCATCCCCGCCAGTGCCGAGGCCGCCTTCCGCATCGCGGAGGATGGCGAGCTGCTGCTGCGCGGCCCGTCGCTGTTCGACCGCTATCTTGGCGACGAGGCGGCGACGGCGCGCGCTCGCGTCGAGGGCTGGTTCCGCAGCGGCGACCTCGCCGTCGCGCAGCCCGAGGGCGGCTTCGGCTTCGTCACCCGCGCTGGCGATGCGCTGCGCCTCGGCGGCTTCCTCGTGTCGCCGGAGGAGATCGAATCCTTCCTGCTCGCGCAACCCGGTGTCACCGCCGCGCAGGTCGTCGCGCAGGAGGGTCGCGCCATCGCCTTCGTCATCCCCGGCGCCGGTTATGACGAGGCCGCGCTCCGCGCCGCCTGCGAGCGCAGCCTCGCCCGCTTCAAGCAACCGGCGCGCTTCGTGACGCTCGAAAAATTCCCGACGACCGACGGGCCGAATGGCCGCAAGGTGCAGCGCGCGGCGCTGCGCGAGATGGCCCGTGGCGCGCGTTAAGGACCCGCGCGCCGTCGCGATCATCGTCGCCAGCGCGCTGTTCATGCAGAACCTGGATTCCAGCGTGGTCGCCACCGCGCTGCCGGCGATGGCGCGCGACCTGATGGTGGACCCGGTGCATCTCTCGGTCGCCATCACCTCCTACCTGGTGGCGCTCTGCGTCTTCATCCCTGTCTCCGGCTGGGTTGCCGACCGCTTCGGCGCGCGCCGCGTCTTCATGGCGGCGATCGTGCTGTTCACCTTCGCCTCCGCGCTCGTCGGCCTGTCGCAGGGCCTGCCATCGCTGGTCGCGGCGCGCATCCTGCAGGGCCTCGGCGGGGCGATGATGGTGCCGGTGGGCCGCCTGCTGCTGTTGCGCCGCGTCAGCAAGGAGGAGCTGGTCGTCGCCATGACCTGGCTGACGATGCCCGCCCTGCTCGGCCCCGTTCTCGGCCCGCCGGTCGGCGGGCTGCTGACCGATGCCTTCTCCTGGCGGGCGGTGTTCTGGCTGAACATCCCCGTCGGCATCCTCGGCCTGGTGCTGGTCTGGATCTTCATCCCCGATGTCGAGAAGCAGGATCCCGGCCCGCTGGATGCGAAGGGGCTGGCGCTGTGGGGCGTCGCGCTCGCCGGCCTGATGGCCGGGCTGGAGACGGCGGGGCGCGGCATCGCGCCCGCCTGGTTCGCGCCAATGGTGCTGGCCGCGGCCGCCGTCGCCACGGTGTTCGCCGTGCGCCATTCCAACCGCGCGCGGCGGCCGGCGGTGGATCTTTCGCTGCTGCGGCTGCCGAGCTTCGGCGTCTCCATGGGGGGCGGCACGCTGTTCCGCGTCGGCGCCTCCACGCTGCCCTTCCTGCTGCCGCTGAAGCTGCAGCTGGTCTTCGGCCTGTCGGCCAGCGCCAGCGGCGGCATCACCTTCGCGACCGCCTTGGGCGCCTTCGCGATGAAGCCGCTGGTCCGCCCGCTGCTCAAGCGCTTCGGCTTCCGCGCCGTGCTGGTGGCGAATTGCGTGCTGGCGGCGATCGGCGTCGCCATCTGCGCGCTGTTCACCGCCGCCTGGCCGCTGGTCGCGATCTTCGCCGTGCTGGCGGCGGGCGGACTGACGCGGGCCCTGCAATTCACCTCGCTCGCCACGCTCGCCTATGCCGATGTCCCGCAGGAGAAGCTGGCGCCGGCGACCGCGATGGCGGGCACCATGCAGCAGCTGGGCCAGGCGCTCGGCGTCGTGCTGGGCTCGCTCGCGCTGGAGGCCGCGATGCTCGCCACCGGCGCGGGCGGCGCGGGTCCGCGCGAGTTCGCCATCGCATTCGTGATCTCGGGCGTGGTCGTGCTGGCCTCGCTGCCCTCGATGCTGCGCATGCCGGCCGATGCCGGGGCGCGCGTCTCCGGCCACGGAGGGCGGTGACGCAGGCCGCGGCCGCGTGTCATGCTCCCCCTTAACTGGGGAGATCGCCATGCGCCGCCTGCTTGCGCTGCTCTGCGTCCTGCTCGCCCTTGCTGGCCCGGCGCTGGCCTTCGAGCCGCCGGGCCTCGAGAACGACGCCATCGCCTACCAGCAGCAGTTGCAGCGCCGCTTCCCCGCCGGCGCGACACCGCAGCAGCGCGCCCAGGCCGAGACGCGCGCCCGCCAGGCGCAAGGCCGCAACGACTGGGCCGCCGCGGCGCAGGCCTGGGAGGAGCGCATCGGCATGGGCCAGGCCGGCCCCGACCAGTGGCTCGCGCTCGGCGAGGCGCAGCTTCGCCGCAACCCGCCCGAGGCGATGCGCGCGCTGCAGGCCGGCTGGCGCGCCTTCATGCAGGTGCCGGGCGGCCCGCCCGAGATCCCGTCGCTGAGCCTGATGGCGGAGGCCATGCGCCGCCTCGACCAGCCCATGTGGCAGATCCAGGCGCTGGAAGCGGTGGTGGAGCGCGCGCCGCAGGATGCGAAGCACCGCGCCGCGCGGGCGGAGGCGCGGCGCAATGCCGGGCTGCTGGTCCGCCAGGTGCGGACCGAGCCGGATGCGGAACCCGCCCGCGTCTGCCTCGCCTTCACCGGCGCGCCGGCGCGGCGCGACGATTGGCAGCCCGGCGACTGGGTGCGCGCGGAGCCGGCGCTGCCGGGCATGGCCGTGACGAAGGAAGGCGAGCAGATCTGCGCCGCCGGCCTGCCCTGGGGCCAGACAACGCGCCTGATCCTGCGCGCCGGCCTGCCGGGCGAGGACGGGCTGCGCCTCGCGCGCGACACGCCGATCAACGTCGCGATGCCGAACCGCGCGCCGCGCATCGTCTTCGACAGCCGCGCCTTCATCCTGCCGCGCGGCCAGGCGCCGGCGATGACGGTCGCGACCGTGAACGTCGCGGAGATGACGCTGCGCGTCACCCGCGTCGGCGAGCGCAACCTGGTCGGCCTCACGCGCGACTGGCGGCCGGGCGAGCAGATGGAAAGCTGGCTCGCCGGCGGCATCGCCGAGGACATGGGCCGCATCGTCTGGGAAGGCCGCGTCGTGCTGCCGCCTGCCGAGCCGAACCGTCTGGTGCGCAACGCCATGCCGCTGCCGGATGCGCTGCTGAGCGCGGGGCCGGGGATGTATGTGCTGCTGGCGCGCCCGGCCGACGGCACGCGCGGGCGCTTCCGCGCCGAAGCCGCGGCGGCGGTGCTGGCGACCGATCTCGGCATCACCGCCTGGCGCGGCACGGGCGGGCTTTCGGCGCAGATCCGCGGCTTCTCTGATGCGGCGCCGAAGCAGGGCGCGCGCGTCGCGCTGCTGGCGCGCAACAACGACATCCTGGCCGAGGCGACGACGGGCGCCGACGGCCTCGCCAGCTTCAACGCGGCGCTGCTGCGCGGCGAGGGACCGCTCGCCCCCGCGGCGCTGCATGTCTTCCGCGGCGAAGATTTCGCCTCGCTGGATCTCGAGACGGCGGCCTTCGACCTTTCGGACCGCGGCGCGGCGGGGCGGCCGCATCCCGGGCCGCTCGATGCCTTCGTTTGGCTCGACCGCGGCATCTACCGCCCGGGCGAGACGGTGCAGGTGGGCGCGCTGCTGCGCGATGCGGGCGGACAGCCGGTGGACATCCCCGCACGGCTGCGCGTGCTGCGCCCGAACGGCCAGGTTTTTTGGCAGGGCGTGCCAGAGCGCGTGAACGGCGCGGCCTTCGTGCAGCCCGTCGCGCTCTCCACCGGCGCGCCGGCGGGCGCCTGGACGGTGGAGGTGCTGGCAGACCCGGACGGGCCGCCGATCGGCAGCACCACCTTCCGCGTGGACGCCTTCGTGCCCGAACGCATGGAGGTGGAGGCCGGCCCGCTGCCGCCCGCGCTGATCGGCGGCCAGCCCGTGGAGATCCCGATCACCGCGCGCTTCCTCTACGGCGCGCCGGCCGCGGGCCTGACCGGCATGGCGGAGCTGCGCCTGGTGCAGGATGCGGAGCCCTTCGAGGCCTGGCGCGGCTGGCATTTCGGTCTGGCCGACGAGGTCTTCTCGCCCGACCTGCAGAGCTTCGAGGTGCCGGAGACGGATCCGCAGGGCCGCACCACCCTCACGCTCAACCTGGCGCGTGCGCCGGACAGCACGCGCCCGGTGAAGGCCGAGGTCGCGGTGACGCTGGAGGAACCCGGCGGGCGCGGCAGCTCCACGCGCTTCTCCCTGCCGGTGCGCGGCCAGAACACGCTGCTGGCGATCCGCCCCGCCTTCCAGGGCGGCGCGGTGGATGCGAATGCCGAAGCGGCCTTCGACATCGCCGCCGTCAGCCCGGCGGGCGAGGCCATCGCCGCGACGCTGCGTGTCCGGCTGGTGCGCGAGCGCCCCGACTGGCGGATCGTGCTGCGCGAGCGCGTGGCGCGCTACGAGACGGTCTGGCGCGACGAGCCGGTGGATTCCACCGACATCCAGGTGGCGCCCGGCAGCCCCGGCCGCTTCGCGCGCACGCTCTCCTTCGGGCGCTACCGCATCGAGGTGACGCAGCCGAACGGCATGGCCATCGCTTCCTACCGCTTCCGCGCGGGCTGGGCCGGTGGCGAGTCGGCGGAGGTGCCGGATCGCGTGGACCTCGCCGCCGACAAGCGCGCCTACACGGCCGGCGAGCTTGCCCGAGTCCGCATAACGCCGCCTTTCGCGGGGCAGGCGAGCGTGGCCGTGCTGACCGACCGGCTCCTCTCGCTGCGCGACATCGCCGTGCCGGAAGGCGGCATCGAGATCGAGATTCCGGTGGACGCCGCCTGGGGACCGGGCGCGCATGTGGCGGTCACGGTGTTCCGTGCGGGGCAGTCGCCCGCCGGGCGGCCGGCGCGCGCGCTCGGCCTTGCCTGGATCGGGCTCGATCCCGCGGCGCGGCGGCTGGATGTCGCGATCGAATCGCCCGACCTCGCGCGGCCGAACACGCGCGTGGAGATCCCGGTGCGCATCGCGGGCGCGGCGGGCGGCAGCGCGATGCTGACGCTGGCGGCGGTGGATGAGGGCGTCCTGCGCCTCACGCGATTCCGCTCGCCCGATCCGGCAGAACATTTCCTCGCGCGACGGCGCCTCGGCCTCGACATCCGCGACGACTACGGAAGGCTGATCGCGCCGGCGGAAGGCGAGGCGGCGGTGCTGCGCCAGGGCGGCGACGAGCTGGCGGGCAGTGCCGTGGACATCCCGCAGCGCCTCGTCGCGCTGTTCCAGGGGCCGGTCTCGGTGGGCAGCGACGGCGTCGCGCGCGTCCCGCTCGACCTGCCGGATTTCGCGGGCGAGCTGCGCCTGATGGTGGTCGCCTGGGACGGCGCGCGGATCGGCGCGGCGTCGAAGCCGATGACGGTGCGCGAGGCGGTGGTGGCGGAGGCGCTGCTGCCGCGCTTCCTGGCGCCCGGCGACGAGGCGCGGCTGCCGGTGCTGCTGCACAACATCGAGCTGCCGCCGGGCGAGGTCGTCGCGACGCTGACGGCGAGCGGCGCCATCGAACTCGCGGGACCGGCGCGGCTGGCCCAGAACCTCGCGACGGGCGCGCGCGCCACGCCCGCCCCCCCCCGGCGGGGGGGGGGGGGGGGGGGGGGGGGGGGGGGCC
>NZ_JBWXTD010000008.1:144969-149098 GCF_056682175.1 Falsiroseomonas sp. RANM36
CTCCGCCCGCGGCGGGCGGGCGCCCCCCCCCCCCCCCCCGCGGCCGGGGGGGGGGGGCCCCGGCGAGGGCGTGCTGCGCCTTGCGGTGACGGGGCCGAACGGCTTCGCGACGCAGCGCGAGGCGCGCATCACCGTCCGCTCCTCCCGCGCGCCGGTGACAGAGATCGCGACGCGCACGCTGGCGCCGAACGAGACGGCGCCGGTGCCGGTGCCGTCCGATCGCTTCATCGCCGGTACCTGGCAGGCGCGCGCGACCTGGGGCGCGCCGGTGCGCTACGATCCGGCGGCGCTGCTGGCCTCGCTGCTGCGCTTCCCGCTGGATTGCGTGGAGCAGGCGTCCTCCCGCGTGATGGCGCTGGTGCATGCACCGCAGAACCCGGACACGGCGGCGGATGATGCCGCCGCACTCGGCCGCGCCATCGCCTCGATCCTCGACCGCCAGCGCTTCGACGGCCGCTTCGGATTCTGGAGCGCGGAAGGCCAGGTGCAGGACTGGGCGAGCCTCTACGCGACCGAGGCGCTGCTGCGCGCCCGCGCCGCAGGCGTGACGGTGCCGCAATCGGCGCTGGAGGATGCGCTGCGTGCGGCGGAGGAAGGGCTGGATCGCGGCACGGACGACCCGGAGCAGGTCGCCGCAATGGCCTATCGCGTCCACGTCCTCGCACTCGCCGGGCGCAATCGCCTCGGCGCGGCGCGGCGGCTGGCGGAGAATCCCGATGCGCTGCCGACGCCGCTCGCGCGTGCGCAGCTCGCCAGCGCCTTCGCGCGGGCCGGCGACGCGCAGCGCGCGACGCAGCTTTTCGCGAGCGCGCTGGATGCCAGCGCGCGGCAGTACTGGAGCTTCGATTTCGGCAGCGCCTCGCGCGACCTGCTCGCGATGGCGGTGCTGCTGAAGGAGAGCGGCGTCGCGCAGGACCGGCTGCCGAACCTGCTCGGCAGGCTGCCCGGCGCGGATCTCACGCCCGCCAACACCAGCACGCAGGAACAGGCCTGGGCCATCGCCGCGGCGCAGGCGCTCGGGCGGGACGGGCGGCCGGTGCGCATCCTGCTCGATGGCCGCGACCTGCCCGTCGCCGCGGTGGTCGGCGCGGCGCTGACCGGCGACGCCACCGCGCAGAATCGCGGACAGGCGCCGGTGGTGCAGGCGGTGTCGGTGGTCGGCGTGCCGAGCTCGCCGCTGCCCGCCGCGTCGCAGGGCATGCGCGTCGCGCGGCGCTTCTTCGCGCTGGACGGCCAGGCGCTGAACCTGGATGCGCTGCGCACCGGCACGGATTTCGTGGTGCTGCTCGAGGCCCGCGCGCTGACCAATGAGAGCCACATGGCGATGGTTCTGCAGGGCCTGCCCGCGGGGTGGGAGATCACCGGACGGCTGCCGGCGGGCGAGGTGCAGGGCATGCCCTGGCTCGGCACGCTGACCGAGCCCGACAGCATGCCCGCGCGCGACGACCGCTTCGCCGCGGCGGTGACGCTGACGCCGGAGAATGCGCTCGCGCGGCTCGCGGTGCGCGTGCGCGCGGTGACGGCGGGGCGGTTCGAGCTGCCGGGGATGGAGGCGCAGGACATGTATCGCCCCGGTGTCTTCGCGCGGCAGAACAGCGCGCGGATCGCGGTGCTCGGGCCGGATGATCCGGCGCCCACGCCACCGCCTGCGCCGGCGTCGCAGCCGAGGCGGTAGATGGCGGAGGGCGCGCGGCGCCGCAGGCTTGTCGGATGGGGCGCGGGCGCGGTTGCCGCCCTCGTCCTCTCCGCGCTCGCCCTCGACCGCCTCTTCCCGCCCGAGCTCTCCCGCTACCGCAGCACCGGCACCGAAATCCTGGACCGCGAGGGCCGCACGCTTTCCGTCCTGCCCGTCGCAGGCGGCACCTGGCGGCTGCGCACCACGCCGCAGGATGTGCCGCCGCATCTCGTTGCGATGCTGCTCGCGGCGGAGGACCGGCGTTTCCTCAACCATCCCGGTGTCGACCCGCTCGCCCTCGCACGCGCCGCCGCGCAATGGCTGCGCGCGGGGCGCGTCGTCTCCGGCGGCTCCACGCTGACGATGCAGGCCGCGCGCCTGCTGGAGCCGCGCCCGCGCACCCTGCGCAGCAAGGCCATCGAGATTTTTCGTGCGTTGCAACTCGAAGCGCGGTTCTCCAAGGAGGAAATCCTCTCGATCTGGCTCACGCTCGCGCCGCAGGGCGGCAATCTCGAAGGGCTGCGCGCCGGCTCGCTCGCCTGGTTCGGCCGCGCGCCGGCGACGCTCGACGCCGCGGAATCCGCGCTGCTCATCGCGCTGGCCCGCCGGCCCGAGGCGCTGCGCCCCGATCGCCACGCCGAGGCCGCGCGACGCGCGCGCGACGCCGTGCTGCTCGCCCGCGCGCCGGAGGCCGGCGCGGTCAACGATGGCGAGCGCGCCTACGCACTCGCCCAGCCCGTGCCCTCGCAGCGGAACGCCATGCCGCGCCTCGCGCCGCATCTCGCGCGCGAGCTTGCGCGCAATGCCGAGCCCGGCGCGCGCATCGCGACCACGCTCGACCGCGACCTGCAGCGTGCCGCGGAACGCCTCGCCTTCGACGCGTTGCGCGAGCTGCATCCGCGCGCCGCCCTCGCCCTGGTGATCGCCGAGAGCGGATCGCGCGAGGTGCGCGCGCTCGTCGCCGGCGCCTTCGGCGAGGAAGCGCGCGCGGGCATGATGGATTTGACGCGCGCGGTGCGCTCGCCGGGCTCGGCGCTCAAGCCCTTCCTCTACGCGCTGGCCTTCGAGCATGGCGTCGTGCGGCCCGAGACGGTGCTCTCCGACATGCCGCGCCGCTTCGGCAGCTATGCCCCCGAAAATTTCGACCGCGGCTTCGAAGGCCGCATCACGGCGGCGGATGCGCTGCGCCGCTCGCTGAACCTGCCGGCCGTGGCGCTGCTGAACGAGGTCGGGCCGCTGCGCTTCGCGTCGCTCCTCAAGGCTTCCGGCGCGCCGCCGCGCCTGCCCGCGGGCGCCGGGCCCTCCCTGCCGCTCGCGCTCGGCGGCGCGGGCATGACGCTGCGCGGGATGGTCTCGCTCTATGCGATGCTCGCCGAGGGCGGGCAGGGCGGCACGATCCGCGTGCTGCCCGGTGCGGAGGAACAGGAGCGTCCGCGCGTGCTGGCCGCGCATGCGGCCGCGCAGGCCGCAGGCGTGCTGGTGCAGCCCTTTCCGCGCGGCGGCCCGGCCGGCATCGCCTGGAAGACCGGCACGAGCTGGGGCGGGCGCGATGCCTGGGCCTTCGGCCTCGATGCGCGGCATGTCGCGGGCGTGTGGATCGGCAGGCCGGACGGCACGGCGATGCCGGGCGCGACCGGTGCGACCCTCGCTTTGCCCGTCCTCGCCCGCGCCTTCGCGCTGCTCCCCGCCGCGCCGCGCGAAGCGCTGCCGGTGCGCGCCGCGCCCGCAAATCCCATGACCCTTGGCGCCGAGGCCGCCGACCGCCTGCGCCTGCTCTTTCCCATGCCGGGCGCGGTGCTGGCCGAGGGCGGCAGCGTGACGATCCGCGCCGCGGGCGGCCGCCGGCCGCTGACCTTCCTGGTGGATGGCGCCCCGGTCGAGGCGCATCGGGCCCGCCGCGAGACCGCCTGGACCCCGCCCGGCCCCGGCTTCTACCGCATCACCGTGCTGGACTCGGAGGGCGCGGCGGCGCGGGCGGAACTGCGCGTGCGGTAGCGGGGCGGCGCCTCACCCCTGCACGCGGTGCCCGTAATCGGCCGGATGCACCGAGACCATCTCGGCCGCGGCGTAGAAGGCGAGCAGCACGACCACGCTCTCGATCCGGATCGAGGCTGCGAGCCGTGCGCCCGCGCCGTCCTCCCCGCGCGTCAGCGCCGGCGTGTGGCGCAGCCTGTTCCACAGCGCGAGGCCGAGTGCGGCGAGCACCGCCGCCACCTTCCAGGCCAGCGCCCAGCCATGCCAGGCATCGAGGATGCGGTCGAGGCGGAGCGTCAGGTACCAGGTCAGCAGCAGGCCTGTGACGAGCATCACGGCGACGGCGACCGTCGCCGCCACGCTCCAGTCCCGCAGCAGCGCCGCCGCGGAGGCCGTGTCGCGGGGCCCCGCGCGGCCCCGCCCCCGCGCCCCCCCGCCGCCCCCCGCCCCCCCCCCCCCCCCCCCCCCGCCCCCCCCCCC
>NZ_JBWXTD010000008.1:149198-151395 GCF_056682175.1 Falsiroseomonas sp. RANM36
CCGCGGGCCCCGCCCCCGCCCCCCCCCCCGCCCCCGCCCCCCCGCCGCGCCGCCGCGGCGGCCGGGCCGCGCCGCCGCGCGACCCAGAGCAGCGGCGGCAGCGAGCCGACCCAGAACGCGACCACCGCGAGATGCAGCACCACCAGGGCCGCGATCTCCTGCCGCGGCCGGAAGAGCATCGAATGCCCCATCGCCGCATAGGAGAAGAGCACGAGCGCCGCACCCACCGCCGCCACGGCGGAACCCGCGCGCCAGCGCGTCGCCGCCGCGGCCAGCAGGACCAGGCCGGCGCTGCGCAGCCAGAAGGCATCGCCGATGCGCGAGCGCATCACGGCCGCCCACACATCCGGATCGGTGGCGCTCGCCCCCGCCGTCAGCACGAAGACGCGCAGCGCCAGCGCCGCGACCGAGAGCACCAGGCCCGCCGCGACGGCGCCGAGCAGCAGCCGCCGCAGCCGCGCCGCCTCCGCCGCTTCCAGCCGGTGGCCGAAGCCGATCGTGAAGAAGGCAAGCCCCGCCGCGCCGATCGTCGCGACGTAGTAGAGCGCGCGCAGCACCACCGTGAGCCCGTCGGCGAGCGAGGGGTCCGGCTGCAGGTATTCCAGGATCATGGCGCGCGCGGCCCCGCGACGCGGAAGGGAATGACGCCGCCGACCGCATGGCCGTCCGCCGAGATGATGCGCCACTCCGCGCGGTACTCGCCGGGCTCGAGCGGCGGCAGGGCGACGACCTCCCGCGTCGCCTCGCGGATCGCGCGGCGGGGCAGGGCGATCTCCGCCCCGCCGACGCGGTGCAGGCGCAGCGCGGTCAGTTGCACCCGCTCGTTGAACTGCAGCGCGATGCTCTCCGGCGCGCGGTCCAGCACCGCGCCGGCGGCGGGGACGGAGCCGCGCAGTTCGGAATGCGCCGCCGCCGACGTGGCGATGGCAACGAAGGGCAGCAGCAGCAGGCCGCGCCGTCCCGGCCGGCGATGGTCCCGGCCGGTGCCGTGCGTTCTCGGGCTCGGAATGCGGACCATCGCCCTGCGGCGCTCCTTGCAGATTGCGCCGAGGCTAATGGTTGCCGCCGCGGGAAGGTCAAGGGGGCGTGGCGGGCGCCCCCGGCTCAGTCCGGCCGGCGCCGGGTCTCGCTCGGATGCTCGCCGAACATGGCGCGGTAGTCCTGCGCGAAGCGGCCGAGATGCCAGAAGCCATGGTCCAGCGCGACGGTCTTCACCAGCGGCGCGGCCCCCCGCGCCAGCAGCGCGGCGCGCACCTGCGCCAGGCGCCGGCGCTTCAACTGGGTCAGCGGGCTGCAGCCATAGACCGCCGCGAAGGCCCGATGCAGCGTGCGCCGGGACACGCCGAGCGCCGCGGCAAGGTCGGTCACGCCCATCGCCGGCACGGCCTCATCCGCCAGCAGCGCATTGGCGGCGTGGATGATGCGCAGAAGCTGCCCGGTCGCGCGCGGCTGCTCGACCCAGGCCGCCGGGCCGGCCAGGGCGCGCTGGATGGCGGCTTCCACCGAATCGCGCAGCCCCGCGACCGCCATCGGGTTCGCGATCACCTCGGCCGAACGGGACGCGGCGGCGACGCCGGCCTCGAGCGCCGCCATCAGCGCGTCGTGCTCCGCCCCGCCGATGTCGCGGATCGCATGGCCGCCGGCGCCGGGGATGCGCTCGCCCCAACCTTCGACGAGCCGCGCCAGGCCGCCGGGCGCGAGTTGGGCGCCGGTCCAGACGGCCGGCTGCCGGAAATGCGTGTCGATCGGCGTGCGGTCGCCGGCCAGCACGATCTCCCCGCGGCCGAAGGCATGCCCCTGATGCAGCATGGAGCCGGGCGCCGTGCGCGCCAGCATCAGCACATCCCCCGGCGCGGCCGCGCCCTGGCGGATCTGCGGCGGCACCGCGGCGCGATAGAGCATGATCCCGCCGAGCCCCGCCACGTCGAGCGTCGCCCGCCAGAATCCCGGGGCCATGGGGATCACCCGGCCGCCGGAATTCGCGGTGGCGGCGACGAAGGCGTCGAAATCCTGGAAGGCGGCGTTCCGGGCGAAGACCTCGGCCCGCATCGGCAGCTCTCCTCGCCACCGGTGACCCTGCCCCCTAATTGCCCTCGTTCATGAGCAGAGCCTGTTCTCCATTTGCCCCGATGCGGGGCGGGTTGCAAATGCGGCTGGGGTGAGCCCGTTCAGGCTCGTGTGCGGGCGGGCCGTGTTG
>NZ_JBWXTD010000008.1:151495-156425 GCF_056682175.1 Falsiroseomonas sp. RANM36
GGGGGGGGCGGGGGGGGGCCCCGGCGCGGGGGGGGGGGGGGGCCGCCCCCCGGGGGCCGGGGGGGGGGGGGGGGGGGGCCGGCGCGACGCCGACGCGGGCGATGGTGGAGGAGCTGCTACGCGCCTGAGCCGCGTTCCCCGATCCGGGCCAGGATGTCGGCCACGTCCTGCGGCGTGAAGGGTTTCTCCAGGATCGGTGGCGGCGCCTGCGGGTCCAGCGCGCCGATGGCCGAGGGGCCGGCCACCGTGTCGCCGGTGACGAAGGCGAAGCGGCCGCGCAGATGCGGCTGCGCCGCCAGCGCCTCCCGATACAGCGCCGCGCCGCCGCCGCCGGGCATGCGCAGGTCGCAGAACACCGCATCGAAGCGCCGCGCGGCGAGGCGTGCGCGCGCCTCCGCGATGTCGCCGGCCGTCTCCGCCTCGATGCCGTGCAGGCCGAGCAGCTCCGCCAGCACCGCCCCCACCTCCGGCTCGTCATCCACCACCAGCACGCGATGCCGCGCCGGCATGGCGGCGGCCGGTGCCGCCTGTTCCGCCCCGGCCGCCGCGCCGGCCGGCAGCCGCACCACGAAGCGTGCGCCGCCGAGCGTGCCGGGCTCCAGCCCGATCGTGCCGCCATGCGCGCCCAGGATGTTGCGGCAGACCGCGAGGCCGAGCCCCGTGCCGGCGCCGAGCGGCTTGGTCGTGACATAGGGCTCGAAGATCTTCGCGCGCAGGTCCTCCGGCACGCCCGGGCCGTTGTCCTCCACCGCGAAGCCCACGCCGCCCGCCGCCTCGGCCCAGCTTTCCAGCCGCAGGATGCGCGGCTCCGGCCGGTCGGCCAGCGCCGCCTGGGCGTTCACCACCAGGTTCACCGCCACCTGGCCGAGCTGGTCGGGATCGGCCTGGATGCGCGGCAGCGCGGGGTCCAGCGCGCGCTCGATCGCGATGCCGGCGCTGCGCAGCCCGTACCCCGCGAGATCGAGCGCGCCCTCCAGCGCGGCGTTCACTTCCACCGGCGCGCGCAGCGGCGCCTGCTGGCGCACCATCGCCAGGAAGGTCTTCACGATGCGCCCGCAGCGCGCGGCCGCGGCATGGATGCGCGCGGCGCGCGCGCGCACCGCCGCGGCCTGCGCGATCGCCTCCAGCATCGTGGTCTGCGCGACGACGACGGCCAGCGGGTTGTTCAGCTCATGCGCGACGCCCGCCAGCAGGCTGCCGAGCGCGCTCATCTTCTCGCTCTGGTGCAGGCGCTCGCGCTGCCGGGCGAGCTCGGCCTGGGCCTGGTGCATCGGCGTCAGGTCGCGCAGCCAGGCGGTGAAGAACACCTTGCCCGCGGCCTTCACCTCGTGGATCGAGAGCTCGCAGGGGAAGACGGAGCCGTCGGCGCGCATCGCCTCCATCTCCAGCCGCTGTCCCAGCACATGCGGGCAGCCGGTGCGGTGGTAGCGCGCGAGCCCGGCCTCGTGCCCGGCGCGGTGATGCGGCGGCACGATGGTCTCGCCGATCGGCTTGCCCATGATCTCCGCCTTGCGGTGGCCGAAGATGCGCTCGGCGGCGGCGTTCCAGCCGATCACGCGGCAGTCGCGGTCGGCGGTGATCACCGCGTCGAGCGCCGCGTCGATCACGCCCTGCTTCAGCGCCTCCGCCTCCGTCAGGCGGGCGAGGAGAGCCTGAGGATCATCAGCCATGCGGCGTTTCTCCCGGCTGGATGACGCCCCGCCGTGCATGCGGCGCGCGCGGCTTGATCCCGAATGGCCCGGCGCACCATGTCTGAGGCGCGCAAGCCAAGCCGGCGGATGCCGGCGCCGGCGCTTGAGGCATCATGAATCTGGCGTGAAGACATAGCCCTGGCCGCGCACGGTTCGGATCAGGCGGGGATTGGCGGGATCGGCCTCCAGCTTGCGGCGCAGGCGCGTCACGCGGATGTCCACCGAGCGGTCGAAGGGATCGGCCTGCTCGCCCGCCTGCAGGCGCAGCAGCCGCTCCCGCGTCAGCACCTGGTTCGGGTTCTCGGCCAGCATCTGGAGCAGGTCGAATTCCATCGGCGTCAGCGCCACCTCCGCGCCCGCGCCATCCAGCAGGCGCCGCTCCGCCGGGCGCAGGCGATAGGGGCCGAAGCGGCATTCGGCGGGCAGCGCCGGCGTCGGCGCGATGCGCGCGGCCGCCACCGCTGCGGCCCGCGCGCGGCGCCGCCGCAGCACGCTGCGCAGCCGCGCCAGCAGCTCGCGCAGCTCGAAGGGTTTCGCGATGTAGTCGTCCGCACCGACCTCGAGGCCGACGATGCGGTCCATCGAATCGCCGAGCGCGGTGACCATCAGGATGCCGGGCGGATCGGGCAGCAGGCCGAGCCGCCGCGCGATGGAAAGCCCGCCCTCGCGCGGCAGGTTGAGATCCAGCAGAACGGCCTCGACCGGTGCTTCCGCCAGCGTGGCATCCAGCGCCGCGCCGTCGCCGCAGGGCAGCGCGCGGAAGCCCTGGGCGGAGAGATACTCCACCACGACCTCGCGGAGGTCCGCCTCGTCCTCCACCACGGCGATGCGCGACGCCCCCTGCGTCATCTCTCCGGACCGTTCCGCCTCCCTGGTCGGTGCACCATACCGACACCGTCCGGGATTGGTAGCGGGGATGCGGCGCCGCGCCGGACCGCCCCCGTCCCGGACGAGGCTGCCCAAGGGACGCAACCAGTGGATTCAACCCGGGCGCCGTCAGGCGTCAGTCCAGTCTCTCTCCGCGCAGGGCGCGGCCGAACGCCGCGGGGCCCAGCAACTCCGACAGGTGCTTCAGGCCGAGGTAGGGGATCAGGAACAGCCAGACCAGCAGGCAATAGGCCAGGAACTCCGCCCAGCGCCCGCCAGCGATATGCTCATCCAGGATCTGCGCCGGATGCGCGCCATGGATCGCGCCCGCGACGAATTCCTCGATCACGGTCAGCACGATGAGGACGAGCAGCAGCAGCAGCGACCCGCGCAGCACGCCTCTCAGCAGAGGCTCGCCTGCGGTCCGGCGCCCGACCTTCGCCGCCTCGCCCAGCATCAGGAACTTCCCCAGCACCGCCGCCTTGATCAGGGCGAAGCCATAGGTCGAGTAGCGCAGCGATTCCTCGGTCAGCAGCGCGGCCTTGTAGAGCTGGATCGCGCCGAAGCAGATGGCGAGGTAGAGCACGGTCAGCGCGTAGCTGCGCATCTCGTGACGGATGCGCTGCTTGACGCCGGGCCGCGTTGCGGAGCTTTCCATGGCGACGGGTCCGGACGGCGGCTCGTCGTGCTCTCACCTGCGATCAGCGGCCGGTCATGATCCGCTCGACAAGCTGCTTCGCCGTGGGCACGAAGCCGTTCGAGTAGAAGGGGTCGGTGCCGAAGCGATAGGCGTTGTGGCCGGAGAACATCAGGTTCTCGTCCAGCTTCCCGCCATGCGCGATGTCCTGCAGCGTCTTCTGGATGCAGAAGCTGCGCGGATCGGCCTTCTTGCCGGTGCTGAAATCGGGCTCGGTCTGCGCCCAGTTGCTGAACCGGCAATGGGAAAGGCAGCCCATGCAGTCCACCTGGTCCTGCACGATCTCCTTCGCCTTGTCGGGGCTGACGAAGATCAGCGTGTTGTCCGGCGTGCGCATCGCCTCGGTGAAGCCCTCGGCCTCCCAATGCGCCACGCGGGCCATGTCGTGCGGCGCCAGGTAGACCAGGCGCTTGCGCGGGCCGACGCCGTACTCGGCGATGTGGTCGCCAACGGGCTCGGTCGTGTAGGCGACCTGGCGCTCGTTGCGGGCTTCCAGCTCGCGCAGGAAGTCGTTGTGCACGGCGGAGCTGTAGAAGCCCGTGGGCGAGAAGGGCTGCAGCAGCACGTCGCCCTCCTTCAGCGTCAGCAGGCGCCGCTTCCATTCCTCGCTGATCGGGCTTTCCTGCGTCAGCAGGGGGCGGGTGCCGAACTGGAAGGCGACCGGGCCGAGCTCCGGGTTGTCGATCCAGTGCTCCCATTCCTCCAGCCACCAGACGCCGCCGGCCATGATGATCGGCACCTCGTTCAGGCCGAACTCGTTCATGGTCTGGCGCAGCTTCAGCACGCGGGGGAAGGGGTCCTCGGGCCGCTTCGGATCCTCGCTGTTCGACAGGCCGTTGTGCCCGCCGGCGAGCCAGGGATCCTCGTACACCACGCCGCCCAGCCATTCGCGCGTCTTGCTGTAGGACCGCTTCCACAGCGCGGAGAAGGCGCGGGCGGAGGAGATGATCGGGTAGTAGTGCACGCCGTATTCGCGGGCGAGCTCGCCCAGGCGATAGGGCATGCCGGCGCCGCAGGTGATGCCGTGCACCAGCCCCTTCGCACCTTCCAGCACGCCGCGCGCCACGCGCTCCGCGCCGCCCATCTCCCACAGCACGTTCATGTGGATGCGGCCCTGGCCGCCGGCGATCTCATGCGCGATGCGGGCCTGGGCGATGCCGCCGGCGATGCCGTAGGCGACGAGCTCCTCATGCCGGTCGCGCCGCGTGCGGCCGTGGTAGATCTGGCGGATGACGTTGCCGTCGGCGTCGTAGCTGTCGGCATTGACGCCGGAGAAGGTGCCGACGCCGCCGCCGGAGGCCCAGCCGCCGCAGGTCCTGCCGTTCGAGACCGCAACGCCCTTGCCGCCCTCGACCAGGGGCAGCACCTCGACGCCGCCCATGCGGATCGGGTTGATCGCCTTCAAGGCTGTTTCGCTCCGGTGATTGTCCAGTTGCGTGGCGCGGGTTGTAGCCCGCCGCGAATGTGACGCGAAGATGGCGTCGCCGAGCCCCTTGTGGAGGGCCCGGCCGGCGCCGGCTGCGGCTTATTCCGCCGCGTCGCGGCCGTCGCCGCCCCCGTTGCCGCCGCCTTCGCGGTCACGCCGCGGGCCGCGGTCACGGAAGCCGCCGCGGTCGCCGCGGTCGCGCCGCGGGCGGGCGCCCCCCACGCCCCCCCCCCCCCCCCGGGGGCGGGC
>NZ_JBWXTD010000008.1:156525-160858 GCF_056682175.1 Falsiroseomonas sp. RANM36
CCCCCCGCCGCCCCCCCCCCCTGGGCCGCCCCCCGCCGCGCGCGCCCCGGCGCGCCGCGCCGCGGCGGGGCGGGGGCGGGCGCTGGCTGCGCTGGATCATCCTGCTTTCCGTCTGGGGCGGTGTCGCGCTCGGCGCGCTGCTGCTCGTGCTCACCTGGGATCTGCCGCGCAGCGACATCGCGCTGTCCGCCACGCGCCGGCCGGGCGTGACGCTGGAGGCCGCGGATGGGCGCGTCATCGCCACCTCGGGCGATGTGCATGGCGAGATCGTGCGGCTGCGCGACCTGCCGCCGCATCTTCCGGCCGCGATCATCGCCATCGAGGACCGCCGCTTCCGGTCGCATTTCGGCATCGACCCCATCGGCCTGGCGCGCGCCGCCTGGGCGAACTGGTCGAGCGGGCGCGTGGTGCAGGGCGGCTCCACCCTGACGCAGCAGCTGGCGAAGAACCTGTTCCTGACGCCGGAGCGCAGCCTGTGGCGCAAGGCGCAGGAAGCGGTGCTGGCGCTCTGGCTGGAATGGAAGTTCAGCAAGGACGAGCTGCTCGAGATCTATCTGAACCGCGTCTATCTCGGTGGCGGCGCCTATGGCGTGGATGCTGCGGCGCGGCTTTATTTCGGCGTGCCGGCGACGCGGGTGAGCCTCTGGCAGTCCGCGGTGCTGGCAGGGCTGCCGCAGGCCCCCTCCCGCCTCAATCCCCGCGTCGCGCCCGATGCCGCCGCCGGCCGCGCCGCGGAGGTGCTGGAGGCGATGGCGCAGACCGGCTTCCTCACCCCCGGGCAGGCGGCGCTCGCGGTCGAGCATATCCGAATCCCGCAGCGCCCCGTGCGCCAGGGCGGCTGGTTCGCCGACTGGGTGATGGACGACCTGGCGGAGCGCTTCCCCGGCAATGCCGACCTCGTGCTGCGCACCACGCTCGACCCGCGCATCCAGGCGGTCGTGGAGCAGCGGCTGGAGGCGCTGCTGAGCGGCCCCGGCGCGCGCGCCCAGGGGGGGCCGGGGGGCGGGGGGGGGGGGGGGGGCGCCCCCCCGCGCCCGGGCGGCGGGGGGGGGGGGGGGCGCCGGGCGCCGACCTGCTCGGTGATGTCGGCGCCGGTCTGCTGGTCCACCACGCGCATGGACAGCTTCACCTTGCCGCGGTCATCGAAGCCGATGACCTTCACCTTCACCGCGTCGCCTTCCTTCACGACATCGGTGGTCTTCTGCACGCGCTCATTCGCCAGCTCGCTGATATGCACGAGCCCGTCCTTGGCGCCCAGGAAGTTGACGAAGGCGCCGAACTCGGCGGTCTTCACCACCTTGCCGGTGTAGATCTTGTTGATCTCCGGCTCGGCCACGATGCCCTGGATCCAGTCGATCGCCTTCTGCGCGGCTTCCGTGCTGGTCGCGGCCACCTTGATCGTGCCGTCGTCGTCGATGTCGATCTTCGTGCCGGTCTGCTCGACGATCTCGCGGATCACCTTGCCGCCCGATCCGATGACGTCGCGGATCTTGTCCTTGTTGATGTTGATCACGGTGATCCGCGGCGCGGTCGCGGCCACGTCGCCGCGCGCCCCGCTGATCCCCTTCGCCATCTCGCCCAGGATGTGCAGGCGGCCGTCGCGCGCCTGGCCGAGGGCGATCTTCATGATCTCGAAGGTGATGGAGGTGATCTTGATGTCCATCTGCAGCGAGGTCACGCCGCCCTCGGTGCCGGCCACCTTGAAGTCCATGTCGCCGAGATGGTCCTCGTCGCCGAGGATGTCGGACAGGACCGCGAAGCCCTTGTCCTCCTTGATGCGGCCCATCGCGATGCCCGCCACGGGCCGCTTCAGCGGCGCGCCGGCATCCATCAGCGCCAGCGACGTGCCGCAGACCGTCGCCATGGAGGAGGAGCCGTTGCTCTCCGTGATCTCGCTGACCACGCGCAGCGTGTAGGGGAACTTGTCCTTCTCCGGCAGCACCGGCCGGATGGCGCGCCAGGCGAGCTTGCCATGGCCGATCTCGCGACGGCCGGGCGAGCCCATGCGCCCCGTCTCGTTCACGGAGAAGGGCGGGAAGTTGTAGTGCAGCATGAAGTGCTCGCGGTACTCGCCGGTGAGCGCGTCGATGATCTGCTCGTCCTGGCCGGTTCCGAGGGTGGCCACGCAGAAGGCCTGCGTCTCGCCGCGGGTGAACAGGGCGGAGCCATGCGCGCGCGGCAGCACGCCGACCTCGGCCGTGATCGGGCGCACGGTCTTCGTGTCGCGGCCGTCGATGCGCAGGCCGGTGTCGAGGATGTTGTTGCGGACGACGTCCGCCTCCAGCTCCTTCAACAGGCCCTTCGCCGCGCCAGCGTCCAGGCCCTCGGCCTCGAGCTGCGCGACCACCTGCTTCTTCACCGCGCCCACCGCGTTCTGGCGGGCCAGCTTCTCGACGATCTTGTAGGCCTCGGCCATCGGCGCGCGGCCGATCTCCGCGATGCGGGCCTTCAGCGTCTTCTCCGCCTCGTTCTCCTCGGGCAGCGCCCAGGGTTCCTTCGCGGCGACCTCGGCCAGCTCGATGATGCCCTGGATCACGGACTGGAAGCTCTTGTGGCCGAACTCGAGCGCGCCGAGCATGACCTCCTCCGACAGCTCCTGCGCCTCGGATTCCACCATCAGCACGCCCTCGGCGGTGCCGGCGACGACGAGGTCGAGCTGGCTCTGCTTGCGCTGCGCGAGCGTCGGGTTCAGCACGTACTGCCCGTCCACGTAGCCCACGCGCGCCGCGCCGATCGGCCCGAAGAACGGAATGCCCGAGAGCGTCAGCGCCGCCGAGCAGCCGACCATCGCGACGATGTCGGGGTCGTTCTCCAGGTCATGCGACAGCACGGTCGCGATCACCTGCACCTCGTTGCGGAAGCCGTCCGGGAACAGCGGTCGGATCGGCCGGTCGATCAGGCGCGAGATCAGCGTCTCGGACTCGGAGGGCCGGCCCTCGCGCTTGAAGAAGCCGCCGGGGATCTTGCCCGCGGCGAAGGCCTTCTCCTGGTAGTTCACGGTCAGCGGGAAGAAATCCTGGCCGGGCTTCACGCCGCGGTTGCCCACCGCCGTGCAGAGCACGATGGTGTCGCCGAGGCGGGCCATCACCGCGCCATCCGCCTGGCGCGCGACCTTGCCGGTCTCCAGGACGAGCAATTGGCCGCCCCAGGAGATTTCCTTCCGAAAATACTTGTCGAACATGCGTCGTCCTTCTCGGCCCGGCACCCTTGCCGCGGCCATGACATGCGGCCGCACGCGCGACAGGGCGCGCGCACGGCCAGGAAACGACGACAGGGACTTTCGCGAGACTCTGCGCAACCGCTGGTGCGGCGGCCCGGTGTGGCAGCGGCGTCTCGGGCGGCATGGAAGGGGGCTCCGGAGGACCGGATGAAACCGCCCATGTGGCCGGAAACGCCGCCATCGTCCCGGAGGCTTGGCGGCAATCTCGTGCAATCCGCTGCCATCGCAGCGCGGGCCGGGCCCCGCCTTGGGGACCGACCGCGGGCGCTATCTAGGGCCTCCACCGGGGAAAGGCCAGGGAAAAACACGCAGCCGGGTTGATCCAGGGCATTTCGGGCCGGTTCGGACGGCGCCAGATTGCCCGCCATGCGTCGCTACATGCTGCTCGGCTGGGTTCTGCTCTGCCTTCTCCTCGGCCTGGCCCTGCATCTCGGCGGCTGGCAGCGCGAGGCCGCCTGGGCCTGGTCCATCGGCGCGCTGCCCGTGGCGGCGCATGTCGGCTGGGGGCTGCTCCGCTCCCTGCTCGGCGGGCGGATCGGGGTGGATGCGGTGGCGCTCGCCGCCATCCTCGCGGCCGTGGCGCTGGGCGAGGCCGCCGCCGCTGTCGTCATCGGCCTGATGGTCGCCGGCGGCGAGGCGCTGGAGGCCTGGGCCGAGGGCCGCGCCACCGGCGCGCTGACCGAGCTCATGGCCCGCGCCCCCCGCCGCGCCGCGCGGGTCGAGGACGGCTCGGTGCAGGAGATCGGCGTGGACGCGATCCGCCCCGGCGACCGGCTGCTGGTCCGCCCCGGCGAGACCGGGCCCGCCGACGGCACGCTGGAGGATGCCGAGGCCTCGCTCGACGAGAGCGCGCTGACCGGGGAGCCGCTGCCGGTGCGCTGCGCCGCCGGCGCCGCGCTGCGCAGCGGCGCGGTCAATGCCGGCCCCGCCTTCCGCCTGCGCGCCAGCCACGAGGCCGGCGCCAGCACCTATGCCGCGATCGTCCGCCTGGCCGAGCAGGGGGCGGCGGAGCGCGCGCCGATGGCCCGCCTCGCGGATCGCTGGGCGCTCGGCTTCGTCGCCTTCACGGCCGTGCACTCGCTCGGCGCCAGGGCCGTCACGGGCGCTGACGGG
>NZ_JBWXTD010000008.1:160958-161272 GCF_056682175.1 Falsiroseomonas sp. RANM36
CCGGGGCCGGGGCCCCCCCCATTCGCGGCCTGGGGCGCCCGGCCGGCGCGGGGGGGGGGGGCGCGCGCGCCGATGGCCCGCCTCGCGGATCGCTGGGCGCTCGGCTTCGTCGCCTTCACGGCCGTGCTCTCGCTCGGCGCCTGGGCCGTCACGGGCGATCCGGTGCGCGCGCTGGCGGTGCTGGTGGTGGCCACGCCCTGCCCGCTGATCCTGGCCGCGCCGGTGGCCCTGGTGGCCGGCATCGGGCGCCGCGCCCGCGGGGGGCCCGCGGGGGGGGGGGGGGGGGCGGGGGGGCGGCGCGGGCGCCGCCGCCC
>NZ_JBWXTD010000008.1:161372-161978 GCF_056682175.1 Falsiroseomonas sp. RANM36
GGGCGGTGCCGGGCGCGCGGGGGCGCCGCGGGCCGGGCGGGCGGGGGGGGGGCGGGGGGGGCCCCCCCCCGGCCCGCGGACCCGGGCCGCGCCGGGGGCCGGGGGGGCCGGCAGCGGCCGCGCCGCGCGGCGCGGCATCGTGGTGAAGGGCGGCGGCGCGCTGGAACGGCTCGCCCGCGTGCGCACCGTGCTGTTCGACAAGACCGGCACGCTGACCCCCGGCCGGCCCCGCCACGCCGCGGTGGGCGCCGCCCCGGCGCGGGGGCGGGAGGCGGCGCTGCGCCAGGCCGCCGCGCTGGCGCCGGGCTCCACCCCCCCGGTCTCCGCCGCCCGGGTCGCCGCGGCCGAGGCGCGCGGCCGGTCGCTGCCGGTGCCCGATGACCTCGCCGAGGGCGCCGGCGGTGGCCTCGCCGGCAGCGTCGAGGGCCATGCCCTGCTGCTCGGCGCCGAGGGGTTCGTGCGCTCCGCCGGCATCGCGCCGGAGGATGGCTTCGGCGTGGCCGCGCAGGTGGCGGGGGGGGGGGGGGGGGGGGGCGGGGGGGGGGGGGGGGGGGGGCCCGGGCCCCCCCCCGCCCAGGGGCGCCCGGGGGGGGCCCGCGGCGGCGC
>NZ_JBWXTD010000008.1:162078-162486 GCF_056682175.1 Falsiroseomonas sp. RANM36
GGCCCGGGCCGCCGGGCGGCGCCTGGCGGCGCCGCGCGCGGTGCGCCGGCGGCGCGCGCTCGGCATCGCGCGCATCGTGCTCGCCACCGGCGACCGCGCCGCCGCCGCGGCGCCGATCGCCCGCGCGCTGCGCCTGGATGCGGTGCTGGCCGGCCAGGCGCCCGCCGACAAGATCGCCGCCGTCCGCACGGAATCGGAGGCCGCGCCCACCGCGATGGTCGGCGACGGCGTGAACGACGCGCCCGCGCTCGCCGCGGCCGATGTCGGCATCGCGATGGGCGCGCATGGCACCGCCGCCGCCGCCGAGGCCGGCGACGTCGTGCTGCTGGTGGATCGCGTGGACCGCGCCGCGGCGGGCCTCGCCCACGCCCGCCCCGCGCGCCCCGGCGCCGAACCGGCCCACCCGCG
>NZ_JBWXTD010000008.1:162586-167240 GCF_056682175.1 Falsiroseomonas sp. RANM36
AGGCGATCGCCATCGCCCGCCGCGCGCGCCGCGTCGCCTTCCAGGCCATCGCGCTGGGCATGGGGATGTCCGGCGTTGCGATGGCCGTCGCCGCCGCCGGCCACCTGCCCCCGCTCGCCGGCGCCTTGGTGCAGGAGGGGATCGACGTCTTCGCCATCCTCTATGCGCTGAGCGCCCTGCGCCCCGGCCCGGAGGAGTCGGCACCCGCAACCCTCCCCGCCGAGGCCGGCCTCGCCGCGCGCCATGCCGAGCATGCCGGACTGCGCGACCTGGCGGAGGCGCTGCGATCCGGCGCCGAGGCCATCGGCCCCACCCCCGCCGCGCTGCCCGCGCTGACCGAGGTGGAGCGCCGCCTGCGCGCCGAGCTGGTGCCGCACCAACAGGAGGAGGAGCGCGCCTTGTACCCCGCCGCCGCCGCGCGCCTCGGCGGCACCGACCCGATGGCGCCGCTGGTGCGCATGCATGCCGAGATGGAAGGCCAGGCCGAGCGCGTCGCCACGCTGCTGCGCGTCGCGGAGCGCGACTGGGGCGCCGCCGCGCCGGAACTGCGCCGCACGCTGTTCGCGCTGGAGGCGCTGCTGCGCCTGCACCTGGCGGCGGAGGAGGAGATGCTGGCGGGGATGAGCGCGGAGGCGGGGTAGGGCGACGGAGAACCGCTCGGGGCCACCGGGCACGAACAACGACGCGGACCGCTAACGAAATTCCAGTGGCGGCAAGCGACGGGCTCCTCTACCGGTGGTTGGTAGAGAACGTAAAATTACAGATAGTATAGGTTTGCGTCGTCCGAGGGCGTGAACGAGGGGGCAGACCAGGGGCGGCGTGGCGCGACGCCGCTCGCTGTCGCTGATTTCCTTCTCGATGGGGAATGGGATCAGGATAAGGGCATGCCACTGTTCTCCGCGCCGGGCTTGACCGCGCAGCAACTCTTCGACGCTGTCGATTTGGCGCAAGCGAGCTACGGGAAGAAGGCCCCGGCAAACTCCGGTTGGGTTGCGCTTACGGGGGGGGAGATCGGCTTTGATTCGGGGTTTGACCCGTTTTTTTTGCGCGGCCGGATGGGAGGCGATGACACTGAGTTTACGACTGGGCTGCGGCTGGGCTTGGCCCCGACTTTCGGTGTCGCTCAGGTTTTCGAAAACAACGGAAAGCTTGTAATCTCTTTCCGTGGAACAGATGCTTTGTCCGATTGGCTGGATTATCCTGCTCTATTGCTCAATGCATTTTATGCTACCCTTTTTGACCCTTTTCTCGTTCAGATAGCTCAATATGCTGGGAATCGCGGTATTGGAGGCCATGATGTCGTAGTCGTAGGGCATTCCTTGGGTGCCGCTGCCGCGAACCAGTTGCGGGACAATCCCAACATACTTGGAACGCCCACTGGATTTTACGAAGCAGCAACATATGTGACGGTCGCGACACCAATTATCGCAAGAGATCCCAGAATCACGAACATTGGGTTTGATAATGATCGTATTTTCAAGGGTTCGATAGAAGAGATATTCCCAGAGAAAAATTTCATTTCAACGACTGACAACTTATTAATTATTGAGGACGACACTTCATCTTTTGGAGGTGACGAAAATTGGGGAACATTTGAAAATCCCGTAGATGGTCGTATGGCTCACGCGGTGTCACTTTATTCTGATACAGTAAAAATCGGGGTAAAGTCCATCCTTAACGACGTCCTCGCGCCGGATTCCTACGCGGCCTTTCTGGCTGCGGGCGTCATTGATGCGCGGTCTGATTTTATATTGGCGAACAAGCCTGTTGATACAGGCGTCGCTTATTTCGGTAACAATATGGCAAACACCATCTCCGGCGGCCCCGGCCTGGACTTCATCGACGGCGGCCGAGGAAACGACGCGCTTTTTGGAGGCGACGGTCCCGACCTTCTCGTTCCTGGCAAAGGAAACGACACGCTCTTTGCTGACGCCCAGGATCGCATCGCAGGGACGGGTGCGGAACTTAACGGCGATACGGTGTCGGTTGTCGGTGCCGGGGCAGCAGGTCTGACCTTCGAAATCCTGTTCCCGGACGGCATCACGCGCAGCATGACCGCGGCCGACATCGTCATCGATGGCACGGCCCTCAAGCTCGATACCGACCGGGACGGCACGCACGACGTCACTATCACGCTGGCCAACGCGACGCCGGGCTTGTCGGCAGCCGACGTGACCAATCACGTGGCCGGTAGCGCCGGGCGCGCCGCGACGGTGTTCCGCCTTGTCGATAGTACGCTTGGGTTTGTGGTTGATCAGGACGTCTGGAGTTCGGGCGCGTGGAACCAAGCCTCGATTGGTCGCCTCGCCATCGACGGGCAGTCATCGCTACTGGGTCCCACGGGCCTTACTGACGGAGTGCGATTCCCCGAGGTGCGCAACCTCACCGTGGAGAGCGGGCGTATATTCTCTATTGTTGAGGTCAGCCCGGCAGAATATTCTATTGTGAATGTCCCGTCAAATTGGGGCGGGCAAATTCTTGCTATTGTTGAATTCGATCCCCTTACCGGCAGTGCGATTTCGCGGAAGCCCTTTGTCCCAGCTTTCGACACAGCGAACATCCATGCCTTGGCTGCTTTGGGATCTGGTGAATTTGTCGGCTTCGGCCAAATGATCCGCTTTCGACAGGACTTCATGTTTCGTTTCGATGAGTCGGGCACGATAAGTTTTTTCCGCAATCTAAGCGTCTTGGAAGGCGTGAGCGGAATTGTCTCCGCCGATACCGCACCCGACGGGCGCGTGTTCGCGTGGTCCGACCATCAAATGGCAGGCGGCAGTGGATGGGGCGGCGGCCGGCTTGTGGAAGTCAATCCGACTAACGGATCAGTGCGCACCATCGCCAGCTATGCCGGCCCAGAAAAGATCACTTCGATCTCCTTCGATACCATGGGCACGCTTCTGGCGATCGGCAGAGATGCAAACCAGGTTGGTGCGCTGTTTCGGCTCACCCCGGAAACCGGGGGCATCGAGAGGTTGCAGACCATCGCCGGCTTTTTCCCTGAGGAGTTTGACGCCACCGGCATGATTCCGGTGCCGACCTCGCTCGCCTCGATCTTCGCCGCCGGGCCTCTGCGCGGAACTGCGGGGAATGAGCGCCTGATCGGCGGGCCGACCGGCGACGTGATTGAGGCCTCAGCGGGCGACGACCTGCTGGATGGAGGTCCGGACGTCGACACCGTGTCTTTCGCTACCTTTTCCTCGCCCATCATCGTGGACTTGCGGATAACCGGCCCGCAAACAGTCGCAAGCGGCAGCGTCCAAACGATCAGGAATATCGAGAACGTCATCGGCACCGCCTTTGGCGACCGAATCACAGGCGACGACCAAGCCAACGAGTTGTCTGGCGCTGGCGGCGGCGACACCCTGATCGGCGGAGGCGGCAACGACACCTATGTCGTGGGTGCCGCCGGCGATCAGTTGTTGGAGGAGGCAGCGGCGGGAATCGACACCGTGCGAACCGGCTTCGCCTGGACGCTCGGGCTGAATTTCGAGAACCTCGCGCTGACCGGCACAGGCGGTATCGGCGGCACCGGCAACGGCCTCGACAACCACCTGACGGGCAACAGCGGCGCCAACCGCCTGCTCGGCGATGCGGGCGCTGACACCCTCGACGGTGGTGCCGCGGCCGACACGCTCGAAGGTGGGGGCGGCGCGGATAGCCTGCGCGGCGGGGCGGGTAACGACAGCCTTGATGGCGGCACGGAGGTGGACACGGCGGCCTTCGCCGGCAGACAGGCTGACTACAGTGTCACTGCCCTGGCCGGTGGCTTGTGGCGGGTGCAGGACTTGCGCACCGGCGCGCCGGACGGCGCCGATACACTGAACGGGATCGAGTTCCTGGAATTCTCCGACACGCTGCTCGGTGTCGGTGGCGCACAACCGACAGAGGGCGCCGACACGCTGACCGGCACGGCCGCTGCCGACACGATCGACGCGCTAGGCGGCAATGACAGCATCGCCGGCCTAGCGGGTAACGACAGTCTGATGGGCGGCTCCCAGGCTGACACGCTGGATGGCGGCGCCGACAACGACACGCTCGACGGCGGCACGGCCGCCGACAGCCTGGTCGGCGGCGCCGGCAACGACCTCTACGTCGTGGACGACGGCGGCGACCGCATTCTCGAGACGCGGCCCGGCGGCGCCGACACGGTGTATTCCTCCGTCACCTGGGGGCTTGGGCCGCATCTCGAGGCGCTGGTGCTGACCGGCGATGCCGCGATCGACGGCACGGGCAACAACCTCGCCAATCTCATCATCGGCAACGACGAGGCCAATGTCCTCAACGGCGGCGGCCGCGCGGACACGCTGATCGGCGGCGCTGGCAACGACCTCTACCTGATCGACGCGACCGACACGCTGGTCGAGCAGGCCGGCGGCGGCAACGACACGGTGGTGGCGAACGCGACCTTCGCGCTGCCCGACCACATCGAGGTGCTGCGCTTCAACGGCACGGCCAATGTCCGCGGCGACGGCAATGCCGAGCAAAACTTCATCCTCGGCAATGTCGGCAACAACCGGCTGCTCGGGAATGACGGCAACGACACGCTGAATGGCGGCCTCGGCAACGACACGCTGCTGGGCGGCGAAGGCGCGGACAGCCTGGTCGGCGGCGAGGGCGTGGACCGGCTCGACGGCGGCAATGGCAACGACACCTA
>NZ_JBWXTD010000008.1:167340-186905 GCF_056682175.1 Falsiroseomonas sp. RANM36
GGGTGACGCTGTCGCAGAACGCGGCGGCGGGCGGCACGGCGCAGTTCATCTACACCAAGGCGACCGGCGCGCTGCAATGGGATGCCGACGGCACCGGCGCGGGCGCGGCCATCACCATCGCCACGCTGTCGAACAAGCCGACGCTCGCGGCGACGGACTTCGTGATCGCCTGACTCGCATCCCCTGTCCCGCGCATGCCGCGCGGGACAGGGGCGTGCGCGTCACGTCACCCCGGGATCGCCGCTTCGATCCCACGATAGAAATAATTCATCGCGCGGATCTGGTCGTCGGTCAGGCGCTGGCCCTGCGCGATCACCTGCGTGCCGTCCTGGCGGACGATCGGGCCCTCGAAGGGATGCAGGCGGCCGCTGGCGATGGCGTCGCGCACGCGCTCGGCCTCGCTGACTTCCTCCGGCGTCATGTTGGTCCAGGGCGCCATGCGGAACATGCCGGAGTTGAGGCCGCCCCAGGTGTCGGTCGGGCGCCAGGTGCCGTCCAGCACCGCGCGCGCGCGCTCGGCGTAGTAGTCGCCCCAGTTGTTCACGCTGCTGGTCAGATGGGCGCGCGGCGCGAAGCGCGTCATGTCGCTCGCCTGGCCGAAGCCGTACACGCCGCGCTGCTCCGCCAGCTGCAGCGGCGCGGGACCGTCGGTGTGGCTGCACAGCACGTCGCAGCCCTGGTCGATCAGCGCGCGCGCCGCATCGGCCTCCCGCGCCGGGTTCGACCAGGCATTCACCCACACCACGCGCACCTTCATCGAGGGATCCACGCTCCACGCCCCGCGCATCACGGTGTTGATGGCGTGTATCACCTCCGGCACGGGGAAGGTGGCGACGTAGCCGATGGTCTTGCTGCGCGACTTGCGCGCGGCGATCACGCCCTGGATGTAGCGGCCTTCGTAGAAGCGGGCGTTGTAGATCGCCATGTTCGGCAGCGTCGTCGGGCCGGTGGCGTTCTCGAAGAAGACGTTGCCGTGCTGCGGCGCCAGGCGCTGCGTCGGCGCGAAATAGGAGAAGCTGGTGGTGAAGATCAGCCGGTGGCCGGTGCGCACCAGCTGCGTCACCACGCGGTCGAAATCGGGGGGCGCGACCGATTCCACCGTGGTGGCGTTCACGCGCTCGCCCAGCACCTCGGCCATGCGGCGGCGGCCCTGGTCGTGCATGTGCGACCAGCCGAAATCGCCGACGGGGCCGATCAGCACGACGCCGACATTCAGGCGCTGCTGCGCCCCGGCATCGCGGCCGAGCGTCGCGGCGCCGGCCAGCGCGCCGGCGCCGGCCATCAGGGTGCGGCGGGAAAGGGACATGGCGGGGGTTCCTTCCGGAAGGGCGGATGTATGGGCGCTGGATTAAGCGAATTTCATGCCGGGCGCTACCGGTCCGGCACGAAGGGCATGCCGAGGCCCGCCGGGCCCGCCGCCCCGCCCCGGCGCAGCCGCATGATCAGCACCAGCACGACGATGGTGATGAGGTAGGGCAGGGCGGACATCAGCTGCGGCGGCACGCGGAAACCCGCGCCCTGCGCATGCAGCTGCAGGATGGTGATGCCGCCGAAAAGATAGGCGCCGAGTGCCGCGCGCCAGGGCAGCCAGGAGGCGAAGACCACGATCGCCAGCGCGATCCAGCCGCGGCCCGCCGTCATGCCGCTGGTCCAGAAGGGCGTCAGCACCAGCGAGAGATAGGCCCCCGCCAGCCCCGCGCAGGCGCCACCGAACAGGATCGCCAGGAAGCGGATGCGCAGCACCTTGTAGCCCAGCGCATGGGCGCTGGCCGCGCTCTCCCCGCAGGCGCGCAGCACCAGCCCTGCCCGCGTGCGCGTCAGGAACCAGGAGACGCCCGCCACCAGCGCGAAGGAGGCATAGACGAAGGGGTCCTGGTTGAAGAGGACCGGGCCGAGGAAGGGGATCTCGGACAGCACCGGGATCTCGATCTTGCCGATGCCCGCCCGCTGCGCCCCGACGAAGCTCGCGCCCACCACGCCCGACAGGCCGAGGCCGAAGATCGTCAGCGCCAGCCCCGCCGCCACCTGGTTCGCCGCCAGCCCGAGCGTCAGCGCCGCGAAGATCGCGGCCATCGCCATCCCCGCCAGCACCGCCGCCGCGACGCCCGCGGCACCCGATCCGGTCGCGATGGCGGCGACGATGCCGCAGGCCGCGCCCATGATCATCATCCCCTCGACGCCGAGGTTCAGCACGCCCGATTTCTCGACCACCAGCTCCCCGATCGCCGCGATCAGCAGCGGCGTGGAGGCGGTGATGACGGTGAGGAGGATCGCTTCCAGCAACGTCATGCCGGCGCACTCCGCACCAGCCGCGGCCGGTAGAGCAGCAGCGTGTCGCAGGCCAGCACGTAGAACAGCAGCAGCCCCTGGAACACGCGCGTCACGTCGAGCGGCAGCTTCAGCATGATCTGCGCGTTCTCCGCGCCGATGAAGGTCACCGCCAGGAACACGCCGGCGACCAGGCACCCCACCGGGTTCAGCCGCCCGAGGAAGGCCACGATGATCGCAGTGAAGCCGTAGCCGGGCGAGATCCCCGGCTGCAGCATCCGCACCGTCCCCGCCGCCTCCAGCACGCCGGCAAGCCCCGCCAGCCCGCCGGAGATCGCGAAGACCGTCCAGGTCAGCCGGTCGGCGCTGAAGCCGGCGAAGCGCGCGGCGCGCGGGGCCTCGCCCACCAGCCTTATCTCGAAGCCCTTCAGCGTGCGCCCCATCAGCACCGCCGCCAGCACGACGACCAGCAGCGCGATGGGCGTGCCGATGTTGAGCCGCCCGCCTTCCATCAGCAGCGGCACGACCGCCTCGGGCTCGAAGGTGACGGTCACCGGCATGTTGAAGCCCTGCGGGTCGCGCCACGGCCCGCGCACCAGCCAGTCCAGCAGCAACTCCGCCACATAGACCAGCATCAGGCTGGTCAGGATCTCGTTCGCGCCGAAGCGCGTCTTGAGCAGGGCCGGGATCAGCGCGAACAGCGCGCCGCCGAGCGCGCCGCACACGAGCATCGCGGGCATGAGCCACGGCCCGTCCGGTTGCCCATGCGTCGCCAGCGCCAGCCAGCCGCCGGCCATGGCCCCGACCAGGAACTGTCCCTCCGCGCCGATGTTCCAGTTGTTGGAGCGGTAGCAGAGCGCGAGCCCGACCGAGATCAGCACCAGCGGCGTCGCCTTCACCGCCACTTCCTGCAGCCCCCAGGAATCCGACAGCGGCAGGATGAAGAACACGGTCAGCGCGTGCAGCGGGTCCTGCCCCATCGCCGCGAAGATGATCACGGCCGAGACCAGCGTCAGCGCAACCGCAAGCAGCGGCGAGAGCAAGCGCAGCGCGACGGGCGTCTCCGCGCGCTTCTCCAGCACCAGCCTCATGCGGCGTGCTCCGCCCGAAAACCCGATCCGCCCATCAGCAGGCCGAGCGATTCGCGCGTCAGTCCCTGCACCGGCAGCGGCGCGGAAAGCTGACCATGAAACATCACCGCGATGCGGTCCGCGATCTCCAGCAACTCGTCCAGGTCCTGGCTGATCGCCAGCACGGCCGCGCCCTCCGCCGCGAGGTCCAGCAGCGCCTGGCGGATGCGTCGCGCCGCGCCGGCATCCACGCCCCAGGTCGGCTGCGCCACCACCAGCACGTCGGGCTTGCGCAGGATCTCCCGCCCCACCGTGAATTTCTGCAGATTGCCGCCGGAGAGCGCACGCGCCTCCGGGTCGCGGCTGCCCTTGCGCAGGTCGAAGACGCGCGTGACCTCGTCCACATAGGCGAGCAGCCGCCCGCGCCGCACGATCCCGCCCGCCAGGAACTCACCCGCCGCATGGCCCGAGAGCAGCGCGTTCTCGCTCAGCGGGAAGCGCGGCGCGGCGGCGTGGCCGAGCCTCTCCTCGGGCACGAAGGCCGCGCCGAGGCGGCGGCGCGCATTGATCCCCTGCCGCCCCACCGGCCGCCTATCCAGCAGCACCGCCTCCGCGCGCGGCGCCAGCCGCTCGCCCGACAGCGCGGCGAAGAGCTCGTCCTGCCCGTTGCCCGCAACACCCGCGATGCCGAGCACCTCGCCGCCATGCAGGTCGAGCGAGACCTCGCGCAGCGCGATGCCATGCGCCTCCGCCGGCGGCAGGGAGAGGCCCGCCACCGCCAGCCGCACCGGCCCGCGCGGCGCCGTCGGCTCGTGCTTCACACCCAGCACCGCGCTGCCGACCATCATGCGCGCGAGGCTCGCCGCGCTTTCCGCGCGCGGGTCGCAGCGCGCCACCACCTTGCCGTGGCGCAGGATGGTCGCGGCCTCGCAGATGCGGCGCACCTCCTCGAGCTTGTGGGAGATGTAGAGAACGGCGCGGCCCTCGGCGCGGATCTTGGCGAGTGTGGCGAACAGCCCCTCGGCTTCCTGCGGCGTCAGCACGGAGGTCGGCTCGTCCAGGATCAGCAGGCGCGGGTCCTGCATCAGGCAGCGCACGATCTCCACGCGCTGCCGCTCGCCCACCGAGAGCTGCCAGACCTCCCGCCGCGGATCGAGCGGCAGGCCATAGGCGCGGCTGGTTTCCGCCAGCCGCTCCGCGATGCGCGGCAGCGGCGCGTCGCCATCCAGCGCCAGCGCCACGTTCTCCGCGACCGTCATCGCCTCGAACAGCGAGAAGTGCTGGAACACCATGCCGATGCCGAGGCGCCGCGCCTCCCGCGGGCCATGCAGCACCACGGGCGCGCCCTGCCACAGGATGCGCCCGGCATCGGGCTGCAGCAGGCCGTAGAGCATCTTCACCAGCGTGGACTTGCCCGCGCCGTTCTCGCCGAGCAGGGCGTGGATCTCGCCCGGCATGACCGAGAGGTCCACATGGTCGTTCGCCGCCAGCGCGCCGTAGCGCTTGACGATCTGCTGGGCTTCGACCAGTGGCGGCGGGGCAGGCATCGGCGCGCCTGCTTAACCGTGCGCCGCCGGCTTGGGAAGCGCGAAGGACGATGCTGCGGCGGGCGAAGGATCGGGCGAAGCATTGGGCGCGCGGGCTGAAGCGGGACGTGCACGCGGTCTGGCTGGCGGCGCGCCATCCCCGCACGCCCTGGCATGCCAAGGCGCTGGCGCTGGCGGTCGCGGCCTATGCCCTCTCGCCGATAGACCTGATCCCCGACTTCATTCCCGTGCTGGGTTACCTGGACGACCTGCTGATCGTCCCGCTCGGCGTCCTGGCGGTGACGTGGCTGATCCCGCCCGATGTGCTGGCCGAGTGCCGCGCGGCCGCGGAAGCCGCGGAAGGGCGGCCGCGCAGCCGGGCGGGTGCCGCGGCGATCATCATGCTCTGGCTGGCCGCGGCGGCGCTGCTGCTGTGGTGGCTGTGGCCCGCTTCCGGCTGGTAGGCGATCAGAACAGCACGCCGGGCAGCCAGGTCGCCAGGCCGGGGAAGGCCATCACCATCCCGACGGCCAGCAGCTGCAGCAGCACGAAGGGCACGACGCCGCGATAGATGTCGCCCGTGCCCACCCATTTCTGCGCGACGCCGCCGAGATAGAACAGCGAGAAGCCGAAGGGCGGCGTCAGGAAGCTGGTCTGCAGGTTCAGCGCGATCAGCACCGCCAGCCAGATCGGGTCGATGCCCATCGCCAGCAGCACGGGGCCGACGATCGGCACGACGATGATGGTGATCTCCACGAAGTCGAGGAAGAACCCCATCACGAACATCACCGCCATCACCGCCAGCAGCGCGCCCCATTGCCCGCCGGGAATGGCCGAGAGCAGCTCCTTCACCGTCTCCTCGCCGCCCAGGCCGCGGAACACCAGGCTGAACAGCGTCGCCGCGATCAGGGTGGCGAAGATCATCGCCGTGATGGTCATGGTGGTGTGCGAGACGGCGGCGAGCACCCCGCCCCGCAGGCAGCGCCACAGCGCCACGGCCACGCCATAGCCGAGGCCCGCGCACAGCACCGCCGCGACGCCGAGCGCCACCTGGTCCGCCAGCGGCGGCGCCGCGCGGCCGAGGCGGAGATCGAAGAACACGCCGAGCAGCACCACGCCCACCGCGCAGAGCGCCCCGAGATGGATCGGCCAGAGCCGCCCCGGCTGGCGCAGCCCCGCCAGCATCGTCGCGCCGATCGCGCCCACCGCCGCGGCTTCCGTGGGTGTCGCGACGCCGCCGAGGATGGAGCCGAGCACGGCGACGATCAGCACCATCGGCGGCAGCAGCGCGCCCAGCAGCTCGCGCGTCGAGATGCGCGCCGCCTCCGCCTTCGGGATCGCCGGCGCGAGCTCCGGCCGGAGGAAGGCGATGACGAGCTGATAGAGGATGTAGAACCCCACCAGCATCAGCCCCGGGATCATCGAGCCGGCGAAGAGCTGCCCGACCGAGACCGTCTCCACCGAGAATTTTCCCTGCGCGAGCTGCGCCTGCTGGTAGGCGGCCGCGATCACCTCGCCCAGGATCACCATCACGGTGGAGGGCGGGATGATCTGGCCCAGCGTGCCGGCCGCGCAGATGGTGCCGCAGGCGAAGCGCTTGTCGTAGCCGCGGCGCAGCATCGCCGGCAGCGCCATCAGCCCCATCGTCACCACCGTCGCGCCGACGATGCCGGTGGAGGCCGCGAGCAGCGCGCCGACGACGGAGACGCTGATCGCCAGCCCGCCGCGCACCGTGCCGAACAGCCGGCCCATCGCCTCCAGCAGTTCCTCCGCGATGCGGGAGCGTTCGAGCATGATGCCCATGAAGACAAACAGCGGGATCGCCACCAGCGTCTCGGTCGTCATCGTGCCGAAGATGCGCTGCGCCAGCGCGGCGAGCAGGAAGCTGTCGAAGACGCCGAAGAGGATGCCGAGTCCGCCGAAGACGATGGCGCAGCCGGTCAGGATGAAGGTGACGGGAACGCCCGTGAGGATCAGCAGGCAGAGCGCGCCGAACATGAGCAGGTCCAGCACCTGCCCGATCGCGGCCGTGGTCATGCGCTGCCCGTATGCGCGCGATGCGGAAAGTGGTTCCCGGCCGCGCCTGTCAGCACCGCGACGCAGCGGATCGCGATGGAGACCGCCTGCGCCGCCAGCAGGATCGCCATCAGCGGGATCAGCGACTTCAGCGCCGGCACCAGCGGCACGCCGCCATAGGCCATCGGCCCCTCGCCCTGCCGCCAGGACGCGGCGGCATAGCCCCAGGAGCCCCAGATCACCAGCGCGCAGAAGGGCAGCACGGCGATCAGGATGGAAACCAGGTCCACCGCCGCCTTCCGGCGCATGGACCAGCCGGCATAGAGCACGTCCACGCGCACATGCTGATCCACGAGATAGGTGTAGCCGATCGCCAGCATGAAGAGCGTGGCGTGCAGGTAGATCACGCTCTCCTGCATCCACACGAAGGAGGAGGCGAAGGCGTAGCGCAGCACCACCACCACGAACTGCGCCAGCACCACCGCCAGCGCGAGCCACATGACAGCGCGAGCGAGCCAGCGGCTCGCGGTGTCATGGGCGTCGGCGAGTTTCAGCAGAAGGCTCAGCGCTTACCCCCAGCGGATCGGGAGCGCCCGCGCCTGGAAGTTGGCGCCGTAGGACTGCATCATGTAGCCCTGGCTGCGGTTGCGGAATTCCGCGTAGCTGTCGGCCACCTTCTTCACCGTCGCGTCGCTCGATCCGCGATACTCCGCCAGGATCTCGCCCGCCGAATTGCCGAGCGCGATCAGCACGTCGCGCGGCACCTCGCGCGGGATCACGCCGTGGCGGGAGACCAGCTCGGCCAGGGCGCGCGGATGGTTCGCGTCGTATTCGGTGGTGATCTCCTCCGCCACCGACTGGCAGGCGAAGCGCACCGCGGCCTTCAGGTCGTCCGGCAGCGCGTTCCAGCGCGCCATGTTGATGCCGATCTCCTCCGCGCTCGAGGGCTCTTGCACGCCGGGCCAGTAGTAGTTCTTGGTCACCTGGTGCAGCCCGAGCGGCGCGTCGCTGAAGGGGCCGAGGAATTCCGCCGCGTCGATCGTGCCGGACTGCAGCGCCGCGAAGATCTGGCCGGCAGGCAGGGTGACGACGGACGCGCCGGCGCGCCGGAACATCTCGCCGCCGAGGCCGGCGGTGCGGAAGCGCAGGCCACGCAGGTCCTCGATAGTGTTGATCTCGCGGCGGAACCAGCCGAACCACTGCGGGCCGCTGTCGCCGGTGTTGAACGGCTTCACGCCGAAGCGCGCATAGACCTCGTCGTAGAGCGCCTGGCCGCCGCCATGCATCATCCAGGCCTGCCGCTCATAGACGGTCATGCCGTAGGGGAAGCTGCCGAAGAAGCCGATGGCCGGCGACTTGGCGATCCAGAAGCTCGGCACGCCGTGATACAGGTCGGCCGTGCCGGCGGCCACCGCGTCGAAGGCGCCGGGCGCGGGCACCACCTCGCCGGCGGCGAAGAGGCGGACGGTGATGCGGCCCGCGGTCACGGCGCCGATGCGGTCCGCCACCTTCTGCGCCGCGACGCCCGGCCCCGGCAGGTTGCGCGGCCAAAGGGTGACCATGCGCCACTCGATCCGGCCCTGGGACAGCGCCGGCGTGGCCAGCGTTGCGGTGGCGATGCCGCCCGCGGCGGCCCCGCTGATCAATCCACGGCGGTTCATCGTGCCTGCCTCTCCCGTTCGTGTCGGAAGTTCTTTTGTCGCAAGGGGAGCGGGGCCGCGCAAGCGGCCCGTCAGGCAGCCTGTCCGTCAGGCAGGGGGCAGCCGCAGCGCGCCGTCCAGCCGGATCGTCTCCCCATTGAGCAGCGGGTTCTGGGCGACGGCCAGCACCATCGCCGCGAACTCGTCCGGCCGGCCGAGCCGCTGCGGGAACAGCGGCTGCTTCCCCAGGCTCTCGCGCGCCTCCGGCGCCAGCCCGTCCATCAGCGGCGTGTGGATCAGGCCGGGCGCGATGGTGACGATGCGCACGCCGAAGCGTGCCAGCTCGCGCGCCGCGGGCAGCGTCAGCCCGACGACGCCGCCCTTCGAGGCCGAATAGGCCGCCTGCCCGATCTGCCCTTCGAAGGCGGCGATGGAGGCGGTGTTCACCACCAGCCCGCGCTCGCCATCCTCCAGCGGCTCGTTCGCCGTCATCTTCGCCGCCGCCAGGCGCAGCAGGTTGAAGGTGCCGACCAGGTTCACCCGGATCACGCGCGCGAAGAGCGCCAGGTCATGCGGCCCGTTGCGACCCGCCACGCGCGCGGCCGGCGCGATGCCCGCGCACGAGACGGCGATGCGCAGCGGTGCCAGCGCTGCCGCCTGTTCCACCGCCGCCGCGACCGGCGCTTCCTCCGCCACGTCGCCCGCGGCCGCGACGCCGCCGATGCGCGCGGCGACGGTCTGCGCCTTGGCCGCGTCGATGTCGAGCACCACCACCTTCGCGCCCGCCGCGGCCAGCGCCTCCGCCGTCGCCGCGCCGAGCCCCGATCCGCCGCCGGAGACGATGGCGGATGCGCCCCGAAAACTCTTCATCGGTCCTCTCCCGCCTTCGGTGCGCGCTTCTCGAGGAAGGCCGCGAGCCGCGCCTGCGCCTCCGGTCCCGTCTGCGCCAGCGCCGCGACCAGGCTCTCCACGAACAGACCGTCCGCTTCCGCCATGTCCTGGATGCGCGGCAGCGCCTGCAGCACGCCGAGCACCGTCAGCGGCGCCGCCTGCGCCACCTTCGCGGCGAGCTCGCGCGCCTTCGCCACCGCGCCGCCCTCGGCCTCGACATAGGTGACGAGGCCCGCGCGCTCCGCCGCGGCGGCGTCCAGCGCACGGCCGGTCAGCATCATGTCCGTCATCCGCGCCGCCCCGAGCAGCCGGGCGACATGCACGCTCGCGCCGCCGCCGACGAAGATTCCCCGCGTGCCCTCCGGCAGGGCGAAGAAGGCGGTGCTGTCGGCCACGCGGATATGGCAGGCGGCGGCCAGCTCCAGCCCGCCGCCGACGCAGGCGCCGTGGATCGCGGCGATCGCCGGCACGTCGCCCTCGCGGAGCCTGCGGAACACGCGATGCCAGCCGCGCGAGTGCCGAAAGACCTCCTCCGCGCTGCGCGCCTTGTGCTCGGAGAGATCGAGCCCGGCCGAGAAGCACGGCCCGTTGCCGTGGATGACGATGGCGCGCGCGTCGCGCTGCGCCTGCGCCACGGCATCCTCCAGCGCGGCGAGCAGCGCGTCGCTGATCGCGTTGCGCTTCGCCGGGCGGTTCAGCGCGATGGTCGCGACCGCGCCGTCCAGCGAAAGGGTGACGAGGGGCTCGCTCATCCGCCGGCGATCCGGCGCAGCGCGTTGAGCAGCGCGGCGCGTTCGGCCTCCTCCATGCCGTCGCAGAGGCTCGCTTCCACCAGCGCTTCCTGCGCCTTGGCGCGCTTCAGCAACGCGCGGCCGGCCGGCGTCAGGCGCAGCAGGTTCGCGCGGCGGTTCCGGGAATCCTCAACGCGGCGGATCAGCCCTTCCGCCTCCAGCCCCGCCAGCAGCACGGCGAGGTTCGGCGGCTTGACGCGCAGCGCCTCCGCCAGGGCGGATTGCCGGATCGCCGGATGCGCCTCCAGCAGCAGCAGCGCGCCGAGCCGGCCGGGCGTGAGGCCGAGCGGCGCCATCGCGCGGTGGAAGGCGTCGAAGGCCGATTGCTGCGCCAGGCGCAGCCAGAAGCCCAGCCGGTCGTCGAGCGGCGGCGGCACCGGCGTCACGGCGACGCCGGCGGCGGGCGGCAGGGTCTCGGCGCGGCGACGGAGCGTGGACATCCATGGCAGTATGCGAAGCGTCGCCCGCTCTTGGAAGGGGGGCGGCACCGGATTATTATGTCGCATAACAAATTCACTGGAGGAGCGGGATGTCCGCGCTCAGCAAGCCGGAAGCACCTCGCAGGCCGCTCGGGCCCGGCCCGGTGCGCTTCGCCCGGCGCGCGGATGGCGCGCTGCTCGTCACGCCGGAAGGCACGCTCGGCGCCTATCCGCGGCGCCTGACGGAGCGGCTGGAGCATTGGGCCGCCGTCGCGCCGGACCGCACGCTGGTCGCGAAGCGCGATCCCGCGCTCGGCGGCGACTGGCGACGCATTTCGTACGGGGAGATGCTGGCGAAGGTGCGCGCCGTGGGGCAGGCGCTGCTGGATCGCGGCCTGTCGGCGGAGCGGCCGCTGGCGATCCTCTCGGGCAACTGCCTCGACCAGTTCGTGCTGACGCTGGCGGCGCTGCATGTCGGCGTGCCCGTCGCGCCGGTCTCGCCCTCCTATTCGCTGCTCGCGACGGATTTCGCCAAGCTGCGCCACTGCCTTGCGCTGCTGATGCCCGGCCTCGTCTTCGCCAATGACGGCGCGCGCTTCGCGAAGGCGATCGCGGCGGCGGTGCCGGCGGGAACGGACGTGCTGGACGCGCAGGGTTTTCGCGCGCTGCTCGCCACCGTGCCGACCGCGGCGGTGGATCGTGCGGCGGAGGCCGTGGATCCGGATGCGCCGGCGAAGATCCTGTTCACCTCCGGCTCCACCGGCCAGCCCAAGGGCGTGATCAACACGCAGCGCATGCTCTGCTCCAACCAGCAGATGATCCGCGAGGCCTTCCCCTTCATGGCGGAGGAGCCGCCGGTGCTGCTGGACTGGCTGCCCTGGCACCACACCTTCGGCGGCAACCACAACACCGGCATCGCGCTCTACAACGGCGGGACGCTCTACATGGACGAAGGCCGCCCGGTGCCCGGCGGCTTTTCGGAGTCGCTGCGCAACCTGCGCGAGATCGCGACTACCATCTACTTCAACGTCCCCCGCGGCTTCGAGGAGGTGGTGCACCACCTGAAGCAGGACGCCGCGCTGCGCCGCATCTTCTTCTCTCGCGTGCGGATGATGTTCTACTCGGCGGCCGGCCTGCCGCAGCATGTCTGGGACGAGCTGGACCGCATGGCGCTCGCTGAACGTGGCGCGAAAATCCCGATGATCACCGGGCTCGGCGCGACCGAGACCGCGCCCTTCTGCCTGGTGGTGCGCGAGGATTTCTCCGAATCCGGCGCGGTCGGCCTGCCCGTGCCGGGGATCGCGATGAAGCTCGCCCCGGTCGGCGACAAGATGGAGGCGCGCGTGCGCGGCCCCTCCATCACGCCGGGCTACTGGCGCAACCCCGAGGCCACGCGCGCCGCCTTCGACGAGGAAGGCTTCTACCGCTTCGGCGACGCGCTGGTGCCGCTCGATCCCGCCGACCTGCACAAGGGCTTCCGGTTCGACGGCCGCATCACGGAGGATTTCAAGCTCTCCACCGGCACCTGGGTCAGCGTCGGCCCGCTGCGCGCGAAACTCGTCGCGGCGCTCGCGCCGTACGTGAAGGACGTGGTGATCGCCGCGCCGGACCGCGACGAGCTCGCCGCCATCCTGCTGCCGGAACCCGAGGCCGTCGCGCGCATCGTGCCGCAAGGCGAGGATGCCGCGACGCATCCCGCGCTCCGCGCCGAGCTCTCGGCGAAGCTCGCGGCACTCGCGAAGACCGCCACCGGCAGCAGCCAGCATGTCGCGCGCGCGACGCTGCTGACCGCGCCGCTCTCCCTCGACGCCGGCGAGATCACCGACAAGGGCAGCGTCAACCAGCGCGCGGTGCTCGCACGCCGCGCCGCGCTGGTCGAGGACCTTTTTTCGAGCACGCCGCCGCCCCACGTCATCACGATCGGGACCACGCCATGACCGCGCTGCACACCGCCTGGGACGACGCCTGGCTGCTCGCCGGCGCGCGCACGCCCTTCGCCGATCTCTCCGGGCCACTCGCGCAGATCTCGCCGACCGATCTCGGCATCAAGGCCGCGCGCGCCGCGCTGGACAAGGCGCAGGCGCGTGGCGAGGAGATCGGCTACGTCGTCGCCGGTTCCGTCGCGCAGGCCAGCTTCGACGCCTACATGCTGCCGCGCCATATCGGCCTTTATGCCGGCGCGCCGCAGGACGTGCCCGCGCTGCTGGTTCAGCGCGTCTGCGGCACGGGGATCGAGGCGATCATCCAGGCCGCGATCGCCGTGGACCGGCAGAATGCAGGCCTCGCGCTCGCCGTGGGCGCGGAAAGCATGAGCCGCAATCCCATCGCCGCCTACACGCATCGCAGCGGCTTCGGCCTCGGCGCGCCGGTGGAGTTCAAGGATTTCCTGTGGGAGGCGCTGCTCGATCCCGGCTGCGGCCTGACCATGGGCGGCACGGCGGAGGAGCTCGCGAAGCGCGGCAACATCACGCGCGCCGAGGTGGACGCCTTCGCCAGCCGCAGCTTTTCCCGCGCGCTGGCCGCACGCGAGGCCGGATTCTTCGATGACGAGATTTCTGCCGTGGTCACCGAAACATTCCGTCGCGAGGGCATGCAGGATCGCGGGATCGCACTCCCGAGGAAGATCGAAAGCGTGGCAGCCGACACCCACCCGCGCCCCTCGCCGGTGGAGGCACTCGGAAAAATCAGGCCGGCTTTCGGCGGCGTGCAGACCGGCGGCAATTCCTCCGCCGTGGTGGATGGCGCAGCCGCCGCGATCGTCGCTTCCCGCGCCGGCGCGAACGGCCGCAAGCCGCTCGCGCGCCTGCTCGCCGGCTGCGCCGTGGGCTGCCCGCCGGAGATCATGGGCATCGGGCCCGTCCCCGCCATCAAGGCCCTGCTGGAACGCACCGGCCTCGCGCTGCACGACATCGCGCTCATCGAGATCAACGAGGCCTTCGGCGCGCAGGTCATGGCCTGCGCCCGCGCCCTCGACCTGGACGAGGCGCGGCTCAACGTGAATGGCGGCGCGATCGCCATCGGCCACCCGCTCGCCGCCACCGGCATCCGGCTTGCGCTCACCTGCGCGCGGGAGCTTGCGCGGCGCGGCGCGCGCTACGGCATCGCCTCCGCCTGCATCGGCGGCGGCCAGGGCATCGCGCTCCTGCTGGAGAATCCCCATGCCGCCGCCTGAGCCGAGCTTCGTGCATCGCCGCGCCGTCACCATCGAATGGGGCGATTGCGATCCCGCGGGCATCGTCTTCTATCCGCGCTACTTCGCGATGTTCGACGCCTCCACCGCCTTCCTCCTCCAGGCCGCGCTCGGCATGCCGAAGATCGCCTGGACGCGGAAGTTCGGCATCCTCGGCATTCCCATGGTGGACACCCGGGCGACGTTCAGCGTGCCGAGCGCCCATGGCGACGAGGTGGTCATCGAAAGCCGCGTCACCGCCTTCCGCCGCTCCGCCTTCGATGTGGAGCACCGGTTGCTGAAGGCCGACGGCGCGCTCGGCGTGGAAGGCTTCGAGACCCGCGTCTGGACCGTGCGCGACAAGGAAACCGGCCGCATCCGCTCCGCCCCGATCCCGGCGGAGGTCATCGAGGCATTCGCGTGAAACCGGCGCCTGCCCGCTGGAAGCGCGCGCCGCCCGGCGCCATGATGGCGGCCACGACAGAGGAGGGCCCGACATGTCCGAAGGCATCCTGAAGGGGCGCGAGCGCGCGCTCGAGGAAGCGTTCTTCGCCCAGCAGGAGCAGGCGCTGCTGCACAGCCTGCGCGAGGCGGACCGCAACAAGTCCCGCAAGGAGGCCATCGCCGCCGCGCTGCCGATCCGCGACGAGGCGCTGCTCGACCGGCTGGTGGAGCTCGATCTCGGCCCGCAGAGCGTGGCGGCGCTGGCGCTGGCGCCGCTGGTCTTCGTCGCCTGGGCGGATGGCTCGCTCGAACCTTCCGAGAAGGACGCGGTGCTGCGCGCCGCGCGCGAGGCCGGCCTGGCGAAGCAGCCGGAGGCGATGGCGCTGCTGGAACACTGGCTGAAGGCGCCGCCCTCGCCGAAGTTGCGGGAGGCCTGGCACGACTACGCCGCGTCCATCGTTGCCACCCTGCCGGCGGAATCGCGCGCGACGATGGCGGGCGTCACCATCGGCCGAGCCCGTCTCGTGGCCGAGGCCGCGGGCGGCTTCCTCGGCCTCGGTAGCCGCATCTCCGATGCCGAGAAGAAGGTCCTGGCGGAGCTGGAAAAGGTGCTGCTTGGCTGAAGGGGCTCCGGGGACGATCATCGTCCCCGGCAAACTCTCAGTCGATCAGGACGAAGCGATCCACGTCCACCATCCCGCGGTCGGTGATCTTAAGGTGCGGGATCACGGGCAGGGCGAGGAAGGCCAGTTGCAGGAAGGGCTCGTCCAGCGTCACGCCGAGCGAGCGTGCGGCGGCGCGCAGGGCGAAGAGTTCCGTCTGCACGTCCTCGAAGGTTTTCAGGCTCATCAGGCCGGCGATGGGCAGGGCGACTTCCGCCAGCACCTGGCCGCCGGCGGCGACCACGAAGCCGCCCTCGATCTCGCCGAGGCGGTTGCAGGCCAGCGCCATGTCGTCCTCGCTGGCGCCGACCACGGCGATGTTGTGGTGGTCGTGGCAGACGGTGGAGGCGATGGCGCCGTGCTGCAGCCCGAAGCCTTTCACGAAGCCGACGGCGCGGTTGCCGTTCACGCCGTGCCGCTCGACGATGGCGATCTTCGCCAGGTCGGCGGCGGGGTTGGCGACGGAGGCGCCGTTCTCCACCGGGAGCGTCGCCTCCAGCCGCTCCGTGATGATGCGGCCGGGGAGGATGCCGATCACGGGGCTTGGCGCGTTGGGCGCGGGGCGGCGGAAATCGGCGGCGGAGACACGCGGCGCCCGCACGCTGCCGCGGGCGATGGGCGGGATCGTCTCGCGCCGGGCGAAGGCGGCGTCATCCGCCACGACGCCGCCGCAGAGCACGAGCCGGGCGCGGCAGTTTTCGAGCGCATCGAGGGCGACGATGTCGGCGCGCCAGCCCGGGGCGATCAGGCCGCGATCGGCGAGCCCGAAGATCCGCGCGGCGGAGTGGCTGGCGGCGCGATAGACGGCCAGCGGCTCGGCACCGAGGGCGATGGCGGTGCGGATCATGTGGTCCAGGTGGCCGTGCTCGGCGATGTCGAGCGGGTTGCGGTCGTCCGTGCAGAAGGCGAGGAAGGGCGCGTGCCGCTCCGTGATGATCGGCGCCAGGGCGTGCAGGTCCTTGGAGACGGAGCCCTCCCGCACCAGGATCGCCATGCCCTTGGAGAGCTTTTCGAGCGCCTCCGCGGCGCTCGTCGCCTCGTGGTCGGTGCGGATGCCGGCGGCCAGGTAGCCGTTCAGCTCCATCCCGCGCAGCAGCGGCGCGTGGCCATCGATGTGCCGGCCCTGGAAGGCGCGCAGCTTGGCGAGGCACTCCGGGTCGCCATGCAGCACGCCGGGATAGTTCATGAACTCGGCCAGCCCGATCACCTTCGGATGCTGCGCGAGCGGCAGCAGGTCCGCAGCCGTGAGCCGCGCGCCGGAGGTCTCCATCTCGGTCGCCGGCACGCAGCTGGAGAGCTGCACGCGCAGGTCCATCACGGTGCGTTCGGCCGCCTCAAGGAAGTAGCGGATGCCCTGGATGCCGGCGACGTTGGCGATCTCGTGCGGGTCGCAGATCGCCGTGGTGACGCCGCGCGGGGTGACGCAGCGGTCGAATTCGAAGGGCGTGACCAGGGAGGATTCGATGTGCAGATGCGTGTCGATGAAGCCGGGCACCAGGACCAGGCCCGAGACGTCGATCTCCTGCCGGCCCTGGTAGGTGCCATGCGTGCCGACGATCCGGTCGGCGCAGATCGCGACGTCGGTCTCCGTCAGCGCGCCCGTGACCAGGTCGAAGACGCGGCCGCCCTTGAGCACCAGGTCGGCCGGCGTGGCGCCCCTGCCTTGTTCGATGGCCGCGGCGATGTCGGCTGCGAGCCTCTGCATGGTGGGTCCCGTCCCGGAACGAGGGCGCGTCGCGTGGGCCTGGTGGCGGCCGTTGCGCGCGTGTTCGGGGAGGTTGCCAAGCCGCGGCGCATCCGTCGAGCGACGTGAGGGCAGCCGCGTGCAGGCTTTTTTGTTTCGTTGTCGTGATGCGGGCGGGGAGGTGGTTCTTTGGTCCGGGAGCCCCCCCTCACCCAACCCTCCCCCCTGCGGGGGAGAGGGCTTTTGGGGAAGGTCAGCCCTCGGTGCCGGGGCGGGGGGCGGCGACCATGGCGAGGAACTCGCGGCGGGTGGAGGCGTCGTCGCGGAAGGCGCCGAGCATGCGGCTGGTGACCATGGTCACGCCAGGCTTGTGGACGCCGCGGGTGGTCATGCACTGGTGCGCGGCCTCGACCACCACGGCGACACCCTTGGGCTTGAGGACGTCGTTGATGGTGTTCGCGATCTGCGCCGTCATCTTCTCCTGGATCTGCAGGCGCCTGGCATAGGCCTCGACCACGCGGGCGAGCTTGCTGATGCCGACCACGCGGCCATTCGGCAGGTAGGCGACATGCACCTTGCCGAGGATCGGCGCCATGTGGTGCTCGCAGGTGGATTCCAGGCGAATGTCGCGCAGCAGCACCATCTCGTCATAGCCGTCCGTCTCCTCGAAGGAGCGGGCGAGGAGCTCGACCGGGTCTTCCTCGTAGCCGCAGAACCATTCGCGATAGGCGCGGGCGACGCGGGCGGGCGTGTCCTGCAGGCCCTCGCGGCTGGGGTCGTCGCCGGCCCAGCGCAGCAGGGTGCGGATGGCGTCCTCGGCCTGCTCGCGGGTCGGGGGGGCCTCGGCACCGGGCTTCGCCTTCGCGAGCTGGCGGGGGGGCGTCTGGATGTTCACGTTCAAGGGTCCTTGGGCTTGCGCCCCTTGCAGGGACGGCGGCGGGGTCCGTGCCGCCGGGTCACGGCGCCTTCCTCGCCCGGTCACATGGGGGGTGGGGCCGATCACGCAATAGCGGCGCGGGCGGCCGCGGGAGGCCCGGCGCCCGCTCAATGCAGGCGGCTGGTGGCCTGGTGGGGACTGTCGAGGCTGAAGGCGGGGATGGCGACGTCGAAGCCCTCGCCGGTCGCCGTGACGACCATGTGATAGGCGCCGCGCATGAAGCCGGACGGTGTCGCGAGCGGGGTTCCGGAGGTGTATTCGAAGTTCTGGCCGGGCTCGAGCACCGGCGTCTCGCCCACCACGCCCTCGCCCTGCACCTGCTGGGTGCGGCCGAGCCCGTCGGTGATGAACCAGGTGCGGCGGAGCAGTTGCACCGTCTCCTTCCCCTCATTGACGATGGCGACGCGGTAGGCCCAGACGAAATGGGCGCGGTCCGGTTCCGACTGGTCGGCCAGGTAGAAGGCGCGCACCGAGACTCGGATGCCGCGGGTGGTCTCGGTGTAGGTCTCGGCCATGGCAGGGCACTCCGGGGCGGCGCGTGGCGTGCGGCGGGCGCCTCTGTCAAGTGCCGCGGCGCAGCGCCACCGCCAGGCCGGCGCCGACCAGCACCGTGCCGCCGATGCGGTTGAGCGCGCGTCGCAGCGCCGGGCGGCGCACGGCGCCGGAGAGCCGCGCGGCCAGCAGCGCATAGGCGGCGGCGTTCAGCGCGGCAAGGGTGACGAAGGTCGCGACCAGGATCGCGGCCTGCGTGGCGAAGGGCCGCGCGGGATCGATGAACTGCGGCACGAAGGCGACGAAGAAGACGATCCCCTTCGGATTGAGCGCGGTGACGACATAGGCCTCCCGCATCGCGCGGCGGGCCGGGAGCGGCGGAGCGGCGGCGGCGTCCACCGGGGCGCGCCAGAGCTTCACGCCGAGATACACGAGATAGGCGGCGCCGGCCCATTTCAGCAGGGCGAAGGCGGTGCCGGAGGCGGCGAGCAGCGCGCCCATGCCGGCCAGCGAGAGGCTCATCGCCGTCAGGTCGCCGAGCGCCACGCCGGCGGCGAGCGGCAGCGCGTTGCGGGCGCCGCCGCCGAGCGACTGGCCGATGACCAGCAGGATGGTGGGGCCCGGGATCAGCAGCATCGCCGTCGCCGCGGCGACGAAGGCAAGCCAGGGGGTGAGGTCCATCGGGGCGGTTCCGCCAGTCGGTGCCGGCAGAGCACACCATGCGGGGCCGGCGCGGGGCAATCCCGCGCGGCGCGGGGCGCGGGGGGGGGGGGGGGGGGGGGCGCCCGGCCGGGCCGCCCGCGCCAGATGCGGCCTCAGCCCGCGCGGGTCACCGCGGGGGGCTGCCAGGTGCCGTTCAGGATCGTCGGGTCACCCTCGTCCGCCCAGTAGAGCCGCATCATCAGCTGGAACCGGCCCCGCGGCGCCGGCAGCCAGTTGGATTCCCGCTCCGTGCCCGGCGAGTCCGCCTGGATCAGCAGGTCCACCGATCCGTCCGGGTTCTTCTTGAGGTCCTGGCGCGGGCTGATGGAGTAGCGGTTGATCGGGTTGGCGACGAAGAAGAAGTCCTCGTCGTACATCGTCACCGACCAGAAGCCCTGCACCGGCGGCGTCCGGCCGGCCGGGAAGCGGATCACGTAGCGGTTCGCCCCGCTATAGGCGCTGCCCGCCGCATCGGCCTTGGAGACGGGATAGACCGCGTCCTGCGGCCGGTTGGCGCCGAGGCCGATCGCGGTCACCAGCGCCCGCTGCAGGTAGTTGGTGCCGTAGAGGCCGGTCTTGGTCGTGAAGGCCCAGCCGTTCACGTCCTGGATGTCGCCGCCGCTGAAGCGGAAATGCAGCATGATCCGGTCGAAGGCGATCTGCGGCACGCGCGCGCCGAAATCGGGGTGCAGCTTCGTCCGGTCGAAATCCTGCCCCGGCACCAGGCCGAGCTGCGCGAGCTTCGGCAGCATCGGCGCATCCGCCGCGGCCGGCGGGTTCGCCTTCATCAGCTGCGCCATCAGCGCGAAGTAGTCGGGCAGCGCCATGCGGTTGACCTGGTCGCGCACCGCGGT
>NZ_JBWXTD010000008.1:186915-192724 GCF_056682175.1 Falsiroseomonas sp. RANM36
GGGTGCGGGGCGGGGCGCCCGGCGCCAGCGCTGTCACGGCCCGCCGCCGCCGCGGCCGGGCTTGCTGACGGCGCATGCCACGGCCGGATCCACCCGGCCCGCTTGCGGCGTCCAGTCGCGGCCCCAGGCGCTCAGCGGCACCAGCCTGCAGGCATCCTGCAGCGCATGCACGGCGGCGTAGTCCTCCGGCGTGCCGGTGCAGTAGATGCGCCCGAGGATCCAGACCATGTTGGTCGGCGCCTTCAGCTCCCGGACGCCGGCGGGCAGCGTGCCGCGCCAGCCCGGCCCGGTGATCGCGTAGGTCTGTGCGCCCGTGCCCGTGGTGCGGGTGCCCGGCACCTGGAACACGTTGGTCCAGGCGTCGAGCATCGGGAACAGGAAGTAGCGCCCCTTCATGTCGGGGATGCTGAACACCCACGGCTCGTTCGAGAGGTCCACCCAGGCCGTGGTGTAGAGCGTGTCGGCGTTCGGCGCCGTGACGTCGCGGAAGGACGCGTCGGGATAGCTGCGGGCCTTGATGAGCTGGCCCATCGGCCCGCGGTTGCCGGTGGGCGTCGCGACATTGGTCATGACGCGCCGCGTCATCTCCATCGTCACCAGCGGATAGCCATAGGTGTAGGCCTCGACGGCGTGGGCGAACTCGGCCAGCCCTTCGATGCCGCGCAGCGCCGGGCCGTCCCAGTTGGCATGGCCGGGGGCGCCCGGCATCGCGCTGCCGGCAAGGCCGAGGCCGGCGGCCAGGGCGGTGCGACGGGTGAGGTCCATCGGTCTTTCTCCGTTCTGCCGTTTCGCCGGCCGGCGTGGTGGCCGTCGCCATCCTCATGGCGTCAGGGGAGCCTAGCCCCATCGGCCGGAACGCCGCCCGAAATCGATGGCCGAATCGTGCCAGGGCGATGCGCGGCCGCGCCGCGATGCCTTTCCGTGAACGACGCTGTCGCCGGCGGGCCGATCCGACGGCCGGCAACGCCGAGGCCATTCGCGCGTTGCCCGGGCGCACACCGACCGCCAGGAGGCACCGATGGCCAAGGCCAAGACGCTTGACGACCTGTTCCACGACACCCTGAAGGACATCTACTACGCCGAGCGGAAAGTCCTGCGGACACTCCCGAAACTGGTGCGCGGCGCCGAGTCGGAGGCGCTGAAATCCGCCTTCGAGGAGCACATCAGCGAGACGGAGATGCAGGTGGAGCGTCTCCAGCGGGTGTTCGAGATCATCGGCAAGCGCGCCCAGGGCAAGACGTGCGACGCCATCGACGGGATCACCGCGGAGGGCGCGGAGGTGCTCGAGGAATACGCGGGCACGCCGGTGCTGGACGAGGGGCTCATCGGCTGCGCCCAGGCCGTGGAGCACTACGAGATCACGCGGTACGGCACGCTCCGGCGCTGGGCGACGGTGCTCGGCCATGACGAGGCGGCCAGGCTGCTGGGCGAATCGCTGGCCGAGGAGGAGAAGGCCGACCGCACGCTGACCGCGATCGCCGAGGGCGGCGCGCGGCGCACCGGGCGGCGCGCCCAATGAGCGGTTGGCCGCCGCCGGCTGCCGGCGGCGGCAAGCGCCGCGTCACCGGCGGGTCGGCCGGTCGTGCTGCGACCCGCGCGCCGGCCGGTGCCCCGCAGGGCGCAACGGAGCGCGGACCATGAAGACCATCTGGGCGATGCTGAAGGATGCCGGCCAGGGATTCCTGGCCGACGACTGCCTGACGCGCGCCGCCGCCATCGCCTATTTCACCCTGTTCTCGGTGGGCCCGCTGCTGTTCATCGCCACCGGCATAGCCGGCCTCGTCTTCGGCCAGGAGCAGGTGGACAAGGCCCTGGCCGATCAGTTGACCGCGATGGTCGGCGCGCAGAGCGCGAACGCGGTGCGCATGATGGCAAGTTCGGCGCTCGGCGACGCCCGCGGCGGCTGGGCGCTGGCGATCGGCCTGGCGACGCTCCTGCTGACGGCGAGCGGCACCTTCGGGGCGCTGCAATCGGCGCTCAATGCGATCTGGAAGACCGAGACGCCCGACGCGGACACCGTCGCCGAGACCGTCTCCCGCTTCGTCAGGGCGAAGGCTGCCGCGCTCGGGCTCGTCGCCGCGACCGGCTTCATCATGATCGCGTCGCTGGCGGCCAGCGCGGCGATCTCCGCGCTCGGCGCCTGGCTGACGCGGGCGGTCCCGGGCGGCGCCCTCGTCGTCGCGGCGCTCGACACCGCGGTCACCGTGCTGGTCCTCGCCCTGCTCTTCGCGGCGATCTTCAAGCTGCTGCCGGACCGTCGCCTGGCGTGGCGCGACGTCGCCATCGGCGCGGCGGCGACGGCTGTCCTGTTCACCATCGGCAAGTCGGCGATCGGTTTCTACATCGGGCACAGCAACGTCGCGGCGGGGTTCGGGACGGCCGGCGCGCTCATCATCCTGCTGGTCTGGATCTACTACTCCGCCCTGATCTTCCTGGCCGGCGCCGAGTTCACGCGCGCCTGGGCCAACCGCGAAGGGAGCAGGCGGGCGTCGCGCGTGCCTGCGCGGCGGCAGGCTGCGCTGCCGGCACCGCGCGCGGCGTGGGCAACGCCACGGGCGCGAGAGGGATGGGGCGTCATCCTGCTCTCCGCCCTGCTGCCGTTGGCCATCGAGGTGATCGTGAGCGCGGCGATCAGGCGCCGCCGCAGGCCGCGATCGCCGCCCGCATATGGGCCGGCACCGGCGCCGTGATGCGCAGCGCGGGATCGAGCGGCAGCGCGATCCCGCGCGCCAGCAGGTGCAGCGTCCCCGCGCCGCCGCCATACATCGCATCGCCCACGATCGGCGCGCCGAGCGTCGCGCAATGCACGCGTAGCTGGTGCGTTCGCCCGGTCTCGGGCCGCAGTTCCACCCAGGTCATCCCCGGCGCGCGGCCGAGCACGCGCCAGGCGGTGCGCGCCGGGTCGCCGGCGGGATGCGCTTCCATCCGCCAGCCCCGCTGCGGCGTGCTGACCTTGCGCAAGGGCGCGTCCACCGTGCCCCTGTCGCCGGGCAATGCGCCGCGCAGCACCGCCCAGTAGAGCTTCTCCACCCGCCGTTCCGCGAACAGCGCGTTGAGCCGCGCCAGCATCGGCGCGGTGCGGCCGAGCACGAGGCAGCCGGACGTGTCGGCATCGAGGCGGTGCGCCGGCTGCGGGTCGCGCCGCTTGCCCATGCGCAGCGCCGGCAGCCAGCGCTCCAGCGAATCGCCGGATCGCGCCGAGACCGGCAGGCCGGCGGGCTTGTCGAGCACGAGCAGGTCCGGCCCGACATGCAGCAGCCGCGCGCGCAGCCAGTCGGGCAGGGGCGGCTCCGCGGGGCGCCCGGTCGCCCTGCGATCCACGGCGTGCCTCATGCCCGGGCCTCGGCGTCCGTCGCCGTGCCGCGGCGCAGCCGCGCGCGGAAGGCGCCCGGCGTCAGCCGCGTCTCCCGCCGGAAGAACTTCGCGAAGTTGGTCGGCTCGCTGAAGCCGAGCGCGTAGCCGACATTCGCCGCCGGCAGCAGCGTATGCGCCAGCAGGCGCTTCGCCTCCAGCACGATGCGGTCCGTCAGCATGGCCTTGGCACTCCGGTCGGAGACCGTGCGCACCGCACGGTCGAGGCTTTTTTCCGAGCAGCCGAGCTCCCGCGCATAGGGCGCGAGCGTGTGGCGCTGCGCGAAGTCGCGCTCGACCAGCGCGCGGAAGCGGCGGAAGCGGCGCAGCGGCGCGGGCTCCACGGCATCCTCCGCCGCCGCGCCGCGGTCGAGATGCAGGCGCAGCAGCAGCGCCTCCATCTGGCTGCGCAGCAGCGCGTTGCGCAGCCGCGTCGCGTCGCCCTGCGCATCCTTCGCCATGCGCGCGAAGGCCTCCTCCGCCGCCGGGCGCGCGGCGGCGGAAAGCTGCATCCGCAGCGGCAGCTCCTCGAGCTGCTGCATCGCCTCGAGCCGGGCCGGCTTCGCGCCGCCCGCCGCGCGCGGGTCCAGCAGCTCGGAGCGGAACAGCAGCATCCAGCCCTCGCAGCCCGAGAGATCGCCGAAGTGATGCACCTGGCCGGGCTGCAGCACGATCAGCGTGCCGGGCGTGCAGGCGAGCGAGGTGAAATCGGCCAGATGCACATAGCGCCCGGCGGCGACGAAGAGCAGGCAGTGGAAGTCGATGCGCTCATGCCCGCGCCGCGCGACGTCGCCCGCCCGCCGCCGCAGCTCCGACAGTGCGAAGACCTCGATGTCGAGCGCATAGCCCGCCGGAGGCCGGTAGCCGACCGGCGTGACCGGGCCGTGCCGGCGCGCGGCGGTGGAGGGGGCGTTTCGCACGCTGTCCAGTTTCGACCATCGGCCGACGGAAACCAACCTCGTTCGCCGCGGCCCCCGGGCGCAAGGATGTCCGGGCGCGGAACAGGCCGCGCCGACGATCCGAAGGGAAGCAGCAATGTCCACGCAACAGGAAGTCCGCACCGCCTCCGCCGCCTTCTACGCCGCGCTGAACCGCATGGCGAAGGGCGAGGCCGGCGCGATGGCCCGCATCTGGTCGCAGGGCGCGACGGTGACCGCTTTGCACCCGATCGGCGGGCGCGACACCGGCTGGAGCGAGGTCGGCGGCAGCTTCGACCGCGTCGCCGGCATCGCCTCCGCCGGCGACATCCGCCTCACCGGGCAGCACATCGAGACGGCCGGCGACATGGCCTATGAGGTCGGCATCGAGACCGGCACGCTCACCCTCGGCGGCCTCACCGCCACGGTCGAGCACCGGGTGACCAACATCTACCGCCGCGAGGCCGGCGGCTGGCGCATGGTGCACCACCACACCGACGTCTCGCCGACGATGCTGGACGTGCTGGCGCGGCTGAACGCGTAGCGCCGCGCCGCCCCGCGCCGGCGCCTGTGGCACAATCTTGTCTTGCCGCGGCGCCGCATCGGCGGGCAGCCTGACGCCCATGCCCACCGACCCGCGCCCCCTTGTCGTCTGCCTCGGCAGCGTGGTGATGGACCACACCTTCCATGTGGACGAGATCGTGCAGCCGCCCTCCAAGAACCGCGCGCGGAGCTACGCGCTCGGCGCCGGCGGGCTGGCGGCGAATGCCTCCATCGCCGTCAGCCGCCTCGGCGGCAACTGCGTCTTCTGGGGGCGGGTCGGGGATGACCTCAATGGCCGCCCGCTGCTCGATGCGCTGGCCGAGCAGGGCGTGGACGTCTCGCAATGCCGCCTGGCGCCGGGCGGGCGCACGCCGGTCTCGGCGGTGCTGGTGGACCCGATGGGCGAGCGCAGCATCTATGCCTATCGCGGCGAGAATCTCGGCACCGATCCCGACTGGCTGCCGCTGGCGCGCATCGACACCGCGCAGGCCTTCCTCTGCGATCCCCGCTGGCCCGAAGGCGCGGCGCGCGCGCTGGACCATGCCCGCGCGAAGGGCGTGCCGACGGTGATCGACGGCGAGAAGACCGAGACGCGCATCCTGATGGAGCTGATCCCGCGCGTAGATCATGCGGTGTTCTCGGTGCCGGGCCTGGCGAACTACGCGCCCGGCAAGAAGCCGGCGGAGGCGCTGCGGCGCGCGCTGGAGGATGGCTGCCAGGTGGCGGCGGTGACGCAGGGCGAGAAGGGCACGCTCTGGATGACGCAGCGGGATCCGGCGCCGCGGCGCACGCCCGCCTTCCGCGTGGCGGCGACGAATACCACGGGCGCGGGCGACGTGTTCCACGGCGCCTATGCGCTGGCGATCGCGGAGGGCCAGCCGATCGAGGCGGTGATGCGCTTCGCCTCTGCGGCCGGCGCCCGGCGCGCCCCGGGCGGCGCGCCGCCCCCGCGGGGGCGGGGGGGGGGGCGCGGGGGCCCATGCCCGGGGGCCCCACGC
>NZ_JBWXTD010000008.1:192824-195795 GCF_056682175.1 Falsiroseomonas sp. RANM36
CGCCCGCCCCCCCGCCCCCCCCCCCCCCCCCCCCCCCCCCCCCCCCCCCCCCCCCCCCCCCCCCCCCCCCCCCCCCCCCCCCCCCCCCCCCCCCCCCCCCCCCCCCCCCCCGTCTCCCCTATCCCCTGGCGACCGCCACCTGCGCCTTCGCCGCCGTCAGCATCAGCCCGCTGTCGTTCATGATCGTGGCCAGGTTGAAGCCGCGCTCGAACATTTCCTTCGTGTACTGGCCGGTCATGGTGTGGATGCCGACCTTCACGCCGTGCTTCTGCGCCGTGGTGCGGATCTGGTCGAGCACCTTCAGGAATTCCGGCTCCCGCCGGTCCTGCAGCGGCTTCATGCCGAGCGACAGCGAAAGGTCCGACGGGCCGATATAGATCGCATCCACACCCGGCACGCTGACGATGGCTTCCAGATTGTCGAGCGCGGTCTTCGTCTCGATCATCGGGATCACCAGCACGTCGTCATTCGCCGCGTCGGTGTCCGCCGCCGCGCCGTAGATGCCGGACCGGATCGGGCCGAAGCTGCGCGCGCCCTTGGGCGGATAGCGGCAGAAGGAGACCAGGTCGCGCGCCGCCGTCTCGGTGTTGACCATCGGGCAGATCACGCCCTTCGCGCCGCCGTCCAGCACCTTGCCGATGATGCCCGGCTCGTTCCACGGCACGCGCACCATCGGCGTCACGCCATGCGGCTGCATGCCCTGGAAGCAGGCGACCATGGAAAGGTAGTCCTGCACGCCGTGCTGGATGTCCACCGTCAGGCTGTCGAAGCCCGCCTGGGCCATGACCTCGGCGCTGAAGCCGGAGGGGATGGCAAGCCATCCGTTCACCACGGGCTTGCCTGCCGCCCAGGCCGCCTTCACGCCGTTCGCCATCGCGTTTCCTTCCCCTCGTTCCTGCGGGATGGGGGGACGCTAGGCTTGGCTCCGGGGAGCGTCAACGCGACCGGCCGCGCTATTGTTCGGCCGCTGCCATGAGGTCAGCGGTGCTCGCCGGCCGGTCGGTGACCTGCGCGCGGGCGATCAGGAAGGCGACCACCGTGTCCCCCAGCGCGCGCGCGCGCAGCGCCGGCGCGGCGGCGCCGGGGCCGCGCGCGGTGGCCGCGGCGCGCAGCGCGGCGGCGTCGGGTGCCAGGCCGTGCTCGCGTGCCCGCGCGGCGACCAGCAGGCCGATGCGCAGCCGCCGCGCCGCCAGCCGCATCGCCGCCGCGCGGTCCGGCGTCTCGTTGCGCTGTGCCGCCGCGGCGGCGAAGCCGGGCCAGATCGCGGTGGTCTCGGCGGCCACCGCCTCCTCCGGCAGCGGGATCTCGCCCGCGCCCTCGAGCAGCGCCGCCAGCGCGGCGCGGTGCATCTGCCGCTGCTGCAGCCGCGCGGCGCGGTCGGCGAGCCGCGCGGCGATGCCGGCCCGCCGCGCCGCCCGGCCGGGGAACCCGGCCGCCTGCGCCAGCGCATCGTCCACCGGCGGCAGCACGCGGCGCAGCACCGCGCGGGCGCGCACGACGAAGCGCGCCTCCCGTCCGGCCAGCGCCCGGTCCGGCAGGCTGTGCGGCAGGCGCAGCGTGACCTCGCGCGTCTCGCCCGCGCGGATGCCGTGCAGATGCGCGAAGAGCCCCGCCGGGTCGGGCGTGCCGGCGCCGAGCAACTGCGCCTGCCCCGAGAGGGCCGGCAGCGGCATCGGTCCCTGCTCGCCGAGGTCGAGCCCCTCCACCAGCCGCGGCGCGCCGATGTCGCAGCGGAAATCCACCGCGCCGGCGGCATGGTCGAACAGCAGCGGCATGCGCAGGAAGGCGGTCTCCGCATCGGCGAAGCTGTCCGAGACATAGCAGCGCGCGAAGCCGCCCTCCGCCCCGGCCAGCACCGCGGCATCCTTGCGCCGCAGCCGTCCCGCCGCCGAGGCGTCCTGGCTTTCCAGCCGGAGCTTGCTGCCGCGCAGGCCGACCGGCGCGCCGACCGGCCGGAGCGCCACCGATCCCACCCAGCTGCTGTCGGGCTGCGCGGCGATGGCGCCGGGCAGGTGGAAGATCACGTAGCTCTGCCCCTCCTGCGTCGTGGTGCCATGCACCCGCAGCCGGATATGCGGTGGGTTGGCGGAGGGCTCGATCGCCAGCACCTCGGCCACCAGGCCGGCGCCGTTGTCGCCGAAGGTCCATTCGTCGGGCAGGCGGCCGGGCGTGCCGGGGCGGGCGCCCAGGATGCCGGGCTGCGGGATGGCGTTGCGCGCGGGCAGCAGCGTCGCCGTCACGTCGCAGACCACGCGGTCCTCGGCGCCGGCGCCGCTGCCCTCGCCGGAACCCTGGGGCTGCTGCTGCCAGGCGCCGCGGCGGCGGGCGAGGGAGGCCAGCTCGGCCTCCACCTCCGAGTCCGGCGGCACGGCGACCAGCCGCTCCAGCCGGAGCCCGGACGGGTCGGGCGGCTGGACCTCGGGCAGGGTCGCGATCTCGGCGCGCAGCACCAGGTCATGCTCGGGCGGGGCGGACAGCGTCTCGATCCGCGCCGGCCCGATGCTGGCCAGGCCGAGCTCGCGCAGCATCGCCGCCACGGCTTCCCGCGCCGCGCTCTCGATGCACTCGGCGAGCGTCGAATCGAGGATCCGCGCCATGGCGGGCCGGCCGCGCTCCGCCTCCCGCGCCACGGCGGCGAGGCCAATCTCCTGCAGCCGGGCCTCGCGCCGCTCCATCACCGCGTCGCGCGGGACGACGAGCAGGAAGCGCCGGCGCAACCGGTCGGAGGTCAGCGGCAGGAAGGGCGGCGGCGGTGTCGTCATCGGGGCCGTGTCGGGCCGGGTCGGGGCCATGCCGCCAGCTTGCCGTTCCGCCCGGCGCATGAAAACCCGGGGGGCGGGCGGGGGGGGGGGGGGGGGGGGGGGGGCCGCCGCCGGGGCGCTTGCCGCCGGCGTCGCGGCGGGGGCGGAGGCAGCGGGCGGTGCCGACTGGGGCGCGCAGGCCGCGAGGCTGAGCGTCGCCACGGCGACGG
>NZ_JBWXTD010000008.1:195895-196150 GCF_056682175.1 Falsiroseomonas sp. RANM36
ATTCGGCCGCCGCACCCTCGGCCAGCAGCACGTCATGGCTCTCGAGCTCGACATGGTAGTAGGTGACCTCGGCGAGGCCGGCCTCCACCGTGACGGAGGTGCCGTTCACCAGCAGCCGGGCCGGCACCAGGGCGCCGTCGAGGAACATGCAGTGGGCGGGGGAGACCAGCAGGTCGCGGGCGGGCGTGTTCTCGGCGAGCGCGCCGGCGCGGATGCGGATCGGCGCGATGGCCTCGGCCTTGGGATGGCCGGCGA
>NZ_JBWXTD010000008.1:196250-196505 GCF_056682175.1 Falsiroseomonas sp. RANM36
ATTCGGCCGCCGCACCCTCGGCCAGCAGCACGTCATGGCTCTCGAGCTCGACATGGTAGTAGGTGACCTCGGCGAGGCCGGCCTCCACCGTGACGGAGGTGCCGTTCACCAGCAGCCGGGCCGGCACTAGGGCGCCGTCGAGGAACATGCAGTGGTCGGGGGAGACCAGCAGGTCGCGGGCGGGCGTGTTCTCGGCGAGCGCGCCGGCGCGGATGCGGATCGGCGCGATGGCCTCGGCCTTGGGATGGCCGGCGA
>NZ_JBWXTD010000009.1:0-19637 GCF_056682175.1 Falsiroseomonas sp. RANM36
GCCGGCGGGGGGGGGTGCGGCGGGGGGGGGGGGGGGTGCCGAGCGACCCGGTCGGCCGGCCGCGGCCGCGGCCCTTCGTGCGGCCCGCCGGCTGGGGCGCGCTGGCCGGCGCGGATGTCGGACGGCACTTCAAGCCGGAACGCCGGCTGCCGCTGCACGACTGGCACGCAGCGCATGGCGCGGTCTTCGTGCGCATCGGGCTGTGGATGCGGCCGCTGGTCTATTCGCCGACCGGCGACACGTCGTGGGGGCCGGTGCTGGAGGAAGCGCGCAACGTCCGCCGCGCGGTCGGGCTCTGCGACGTGTCGTCGCTCGGCAAGGTCGACGTGCAGGGGCCGGACGCCGCGACCTTCCTCGACCGGATCTACGCCAACACCTTCTCCACCCTGCCGGTCGGGCGCGCGCGCTACGGGTTGATGCTGCGCGAGGACGGGATGCTGTTCGACGACGGCACGACCAGCCGGCTCGGGCCGGACCATTTCCTGGTGACGACGACGACCCAAAAAGCCGACGACGCGCTGGCGCATATGGAATGGCACCTGGAGACCGTGTGGCCGGAGCTGGACGTCACGCTGACCGACGTCGCCGACCATTGGGCGCAGTTCGCGGTGGCCGGTCCGCGCGCGCGCGACGTGCTGCGCGGGATCGTGGACCGCGATCTCTCGAACGACGCCTTCCCCTTCATGGCGGCGGGCGAGGCGACGATCGCCGGAGTGCCGGGGCGGCTGTTCCGCATCTCCTTCTCCGGCGAGCTGGCCTACGAGGTCGCGGTGCCGGCCACCCACGCGGCGGCGGTATGGGAAGCGATCCTCGCCGCCGGCGCGCCGCACGGCATCCGCGCTTACGCGCTCGATGCGCTGAACGTGCTGCGGATCGAGAAGGGGCATGTCACCGGCGGCGAGATCAACGGGCAGACCACGCCGGCGGATCTCGGCCTCGGGAAGATGCTGAAGAAGAAGGGCGACTTCGTGGGGCGCGTGCTGGGCGAGCGGCCGGGGCTGAATGACCCGCAGCGCCTGCAACTCGTCGGCATCAGGCCCGTCGATGTCGCGCAGCGCCTGCGCGGTGGCGCGCATCTGCGCCAGGACGGCGCCGGGCCGAGCCAGGGCTACGTCACGGCGGCCTGCATGGCGGCCGAGGAGGATGGCTGGATCGGCCTGGCGCTGCTCGCCGGCGGCGCGGCGCGGCATGGCGAGGTGCTGACCGCCGACAGCCCCGTCCATGGCGAGTCCGTGCGCGTCGCCATCGGCAGCCCGCATCGCGTCGATCCGGAGAATGCCCGTGTCCGCGGTTGAGGTCTCGCGCGTCGCCGCGCCGCTGCACCAGGTCTCGGCGCGGCGGGGCGTGGATCTCGGCCTGGCGCCCGGCCGCGCGACGCCATTCGGCGAGGGCCTCGCGCTCTGCTTCGCGCCGGGCGTCGCGATGGTGGTCGGCGCGCGGCCGGACCTGCCGGCGGAACGCGCCGCGGTGGTGGACCAGTCCGGCGGCTTCGCGATCTTCCGCCTGGACGGCCCCGCTTCCGCCGATGTCCTGGCGCGCGGCTGCCGGATCGACCTGCATGAGAGCGCCTTCCCCGCGGGATCGGTCGCGCGCACGCCCATCGCGCAGGTCGCCGCGATCCTCTATCGTGCGGGTGCAACGACCTTCGACATCCTCGTGCCCGCCACCTTCGCCCACAGCTTCGAGCATTTCCTGCTGACGGCCGCCACGGCCCCCGAGAGCCCATGACCATGCGAACCCATGCCCGCGCCGTCATCATCGGGGGCGGCGTCGTCGGCTGCTCCGTGCTGTATCACCTGGCGAAGATCGGCTGGCGCGACCTGCTGCTGCTCGACAAGAACGAGCTGACCTCGGGCTCCACCTGGCACGCGGCGGGCGGCGTGACGACGCTCAATTCCGACGCGAACGTATCGCGGCTGCAGAAATACACCTTCGACCTGTATCGCGAACTGGAGGCCGCGACCGGCCAGTCCTGCGGCATCCATCACAATGGCGGCTTCTACCTCGCGGCCAGCGACGGGCAGATGGATTTCCTCAAGCTCATCCACAGCCGGGCGCGCTACCTCGGCATGCAGACCGAGCTGATCTCGATCGCCGAGGCCAAGAAGAACAACCCGCTCATCGCCGAGGAGTTTTTTCGGGGCGCGCTGTGGCGCGAGGATGGCGGCCATGTCGACCCCTGGCTGACGACGCAGGCCTATGTCGCCGCGGCCCGCGCGCTGGGCGCGGAGGTGCAGCGCCACACCAAGGTCACGGCCCTGACGCCGCGCGCCGAGGGCGGGTGGGAGGTCGTGACGGACAAGGGCACGATCGTCGCGGAGCATGTGGTGAACGCCGGCGGACTCTGGGCGCGCGAGGTCGGCAGGATGGTGGGGCTGACCATCCCGCTGCTGGCCTATGAGCACCACTACATCGTCACCGACGCGCTGCCGGAACTCGCGGGCCGCGACCGCGAGATCATCAACACCAGCGACTTCACCGGCGAGATCTACCTGCGCCAGGAAGGCCAGGGCGCGCTGCTCGGCACCTACGAACAGGCCGCCGTCGCCTGGGCCGAGCACGGCACGCCCGACGACTTCCACAGCCAGCTCCTGCCGAACGACCTCGAGCGCATCTCGCCGGAGCTGGAACGCGGCTTCCGGCACTTCCCGGCGCTGGCCAAGGTCGGGCTGAAGAAGGTCATCAACGGCCCCTTCACCTTCGCGCCCGACGGCAACCCGCTGGTCGGGCCGGTGAAGAGCCTGCCGGGCTACTGGCTGGCCTGCGGCGTGATGGCCGGCTTCAGCCAGGGCGGCGGCATCGGCCTGGTGCTGTCGCGCTGGATGGATCGCGGCGACCCCGGCCAGGACGTGCTGGCGATGGACGCCGCGCGCTTCGGGATCTTCGCGACGCCGCGCTACACCCGCATCAAGACCGAGGAGAACTATCGCCGCCGCTTCCGGCTCGCCTATCCGAACGAGGAACTGCCCGCCGCGCGGCCCTTCCGCCGCACGCCGGTCTACGACCGCCTGAAGCAGCGCGGCGCGGTGTTCGGCGCGAATTTCGGGCTGGAGAACGCGCTGTGGTTCGCCCCGGAAGGCGTCGAGCCCGTGGAGGAACCGACCTATCGCCGGTCCAACGCCTTCCCCCATGTGCGCGCGGAATGCCATGCCGTGCGCACCGGCGTCGGCCTGTATGAGACGTCGAACTACGGGAAATACGAGGTGACCGGCCGCGGCGCCCGGCGCTGGCTGGATCGCGTCTTCGCCTGTCGCATCCCCCGCCCCGGCCGCATGGCGATCGCGCCGATGCTGAATCCAGCCGGCCGCATCATGGGAGACCTGTCCATCGCCTGCATTGCCGAGGACCGCTACCTCATCGTCGGGTCGGGCTTCGCCGAGGCCTTCCACATGCGCTGGTTCTGGCTGCAGGCGCCGCCCGACGACGTGCAGGTCCGCAGCGTCTGCTCGACGCTGGCGGGCTTCGCGCTGTCCGGCCCGCGCGCGCGCGACGTGCTGGCGAAGCTGGCCGATGCCGACGTGTCCAACGAGGCCTTCCGCCTCTTCGCGGTGAAGGAAATGGCGGTCGGGATGTCGCCCGCGCTGGTCCAGCGCTGCGGCTTCACCGGGGAGCTCGGCTACGAGATCTGGGTGACGCCGGACTACCAGCTCCAGCTCTTCGAGGACCTGATGGCGGCCGGCGAGAAGCACGGCCTGACCTTGTATGGCGGGCGCGCGATCTCCTCGCTGCGGCTCGAGAAGAACTACGGCAGCTTCAACAAGGATTTCCGGCCGGACTACACGCCGGGCGAGACCGGCCTCGATGCCTTCGTGGATTTCGGCAAGAACGTGGATTTCGTCGGCCGCGCCGCGGCGGTGGCGGAGCGCGAGAAGGGTGCGGCCCGAAAGTTCGTGACCTTCGTCGTGGACGCCCCGCATGCCGATGTCGTGGGCTACGAGGTCGTGCTGAAGGACGGCAAGCCCGTGGGGCACGTGACCTCGGGCGGCTGGGGCCACTGGGTCGGCAAGAGCCTGGCCTGCGGCTATGTCCCGCGTAACCTGGCGGAGGATGGCGGCGAATTCCGCATCGACATCCTGGGCGAGGAATGCCGCGCCGTGATCGCCTCGAAGCCGCTGCACGACCCCGAGGGGCTGCGGCTGCGCGCATGATCGACAGCCCCTGCAACAAGGTCTGCGTGCTGGATCCCGTCACGGGCTGGTGCATCGGCTGCGGCCGCACGGGTGAGGAGATCGGCGCCTGGACGATGATGACGGAGGATGAGCAGCGGGCGCTGGTCACCGCATTGCCGGCGCGGCTCGCGCGCATGGTGACGCGCGACGGGCGCAGGGGGGCCAGGCATGCTCGCGCGACGCCTGGCTGAAGCGCCCTTCCTGCTCGCCGATGGCGCGACGGGGACGAACCTGTTCGACATGGGGCTGGCGAATGGCGAGGCGCCGGAGCTGTGGCTGGACAGCCACCCCGACCGCATCGCCGCGCTGCACCGCGCCTTCGTCGACGCCGGCGCCGACATCATCCTGACCAACAGCTTCGGCGGCAACGCGCGGCGGCTGATGCTGCACGGGCTGCAGCACCGCGCGCGCGAGTTGAACCGCCGCGCGGCGGCGATCGCGCGCGAGGTCGCGGATGCGGCGGGACGTCCGGTCGTCGTCGCGGGATCGATCGGACCGACCGGTGACCTGCTCGCCCCGCTGGGGCCGCTAACCGAGGCCGAGGCGGCGGAGGTCTTCGCGGAGCAGATCGCCGGCCTGCGCGAAGGCGGCGCCGACCTCGCCTGGATCGAGACGATGTCCGCGCCGGAGGAGATGCGCGCCGCCGCCACCGCTGCCGCACAAGCCGGCCTGCCCTGGACGCTGACCGCGAGCTTCGACACCGCGGGCCGCACCATGATGGGGATGCTGCCCGACGCCTTCGCGAGTTTCGCCGCGACGCTGCCGACGGCGCCGCTCGCGATCGGCGCGAATTGCGGCGTGGGGGCGGCCGACCTGCTGGTCTCGGTCCTCGGCATGGGGGACGCCGCGGTGCCCGTCATCGCCAAGGCGAATGCCGGGATCCCCATCGTGCAGGGCGACCAGGTCATCTATTCCGGCACGCCGGAGCTGATGGAGATCTACGCCCATCTCGCGCTGGATGCCGGCGCGCGGATCGTCGGCGGCTGCTGCGGGACCACGCCCGAGCATCTCGCCGCGATGCGCCGCGCGATGGATGCGCACGCGAAAGGCCCGCGGCCGGAGATCGCGGCCATCGTCGCGGCGCTCGGCCCGCTGGTGCAGCCGCCGCCTTCCGCCGGCGGCGAACGCCGGGCCAGCCGCAGGAGAAGCGCATGAGCGATAATCCTCGCCGGCGCGAACGCCCCTCGCGCAACCGCGCCGCGGCCAGCACCGCGCCACTGCCCCGGCTCGAGGTGCCCTGGGCGCCGGTCGAGCTGTTCGATGCGGAGCAGCTTCAGCGCGTGCTGGACGCCGCGGCGCGCATCCTGGAGGAAGGCGGGCTTGAGATCCGCTCCGCCCGCGCGCGCGACATCTACCGCAAGCACGGCGCGATGGTGGACGACGCGACGCAGATGGTGCGGCTGGACCGCGCGCTGGCGCGCGAACTCTGTGCCAAGGCGCCCGATACATTCGTCCTGCACGCGCGCAACCCCGCGCGGCACCTGCATGTCGGCGGGCGCGTCGTGAATTTCGGGCCGGTCAACGGCACGCCGCATGTCACGGACCTCGCGGGCGGCCGGCGCTACGGCACGCTGGACGACTTCCGGTCCATCCTCAAGGTCACGCAGGCGCTCGGCGTGCTGCACTGGCAGGGCGGCGTGGTGACGGAGCCGACCGACGTGCCCGTCCCGCTGCGCCATCTCGAGATGTATCGCGCCCACATCGAATGCAGCGACATCGTCTGGGCCGCGCGCGGCGTCGGCGGCGTGCAGGCCGCGGACGCGCTGGCGATGTCCGCGATCGAGCACGGCACGACCCCTGAAGGCCTCGCCGATCGCCCGACGCTGATGACGGTGACCAACGTCAACTCGCCGCGGCGGGTGGACGAGGAGATCCTGGACAACATCATGCTGCTGGCCGAGCACGGCCAGGCCATCGTCATCACGCCCTTCACCCTGATGGGCGCGATGGCGCCGGTCACCCTGCCCGGCGCGCTGGCGCAACAGACCGCGGAGGCGATGGGCATCATCGCGCTGGTGCAGATGATCCGCCCGGGCTGCCCCTGCGTGCTGGGCGGCTTCACCTCCAACGTGGACATGCGCACGGGCTCGCCGGCCTTCGGCACGCCGGAATACGTGCACGCCACGCTCGGCGGCGCGCAGATCGCGCGAGCGCTTCGCATCCCGTACCGGTCGTCGGCGGTCTGCGCCTCGCCGGCGGCGGATGCGCAGGCGGCGTACGAGACGGGCTTCTCGCTCTGGGCGAGCGTGATGAGCCATTCCCACCTCATCAACCACGCCGCGGGCTGGCTGGAAGGCGGGCTCGCCGCCAGCTTCGAGAAGGTGGTGATCGACGCCGAGATGCTGCGCGCCTGGGCCGCGATGCTGAAGCCCGTCGCCTTCACCGACGACGACCTCGCGGTGGACGCCATCCTGGAAACGCCGCCGGGCGGCCACTTCTTCGGCAGCCCGCACACCATGGCGCGCTACGAGACCGCGTTCTGGCGCCCGCTGCTGTCGGACTGGTCGAATTTCGAGAACTGGCGCGACGCCGGGGCGAAGGACGCGACGCAACGCGCGGCGGATATCTGGACGAAGACGCTCGCTTCCTACGAGGCCCCGCCGCTCGATCCCGCGATCAGGGAAGCGCTGGACGACTACGTCGCGAAGCGGCGGGAGGAGATCGGCGCGTGACGCTGCGCCTCGGCCAGGATCGGCTGACCATCGACGACGTCGCCCGCGCCGCGCGCGGCGAACTGGCCTTCGCGATCGCCGACCAGGCCTGGGACCGCATCGCCACCAGCGAGCGCATCGTCGCCGACCACGCCGCGCGCGACACGCCGGTCTATGGCCTCAACACCGGCCTCGGCGGCAATCTCGGCACCCGCATCCCGCGCGAGCAGGTCGCGGCCTTCCAGACCCAGATCATCCGCGGCCGCACCATCGGCATGGGCCCTGCCCTGCCCATCGGGACCTGCCGCGCCGCGATGCTCTGCCGGCTCGCGGAACTCGTGCTCGGGCGCACCGGCGTCTCGGCCGCGGCGACGCGGCTGCTGGCCGACATGGTCGCGCGCGACGTCGTGCCGGTGCTGCCGCAATTCGGCTCGATCGGCGCGAGCGATATCGGGCAGCTCGGCCATCTCGCCTCCGTCATGATCGGCCGGGGCGAGGCCTGGTTCGGCGGCCGCCGGATGCCGGGCGGCCAGGCGCTGCAGGAAGCCGGGCTCGAGCCGCTGGTGCCCGGGCTGAAGGACGGGCTCGCGCTGGTCGGCCATGCCTGCGTGACCAGCGCCTCGGCCGCACTGGCGCTGGACGCGGCGCGGCGGCTCCTTTCGGTGGAACTGCGGACCGCCGCGCTGGCTTACGAAGGCTATGCGGCCAATCCCGCCATCCTCGACCCGCGGCTCGCCGCCGCCAGGCCCGCGCCCGGCCAGGCCGAGGCCGCGGCGGCGCTGCGCGGCATGCTCGCGGGCAGCGCGCTGCTCGGCGCCGGCGTCGCGCGCAACATCCAGGACGCGCTGTGCTTCCGCCTGGCCGCACCGGTGATCGGCGCCGCGCGATGGGCGCTCGAGTCCGCCGCCGCCATCGTGGAGGCGGAGATCAACGGCACCACCACCACGCCGCTGGTGCTGCTCGACGACGACGCGATCCTCTCCTCCCCCAACTTCCACAACCCCTCGCTGACACTGGCGCTGGACATGGTGGCGTCGGCGACCGCGCATGCCGCGGACAGCGCGGCGCTGCGCGCGGCGAAGCTGCTGACCGCGCGCTTCTCCGGCCTGCCGGCCTATCTCTCGCCCGTGGGTGGCGGATCGGCGGGCTATGTGTCGCTGCAGAAGACGGCGGGCGACCTGCTGGCGGAAATCCGCGCGCAATCCATGCCCTCCGGCCTTGACGCGCTCGCGGTGTCCGACACGGTGGAGGATGTCGCGCCGCTGTCGCAGCACGCGGTGCGGCGCCTCGACCGGCAGTTGCCGCCCTGGCGCTACCTCATCGCGCTGGAGGCGCTGGTGGCGGCGCAGGCGGTGGATCTGCGGGGGATCGCGCCGCTCGGCGCCGGCACCGCGCCGCTGCACGCCGCGATCCGCGCCGCCGTGCCGCCGCTGGCCGAGGACCGCGAACCGGGCCCGGATGTGGAAAACGTCGCGGCGGTGCTGGACGGCTTCGGCTGAGTTCACGCTTGCCCGGGCCGCGGGCCTGGGTTTCGATACGTCCACAGGGACAAACGCGGGAGACCAGGACATGAGCATCGCCATCCGCCGCCGCCACTTGCTGGCCGGCACCGCCGGACTCGGCTTCGCCGGCGTCATGCCCGGCTTCCGCGCCGAGGCACAATCCGGCCCGCGGACCAACATCGCCGTGCGCGTGGAGCGCGACCCCGAGGTCATCGATCCCGGCTTCCGCACCGGCCCGCATGACGGCAACATCATCCGCGTCGTCTATCAGCGGCTCGCCAGGCACAAGGCCAATTCCGGCGACCTCGAGCTGGATGCGGCCGCCGAGCTGACGCAGACCTCGCCCACGATGATCGATTTCCGCCTGAAGCCCGGCCAGATGTTCACCGACGGCTTCGGCGAGATGACGGCGGAGGACGTGAAGTTCTCCTTCGAGCGCATCGGGCTGGAACCCGCCGCCGGCGCGCGTCCCTCGCCCTATCGCGGCGACTGGGCGGGGCTGCAGCGCGTGGAGGTGACGGGCCAGTACACCGGCCGCATCGTGCTGTCGCGCCCCAATGCCGGGCTGATGGCGATCGCGATCGGCGACGTCTCGGGCTGCATCGTCAGCAAGCGCGCGATCGAACAGCGCGGCGTCGAGCACAACACCAGGCCCGTGGGCTCCGGCCCCTACACCGTGGCGTCGCTCGAACGCCAGCGCGGCGCGACGCTGCGGGTGAATCCGAACTACGCCGGCGCCAAGCCCGCCTTCCAGGAAGTCGCGGTGCGCTTCATCCCGGACCACCGCGCGACCGAACTCGCGCTGCGCGCGGGCGAGCTGGACTTCGCCATCCTGCCGCCGACCAATGCCGAGCCGCTGCGCAACGTGCAGGGCCTGACGGTCACCGAGCAGCCGGGCCTGCAATACATCTGGCTCGGCATGAACATGGAGAAGGCGCCGCTGAACGACCTGCGCGTGCGCCAGGCGATCCGGCTCGGCCTTGACGTCGATCAGATGCTGGTCGCGGGCTACAACGGCAAGGCGCCGCGGCTGAACGCGCTGATCCCCGCGCCGATCCTCGGCAACTGGCCGGAGGCGCCGGCCTATCGCCGCAACGTCGCGGAGGCGCGGCGCCTGTTGGCGGAGGCCGGCGTGCGCAATCCCCGCGTGAAGCTGCTGGTGCTGAACCAGCCGGCCTTCCAGAACATGGCGCTGGTGGCCCGCGCGCTGCTGCAGGAGATCGGCGTGACGGTGGAGGTCGATGCGCGCGACGGCGGCGGCTTCTGGTCGGCCGGCCGCGGCGATGCCGGCCGCGACATCGAGATGTACATGACCGTCTTCAACGGGAAGCTCGACCCGAACTTCCTGATGCAGTGGTTCGTCACCAGCCAGATCGGAACCTGGAACTGGCAGCGCTTCGCCAGCCCGGAATTCGACCGGCTCTACGAGCAGGCCGCGGCGGAACTCGATCCCGCGCGCCGGCGCGCGATGGTGATCGAGGCGCAGCAGATCATGGACCGCTCGGCCGCCTTCGTCTGGCTGACCAACAACGTCTCCTTCGTCGCGCACCGGTCCTGGCTGCGCCCGGCTTCCGTGCCGGGCTGGCTGGACTGGCAGTACGACAGCTTCACGGCGGCCTGAAGGATGCAGCGCGGGACGGCCCGCTACCTCGCGAGCCGTCTCGTCACCTCGGTGCTGATCGTGCTGGGGGCGATGCTGCTGCTCTTCGCGCTGTCGGCGCTGGTCCCCGGCGATCCCGCGGCAACGCTGCTGGGGCCGCAGGCGACGCCGGAATTCGCGCGGCAGTTCATCAGCGAGATGGGGCTGGACCGGCCGCTGCCGGAGCGCTTCTGGCTGTTCTTCCGCAACGTGCTGACCGGCAATCTCGGCGTGGACGTGCTGTCGGGGCGGCCGGTGGCGGGGATGGTGCTGGCCGTCATCCCCTACACCTTCATCCTGACCTTCGCGGCGATCGGGCTGGCGGTGCTGCTCGGCGTGCCGCTCGGCGTCTTCGCGGCGACGCATCGCGGCAGCCTGGCAGACAACGTGCTCGCCTTCGTCTCCGTCTCCTTCATCGCGGTGCCGAGCTTCGTCGTCGCCATCATGCTGCTGCTGGTCTTCTCGATCTGGCTGGACTGGCTGCCGGTGCTGGGCGCGGGGAACACGGACGACCTCTGGGACCAGGCGAAGCGGCTGATCCTACCGACGGTCGCGCTGTCGCTCGGGTGGGTCGGCTTCATCGCGCGGCTGGTACGGAGCTCGATGCTCGAGGTGATGGGAGAGCCGCACATCAGGACGCTGCGCGCCTATGGCGTCAGCGAGCGGCTGGTTACCTACAAATACGCGCTGAAGAACGCCTGCATCCCGACCATCGCGCTGCTCGGCCTCGGCGTCGGGCGGCTGCTGGGCGGGGCGGTGTTGGTGGAGATCGTCTTCGCGCGGCCGGGGCTCGGGCGGCTGATCTACGACGCGATCTCGATCCGCAACTTCCCCGTGGTCCAGGGCTCGGTGCTGGTCGTCGTCGTCCTGTTCGTCGTGGTGAACCTGCTGGTCGACCTCTCCTATTCCGCCATCGACCCGCGCATGCGGCGCGACGCGACGCGGTGAGGACGCTGCGTTCCATCGGCCAGGTGCTGCAGCGGGTCTGCGGCACGCTGCCCGGCGGCTTCGGCGCGGCGATCGTGCTGCTGGTGATGATCGCCGCGATCTTCGCGCCCTGGGTCGCGACGCATGACCCCGACAAGCTCGATGTGATGAATCGCTTCGCGGGGCCGTCGGCGGAACACTGGCTTGGCACGGACCACCTGGGTCGGGATCTCTATTCCCGCCTGGTGCATGGTGCGACGGTGGCGATGGCCGTCGCGCTGAGTGCCATCGCGCTGGCGCTGGCCGTCGGCACGCCGCTCGGCATCCTCGCGGCCTGGCTGCCCGCGCGGGGCGAGCGGCTGGTGCTGATCGTTTTCGACGTCATCTCCTCCTTCCCCTCGCTGGTGCTGGCGCTGGCGATCGTCGCGGTGTTCGGGCCATCGACGCTGATGGTCGTGATCATCGTCGGCATCACGCTGACGCCGCATTTCGGCCGCGTCGCGCGGGCGCAGGTGCTGGCGCTGAAATCGGCCCCCTTCCTGGAGGCCGAGCGGATCCTGGGCGCGGGCTTCCCGCGCATCGTGTGGCACCACATCCTGCCCAACATCATGGGCCCGCTGATCGTGCTGGCGTCGATGGACATCCCCGTCGTGATCGCGATCGAGGCGGGGCTGTCCTTCCTCGGCCTCGGCGTGCGGCCGCCGCTGGCGAGCTGGGGCGTGCTGATCCAGGACGGCTACCAGTTCCTGTCGGACAGCGCGATCCCCGTCGTCGTGTCCTCCGCCGCGCTGGCGCTGGCGACGCTCGGCTTCACCCTGTTCGGCGAGGCGCTGCGCGACGCTGTCGATCCGCGCATCCGGCAGGAGCGCTGATCGGTGCCGGCGCCCCTGGTCTCGATCCGCGGCCTGACGCTGGAAGCCGCGACCGCGCGCGGGACGGCGCGCATCCTGTCGGGGGTGGACCTCGACATCGGGCGCGGGCGCATCCTGGGGATCGTGGGGGAATCGGGATCGGGCAAGTCGTCGCTGGCGTCCTGCCTGCTGCGGCTGCTGCCGGCGAACGTGACGCGCCTCGACGGGCGCGTGGACTTCGCGGGGACGGAACTGCTCGGCCTGTCCAACGCCGCGATGAACGACCTGCGCGGCACGCGGATCGCGATGATCTTCCAGGACCCGATGACGGCGCTGAACCCGCTCTTCACCATCGGGACGCATCTGGTGGACGTGATCCGCCGCCGCGCGCCGGACTTGCCGCGGCGCGAAGCGCTGGCGCGCGCCGAGGCGATGCTGGCGCGTGTCGCCATCCCGGATCCGCGCGAGCGGCTGGCCGCCTATCCGCACCAGCTTTCGGGCGGCATGCGCCAGCGCGTGATGATCGCGATGGCGCTGCTGGCCGGGCCCGAGCTGCTGCTGGCCGACGAGCCCACCACCGCACTGGACGCGACGGTGGAGGCGCAGATCGTCGCGTTGCTCGAGGCGCTGCGGAGCGAGGTCGCGGGCAGCATCGTCTTCATCTCGCACCATCTCGGGCTTGTCGCGCAGCTCTGCGACGATCTCTGCGTGATGTATGGCGGTACCGTCGTGGAGACGGGCCCCGTCGCCACCGTGCTGGACGATCCGCGCCATCCCTATACCCGCGCGCTGCTGGCCTGCGAGATCGAGGACGGCGACGAAGGCCGCCTTGTCTCCATTCCCGGCGAGGTGCCGGATCCCGTGAGCCCGCCGCCGGGCTGCGTCTTCGCGCCGCGCTGCGGCTTCGCGCAGGAGCGGTGCCGGACGGAAACGCCGGCGGCGCGGGAGATCGCGCCGGAACGGCGCTCCGCCTGCCACTTCGCGGAGACGCTGCCGTGACCGACGCGCTGGTCCAGTTCGAGCAGGCCAGCGTCGCCTATGGCCGGGTGCGCGCGATGGATGACGTCACGCTGGCGCTGCCGCGCGGCGCGATCACCGGCCTCGTCGGCGAGTCCGGGTCGGGCAAGACGACGCTGTGCCGCGCGCTGCTCGGCCTGGCGCCGGTCGCGTCGGGCCGCGTGGTGTTCGACGGGCAGGACGTCGCGGCTCAGGTCGGACGCAACGCGCGGGCTTTCCGCCGCCGCGTGCAGATGCTGCTGCAGGACGCCGTGGCGTCGCTCAGCCCGCGCATGACGCTCGGCGCCGCGCTGGAGGAGCCGCTGCGCATCCACGGCCTGCCACTGGATGAGGGCCGCGCGCGGCTGACCGCGATCCTGCAGCGGCTCGGCCTGCCAGAGGATGTCCGTGGCAAGTATCCGCACCAGGTCTCGGGCGGCCAGGCGCGCCGCGTCGGCGTGGCGCGCGCGTTGGTCATGCAGCCCGAACTCATCGTGGCGGATGAGCCGACGGCGGGGCTCGACGTCTCGGTGCAGGGGGACCTGCTGAACCTGCTGCTGGACCTGCAGCGTGAGTTCGGGCTCACCTACCTCGTCGTCAGCCACAACCTGAACGTCATCCGCCGCATCACCGACCGCACGGCCGTGATGTATCTCGGCCAGGTCGTGGAGGAAGCGCCGACCGCAGCGCTGTTCCGCCGCCCCGCGCATCCCTACACCGCCGCGCTGCTGTCGACGAACCCGAGCGTCCATGCCGCGCGCCGGCGCGGGCGCATCCTGATCCAGGGCGAGATCCCGAGCATGCTGAACCCGCCGGGCGGCTGCCGCTTCCACACGCGCTGCCCGATCGCGCAGCCGCGCTGCGCGGCGGAGGCGCCGGCGCTCGCCGAGGTCGAGCCCGGCCGCGTCGCGCGCTGCCACTTCCCCTTCGCGCTGGAGATGCCGTCGTGACGCCCGCGGCGATCGAGGCGCTCGCGCTCAGCGCACTGGCCCGCGCCGGCGCCGCGCCGCACCAGGCCACGCCCGTCGCGCGATCCATCCGCCGCGCGGAGGAGGACGGCCTCGGCCCCGTCGGCCTCGGCTACCTGCCGACCTATCTCGCGCATCTGCGCAGCGGCAAGGTGCGCGGCGATGCACGGCCCACCGTCGAACGGCCGCGCCCAGGCGTGGTGCAGGTGGATGCCGCGCATGGCTTCGCGCATCCCGCCTTCGACGCCGGCTTGCCCGAGCTGGTGGAGGCCGCGCGCACCAACGGCGTCGCGGCGATGGCGATCGCGCGCAGTTATTCCATCGGCGTGCTCGGGCATCCCGTGGAGGACATCGCAGGCCAGGGCCTGGTGGCGCTCGCCATGACCAACTCGCCGCCGAACATGGCGGCCTGGGGCGGGCAGCGGAAGCAGTTCGGCACCAACCCCATCGCCTTCGCCGTGCCGCGCGCGCCGGCGCCGCTGGTGGTGGACATGGCGACGACCGTGGTGACGAAGGTCGCGCTCGCCGCGCGCGCGGCGTCCGGCGAGCCGATCCCGGAGGGCTGGGCGCTCGACGCCGAAGGCCAGCCGACCACCGACGCCAAGGCCGCGATGTCAGGCGCGATGCTGCCCTTCGGCGGCACCAAGGGTGCGAATGTCGCGCTGCTCGTCGAGATCTTCGCCGCCGTGCTGACCGGCGCGGCGCTGTCGCGCGACGTCCAGCCCTATGCCGTCGCGGAAGGGCCGCCGCCCGGCGTAGGCCAGTTCGTCCTGGCCTGCGATCCCGCGGCCTTCGCGCCGGGTTTTTCCGAGAGGCTCGCCGCGCTGGCCGACGGCATCACCGACGAAGCCGGCGTGCGACTTCCCGGCGACCGGCGGCTCGCTGCGCGCGCGGCCGCGGCAACGGAGGGCATCGCCGTGCCGCCCGACCTCCTCGCGCGCATCGAGGCGATGGCATGAAGATCACCGCGATCCGGGCGACGCCCGTCAACATCCCGCTCGAGCTGCCCTATCTCTGGAGCTACGGCGCGCTCGCCGGATTCTCCAAGACCATCGTGGAGGTCGAGACGGATCAGGGGATCGTCGGCCTCGGCGAAGGCCCCTCGCCCGCCAATGTCGCGACCATCGAGAAGGTCTTCGCGCCGCGCCTGGTCGGGCGCGATCCCTTCGACATCCAGGGCGCCGAGGAGCTCTGCCTGCCGAGCTGGCGCGGCGTCGGCACCATCGACGTGGACCTCGCGAGCATCCGCGCCTTCGGCGCCATCGAGATGGCGCTGTGGGACATCAGGGGCAAGGCCTGGGGCCAGCCGCTGCACAAGCTGTTCGGCGGCGCGCACCGCACGGCGATCCCCTTCACCGACTACTTCGCCTTCCGCGAGGGCGGCGAGACGACGCCCGAGGAAGTGCGGGACTACTGCGTCGGACTGCACGAGACGCACGGCACCACGATGTTCGAGGGCAAGCTCTCCACCACCGATCCCGCGCCGTCCATCCGCGTGCTGGAACTGCTGCGCGACGCGCTCGGGCCCTCCGCGATCCTGCGCGTGGACAGCAACAAGGCCTATTCGCTGACCGAGGCCAGGCGCATCGCGCGCGCGATCGAGCCGCTGGACATCCGCGCCTGGGAGGATCCGGTCGCGAGCTTCGAGGAGATGGCGCAGTTGCGCCGCCACACGGCGATCCCCTTCTCCGTCCACACGCCCGACATCAGGCGCGCGGTGGCGCTCGGCGTGCCCGACGCCTTCTGCACCGACGTCAACGTCCATGGCGGCATCGGCCGCACGCTGCGCTGCATCGGCGCCTGCGAGGCGATGAACATCGATTTCTGGTGCTACTCTGGCGATTCCGGCGTTGCGAGCGCGGCCTATCTGCACCTCGCCGCCGCGCTCCCGCATATCCGCGAACCCAGCCAGTCGCTGTTCCGCATGCAGCCGCTCGACGTGATCGAGGAAGGCCCGTTCAGGCCGCGCGACAACGTCGTGCCGGTGCCGCAGGGGCCGGGCCTCGGCGTCACGCTGTCGCGCGAGAAGCTCGCGCATTGCCACCGGCTGTTCGTGGACAACGGCCCCTACGACAAGTTCCGCGACCCCGAACGGCCGGGCGTGTTCCGCCGGCTTCCCTTGAGGTAGGCCGTCCGATGACCGCAGCGCCGCAGGCGCGAAGGTCTGAATCGGCCGGCACAGACGAAGGTGACCCCATGAACGAACACGACGACATGCCGCCGCTCTACTTCACCTATCTCAACCGCTTCGACGTCGAGGCGCTGAAGATCACCGACGAGGAGATCATGGCCGCCGTCGAGGAGCAGCTCGCGACGCAAGGCCGCGGCGAGGCGGTGATCGAGCCGCGCATGCACCTGGAACCCGGCGTAGCGCGCGGGCATTTCAACGTGCTGCGCGGCAGCCTCGGCGGCGAGGTGGATTCCGCGGGCGTGAAGGTCGTCTCCGATTTCTACGACAACTACCTGCACAAGCTGCCGAGCGAGCTGGCGCTGCTGCTGCTGTTCGACCGCTTCAAGGGCGTGCCGAAGGCGATCATCGATGCCTCCGCCATCACCGACATGCGGACCGGCGCGGTCACCGCGATCGGCGCGAAATACCTGGCGCCGAAGGGGGCGAAGGTGCTGGGGCATGTCGGCGCGCGCGGCACGGCCTATTGGAACGTGCGGCTGATGGACAAGCTGTTCGACTTCGACGAGATCCGCGTGCATTCCCGCCGCAAGGAAAGCCGCGACGCCTTCGGCGCGAAGCTGGAACGCGACCTCGGGAAGAAGATCGTCGTCACCGACGACTGGGAAAGCTGCATCCGCGGCGCCGACATCGTGGTGGAGGCGTCGCGCCTGACCGAGCCCGAGCCGCTGCTGAAGACCGAATGGATCAAGAAGGGCGCGCTGGTGATGCCCTATGGCACGATCAGCGCCGTGGAACTCAGCCTGGCCGACATCGCGGACAAGTTCCTGATGGACGATTTCGGCCAGGCGCGGGCGGGCCGCTTCGGCTCGCTCAAGCCGCTCTTCGACGCGGGGAAGCTGCATCCCGGCCGCTACCACGCGGAGATCGGCCAGGTCGTGGCGGGGCTGAAGCCCGGCCGGGAACGCGACGACGAGACCATCCTGTTCTGGCATCGCGGCCTGTCGCTGTCGGACATCGCGCTGGGGCACGCGATGCTGAAGAAGGGCGAGAAGATGGGGATCGGGCAGCGGCTGAGGTTCGCGTGACATCCGATCGCCGGAGGGCGGAGGCGCCGCAGGCGACGAGCACCGGAGGCGTGAATCGGATGTCCAGACAAGCCTTCATCGCCAATGCGCGGATGTACGCGGTCGCACCGGAGGCCGAGGCGGCCTGGCAGTCGCTGATCGCTCAGGTCGCGGACGAGGCCGATGTCGCGCTGGACTACGTGCCCTATCCCGCGCCGAAGCCGCTGGAGGATCTGTGGCGCCGGCCGGACCTGGGCTGCGTGCAGATGTGCGGCTATCCCATCGCGCTCGGGATCGCGGACGTCGTGCCGCTGGCCGCGCCCATCCCGGCGCTTCCCTGGGCCGAGGGGCGCGCGGTCTATCGCTCCGACCTCATCGTGCGGGCGGACAGCCCGTTCCGCACGCTGCAGGACAGCTTCGGCCATCGCGTGGGCTGGACCGTCGGCCATTCGCATTCCGGCTTCAACGCGCTGCGCCACCACCTGCTGCCGCATTGGCGGGCGCGGGGCGAGCCACTCTATGCCCAGTCGAAGGGGGAGCTGGTCACCGCGCGGCGGATCCTCGATTCCGTGCTGGACGGTTCCATCGACATCGGGCCGCTCGACGCCTTCTGGCACGCGCTGATCTCGAAATACCGACCGGAGCTGACCGCAGGCATCCGCGTGCTGGAATCGACCGACCTCGCCCCCATGCCCGCCTTCGTCGCGGCGCCGGAGCTTCTCGCGGATGCCGTCGCGCGGCTGCGCGCCGCCTTCGCCGCCGCGTCGTCACGCCCCTGGTTCCCGGCGCTGGGCGAGGCGCTGCTGATCGCGGGCTTCGCGCCCGTGGACCAGGCGAGCTTCGCCACGACGCTGGCCTGGGACCGGGAGGCCGTCGCCGCGGGCTACGCGATCCCGGCCTGACGCTCGCCGCGGCGCGGCGCGCGGCCGAGCGGATGGACGGGCTCGTCATGCGGACGCAGCAGGAAGCGCCGGAAGACCTCGGCATAGCCGTCATAGACCAGCCCGCCATTCGCGGCGATCAGCGCCGCCCGGTGCTGCCGGTACACCGCGGGCAGGCGATACCAGGGCACCCTGGGCCAGCGGTGATGCGCGGCGTGGAGGTTGTTGAACAGGAAGACCGGGCCGAGAAACCGGCTGTTCTCCACCAGCGCCGTCCGCCGCGCGGGATCGGGATGGGCGCGGTGCTCGGCGAAGGACCGGATCAGCGCGGTCGCCGTGCCGCCCCAGGCGAAGCCGAGCCCATACTGCCAGGCCGGCACCCCCGCCACGCCGATCGCGAGACCCAGCAGCAGCGCGACCCAGGCCGCATGCCGGGCCCAGATGCGCCGCGCCGCGCGGTCGCCGGCAAGCACCAGCCGCGCCTCCGCCAGCCAGAAGCGCCAGACCGACCAGAAGGGGCCGATCAGCAGCCGCCCGGCCAGCGTCGCCTGCGCCGCCACCAGGGCGCGCCCGGCCGGGCCGAGCTCCCGCCAGCCATCCGGCGTCCAGTAGCGCGTCTCCGGGTCGTCCAGCGGATCGGTCAGCCGCTCGTCGCGATGATGCGCGAGATGGCTGCGCCGGTAGCGCTCGAAGGGCAGCCAGAGCCAGACCGGCGGCGTGCCGAGGGCGGCGTTCAGGCGCCGGCGGCGCGTGGGGTGGCCGTGGATGAGTTCATGCTGCGCCGAACCCCAGAGCGCACCGGTCAGCGCCGCCAGCACCAGCCAGAGCGGCAGCGGGATCGCGTCATGCCACCAGACCAGCGACGCCCAGGCCGCGTAGAGCCCGGCCAGCAACGCGAGCGTCGGCCATTCGATGCCGCCGCCCGATTCGCCGCCCTGTGCGCCCCGCTCCATCGGGGCGCGTTATGCCGCAAACCCAATCAACCCGGAAGCGCGGTGTTTGCTGCTGACAGCGCAGCCGGCCTTGCCTACATCCTTGCCCGCCCGGCCCGGCCGGGCACCCCGAGGGGACGCGATGACCGACGAGATCATCCTTGCCGAGCTGCCCGACGACGAGCTCGTCACGCAGATGCACCAGGACCTCTATGACGGGCTGAAGCCCGAGATCGAGGAGGCGGTGCATATCCTGCTCGGCCGCGGCTGGGCGCCCTACGACGTGCTGACGAAGGCGCTGGTCGAGGGCATGCGCATCGTCGGCGAGGACTTTCGGGACGGGATCCTGTTTGTCCCCGAAGTGCTGATGGCGGCCAACGCGATGAAGGCCGGCATGGCGATCCTGCGCCCGCTGCTGGCGGAGACCGGCGCACCGAAGCTCGGCAAGATGGTAATCGGCACCGTCAAGGGCGACATCCACGACATCGGCAAGAACCTGGTCGCGATGATGATGGAAGGCGCGGGGCTCGAGGTGGTGGACCTCGGCATCAACACCTCGGTCGAGACCTTCCTCGACGCGATCGAGAACCACCGGCCCGACATCCTGGGCATGTCGGCGCTGCTGACGACGACCATGCCCTACATGAAGACGGTGATCGAGGCGCTGAAGGCCAAGGGCATCCGCAACGACGTCATCGTGCTCGTCGGCGGCGCGCCGGTGAACGAGAGCTTCGCCGAGGCGATCGGCGCCGACGCCTATTGCCGCGACGCCGCGGTGGCGGTGGAGACGGCGCGGCGCGTCCTGACCCAGGGCGCGCCGCCGAGCAAGGCGGCGTGACGCCCGCCCGCGATCGTCGCAGGGCGCAGGCGCGGGGGGGGGGGGGGGGGGGGGGGGGGGGGGGGGGGGGGGGGGCGCGGGGCGGGAC
>NZ_JBWXTD010000010.1:0-11925 GCF_056682175.1 Falsiroseomonas sp. RANM36
GCGACACGCTGACCTTCGCGCTGGTGGGCGGCGGGCTCGCGGGCCTGACCTTCAACGAGGACGGCAGCTACAGCTACGCCCCGCCGGCCGACTTCAACGGCACCGTCAGCTTCCAGTTCAAGGCCAACGACGGCACCGCCGACAGCAACACCGGCACCGTCGAGATCGACGTCACACCGGTCAACGACGCGCCGACCGACATCGCGCTGTCCAACGCCTCCGTGCAGGAGAACAGCCCGAACGGCACGCTCGTCGGCCTGCTTTCGGCCACCGACATCGACAGCAGCAGCTTCACCTATTCCATCCTCGGCGGGTCGGTACCCTTCAGCATCGTCGGCAACGAGTTGCGGGTGAACGGCGCGCTCGATTTCGAGACGCAGAACAGCTACACGCTGACCATCCAGGCGGATGACGGCGCCGGCGGCACGCACACGGAAGCCTTCGTCATCTCCGTCACCGACGTGGACGAGACGCCGGACAACACCGCACCCCGGGTCGAGAACGGCAGCGCCACCATCGACGAGGATGGCGAGCTCACCGGCAACCTGAACGATCTCGCCACCGACGCCGAGAACGACACGCTGACCTTCGCCCTGGTCAGCACGACGCCCGCGGGGCTCACCTTCAACCCGGACGGGACCTACACCTACGACGCGCCCGACAATTTCAACGGCCAGGTCAGCTTCGACTTCGTCGCCAGCGACGGCCAGGCCACCAGCAACCAGGGCACCGTCACCATCACCGTGAATCCGGTGAACGACGCGCCGACCACGCCGAACGGCGTGACCAGGACGGTGAACGAGGACACCTCGATCCTCATCAGCACCGCGGACCTGATCGCCGGTGCGATCGACGCCGATGGCGACCCCATCGTCGTCTCCGGCGTCACCTCCAACGCCTTCGTCACGGGCACGCTCGAGGCGGGTGGCATCCGCGTCGCCGGCACGCTCAACACCAACGGCGTGCAGACCATCACCTACCAGCTCAGCGATGGCCATGGCGGCGTCGTGGATGGGCTGATCACGCTCGACATCACGCCGGTGAACGACCGGCCCGTCGTCACGCCCACCACCTTCCAGGGCACGGAGGACGTGCCCTTCGTCATCGCCATCGCCGATCTGCTGGCGCAGGTGGCGTCGGACGTGGATATCGGCGACACGGTCAGCTTCCTGAACGTCACCGGCGACTTCGGCGGCGCGGTGACGATCGGCGGCGGCAACCTCACCTTCACGCCGCTGCCGAACCGCGACAGCGCGGGCTCCTTCTTCCTTTCCGTCACCGACGGTCTGCTCAACGCCGGCGGGACCATCACGATCAACCTCGCTCCGGTGAACGACGCGCCGGTTGCCGGCGACGACGTGGTCGCGCGCACGGCCAGCCCGCAGGTCATCAGCTTCGCGACGCTCTTCGCGAACGACGTGGACGTGGACACGCCGGCGGGCAACCGGACGATCAGCGCCATCACGAACGAGAGCGGCGTGACGGTCGCGGTGAACAACGTGGCGCGCACCGTCACGGTCACCTACGACCCGGCGCATGTCGGCGCCTATGGCTTCGACTACACGGTCTCCGACGGCGCCGGCGGCTCCGACACCGCCTCGGTCACGCTGAACACGGTGCCGGTCGCGAACGACGACGCCACGACCATCGGCGAGAACACGGGGTGGTCCGAGTATCACTTCGTCAACGTCATCGGCAACGACAGCGACGCGGATGGCGACCTGCTGACCGTCAGCTCCGTGGTGGCGCTGAACGGCGCGCCGATCGTGGCGGAGCGCTGGGACAGCAACAGCGACGGCCGCTTCGACAGCCTGCGCTTCTACGTCAACGACCCCAGCAACAACACCAACGGCGTCTTCCAGGTGGAATACACCGTCTCCGACCAGCGGGGCGGCACGGACACGGCGGTGGTCACGATCACCGTCACGCCGGAGGACGACGCGCCGATCGTCCGGCCCGACCTGCAATCCTCCGAGATCGTCAGCACCAGCCAGTTCACGCCGGTGGACATCGCCTTCGCCACGCTGCTGGCGAATGACGAGCATCCGGACGGCACCGACTTCACCATCACCTCCGTGCAGACCTTCGTCCGCGGCAGTGCGGTGCTGGTGGACACGAACGGCGACCTGGTGAACGACGCCGTGCGCTTCACGCCGGACGCGAACACGCCGCTGTTCGAGGACTTCGGCAGCTCCTGGCTGGCCTATTTCTACTACACGGTCACCGAGACGAACGGGGATGGCGACACCGCCTCCACCTGGGCCTATGTGCGCGTCTTCGACGTCAACGAGAACCCGATCGCGGCCGACGACACCATCACGCGCACCGGCACGAACCCGCAGGTCCTCAGCTACGACGCGCTGTTCGGCAACGACGTGGACTGGGACAGCCCGGAGACCGGCTGGACCATCAGCGCGATCACGAACCAGAGCGGCGTGACCGCGGTGGCGGACAACACGGCGCGGACCGTCACCGTCACCTACCAGGCCGGCTTCGGCGGGGCCTATGCCTTCGACTACACGCTGGCCGACGGCGAAGGCGGCAGTTCCACGGCTACCGTCACGCTGAACACCGCGCCGGTCGCCGAGGACGATGCGACGACCATCGCCGAGAACACCGCCTATTCGATCTATCACGACGTGAACGTGATCGCGAACGACAGCGACCCTGATGGCGACCTTCTGTCGGTGATCGCGGTGACGGCGCTGAACGGGGCGCCGGTGGTCGGAGGCGGCTACGACAGCAACGGCGATGGCCGCAACGACAGCGTCCGCTTCTACATCAACGACGCGCTGAACGACACCTTCGGCACCTTCCAGGCGCAGTACACCGTCTCCGACGGGCGCGGCGGCACGGACACGGCGGTGCTGACCATCACCGTCACGCCGGAGAACGACGCGCCGCGCGGCGTGCCGGAGGGGCCGGGCCTGTTCGCCACCCAGGAAGACACGGCGCTCACCATCCCCGTCGCCTCGCTGCTGGCGAATGGCGACTACGACCCGGACAGCGACGCCTTCTGGATCTCGAGCGTCTCGCAATGGGGCAGCTACGGCGGCAGCGCCGTGCTGGACGACAAGGGCACCAACGATCGCGGCGACGACGTGGTGGTGTTCACGCCGGACGCGAACTTCAACGGAAACGCCTTTTTCTACTACGTGCTGCAGGACGCGTCCGGCGCGCAGGACCTCGACACCTACGCCTATGTCACCGTCACGCCGGTCAACGACCCGGTGACGGCGAATGACGACGTGATCGCGCGCCTCTTCCCCGAAGCCGGCACGCAGACCATCACGCGCGCGCAGCTGGTGGGCAACGACCTGGACGTGGACGGCGACGCGGCGATCACCGGCGTCGTCGCCGGCGCCAATGTCAGCAGCATCGTGCTCAACGCGAACCAGTCGGTGACGGTCACCTACACCTCCGGCGCTGCGAGCTTCACCTACACCCTGTCCGACGGCACCTTCTCCGACACGGCGATGGTGACGCTGAACAGCGGCCCGCAGCAGACCGGCGTGGCCGGCGTGCTGAACCTGACCGAGGACACGCAGTCCTACTTCTCGGACGATGCGCTGATCGCGCTGGCCGGCGTCACCGACCCCAACGGCGACAACCTGTTCATCAGCGCGTATGGCAGCAACGCGAACATCGCCGTCTCGGGCGGCTGGTGGTGGGAGGACGAGGCGAACTACATCACGCCGATCCCGCAGAACTTCAACGGGCCGGCGACCTTCACCTTCACCATCAGCGACGGCAACGCGCCGACCGACCTGACGGTGACGCTGAACGTGCAGGTGGCGGCCGTGGACGACCCCGCGGTGGCGGTGGACGATCTCACGCTCGGCCTGGCCACGACCGAAGAGACGCCGATCGTCATCCAGATCGCCGACCTGCTGGCGAACGATTTCGACGTGGAAAGCGACGCCTTCTCCGCGATCGCCTTCTTCACCCGGCCCTGGAGCGGCGGCGCCGGCACGGTGGTGAACAACGGCAACGGCACCATCACCTATACGCCGGGCACGAATGTCGCCGAGGGCTACAACCCGTATTATGATGGCAACGCCTGGGGCGGCTATGGCGGGCCGGGCTTCTTCTATCGCGTCACCGGCGGCGACGAGGCCTTCGTGCGCGTCACGGTGACCAACGTGAACGATCCGGTCTCGGCGGTCGAGGACTACGTTGCCCGCCCGGCGGGCGCTCCGGCGAGCCAGGATGTCACCTATCTGCAGATGACGGAGAACGACAGCAACCCCGACCCGAACGGGGTGCTGACCATCATCTCCGTGCAGAACGCGGTGAACGGCACGGCGGTGCTGAACGACAACGGCACGCCGGGCGACCCGACGGACGACTTCGTCACCTTCACGCATACGGGCGGCGACGCCTCCTTCGAATACACGGTCCGGGAAGAGGGCGGCACGACCAGCACGGCGACCGTCTATTTCAACGGCGCGCCGGTGGCGCAGCCCGATGCGGTGACGGTGAGCGAGGCCGAGGCGACCTACTCGCCGGAAGGCTATCGCCGCGACATCTACATCGACCGGCTGGAGCTGGTCGGCAACGACACCGATCCGGAAGGCCAGCTGCTCTACGTCACGGCGCCGATCTACAGCTTCCCGGAGATGCGCTGGGACACCAGCGTGATCGAGCAGGTGAACTACTACGGCTCGAGCGTGCGGGTGGTGCTTCTCGACCCTGACTGGTCCGGCGAGACCTGGTTCGAGTATCGCGCCTACGACTCCGGCAGCCCGACCGCCTACAGCGAGCCGGTGCGCGTGACGCTGACGGTGGAGGACGGGAACGACGCGCCGTTCACGGCCTGGGACTACTGGCGCTACAACGGCGTGCAGTGGAGCGACACCAATCCTGCCACGAACGACATGGTGGGCTACGAGGATTCGTTCCTCGACATCCCCGTCAGTCGGCTGATCGACGGCCAGTTCATCGGCGGAGTGTACCAGTCCGGCGCCGATTTCGACGAGGAAGGCGATCCGCTGTCGATCGATCCCGCCTCGCTCTCCTCGTCCCAGGGCACGCTGCAACTCGTGGAGGTGGATGGCGAGCAGTTCGTCCGCTTCACTCCCTATGGCAACCTCAACGGCGAGCTCTACTTCGACTACGCCGCGACGGACGGCACGACGACCGGCCAGACGGAGCAGGTCTATGTCTACATCAACCCGGTGAACGACGCCCCGATCGTCAGCGACGGCGAGATCCCGGTGCCGATCGGGCAGACCGAGTTCTTCGTCAGCTTCTCGCAGCTGCTGACCTTCGTCAGCGACGAGGACCACAGCGACTTCCAGCTGACCTTCCTCGACGCCTTCGGGATCAGCGGCGGCAGCGTCGGGATAGAGGGCGGCGGCATCCGCTTCTATGCCGACGGATCGGGTGACCCGCTGCAGTTCGAGTTCAGCTACGAGGATCCGCTCGGCGCCTCCGACAGCGGCGTGATCACGCTGCTGCCCACCGAAGCGCCGCCATTCGTGCTGTATTTCCAGGGCTACGACTACGAGACCGGCAACTCCCAGCTCTGGCACTACCTGCCCGAGAATGGTCGCACCGTGAGCGTGGCGCTGGAGGAGATCGACGGCGCGTTCTCCTACTACCCCTCCGAGATCACGCCTTATGGCGACGGCGTCGCCTTCCTCGCCTCCGGCGGGTCGGGCGACGGTCTCTACACCTTCAGCGAGATCGGCGGGCTCACTCCGCTGGTCGTCGGCGACTACGTGTACGAATTGCTGGTGGTGGGCGACAACCTCTTCGCCGCCAGTTCCTCCGGCTTCTACGCCTTCGGTCCCGATACGCCGGACGGCCTCGTGCCGGCGGACGCCTATGGCGTGAGCGAGCTGACGGAAGGCCCGAACGGCATCTTCTTCGTCGCCTACGACAATCTGGAAGGTTGGGAGCAGATCTTCCGCTACGATCCGATCAGCCAGACGATCGAGCAGCTGACCAGCGAAAGCGGCGGCGACGTGTCGAGCCTGCGCGACATCGCCGTGACCTCCGATGCGGTCTTCTTCGTCGCCAACGCCTATGACGCGGCGAACGCGACCTACGACTACGGCGTGCTGTTCCGGCTGGACCTCAACGACGGGACGCTGTCGAGCTTCGGCTGGACCGGCATGGCCGACAATCCCTACGTCAGCAACCTCACGGCGGTGGGCGAGCAGGTCTATTTCATCGGGGCCAACCAGAACGGCTACGAGCAGTTGTGGCGCGCCGACGACAGCGGTCCGAGCGTTGTCATTTACGACAATTCCTTCGGCCGGGAGGGGTACTTCGACCCCCTCGAATACAACGGCAACACCGAGCTGGTGGCGTTCCAGGGCGGGGTTCTGGCCAATTTCTATGACGTGCTGAACGAAGGGGATTACTATCTTTTCTTCGGGGACGAATCCGGCTTCGCGCCAGTGGACGACTTCAACTCCTATGCCTCCGAGGTCCAGGTCCTGGACAACGAGGTCTTCTACATTGCCTATGACGGCAACGGGGAAGGGCGGGAGGTGTTCGTCTTCGACGGCGACACCGTGCAGCGGCTCACCACGCATGAAAGCTACTACGAGGCTTACGAGCTGGAAGTGGTCAGCCGCGAACTGCTGTTCATCACCGGCTACGACTACAGCAACGGCGGCGAAGGCAGCTACGGGACCGTCGTGTTCGAATACAATCCGGCGGAGTATGGCGATACTTTCACCCATCCGCTCGCGCGGGATGCCACCGAAGTCTCCTACCGCAACCTGACCGCGGCCGACGGCGGGCTTTACTTCGAGGCCATCGTCAACAATGTCGTCCAGACCTGGTTCGCGTCCTACGCCTCGTTCTACGCGACGCCGATCGACGGCTTCTACCTGAGTTCCAACGGTGACGAGGGCTTCTTCGGCGACATGCCGCTGGCCTCCTTCGAAACCGGCGAGGGCGCGGAGGCGGCCTTCTTCGCCATGAGCAGCCTGGTGGATTTCGTGGACATCGCGCCCGGCCAGGACCCGGACAATGCGCTGTTCCCGGCGAATTCCTACCCCTCCGGCTTCGTCCAACTCGAGCAGATCGGCGACTCCGCCATCGCGGACATCTACGCGATCGCCACCATCCCCGCCGTCGGGCCGGACCCCACCGTCATGGTGCGGATCAGCCACGATCCCGGCACCGGCACGCGCAGCTTCGACCAGGTGTCCGGGCTGACGGCGGTCGGGAACCCGACGGACCCCAACGGTATCCGGGAATTCCTCTTCGAGCCGCATGCGCTCGGCGATGTCGTGCTGGTGACCAAGGGCCTCTATGACCCCACCACCCTCCAGTACGACGCCTTCGAGCTCTGGCTGATCGAGGGCCTCACCGCCACGATGATCGACGACAACGCCGGCTACCTGTTCGACACCGAGGTGGCCCGCGCCGGTGACGTGCTGTTCTACGAGGACCAGTTCACCGCCGGCGCCGGGACGGAACTGACGCTCTACGACCTGGCGACCGGCACCAGCATGCTGGTGGACATCAACGCCGGCGCCGAGAACAGCGACCCGCGGGAATTGGTGGCAGCCGGCGGTGGCGTCTATATGCGCGCCGTCACGGACGGTATCGGCTTCGCCGGCGACATCGAGCTGGTGCGCGTCGAGACCGATGGCAGCTTCACGGTGATCGACCTGCGCGGCGACTCGGAATCCTACCCGGGCTCGCTGCCCCGGCAGATCACGGCGGTGGACGAGGACACGGTCATCGTCTTCGGCGACACCGATTCAGGCCCGTCGCTCTGGTCCATCACCGGGACGACGGTGGATTTCAGCATCGGCCTCTGGGAGTCCGGCATCTCCGGCATCCCCTTCCTGGAAGGCGGGACGGAGATCTTCGGCACCGGCCTGTTCTTCTTCGCCGACACCTGGACCGGCCAGGGCACGCAGCTGTTCCGCTACGACATTGCGAGCCAGGGCATCGAGCAGATCACCGATGGTGCCTTCGCCGGCCGCAATGCCTTCGAATACAGCATGGAGGTGGCCGATGGCGTGCTTTGGTTCGTCTTCGACGAGGGCTATGGCGACGGCCTCGAACTGCACTACTACGACCCGACCTATGGCTACGGCAGCCTGACGGACCTGGACCAGGGGTCCAACGGCTACGATGCCTACTGGCTTGCCGCGATCGCCAGGGCGGAGGTGCTGATCGACTGACGCCGGGCGCCGTCCGGCCTCGGCCCCCCGCGCCCCGTCAGCCCAGCCCAGGCCAGATCGCGCAACCCGGTTCCGGCCGCATTGCGGCCAGGCCGCCACTCAGGAGCCCGACATGAACGACACCATCTACGCCGATGGCGTGACCGACGTCACGGTGGTTGGCGCCAACGCCCGCGTGCGCTTCCACACGCTTGTCGCCGAGGGCAAGGGCAAGCCCAAGGCCGTGCACGCCTTCACCCTCGTGATCCCGGTGGAAGCGCTGGCCACCTTCGGCGAGCGCCTGCCCCAACTGACCGAGCAGTTGCTGCAGTCCGGGCGGCTGAAGAAGGTGCAGCGCGAGGCGGCGAAAGCGGCCGCGCCGAACTGAGCACCGTGAGGCTGCGGCTCAGCGCTGCTCCTGCTCCAGGAAGCGCGGGTCGTTGAAGTCGAAGATGCGCAGGCTGGGTCGGGCCGTCGTGTCGATCTCGTAGAGGGTCACCCGCGTCTCGCGCGCCTGCGCGTCCACGACGGTCCATTGCCGCAGCTGCATAGGGTCCTCCGAGAAGGACAGCGTAAGGCGCCCTTCCGCCGGCGCGCCGGTGCGGTGCAGCGTGACATGCAGGAAGCCGCCGCGCCGCTCCGTCGCGGTGACGGTGACGTCGCCCGAGAGGCGGATCTGCTCGCGCAGGAGCAGGCCGAGCGGGGTGGAGGAGGCCGGAACGGTCGTCGGCTGGCGCAACTGGCGATCAAACATCATCACCTGGCCGCCGGAAGCAACCAGCAGCAGCGGCTCGGGCGGGTCGTAGTCGAACCGCATGCGCCCAGGCCGCACGATCCAGGCGGTACCCTCCGCACTGGCGCCGTTCTGCCCGATCTGCAGGAAGCGGGCGCGCAGCGTTCGCATCCCGTTCAGATAGGTCTCGACCCTCGCGAGCGCAGCGCGGTCAAGCTCGGGGGCGCGGGGCTGCGGCCGCTGCTGAGCCAGCAGGGGCCGGGAAGGCAGGGCGGCCAGCAGGGCGGCCCCCAGGAGGCGGCGTCGCGACATGCCGCAAGACATGGCCCGCCGGCGCGGCAAACGGAAGGCCGGGAAATGTGACGCAGCGTCGCCCGATTAACGCTGCGGTCACCCGTTCCACGGCAGGGTCGCCGTCGAGCCGAGGAGCGGCGCCGAACCGGGCCTGAGGATCGGGCATGATGCGGGAGGTGCCCCGATGCCGCTCGATGTCGTCGGACAGGTCACGACCGCGGTGGACGCCGCGGAATTGCACGGCGTGCCGCGCCACCTGCTCGCCTGCCATGTGCTGGACCAGCTCTCGCCGGAGATGCGTCGCGCGGTCATCGCCATCGAGCTGACCGAAGCCGGCGGCTTCGTGAACATGGGGATGAATTTCGAGCGTGTCGCCTGGCGCGCCGTGTGGCGCCGGCCCGGGCTGCCCCAGATGTCCGGCATCATTCCGGTGCGGCGGGGCGAGATCGTCGGCTGACCCGACAGACTGCGGATCGTGGCCGATCCGCCATCAATCGCCGCACTTCCGGCGGCCGCACGCCTGCGGCTCGGCCCGCTGCACGGGCCGCAGGTCGCGCCCGATCCGATCTGTCATCACGCGCTACCGGCCCGGAGGGCCGCCGCCCATCCCGGGCACGAGGCCGGGCGGCATGCCTTGCGGCATGCGCAGGGGCTGATAGCCCTGCGGCCGCTGGAAGCGCGCGGGATCCTGGGTGCCGTAGCTGACCTGCGTCGCCTCCATCGCGCCGCGCCGCCCCTGATGAGCGCCTTCCGCGCGCAGCATCACGCCGTCATCGGTGATGCACGAACGGCCTTCCGAGTCGCGCTCCTGCACGCTCCAGATCGTGCAGCGCAGCCCGGCCACGGTCGCCGTGCCCTCGCGCCGGAAGCGCGCCTCGGCGGAGGCGGTGCGTGCCGCCATCGCCTGGGCAGCGGGAATGTCCATCACCGCGCGCATCTGCTCGATCACCAGGAAGGCCCGGCCGTTGCGGGTGTCGGCCACCATCCAGCCCATGCCGCCAGGCATGTCGGTGCGCATCATCGCCGTGGCGGCGTGCCAGCTCACGGTCATGGTCGGCGGCGCGCCACCCTGCGCCTCGCCCTGGACCCGATAGGTCACGGCGACATCGCGGGTCGGCGTCAGCGCGGGCCGGTCCTGCGCCAGGGCGGGACTGGCGAAGACCAGCAGCGCGGCGGTGGCGACGGCCCGGCTCATCCCTGTGCTCGCTTCGCGCATCGCCCTCTCAGCCCGCCGCCCCGGCCACCGCCGCCACGGGCAGCTGCTGGGGCGTCGCCCAGCCGATCGTGCCGACCGACTGGCATTTCGGGCAGACCGGCGCCCAGGCTGGCTGGTCGGTCCCGCAGGCGCTGCACCGCCAGCGCGGCTCGGGCGCCGCGGTCGCCGCCATGCGCAGCCATTTCGCCTGCGCCGCGCGGCTGTCGGGCGTATCGCCGCTCTCCACCTCCTCCAGGTCGGCCAGCGCCAGATAGGCGCGGCGATCCGCCTGGCCGGAGGCGGTGAGCGCCGCCAGTTCCTGCCGGGCGCGGCCGGTCAGGCCGGCGGCGGTGGCGAGGCGGCCGATCAGCAGCTGGCTCTCCGGGTTGCGCAGCGTGCCCTGCACCAGCAGGTCGGCCGCCTTCACGCGCTGCAGCGGGTCGTTCTCGTCGGCGAGATAGGCCTCGGCGATGTCGGGGTGCGGCTTCGCCTTCCAGGCCTCCTCCAGCACCTGCCGCGCGCGACGCGGACTGCCCGCCTGGCGCAGGCGCCGCGCATGGGCGAGCGCGGCGGGGGTGAAGCCCTTGTCGGTCTCGAAGGCTTTCCGCTCGAGCTCCGCGGCGCGGCCGCCCTCGGCCGGCTCCTGCCCGGCGGCGGCCAGCGCCAGCGGCGCCTGGTGCGGACCGGGCGCGGCGAGCGCGAGCGCCTCGCGCCAGTCGCGGGTGCGCAGCGCCAGCGTCTCCCGCTCCTCCCGCAGCCAGGCGGCCCCGGGCTGCGCCGCCTCGGCGTCGCGCGCCAGGCGCTGGGCGGTGGGCCAGTCCTCGCGCTGGATGGCCTGGCGCAGCAGGCCGCGCAGGCCGAGGAAGCGGGCGTCGTCGCGCAGCGCGAGCAGGTGGAAGGCCTCCGCCGCCGCCTCGTCCCGTCCGGCGAGACGCTCGGCCTCCGCGGCCAGCAGCAGGGTCTGGGGCGTGTCACCGAGCTTGTCGCGGGCGCGCCGCACCTCCAGCCGCGCCGCGTCCGGCGTGCCGGCGGCGAGCGCGACCAGCGCGCGCGTCAGCGCCGATTCGCCTTCCGCACGGCGGCGCGCCTCCCGCTTCGCCCGCCGCCGCGCCGGCCAGCGGCGGAGCGCGGCGATGCCGGCCAGCAGGCCATGCAGCGCCAGGAAGCCGAGTGCCAGCAGCACCAGGGCCAGCAGGAAGGGGACAACGATCTCCACATCGCCGACGCGGATCTCCACCGCGCCGCCGAGCTGGACCAGGTAGAGCACCCCCGCCACGCCGAGGGCGAGGAGGGCCAGATAGAGCAGCGCGGCGCGCATTCCCCGCCCCCTCAGCCGGCGGCCATCTGGCGCAGCGCGGCGCGGGCGGCGATCAGCGCCTCGGCGCGGGCGATCCAGTCGCCCATCGCTGCCTTCGCCGGTGCGGAGAGCCGGGCGAGGTGGCGCAGGCTCGCCTCCAGGTCGCCGGCCTCCAGCGCCCGCCGCGCCTTCTCGATCTCGGCCGCGGCGGCATCGCCCCACAGCACCTCCTCGCCGCGCCGGACGGTTACCAGGCCGGACAGGCGCGAGT
>NZ_JBWXTD010000010.1:12025-13102 GCF_056682175.1 Falsiroseomonas sp. RANM36
GGCGCCACGCGGGGCCTGCGCCGCCGGAGCGCGGCGCGGCCGTGCCGCCCGGCCCTGCGCCCGCGGGCCGACCCGCTGCTCCCGCGCCGCCGCCGGGCGCGCCGCCGCCTCGGCCCGCGCCGTCGCGGCCTGGGCGGCCTCGCGCAGGGGGGCGAGGTCGGGCGCGGCCGGTGTCGGGCGGCCCTGCAGCTGGGCGAGGCCGGTGCGCAGCGCCTCGAGCTGCTGCGCGGTCTGCGGATCGGGGCCGGCGGCCTGGGGCGGCGGCAAGGGCCGGCCGAGCAGCCAGAGGACCGCGCCGCCCAGGACCAGGGCCGCGACGACGATCGGCAGGACCGTCGGATCGAAGCGCCGGAGCCGGTCGAGGAAGCTGGGGGAGGTGTCGGGCGGGCTCATGGCTCTCCTGATGGTGTGGGGCTAGCCGGATCGCCAGCATGACGCCGCGCGCCGAGCAGCGCCAGCAGCGCCTGCTCATCCGGCCGGTCCGCGACGCGCACCGCGCGCCACGCCTGGGGCGCGGCGGCGGCCTCGGCGGCCCTGGCCACGCGGCGGCTGATCGCAAGAGCTTCCATGCGGGGAATGGCGGCCTCAAGTCCCGCGGCGCGGAGAAGTTTCATCGCACACAGCGCCGAGCGTGGCGAGTGGAACAGCACCGCACCGACCCGCCCCCCCCCCAGCGCCCCGCGGGCCGGGTCCGGCAGGTGTTCGGCCGGCGCCGCGGCATAGGCGACACGGCGGATCACCCGGAAGCCGCGCGCGCGCAGCGCAGCCGCGAGATCCAGCGCGTAGCCCTCGCCCACCGCCAGCAGCAGCGGACCGCGCGCGGGAGCGCGCTGGCGGGCCGCCCGCGCCGCCAGGCTCTCCGCCGTGCCCTCCGCGGCGCGGCAATCCGCCCAGCCGCGCGCCCGCGCCTCGGCCGCCGTGGCCTCGCCAACGGCCAGCACCGGCAGGTCGGGGACCGGCGGCGGCAGGGCGCGCGCCGCGGCGCGGCGGGTCAGCAGCAGGGCCTGGCAGCGCGGGATCACGAAGTCGCGAGGCGCCCGCGCCCGGGCCCGCGCGCGCCCCGCCGCCCCGCCCCGC
>NZ_JBWXTD010000010.1:13202-17942 GCF_056682175.1 Falsiroseomonas sp. RANM36
CGCCGCGGCCGGGGGGCCCCCCCCCCCCCCCCGCGCGGGGGGGGGGGGCGGGGGGGGGGGCGGGGCCCCCGCCGCGGCGCGGCTGGTCAGCAGCAGGGCCTGGCAGCGCGGGATCACGAAGTCGCGAGGCGCCAGCGCCAGGGCCGGCGCGCGCACCGCCTCCCAGCCGAGAGCCGCCACCCGCGCCGCCGTCTCGCCGCCGCCCGGCTCCGGGCGGGTGACGAGGACGCCGGGCGCCGCGATGTCAGGCAAAGATGTCGGCCGGGGCGTCCCGCCGGAGGCTGTCGCCCAGCTCGCGGCCGAGCCGCGCGGCCTCCTTCGGCGCGCCGTGCAGCGACCGCTTCAGCAGGAAGGAGCCGTCCGCCCGCGCCACCAGGCCCGTCAGGTGCAACTGGCCATCGGGCAGCAGCCGCGCATGGCCGCCGATCGGCGTGCGGCAGGACCCGTCCAGCGCGGCCAGCAGCGCCCGCTCGGCGGTCGAGACGGCGCGCGCCTCGGCATCCTCGATGCCGGAGAGCAGCTCGAGCAGTTCCACATCCTGCGACCGCACGGTGACGCCGACGATCCCCTGGCCGGCGGCCGGCACCATGGCGTCCGGGTCGAGCACCATCGCGGCTTCCTCCTCCAGCCCGAGCCGGCGAAGACCCGCCAGCGCGAGCAGCGAGGCGGTGGGCCCGTCCTCGGCGCGGACCTTGGCCAGCCGCGTCTGCACATTGCCGCGGATGGTGGTGATCCGCAGGTCCGGGCGGGCATGCAGGATCTGGCTCTGGCGGCGGACCGAGGCGGTGCCCACCACGGCGCCGGCCGGCAGGCAAGCGAAGGGATCGGCGGGGTCCACAGGGCCGGCCTTGGGCCCCAGGATCAGGGCGTCGCGGCTGTCCTCCCGCGTCAGGGTGCAGGCCAGCTCGATGCCGGGCGGCAGGTCGGTCTCCAGGTCCTTCAGGCTGTGGACCGCGAAGTCGATCCGGCCATCGGCCAGCGCCTCGTGGATCTCCTTGGCGAAGAGGCCCTTGCCGCCGACATCGGCCAGCCGCCGGTCCTGGATGCGGTCGCCCGAGGTGGCGATCGCATGTTCCTCGAAGGCGTTCACGTCGCGCAGGACGGGGCAGAACTTCGTGACCAGGCCGAGGAAATGCCGCGTCTGCCACAGCGCGAGCGGGGAGCCGCGGGTGCCGACGCGCAGCGGCAGGCTGCGCATGTGCGGGCGGACATGCGCCGTGGCGGCCAGGCGCGGGCCGCCTTGGCCGGGGGCATGCGGGGCGCCTTGGGCCAGGCCGTGCGGCGTTGCGAGAGGATGGGCTGGACCCGGCGGATGGGCTACCGACATGGGGCGGCGTCATAGAGCCGCCGATGGGGCGACGAAAGTGGCGGAGAACGCGGAACCGATGCGCGATTTGCCGGGGGATGGCCTGGTGCTCGGCATCGAGAGCTCCTGCGACGAGACGGCCGCGGCGGTGCTGCGCGCCGACGGCACGGTGCTGGCCGAGGCGGTGCTGAGCCAGCTCGCCGATCACGCCCCCTTCGGCGGCGTCGTGCCGGAGATCGCGGCACGGGCGCATCTGGCGCATCTGCCCGCCCTGGTCGCCCGCGTGCTGGACCAGGCCGGCACCACGCCGGCCGGGCTTGCGGCCGTGGCCGCGACCTCCGGGCCGGGGCTGATCGGCGGGCTGATCGTCGGCGCCAGCGTCGGCAAGGGCATCGCCGCCGCCCGGAACATCCCCTTCGTCGCGGTCAACCACTTGGAGGCGCATGCCCTCTCCCCGCGGCTGCCTGCGGTGAGCCCGGAGGGGCTGCGGTTTCCCTATCTGCTGCTGCTGCTGTCGGGCGGGCATTGCCAATGCGTGGCGGTCGAGGGCGTGGGGCGGCATCGCCGGCTGGGCTCGACGCTGGACGACGCGGTGGGCGAGGCCTTCGACAAGTCGGCCAAGCTGCTCGGCCTGCCATGGCCCGGCGGGCCGCATCTGGAGCGGCTGGCGCAGGGCGGCGATCCCGCACGCTTCCCCCTGCCCCGCCCGCTGCTCGGCCGCGCGGGCTGCGATTTCTCCTTCAGCGGGCTGAAGACGGCCGTGGCGCAGCAGGTCGCGAAGGGTCTGGATGCGGCGGGGCGGGGCGACCTGGCGGCCAGCTTCCAGGCGGCGGTCGCCGACACCCTGGCCGATCGCGCGCGGCACGCGCTGGCCATGCTGCCGGGCGCCACGGCGCTGGTCGTCGCCGGCGGAGTGGCCGCCAATGGCGCGGTGCGCGCCGCGCTGGCCGAGGTCGCGCGCAAGGCCGCGCTGCCGCTCGTCGCGCCGCCCATCCGGCTCTGCACCGACAATGCCGTGATGGTCGCCTGGGCGGGGATCGAGCGGTTGCGCCTCGGCCTCTCCGATCCGCTGGACCACGCGCCGCGGCCGCGCTGGCCGCTCGACAGCCTCGGCGGCCCGATGACCGCAGGGCCGCCAGGCCCGCAGGTCTGAATCGGCCCGCCCACACCACAACGCGGCCCGATGACCGCAGGGCCGCCAGGCCCGCAGGTCTGAATCGGCCCGCCCGACACAGAAGGAGCATCCGCCAAATGCGCTCACCCGTCGTCCGCAGCGGCGATCTCCGCGAGACGCTCGACGCGATCACCGACCTGCTGAAGGAGATCCGGCGCGAGCAGTTGCAGCAGGAAGCCTATGGCATGGTCACGCGCTTCGCCCTCGGCGCGCTGCTGCGCGCGGCGCCGGCCGAGCAGCGCGCGGCCGTGCTCGCGCGGCTGGCGGCGCCGGAGGCGCTGCTCGGCCCGGAGATCCCGCCGGACAGCCCGCTCGGCCGCGCCGTGGCGGCGGAGGCGGCGCGGCTGGCCGCGGCCCTGGCCGAGCCAGGGGCGTGAGCCGCGTCCCCGGGGCCGCGGCGCGGCTTGCGCACCCGGCACCCCCGCGCTAGCCGCCCGGCGTGAACTACAGGCACGCCTTCCACGCCGGCAACTTCGCCGACTGCGTCAAGCACGCGCTGCTGCTGGCGCTGCTGCGCGGGCTGCTGGCGAAGGACAAGCCGTTCGCCGTGCTCGACACCCATGCCGGCATCGGCCGCTACGACCTGTCGGCGCCGGAGCCGCAGCGCACGGGCGAATGGCGCGACGGCATCGGGCGGCTGGCTGCGGCAACGCCGCCGCCCGCGCTTGCGGACTACCTGGCGCAGGTTCGTGCGGCCGGCTTCCCCGCCGCCTATCCCGGCTCGCCCGCGCTGATCCGCGCGCTGCTGCGCCCCGACGACCGCCTGCTGCTCTGCGAGCTTCACCCCGAGGACCATGCGGCGCTGAAGGCGGCCTTCCGCGGCGATCCGCAGGTTGCGGTCCACAAGCGCGACGCCTGGGAGGCGGTGACGGCCCTGACCCCCTTCCCCGAGCGCCGCGGCCTGGTGCTGATCGACCCGCCCTTCGAGCAGGAGGGCGAGTTCGACCGCTTGGCCGCCGCCATCGCCACGCTGCGCCATCGCTTCCGCGCCGGCATCGTCGCGGGCTGGTATCCGATCAAGCACCGCGCCCCGGTGCGCGCCTTCCACACGGCGCTGCGCGAGGCGCGCGTGCCCGACTGCATCGCCTGCGAGCTGGCGCTGCGCGAGCCCACCGATCCTGCGCGCCTCAATGGCTGCGGCCTGCTGGTGGCCAATGCGCCCTTCGGCTTCGCCGTGCAGGCGCAGGCGATGCTGGATTCCTTGCTTGCCGGGCTCGGCCGGGGCGAGGATGGCGCCGCGGCCATGGTGGCGCGGATCACCGAGGAGAGATGAGCCCATGGCAGCACGCCCAAGGCGACGCATCGCGGTGCTCGGCGCGGGCGCCTGGGGCACCGCGCTGGCGGTGCAGGCGGCACGCGCCGGCAATGCCGTCGGCCTCTGGGCGCGCAACCCCGAGCGCGCGGCGGCGATGGCGGAAAGCCGGCAAAACGCGACCTACCTGCCGGGCGTGACGCTCTCCCCGGCGATCGAGGTGACCGCCGATCCCGCCGCCGCGCTGGCGGAGGCGCTGTTCGTCCTGCTGGTCGTCCCGGCGCAGTTCCTGCGGCCCGTTCTGCAGGCGCTGCCCGACACCGGCGCGCCGGTCGTGGTCTGCGCCAAGGGCGTCGAGCGCGGCACGCTGCGCTTCCCGCTGGAAGTGGTGGAGGCGCTGCGCCCGAGCCGGCCCGCGGCGGTGCTGTCGGGCCCCAATTTCGCGCATGAGATCGCCAAGGGGCTGCCCGCCGCGGCCGTGCTGGCAAGCCAGGATGCGGCGTTGCGCCGGATGGCGGGCGACCTGCTCGGCACCGCCGGCTTCCGCATCTATGGCGGCGACGACCCGATGGGCGTGCAGGTTGGCGGCGCGGCGAAGAACGTCATCTCCATCGCCGCCGGCGCGGTGATCGGCGCGGGCCTCGGCGAGAATGCCCGCGCCGCGCTGGTCACCCGCGGCCTGGCGGAGCTGTCGCGCCTGACCGTGGCGCTGGGTGGCAAGGCGGAGACGGCCTCGGGCCTGTCGGGCCTCGGCGACCTGCTGCTGACCACGACCGGCCCCGGCAGCCGCAACACCTCGCTCGGCATGGAGCTGGCGCGCGGCAAGAGCCTGGAAGACGCGCTGGCCAGCCGGGTGGGCGTGGCGGAAGGCGTCGGGACGGCGCCGGCCATCGTGGCGCGCGCGGCGGAGGTGGGGGTCGAGCTGCCGATCTGCGCCGCGGTGGCGGATCTGCTGGCCGGCGGCGTCTCGGTGGGCGACGCCATGGGCCGTCTGCTGGCGCGGCCGCG
>NZ_JBWXTD010000010.1:18042-20951 GCF_056682175.1 Falsiroseomonas sp. RANM36
CGCCCCCGGGGGGGGGGGGGGGGGGGGGGGGGGGGGGGGGGGGGGGGGCGGGGGGCGGCGCGGGGGGGGGGCGGGGCGGGCGCGCGCCGGCGGCGCTGCGACGGTGACGCTGCGACGGTGACGCTGCGACGGTGACGCCGGCGGGCGCGGTCTCGCGCGGCCAGATATGGCTTGCAGGGCATGCCCGGCTGTGGGTTCAGTAGGCGACCCGGGATCGGAGAAGCCGCGCATGACCAGTCGTCGCCGTCTGCTTGCACTGGTCTCGGCGGTGCTGCCATCCGCCCCTGCGCTGGCGCAGGGCACGGGCGCCTGGCCCAACCGCTCCATCCGCCTGGTCGTGCCCTATCCGCCCGGCGGCGGCAGCGACATCGCCGGGCGCCTGCAGGCCGAGGTGCTGCAGGCCGGGCTCGGCGTGCCCGTGGTGGTGGACAATCGCGCCGGCGCCGGCGGCACGATTGGCACGGCATTCGTCGCGCAGTCCGCGCCGGACGGCTACACGATCATGATGGCGAGCCCCTCGTCCCACATCGGCGCGCCGCTGATGTTCAAGACGCCGGGATACGAAGGCGTGGACGACTTCACGGCGATCGCGACCTTCGCCAGGGGCACCGCGATGGTCTGCGTGCATCCGAGCGTGCCGGCCCACACCATCCAGGAACTCATCGCCTATGCGAAGGCCAATCCCGGCAAGCTGAACTACGGCTCGGCCGGGGCGGGCGGCGCCAACCACATGCTCGGCGTGCTGTTCATGCAGCGCACGGGCGTGGAGCTGACGCATGTGCCCTATCGCGGCGCGGCGCCGGCGCTGGCCGATCTGCTGGCGGGCAACATCCAGCTCGTCTTCGACAACTATGTCGGCGTCATCGAGGTGGTGCGCGCCGGACGGCTGCGCGCGCTGGCGGTGACCAGCGCGGAGCGCTGGCCGCTGGCGCCCGAATACCCGACCGTGCAGGAGCAGGGGGTGCCGAACTTCGACCTGCCGAGCTTCTCTTCCGTGATGGGTCCGAAGGGCATCCCGGAGCCGATCGTCATGCGGATGAACGGCATCATCAACGACGGCCTCAAGTCGGCGCAGCTGCGATCGAAGCTGGAGGCGCAGGGGCTTGCGCCGTTCCCGTCCTCGCCGGCGGAGTTCGCGGCGCTGATGCGCCAGCAGCGCGAGGTGTGGCGCGACCTGATCCGCTCGACCGGATTGCAGCCGGAATAGCGCCTCGGCGCTCAGGCGCCGGCCCACGCGTCGTAGGCAGCCTTCGCCGCCAGCGGGCTTGCGATCGCGCCCTGCCGCGTCCGCGCGTGGTCGATCAGGCGCTTGAACTGCTCGAGCCAGCGCGGTTCCGCGATCGAGGTGTTGTGGAAGAGATAGTGCACGAAATGCGGCCGCGCCGCGCTCTCGGCGCGCGCGCGGATGGCCTCGTAGACGCGCACCAGGTTCTCCAGGTCCGATTTCTCGTTGTAGAGCGTGTTGATGTCGTCGGCGCCGAGGCCGTCATTCCCGAGCGGGATCTCGAACACGCGCGAGCGCGTGCCGCGGCCTTCGGGCCAGGTCGGGTCCTCCAGGCTCAGATAGCCGCCATGATCGGGCGCGCCGACCCAGTCCGCATCGCAGAGCGGCTCCGCATAGCCGGGCGCGCTCGACAGGTCCGCATGCAGCCCGGCCTCGTCGAGGATGCCGGTCATCCAGCCGGGGAAGGAGAAGTGCCCGCCCTTGTAGGCGGTCGGCGTGATCCCGGCGGACATCAGCTCGGCGATGCGCAGCCGGATCATCTCGCGCATGTAGTCGGGGGCCAGGTGGCCGGTGCCCTTCGCCCGGATCTCCTCATGCGGATGGATGGCGATGTCGGCGCCCTGCGCGACGGCACGGCGATACTCGGCCAGGAAAGGCGGCCGATAGAACGCATCGCGGTTGTAGTTCCCGGTATGGACGGCCAGCACGTACTGCCCGTCGAGGAAGGCGCCGAGCTCCTCGACCACCCGCGCCAGTTCCTCCGCGCAGCGTGCGACGGGGGGCGGTTCGGCGACATGGCCGCGATGCGCGCGCATCGGCGCGAAGTTGGCCCAGCACACATCGAGCGAGGGGACGAGGTACACATAGGGATCGGCCATGCCGCGCCGCCTTGCCGCCTGTGGCGGGAAACTGTGGGGCAGGGGGCTGACCCCGGCAAGCCGTGGCGGGCGGAGGCGGCGATCCGGCGCGAAGCCGTCAGGCGCGGTGGCGGCCGAAACTGCCGCCCGGCCGCATCGGCATCTCCGGGCGTGGTCCCATCACCGCGTCGATCATCGCCTTGGCCTGGGCGAGCATGGCCGCGAGGGTCGCGCCGCCCTCGGGCGGGTTCAGCGCATGCGGCGAGCCGCGCCCGCCGGGGGGATGGATGATCACCTCGCAACGGTCGCGGCCGCTGTCCCGCAACTCGATCTGGTGGCCCCGGTAGGAGCGGAAGGAAACAGCTGTCAGGCGGCCCACATTGCACCTCGTGAGGGATGGACGGCCTCCCCACCGTCGCGCTCCAGGCTAGGCCGGCTCATGCTGCGCTGCAACACAACAATCGCGCGGCGGTCGCCCCGGCCGGCTTGGGTCTCGCGGAAACGTCATCGCGGCCGGCCTCGCAGGCATGGCCATTCATGCTGCATCGCACCATAAGCAGGCGAACAACCATGAGGGCACATGGGCATGAGCAGCAACCCCTTCCTGAGCCAGTGGCTCAGCGCCGCGCATACCGCGGCAGGCACCTGGCGCGGCTTCTGGACCGCCGAATTCGCCCGCCAGCAGGCCGTGCTGGCCGGCGAATGGCAGCGCCAGGCGCTGCGGTTCTGGACGCAGGCGATGACGGGCGCCGCGGCCGCCGCGCCCCGCCGGGCCCCGGCCCCCGCGCCGCGCGCGCCCGCGGTGCCGGGGGCGCCCCCCGGGGCGG
>NZ_JBWXTD010000010.1:21051-25790 GCF_056682175.1 Falsiroseomonas sp. RANM36
GCCCCCTCCCCGCGCCCCCCGGGGGGGGGGGGGGCCCGGGGGCGGGGGGGGGGCCGGGGGCCGCCGCCCCCAAGCCTGACCGAGGCCCCGGCGACGAGCGCGCCCGAGATGCCGGCGGCCGCCAGTGCGGCGGCCGATGCGAAGCCCGCACCGGAGCCGTTGCCGGTGGCTGCGGCGGCCCGGGCGAAGGCCCCGGCAAAGCGCGCCCCGGCCAGGTCCGCGTCGCGCCGGGGTTCGGCCACGACCCGCCACTGACGCCGTGGCGCGGCCGGCCGCGGTTCAGTCGGCGCGCCTCGGCGGGTCGCGGCTGAGCCCGCGCGCGGCGAGGGCCTGCTCATAGGCCGCCCAGCGCTCCGCGTGTTCGCGTCCCAGCTGGTGCAGATAGGCCCAGGAGTAGATGCCGGTGTCGTGCAGGTCGTCGAAGACCAGCCGCACGGCATAGTTGCCGACCGGCTCGACGCGCATGATCCCGACATGGCGGCGCCCGGGCACGATCACCCGCTGGCCCGGCCCGTGGCCCTGCACCTCCGCCGAGGGGCTTTCCACCCGCAGGTATTCCGCCGGCAGCGCGAAGCTCTCGCCGCTGTCGAAGCGGAGATGCAGCACGCGCTCGGCGCGGTTCAGGCGGATCTCGGTCGGCGTCGGCACGCGGGCGAGGTCGCTCAGTCGAGCTTGCGGGCTTCCTCCGGCAGCATCACCGGGATGCCGTCGCGGATCGGATAGGCGAGGCCCGCCTTATCGCTGACCAGTTCGCCGCGCTCGCGGTCGTAGCGCAGCGGGCCCTTGGTGACCGGGCAGACCAGGATCTCCAGCAACCGCGGATCGACCGCCCCGCCCGTCGCCACGCCCGTCTCGCCGCTCATGTCCGAAACCCCTCTCCTCGGGCGCCCTGTCTAGCTTGGGCGGCCTTCTGGCGCCATGCCGTGGCTGTCCATCTGCATCAGCGCCACCAGCATGCGCGCCCGCTCCTCCGCGCTGGCGGCCTCCAGCAGCGCCTGCTTCTCGCGCACGTCGAAGGGGCAGACCATGCAGAGCGTGGTGACCAGCATCGCATCGGCGGTCTGCTCCACCGCCTCCCAGTTCGCCTCGATGCCGCGGGCGCGGAAATAGGGCCGCAGCGCGGCCAGCAGCTCGGCGCGATCGATCTGCGGCGCCGGCCGGTCCGAAGCGATGTCGCCTTCGTAGCCCGCATAGTCCGCGCGCACGCGGCGATAGCCGCGGCGCATCCCGATCTCCTCGGCGATGCGGTAGCGGATCACGCCCGTCAGCGTGATCAGCAGCCTGCCGTCATCGGTCTCCGCGAAGGAGGAGACGCGGCCGAGGCAGCCGACCGTGTAGAGCTGCGAATCGCCGCCGACGCGCGGCAGCGCCGGATCGCCCTGCACCATCCCGAACATCCGGCCGGCGCCGAGCGAATCCTCGACCATCGCGAGGTAGCGCGGCTCGAAGATGTTCAGCGGCAGACGTCCCTCCGGCAGCAGCAGCGCGCCGGAGAGCGGGAAGACCGGGATCTCCGCCGGGAGATCCGCGAGGGTCGGTTGGAAGGCTGGCATCGGCTCCTGTTCGGCCGCGCGACGCGGCGCCGGACATTGTCGGAAGGTTCCGACGGCGCGCGGGACGGTCCCCGTCAACGGAACAGAAGGGTGGAGAGCTTCCGGCGTCCTGCAAGGGTGGCCAGGTCATCGAAGCCCCAGGCCTCGAAGAACTTGAGCAGCTGCTTGCGCGCCGCTTCCTCGTTCCAGGCGCGGTCGCGCCGGATCGCCTCGATCAGCGCGTCCACCGCCTTCGCGCGCTCCTCCATGGCGTTCAGCGCTACGGCGAGCTCGATCCGCGCGGCATGGTCATCGGGGTCCGCGGCCAGCCGCCGCTCGAACTCGCCGAGCTTCTCGCGCGCCGCGCGGCCTTCGATGGCAAGCTGGAGCGCCGAGCGGACCGATACGATCTCCGCGTGCTCCTTCAGCTTGTCGGGCACCTGGTCGAGCACCTGCTGCGCCTGGTCCTCCTCGCCGAGCGCCATCAGCGTGCGGGCCAGGCCGGCGAAGGCGTCCGGGTTCTCCGGCTCGGCCTCGACCAGGGCGGCGAAGAGCTGCAGGGCCGTGTTGTGGTCGCCCTGCTCCGCGGCGGCCTTCGCCTCGGCGAGAAGGTCGGCGCCCGGCAGGCTGCCGCCGCCCATCTTCAGCAGGTTCTCGACGAATTTCTTGACCTCGCCTTCCGGCAGGGCGCCCTGGAAGAGGTCCGCGATCTGCCCCTGCACGAAGCCGACGACGGTCGGCACCGACTGCAGCGGCAGGCCCATCTGGGCCAGCTGCTGCACCAGGGCACGGTTCTTGTCGATGTCGATCTTGACCAGGTGGACGCGGCCCTGGGCGGCCGTGACGACCTTCTCCAGGATCGGCGTCAGCGTCTTGCAGGGGCCGCACCAGGTCGCCCAGAAGTCCACCAGCACCGGGACCTCGCGGCTGGCCTGCACCACGTCCTGCATGAAGGTCCGCTGGTCGCCGTCCTTGATGATGTCGCCGGCGCCGCCGGCGTTCGCCGGGCTGCCGCCCGGGGCGGTCTGGCGGGTGGGGTCGAAGATCACGTCCATCTCTGGCATTCCCGAGGCTTTCGCGCCGATAGATGCGCAGCCCGGCGCCGGAGGGCAATGGGTGGATCGCCGCCGCGGGTGTTCAGGGTGCCTCCGGCAGCTCCACCAGCTCGGGCCGATGGCCGAGGCTCTCGAGGAAGCCGAGCAGATCGGCCGGGCGGATGGCGGTGGTCATGGCGTTGGTCAGGGGGTGGAAATTCACCCGCTCATGCGCCTGCATCAGGTGGCGGTCGAAGACCGGCCGGACCGCGCCGGGCGTGGCGTTCACCAGGCCGAAGGGCGTCACCGAGCCGGGTTCCACGCCGAGCTGCGCCATCAGGTCCCCGGCCGTGCCGAAGGCGACGCGGGGCGCGCCGAGGCTGCGCGCCAGCGCATTGACCGAGACGCGCCGGTCCTCTTGCAGGACCACGAGCAGGAACGGGCCGGGCGACTTCTGCGGCTTGAGAAACAGGTTCTTGGAATGTCCGCCGGGCAGTTCGGGGCGGAGCGCCTTGCTTTCCTCGACCGTGAACACCGGCGGATGGCGCACGGTGCGATGGGGAACGCCGAGCGCGTCGAGGCGCGCGAGCAGGCTTTCGGGTGTTTCGGGCATGAGGGCGAGATGCCGCGAAGGGGGGTGGCTTGCAATCCCGATCCGGGATGCTAAAAGCCCGGCCTCCGCACGGAGCGCGGGCGTAGCTCAGGGGTAGAGCACGACCTTGCCAAGGTCGGGGTCGAGGGTTCGAATCCCTTCGCCCGCTCCAGTCGGTCTTCTCACAACCTGCCTCTCCTGTCCGGGCCTACGCGCTGAGGCGCAGGTTTCCTGCGGTTTCCGGCCGCGACCGTGAGGGTGCAAGGACGGAACGAAGGCGGCTCTTCTCTCCAAAATTCCAGAGAGTCTCCGGGCCTTGAGGGTTGCCCGCTTTTGCCAACAAGGCTTAACGCCTTGTTTTTGCGTCATCTTCGGTGCGGCTCCCCTAATCGGATTCAGCATCTCCATCGCCCGACCAAAGTATCGGAAAGCGGAGAAACTCGCCTCACCCCCTAACACCGCGGTCGACTGCTCTATTGCCTCGACCATCAGGCGCTCGGGCGGTCAGGCTGCTGCCAGGAGCCTCCCTTCACTATGCAGGCGGCGCCACACCGCTTCATGCGACCGCCACCCGATGAAAGACGGGTCATCCACCTGGCCGAGAAATCGGTCGTCGTCTGGCATGTAGCTCGTCAGCAGCTCCTGCACGCCAGCCCTGGTAAGCATAATGCATATGACGCTGTGCCGACTTGCTGAAACGCACATTCGGCCAGGGTTGAGCTCGAACCCGGTTGGGCGCAGGTGGCCGCTCAAGGGATGGATGGTCAGCACCACCTTGCGCTCCAGCCCCTGGAACTTGTTGGCGGTCTCAACCATGATCTGCCGCGACAACGGTCCCAGCGCCTGCGCGACGGCGGTGACCTGCTCGCGCCGGGACACCACTACTCCGATGTCTGCAGGTTGCAGGACCCCTCGGGCATCGCCGTCAACGATGACTGGACCGCGGGCGAGAATGCGGTGAACGAGGTTCACTAGAAGCTCCACCAGCTCCGGATCTGCGGGTGGCGTCGGCCGCTGCGGGAGGGTCACGGCCGCGAACGAGCCGCGAGCGAGAATAGCGTCGAGGAGGCCATCCGTTCGGGTCATGCCAGCGCAAAGCTCAAGACGCCGCTCTGCCGGCGATGCCAGCCCGGTGAAGCTCATGCCGGGATAGAAGGCTGCGCGGACGATATCGGCGCTGTCGGCCGGGAGACGGCGCGACAGCGGCAGTTGGAAGCGCCGTGCCTCGGCGCGCGCCAGAATGACCCGTGGTGCTGGGAGGTGCGGGCCGTCAGGCGACGCGGCCCAATGCCGCACCGAGATCGGCACGATGGGATCGATCTGGCCGGGGTCGCCGATATGTAGCGCTCGCGGGGCAAGGCCGCGAATCAGCATGAAGTCGCCGTACTTCAGCTGGAAGGCCTCGTCGACCATCAGGATGTCGGCTCGGGGCGGAGCGGGACTCTCGATCAGCTTTGACCCTGCCCCCTTGGATGTCCCCGGCCTGAGCTAGAGTCCGTCGAAGGGAGACGGATGATGAAGCGATCGAGGTTCACGCAGGAGCAGATCATTGGGGTGCTGAAGGAGCACCAGGCGGGCGCG
>NZ_JBWXTD010000010.1:25890-41162 GCF_056682175.1 Falsiroseomonas sp. RANM36
GGAGGATTTCTGGCTCATCTTCACTCTCCTGGGGGTTACGATGAACCAGAAATCCTCCGCTTCTCAACCACGCCGGTCTGTCTCAAGGGCGCTGACGTCGGACAGTCTCGAAGCAACACCTCATCGGTCTTCTGCTCCACTTCACCCTAACGCGTTCCTCCGCACGGCCTTGGTGCGAGCGACACTGGCGCCAGCCTACCGCGACCGCCCGATGGCGTAACCACTTACACCGCCGACACCGGCCCCGATCAACGCCCCAGCCTGCATTGCCCGAGAGTGAGGCAAGCGCTCCGCCGCCAACAGCGCCGATGCCCGCGCCGGTGAGGGTCGCGCGTTCAGTCTGGCTCATGCCGGCACGGCCAGCGAGGCTGGTCGCAAGGAGAATGGCCGCACCGATGCGGCGGGCTCCGATCATGGTCATGGACAGCCTCCTATCGTCAGCGACGGCGCGCGGTGCACGGGTAGGTCGCAGCCGCGAAGCGCAGCACGCCGGCCGCCGAATTGGCCTCCACGTCCTGGGGGTTGGCAGCGGCCCATTTGGCGAACGCCGCCGACACCTCGGCGAGCGACGGCGATGGGTCGGGCAGGCAGAAGACGGGCTACGAGCCTCGGCTGCCGGTTGTCAGGACCGCGTGGGACTGGCCGACGCCGACGAGTACGCCGCGGCAGTAATAGGTGGCTGCGAGATGGTTCGGGTCCGTCTCCGGCGTGGCGAAGAGCCGCACGAGATGGCCGGTCGTGCCGCCCGCGTGGACCTGGGCAGTAGCGGCGGCAGCCTGGCCTTGCGCACCGGCGGGAGCCGCGCCGAGCAAAGCCGTGAACAGAACCGCAGCGAGGCCGCGCGAAGCGCGCTGCCGACCGGCTTCCCCGGCCGTCGCGTTGGAATGGGTGTGTGCTTCAGGGCGTCTTCCCCTGTTCCGCCGGGCATCGCGAGGCACTGGCCGTCCCCGATCAGCGCCACGGAGCCGGTGGCCGGATGGCTCCGGTGTTTCCCCGCATCGCGATCCCGTTGTCATCACTTGGCGACATCCGGACGGGACGCTCACATGATGCGGATCAACGACCGGTCCCTCGCTGCTTGCTTCCGTGAGTCCTTGGTCCCGGGCTGGCGGGGCGAGGAAAGGGACCGCGGCGATGTTCGTCGACTTCGTGATGGATCACGCCTTCTGGTGGCTGCGGACGCTTGCGGAGCGGGACCTGGACCTGATGGGGCTCGCCTTCCTGGCGATCCTCGCGGTCACGTCCGAGGTCACCTACCGGATCGGACGCCTCGTGCTCCGTCGCTCGGGCGATGCGGGCAAGACGTCGGTCGGCTTCGTGACCGGCGGCATGCTGGCGCTGCTCGCCTTCTTCCTCGGCATCTCGCTCTCCATGGCCGACGGGCGAAACGAATCCCGCCGGCAGTCGCTGCTCGATGAAGCGAACGCGATCGGCACGCTCTGGCTGCGCGCGCAGCGCGTCCCGGGGCCGGAGGGCGAGGAACTGCGCCGGCTCGCGCAGGACTATGCGCAGGTCCGCCACACCCTGATCCGTTCGATGTCGATCGTCAGCGACGACCCTTCGCTCGAGACGCGCTCGGCGGAACTGCAGTCGGCCATGTGGGACCTGGCCGGCGGGGGGGCGCCCCCCCCCCCCCCCCCCCCGGGTCGCCGACCGCGCGCCGACGCCGGTGAACGCGCTGCTGCTCGCCTCGCTGAACCAGGCCTTCGACCTCTCGCTCACGAACCGCCGCAACTACACGACCGCCGTGCCCAACCACGTGCTGCGGCTGCTCTTCATCGCCTCGGTCTTCTCGGTCGGCGCGATGGGCTACAGTTTCGGCCTGGGGGGAAACCGGCAGTTCGTCGTGACGGTGATGCTGCTGCTGCTCTGGACCGTGTCGAGTGTCCTCATCCTTGACCTCGATCACCCGAGCACCGGCCGGATACGGCTCGATGATCGCCCGATGGTCTGGACACTGGAAAGCATGGGGCTGACCCCAGCGCGGTGACGCCCGCGGGGGGGTCTCAGCCCACCTCGGCGCGGAAGGCGGAGGGGGAGACGCCGCGCCAGGCCTGGAAGGCGCGCCGGAAGCTGTTCACCTCCTCGTAGCCGAGCGCGTCGGCGATCTCCTCCAGCGAGTGCTCCGTCTCCGCCAGCAACGCTGCGGCCCGCTCGGAAAGGACCGCCGCGTGTATCTCGCGGAAGGCGGTGCCTTCCGTGCGCAGGCGGCGCTGGATCGTGCGCAGCCCGAGCCCGAGCGCGGCCGCGACGGCCTCGGCGGAGGCGTCCCCGGCGACCAGCCGCGCACGCACCATGTCGCGGACGAGCCCTGCCATCGTTTCGGGCGGCCGGGCGCGGACCAGATCACGCAGATCCTCCCGGACGATCGCGGCGCGTGCCGCGCGTGGCCGCGGATTGATGGCGGCGAGATCCTGCGGCGCGATCGCGATGGCCGGCGCCTCCGCGCCGAAGACGATCGGCGCGCCGTACAGATCCTCGAGTTCCGCGGCGATCGACGGCCGCGATCCCGGCAACTCGATCCAGGCTGGCCGCCAATCATCGCCGGCGAAGCGCCGCACCACGTCCGTCAGGACGAAGGGCATGGATTCGTCGATATGCCGCGCGCCGACCGCGCCCTGGATCCCGGAATGGTAGCGCAGGCGCAGATGGGCCCCGTGCGGCACCAGGTCCACGAAGGTGCCGCGCATGATGAAGCGGAGCGCCCGGCGCCCGCGCTCCATCGCGGCCAGGAGGTGCGGCGCGGCGAGGACGTAGTCGGCATAGAGGCCGAGCGCCTCGTAGCGCATCCGGCTGCCGACCAGCGCGCCGAGATGTGCTTCCCCGAGGTGCCGCGCGACCGTCTCGCCGAGCCGCGCCTGCAACCGGTAGGGGAGAAAGACGGGCGTGCCGTCCACCACCTCGCGCGGCAGCCCCACCGCCTCGCAGGCCCGCTGCACGAGCATGGGCGAGGCAATGTCCTCGAGCACGCGCAACGTCGGCCCGAAAAGCCGGGTGTTGAACAGCGGCGGATCCATCGAGACCTCTTTGTCGTGAATTGATTATGGCCCACGCGGCCGCAAGGCCTTTGATGCGCATCAACTTCAAGATCCGGAAACCTTGCGCAGGGGGCCGGACGAGCCGAGCCGGAAGGAGGAGAGCCCATGCCGCCTCACCGCCTTGCACGCCGCACTCTCCTCGCGCTCGCCTCCGGCGTGGCACTGCCAGCCATCGGGCTCGGCGCCGAGTTCCGCTACGACCGGGCGCGCATCGCAGGCCCCACACCCTGGAACTCCGACCGGTTCAACGCACCGCAGGGCGGATTCCGCTTCGCCGTCATCGGCGACCGCACGGGCGGGGCGGATGTGCGCGGCGTCTTCGCGCGCGCGATCGACCATCTTCGACCGCAACGGCCGCGACCCCGCAGTGCACGGCATCTACCAGCGCCAGAGGCAGGCGCGGTAACGCGCGCCCGGCGCTCGAACCGCACACCTCAGGAGAGCAGACGATGACGATGGACACGACCCGCAGGCATCTCGCGATCCTCGCCGCCGGCGCCGCGGCGGCTGCGAACACCCTGTCGCGCCCGGCCCTCGCGCAGGGCGCGGCGGCGGCACAGGTCGATGCCGCGCTGGCGGAGGCGATCGGGCGGGAGGCCTATATCTACGGCTATCCGCTCATGCTGATGGAAGTCACGCGGCGGCAGGCCACCAATCTTGTCCAAGCCCGGACGGACTACCCCTTTGGACCTGCCAACCGCTTCGTTCGTGCGACGGACTTCCCGAAGCCCGAGAACCGGGAGGTGATCCGGCCCAACCTCGACACGCTCTACTCGATCGCATGGATCGACCTCGGCGACGGGCCGATGGTGCTGTCGATGCCGGCCACCGACCGCTTCATGATGCTGCCGATCCTGAGCGGCTGGACCGATGTCTTCGCCGTTCCCGGCACGCGGACCACCGGCACCGCGCGCGCACACAACTTCCTGCTGCTCGGCCCCGGCCAGCAGGCTACGCAGGTGCCGCGGGGGCTCGAGGTTATCCACGCGCCGACCCGCATGGCCTGGACCGTCGGACGCATTCAGACCAACGGGCGCGACGACTTTCCGAACGTTTTCCGCATCCAGGAAGGGATTCGGCTCACGCCGCTGTCGGCCTGGGGCCAGTCTGGCTACACGCCGCCACCCGAGCGCGTGGACCCCTCGATCGACATGCGCACGCCACCGCCCGTGCAGGTCACGCGCATGGATGCGGGGCGCTACTTCGCGATGCTCGCGGCGGTGATGGGGCATTCGCCTGAACCTCGTCTTCGTGTTTCCGAGTGGGGGATGAGGGCCGCACGATGATGGAGGGGGACGCAGAATAAAGTATCGATACCGGGCCGTCGCAGCCTTGGCGCTTGCAGGTGTCGCCCTGACGCCAGGCGCGGGGCATGCCCAGGATACCTGGCGTTTCGATGTCACGCCCTATGCCTGGCTGGCGGGACTGGACGGAACCTTCGGCACACTGCCCGGGCTGCCCGCCACGAATGCCTCCAGCTCCTTCGGAGACGTGCTGCAGGATCTCAATTACGCAGGGTTCCTGCTGGCTACCGCGCGCCGCGGCCCGCTCGCGTTCCATCTCGACGGCATGATCTCGCAGACGACGTCGAAGGATACGCTCTCCGGGCCGTTGCAGGCGCGGACCCGGATCGAGAGCGGCGCCGCCTTTCTCGCCGGCATGGTCGGCTATGCCGTGCTCGACAACGCGACCACGCGAATCGAGCCCTATGCAGGGGTCAGGGCCTGGTGGCTCGACACCGACCTGAGCGTGTCGTTCCCGAGCTCCGGACGCGCGTTCAGTCGTTCGGGGAATGACAACTGGGTGGACCCGATCGTCGGCGTCTTTGCGCAGTACCGCTTCGACGAGAGGTTCGCCGTCTTCGCCGCGGGCGACATCGGCGGCTTCGGCGTCGGCTCGAGGCTCGAATGGGGCGTGCTGGCGGGCGTGACCTACACCGCGAACGAATGGCTCTCGCTCTCGGCAGGGTGGCGGCACCTCTACGTCAACTATCGCGACGGTCCGACGGTGTACGACGTGAACCAGACCGGCCCGGTGCTCGGGGCGACGTTCCGGTTCTGACGGCGAAGCTCACGCCCAAGCGCGGGGGGCGCAACAACGGGAGGGACGACATGATGCGACACCATATCGGAGCCTGGCTCGCCTCGATGGCCTTGGCCTGCATCGGCGGCTGGGCCGCCCCGGATGCGGCCGCGCAGGAAGTGTTGCCCTTCCCGCCGACGCCATCGGCGAGCAGGGCCGGGCGCACCGTGCCCGAATCCCACCATGAGTGGCGCGTCGAGCCGCGCCGGCTGGCCGAGGGTGCGCCGAACATCCTGATCATCATGCTCGACGATGCGGGCTTCGCGCATCCGAACACCTTCGGGGGCGAGATCAACACGCCGACCCTTTCGCGCATCGCCGGTACCGGCGTGACCTACAACGCCTTCCACACCACCGCCATGTGTTCCCCGACCCGTTCGGCGCTGCTGACGGGCCGCAATCACCATTTCGTCGGCAACGGGCAAATCGCCGAACTCGCCAACGACTTCGACGGCTATACGGGCGTGATTCCCCGCACCAGCGCCACCATGGCAGAGGTGTTGCGCCACTACGGCTACGCGACGGCCGCCTTCGGGAAGTGGCACAACACGCCGACGACCGACGTGACGGCCGTCGGCCCCTTCGACCGTTGGCCGACCGGCCACGGCTTCGACTATTTCTACGGCTTCATCGCCGGCGACACCTCCCAATGGGAGCCCCGGCTGTTCGAGAACACGACGCCGGTCGAGCCACCCCATGGCGGCGGCTACCACCTCAGCGACGACCTCGCCGACCGCGCGGCGACCTGGCTGCGCAACTGGGCCGCGACCTCCGAAGGACGTCCCTTCTTCATGTACTGGACGCCGGGCGCCGTGCACGGCCCGCACCACGTCGCCAGCGAATGGGCCGATCGCTATCGCGGCCGCTTCGACGACGGCTGGGATGCCTACCGCGACCGCGTCTTCGCGCGGCAGCGCCAGATGGGCTGGATCCCCCCCTCGGCGGCACTGACCCCGCGCCATCCCACGCTCCAAGCCTGGGCCGATGTGCCGGAGACCGAGCGCGCCTTCCAGCGCCGGCTCATGGAGGTCTATGCCGGCTTCCTCGAGCACGTGGACACCGCGGCGGGCAGGATCCTCGACGAGATCGAGCGCTTGGGCGTGCGCGACAACACGCTCGTCATCTATGTCTTCTCGGACCACGGTGCGAGCGCCGAGGGCCAGCGCGGTACGATCTCGGAACTGCTGGCGCAGAACGGCATCCCGACCACCACGGCACAGCAGCTGGCCGTGCTGCAGCAGCTGGGCGGCCTCGGCGCGATCGGCGGGCCGCTGATGGACAACATGTACCATGCCGGATGGGCCTGGGCCGGCAGCACGCCGTTCCAGTACACCAAGCTGATCGCCTCGCATCTCGGCGGCACGCGGACGCCGCTCGCGGTGTCCTGGCCGCGTCGCATCCGCCCGGACCGCACGCCGCGGCCGCAGTTCCACCATGTCATCGATATCGTGCCCACGGTCTACGAACTCGTCGGCATCACGCCGCCGCGGGTGGTGGACGGCTTCACCCAGGATCCGATCCATGGCGTCAGCATGGCCTACAGCCTTGGTGACGCCGGGGCGGAAGGGCGCCGCGTGACGCAGTACTTCGAGATCATGGGAAGCCGCGCGATCTACCACGACGGATGGATCGCCTCCGCCGTCGGCCCCAGGCTGCCCTGGGTCACCGAACTGGAAGGCTTGGCAAGCTGGACGCCGGACAGGGACACATGGGAGCTCTACAACCTGCGCGACGACTACGCGCAGGCTCGAAACCTCGCCGGCGCGAACGCCGCGCGGGTCCTGCAGATGCGGGAATGGTTCTCGATGGAGGCCGCGCGCAATCGCGTCTATCCCGTGGGCGCCGGACTCCTCGTGCCGCTCAACCCGGCGCTGGCGCGGGCGAGCACCCGCACGGAATGGCGCTTCTTCGGCGACACGCGCCGCATCGGCGAGAATGTCGGGCCCAACCTCCGGTCGCGCAGCACCCTGGTGACGCTCGATGTGGAAGGCGGTGCGACTGCGCAAGGCGTCGTCTATGCGCTCGGAGGTATCGCGGGCGGCCTGACGCTCTACGCCGAAGGCGGCACGCTGGCCTACGAGTACAACATGCTCGGGATGCAGCGAACGACGGTGCGGGCCAGCCGGAAGTTGCCGGCCGGACGCGCGCGGGTCGAGGTCGAGACAGTGATGACCGCGGACGAGCGCGGCGCGCCGGCCGATGTGATCCTGCGCATCGACGGTGCCGAGGTCGGACGCGGCCGGATCCCGGTGACGGTGCCGCTCATCTTCACCGCCTCGGAGACGCTCGACGTCGGCGTGGATCTCGGCTCGCCGGTCTCGCTCGCATATGCGGAGCGCGCGCCCTTTGCCTTCAGCGGAAGGGTGCATGAGATGCGCGTTGTCTATCCCAGCCGATGAACGGTGAGGCTGTCTGCGCGGCGGGGTCTCCCGGGAGCAGGTGATGCGGCGCGGTTCGTTCGCCATCCCGAGAGGCTGGAGTCGGACCGTGGTCGCGGTGTTCCTGTTCCCCTGCGCTGCAGGGGCGCAGGAGATCGAACCCCGCGCCTTCTCGAACACGCCGGTCGGCGTGAACTTCCTGATCGGCGGCTATGCCTTCACGCGCGGTGCGCTGTCCTTCGATCCGGCGGTGCCGATCACCGATGCGCGGCTCGAGACGTCGAGCCTGGTGCTGGCCTATGCGCACTCCTTCGGCATCCTCGGCACGTCGGCCTTGTTCGACGCGATACTGCCGGTCACCTGGTTGTCGGGCTCGGCGCTGGTGGCTGGGCAGCCAGCGGAGCGCAGCGTCAGCGGCCTGCAGGATGCGCGCTTCCGCCTGTCCGTGAATTTCCTCGGCGCGCCGGCGCTCTCGCTCGAGCAATTCCGCGACTACCGCCAGGACCTGGTCATCGGCGGCAGCCTCCAGGTCTCGGTGCCGACGGGGCAATACGATTCGGGCCGCCTCGTGAACCTTGGAACCAATCGCTGGTTCGTGCGGCCTGAACTCGGGATATCGAAGGCTTTCGGTCCGTTGACACTGGAGGCGACGGCCGCGGCAACCGTCTTCACCGACAACACCAACTTCTTCGGCGGCAATACGCGCTCGCAGGAGCCGATCTACGCCGTGCAGGGTCATGCCGTCTACAGCTTCGGCTCCGGCATCTGGGGGTCCGTGGATGCGCTGTACTTCGTCGGCGGCCAGACTTCGATCAATGGCCAGGACAGTGACGACGCGTTGCGCAACTGGCGCGTCGGCGCGACGCTGTCGTTGCCCTTGAGCCCACGGTACTCCCTCCGAGCATTCGCGAGCCACGGCGTCTCGGCCAGGATACGGAACAACTACGATCTGATTGGTCTCGCGCTTCAGTATCGATGGGGTGGCGGGATGTAGTGATTGACAGTATTCCAATCGCCCAATTTGATTTTTGGAAATCGAATATTTATATAAGGGCAACACTAACAACGTTTTATTTACGTGAGTAAGATTTTATATACGGCGCAGCACAGAAAACTTCCCGGCTTATTCTTGAAGTTTCGGTATAAGCGTGCGGCAATCCGCTGCGGATTCGCGAATCGTCGCGGAGGTCCTCACGGACGAGAGCGGCCTCGATGCTAAGGTGCGCTCGCTCGCGCGGGCGCAGCCGGCGATGGTCCTGCCGGACCGCCGGCACCTGTTTCATCAACTCCGGCAGCGTCATCCCCTCCGACTGCCGCCCGTCCATGATGGCCTCGACGATGTCCGGCGCCAGCAGGGTCAGCCGCAGCACCCGCGAGACATAGTATGAGTTGATCCTCTCTGCCACGGCCAGGTCCTTGACCGTGACGAACTGGCCGGATTCCAGCATCCGCCACCACCGGAAGGCCCACGCCACCGCCCTGATGAGCGCGACATCCCGCCGGCGCTCCAGCGCCAGCACGCCGGGCGTGACCATTGCCTTTCGCCCGCCCCGCGGCTTCGCCCGGAGCGGGATGACCACGGTCAGGGTCCGCACCGCGTCGCTCATGCCGCGGCCCTCCCGGCCTCGGGCGCCTGGGCAGCGAGGTCCCGCACCAGGCTGCCGAGCCCGTCCAGCCGCAGCCGCACCGCGGCGCCCTCCGCCCGGGCGTCGAGGTCGAGCGTTGGTCGCTGACCACGTTGCGCAGCCGGCTGGTAACGACCGGCGCCCAACCTTCGGCATGACCGTGAAGAACCGAGCCGTGGCCGCCTGCTTGTCCCGAACGTGAAACCCGGGGTGGTCGTGGCGCTGGCCCAGCGCCCGAGCATCATGCAATACTTTCTATGAATGATTGAAGGCAGCCGCCCGATCCGGAACCGGATCGTCCTCTTCGCGCCGGGCTTCGAGCTCATGGGCGCGGAGCAGCATCGCGCGCGCTATGAGCGTACGCTCGCGCGCAGCGCGACGATCTGGGGCTTCGATGCCGAGGTCGGCTCCCTGCGCAGAGGCGACTCTCCGGGTGCGTGCTTCAGGGCCAGGGCCGCCGGCCCGAATTGGCGCACCGAGGCTGAGATCCGGCTTCTCGCCTGGGACGACCTTGTGCGCGCGGAACTCGCGCGCAAGCCGGCGCCACGACTGCGTCGCGGGCTTCGGGCGCTCGGTGGCGTGGTCGCGCCTGGCACAATGGCACGCTACGCTGCGGCACATTGGCGCTATGCACTGTTCGCCATTTGGCCTTTGCTGCTGTTTGGCGGTGCGGTGCTGAGCGGCGTGGTGGCCGGGCTTGCGCTCTCCGCGCCCGCCGGCGTGCTGACCGGGGCGGCGCTGGGGACCCTGGCTTGGCGCGGTGCTGACCTCGGATTCCTCCTGGCCAACTGGGCCTTCGCCCAAGATCTCGCTTTGGGGGCGCATCAAGCGCGGATCGCCCAGTTTGCCGACGAGATCCTCGCCGCGCGCCGCAAGCGCGTCGACGAGGTCGTGGTGGTCGGCCATAGCCTGGGTGCGGTCTTCGCTGTGCAGGCGCTGGCCAAGGCGCTGCGCAGCGATCCGAGCCCGTGCCCGGAGGGCACGCATTTCGTGCTGATCGGGCTCGGCTCCTCGGTGCTCAAGGTGGCTCTGCTCCCGGGCGCGACGCAACTCCGCGCGGACCTTGCGCAATTGGCGACCACATCTGGGTTGGCCTGGATCGACTACGCCTCTCGCCGCGACGTGCTGTCTTTCGAGAGGACCGAGCCCGTCGGCTTTCTCGGCCTCACTGGGCGCGGCCCTCGGGTCGAGAGCGTCCATCCGCGCGACATGGTGGACGCCGCAACCTGGGCGAGGATGCGTTGGAACTTCCTGCGCCTGCACCGGCAATATGTGATGGGCAACGCTCGGCGCTACTTCCTCGATTTCGGATTGCTGACCTGCGGCCCCTTGCCGACCGGCAAGGGGTTGCGCGCCGACCGGGTGCTCGGCCCCGATGGTGAGCTCCCGGGCCCACTTCTGCCCCGCACGGCGGAGCTCGCGGCGTGACGCCCTTGGTCGCGAAGCTTTTCCACCTGGCTTGCATGGTAGGATGGTGGCTGATCCGCCGCCCCTTTGCGCGCAAGGCGCGGCGCAATCAAGTCGTGCGTGACGGTCGTGATGCGCGCGAATGGGTGCTGCTCGCAATCTCAACGACAGGCCTCGGCATCATCCCGTTCGTGTACGTCGTCACAGGCTTCCCTGCTGCCGCGGATCAGAGTTTCTCCGCGCTGCGTGCCTGGCTGGGGGCGGTGACCTTCATCGGTGCGTTGGCGCTATTCCACGCTACGCACAAGACGCTGGGCCGCAACTGGTCGGTGACGCTTGCGGTGCGAGACGGGCACCAGCTGATCACCAGCGGCGTCTACCGGCACTTGCGGCACCCGATGTACTCGGCCTTCTGGTTGTGGGGAGTGGCGCAGGCGTTGCTGCTGCAGAACTGGGTAGCCGGCCCGGCGGGGCTCATCGGTTTCGGCACGCTCTATGCCTTCCGCATCCAGCGGGAGGAAGCGCTGATGCGCGGGACGTTCGGCTTGGCGTGGGACGAATATGCGGCGCGCACGCGTCGGGTTCTGCCCTTCCTGCACTGAGTTGCCACGTCGGGCCCTGCCGGGCCTGCTGCCGGCGCTTGCTGCCTGCACGCGGCGGGTCATGGAGCCGCCGCATGGCGTGGCGTTTCGCGGCGAGGTGGTGCTGCTGCGTGGCCTGACCAACGTGTTCTCAACCGGGATGGATCAGCTTGCGTCGCGCCTGGCCGCCGCCGGGTTCGAGGCGCAGGTCAGGAACCATCTCGATTGGTCGGCGGAGGCCGAGCGGCTGATCTTCACGGTCCGCAACGGCGCAGTCTGGCGCAAGATGGCCGTGATCGGTCATTCGCTCGGGGCTGACGATGCGATCAGGCTCGCCGGTGCTGTGGGAGCGGGCGGGTTGGCGATCGATCTGCTGGTGACCTTCGATCCTGTGAATGTCGGCGCTGTGCTGCCGGGCCCGCGGAATGTGATGAACTTCTTTATTGAGGGCGGGCTATGGGGCCGCCCGTTGCGGCCCGCGCCGGGCTTCGACGGCAGCATCGAGAACATCGAGGTCGGGGCAGAGGGCTTGACCCATTTCAATATCGACAAGAGCTCAGCCCTGCATGCCCGCGTGCTGGCAGCACTCGAGCGAGACGCCGCGCACCATAAAGTCTGATACCACGCGCACAAAGGTTTCACCTTTGTGCCCCTCATACGCCGGGCGGCCCGCCGGCCCCGCCGCTGGGCTGGCCGCCGCCGGCAGCCATCGGCGGACTGTCCGCCGGCCCTGGGATCGGCGCGGGCACAATGAGCGGTCTCGTCCTCGGGCTATTCGACATGCCGATCCGCGCTGAAGCTGCGGCGCCCTTCGCCCCGGGTGATGACCTCCACCCGCTCCGACGCCACGGTGCCAGCACCAATGCTGGCACCAGTGCCTGCCAATCCTCTCGCCATCGCCACACCTCCGCGATGGCATTCCTCTCAAACCTCAACGCGCCGACGCAAGAAGGGCCGCAGAGCATCGCTTACGGATCGCCGCGCTCTCGACGACGGTGATCGCGGCACCGCCCGGCCCATCGCGGTCGACGATCACGGGCGCCTTGCCGTTCGGGTTCAGCGCGAGGTGCTGCGGCGTCTTCTGCTCGCCGTCGCGCACATTCGCCGGGTGGTAGGCGTAGGGCACGCCGAGTTCCTCCAGCAGGATCGGCACCTTGATGCTGTTGGGCGTGGGGAAGGCGTAGAGGTCGATCATCGGGGCGTCTGCTACAGGGCGCTGTGGTCGCGCACCGCGGCTTCGAGCTGCGGCTTGAGAGCGAGGAAGCGGGCATCGACGGCGGCGGGATCGTCGCGGTTCTGCGCCAGCATCGCCTGGCGCACCTCGCCGCCGCGCACGACCTCGAAGGCATCCGCCTCGATGCCTTCGACGATGGAGCCGACGACGTCCTCCACCTTCTGCAGCGCGAAGCCCATCGAGGCGTCGGCGCGCGAGGTGCTCATCATCCGGGTCTCGGTGGCGCCGGGATAGACGGTGATGACATGGACGCCCTCGCCCTTCAGCTCGCGCCGAAGCGCTTCGCCGAACCGCGCGAGGCCCGCCTTGGCCGCGGCGTAGCCGGCGTAGAAGGGCACGCCCATCTGCGCGATGCCCGAGGCGATGTTCACCACGAGGCCATCGCCGGATGCGCGCAGCGCCGGCAGGAAGGCCCGCGTCAGCAGGATCGGCGCGATCAGATCGACCTCGATCATCGCGCGCAGCTCGGCCTCGGTGGTGCGCTCCAGCCGGCCGGCCCGCACGCCGCCGGCATTGTTCACCAGCACATCGACGCCGCCGAGCAGCGCCACCGCCTGGCCGAGCAACGCATCGCGCGCGGTCCCCTCCGCGATGTCGCCCGGGACGCCGTGCACCTCGGCGCCGGTCGTCTCCCGCAATGCCGCGACCGCGGCGGCCAGCGCTTCGGCGCGCCGTCCCGTGAGGACGAGCCGCGCGCCCTTCAGCGCGAGTTGCCGCGCCAGCTCGTGGCCGATGCCGCTCGATCCGCCGGTGATGACGACGCGCTTGCCTTGCATGTCCATGGTCGTTGTCCCTGCGATGATCGCGTTCAGGCAGCGCCGCGGATGGTCTTGACGAGGGCCGCGGCCGAAGCCCCTTCCAGCGCCAGGCCGTAGCCGACCTCGCGCACGATCCGTTCCTTGATCGGCTGGATGAAGTGGATGCGGGTGTTGCGCCGCGTCACCGCCGTCCGGGTCAGCCAGGACCGCGCGATCTCCTGCGCGCGGGCCAGCGCCATGCCATCGGCCACGACTTCCGCCACCACACCCAGCGCCTGCGCCTCGCGCGCCGACAGCGGCTTCGGGTCGAGCATCATGGCCTGTGCGCGGCCAGGCCCCACCCAGTGCGACCAGAGCGTATAGACGCCATCGCCGGGCACGATGCCGCCGGCGAAATGCGGCAGGTCGTCGAAGCTCGCCCCTTCGCCGGCCACGATCAGGTTGGCGAGCAGCCCGTATTCGGCATGGACATGCGCGCGGCCTTCGAGGGCGAAGATCATCGGCACGCGGATGTTGGCGATGTTCTCCAGGATCTGCGTGCCCTCGTCATGCACCTTCGACCACACATCGGGGTCGGAGACGTCGCCGAAGGAGCCGAAGTCGATGCCGGGGATGAAGTCCCCGCCGGCGCCGGTCAGGATCACCGCGCTGTTCGCGCGGTCGCGCGACACTTCGTAGAACGCATCGACATAGGCTTCGTGGTCGGCGGCGGTGAAGGTCAGCGGGCCGCCATCGCGGTGCAGGGCCATGGTCAGGATGCCATCGGCGTCGCGCTCGAAGCGGATGGTGGGGAAGCGGGTGAAGTAGGCGGGCGTGGTCATCGGGGTCTCTCCTGGCGGCGGCGCGGGCTGTCGCGTCGGCTCCGTGGAGGAACCCTCCTCCATTCACGCCGCCTGCAGAACTTGTCCAGGATGGACTTCATCTATACGCTGGCCGCATCAATGAGCGACCCGCTCCCCCTCTTCAGCACCTTCATCCGTGTCGCGGAGGCCGGGTCCTTCAGCGCCGTGGCGCGCGAGGCCGGCACCTCCCAGCCCACCATCTCCCGCCAGGTCGCAGCCCTGGAGGACCATCTCGGCTGCCTGCTGATCCAGCGCACCACGCGCAGCTTCACGCTGACCGAGGATGGCCGGGCCTTCCTGGAGACCGCCCGGCGCGCGCTGGAGGCGGTGGCCGAGGCGGAAACCTCGGTGGGCCGCCGCAAGGGCCGGCCGAGCGGCACGCTGCGGCTGGCGGCGGCGACCGTGATGGGGCGCCTGCACATTCTCCCGCGCCTGCCGCGCTTCCTGGACCGCCATCCGGATGTCGGCGTGGACCTCGTGCTCGGCGACGGCTTCACCGATCTGGTGGAGCAGGGCATCGACCTGGCGATACGCGTGGGCGTCCTGGAGGATCCCGGCCTGGTCGCGCGCCGCATCGGCCTGTCACGCCGCATCGTCGCGGCGACCCCTGGGTACCTGGCGCGCCACGGCACGCCGGAGACGCCGGACGAACTGCGTCGCCATGCCTGCATCGTCTATGCCGGGCTTGCGACCGGCGCCTCCTGGCCGTTCCAGGGGCCCGCGGGGCGCATCGCCGTGCCTGTCACCGGGCGGCTCCGCGTGGACAGCACGGAGGCGGTCCGCGCGGCCACGCTGCAGGGCCTGGGCATCGGCATGGTGCCGGTCTGGCACTTCGTCGACGGCGAGTTCGAGACCGGGCGTCTGGTCCCGCTGCTGCAGGAATGGGAGGCGCCACCGCTGCCGATCCACGCGGTCTACCCGACGCGCCGCTTCCTGGCGCCGAAGGTCCGCGCGATGATCGACTTCCTGGCGGAGGAGTTCGACGCTGATCCTCGCCTCAGCGGCCGTGCGGTAGGCGAGCCTGACGGCCGCGCCCGGCGGAACGCGGCCAGTGGTTGAGGCGTGGCGATGTGGCGCCGTCGGCGACGGTTCCGATCCGGGCGCACGTCGTTCGGAAGCGGCGTCGTGAGGAAGCAGGAGACCCGCGGCCTCGCACGGGACGACACCTTCCGGCGCAACCGAAACGGCGCGTGAAGCCTCGGGCTGACAGCAACGCAGGGTCGGCTCGGCGGCGCAAGCGCCGGAGCACGGCCGCGGGGGGGGGGGGGGGGGGCCGCGCCCCCCCCCCCCCCCCCCCCCCCCCCCCCCCCCCCCCCCGGCCGGCGGC
>NZ_JBWXTD010000010.1:41262-43976 GCF_056682175.1 Falsiroseomonas sp. RANM36
CACCACCAGCATCCCAAACATGACCCCCGGCATCACCGAGAGCCAACGTGAACCCCTTCACCAGAGGGGTCCCTTTTGGACGCCGATCACCCCTCTCAGGGGGGCCTTTTTCCACGCCGATTCACACCGATGGCCTGCCGGCGCCCGCGCCCTTCACCACCAACCGCCGCGAAGCCGGCGGCGTCATGCACCTGGTGGACTGGGCGGCGCTGCGGCGCGACGCCGCGGGCCTCGGGCGCATCGCCGCCGATAGCCTGCAGCTCCGCCTCGCCGGCGAACGGCCCGTCGCGCGCGTCGAGGGCGTGCGCGTGCACCGCATCGGCGCCGAGCCCGGCTTCGCCACGCTCGCCGAGGCGCGCGCCGTCTTCGCATCGCCACCTTCGGCCGCGTACGCCGCGATGGAGACCTATGTCGGCGACGCCGGTGTCGATGTCGTGCTGATGTTCGAGACCGGAGAAAAGACGGGGAGCTATGCGCTGTCCAGCACCCTCGATCCGGGCCTGCCGGGCCAGGCGGAGACGGCAAACCTCATCCTCGACTACGGGCCTGTTGGCACCGAGGTCTATCGGGTGCGCGGCCTGATGGCCGAGCCCGTCTCCATCGCCGGGGCCCCGGCAGCGGCCGTGCTGACCTTCGTGGCCGAGGGCGCGCGGCATATCCTGGAAGGGCTCGATCACGTGCTGTTCGTGATCTGCCTCGTCCTCGGCACCACCGGAATACGCAGCCTGGTCTCCCGTATCACGGGCTTCACCCTCGGCCACAGCGTGACGCTGACCCTGGGCTTCCTCGGCTTCGTGCCCGCGGGCGGGTGGTTCGTGCCGCTGGTGGAGGCGGGCATCGCGATGTCCATCATCTATGCCGGCGCGATCGCCCTGCTGCCGCAGGCCCGCCGCGGTCACACCGAGCGCAACATGTTCGTCGTGGTCTGCGCGATCGGCCTGCTGCATGGCCTCGGCTTCTCCTTCGTCCTGCACAGGATCCTGAAGGTCGACGCGCCCAATCTCTGGGAGAGCCTGCTCGCCTTCAATGTCGGCGTGGAACTCGGCCAGCTGGCGATCGTCGCGCTCGTGCTCCTCGTCCTCATCGCGTTGCAGCGCACGAGCCGGGATCTGTGGCGTGTCGCGCGGGCCGGCGCAGCGATCGGATGCATCGCCGTCGCGAGCATCTGGACGGTGCAGCGCGTGCTCATGCTGGTGTCGGTGTCGTAGGCAGTGGGCCGGCGCGGCTGTGCATCCGCAGCCGTCGTGGCAGCCTGCGCTGGACTGCTTCGGCGCCGTTCGATCTGCCGCGCGGAACCCGGCTGCCGGCGGACTTTCCGCGACGGCGGTCCGCCGGGTCATGGCATCGCGCCGTCATCACGTCACGCCGGCGCTTGCGCATCGAGGCTCGATTGATGGGGGTCGCGATGAACGCATGCCCGGCCGGGTTGGTGGTGGTGCTGCTGCTGGCGACGAGCAGCGCGGTCTCGCCGGTGCTGGCCCAGCAGCCCGCTGGCGATCGGCTCGACACGATTCTGGACAGGCTGGATCGCCTGCGGGACGCGCTCGGCACCCGCAACGGCGGGGCGATCGGGCTGATGGGCTATACGATGATACCCGACGGTTCATCGAACGCGCTGCAGGTCGATCGCGCGACGGCCAACTCCGATGAGGGCTCGACGCTCCTCACGCTCGGGCAGTTCGGTTCCGGCTTCACGTTGAGCGAATCCTTCCCGCTCTGGCTCGAGGGCTATGTCGGCTATGCGCGCTACGATCCTCGCGCCGTGTTCACCAATCTTCCGCCGCGCCAGGTGCCGCTGCGCTGGAACAACGTGTCGGCGACCATCGGCGTCGGCTACGACATCCGCCTTGGCGAGAATCTCTGGCTGCGCCCGATCTTCAACGCCGCCCTGGGCTACGCGACAACGGATGCCGCGCTGTTCGGGCGGTATCTTGGGTGGCGCTTCGGCCCGGACATCGAGGCGCTGTCGGGGCAGCAGGCTTTCGCCTCCGGTTTCGGCGGCGCATTGATGCTGGCCTACTACGACTACCGGCCGGAGCGCGACATCGATGTCGAGCTTCGCTACACGAGACTGGACCTGCAGACCTTCGGGGACACGATCGAACCGGCGCGTGGGCGCGGGACAGCAAGCACCGCCAGTCTTTGGGGGCGGTACCGGTGGCCGACGGGTTGGGAGGCCTTCGGCCGACCGGTTCGCTGGGTCCTCGATGGCAATGCGAGCCTGTATCTGGGGGACCAGTACGACGTTCTCAGCTACCGGTGGGCCTTGAAGGTCGGCGGGGGCATCGAGGTCGATGTCGGCCGCTACGAGATTGGCGCGGCCGGCATCAATCTCAGCCGCCTCCGCCTGGTGGGACGGTATTTCTTCGGCGATCGCGGCGTCACGGGCACCTCGATCGGCATCGGCATGAGTTTCTGACCTGCGCCGAAGCGGCGGCTTCGGTGGATGCTGGAGACGCGTTCCTGCGCGTCGGCTCTCCGCGCAATGATCGGCTTTGCCGCCGACCGCATGGCGCAGGCGGGAGTGAGCGAGACAACCGGCCGCGCCCAAGGCGCACACAGCCCCGACCGTCTCGTGCAGCGCAACGGCGAGCCCCGCCGCGACTGCCAGAGCCGGGTCTGACCTGTCCCCCCCCCCCCGGGAGGGGGCCCCCCGGCGGGGAGGCCGGCGGCGCCCGCCGGCCATTGTGAATAGGAGCCGGACGCGGGGTGGG
>NZ_JBWXTD010000010.1:44076-50737 GCF_056682175.1 Falsiroseomonas sp. RANM36
TGTCCGACGTCAGCGCCCTTGAGACAGACCGGCGTGGTTGAGAAGCGGAGGATTTCTGGTTCATCGTAACCCCCAGGAGAGTGAAGATGAGCCAGAAATCCTCCGCCCCTGCTGCCAAGCCGCCGGCCGAAAAGGTCGTGCGTGACATCCGCCGCGCCACCCGCAAGCGCCACTCCGCCGAGGACAAGATCCGCATCGTCCTCGAGGGCCCGCGCGGCGAGGAGAGCATCGCCGCGCTCTGCCGCCGCGAGGTGATTGCGGAGAGCCTCTACTACGCCTGGTCGAAGGAGTTTCTCGAAGCCGGCAAGCGTCGCCTGGCCGGCGACACCGCCCGCGCCGCCACCACCGACGAGGTCAAGGAACTCCGCCAGGAAGCCCGCGCTCTGAAGGAGGTTGTCGCCGAACAGGCGCTCGAGCTGCGCCTGCTGAAAAAAAGCATGATCGCGGCTGGGGACGACCTCGCATGAGATACCCCGCCGCCGAGAAGCTCGAGATCATCCGCCTCGTCGAGCAGTCCCACTTGCCCGCGCGCCGCACGCTGCGCCAGCTGGGGGGTCCCGCCGGCCACCTTCTATCGCTGGTATGACCGCTACCAGCGCGGCGGGCCCGAAGCCCTGGCCGACCGCCCCTCCCGCCCCGAGCGCGTCTGGAACCGCATCACCGATGCCAAGCGCGAGCAAATCATCGATCTCGCCCTGGCCGAGCCGGAGTTGTCGCCGCGCGAACTCGCCGTGCGTTTCACCGACCAGCAGCGCTACTTTGTCTCCGAAGCCTCGGTCTATCGCCTGCTCAAGGCGCATGACCTGATCACCAGCCCCGCCTACATCGTGGTCAAGGCGGCCGAGGAATTCCACACCAAGACCACCGCGCCCAACCAGCTTTGGCAGACCGATTTCACCTACCTCAAGGTCATCGGCTGGGGATGGTCCTATCTCTCCACCGTGCTCGACGATTTCTCTCGCTACGTCATCGCCTGGAAGCTGTGCACCACCATGGCGGCCAGCGATGTCACCGCGACGTTGGACCTGGCGCTGGCCGCCTCAGGCTGCACCCAGGCCCGTGTGCGCCACCGACCGCGCCTGCTCTCCGACAACGGGCCCTGCTACATCGCCGGCGAGTTGGCGCAGTGGCTCGACAAGCAGGCCATCGACCATGTCCGCGGTGCGCCCTGCCACCCCCAGACACAGGGCAAGATCGAGCGCTGGCACCAGACCCTGAAGAACCGCATCCTGCTGGAGAACTACTACCTCCCCGGCGACCTCGAGGCCCAGGTCGAGGCCTTCGTCGAGCACTACAATCATCGGCGCTGCCACGAGAGCCTGCGCAACCTCACCCCGGCCGACGTCTATTTCGGACGCGGCCAGACCATCCTGCTCGACCGTGAACGCATCAAGCGCCAGACCATCCAGCAGCGGCGCTTGATCCACCACCAACTCGCCGCCTAACCTCGCAACTCGATGCGCCAGACCCTCCGTTAGTCTGCCGCGCCCCCTGTCTCAAAGCATTCGACGACGGACACACCCAGGCGCAGACGGCCCGCCCCACGCTCCCGGCCCGCCCGGAGAGCGGCCCCGGCCATGACGATCCCGCGCAGCTGCTCGACGCCATGGCCGAGGCACTCGCCGCCCGTTCCATGCCGGGCTACCAGCCGCCGAGCACCGGCCCCGGTGCCGGCCGCCACGCCGAGTTCATGGGCTGGCGCCCCTCCGAGATGCTGCGCGAGCTCCTCGCGCGCCGCGGCGATTGCAACCCGCCGCGCAACCCGACGCTGCTCGCCGAGCGCGCCTTCCACACCAGCTCCGACTTCCCGCTGCTGCTCTCGGCCGCCGCCAACAAGATGCTGCTCGCCGCCTACCAGCCGGCGCAGCCGACCTACCGCCAGATCTTTCTCCGCCGCGATTTTCGGGACTTCAAGCCGCACCGGCACCTGCGCGTCGGCGACTTCCCGACGCTCCTGCCGCTGTTGGAGAACGGCGAGATCCAGGCCGGGACCATGTCCGAGAGCCAGGAGATCGTGCTCCTGCAGACCTTCGCCCGGCGCATCCGCGTCACGCGGCCGATGCTGGTGAACGACGACCTCGGCGCCTTCACCGACTTCGCCGCGATGATCGGCCGCCGCGTCGCCGACTTCGAGAATGCGACCGCCTATGCGCTGGTGAACCTCGCCAACGGCGACGGGCCGACGCTCACTACCGGCGCCGCGCCCGGCGGGGGGCCCCCCCCGGCCCCCCCCCCCCCCCCCCCCCCCCCCCCCCCCCCCCCCCCCGGCGCCGGGCCCCCCCCCCACCCCGGGCGCGGCGCGGGTCTTGCCCCCGGGCGGGCCACGCGCGAACAAGGCCGCCGCCGGCACGGCGCTCGACGAGGCCAACATCGGCGCCGGCCGCACCGCCATCATGCGCCAGCGCTCGCTCGACGGTCTGCCGATCTCGCTCGGCCGCAGCATGCGCGTGCTGGTGGGGCCGGCGCTCGAACTCGCCGCGCTCCGGCTGACGACATCGATCACCCCGGCCAGCTCCGGCGCTGTGAACCCCTATGTCGGGCTGCTGCAGCCGGTGGTGGAGCCGCTGATCCCGGCGAACCGCTGGTATCTCTTCGCGGAGCCGCCGACCACGCCGGTCTATGTCTACGGCTATCTCAACGGCGCCGAGGGGCCGCAGGTCACCACCGGCCCGGTCTCCGGCGTCGATGGCGTCGAGGTCAGCGTCATCTTCGACTTCGGCGTCGGCGCGATCGACTGGCGCGGCGCCTGGTTCAACCCGGGCACCTGATCGCCCGGCTGCTCGGCGCCATCAGATCCTGGTGGCGCCGAAGGGGTTGCGGACCGTCACGCCGCGCCAGGTGAAGCCGTCCTGCATGTCCTCGGACAGGAGCATGCGGCAGCCCGCCTGCGCGGCGCCGGCCAGCATCACCGAATCCCAGAAACCGAGGCGATGGGTGGTCACCAGTTCCATCGCCTCTAGGATCACCCCAGGCGTGGTGTCGATCAGCGGGAAGCTGTCCGACCAGCCGAGCACGGCGCTGCGGGCCTCCGCCGCCTCGCGCTTGACCTTGCGGGTCAGCACCACGAAAAGCTCGCCCAGCGCCTGCGCCGGCACCATCAGCTCGTGCTCAGCGAAGTCGCGCAGGATCAGCAGCGCGGTGTCCTTGCGGTCCTGGCCGTTCACGCCCTCGGCGTAGGCGAGGACGTTGGTGTCGAGCGCGACCCGCACCTCAGCGCTCGTAGAGCTCGTCGCGAGTCCAGCGCCCGACGTCCTGCGCGGGCTGGCGGGCGAGGCGCGCCAGAAGGCTCGTGCGCGCTGCCTCGCGGCCGGCCTCGGCCGAGCCGCAGGGCACCAGCTTGGCGACGGGCTTGCCGTGGGAGGTGACCACGAAGGTCCGGCCCTCCTCGCGTACCTCGCGCAGCAAGCGGGAGAAGGCGCGATTGGCCTCGGCGGCGGAGATGGCTTCGTCCATGCCGCGATAATAGTGAAATGCACTACTTGCCGCAACCGGCATCTCGCGTCGGTGCGGCACCCCTCCCATCACCATCGCAGGAGTATCGCATGCGGAACTTCGTCCAGCCGGGCGACAGCCTGGCTGTTGCCGTGCCCTATGCCGCCGGGGTGACCTCCGGCCAGGGCGTCCTGGTCGGCGCGCTGTTCGGCGTCGCCGCCGTCGATGGTGCGCAGAACGCCGTCATCGAGGCCGCCACCCAGGGCGTGTTCGACCTCACCAAGGAACCCTCGCGCGCCATCACCGCCGGCGCACGGGTCTTCTGGGACAACACCAACCGCCGCGTCACCACCACGGCGACGGGCAACTTCTCGATCGGCATCGCCACCGCGGCGGCGCTGGCCGCCGACGCCACCGTGCGGGTGTGGCTCAACCGCGTGCCGGCCTCCGGCGCATGAGCGGCGATCCGAAGCTCAGCCGGGGATACCGCAACCGCAACCCCGGCAACATCGAGCACCTGCCCACGAACAAGTGGCTCGGGCTCGAGACGCCGCCTTCGGACGGGCGCTTCTGCCACTTTCGCTCGCACCAGCACGGCATTCGCGCCCTCGCCTTGCTGCTGCAGAGCTACCAGGACCGGCACGGGCTGCGCACGGTCCGCGGCATCGTCGCGCGCTGGGCGCCGAGCAGCGAGAACGACACCCGCGCCTACCAGGCGGCGGTCGCCGCGCGGCTGGGGATCGGGCTCGACGACCCGATCGACCTGCACGATGCCGGCACCATGCGCGGGCTGGTCGAGGCGATCATCCGTCACGAGCTCGGCGGCATGCCCTACGCGCCGGAGGCGATCGCGGAGGGGCTGCGCATGGCCGGCCTCGTCCAGCTCGGCCTCGCCCACAGCGGCACCGTCACCCTGCGCAAGCGCCTCGACGTGCGCGGCGCTTCGTGGCGGCCTGGGAAGCCGAGGCGGCGAGGACCGGATGAGTGTGCGCGAGACGGCGCTCGCCGCCCTGTACGCCCGCCTGGGCGCCGGCCTGGCCGCGCGGAACCCGGCCCCGAAGGTCCTCCGCAACGAGACCGTCCCGCCGCGCCTGCCCGCCGGCGGGCTGGTCGTGGTCCGCGACGGCGAGACGGTGGAGGAGACCCCGATCCTCTCGCCGCTCGCCTGGGCGATCGAGCACCGCGCCGAGGTCGAGGTCGTCGCGACCACGGGCACGTTGCTCGACGCGCTGTTGGTCGACATCGCCGCCGCGATCGCCGGCGACCGTACCCTCGGCGGCGCGGTCGATTGGGCGCAGCCCGGCGCGCCCTCCTTCGACGATGCCGAAACCGAGGGCGCCGCTGCAGCGCGGGCCGCCTCCGTCCCCGTCACGCTGTCCTTCACCGTCGCCGGCTCGGCGCTGGTCTGACAGGAGCTTCCGATGCCTCGTGCTATCGGCGCGAACTCGCGCCTGCTCATGATTCCCGAGGTGACCTACGGCACCGCACCAGGCGGCAACTGGCGGCGCGTGCCCTTCCTCTCCTGCAATCTCGGCGCCGAGCAGCCGCTGCTGGATGCCGACGTCATCGGCCTCGGCGGCAATCGCGATCCCGCCGCGCCGTTCTTCGACACGGTCACGGTCGAGGGCGACGTGGTCGTGCCGGTGGACCTGATCAACATCGGCCACTGGCTGCGGCTGCTGCTCGGCGCGCCCACCACCACCGGCACCAACCCGAACTTCACCCACACTTTCAGCTCCGGCGCGGCGACGCTGCCCTCGCAGGCGATCGAGATCGGCTACCCGGACGTGCCGAGCTACGACGTCTGCGCCGGCGTGCGTGCGGACGCGCTAGAGATCGACTTCAGCCCGACCGGACCGGCGACCGCGACGATCAAGCTGATCGCCCAGGGCTCGACGCGCTCCGGCTCATCCTCCGGCGGCACGCCGGTATCTGCCGCCTACACCGCGTTCAACAAGGCGCAGGGCTCGATCACCCGCGCTGGGTCCGCGCTGGCGCAGGTTACCGGCGCGCGGCTCGCCTACTCGAACAGCGTCGAGGCAGTGCGCACCATCCGTGCCGACCGCAAGATCGAGGGCGCGGATCCCGGCATCGCGCGCGCCACCGGCCAGATCACCGCGCGCTTCGCGGACACGACGCTGCTCACGCAGGCGCAGAACGGCACGGCGACGGAGTTCGCCTTCGCGTTCACGATCGACGCCAACCGCAGCCTCACCTTCACGCTGCACGAAGTCTATCTGGCGCTCGCCAAGACCCCGATCGAGGGGCCGGCTGGCGTCGAGGCAAGCTTCGAGTTCCGCGCGGCCTACAACGCGACGGCAACGCGCATGATGACGGCGGTGCTGAAGAACCAGCAGGCCGGGACGGAGTACGCGTGAGCCTTTGCTCAGTCGCGCCGGCCGAGGACCTCCGGCAGATCCATGACACCATGCACGATGCGCAGGATCACGGGCCGCTCCTGCGACCGTGCCTCGTACACGATGACGTAGCGGAACCGCGGCAGGGCGACGAAGCGCACCGGCAGCGGAGCGAGGTCCTCGCGCACCGCGCCGCTCTCCGGGTGGCGGCCGATGCGTTCTGCGGCGCCGAGCACCGCATCCCGCAGGGCGCGCGCGGCAGCGGGCTGTTCCTGCGCGATCCAGCGGACCGCCTCGGTGAGCTCCCGCTGCGCCCGCGGCGTGAGCCGCGCGCGAGGCGCCGATCTCTCCAAGGTCAGTGGCCGCTGCGCGCGGCGAGCTTCGCCTCCGCCTCGGCGATGATGGCATCGAGCTCCGCCGCTACCTCGTCGATCTCGACGTAGCCCTTCTCCTCACCCTCCCGGCGCGCATCGTCGAGCGAGCGCAGGAAGGCTTCGCGCTGCTCCTCGCGCGTCTTGAGCAGCTTGAGCGCCGCGTCGATCACCTCCTGCGGCCCGTTGTAGCGGCCGGTCGCCATCGCCGACTGGGCAATGGCCTCCTGCTCCTCGGTCAGCCGAACGACCGTCATCGCAATCTCCTCAGCCCGAGCTGTCCCAGCGAACGCTCGGGCGCGGACCCGTGTTTCCCTTGGAGGCCACGTTAGCATGCTCACCCTGGACCTTCCCACCGAGCCGTATTGGCTCGACCTGCCGCGCAGCGTCCGCGTCGAGATCCGACCCGTGACGACCGCCGTCATGGCGGCCCCGCCCGCCCCCCCCCCCCCCCCCCCCCCCCCCCGCCCCCACCCCGGGCCGGGCCCCGGCCCCCCCCAA
>NZ_JBWXTD010000010.1:50837-53438 GCF_056682175.1 Falsiroseomonas sp. RANM36
CCCCCCGCGCGGTTTGGGCGGGCCCGGCCGCGCCGGGCCCGCGGCGCCACCCCCCCGGGCCCGCCCGCCGCCTGGGGGGCCGCGCCGGCCGCCGCCGCGCGCCGCCTCGCCGCGATCCGCATCGCCGATCCGGACCTCGACCCCGACATGTCGCGCGGTCTGTCCTTCGCCTTCCTGGTGAAGGCGCTCGCCCGCCACGCGGTCACCGCCTGGGAGGGCGTGGGCGACCCCGCCGGCAAGCCGCTGCCGCTGTCGCCCGAGGCGGTCGAGCGGCTGATGGACCTCGACGACATCGCCGCCGCCTTCTGGGACCGCGCCACCGCGCCCGTCGCCGCGGTGGCAGACGAGGGAAACGGCTGAGGGCCCGCGCCGCCTGGCACTTCGGCCGCGGGCCCGAATACTGCCGCGGCTGCGCCGCCCTCGGCCGCGACTGCGCCAACGCGTGCCCCTACGCCGCGCACGCGCCCACCAGCGTCCAGGGCCACGCCTGCTGGGCCGCCGGCACCGCATGCGCGGCGGTCACCATGGCCGGCCTGACTCTCGACACCGCCGGCGCGATCGCCGCGGCCCGCGACCTCGGCGCCACCGGCTGGGCCGCCGCCGAACTGCTGCGCGCCATCCGCATCGGTATGGCCGAGGGCAGTGCCGCCCGCCGCGAGGGGGAGACGACCTGACATGGCCGACGCCACCCGCCGCGTCTCTGTTCGCCTCTCGCTGGACGACGCCGCCCGGGTCAAGGCCGGGCTGCGCGAGGTCGGCGAGACCGGCCAGCGCTCCCTCGACCAGATCAAGGGCGGCGCCGAGCGCGCCTCCCGCTCCCTCGAAATGCTGGATGTCGCCACGCGCGGAATCCAGATCGCCGGCGTGGCGGTCGCCGCCCGCGCGCTGGTCCAGGCCGGCGACGCGCTCACCCAGGGCCTGTCGCGCCTGCAGAACGCCACCGGCTCGGTCGAGCGCGCCGGCCAGGTCTACGAGGCGCTGTACCGCAACGCGCTATCTACCGGTGTCGCCGTCTCCGAGAGCGTCGACGCCTTCCAGCGCTTCTCGATCGCCGCGCGCGAGATCGGCGCCACCTCCGACCAGGTGGTGCGTCTCGTCGGCGGCCTGCAGCGCGTCGCCATCGTCTCCGGCGCCTCCACGCAGGAGATCTCCTCGGCGACGCTGCAGCTCGCCCAGGCGCTGGCCTCCGGCGTGCTGCAGGGCGACGAGCTCCGCTCCATCCTCGAGGCCATGCCGCTGCTCGCCGAGGGCCTGGCACGCGAGCTCGGCGTCTCCATCGGCGAGCTCCGCAAGCTCGGCTCCGAGGGCAAGCTCACCGCCGAGCGGGTGTTCCCGGCCCTGCTGCGCGCGACCGAGCGCCTCGGCGCGGAGCTTGACCGCGCGCCGCTCTCGCTCGGCCGTGCCTTCGGTCAGCTGACGGCCGCGACCGAGAACTTCCTCGGCCAGCTCGACCGCGCCATCGGCCTGTCCAACGCGCTGGCCCGGGCGCTCTCCGCCGCGGCGCGCGCGGTGGACAGCGTCCGCCAGGGTGCCGGGCTGCGCAGCGAGGAGGAGCGCCTCGCCGGCCTGCGCCGCCAGGCCGAGGCGCTCTCTGCCCAGATCGGCCGGCTGGAGAGCGAGGGCGACGGCCGCGACAGCCTGCGCGCCCCGGTCCGCCGCGGCAGCATCCGCCCCGGCCTGGTCGGCGCTGCCGAGCAGCAGGCGGGCGTCGACAGCCGGGCGCGGCTGGAGGAGCTGCGGCGCGACTACTTCGCCACCCTGGCCGAGATCGACACCGCCGAGCGGGAGTCGCTGAACCGCCGCCTCGAGGAGCAGGAGCGGGCCGGCCAGGCCGCGGCCGATGCCCGCCGCCGCCGTGCCACGCAGGATGTCCAGGAGCTCACCCGCGACCTCGACGACCGCTTCCGGATCAACCGCGAATACGAGGAGCGCGTCCGCCGGCTGCGCGAGGCGGAGGCCGCGGGCGCCGTCACCGCCGCCGAGCGCACCCGCCTCGAGACGCTGGCGCTGCAGGAGCGCGACGAGGCGCTGCGCCGGCTGGAGCAGCGCATCGCCGCGGTGCGCCGCGCCAGCACCGAGGGCGCGCGGGAGGCGCGTGACGCCGAGCGCCAGCTCAACGACCTGCTGCGCGAGCGCGAACGGCTGATCCAGGACAACGAGACCGCCTACGAACGCTACCAGCGCCGGCTGGAACGGCTCGCCGACCTGGTGCAGCGCGCCGAGCGCGCCGGCCGGCCGATCCCCGACGAGACGATCGGGCGGGAGGCGCAGCGCGCGCTGGAGGATCTGGAGGAGGCCGAGCGCCGGCTGCGGCGCAGCACCGACGGTACGCGGGAGGCGGCGCGGGAGCTGGGCTTCGCGTTCTCCTCGGCCTTCGAGGACGCGATCGTGCGTGGCGACAAGCTGTCCAAGGTCATGCAGGGCTTGCTGCAGGACATCACGCGCATCATCGCCCGCCGCACCATCACCGAGCCGCTGGGCAATGCCGTCTGTCAATCGGCACACAAACGGGACCCCGGATCGGCGTGCAAAAGGGACCCCCTTTTGGTGTGCATGGACGCGCCCGGGTTGGCCGGTGCGGAGCCGTAGGCGCAGCGGCGG
>NZ_JBWXTD010000010.1:53538-61001 GCF_056682175.1 Falsiroseomonas sp. RANM36
CCGCGCCCGGGTTGCCCGCCGCTGCGCCTACGGCTCCGCACCGGCCAACCCGGGCGCGTCCATGCACACCAAAAGGGGGTCCCTTTTGCACGCCGATCCGGGGTCCCGTTTGTGTGCCGATTGACACATCATCGGCTTCGACGGGCAGATCGAGCTCGAGGCGCTGCGGCTCTACGGCCTGCCGGAGGACGCGCCGGCGATCCTCTACGGCTGCCCCTCGCTGCCGGCCGGCACGCGGACGCTGGTCCTGGAGACGAGTTGGGACCTGCCAAGCCTCGGCCCCGGCGCGACGGCGAACGTCGACATCACGGTGCCGGGCGCACGGCGGGGCGACTTCGCGGACGCCTCGCTGGACACCAGCAGCATCGCCTTCGTGCTCGACTGCCATGTGTGGTCGAACAACAGCGTGCGGGTGACGGCGCGGAACGTCAGCGCATCGACGGTGGACCTCGCGGCGGCGCCTCTGGCGCTGCAGGTCTCGAAGCGGCGGCTGCCGTAGCTTGAGGATGTGGCGCCCACGAAGACCTGGTGGCATTGGTCCAAGCGATTTCGGCTTGTAGAGGCGGGACAACTACCCTCGGTGGCATCGGGTTGGTCTCTCGAACCCACGCCCGAGTCGAAATTCCCCTCCGTCGATCGCCCCACTCGCTTTGCCATTGTGCTTCCGATACTACTGTTGGCGGGGGCATGCATGCAGCAGCGGGTCTATAGGGCTGATCTTATCGGCAGTATCCGAGGGGCATTGGCCGGGCTCCAAGGCTTTGATGCCATGGCGTTCGAGCTGATCCAGAACGCTGACGACGCTGGCGCGTCCTACATTCAGTTCGACGTCCTGAACGACAGGCTGGTAGTCGAGAACGACTCCGTGTTTTCAGACTGTGGCCGCGTCGCCGAAGACGCTGAATGCAACTGGAAAGAAACGGGGAACCCGAACGGGGGCCATCGAGCTTGTGATTTTCATGCCCTTAGTACTGTTAGTAGTGCCAACAAATCTGGTGAAGGATCCCTTATTGGACGATTCGGCGTAGGATTCGTTTCTGTATATCAGATCACAGACCGGCCTGTTATCCGATCTGGGAAGACTGAACTTGCACTCGATCCTGCCGCAGAGGGCGCCACAATTCGTTCGGTTCCGATTGTCCCTGGCACACGCATCGAGCTGCCTTGGGCCATGGACCCAAAAGCACCCCTCCGTCGACGCCTCGCCGATTTCAGCCTCCCTGCGGACGCAGCCGACCAAATGCTTCATGCTCTGGTTGGAGCTGTAGGACGCACACTTTTCTTCCTCCGCAACGTCAAGATGGTGTCTGTGAGCCGTCACGGCCGACTGCGTGAGCGCGTCTCAGTAGAGCGGGCGAATGGCAGGCTGACGATTCGGCGCGGGTCGGAGAAGCAGCCCGAAGAGTGGCTGTTGCTGTCAGGAGACGCCTCCGCTCCAGCGGCACAGCTTATCGCCAGGTTCGATGGAGCAGGCCTCGAACGGCGGCAGAAAGCTGTTCAAGTTGCCTTTCGCTGCGACCAAGCGCGCCCCCAAGAAGAACTGGGGCAGTTATACGCTTATCTGCCCACGGACGATCCGAGTGGCCTTCCCTGCCACATCAACGGCGACTTCTTTCCGAAGCAGGATCGCAAAACGATCGTGCTTGCGGGGCACGGGCCGCAGCAGGCGTGGAACGAGATGCTGTTGCGCGTCGCTGCGCAAGCGATCGCAAGCAACCTCCTGGTGTTGCGCGACGCACTTGGTGCTGCTGCGTTTTGGCGCCTCCTAGTCGCTGCAAACCGACTCATCAGCGCGAACGACGGTCCGCAACGTGAGGTGTTCCACTCCTTTTGGAAGGAGATCTCCACGCAGGCACGGGGCCTGCCGATTGTACCGACGTCCGCCCAAGGCGATTGGTCGCTGCCGCAAAGATCACGACTCGTTCGGATAGGTCTCGCATCGAACACCGAGAGTGTGCTGCGACGGCTCGGTATTGAACTACCGCATGGCACGGTAACGCGGGTCACTGGAGCGCGCGAAGCGATCCTGGCCCTTGGAGGCAAGGCGCTTTCACTGGCTGATGTCGCGGCATGCTTTCAGTCCCAGCAGGCAGACGGTCTTTCACCCGATGAAGCCCGGGCTCTCTGGCCGCTCGTGAATACGCTGCTAGGCACGACACCGGCGCCACCGGCCGTCACGATCGATCTTCTGAAGAAGGCGCCCTTCCTCCTCGATCACGCTGGTGACCTATCGTCAATCGACGATCTTTATCGAGTCCCGCCTGGGGTAACGAACGCGAGGATCAGCGGGGTGCTCCCGGACGTGCCGCTCGCGGATGAGGCCGTTCAGGAGCACAGCCGATTGTGGCAGCTCATCGACCACCTGGGTCCCAGCCAAATCGCCGCAGAACTAGCTCACCGCATCAAGGACTCATCGACCGCAGAGCAGGTGCTCGGGGCTGGTCTCGCGGGACCGCGCCGCTTGTATGCACTTCTATCAGACTATCCGGGGATGTCGGCTCCCGAGGTACGGGATGGAGTTCGACAACGGCTCACTTCGTGCCCAATGCTCAGGACGGCACAAGGCTTCTCGACACCTGGCGACTCTGTCGTCTCAAGCGACTTTTCCGACCCGACTGGCTCAATCGCTCTCGTGGATCCCGCGGTGCTGAACGAAGAGACAGCGGCCTTTCTGCGGACGGTCCTCGGGGTTGGTACCCTGTCTTTCCGCGATTACGTGACACGGCGCCTGCCTGCGATTCTCAGCAAGGGAGTCGAAAAGCGTCGTTTTCCAGCCCTGCTCCTGGAGTTCGTTAGACACGACGCAATCCTGCGTGAAACTGAGGTCGCCGCTGCCGCACGAAAACTGAGTCTATGTTGGCGAAGCGACGGCCGACCGGTTCCTCCGAGCCAAGCGCTTTTGCGGTCGGAGGAACTCGAGAAGCTACTCGGTAGCAAATTTGCTGGTTGGCTCGACGACACGGCACTTCCAGCGGATCAGAAGGAGCTCGCCATCGGCATCCTTCGCCGGCTTGGGTTAAGAACCTTCCCATCTGCCAGCGACATGGTTGGGAGGATTCGTGACTTGGCTGGCGCAGGCCCCCCGACAGCTGAGCGGCGGCGCGCCATTTCGACCGTTGCCGTGGCCGTCGCTAGGCATCTGTCGGAGTACGAGCGGGATGATGATCTCGATTCCTTCGATGATCTGAAGTGGATCTCGTGGGTCCCTTGTAGGGATTCGGGAGAACGAGAAAGCGAATGGCAGGAACCGGGGGACGTCTACCAGCCGTATCGAGCTGAGGCGTTTCGCAGCCAGGTCGCCGTCGCGGATCTCCCCGCAAACCAACTGGGCATGTCGGAGTTTCTCGAACTCGTCGATATGCCGAACGCTCCGGCATCGGACGTTGTGGCTGCGCACTTATCGTGGTGCCTGGACCGACAAGAGGCGCCTCCGCCGGCATGCTACGCCATGCTCAGCGAAGCTCTGGAGCGCGGCGAGCGTGAATTTGTTCCCCTGCTAAAGGATAGGCCGATCCTCTGGGACAACGGCCGGAAGCTACAACTGCGCGCACGCCAGGTCTTCTGGTCGCTACCACGCCCACGCCTGCAGGGCTTCTTCCAGGCATCAGAAGATCACCGACGGTACAAGACGCTCTTCGACGAACTCGGTGTTTCCGAAGAGCCGACCGCGGTACATTTTGCTCAATGGCTCCTCGATTTTTCAGAGCGCCTCGGATCGGCGCCCCTGCCAGGAAACGACGGCCTCGCTCACGCGCAGTGCATAGGCCTCCTTGCCGATTCACTCGACGCAGACCCTGACGCAAAAGCGGAGGTTTGCGCCCTGCTGGGAGATGCGCCAGTGATCCAGAGCCGAGCGGGAACACTTGCCGCTCCGCGCGAACTCTCGGCAGTCGATGCCGAATGGCTCGCGGAGCGTCTTGGCGACGGATTTGCGGGGCAACTCGCATCCGGCCGAGCCGGGGAGAAATCGGCACGTATATATGCGCTGCTTGGCGTGCCGCTCCTCTCCACTTTGGCAAGAGAGATGCTTGTCGACGCCAGCGACCGGCGGAGGCGCGTTGATCTCGAGACACGCCTACGACAGCGTGAACCACTCCTTCAATGCATCGTCAGGTCCTACCAACCGTCCGTAGCGCCGAGGCTTAGTTCGGTCCTCCGCAGCCTAACGATTGAGGAAGCCCGCGGCATAAGGGTTCAGTACGCTTTTCGCATATCCGATCCACCATCAGTCACGAGGCCCGTGGCCGCCGATGCCTACGCGGATCTGCACGCCGATCGCGCCCATGTTCTGATTCGATCAGGGGCAACCCGACCGGTGTTCCTGATCCTGCGGAGTCTCTTCCTCGACATCCTGACTGGGCAGCCCGCCACGGCAGTGGGGCAGGCGGCTAACTCGGCAAAAGACGTCGTCGAGGCCGAATCTGAGGAGCAGGCGTGGGGGATCCTTCGTGACATCGGCTATGTCGATACCGCGCCGGCGGAGGCGACGGATGCACCAGGCGACGACGCCGATCTCGATGGATTCGACCAGACGGTAGACGTCCAAGAGGGCGAAGAAGACCCATGGGATGGACATGAGGAAGCGGGCCAGACTGAGCCCAGTGATAGCGAGGGCTCCGACTCTGCAGAGCCGTCCGCGACAAACGGTACCTCGGCTGAACGCGGGCAAAGCAGTGCGGACTCCCAGAACAATGGTGGTGACCCAGAGCGTCCCGCCACTCCGTCGAACCTGGGTTCACATGTCGGCGGACCAGGGAGCGTGAACGGAGCGAACACGCGGCCCGCCGGAAGTAGTGCCAACTCTATCAGTTCGGGCAGTGCTAGCGGCACGGACTTAGGCAGATCGCGTGGCACTCCGGGTTCGGGCGCGTCTCCGGGATCGCAAGCCCCGCGCTCGCCGGCTTCCGGGCTGGTTACATCAACGATTGTCGTTGCTCGCGAGGCCGTACAGAAGATCAAGGATCGGTATGGAAAGCCCTTCAACGCCAGCGAGAAGAGCGATGAAGGAGCGATGATGGCGGCCGTCCGCTATGAGCTCGCGGCGGGTCGGCTGCCGGACGTGATGCCCCATAACCACCCGGGCTTCGACATCAAGTCTCGCAACAGCGCCGGCGACCTGGAGCGCCTCATCGAAGTGAAGGGCATCGCCGGCTCCTGGGACGGTTCCGCCGTCAGGCTTTCGGGTACCCAGTTCGACCATGCTGCGGAGCACGCCGATACCTATTGGGTGTACGTCGTCGAGTTTGCTCAAGACCCTGCCAAGCAGCGTCTTTACGCCATCAGGGATCCCTTCGCGCACACTGACCATTTCTGCCTCGATGATGGCTGGCGGTACGCAGCGGAGGATCAGGCACAAGGCGCGTCGGTGCGCTTTGTCGAAGGGGCCGCCGTTCGCCACAAGGCGTTCGGGCGAGGGACAATTCTTGAGATCCGCGAGCGCGGTCGCATGCGCAGCATGCAGGTGAAGTTCCAAGAGGGAGGCGTGAAGAACCTCCTAGCGAGTGACCCGCAGCTTGAGCCGTTGGACACTTGATCAATGGCCCGATGCTACCCTGACTACGGCGGTGGAAACGTCCCCACACCATCCAAGGCGGAACAAAGGGTCTACGTCGCCCTGCAGGAACAGCTACCTGAGGCTTACACAGTCTTCCACTCGGTTGCATGGATCTCGCGCCTCCAGAGCGGCGAGGCGACGGATGGAGAGACTGACTTCCTTGTCGCTCACCCCGAATTGGGGCTGCTTGCCATCGAGGTTAAAGGGGGTGGTGTACGGGTCGATTATCGGACCGGCCAATGGTCGTCGGTTGATGCCCAAGCCAAGGAGCATCCGATCTCGAACCCCTTCAGACAAGCCGTCCGGGGAAAGCATTCGCTGCTGGCGAAGCTGCGCGAACATCCTGACTGGAGGCGACTTGGAATAGGCAGGATCGTGGTTGGCCACGGCGTGTTGCTCCCAGACGTGGCCGATGCGCGTCGCCTTCGGGGGCCCGATGCACCGGCAGAGATCCTGGGGGACAACTCTGACATCTCTCAGATCCGTCGATGGATCGAGGGCGTGTTTGAACACTGGCGTGGGTCCAGTGGCGGATCACCAGAGTCATTCGGAACTCTTGGCCCGGCTGGTGTGGATCTTGTGCGGCGAGTGTTCGCCCGGGTGGTCGAAGTCCGGCCCCTGCTGTCGCATGCGGCTGCTGCGGAAGATGACGAGCGGCTGCGCCTTACGGCAGAGCAGGTGCGTGTCCTGGACCTGCTCTCTCGACAGCGAAGGGTTGCGGTCAGCGGTGGAGCGGGAACCGGGAAAACTCTTCTGGCTGTAGAGAAGGCCAAGCGGCTTGCGACCGAGGGCTTTTCGACGCTGCTGACCTGTTTCAACCGGCCGCTGGCAGACCACATGCGGACGTTGTGCGCAGGTGTCGACGGTCTCGATGTAGCGAGTTTTCATCAGGTTTGTGAAGCGTGGGCGAAAGCCGCATCCGCTCAGGGACAGGACGTCCTGGAGCAAGCTAGACTTCATTACCCGAGGGGCGATCACTTCGCGCTTCACCTTCCAACAGCCTTCACACTCGCCGTGGAAGCGGTCGCCAAGCGTTACGACGCGATCGTCGTTGACGAAGGCCAAGATTTTTCTGACGAGTATTGGCTACCGCTCGAATTGTCTCTCGCGGACCCCGATCGATCGCCACTGTACGTGTTCTTCGATGAGAACCAAGCTGTGTATCGCTTGGCAGCCGGCTTCCCCATGAATCTGTCGCCCGTTGGTCTGTCGAAGAACTGCAGAAACACGGAGGCGATCCATAGGGCCGCGTTCAGACACTACGCTGGCCCAACCGCCGAGCCGCCGCCGGTTCCTGGCGCACCGATCGTCCGCCTATTGGAGGAATCCCTCGAAGGGCAGGCTCGCGCGATCTCCCGGTTCGTGACCAGGCTGCTAGTGGAAGAAAAGTTCGACCCCCGCGACATCGTCGTGTTGATCGCAGATCGGGCGCGGCGATCGGATTATGAGCGTGCCCTGCTTGCAAACCGACTTCCAGCTGGCACCAGCTGGAGTACCAAGTTTGCTTCACAGGGTCGCGTTCTGCTCGACACTGTCGTCAGGTTCAAGGGGCTAGAAGCGCTCGCAGCGGTCGTGTGGCTTGGCGGAAGGGCAAACACCATCGACGGGCGTGAGACGCTGTACGTGGGACTGTCCCGTGCGCGCTCCATCCTTTGCGTCTGCGGTGCGAAGGCATCGCTCGACGAAGCCTTGGGATCAGACACACCACGCTCGCGGGCTTCGGGATGAGTTGGGCCTCCTCCACGGATGCCTCTTGGTGTCCAAGGTCCCGGACAGGGGAAGAGTGACCCTGCCCCCTAATTGCCCTCGTTCATGAGCAGAGCCTGTTCTCCATTTGCCCCGATGCGGGGCGGGTTGCAAATGCGGCTGGGGTGAGCCCGTTCAGGCTCGTGTGCGGGCGGGCCGTGTT
>NZ_JBWXTD010000011.1:0-13461 GCF_056682175.1 Falsiroseomonas sp. RANM36
CCCCGGCATCACCGAGAGCCAACGTGAACCCCTTCACCAGAGGGGTCCCTTTTGGACGCCGATCACCCCTCTCAGGGGGGCCTTTTTCCACGCCGATTCACAGGCAGGCGTCGACGCCCGCGATCGTGCCTAGCCCCGCGCGTAACGCCGAGCCGTGTCGTAACCGCCCCGCGTAGCCAAGACCGCGCAGCGCCCAGAACACGCGCATCAGCGTCAGCCGCTCACGGCTGGCACGCCCCGCATTCTCCGTCAGCAGGCGGTCCAGCTCGCCGCGCCATGCACCGAGCTTGGGCTGCGGCTGCTCGCCGCGCTCGTAGCGGAACTCCGTCGCGCCCGTGCGCAGGACCTTCCGCACCACCTTCCGTGACACGCCAAGCCGACGGCAGATCGCCTTGATCGGCAGACCCTCGATCTCATGCAACCGACGGATCTTCCCGATCGTCTCCACCACCAGCATCCCAAACATGACCCCCGGCATCACCGAGAGCCAACGTGAACCCCTTCAGCAGAGGGGGCCCTCTTGGACGCCGATCCCGTCCAAGGGGGGCCTTCTTCCACGCCGGTCCACAAACAGCGTGCGCGTGACGGCGCGCAAGGTCAGCGCGTCGAAGATGGCTCTGCCGCGCCGCGGTCGCCTCAGGTCGTTGCCCGGTACGAGCGCAGGTCGAACCCGCTGGCTGCCTAAGCAGCACTGGTGTCAGCGGTCCAAGCTCGTGCCGCGCAGCCAACTCGGCGGCGTGCCATGGAAGGCACCGCTGAGCGCCGTCCGGCAACCGCAGCCTTCTGGGGGCAGCGATCTTACTGTGCCCATCGCCTCGATCAGAATGCGCTCCACCAGGTCGTGCAAGCCACCACTGTAATAGGCTTCGTTCATGCTGCCGGGACCGAAATGGACGACCGCCGGCGCCATCCCGGCGCCGAAGTTTATCACCGGTGCGATCGAGGCGAAGCAGAGCTCGGCCTCCCGTGCCATGACGACCTCCGGCACCAGCGGCGTACCGACGATGTCCGCGCCCTCGGTACGCAGCGCACGGATCTCGGCCGGCGTCTCGAAGCGTGGACCTTCGGTGCAGGCGAAGACGCCGCGCGGGATGACCCGGTCGCTGAGGCGGGATGCCGCACTGAGCAGCGCGCCGCGCAGACGAGGACAGAAGGGCTCCGTCATGTCTACCCGCACCCAGCACGCGCAGTCGTCGAACAGGGAAAGGGGCCGGTTCTTCGTGCGGTCGAGCACGTCGTCGCTGATCACGATGTCGCCCGGGCGGATCGCCATGTTCACCGAGCCGATGGCGTTCTGCGAGATCACGTCGCGCACGCCGAGCTCGCGCAACGCCCAGATGTTGGCGCGGAAGTTGATGCGATGGCTGGGCAGGGTCAGGCCCGCGCCGTAGCGCAGCAGCACCGCGGCCTCGTGGCCGCCGATCCGGCCGAGCAGGATCGTGGCGTCGCCGAAGGGCGTCGTCACACGCTGTTCCCGCCGGTCCTTCAGCAGCGCCTCCGACGCGGCGCTTGTGATCAGCCCCACCGGTGCGTCGCTCATGCCGAACTTCCCTCGCAGTAGAGACGAGACATCCTCGCCCGCAGCCCGGCCTCATCCACCCGCGTCAGCTGCCCCGCAGCGAGGACGGTCTCGCCGGCCACCATCACTTCGCGTACGTGCTGCGGACCGGCGCGGAAGACCAGGTCCGACAGCACGCGCTGCGCCGTCAGGCCAAGCGGGTGATACAAGTCCAGCACGACAAGGTCCGCCTGCTTCCCCGCCTCCAGGCTGCCGATCTCGTCCTGCCAGCCGAGCACGCGCGCGCCCTCGATCGTCGCCATCGCGAACGCATCCGCCGCGTCCAGCGCATGCCCGTCCAGGCTGGTCGCCCGCGCGAGCAGCACGGAGACCTTCATCTCCGCGAAGATGTCCTGCGCGTTGTTGGAGAGCATGCCGTCCGTGCCGAGCCCGACCGGGACGCCACGGGCGCGCATCGCGCGGACCGGCGCGACGCCGCTGGCGAGCTTGGCATTGCTGACGGGGTTGTGCGCCACGCCAGCCCCGGAGGCGGCGAGCAGGTCGACCTCCTCCTCGTCCAGCCACACACAGTGGGCAAGGATGCTGCCCTGGTCGAGCAGGCCGAGCCGGTGCAGGTGGCGCAGCGGTGTGGTGCCGTGGCGCTCGACGATCATCTCGGTCTCGCGCCGGTTCTCGGCGAGGTGGATGACGAAGGGCAGGCCGTGCTTCTCGGCCGCATCCTTCACCTCCCGCAGCAGTTCGGGCGTGCAGTTGTAGGGCGAATGGGCGCCGAGATAGTGCCGGCAGAGCCCATTGCCGGCCTGCTCGCGCATCGCCTCCAGCGTCTCCTCCAGCGCCAGCGGCCAGTTCGGGCGGCCGGCGGTGCGGAGCGACGGTGAATTGGCCAGCGCGCCGCTCAACGAACGCAGGCCCATGGAACTCGCCACCTCGCCGAAGATGCCGGCGCCGAAGCGCGTGCAGTCGCAGACCGTGGTGACGCCGTTGCGCAGCATTTCCGCCGCCGCGATCATGCTGCCCCAGCGATTGTCCTCGAGCGTGAGGTGCGCGGTGGTGGGCGCCAGGGCGGCCGCCCACTGGAACAGGTCGCCCTCGTCGCAGCAGCCGCGATGCAGGCTCATGCCGCCATGCGCATGTGTGTTGATCAGGCCGGGGATCACCACGCATCCGCCGAGGTCGCGCTCCGCGGTGCCCTGGGGCTGCGGCGGCAGCGCCGCGGCCGCGCCGGCCCATGCGATGCGGCTCCCCTCGATCACCAGGGCGCCGTCCGGCACGAAGCCGCCCGGCAGCCCGGTGCAGAGGAACAGGTTGCGCAGGACGCGGCGCATCAGATAAGCGCGCCGTCCCGCAGCAGCGTGCCGCGAAGCTCGGCTGTGTCGAGCTTGCGGGGCATCACGCGCTGGCCGAGGCTGAGCGCTGCCGCCGTGCCCGCCGCCTGTCCCATCGCCATGCCCGGCCCCATGACGCGCACCGAGGCCTGGCCGTCATGGGTGGCGGAAACGCAGCGGCCGGCGAGCAGCAGGCCGTCGATCTCGAGAGGCACCAGGCAGCCATAGGGGACCTGGTAGTACTCGTCGCCCGGCAGGTGCAGGCGCACCGTCTCCATGTTCGGCGTGTGGTCCTCGATCGGCCAGGAACTGCGGCAGATCGCGGCGTCGAAATGCCGCGCGCCCAGCACGTCCTCCCGGGTCAGCACGTATTCGCCCATGATGCGCCGCGTCTCCCGCACGCCGAGCTGCGGCGCGATCGCGTCCACATGCGCCTCCTCGAAGCCGGGGACGTATTTCCTGAGGAAGGCGGCGAAGAGACCGACCTGCCGGCGGCCCTCCAGCGTGCCGGCGGTCAGGCTCCACGGGTCGGTGCCGTCCACGCCATGCACCCGGCTCATGTTCACATGCACCTTGCCCTTGGGCGGGATCGGCGAGAAGGAGCCGCTGACGCGCGGGAAGGCAAACTCGCCGCGCTGCTGCGTCTCGATCAGCAGCCGGCGGATCTCGCGCTCGGGGAAGGCCATCGCCCGCTCGATATCGACGCCGCCCATGTAGAAGACCATGGTCGGCGCCTGCATCACCTCGCTCTTCTCGAAGGGGGCGCCGCAGAGCGCGGCGACGTCTCCGTCGCCCGAGGCGTCGATGACGCGCCGCGCGAGGATCGCCTGCCGGCCGCCCTTGTGCTCGACCACCACGCCGCGGATCACGCCGTCGCGCACCAGCACTTCGGTCATCGCCGTGTGGAGCAGCAGCTCGACGCCGACCTCCTGCAGCCACTCGTCGAGGACGAGCTTGAAGACCTCATGGTCCAGCTGGAAGCGGTGGCGGTACTTGTAGCCGGCGCCGATGCGCTCCATCCGCCGCATCGCCTCGTGCGGGATGCCGCCGACGAGCAGCTGGTGCGTCGCGTCCGGGCCGCAGGTGTAGACCCCGCACAGCACGCCGACCATGGCGGCGGTCGCGGTGCCGCCGAGGAAGCCGTAGCGGTCCAGCAGCAGCACCTTCGCGCCGGTCCGGGCGGCCGCCACCGCGGCGGCGCAGCCGGAGGTGCCGCCGCCGACCACAAGGACGTCCACCTCGCGCGAGACGGGCAGGGTGCGGGCCGGTTCGAGGACGCCGCCGGCGGCGGGTTCATAGGCGATCGCCATGCGTCAGTTCTCCACCTGCGAGAGGCGCGGGTCCAGCATGTCCCGCAGCCGGTCGCCCACGAGGTTGATGCCCACCACGGTCAGGAACAGCGCGAAGCCGGGCATCGCGGCGACCCACCAGGCGTTCGCCACGTAGTTCCGGCCGTCCGCGATCATCGCGCCCCAGGTCGGGATCGAAGGCGGCACGCCGAGACCGAGGAAGCTCAGGGAGGATTCGAACAGGATCATCTTCGCGACGAGCAGCCCGCTGATCACCGTCACCGAGGACATCACGTTTGGCAGCAGGTGCCGGGTCACGATGCGCCAGGGCGGCGTGCCGGCAGCCTGCGCGGCGTAAACGAAGTCGAGGTTGCGCAGCACCAGGCACTCCGCCCGGACCACCCGGGCATACTGCACCCAGTTCGCCACGCCCAGCACGAGGATGAGGTTCAGCAGGCTCGGCCCCAGCACCGCGACGACCGCGAGCGCCAGCACCAGGAAGGGGATGGCGAGCTGCACGTCGGTGACGGCCATCAGGACCCGGCCGAGCACCCGCGTCTCGTAGCCGGCGGCAAGGCCCGCGGTGACGCCGACCAGGGCCGAGACCAGCATGGCCGCGACGCCGACCAGCATCGAGACCCGCGCGCCGACGACGAGGCGGCTCAGGATGTCCCGTCCCAGCGCGTCGGTGCCGAGCAGGTGCAGCCCCTCCTCGCTGCGCGCGAGCGGCGGCAGCAGGCGGGACATGATGTCCTGCGCGTCCGGATCGTGGGGCGCGATGGCCGGGCCCAGGATCGCGGCGAGGAGGGCGAGGAGGACGATCAGCAACCCGATTGCCGCGGGCAGGCTGCGCAGGAAGCGGCGGAGGAAGCCCATCGCCTCAGCGCCGCCGGAGGCGCGGATCGAGCAGCGCGTAGCCGACATCCACCAGGAGATTGATGGTGACGATCAGAGCCGCCATGAAGATCACGAAGGCCTGCACCACGGTGAAGTCGCGGTTGGTGATGGACTGGATGGCGAGCCGCCCGATCCCGGGCCAGGCGAAGATCTCCTCGGTGATCACGGCGCCGCCCAGCAATGCGCCGACCTGCAGGCCGACAACGGTGAGCGTCGGGATCGCGGCGTTGCGCAGCGCATGCACGAGGATGATGGCGCCCGACCCGAGCCCCTTGGAACGCGCGGTGCGGATGTAGTCGGATTGCAGGACCTCGATCATCGATGCGCGGAGCAGACGGGTGATGATCGCGGTGGAATAGGCGGCCAGCGCCATCGCCGGCATGACGAGGTTGAGCCAGCCGCCGCGGCCCGAGGGCGGCAGCAGCCGCCAGGTCTCGGAGAACAGCAGGATCAGCATGATGGCGAGCCAGAAGATCGGGAAGCTCTGGCCCGCCAGCGAGAACAGCAGGCCGGCCCGATCGGCCAGCCTGCCGCGCTGCACGGCCGTGAGGATGCCGAGCGGCAGCGCGATGGCCAGCGAGAGCGCCAGAGCCGCGGCGCTCAGCTCCAGCGTCGCGGGCAGCCTTTCGAGCACCAGCGCCATCGCCGGCTGATCGTAGCGCAGCGAGCGGCCGAAATCGCCCTGTAGCGCGCGGCCGAGGAAGTCGAGGAACTGCAGCGCCAGCGGCCGGTCGAAGCCCATCAGGTGGCGCACGCGCTGGATCTCCTCCAGCGTCGCCTCGGGCGGGAGGAACAGCGCGGTCGGATCGCCGCCGAGGCGGATCAGGAAGAACACCGTCACGGCGACGCCGAACACCACGGCGACCGCATGCAGCAGCCGCGTCAGGAGGAAAGCGGCCACCTCCGTCGCGTGCCCTCAGATGAAGCGGGCGCGGCGGAGGTCGATCATCCCGTCGGTGCGCGGTGCCCATTCGAGGTTGCCAGCCAGGCCGTATAGCAGCGGCGGCTGCAGCATCGGCACGAACGGCGCGTCCTCATGGATGATCTGCCGCGCCGCGCCGTAGATCCGGCGCCGCTCGGCGGGGTCGATGGTGGACCGGCCCTGCTCGAGCAACGCGTCGAGCTGCGGGTTGCTGTAGTAGCTCTGGTACTGGCCCGTCACGAGCAGCGGATACCAGACGAGGTCCGGGTCGCGGCCGCTCCAGCCGCCGAAGATCAGACCCTCCCGCCCCTTCCGCTCCGAAACCTGGGCCCAGACGCCCGGCTCGAGATAGTTGGCGTTCACCCGGATGCCGACGCGGCGCAGATAGCCGATCGACGCCTCCATGATCTCGAAATCCTTGAGGTAGCGGCCTCGGCGCGACGTGAGCGGGATGGTGAAGCCGTTGGGGTGGCCTGCCTCGGCCAGCAGCGCGCGGGCGCGGGCAGGATCGTAGGGATAGGGCTTCCAGGCGGTATCGTAGCCGAAGGCGTCGGTCGGCAGCACCTCGGCGGTGCGCTGGCCAAGCCCGCCGAGCAGCGCGCGCTGGATCGCGTCCACGTCGATGGCGTGATTGATCGCCTGGCGTACCCGCCGGTCCCTGAGCGGCGTGTCGCGCGTGGTGTCGAAGTGGAAGAAGTACAGGAACTCGCTCGCGATGTTCGCGACCTTGGTTGGGCCGCCGTCCAGCGCGGGCATGTCCTCCGGCGTGATGTCCGCCACGATGTGGGCGCCGCCGCTGCGCAGCTCGGCGATGCGCGTGCGCGGCTCGCGGATGGGGCGGAACACGACGCGGTCCACAGCGGGCCGGCCGCCCCAGTAGTCGGGGTTCGCCTCCAGCACGAGGCGATCGTCGCGGCGCCACTCGATGAAGCGGAATGGACCGGTGCCGATCGGCGCCGAGGCCAGGTTCTGCGACGCCTCGCCGGGCGGGATGATCATCGCCGCGAAGGAGGCCTCGTAGAGCGAGAACAGCATCGTCGGGAAGGGCGCGGCAGTCTTGAAGTCCACCGTGTGGCGGTCCACCACCTCGACGCTGCGGATCGCCGCGATGCGGGACCGGTAGGGGGCGCGGAAGTCGGGCTTCAGCGCGCGGTCGAAGGTGAACTTGACCGCCTGCGCGTCGAAGTCCTGGCCGTTGTGGAACTTCACGCCCTGGCGCAGCACGAAGCGCCAGGTGAGCGGATCGGGGTTCGACCAGGAGAGCGCGAGCGCCGGCTGGAAGCCGCCCTTGTCGTCCATCGTCACGAGCGCATCGTAGAGCGCGAACATCACGTTGGCGGTCGGGAAGGCCGAATGCCGCGCGGGGTCGAGCGTCAGCGCATCGTTCTGCTGCGCGACGGTCAGGGTGCGCCCTGCCGTCTGCGCGATCGCGCGGCCGCTCCCTCCGATCGCGGCGGCTGCGAAACCGGCGCCGAGCAGCGGCGCGAAATCCCGACGTTTCATGTCGTTGGCCTCTTGCCTGTTTCACCCGGGGTTGTCTGGCGCGTCACCAAGGAAAGCGATGGCGGCGAAACCATCGAGCCGCGCCAGGAACAGACTAGTTTCCTCGCCTTCGCGTGCGAAGACCAGGGGGCTTTCGGACGGGTCGATCCGCAGCACGCCGGCCGCCGGCCAGGCCAGGCACAGCGTGAAGCCGGCCAGCGGAACGGCTTCCGAGAGGCCGCTGCCCTGCGGAGCGGCATTGTTGATCAGGTGCAGCAGTCGGCCGCGGGGATGGGCGTAGAGCACCATCTCCACCGCGCCCGGCGCGTCGGTGCGGATCGGGGGCGGGCCGACCAGCCGCTCGACGATCAGCCCGAGCAGCGTCCGGTAATCGAGGATGGCGTGACGGTGGAAGAAGGCGCCCGGCCGCCAGGGCAGCCAGATGGCCTCGCCGGCGCCGTGGACCCGCCGCAGCAGTCCCGGCGTGGTGCCCGGCCCGGCGACATGGGTGAATTCGGGTGCGTTGTTGGCGAAGGGGCCGATCAGCCGCAGATCGAGCTCCGCCTCGGCCAGTTCCGGCGCCCAGAAGCGGCCCGCGGCACCGAGATGCGGCGCGCCGCCGAAGGCCGCGCGCAGCCGCGGGTCCGACAGCGCGAAATAGCCGCCAGACATCCCGCGCGGGATGCCCGGCAACGCCGGCAGGCAGCGCAGCACGGGCGCGAGGCGGGCCAAGCCGTCCTCGTCGCAGGCACCGGGATCGCCCGTGGCGAGCAGCGCCCCGCCGCCCGCCACGAAGCCGTCCAGCGCCGCCGCGTCCGCCGTCGAGAGGCAGGAAACGCCGGGCAGCACAACGAGCGCATATCGCGCCAGCATCGCGGCGGTGAGCCCGCCGGACGGGAGCAGGTCGCAAGGGTGGCGAAGCTGCGTCAGCGCCTCGTAGAGCCCGCGATACTCCGCCAGATGTCCGTCCCCGGCCGGATCGCCCGAGGGGCGTCCGGCATCCGGCCCCCAGGCGATGCTTTCCTCCGAGCGGATCAGCGCGATGCGCGCGACCGAGCGCAGGTCCCGGTACCAGGCCTCCGCGCCGCTTCGCCAGCGGCCGAAGCCGGCCATCACGGGGACGGCGCGCGGATCGTCCTGGCCGGCGACGCGGCCGTTGATCGCCGGACAGGTGCTGCCGCCATGCGCCGCGGCCTGGATCATGTTGCGGACCATCCGCGCGGCCGGCATCGCGGTCTGCCGGCTCGCGAAGAAGCCGGACGCGGTCTGGACGAGGAGGGGCGCGGCATCGGGCTTCAGCGCGCGCGCCAGCAGCGCCTCCTCCGCCGACCAGTGATTCCAGATGGGCTGCGGGTCCACCGGATTGGGCAGTTCCGGATTGGAGATCTGCGCGCCGATCATGCCGCAGGCCTCCGCCATCGCACGGAGGTCCCAGCCGTCGCGCACGTGATGGTAGGGCACCAGCACGGCCGCCGCGCCGCGCGCCCGGATCAGCCCGTTCATCTCCCGCGTCCGGTCGGCGAGGAAGCGCCGGCGCCAGCGCTCATGCGCCGGACTGCGGGTCCCGGGCGGCGGCACGTCCTCACCCGTCGCCTCCCGCACCAGGCGGCGGCAGCGCTCGCACCAGCAGCGCGGGACGTGGAAGTAATTGTAGAAGAACCCGTCCACCGGATAGCGCCCGAGGATCTCCTCCAGGATCGCCGGGTTCTGCTCCTGCCAGAAAGGCCCGGTCGCACAGATCTGCGGCATCTCCCAGACCGTCGCGAGGCTTCCATCCGGGCGACGGACGAACCAGTCCGGGTGCCGGGCCGCCAGCTCCGGCCTGCCCTTGCTGATGTCCATGCGCGCCAGCACGCGGATGCCGGCGAGATGCGCCGCCTCGATCACGCCGCCGAGCACGTCGCCCTGCAGATGCGGGTTGCGCGGCTGCGCAGGGATGTCGGTGGGATACCAGGCGGAGAATCCGCCGCCCATGCAGATGGTGGCGCCTGCGCCCATCGCGACGAGCTCGGCGACGAGCGTCGCGGGATCGAGGCCGACCGCGTCCACCTCGCGCAGCAGGTGCTGGAAAAAGGGGCGCGGGTCCTGCGTCCAGGCCCTCATGCGCAGCATCCCCGGTGCAGGCGCGAGTACATCCGGCGGATCGGAGCGTCCAGCGCCGCAGCATCGGCCAGCACGCCGGCATTGTCGCGCAGGCGCCGTTCCGCGAGCGCCTGCGCCTCGGCCCAGATCGCCGCCTCGTCGAGCATGGTGCACCGGCCGTGCCGCAGCACCGCGCGGCCCGCGACCAGCACGGTGTCCACCGCGCCGCCACTCTCGCCGAGCACAAGCTGCCGCACCGGATCGAGCAGGGGCGCGAAGGCGGGCGACTCGAGGCGCATCAGCGTCAGGTCCGCCGCCATGCCCGGCGCGATGCGGCCCGCGACGGCTCCGAGGCCAAGCACATCCGCGCCGCCCGCAGTCGCCATCGCCAGCACCTCCGCGGGTGACACCCACGCCTCGGGCACCGGTGTCTGCTGGCGCGAGAGCAGTGTCGCAGCCTTCACGGTCTCCAGCAGGTTGTTGCTGTCGTTGCAGCAGGCGCTGTCCGTGCCGAGCGCGACGCGCAGCCCGGCATCGCGCATCTGCCGCAGCCCGAGACGCCCGCTGCCCAGCCGCGCGTTGGAGACGGGGTTGTGGACGATCGAGGCGCCGGATGCCGCCATCAACGCTGCGTCGCCCGGTTCCAGCCAGAGCGAATGGGCGAAGCTGGCGCGCGGCCCGAGCAGCCCGAGCCCATGCAGATGCGCCACCGCGCCGCGCCCGTAGAGCGCGCGGCAGAGCTCACGCTGCGGCAAGGTCTCCAGCAGATGCATGTGGAGGACGAGGCCGTGGCGCGCCGCGAGATCACCGGCCGCGCACAGCAGCTCGTCGGAGCAGCGCTGCGGCGCCGAGGGCCCGAGCGCCGCCGAGAGTCGGCCGTCATGCCCATGCCAGTCGCGCACGAAATCCTCGACGAGCCCGATCTGCGCGGCGGCGGGCATGGCCGGGCGGCGGCCATAGGCGGCGATGTCCGCGCCGTTCAGGTCGTCGTCGGTGAGCGGCAAGGTGTCGGCGACTGCACGATCCGCCAGGACCGGCGCGATCACCGCGCGCATGCCCGCATCCCGATAGGCCTGCGCCACCGCGTCCAGGCTTTCCGGCGCCATCGCAGGCGAGAAGCGTATGTGGTCGAGGACGGTCGTCACCCCGCCGCGCAGCATCTCGACGCAGCCCAGGAGGGCGGCGAGATACACCTCGCGCGGGCTGCGCTGCTCCCGGCCCGCGGCGGAATGCAGCGACCAGAGTTCGAGGGGAAGGTCCGGCGCGCTGCCGCGGATCAGGTTGTCCGGCGAGTGCGTGTGCGCATTCACAAGTCCCGGCAGGCACAGCATGCCGTTTGCGGCCAGGACCGTTTCGCCGGCTGCCGGCTCCGGCGGCGAGTCATGGAGCGCGGCGATGCGGCCATCGCGCAATTCGAGGCTGCACCTGCGGCTACGCCAAGTGTCTGGGCCTTCCTGGACGAGGCACAGCGCATCGATCAGCCAAACAACATTCATCGTTCAGAGCGACCAAGCCTTCACTGCGACGCTAGGATGATGGCCCGCAGGACACAACTACCGGCGTCCCGCCATGCAGGCCCCCGGACTCCCGAAGCGCAATGACCACGGTGAGCCGCTCATGCTCAAGCGGCGCGGAGCCCCGAGTGCCGCAAGGATTCGTGTGCGACGGTTCGAATCAGGGTGCACTCCCCCCGCCAGCCTGCACAGCCGCCTTCATCGGGGCGGCCTCGAGCCCCGCCTGCTCGCGCACCGCGGCGCAGAACACGTCGAGCACATGGTGGATGCGCTGGATGGCCCTCCGAATGAGATATCCCATCAGGCCCTCAGCTTCGGCTTGCGTTCTCCAATTCGCTTGATTGTGCATGTAGATCCTCTTGAAAGCCAGGATCGCCCGTCATCTGGGGGATGAGCCCGGATCATTCACGGCGGCGGTGAGAGGCTTGCTGCGGCGGACGTGCGGCTGGCGGCATGGACGCGCATGGCTAGCTTCACGAGACGCAGTCGCAAGGTGTCGAACTGCGCCACACGACAGGTAGAGCGCTTCGGCATGAGGCTGCGCAACGACCAGAGCAGCCAGTAGGCGTCGGTGTGCAGCAGCAGGCGGAACGTGTTGGCGGTGGCCTTCATGCATGAGGTTCGGTCGGCGGCGAGGTGGCGCTTCCAGGCCGTGATGTGGTTCTCCGCTTGGCCGCGCCCGCAGCAGAGGTCCTCGTAGATCGCGCGCGGATCGCCGCCGGCGAGGCTGGTGACGACGAAGCGCGTGGCTGTCGCCGCAGGTCGTCGCCTTCACCTCCATCCCGAACGGCTACACCGCGGACCAGGCCGCCAAGCACCGCGAGGCCTATGCCGGCATCGACGCCATGTTCACCATCGTCAAGCGGATCGGCTTCGACCGGATCGCCTCAGGCACGGACATCATCACCGACCCCGCGGGGCTCGCGCGCATGAACGAGGAGTTCGGCCTGCGCACGCGCTGGTTCGCGCCCTTCGAGGTGATGCGCCAGGCGACGGCCTATTCGGGCGCGCTGCTCGGCCTGTCGCGCCGCTAGAGCCCGGGGAAGATCGGCGTGATCGAGGAAGGCGCGCTGGCGGACATCCTGGCCGTCAACGGCGATCCACTGCGCGACATTGGCATTCTCACCAGGGCCGGGGAAAGCCTCGCGCGGACCATGAAGGGCGGGGCGATCCGGAAGAACACCCTGCGATGATGAAGCACCGGCCCGTTGCCTTGGGCGCTTGACCGAGACAGCCGCGTGCGCACGCCACGAGGCGGAACCCGCGTCAGCCGGTCAGCGCGGCACGGTCCATCACCTCCGCTCCGTCGCCGGCGCGCCTGAGCTTTCCCTTCTGCTCAAGCCCGGCAAGGGCGCGGGACAGGGTCTCCGGCGTCATGCCGAGGCGCGCCGCGATCGCGCTGCGCGGCTCGGGAAGCGCGACGCTGCCGGCGCCGACCTCCTCCGACACGCGGCGGGCGACAAAGCGCGCGACCCGCGCCTCGGCCGGCCGCAGCTTGAGATCGACAACCTGGTCGACCATCAGGCGCCAGTGCCGCGCGAGCAACTGCGTCGTCGCCCGGCACAGATCGTGGGAACGCGCGACACCCTCGCGGAAGCTCTCCGCCGGAACCATCAGCACGCGAACCTCCGTCAGCGCCACGGCCGAGGCGAGGTAGGGCATCCGGAGAATCACAGCGGGCGCCAGGAAGATCTCGCCCGGCCCGAAGATCTCGACCATCGTGCGCCCGCAGCCCTCGACGCGCGCCTGCAGGCCGATGCTGCCGTCCAGCAGCATGTGCAGGAAGTCGGGCTCCTCGCCCTGCTCGAAGAGCGTCGTGCCGCGCGGCAGGAGTTGGGTGAAGCTCGGGCGCAGCAACTCGTTCATCGCGGCCGCGCCGGCGGCGGCGAAGAACGGGCTGCGCTCGACCAGCCTTGCGGTCAGCCCCTTGTCGGGCATCGATCGGCCTCCGTCCGCTCCACGGCGTGCATGGGAGCACGGTGCGGGCGAGTCTTCGTTGATCCAGATCAAGACAGGGCAGGACCTGCATCATCGCCCCTCTTGTCGCAGGCAGGGTTCGGCGCGAAATGCCCCGCGGCGGCGCTGGACGCTTGATCGAGATCAACTCCGCTTCGCCGCCCTGCCGCAGAAATGGCCCCGCGCGAGAACGCGGAGGAGAGTATGACCAACGGCACGGCTCCAGTGGACACGGGCGAGCGGTCGCGCGCGCTCTGGCTGTCCACCATCGCATTCACCGTCTGCTTCGCCGCATGGACGATCTTCTCGATCCTCGGCGTGCAGATAAAGAAGGACCTCGGCCTCACCGAGTTCCAGTTCGGCCTGCTGGTGGGCACGCCCATCCTGACCGGCAGCCTTTCGCGCCTCGCGCTCGGCGTCTGGACCGACCAGTATGGCGGGCGGATCGTCTACACGGCGGTCATGGTGACCGCCG
>NZ_JBWXTD010000012.1:0-12744 GCF_056682175.1 Falsiroseomonas sp. RANM36
GGGCCGGGCGCGGGGCCCGCGCGGCGCGGCGCGGCGCGGCGGTCGCCGCGCCCCCCCCCGCGGCGCCCGCGACCCCCGCGGCCGCCGCGGCCGCGGCCGCCCCGATCGCCGCCGCGCCCCATCACCTTGCCGCCGCGGCCGCGGCGCACCTTGGCGCCCTCCGCGATCTCCTCCGCCGTCACGGGATCGAGGCCGTCGATCTCCATGCGCGGGATCGGCGTGCCGGTCAGCTTCTCGATCGCGGCAAGCGACTTCGCATCCTCCGGGCAGGAGAGGGTGAAGGCATGGCCCTCGCGCCCCGCGCGGCCGGTGCGGCCGATGCGATGCACGTAGTCTTCCGCGTGGAAGGGCACGTCGAAGTTGAACACGTGGCTGAGGCCGCCGATGTCGAGGCCACGCGCCGCCACGTCGCTGCACACCAGCAGCTTGATGTCGCCCGCCTTGAAGCGGTTCAGCGTGGCGAAGCGGGCCGACTGGTCCATGTCGCCATGCAGCTCGCCCACGGAGAAGCCGTGCTTCTTGAGCGACTTGTAGAGGATGTTCACGTCGATCTTGCGGTTGCAGAAGATCAGCGCGTTCTGCACCGCCTCCCGCCGCAGCATCCGGCGCAGCGCCTCGCGCTTGTCGTGCTCGCGCACCCAGACCAGGCCGGTGACGATGGTGGTCGCGACCGTCGCCGGGCGGGAGACGCTGATCTCCTTCGGGTTCGACAGGAACTGGTCCGCCAGGCGCCGGATCTCGGGCGCCATGGTCGCCGAGAAGAACAGCGTCTGCCGCAGCTTCGGCAGGAAGGAGACGATCTTCTCGACATCCGGGATGAAGCCCATGTCGAGCATGCGGTCGGCCTCGTCGATGACGAGCACCTTGCAGTCGGCCAGCAGGATGCGGCCGCGGTCGAACAGGTCGAGCAGCCGGCCGGGCGTGGCGATCAGCACGTCCACGCCCTTCTCGAGCACGTCGCGCTGGTCGTTCATGCTCTCGCCGCCGATCAGCAGCGCATGGTTCAGGTTCAGGTGCTTGCCGTATTTGACGAACTGCTCGGCCACCTGCAGCGCCAGCTCGCGCGTCGGCTCCAGGATCAGGCTGCGCGGCATGCGCGCCTTGGCGCGGGAGCCCGCCAGGATGTCGAGCATCGGCAGGGTGAAGCCGGCGGTCTTGCCCGTGCCGGTCTGCGCCACGCCCATCACGTCGCGGCCCATCAGGACGATGGGGATCGCCTGTTCCTGGATCGGCGTGGGGTAGAGGTAGCCCGATTCGGCGACGGCGCGGAGGATCGGCTCGGACAGGCCGAGATCGGCGAAGGTGGTCTTCGCGGCCTCCTCGGCGAGCTTCTCGTCTTCCTCGGTGGGGCCGTCCTCGTCCTCGTCGTCCCCGTCGTCGTCGTCCCCGTCGTCGTCGTCCTCGCGATCGTCATCCTCGCGATCGCCATCCTCGCGATCGTCGCCGTCGCCGTCGCCACGGTCGTCATCGTCGCCGTCGAAGGCCTCGCTGGCCTCCGCCATCGCCGGCGCGGCGTCCTCGGGCGAATCCGGGGCGGCGGCCGCAAAGGCAGGCGCCTGCGGCTCCGATGCCGCGCCGGGGGCGGCGGCGGCCTCGCGGGCTTCGGGGTTGTGCTCGGGTTCGGCCGCGCGCGGGGCGGTCGCGTCGCTCTGATCGTTCAAAGTCGGTTCTCTGTCGGCCTCGGGCCTGTCGCGCCGCCAGCCCGTGTCGGGCCTGCGCCGGCAGGATCGCCCCGCAGGCGCAAACTTCGGCGCAGCGGGGCCTGTGGGAACCGGCGGCATATGCGCCGAAGCGGGCGCAAAATCAAGCTTGGCGCCTTGCGGGCCGGCCATGCGGGGCCGAGGTTCGCGCCATGACCGAGAGAACCACCCTGCTCCTGCTGCCCGGGCTGCTCTGCGATGGGCGGCTCTGGCGCGACCAGGCGGCCGCGCTCGGCGCCGTGCTGCCCTGCCGCATCGCCGACCTCACGCATGACGACAGCATCGGCGGCATGGCCGAGCGCACGCTCGCCGCCGTGCCGGGAGAGGGCCCGCTTGCCGTCTGCGGCCTGTCCATGGGCGGCTATGTCGCCTTCGAGATCTGGCGCCGCGCCCCGCAGCGCGTGGTGCGGCTCGCGCTGTTCGACACCTCCGCCCGGCCCGACACGGAGGAGCAGACGCGGCGCCGGCGCGCGCTGCTCGCGCTGTCGGAAAGCGGGATGTTCCGCGGCGTCACGCCGCGCCTGCTGCCGCAGCTGCTGCACCCGGACCATCTGGCCGGCCCCTTGGCGGCGGAGGTGATGGCGATGGCCGAGCGCATCGGCCGCCCCGCCTTCCACCGGCAGCAGCGCGCCATCATGCATCGGGCGGATTCCCGCCCCGACCTGCCGCGCATCGCCGTGCCGACGCTGGTGGCGGTCGGGGAGGGCGACACGCTCACCCCGCCGCACCTGGCCGAGGAGATGGCCGCCGGCATCCCCGGCGCGCGGCTTGAACGCATCGCAGGCGCGGGGCACCTGCCTTCGATGGAGAAGCCCGAGGCCGTGACGGCGCTGCTGCGGGAGTGGCTCGCGGGCTGATCAGCCGAGGCAGCGCAGGAACAGCACCGAGGGATGGACGATCTCGCCCACCTCGGCGGCGCTGCGCTGCGCGCCGTCGTCGAGGCGCGGCTCCACGCGGTTGCGGCGCAGGAAGTCCAGCGCTTCCGTCCCCTTCACCGCGAAGTTCACGTTCTGCGGAATGTCCCCGGTCTGCTGCGCGATGCGCTGCGCATTCAGCTTGGAGACGATCACCCCCACCACCTGACCGCTCATGTCGAGCAGCGGCCCGCCGGAATTGCCGGGCTGCACCGGCGCGCTGATCTGGTACTGCGTCTGGTTGTCGCGCAGGCCCGCCAGTGCCGAGATCTCGCCCGTGGTCAGCGTCGGCCCGGACGAGAGCAGGCCGGCCAGCGGGAAGCCGTAGGTCACGACATTCTCGCCGCGGCGGATGTTGGGGTTGCGCCGGAAGGTCAGCGGAGGCCCGGCCTCGTTCGGCACCTCCAGCAGCGCCAGGTCGCGCTGCCGGTCGGAGGCAAGCACCCGCGCCGCCATCTCGCCGCCCGAGGAGGTGCGCAGCCGCACGGCACGGCAGCCCTCGATGACATGGTAGTTGGTCAGCGCGCGGCCGGAGGCGACGACGAAGCCGGTGCCGGTGGAGAGCGTCCGCCCGGTGCCGCCGGGCGGCGGGGCCGGCGGCGCGCCCGGCTTGCCCGCCCCGGCCGGCGCCGGCGCGGCGCCGAGCGGCGGCGGCTTGGCGGTGGGCAGCGGCGGGAAGGCGGCGGCCGGCGCCGGCTGGAATTGCGGCGCGTTGGTGGGCGGCGGCTTGCCCGGCACGCCCTGCGCCAGCACCGCGCCGGAGGCGGCGAGGCCGATCAACAGCGCGGGAAGCAGGACGGGGCGTCGCATCGGGCGGGAACCATGCCGGGGGCGGAGCATCAGGGTCAATCGTGGCGGATGTTCGTTACTGTCAGCCTTCCTGCGGCCGCGCCTCTACAGCAGGCCCTCCCGCCGGAAGGACAGGTGCCGCCCGTTGCCGATGATCAGGTGGTCGTGCAGCACGATGCCGAGCGCGGCGGCGGCGGCCTTCACCTCCCCCGTCATCTCCACATCGGCGCGGGAGGGCGTGGGGTCGCCGCTCGGGTGGTTGTGCACCAGGATCAGCGCGGTGGCGCCGAGCTCCAGCGCGCGCTTCACCACCTCCCGCGGATAGACCGGCGTGTGGTTCACCGTGCCCCGCGCCTGCGCCTCGTCGGCGATCATGCGGTTCTTCGTGTCGAGGAAGATCACGCGGAACTGCTCGATCGGCTCGCGCGCCAGCGCGCCGGTGAGGTAGGCGCGCAGCCGGTCCCAGTTGTTCAGCACCGGCTGCTCGCGGGCCTCGGCGCGCAGCATGTGCAGCGCCGCGGCATTGGCCGCCTTGATGGTGGCCGCGGCGCCGGGGCCGACGCGCTCCACCTCCTGCAATTCCTCGGGCCGTGCGGCCAGCACGCGGGCCAGGCTGCCGAAGCGGGCGATCAGCGCCTTGGCGACGGGCTTGGTGTCCTGCCGCGGATAGTTGGCGAAGAGCAGGACTTCCAGGATCTCGTATTCCGCCAGCGCCTCCGCGCCGCGCCCCAGCAGCTTCTCGCGGATGCGTTCGCGATGGCCGAGATGGCCGGGCGCCGCCTCGCTGCCCGGCAGCGGGGCGAGGTCCAGCAGGCCGGGGCCTGCCTCCGCGAAGTGCCTGGGTCTGCGCGCCATGAACCGCCAGCCTGCACGGCGGCGGGGCGATGTTCAACCGTGGCGCGAGGATCATGCCCTGTAGGGCGGGCGGTGCAGGCCGGCGGGGGAGATGGTGAAGATCTCCACGCCGTCTTCGGTCACGCCGACCATGTGCTCGAACTGGGCGGACAGCGAACGGTCGCGCGTCACGGCGGTCCAGCCATCGTCCAGGATCTTCACCTCCGGCCGGCCGGCATTCACCATCGGCTCCACGGTGAAGAACATCCCCGGCTTGAGCTGCGGGCCTTCGCCCGGCCGGCCGAAATGCAGCACGTTCGGCGGCTCGTGGAAGCGGCGGCCGATGCCGTGTCCGCAGAAGTCGCGCACCACGGAGAAGCGGTGCTTCTCCACGAAGGACTGGATGGCGTGGCCGATGTCGCCGAGCGTGGCGCCGGGGCGGATCGCCGCGATGCCGCGCATCATCGCCTCATAGGTCACGTCCATCAGCAGCCGCGCCTTGGTGGAGGGCGTCCCCGCCACGTACATGCGGCTGGTATCGCCGTGCCAGCCATCGAGGATGACGGTCACGTCGATATTGACGATGTCGCCCTCGAGCAGCGCGCGCTCGCCCGGGATGCCGTGGCAGACCACGTGGTTGATCGAGGTGCAGGAGGATTTCGTGTAGCCGCGATAGCCGAGCGTCGCCGGCGTCGCGTGATGCGACACGATGTAGTCGTGCAGGATGCGGTCGAGCTGCTCCGTCGTCACGCCGGGCTTCACATGCGGCGTGATCATGTCGAGCGTCTCGGCGGCCAGTTGCCCGGCGCGGCGCATGCCCGCGAAATCCTCGGGGCGATAGAGGGTGATGCGGCGGGCCTCGCCGCCCTGCTGTTCCATTCTGTCTGGGGAATCCGGGCGCGGTCTCGGTCGGGCCGAAGATGCGCGCCGGACCCCGCCATTGCAAGGCGAGAGGCTGCGGGGCGGCCATGCGCGCGGTCCCGTCGCCGATTGTCTCATTCTTAAGACGCCCTGTGCGAGGAGGCGAGCCTCGCCTCGGAGGTCCCGCTCGCCATGCCGTCCTGCGTTCCGCGTTTCCTCGTCCGCCAGGCCCGCCGTGCCGCGCCGGCCAAGGCGCCGGCGGCCGGGGCGGGTGCGGGCGGGACGGTGGGCGCTGTGCAGGCGGTGCGGCGCGTCTCCCGCCCGTTGCGGGTCTGCCGCGATGCGGGGGCGCTGAGCCTGGCCGCCGCGGGCCCCACCGCCACCCCGGCGGCGGCGCCGCCGCCGGCAGGGCCTGCGCCCGGCGGGGCGGGCCAGCCGGGCGGCGCGGCGACGGATGGCACGCCCGATCCCGGCTTCGCGCTGCTGCCGGGGGAGGTGCTGTTCGGCGCCAACCTGCCTTTCGCGCCGCCCGGCGCCGGCGGGACGGAGGGCGAGATCGGCCCGCCGGTCCGCGTGCCCGGGATCCCGCCGACCTTCCCGGCCGAGGTGCCGGAGCCCGCCACGCTGCTCTGGCTGCCGCTGGCGCTCGCGCTGGTCGTCCTGCTGCGGCGGATGCGGGGGCGGGCGGGTTAGCGACCGCCGGGCCGCTCGCCCGCCTTGCGCTCCACCGTGCCGAGCGCATCGGCCAGGCGATGCGTCGCGCTGCCGGGGCGGGCGGGCTTCTGCTGGCTTTCATGCGGCGCCCAGGCGGTCAGCATCAGCAGCCGCAGGCCGGGCGCGATCCCCTCCGGCCCCTGCGGCAGGGCGGCGGCGGCCATGGGCAGCAGGGCGCGCGGCGGGATGCGGCCGTCCCGCGCCAGCACGGCATTCGTCTCCCCGGCGGCGCGCAGATCGGCGAACAGCCCGAGCGCGCTGCGATACGCGATCGGTACCGCCTCGGCATCCGCGACCGGCAGGGCGAAGCCCGCCCGCTGCAGCAGCCCGGCGGCGTCGCGCAGATCGGGGAAGGGCGAGACGCGGGGCGAGATCCCGCCGCGCAGCCCGGTCTCGGCCTCGGCCAGCGCCTCCCGCAGCGGCTGCAGCGTGCCGAGGCCGGGGAGCGACGCCAGGAAAAGCCCGTCCGGCGCGAGCGCCCGGCGGACCTGCAGCAGCGCGCCCGGCAGGTCGTTCACCCAGTGCAGCGAGACGGAGGCGACGACCAGGTCGAAGCTGCCCGGCGCGAAGGGCAGGAACTCCTCATCGGCCGCGACCGGCAGGCCGCCCGCCCGCGCCGCCATGGCCGGCGCCAGATCGGCGGAGACGACGAAGGGAATGCCCCGCGTCGCCAGCCGCGGCGCCACAACGCCCCGCCCGCCGAGATCGAGCGCGCGCGCGAAGCGCCGGGTCGTGTCGTCCAGCCGGTCGAGCAGGCGGTCGGCGCAATCCTCCAGGATCGGCGCGACCTTCTGGACCGTCGCGGCCGCGCGCTGGCGCCGGCGCCGCACCAGGCGGCGGTCGAAGACCTGCATCGCGTCGGGGCCTGCCATGGCCGGCAGATGCGCCCGCTTCGCCGGCGCGGCAAGCGGGAGTAAGCTTCGCGCGGTTTGGTTGGAGGATCGCCTGAATGAACGCCACCGATGTCACCGCCGCCCGCACCGCCGCGGTCGCCGCCACCATCGACCGCATCCGCGCCATCGAGGCGAAGGAAGGCGTGACACGCGACTCGCTTCAGAAAATCCGCGCGGAGTTGCTGACGCTGGCCGCGCAGGAACACCTGTTTCCCTCCAGCCAGTTCCCGCCGCCGCCGAATGGCGAGAAGGGGTCGAACCGCTACCTGCTGCAGGAAGACCCGGGCAACCGCTTCGCGCTCTACATGAACGCGCTGAACCCCGGGAACTCCACCAAGCCGCATGACCACACCACCTGGGCCGTGGTCGTCGCCGTGGACGGGCAGGAGCTGAACAAGGTCTATGAGCGCACCGATGACGGCTCCGACCCGGAGAAGTGCGAACTCCGCATCCGCGAGGAGATCATGGTGGAGCCCGGCCGCGGCATCTGCCTGATGCCGGAGGACATCCACTCCATCCACACCACCGGCAGCGTCCCCACGCGCCACCTGCACATGTACGGCCTCGCGCTCGAGAAGCTCGACAACCGCAAGGGCTACGACCCGGAGACGGGGGCGGTGGTGCCCTACAACAAGAACTTCATGAAGCCGACCGCGACCGCGAAGGCCTGAACCCATGGCTGCCCCGCGCGTCGCGCCGGCGACGCTCAAGGCCTGGCTTCGGGATGGCGGCGAGCTCGCCATCCTGGATGCGCGGGAGGAAGGCGAGTTCAGCACCGGGCACCTGTTCTGGGCGGTGTCCTGTCCGCTCTCGGTCGCCGAGCTGCGCGCGCCCTCGCTGCTGCCGCGGCGCGACGTGCGCGTGGTCTGCACCGATGCCGGGGAGGGCCATGCGGACCGCCTGGCGACGGTGCTGAACGGCATCGGCTGCCCGAAGGTGCATGTGCTGGAAGGCGGCACGCGCGCCTGGGCCGCCGCCGGCTTCGAGCTGTTCACGGGCGTCAACGTGCCCTCCAAGGCCTTCGGCGAATGGGTGGAGCACCATTACGGCACGCCCTCGGTGGATGCGGCGGAGCTCTCCGCCCTGCAGGCGGCGGGCACCGACCTGCTGGTGGTGGACAGCCGCCCGCTGCCGGAATTCCGCAACATGTCCATTCCCGGCGCGATCAACGTGCCCGGCGCCGAGCTCGCCTATCGCGTGCCCTCCCTGGTGAAGCGGCCGGATACGCTGGTGGTGGTGAACTGCGCGGGGCGCACGCGCTCCATCCTCGGCGCCGAGAGCCTGCGCCAGGCGGAGCTGCCGAACCGCGTGGTGGCGCTGCGCAACGGCACCATGGGCTGGGAGCTCGCCGGCTTCCGCTGCAACCGCGGCAAGGAGGACCGCTACCCCGCCGGCACGCCGCGCGATGCCGAGGCGAGCCTGTCGCGCGCGCGGCGCTTCTCCGCCCGGCACGGCGCGAAGGTGATCGACCGCGACGGGCTGCAGCGGCTGCGCGCCGAGGCCGGGCGCACGACCTACCTCTTCGATGTCCGCGACCCGTCCGAATACGCCGCCGGCCATCCGCCGGGGGCGCGCAGCGCGCCGGGCGGGCAGCTGGTGCAGGCGACCGACCTTTGGGTGGCGGTGCGCCATGCCCGCATCGTGCTGGCCGACGACACCGGCACCCGGGCGCACATGACCGCGGGCTGGCTGCGCCAGCTCGGGGGCTGGGAGGTCTTCGTGCTGGAGGGCGCGATGGAGGGGAAGCTGGAGGTCCCGCCGCCGGCCGCCCTGCCGCCGGCGACGCCGCGGGTGTCGGTGGCGGAGCTCGATGCGCTGCTGCGCGAGGGCCGGGCGAGCGTGGTGGACCTCTCGCGCTCGCTCGCCTTCCGGGCGGGGCACATCCCGGGCGCGGTCTGGGGCATCCGCACGCGGCTGCGCGGGGTGGTGTCGCGGCTGCCGAACGACCGGCAGGTGGTGGTGGTGGCGCCCGACCCCTCGCTCGCGGCGCTCGGCGTGGCGGAGCTGCGCGGGCTGGTCCCGATGCCTGTGGCCGCGCTGGAGGGCGGCACGGTGGCCTGGGCCGCGGCGGGCCTGCCGCTCGATGCCGACCGCAACGACCCGCCGGACGAGGCCTGCGTGGACACCTGGCTCCGCCCCTATGACCGCAACCACGGCGTGGAACAGGCGATGCGCGCCTACCTCTCCTGGGAAGTGGACCTTGTCCGCCAGATCGAGCGCGACGGCGACGCGAAGTTCGGCGCGTGGTGAGGCCTCCGGTCGCCGATCTCTCCCTCCCCCGTTTACGGGGGAGGGTCGGGGTGGGGGCGGCGCCACCCTGCCCCTGATCCAGCCGACACTCCGTCGCCTCCGCGGCGCCGTCCTCGACGCGCTGCTGCCGCCGCATTGCCTGACCTGCGACAGCCCGGTGGAAGCGCAGGGCACGCTCTGCGCCACCTGCTTCCGCGGGCTGCATTTCCTGACGCCGCCCTTCTGCGCCTGCTGCGGCGTGCCCTTCCTGCATGCCGGGCAGGCGGGCCCCGGCGGGCTCTGCCCCGCCTGCCTGGAGCGCCGCCCGGCCTTCGCCGCCGCTCGCGCCGCCTTCCGCTACGACGAGGGGGCGAAGCGGCTGCTGCTGCCCTTCAAGCACGCCGACCGCACCGACCTGGCGGGCGCGATCGCCGCCCAGATGGCCCGCGCCGCGCCGGAGATGCTGGCGCGCGCCGATCTGCTGGCGCCGGTGCCCCTGCATTGGCGCCGCCTGGTCTCCCGCCGCTACAACCAGGCGGCGCTGCTGGCCGGGGCGCTCGCCCGGCACGCCCGGAGACCGTGGCTGCCCGACCTGCTGCGCCGCACCCGCCCGACGCCGAGCCTCGGCGAGCGGGGCGCGGCGGAGCGCGCCGTGCTGGTCGAGGGTGCCTTCGCCGTGCGCCAGGGCGCGCGGGCGGGGATCGCCGGGAAGCGGGTGCTGCTGGTGGACGATGTCATGACCTCGGGCGCCACGGCCGAGGCCTGCGCGGCGGCGCTGCTGGCGGCGGGCGCGGCCGCGGTGGAGGTGCTGGCGGCCGCCCGCGTGCCCGATCCGCGGCTGGAGGCGCCCCGCCCTTGACGCGCGAGGCCGGCGGGGCGACCTCAGCGCGCATGGCCAAAGTCGAAATCTACGTCCAGGATTTCTGCCCCTACTGCGCGCGGGCCGTGTCCCTGTTCCAGAAGAAGGGCGTGCCCTTCGAGGAGATCTATGCCCCGCACGGCTCGGCCGCGCGGAAGCAGGCGATCGAGCGGTCCGGCGGGCGGACCACCGTGCCGCAGATCTTCATCGACGGGCGGCATGTCGGCGGATCGGACGACCTGATGGCGCTGGACCGGCAGGGCGGGCTGGACCCGCTTCTCGCGGGATGATGGCGGGCTGGCACTCGCCAAGCAGGAGTGCCAAGCCATATAGTGTCACGCGGCTGCCACAGGCGGCGGCCAGGGTGCGGGGATGATCCACTACAAGCTGCGCTGCGGCGCCGGGCACGAATTCGAGAGCTGGTTCCAGGACAGCGCCGGCTTCGAGAAGCTGGCGAAGGTCGGGCTGGTCGAATGCGCGGTCTGCGGCAACACGCAGGTGGAGCGAGCGCTGATGGCGCCGGCGGTCGTCTCCAGCCGGAAGAAGGCGAAGCCGCCGCAGGCCGAGGCCGCGCCGCCCGCCCCGGCGCCGCCCGAAGGCGGCCAGCGCGTCGCCGCCGGCCCCATGCCGCCCCAGCTCGTCGCCATGCTCCAGCGCCTGCGCGCGGAGGTGGAGAAGAACTGCGACTATGTCGGCAAGGACTTCGCCGAGGAGGCGCGGAAGATCCACACCGGCGAGGCCGAAGCGCGGGGGATCTACGGCGAGGCGACGGATGCCGAGGCCGAGGCCCTGGCCGACGAGGGCATCGAGGTCGCCCGCCTGCCCTGGGTGCCGCGCGCGGACGGATAGGCCGGCTGCCGCCCGGATCGCGGCGCCGGAGTTCTATCAGCCCGACCGCTGGCTGTCGGCGAGGCCCTTGCCCATCATCAGCCCCATCTCGCCCGGCCGGTCGCGGTACTCGCGCATGGTGCGGTAGGGCACCGCGGTGATCTCGGCGATGGCGTTCAGCTTGCCCGCAACGTCGAGCCCACTGAATTTCTGGCCGCGGTTCCGCTGCTCGTAGAGCGCCGCCACGGCCTGCACCGTCCGCGGCGGGATCAGGCCGAGCACCCGCGCATGCTCCGGCGTGATGTCGGCAGCGATCAGCGTGCGGTGCGGCTGGACATAGTCCTGGGCGCCGGGGCCGCGCGGCGCGGCCGCCACGGGCCGCGTCGCGACCGGCGGCGTCGCGGTCAGGTCGCGCGCGCGGCAATCGAGTTCGGCGCCGTTGTCCTGCTCGATGAAGACGAGGTCGCCCTCGATCTCCAGAACCTTGCCGCTGCGTTTCCCGTCGCGGTGCCAGACCTTCTGGCCGACCGTGAACATGCGCATGCCCTCCCCGGAGGCGCGCGGCCGAATCGCGGCGCCGACGCGGGAGTATGGCATGTCCGGCGCTTCGGCGCCCCGCCTGCCCCGGGTACCGCGCGCGGACGGGTGACGACGCCGCGCCGCTGGCCGTGCTAGGCTGCCGGGCATGACGGTGAACCTCTCGCCGGAAGCGATGGCGCTGATCCGGCGCCTGATCGAGACCCGCGGCTACCGCGACGCCGAGGCGGTGGTCGAGGAGGCTTTGCGTTTCCTCGAAGAGCTCGATCCCGGGCATGAGGCCGAGCTGCGCGGCGCGTTGGACGAGGCACGTGCCAGCGGCTCGGTCGCAGTCGATCCCGACCGCCTCGAGGCGGAGCTCATCGCGGGCCTTCGCCGGGGCGGCTGACCCGTTCGCACACGCTGCGCTTCACGGAACACGCGCTCGCCGACCTGGCCGAGATCCGTGACTTCATGGCGGCGCAGAACCCGGCTGCCGCCGAGGCGGTGATACGCCGCATCTTCGACAGGCTCCGCGTCATTCGCGGGCACCCCGAGGCCGGTGCGCCGCGACCGCGCCTTGGTCGCGCCGTGCGCTGTGCCGTCGCACACCCCTATCTGGCCTTCTACGAGCGCGACGGCGACGCCGTCCTCGTTCTGCGCATCATGCACGGCGCCCGCCGGATCACCGGCCGCAGCCTTCGCACCCCCTGATCAGCCGCGCCGCGCCGCCAGCAGGTAGTTCACCCCGAGGTCCCGGCTCTCCCGCCACCGCCCTGTGAGCGGGTCCATGCTCATCCCTGCCAGGTCGGTCACCGCCAGCCCCGCCTGCCGCAGCCCGGCGCCGAGCTCGCCCGGTGTCACGAACATCCGCCAGTCATGCGTGCCGACCGGCAGCATCCGCAGCACGTATTCCGCGCCGACCTTCGCCATCAGGAAGGACCGCGCCGTTCGGTTCAGGGTGGAAAGAAAAACCTGACCGCCCGGCTTCGCCAGCTGCGCCAGCGCGCCGAGGAAGGCCGCGCGGTCCTCGACATGCTCGATCACCTCCAGCGCCACCACCGCATCGTATTTTTCGTTCGTTGGCGCCAGGGATTCGGGCGTGCCCTCGCGGTAGGCGATCTCCAGGCCGCCGGCTTCGGCATGGGCACGGGCCGCCTCCAGCGCCTCGCCGGCCGCGTCCAGGCCCGTGACCCTCGCTCCCATCCGGCAAAAGGCCTCCGAGGCGAGCCCGGCGCCGCAGCCGACATCCAAGAGGGTCAGGCCCGACAGGTCCCGTCCTGTCCGCCCATGCGCCCGGGCGATGCGGTCGGCGATCCAGCCGGTGCGCAGGGGATTCATCCGATGCAGCGGCCGCATCGGCCCGTCCGGGTCCCACCAGCGATCCGCCAGGGCGCCGAATTTCCGGATTTCCGCCTCGACCGCCGTGCCCGTCATGACTGCTCCCAAAAATACGCGGCCGGCTCTGCCGGCCGAGGCCGCGAATGCGGCCCGCCGCCCGGGCGGCGGGCCAAGTCCGCGAAGCGGGCGCCCAGCGCCAGAGGCCCCAACCAGGACCATCAACGAGCCGCGGAAAGCGGCCGTTGGGGGCACCCCCCGAAGAAGTC
>NZ_JBWXTD010000012.1:12844-15757 GCF_056682175.1 Falsiroseomonas sp. RANM36
CCCGCCCCCGCCGCCCGCCCCCCCCCCCCCCCCCCCCCCCCCCCCCCCCCCCCCCCCCCCCCCCCCCCCCCCCCCCCCCCCCCCCCCCCCCCCCCCCCCCCGGGGGCCCCCCCCCCCCCCCCGCCGCACGTGCGGCGAGCGTCACGCCGACGGCGTGCCTCCGGCACGACGCGGAGCGCCGGCGCCTGAGGGGCAGGGATGCATCGCATCCCTGCCAGCTACAAGGCGCCGGTTGCCCGGCGCGCGCGTCGCGTTTATCTGGGCGCCCCCGGCGGGGCGCAACAGGCGCGGCCCCGTCCCAACCCCATTTGCGCCCCGCGCGTCGGCAAGGCCCCCGGATCCAGGCATGGCCCGCATCGTCATGAAGTTCGGCGGCACCTCCGTCGCCGATCTCGACCGCATCCGCAACGTGGCCCAACGCGTCAAGCGCGAGGTGGAGGCCGGCAACGAGGTGGCGGTGGTGGTCTCCGCCATGGCCGGCGCCACGAACCAGCTGGTGAAGTGGTGCTCCGACCTCTCGCCGCTGCACGACGCGCGCGAATACGACGTGGTGGTCGCCACCGGCGAGCAGGTGACGATCGGCCTGCTGGCCATCGCGCTGCAGGCGATCGGCGTGGATGCGCGGTCCTGGCAGGGCTGGCAGATCCCGATCCTGACCGACGCCGCGCATGGCAAGGCGCGCGTCGAGAGCATCGACGGCACGCTGCTGATCGAGCGGATGCGCGAAGGCCAGGTGCCGGTGATCGCCGGCTTCCAGGGCCTCGAGCCCGGCCGCAACCGCATCACCACCCTCGGCCGCGGCGGGTCGGACCTCTCGGCCGTCGCCGTCGCCGCGGCGGTGCAGGCGGATCGCTGCGACATCTACACGGACGTGGACGGCGTGTACACCACCGATCCGCGGATCGTGCCGCGGGCGAAGAAGCTCGAGCGGATCAGCTACGAGGAAATGCTGGAACTCGCCTCGGTCGGTGCGAAGGTGCTGCAGACGCGCTCGGTCGAGCTCGCGATGAAGCAGCGCGTGCGCGTGCAGGTGCTTTCCAGCTTCGAGGACAAGCCAGGCAGCCTGGTCGTTGACGAGGACGAGATCGTGGAACAGCCCATCGTGTCCGGCATCGCCTATTCGCGCGACGAGGCGAAGGTGACGCTCCGCCGCGTGCCCGACCGGCCCGGCATCGCCGCCCATGTGTTCGGCCCGATGGCTGCGGCGAACCTGAACGTGGACATGATCGTCCAGAACATCGGCGCCGACGGCACCACCGACATGACCTTCACCGTCGGCCGCGCCGACCTGCCGCGCGCCAGGGACCTGCTGGAGAAGCAGCGCGACGCGATCGGCTACGAGGCGCTGGTGACGGATGCCGAGGTCGCGAAGATCAGCGTCGTCGGCATCGGCATGCGCACCCATGCCGGCGTCGCCAGCACGATGTTCAAGGCGCTGGCCGAGAAGGGCATCAACATCCAGGTGATCTCCACCAGCGAGATCAAGGTCAGCGTGCTGATCCCGGTGGACTACACCGAGCTTGCGGTGCGCGCCCTGCACACCGCCTATGGGCTGGACGGTCCCGAGCCCGAGCGCCGGGCGGGGAACTGACGCCGATGGACGCGCCGCTGCAGGAGAAGCCCGCCCCGGCCGGCCCGCCGGACTGGGCGCTGGCCGAGCTGGATGCGCTGATGGCGCGCGGCGCCGCCTTCTTCGGCAGCCGCTACGCCATCATGGGCGGGGCGATGTCCTGGGTGAGCGAACGCAACCTGGTCGCCGCGCTGTCCAATGCCGGGGCCTTCGGCGTCATCGCCTGCGGCGCGATGGAGCCGCCGCGCCTGGCCGAGGAGATCGCCGCCACCCAGGCGATGACGCAAAAACCCTTCGGCGTGAACCTGATCACCATGCATCCGCGGCTGGACCAGCTGGTGCAGACCTGCCTGGAGGCGAAGGTCGGGCATATCGTCTTCGCCGGTGGCATCCCCCCCGGCGCGGCGATCAAGGCGGCCAAGGATGGCGGGGCCAAGGTGGTCTGCTTCGCCCCGGCGCTGGCGCTGGCGAAGAAGCTGGTGCGTTCCGGCGCCGATGCCCTGGTGATCGAGGGCAGCGAGGCGGGCGGGCATATCGGCCCGGTGAGCCTGAACGTGCTGGCGCAGGAGATCCTGCCGCATGTCCGGGACGTGCCGGTCTTCGTCGCCGGCGGGATCGGGCGCGGCGAAGCCATTCTTGCGTATCTCGAGATGGGTGCGGCGGGTGCGCAGCTCGGCACCCGCTTCGTCTGCGCGACGGAATCGATCGCCCATCCGAACTTCAAGCGCGCCTTCATCCGCGGCGCGGCGCGGGATGCGCTGCCGACGGTGCAGCTGGATGAGCGCTTCCCGGTGATCCCGGTGCGCGCCCTGCAGAACGAGGGGACCAAGCGCTTCCTCGACCACCAGGCCGAGACCATCCGCCGCTACCTGGCCGGCGAGGTGGAAAAGGCCGCGGCGCAGCTCGACATCGAGCATTTCTGGGCCGGCGCGCTGCGCCGCGCGGTGATCGACGGCGATGTGGAGAACGGGTCGCTGATGGCCGGCCAGAGTGTCGGGATGGTGACGCGCGAGCAACCTGTGCGGGAGATCGTGGAGGAACTCGTGCAGCAGGCGGCCGCCGCGCTGGCCGCCCGCAGGCAGGCGAGCTGAGCGTCAGAAACAGCAATGCGTGTCACCCAAATGATACTGAACAATTCCCCCACGATTCGGTTTGCGGACGCGCTCTGCGCGCGGTAGGTGTCAATCCCGTGCCCTACGACATGAAGCGTTCATCACGACAGGCCGATGACCATGCCGCGGAGGCCGCGCGGATCGGTGACGAGCTGCGCGGGGCGCGCCGCCCCCGCCCCGGGTGGGAGAGGGCCCTCGCCGCCCCCCAGCGCCGCCCCCCCCCCCCACGAG
>NZ_JBWXTD010000012.1:15767-21691 GCF_056682175.1 Falsiroseomonas sp. RANM36
ACCCCCAGGCCGCGCCCCTCCCGCCCGGCCGCTGCCCCGGCCGCGGCGGCCGCGCGGCGCGGCGCCGCGCGGCGCGCGGCGCGCCGCGCGCTCGGCTTGTCCGTGCCGGACATGGCGGCACAGCTGCGCATCCGCCGCCCCTATCTGGAGGCGCTGGAGGAAGGCCGCGTCGCCGACCTGCCCGCCGTCGCCTATGCCGTCGGCTTCGTGCGCACCTATGCCGCCGCGCTCGGCCTGCCGGCCGAGGAGATCGCCCGGCGCTTCCGCGAGGTGGCCGGGCCGGCCACCGTCAAGCCGAAGCTGGTCTTCCCCGAGCCGGTCCCGGAGCGCGGCATGCCGGCCGCGGCGATGGTGGTGGCCGGGGTGATGATCGCGGTCGGCGCCTATGTCGCCTGGTTCAACTGGTCGAGCGGCGGCGACCGCGTGGTGGATGTGGTCCCGCCCGTCCCGCCCCGCCTGGAAACGGCGGCCGAGGCCGGCCGGACGCAATTGCCCGGTCGCGACCTGGCGCTGCGGCCGGAGGCCGGGGCGGTGCCGATGGCTGCCCTGCCGCCGCCGGGCGGACTGCCGTCGGGATCGCCGACGCATGGCGCCAACACCTCGGCGCAGGCGGCGACCGTTCCGTCCGGCGGCCTGGCTGCCCAGTCGCCCGCTTCCCCCGCGTCGCCGGCCCCGGTGGCCCCTGCAGCGGCGCCCGAGCCGCCCGCCACACCCCCGGCGGTCGCGATCCCCGGCATGCCGGAGGGCACCCGCATGATCCTGCGGGCGCGCGGGAACAGCCCCGAAGGCTCCTGGGTGCAGGTGCGGGAGCCGCGATCGGGCCGGGTCCTGCTCAATCGCGTGCTGCGCCCGAACGAGGCCTGGCCGGTCCCGCTGCGGGAGGACCTGCTGCTCGACACGGGCAAGGCCGACGCGCTCGAGATCCTGCTCGACGGGCAGGCGCAGCCCGTGCTGGAGGGGCTGGTGGGCGTGCGCCGCAACATCGCGCTCGACCCGGAGAAGCTGCGCCAGAGGCTGGTTCCGCCCACCGCCTCGGCCACCCGCAACTGACCCCGGCGGGTCGCCTCGCCGATCCGCCCCCCTGTGATCGCCCGCGCCATGGCCATATCCTGGGGCGTGGCACGGCGGCCCCGCGGCCGGGCGTGGCGTGAGGAAAGGCCTGATGTCCTATCGCCCCTACCAGCAGATCCTGCGCCGGACATCCCGGCAGATCCGTGTCGGCAAGGTCCTGGTCGGCGGCGACGCGCCGATCAGCGTCCAGACCATGACCAACACGCCGACCGAGGACGCCAAGGCGACGATCGAGCAGATCCGCCGCTGCGAGCTCGCCGGCGCCGACATCGTCCGCGTCTCCGTCCCGACCGAGGAGAGCACCGCCGCGCTGCATGAGATCGTGCGCGAGGTGAACGTCCCGATCGTGGCCGACATCCACTTCCACTACCGCCGCGCCATCGAGGCCGCCGAGGCCGGCGCCGCCTGCCTGCGCATCAACCCGGGCAATATCGGCAGCAAGGAACGGGTGAAGGAGGTCGTGAAGGCGGCCCGCGACCATGACTGCGCCATCCGCATCGGCGTGAATGCCGGCTCGCTCGAAAAGCACCTGCTGGAAAAATACGGCGAACCGAACCCGGAGGCGCTGGTGGAAAGCGCCCTCTGGCACGCAGCGCATCTGCTGGACGAGGGGTTCGACCGCTTCAAGATCAGCGTGAAGGCCTCCGACGTCTTCCTCGCCGTCGCGGCCTATCAGCAACTGGCGGAGGCCTGCGACCACCCGCTGCATATCGGCATCACCGAGGCCGGCGGCCGCCGCGCGGGCACGGTGAAGAGCGCGATCGGGCTGGGTTCCCTGCTCTGGGCGGGCATCGGCGACACGCTGCGCGTCTCGCTCTCCGCCGAACCCGAGGAAGAGGTCTCGGTCGGCTGGGAGATGCTGAAGTCGCTGCATCTGCGCCATCGTGGGGTGAAGGTGATCTCCTGCCCCTCCTGCGCGCGGCAGGGCTTCGACGTCATCCGCACGGTGGAGAAGCTGGAGGAGCGGCTGGCGCATATCGACCAGCCGATCAGCCTCTCCATCATCGGCTGCGTGGTGAACGGCCCGGGCGAGGCGCTGATGACCGATATCGGGCTCACCGGCGGCGGTGCCGGCACGCACATGGTCTATGGCATGGGCAAGCAGAGCCACACGGTGAAGACCGAGGAGATGGTCGAGCACATCGTCGGCCTGGTCGAGGCGCGGGCCGAGGCGATGAAGGCCGCGAAGGCCGCCGAGGCGGCGGCGGCCGAGAAGCAGGCGGCCGAGTGAGGTGAACGGCCTCTCCGCCGCCGCGCTGATCGTCGGGCGCCTGCGCCGGCCGCCGGTGCCGGGGCTGGACGAGGATCTGGCGCGGCGGGACGCGGCCGTCCTGCGGCTGGGTTGCCTGCTGGCGGTGCAACTGGTGCTGTTCGTGGCGCTGACGCTGGCGGTGCGCTGACCGCCGGCCCCGTCCGGCCGGCCTTCAGCGCGGCTTCGTCGCCGTCAGCAGGATCGCCTCCATCGGCGCCTCGACCGCCGCGTCCATCGCGCCGCCCGCCAGGACCCGCGCCAGCCTCTGCGCGGCGATCTCCGTCACGGCGTCCAGGCCGGGGCCCCCCCGGGCCTCGATCTCCGCGCGCAGCGGCGTGCCCTGGCAGATGGCGGTCGCGGCGTGCCGGGCCGAGTTGGCGCGGCAGGGCAGCGTCACCCGCTCCGCGGCGATCGCCATGAAGCCGGCGGCGTCCAGCGCCCCGGTCAAGGCGGGAATGTCGCCATGTCCGTGCGGCGTCCGGGCCATGAAAAGCGGCGGGTCATCGGGGAACTGCTCGGCCACGGCCTGCTGCACGAGGGCGGGGATCGGATTGCGGTCGAGACCGCTCCAGACGCTCAGCACCAGCCGCGCGCCCGGGGCGAGGACGCGGAAGGCCTCCCCCAGCGCAGCCGGCTTGTCCATGAACATCAGGCCGAACTGGCAGACCAGCGCGTCGAAGCTGGCATCGGGGAAGGGCAGGCGCTCGGCATCGGCCTGGCGCAACGTCACGCGCCCGGGCGGCAGGCGCAGCACGGCGCGGTCGAGCATGGGCTGGTTCAGGTCGGTCGCGGTGATCGCGACAGCGTCCGGCAGGGCCGCGGCCAGTGCCGCCGTCGCGGCGCCCGTGCCGGCGGCCGTCTCCAGCAGATGGCCCCTCCGGAGCCAGGCAAGCCGCCCCGCCGCTTCCGCCGCATAGGGCTGGAAGAACATCGGGACCATGTGGCCGTCATAGCCTTCGGCCACCCGGGCCGCGAACACCGGATTGCTGGACGACATGGCGCTGGCCCTTGTCCTGGCATGTCTCCTTCCTGTTTCGCCTGTCGCGCCCGGTGCGGGAGATCAGGACTGCGCGACTTGCGTGAGATCGCGGACAGGATCGGTCGCGCCGCCGCCACGCGCTCCCCGCGCCCTTGCTCCCACGCGCTCCCCGCGCCCTTGCTCCCACGCGCTCCCCGCGCGATACGCCGCCCCATGGCCAGCCCGCTTCAGCCCGTCCGCGGCACCCGTGACCTCATCGGCGACGAGTTCCGCGCGCATCACCACGTCATCGAGACCGCGCGGCGGATCGCCGCCCTCTATGGCTTCGAGGAATGGTCCACGCCGATCATCGAGGACACCCGCGTCTTCAGCCGCGGCCTGGGCGACACCTCCGACGTCGTCTCGAAGGAGATGTACACCTTCACCGACCGGGGCGGCGAGTCCGTCACGCTGCGCCCGGAAGCCACCGCCGGCCTCTGCCGCGCCCTGGTCTCCAACGGCCTGGCGCAGGCCAACCTGCCGCGCAAGGTGTTCTACGCCGGCCCGATGTTCCGCTACGAGCGGCCGCAGAAGGGGCGCTACCGGCAGTTCCACCAGATCGACGTGGAGGTGCTCGGCGCCGCCGAGCCGCTGGCCGATGCCGAGGTCATCGCCTGCGGCTGGGATGTGCTGAACGCCCTCGGCATCGCCGACGGCGTGGTGCTGGAGATCAACACGCTCGGCGACACGGAAAGCCGCGACGCGTACCGCGCCGCGCTCGTCGCCTACCTCTCCGACCACCGCGCGTCGCTGTCCGAGGACAGCCAGGTGCGGCTGGAGAAGAACCCCCTGCGTGTCCTCGATTCCAAGGACGAGACCGACAAGAGAATCGTCGCCGGCGCCCCGGTGATGCGTGACCATCTGACCCCTGCCGCGGCCGCCTTCTACGATAACGTCCGGAAATACCTGACGGGCTTCGGCGTGCCGTTCCGGCAGAACGACCGGATCGTGCGCGGCCTCGACTACTACAGCCACACCGCCTTCGAATTCGTCACCGACCGGCTCGGCGCGCAGGGCACCGTGCTGGGCGGCGGCCGCTACAACGGCCTGGTGGAGGAGATGGGCGGCCCGCCCACGCCCTCCGTCGGCTGGGCGGCGGGCATCGAGCGGCTGGCGATGCTGCTGGCCGCGCCGCCGCCCGCGCCGCGCCCCGTCGCCGTGATCCCGGTGGCCGAGGCGCAGGAAGCCGCGGCACTGGCGCTGGTGCAGGCGCTGCGCGCCGCCGGCGTCGTCACGGAGATTTCCTATCGCGGCAACCTCAAGCGCCGCATGGAGCGCGCGAACAAGCTGCACGCCCGCGTCGCGCTGATCCTGGGCGAGGATGAGGCGAAGCAGGGCGTGGTGCAGTTGCGCGACCTCGATGCCGGCACGCAGGAGAGCCTCGCTCTCCCCGAGGCGGTGCGCCGCCTTTCGGCATGAGTCTGCCCCAGAAGCTCGACCGGTTGCTGAACCGCGCCGACGAGCTGCGCCACCAGCTCAACACCGCCGATGGCGCGCAGGTCGGCGCGATCGCGCGCGAGCTGTCGGAGCTCGATCCGCTGGTCGAGAAGGTGCAGGCCTACCGCGCCGCCGAACGCGCCCGCGACGAGGCGGAGGCGATGCTCGGCGACCCCGAGCTGAAGGAACTGGCCGAGGCCGAATATCTCGACCTCAAGGACCGCCTGCCGAAGCTCGAACGCGAGATCCGGCTGATGCTGCTGCCGCGCGACATCGCCGACGAGCGCAGCGCCATCCTGGAGATCCGCCCCGCCGCCGGTGGCGACGAGGCCGCGCTCTTCGCCGCGGAGCTGTTCGGCGCCTATCAGCGCTATGCCGCCCGCCAGGGCTGGCGCTTCGAGGTGCTGGACTATGACGAGAGCGACCTCGGCGGCGTGAAGGGCGCGACGGCCAGCATCGAGGGCAGGGGCGTCTTCGCGAAGCTGAAATTCGAAAGCGGCGTGCATCGCGTGCAGCGCGTGCCGGCGACGGAATCGCAGGGTCGTATCCACACCTCCACCGTGACCGTCGCGGTGTTGCCCGAAGCCGAGGATGTGGACGTGCAGGTGAACGAGAGCGACTTGCGCATCGACACCTACCGCGCCTCCGGCGCCGGCGGCCAGCACGTCAACAAGACGGATTCGGCCGTGCGCATCACGCATATCCCGACCGGGATCGTGGTCGCGATGCAGGAGGAGAAGTCGCAGCACAAGAACCGCGCCAAGGCGATGAAGGTGCTGCGCGCGAGGCTGTTCGACGCCGAGCGCACCCGCCTCGATTCCGCGCGGGCCGCCGACCGCAAGGGGCAGGTCGGCACCGGCGACCGCAGCGAGCGCATCCGCACCTACAACTTCCCCCAGGGGCGCGTGACCGATCACCGCATCGGCCTGACGATCCACAAGATCGACCGCGTGATGCTCGGCGAGTTCGACGAGGTGATCGAGGCGCTGGTCGCGGAGGACGAGGCCGCGCGGCTGGCCGCCGACGCGGAGTGAGGCCGCGGCGGGAGGGGCGCCGCCCCTCCCGAACCCACCCCGCCAAGGGGCAGTGGCCCCTTGGAACCCATGAGTTCTCATCGCCGGTCAGGGAGGGGCCATGCCCCCTCCC
>NZ_JBWXTD010000012.1:21791-22560 GCF_056682175.1 Falsiroseomonas sp. RANM36
CCCGGTGCCCGCCCCCGCCGCCCGCGGCACAACCCCGCCCATGTCCTGCGACCCCGGCGAGACCGTCGGCGCCTTCCTCTGCCAGGCCGGCCAGCTGTTGCGCGCCGCCGCCATCGAGAACCCGCGCCTGGAAGCGCGCCTGCTGCTCGGCCACGCCATGGGCGCGACGCCCGCGCAGCTGATCCGCGATGCGCGCGCGCCCGTCCCGCCCGAGGCCGCCGCCCGCTTCCGCGCCGCCCTCGCTGCCCGGCTGGACGCCACGCCGGTCGCCCACATCCTCGGCAGCCAGGGCTTCTGGACGCTCGATCTCGCCGTCTCGCCGGCCACGCTGATCCCCCGCCCGGACAGCGAGACGCTGGTGGAGGCGGCGCTCGACGCCTTCCCCGATGCCGCGGCGCCGCTGCGCGTGCTCGACCTCGGCACGGGCACCGGGGCGCTCCTGCTCGCGGTGCTCGCCGAGCGGCCGAACGCCTTCGGGATCGGGGTGGACCTGGTGCCGGGGGCGGCGGCGCGGGCGGCCGCGAACGCCGCGCGCAACGGGCTGGCCGACCGGGCCGCCTTCCTGGCCGGCGACTGGGACGCCGCGCTCGCCGGTCGCTTCGACCTGGTGCTCTCGAACCCGCCCTATATCGAATCGGCGGCCATCGCGGGGTTGATGCCGGAGGTCGCGCGGCACGAGCCGCGCTCGGCCCGGGATGGCGGCGCGGGCGGCCGCGCGGCCGATCGGCGGCGGGGCGCGGCCGTGCCGGGGTTGCTGGCGCCGGGCGGC
>NZ_JBWXTD010000012.1:22660-27571 GCF_056682175.1 Falsiroseomonas sp. RANM36
GCCCCCCCCCCCCCCCTCCCCCCCCGCGCCCGCGCGCGGGGCGCCCCCCCCCCCGCCCCGCCCCCCCCCCCCCCCCTCGGCCCTGGATGGCGGCGCGGACGGCCTCGAGGCCTATCGGCGGCTGGTCGCGGCCTTGCCGGGGTTGCTGGCGCCTGGCGGCGCGGCAGTGCTGGAACTCGGCGCCGGCCAGCTTCCGGCGGTGAAGCGCCTGGCGCGGGCGGCCGGCCTGCGCCCGGCGGGCGCCCGGGCGGACCTGGGCGGCACTCCCCGCGCCCTGGTGCTCCGGACGGGCCCGGCGGGCGACGAGAAAAAATCCATTGGCGGCGGGGCCTCGGCGCATTAGGTTGTGGATGCGGCCCGGGGTGCAGGAGTGCAGCCAGGCAGCGCCGGCCCTGACACGGGGTCAGGGTTTCTCCGCAAGGGGGCACCCGTGCGGAACCGGCGGCCGCAGTGACGCAACCCGATGAATCCGCGTTCCCGGCCGGGGCCGTCCCGACCGTGGCCGCCTTTTGCGAGACGGCGATCGTCCCAAACATGAACATGAAACGCATGCGCAGCCGCGGCAGCCATCGGCACGGAGGCGGCGGCGGAGGCGGCGGTGGATACCGCCAGAGCGGCGGCAGCCACCAGCCGCTCAACCGCAACCATGTCTTCGACAGCAATGGGCCCGATGTCCGCATCCGCGGCACGGCGCAGCAGCTCTTCGAGAAATACCTCCAGCTCGGCCGCGACGCGACCGGCGCCGGCGACCGGGTGATGGCGGAAAGCTACTTCCAGCACGCGGAGCACTACTTCCGCATCCTGAACGCCATGAACCAGGCCCAGCAGCAGCAGGGCGGGCCGCACCAGCCGCAGCATCAGCGCCGCTACCAGAACGGGCCGGAGCAGGACGGGCCGGAAGGCTCGGGTGACCCGGTGGAGGTCAACGGCCACGCCAACGGCCATGCCGCCGATGTCGAGGCCGTGGCGCCTGCCGAGGACGGCTCCGAGCGGAACTGACGGCGCAAGCCTCCGTCCCCGGCGATGCCGGGGGCGGCGCGCGCTTCTACCGCACCACCTCCAGCGCATCGCCGACGGCGACGCGGCCGCCTTCCAGGACGGTCGCATAGACGCCCATGTCGGCATGCCCGTATTCCCGGCGCAGCCAGAGCGGCGGCTTGGCGTCCCGCTCGGCCGTGTCGGGGTTCACCTCGGTCGCCGCGCAGCGTTGCGTGCGCTTGAAGATGCGCAGCCGCGCCTTGCCCAGCAGCAGCTCCCGCCCCACCCAGTCCAGCTCCGCGAAGGGCGCGGCGCCGGAGAACAGGATGTTGCCGCGGAAACGCAGCGGGTCGAGCGCCATCCCGGCCCGCTCCCCCAGCTCCGCGACCGAGGCGAGGCCGATGATCGAGACCGCCTTGTCGGGGATGTCGGTGAAGGCGTGGCCCGGCACCTCGGCCAGCCGCAGCCCGCCCCGCGCCTCGGCGCCCATGCGCTCGGCGAGCCATGCAGCGGCGGCCAGACGCCCCTCCGCGGTGCCGAGATCGGCCGCCAGGCGCGCCTGCCCGGCGCTGAGCAGCAAGGCGTCGGCGCGCGGATCATAGGCCGCATGGATCGCCGCGATGCCGGCATTCACGGCCAGGCAGGCGAAGTTGCGCTTGGGCAGCCATTTCGGCGCCGCCGGGTCGAAGGCGCCGTCGCCCTGGGCGAAGGCGAAGCGGCGGTCATGCGGCAGGCCGTCGCCGGCGGCGAGCTCCACATCCTCCATGTATTCCGGCGAGAGCCCCTTCACCGGGTAGCGTGCAATTCGTTCGACGCGCATCCGACCTTCCCTTGAACCGGCGGGGGCGCGCATACCATTTTTCCATCCGTGAGGTGATCCATCCGTCGCCCGATCGGGGGCGGACGGCACCGCAGTTCCGCTCACGAGAGGGATCTGGCGATGGACATAGAGAAGTTCACCGATCGCGCCCGCGGCTTTCTGCAGGCCGCGCAGACGATCGCGATCCGCGACTACCACCAGCGCATCACGCCCGAGCATCTGCTGAAGGCGCTGCTCGATGACGAGCAAGGCGCCGCGGCCGGGCTGATCCGCGCCGCCGGCGGCGATTCGCAGCGCGCGAAATCCGCCGTGGAAGCCGAGCTCGGCAAGCAGCCGAAGGTCTCGGGCGGCGGCGCCGGCCAGCCGCAGCTGACGCCGGAGCTGGTGCGCGTGCTGGATGCCGCGCAGCAGCATGCGCAGAAGGCGGGCGACGAATTCGTCGCGCAGGACCGCATGCTGCAGGCGCTCGCTGCCGTGGACAGCCCCGCTTCGCGCGCGCGGCGCGCCGCCGGCCTGCAGCCGCCGGCGCTGGAGAAGGCGGTGACGGAGCTGCGCAAGGGCCGCACCGTGGACAGCCAGAACGCCGAGGAGCAGTTCGACGCGCTGAAGAAATACGCCCGCGACATCACGCAGGCGGCGCGCGAGGGCAAGCTCGATCCGGTGATCGGGCGCGAGGAGGAGATCCGCCGCACCATCCAGGTGCTGGCGCGTCGCACCAAGAACAACCCCGTGCTGATCGGCGAGCCCGGCGTCGGCAAGACCGCCATCGTCGAAGGCCTCGCGCTGCGCATCGTGAAGGGCGACGTGCCGGAGGCGCTGAAGGACAAGCGCGTGATGGCGCTCGACCTGGGCGCGATGGTCGCCGGCGCGAAGTACCGCGGCGAGTTCGAGGAACGCCTGAAGGGCGTGCTCAAGGAGGTCGAGCAGGCCGCGGGCGACATCATCCTCTTCATCGACGAGATGCACACGCTGGTCGGCGCGGGCAAGGCGGATGGCGCGATGGACGCCTCCAACCTGATCAAGCCCGCGCTGGCGCGCGGCGAGCTGCATTGCGTGGGCGCGACGACGCTCGACGAGTACCGCAAGCATGTCGAGAAGGACGCGGCCCTCGCGCGGCGCTTCCAGCCGGTCTTCATCGGCGAGCCGAGCGTGGAGGACACGATCAGCATCCTGCGCGGCATCAAGGACAAGTACGAGACGCATCACGGCGTGCGCATCACCGACAGCGCGCTGGTCGCCGCCGCGACGCTCTCCAACCGCTACATCACCGACCGCTTCCTGCCGGACAAGGCGATCGACCTGGTGGACGAGGCGGCGTCACGCCTGCGCATGCAGGTGGACAGCAAGCCGGAGGAGCTGGACGCGGTGGACCGCGACCTGACGCGGCTGCGCATCGAGCGCGAGGCGTTGAAGAAGGAGAACGACGCGGCGTCCCGCGACCGGCTGCAGAAGCTCGAGAAGGAGCTTGCCGAGATCGAGGAGCGCTCGCGCGAGCTGACCGCGCGCTGGGACGCCGAGAAGGGCAAGGTGCAGGCGACGCAGAAGGCGAAGGAGGAGCTCGACAAGGCGCGCACCGAACTCGAACTCGCGGAGCGCAAGGGCGACTACGCACGCGCCGGCGAGCTGAAATACGGCGTGATCCCCGGCCTCGAGCAGCAGATCGCCTCCGCCGGCGACGGCGACGGTCGCCTGGTGAACGAGGCGGTGACGGAGGAAGGCATCGCCGCCGTCGTCTCGCGCTGGACCGGCATCCCGGTCGAGAAGATGCTGGAAGGCGAGCGCGCCAAGCTGCTCCGCATGGAGGATGTGCTGCGCCAGCGCGTCGTCGGGCAGGAGGAAGCGCTGGAGGCGGTCTCCAAGGCCGTGCGCCGTGCGCGTGCGGGCCTGCAGGATCCGAACCGGCCGATCGGCAGCTTCCTGTTCCTCGGCCCCACCGGCGTCGGCAAGACCGAGCTGGTGAAGACGCTCGCGAACTTCCTGTTCGACGACGAGCGCGCGATGACGCGCATCGACATGTCGGAATACATGGAGAAGCACAGCGTCAGCCGCCTGATCGGCGCACCGCCAGGCTATATCGGCTATGACGAGGGCGGCGCGCTGACCGAAGCGGTGCGGCGGCGCCCGTATCAGGTGATCCTGTTCGACGAGATCGAGAAGGCCCACGACGACGTCTTCAACGTGCTGCTGCAGGTCCTCGACGACGGGCGCCTGACCGACGGCCAGGGCCGCACGGTGGATTTCCGCAACACGATCATCGTGCTGACGAGCAACCTCGGCAGCCAGGCGATCGCGGAACTGCCCGAAATCTCCGACATCGAGGCGGCGCGGCCCGCGGTGATGCGCGCGGTGCGCGAGCGCTTCCGGCCGGAATTCCTGAACCGGCTCGACGAGATCGTGCTGTTCCGCCGCCTCGCGCGCGGCGACATGGCGGCGATCGTGGACATCCAGCTCGGTCGCCTGCGCAAGCTGCTGGCCGACCGCAACATCGCGCTGGAACTGGACGAGAGCGCGCGGGAATGGCTGGCCGAGGCCGGCTACGACCCGACCTATGGCGCGCGGCCGCTGAAGCGCGTGATCCAGCGCAGCCTGCAGGACAGGCTCGCGGGCCTGCTGCTGGAAGGCCGGATCAAGGACGGCGAGCGGCTGTCCGTCACCGCGGGCCCCGACGGGCTTGAGGTGCGTGAGACTGCGCCCGAGTCGCCCCGCGCCGCTGCGGCGTGATCGGGACGGGATGCGTCAAGCATGCAGCATCGGATGGCTGCCATGACGCGCGCCGCATGACAGCGCGTTGACAGGGTGAGGGCGGGCCCGTAGAAGCCCGCTCCACCGACGGACCGAACGGTTCGCCGGCTCGCCGAAAAGGCAGGGCTTGAACACAGCGGCTTCGGCCGCTATATTCGTCGCCCTCGCCACGGAATCGGCGGGATCCCATCACCGATGAGGTGGTGCCTCTGGCTGGGTGACCTGCCTGGGGTGTGGGACTTGTTCTTTCAATCTGTGCATCTGCGAGGGGAGTATGTTCTGGTTGCTCTTGCCTGTTCGTGCGGCGGTTAGGTGCTGCGCGGTGGGAAGGGTGGCCGGATGGAGAGTGTTGGTGTTTTGTTTGGTCGGGG
>NZ_JBWXTD010000013.1:0-11000 GCF_056682175.1 Falsiroseomonas sp. RANM36
CTGGGGGGGCTGGGGGGGGGGGCGGGCGGGGGGGGGGGGCGGGGGGGGCGGCGGGGGGGGGGCGCGCGGCCGCCCCCCCCAGGCCGGCAGCACCGGCCAGGAGGGTGCGGCGTGTGGCGTTGATCATGCGTCGGCTCCTTCTGCGTGGGTCGGCACCGGGCCATCGGCCAGGTAGGCGAGCAGGGCGCGCGCCAGCGCGATCACGTCCTGCACGGTGGTGAATTCGTCCGGGCCGTGGACGCGCGCTTCCGGTCGCGACAGCCCGCCGAGCAGGATTTCGCGAAGCCCGGCCTGCTGCACGAATCCCATGTCGGAACTGCTGGAAGCGCCGTAGCGGCGGAAGGCGTCGGGTGCCCAGCCGAAGCCCCATCCCAGCGCCGCCCGCCATCGCGGCCAGTAGCGGCCGGCCAGATCGGGATCGACCACCGGATCGAGCCTTCCGACGAGTTCCGTGGTCACCGACAGCGCGCGCGATCGCGCCGCGCCCAGCGCCACCGCTTCGGTGATCTCGTCGAGCGCATCGTCCATGCGTTCCTCCGGCATCACGCGCCGGTTCACCAGCACGCGGCAGAGGCCCGGCAGCGCGGAACCCTTCGCGCCGCCCTGGATCGCCGCGATGGTCAGCCGCGCCGTCAGCGCCTCCACGCCTGGCGGCGGCGGCAGTGCGGAGCGGCGCGACTGCACGCGCGCCTTGAGCGCCATCAGCGCCTCGAGCACCGGCAGCGCCTCCTCCACCGCGTTGACGCCGGCCGGGCCCGGGTCGCCGGAATGGGCGGCGCGGCCCTCGACATGGATCGCGACGTCCAGGCTGCCGAAGCAGCCGGCCCAGATGCGCGGGCGCGCACCGCCATTGAGGCAGATCAGATGGTCGCCCTCGATCAGCCGTTGCTCCGCGACATGGCGCACGCCGGGATACAGGCCGCCCTCCTCGTCGGTGCAGAACAACAGGATCGGGTCATGCGCCAGCGCGAGGCCTGCCTCCCGGGCGGCCGAGAGGGCGGCCAGCAGCGCGGCCATCGTGCCCTTCATGTCCGCGGTGCCGCGGCCATGCAGCCGGTCGCCGACGCGGGTCAGCGAGAAGGGGGGCAGTGTCCAGCCCTCGCCCACCGGCACCGTATCCGTGTGCATGTAGATGCCGCAGGCCGGGCGGCGGCGTGGCCGGGGCGTCGCGATCAGGTTCACGCGCGGGCCATGCGCCTCTGGCGTCCGCCACAGGGCTTCTGGAACCTCCACGCGGCGGAAGGCGAAGCCGAGCGGGCCGAACATCTCCTCCAGCACGTCCGCCAGCGCGCCGTAGCCGGCGCCGGGCGGGAAGCTGGTGTCCACCGCGACCAGCCGCGCAAGCGCCGCCAGCCAGGCTGCTTCGCCGGCGACGACCAGTTCGCTCGCATGCTGCAGGGCGGAGGGTACGCGAATTTGCGCGGCTCCAATTTCTTTGTAGAAATAGAGTGTGCCCACCGCCGCCCGCTCCTTGTCAAGGAAGACCATGCCAGCCGATGCCTTCGTGCCGCTGCATGAACGCCTGGCGCGCGACCTGTCCGAACGGATCCTGATGGGTGAGTGGCCGCCGGGCGCGGTGCTGCCGGGCGAGGTGGAACTCGCCGCGCAGTTCGGCGTCGCCGTCGGAACGGTCCGCCGCGCGCTGGCCACCCTGGTTATGCAGGGGCTGCTCGCGCGCCGCCCGCGCGTCGGCACCGTGGTGACCGGGCGCAGCCCGGAACACTCGCTGCGCTTCTTCTTCCAGTATTTCCGGCTGCACGGCGCCGATGGCACGCTGGCGCGCTCGCAGGCCGTCCCGCTCTCCGTCACCGAAGCCGCGGCAACCCGTGAGGATGCGCTGCGGCTTGGGCTGGCGCCGGGCGCGCAGCTGCTCGACCTGCGAAGGCTGCGGCTGGTGGACGGCCAGCCGGTGATGCTCGACCGCTTCCGCATCCCGGCGGCGCGGGTGCCAGGCTTTCCCCGCGAGGTGCCGGCGCTGCCCGAGCTGCTCTACCGGTATCTGCTGGACGTCCACGGCATTCGCGTCAGCGCCGTGCGCGAGGAGCTGCGTGCGGAGCTCGGCGCGGCCCATGAACTGGCGCTGCTGGGCCTGCCGGAGCCGTCCGCGCTGCTGGTGATCGAGGCCGTCGTGTTCGACCAGGCCGGCGCGCCCTGCCTCCTGGCGACACAGCGCGCACGGACGGACCGGCACCGCTACGTGAACGAGGTCAGCTGAACCTTACCGCCGAGGGCGATGCCGATCGCCGTGTCGCGGCCGCGATCATCCCGCGTGGATGCGGCGGGCGCCGGGGGGCACGGCGCCTATCCGCGCGATGGCATCAGCCTGCTGCCGCACATGCCACGCGACGTTCCTCCGCGGGAGCGCCTGCTGTTCTGACGCATGTTCGACCGCAACCAGACATCCGTGCGCAGCGGCCAGCGCAGGTATCTGGGCGTGTGCAATCTTGCAAGGCGGTGGGAGGTCGGCCCACGACGTTCCGCAGAGCGGGCGGCCGCTATCCGACGCGCGGCAGGTGCGCGCCTGCCGAGACGGGCAGATCCACGCCGGCGATGCAGCTGCCGGCGTCCGAGCACAGCAGGATCGCGGCGCCCACCATCTCTCGCGGCTGCGCGGCGCGGCCGATGGTCGGCATCGCGATCTCCTGGATGTGCTTCCACTCCGCCGCATCCTGGCGGCGCCAGCGGTTGCGCTCCGTCTCTACCAGGCCGGGTGCGAGGTTGTTGATCATGACGCCGTCGCGCGCGCAATGCGGCGCGAGGTTGGCGACGAGATTGGCCTGGGCGGATTTCAGCGCGGCATAGACCGCCAGCGTCTGCTCGGGCCGCACCTGGTTGATGCTGCCGATGGTCAGCACGCGGCCCCATTGCCGGTCCCGCATCGGCGGAATCGCGCGCTGCATCAGCGCGATGGTGGCGCTGAAGTTGATTCGCGTCTCGCGTTCGATCTGGTCGTAGCCGATCTCCTCAAATGGGACGCGATGCTGGATGGACGCGCAGACCACCAGGACATCCACCGCGCCGAGCGCGGCTTCGGCTGCATCCATGATCGCATGGGGCGCATGCGGGTCCATCAGGTCGCCTTCGATGGCGAAGGCCGGGACGCCATGGGCCGCGATCTCCTCCCGCGTGGTCTCGTGCGCGTCGGGCAGTCCGAAGGCCTCGTCGGCTGCCGCCGAATAGTGGATGGCGACCGCGGCACCGTGCGCGGCGAAGCCGAGCGCGATGGCGCGGCCGATGCTGACGCTGCCGCCGGTGATCAGGCAGCGCCGGCCGGCCATCGAGAACAGATCGCGCATCGTCAGATCTCCGCGAGGAAGGGCGGGCGTGCCGCGTAGGGTACGCGCACGGCGAGCAGGTCGCCCGCGAGCGGCTGCCCGGCCAGTTGCGCCGCGGTCAGGAAGCGACGCTGCGAGGTGACGAACAGCGTGCGCCCATCGGTGCCACCGAGCATCGGCATGGTCGGCCGCGTCACAGGCAACTCGATGATGCAGTCGAGGCTTCCATCCGGCAGGCGTCGTTCCACCCGGCCTCCCCCGACTAGCGCGATCCACACGCCACCGTCGGCGTCCACGCAGGCGCCATCGGGGTGCGCGCCGTCCGCACAGGTCAGGAAGGCGCGGCTCTCACCGAGCACGCCGGTCGCCGGATCGCAGGCGATCGCCTCGACGATGCCGCTTGGCGTATCGGCAAAGTAGAGGGTGCGGCCATCGGCGGCGACGTCGATGGCGTTGCTGATGCGCACGTGATCGCGCACCCGGCGCAGCCCCTGCGCGTCCAGGCAATAGAGGCTGCCGATCGGCGCTCCGCCGCCGGTCTTGTCCATGGTGCCGAACCACAGGCGCCCAACGGGATCGGGCTTGCCGTCGTTGATGCGCGTGCGCGCGTCATCGGCCTCGACGGCGACGAGCCGTTCTCCGAGGGCGCCGTCGAAGGCGTAGAGACCATCCTCCAGCCCGATCACCAAGCCACCGCGACGACGGCCGGCGACAAGGCCGGGCATGCTCGGCAGGTTGTGCGCCCGCGTCTCGCCAGAGGTCGGCCGGTAGGCGAGCAGGCGCTGTCCCTGCACGTCTATCCACCAGAGCGTGGCGGTGGCTGCATCCCAGTACGGTGCTTCGCCCGTCACGGCGTTGGCCTGATGCACCGGCTGCGCGGCATCGCGCGGAATGACCGTGCCCATGGCTCAGAGGAACCCGCCGTTGACCGGGATGACCGCGCCGCTGACATAGCCTGCGCGATCCGAGAGCAGCCACACGATCAACTCCGCCACGTCATCCCCGGTGCCGACGCGACCGAGCGGGATCTGCGGGCCGAGCCGCTCGTTGCGGCCGGTATTGTCGAAGTCGTCGTTGAAGTGGGTGTCGATCACGCCGGGCATGACGCCATTCACGCGGATGCCCTTTGGGCCGCACTCCTTGGCGAGGCCGAAGGTGAAGGTGCGGCGCGCGCCGTTCGTGGTGGCATAGTGGATGCGAGGGCCGATGCCGCCATGCTCTGCGGACATCGAGGAGACGTTGACGATGGCGCCGCCGGCCCCGCCATTCTTGATCGACATCCGCCGCACCGCCTCCCGCGCACAGATGAAATACGCTGCGACGTTGACGTCCCAAAGCCGGCGCATCGCCGTCGCGTCGAATGCTTCGATGTCGCTCTCGCCGCCGAGGAAGCCGGCATTGTTCACGAGGCCGCGCAGAGGCGCGAGTTCACGGTCGCAGCGGGCGAACATGGCGACGAGTTCCGCCTCGTTGCCGGCATCCGCCTTCGCCGCAATGGCGCGTCCTCCGGCTTCGGCGATGCGCAAGACGACCGCTTCCGCCTCCTCCGGATGGCTGTTGTAGCTGAGGCAGACCTGCCAGCCATCGCGCGCGGCCAGCATCGCCGTGGCGGCGCCGATGCCGCGGCTGCCGCCGGTGACCACCACGGATCCCGCCATCGTCGTGTCCTTTCCCTCGGGCGCTGTCGCGCCGGATGACTGTGTAGGCAGGATCGTGCACCAGCTCCGTCGGCGGACAGGCATCCATGCGCACGGTGGTGCGGGACGGCGCGAGCGCCGCCGCGATATCGGCGGGCCGCGTCGGCACGCCGAGCACCGCGTTCCATCACCTGATCAAGCCTGGCCGCCATGCCGTGAAGCTGGGCCTTCTTTTCGCTTGCGACGGTCGGTGTACGCGGTAACACTGAGCCACTGCAAGCTGGGAACGGCTTCAGGGGATGGAAACGACATGGCGCGCGTGGGGTTCGTCGGCCTCGGCATCATGGGCGGTCCGATGGCTGCTAACATCGCGGCGCGCGGCCATGCGCTTACCGTCTTCGACATCGATCCCGTCGCCATCGCACGGCTTGTCGCGAAGGGTGCGCGCGCCGCCGCTACGCCAGCCGAGGTCGCGCGCGGCAGCGAGGTGGTGATCACCATGCTGCCCGATGCGCCCGATGTCGAACGCGTCGCGCTTGGCGCGGACGGCATTTCCGCTGCGCTGCCACGCGGCGCGGTGATGGTGGACATGAGCACCAGCTCACCCGCCACCACGCGCAAGATCGGCGAAGTGCTGGCGGCGCGCGGCTGCGAGATGGTGGATTGCCCGGTCGGCAAGACCGCCGAACACGCGGTGAGCGGCACGTTGACCCTGATGGCGGGCGGCGACGCCGAGGTCATCGCGCGGGTGCGACCGATCCTGGACTGCATGGGCACCGATTTCTTTCATTGCGGCGGCCTTGGCAGTGGGCATGCCATGAAGGCGACCAACAATCTGCTTGCCACCACGCTCGTCGCGATCAATTCGGAAGTGCTCAGCGCGGGTCTGCGCGCCGGGCTGACGCTAGCGACGATGCTCAGCGTCATGCGCACGACGATGGCTTGGAACAACCAGCTTGCCATCGCCATGCCCGCACGTGGGCTGCACGGCGATTTCGAGCCCGGCTTCATGCTGCGGCTCGCACACAAGGATTGCCGCATTGCTGTCGAGATGATCGAGAGCATGGGGCTCCGCACGGATGTCGGTCGGGCCACGCTCAGCGTCTGCCAGCAGGGGCTGGACGCCGGGCTGGGCGGCAAGGATGTCGGCGCCCTGCTGAAGATGATTGAGGAGCGCGCCGGGGTCGAGGTGCGGCTGACCACGTGATGCGCATGCGGCCCGATGAGCGATGCCGCCTTGGTCGTACCAACGTCACGGTGACGCGTCTCGGCCTGGGCACAGCGCCGCTCGGCAACCTTATCGCCCCTGTGAGCGACCTTGCAGCACGCGAGACAGTTGGCGCGGCAGATGCGGTAGGAATCCGCTATTTCGACACGGCACCCTTCTATGGCCACGGCCTCTCGGAACACCGACTCGGCGCCGCGCTGCGGGAGTGCGTCTCGCACCCGGTGACGATCTCCACCAAGGTCGGCCGGCTTCTGCGGCCCGCGGCGGAGGCGACGACGGCCGGCACCTTCGTGGGCATCGCTCCGTTCGAGGTTGCCTTCGACTATTCCTATGACGGCACCATGCGATCGCTGGAGCACAGCCTGCATCGCCTCAGCCGCGCGCGGATCGACGTCGCGCTGATCCACGACGTCACACGCAAATGGCGCGGCGCGGAATACGAGGCCAGCTACCGCCAATCCATAGAGGGCGCCTTCAAGGCGCTGGCCGAACTGCGCGGCGCCGGTGTCATCGGGGCGATCGGTGTCGGCGTGAACGAGAACGACACGCTGCTGCGCTACGCCGCCGATGGCGACTTCGACTGCTTCATGCTGGCGGGCCGCTATACGCTGCTCGACACCAGCGCGCTGGCGGAGTTGCTGCCGGTGTGTTCGCGCAAGGGCATCTCGATCCTGCTCGCCGCACCCTACAGTTCCGGCATCCTCGCGACCGGCGACGTGCCCGGGGCGAAGTACTGGTATGCGGACGCGCCAACGGCAGTGCGCGAGCAGGTCCGTCGCATCAGCGCGGTCTGTGCGCGGCACGGCGTTTCCCTGCAGGCTGCGGCGACGCAGTTCCCGCTGGCGCACCCGGCCATCGCCTCCGTCGTCGTGGGCTGCCGTGCGGCGAGTGAAGTCGCGGCCGCGGTGACGGCGTGCGGCGAAGCCGTGCCAGCCGCGCTCTGGGCCGAACTGCAGGCCGCGGGACTGCTCGACAAGAATGCGCCGGTGCCATGAGGCGCCGCTGGACAGACCGTGGCGCGACCAGGCGGCGTGCTGGTCTGCTTGCGCCAGATGGCCGCCCTCGTGGTCATCGGGCGGCTGGCCGCGTTGCTCACGACCAACGCGCTGCTGCCGCCGCGCCCGTGGCGCGTGCCGCTGCCCCTGCGCGAAAGCGCGATCGACCGGGACCTGCCGTGATACGCGGCGACCCTGGTCGCCGTGGCCGTCGCGATGCCGCTCGGGCTGGCGATGGGTGCGTCAAGACTGCCCAAACGGCTGGTGGACCCCGTCGTCGCAGTCCTGCGCCCGATCTCCGGAACCGCATGCATTCCACATTCTGGGTCGCGTCATCGTGCCCGGCAGGGCCGAGCAAGAGCGCAAACGGAGAGGAAGCACATGGCCATGAACACAGCCATCACGCGGCGCCGGCTGGCAGGCGCCGCAAGCTTGGCCGCCGCAACATTGGCCGCGCCGCCCGTGCGGGCGCAGGCAAGCACCATCACCTTCCGCTTCAACGACCCGGAAGCGCCGCAGATGCGCGCGGCGCTGGATGAGTTCGAGCGCGCCAACCCGACGATCAAGGTGACGATGCAGCGTGTCTCCTGGGGCGACGCGCAGCAGCAGTATCTGCGGGAAGCGGCGGTCGGCACGGCGCCGGATGTGGCGCAGCTTGCCTTCGTGTGGCCGCGTGCCTTCGGTGCCGCCGGCGCGCTGCGGCCGCTCGATGACTACGTCCGGCGCGGCGTCGGCATCCGCGGCTGGGACGATTTCGTGGCGCGCGATCTGGCGGTGAGCGGCGATGGCAAGATCTACGGCGTGCCGTGGACCACCGACACCTTCGCCATGTACTACAACAAGGAACTGCTCTCGGCGGCCGGCGTCACCCAGTTCCCGACCGACTGGGAAGGCTTGCGAGCGGCCAGCCAGGCGGTGCAGCAGCGCACCGGCAAGACCGGCTTCGGCTTCTCCGGCGGCAGCTGCGGCACGCCCGGTATATGGTTCTACCTGAACTTCTACTGGTGGTCGAAAGGCCCTGGGTTGATCGACCGCGACGGCCCCACACGCTTCAAGATCGGCATGACGCCGGCCGAGATTCAGGAGGGCTTTGACTATTACAACCGCTACTTCACCGAAGGACACAATCCGCGATCGAATATCGCGGTCTGCCTGTGGGGGGCGCCGGAGATCGTGGAAGGGATGGTGAATGGCGAGATCGCCATCACCAGTCAGCCGGACCCGGTGGCGATCGAGATCAGCACCAAGTGGCGCCAACGCAACCCCGACAAGCCGTTGCCCTTCGCTTCGGCGCCCCACCCGGCCGGGCCGAACGGTTCGCGGACCTTCTTCGGCGGCCGCATGCTCGGCATCGCCGCGAACAGCCGCCGACCTGAGGAGGCGTGGAAGCTGATCGACTTCCTCATGAAGCCCGATCCTACCTTCAGCAAGCACTACACCAACTACACGCTGGCGCAGAACGCCGCGTTGACCGGGCGCGCCTGGGCCCCCGACATGATGGGATTCCCGGCGCAGCTGCGGACGGCGCGCAGCTGGGGGCCCTACGGCACCGGGCCGGTGGCGATCCCGTTCATGTGGAACGCGGTCGGACGATCCGTCGGGTCCGTGTTCATCGGCGAGAAGACTTCGGCGCAGGCCGCCCGCGAGTTGCACGATCTGGTGTCGCGTGAGCTTGCACGCAACCAGCGCTGAACCGGTGATCGCCGCGCCGGCTGCGGCACGTCCGCGCCGGCGTCTGCGCGATGACCGTTGGTTCCTGGCGCTCGCGCTCGGGCCGACCTTCGTCCTGCTGTTCGCGTTCTACGTCTACCCGACCGTGTTCAACGTCACGAACAGCCTGACCGACCTGTCGCTGTTCGGCCTGCGGCGCGGCGGCGACTGGATCGGGATCGAGAACTACGACGAGCTCTTGACCAGCGCCGATTTCCGCCGGGTGGTGCTCAATACGGTGGTCTGGCTGACGATCATCGGCGTCAGCGTACGCATCGTGCTGGCGCTGGCGCTCGCCTTCCTGCTGAACAGCCGGACGTTGCGGAAATGGAGGTTGACGACGATCAGCCGCGTGCTGCTGATCGTGCCGTGGGCGACGCCGCCGGTTGTGGCGATCCTGGTGTGGCGCTGGCTGCTCGACCCGCGTGTCGGCGCGATCAACGACGCGTTGATGTCGCTCGGCATCGTGGACCAGCCGATCGCATTCCTCGCCACCGCGTCCTGGGTGTGGCCGGCGGTGCTGACCATCATCACCTGGAACACTCTGCCGCTGGTGACGCTCACCTTCCTGGCCAGCCTGCAATCGCTGCCGCAGGAACTGGTGGAGGCGGCGGAGATCGACGGCGCCAATGGCTGGCGGACGATCCGCCATATCTACCTGCCGCACATGAAGCCAGCGATCGTGGTCATGGTTCTGATGTCCACCTTCTGGACGTTCAACAACTTCATCTATGTCTGGCTGGCGACCGGGGCCGGACCGGGAACGCTGACCAACGTCATGGCCACCGAGGTTTACATAAAGGGCTTCATCGACGGCCGCCTCGGCTACAGCTCGGCAGTCGGCGTGGTGATGGCGACGCTGATGACCATCATCGGGATCATCTACCTGCGCGTTGTCGCCGAACGAGAGCTGCGCGAGGACGACGAGAAATGAACGCTTTCGTGCTTGGCCGTCGCCTCGGCATGTCGTTGCTGGGCGAGGTGGTGCTTGTCGGCATCGCGCTCATCACCCTGTTCGTGCTGGTCTATCCGACCGCGTGGGTGATTGTCGCGTCGTTCAAGACCCCGGCGACGATGTTCGCCGCCTCGCGCTGGGAGTTCACCTTCGACAACTATATCTCCGTGATGCAGGCCGGTTTCGGGCGCAACATCCTGAACAGCCTGGTGCTGTGCATCGGCAGCGTGCTGATCTCGACGGTGATCGCGGTGAACGCTGCCTATGCCTTCTCGCGCGGACGATTCCGCTACCGGCGCGTGCTGTTCGGCTCAGTGTTGTTCGGCCAGACCTTTCCATGGATCGTGCTCGTGACGCCGGTGTTCATCCTGTTCGCGCGGATGGGCCTGCTGAACAATTGGTTGAGCATGATGTTCATCTATGTTGCGGTGTCGCTGCCGTTCTCGATCTACCTGCTCGTCGGGTATCTGCGCGCCGTGCCCAGGAGCCTCGACGAGGCGGCGCTGCTCGATGGCGCCTCGCAGTTCCAGATCGTGTGGAAGATCATCTTCCCGATCATGCTGCCCGGCATCGTGGCGACGGCGACCTACGCGTTCCTGCTGTGCTGGTCGGAGTATCTTTTCGCGGTGACGCTGCTGACACAGGACGAGATGAAGACGATGCCGCTCGCGCTCTACCTCTACTTCGGCGAGAACGTGACCGAGTGGGGCAACGTGATGGCGGCATCCGCGCTGACGACCATACCGACCTTGCTTCTGTTTCTGCCCCTGCAGACGCAGATGGTCTCGGGCCTCGCAGCCGGCTCGGTGAAGCAGTAGTCCGTTCCGCCAACCCCGCCGAGCCGCGAGCCAGGCGACGTCGCGGAGCTGGCCGGGCCGCGTGTCGAATACGGCGGCGATCGCCGATGCGGCGATCTCACGGTCCTGCTCGCCCGTGCCGGAGCCGATCCCGCCGACCATCTTCCCGTCCACCATGATCGGCAGCCCGCCCTTCAGGTTGGTCATCCGCCCACCGCTTGCGATGGCGAGCTTGATCTCCAGCTCGGCATGCATCGCGCCGCTCGGCTTGCCCAGTGACCCTGCCCCCTAATTGCCCTCGTTCATGAGCAGAGCCTGTTCTCCATTTGCCCCGATGCGGGGCGGGTTGCAAATGCGGCTGGGGTGAGCCCGTTCAGGCTCGTGTGCGGGCGGGCCGTGTTGT
>NZ_JBWXTD010000014.1:0-9401 GCF_056682175.1 Falsiroseomonas sp. RANM36
TCGCGCCCGCCTGGTGCTCCTTCAGCACCCCAATGATCTGCTCCTGCGTGAACCTCGATCGCTTCATCATCCGTCTCCCTTCGACGGACTCTAGCTCAGGCCGGGGACATCCAAGGGGGCAGGGTCAGTTCCTCCCGGCGCGAACACTCCATACCGAAGGCGAGCATCGAACCCTGACAACCCGCTCTCCGACAGTGTCGGAACACCCGGCAAATGGGCTTGCCTTTCAATCGACGTTACCGCAAGCGCTCTGACCTGGCCGCGCTCAATCGAAGAACGAGCCTCGGATACGGGAGAAAACAACGCTTGGAGGTTGCCGGCCACGAGATCTTGTGTTGCTGGCGCATAGCCGCGGTAGGGCACATGCTGCACATCAACACCCGCGCGGACGCTGAAAAGCTCTAGACAAAGATGACTGAAACTTGCAACTCCGCTCGACCCAAAAACAACGGGGCGACGGCTCGTCTTCGTAATGGAGATCAGATCAGCCACGTTTCTAGCGGGAATCGAAGAGTTGACTTGTAGAACAAACGCGGCGCTGAAAGTCGGGCCAACGAGAACCATCGGGCGTGGCACCTCGGTCGGCGGATTTGTCGGTCCAGTCGGCGGGGTACTTGGACCGCCTCCGCCCGAACCACCGCCCGGCACCAACGTTGGACCCAGAAGGAGCGTGTAGCCGTCGTTGCGCGCTCGTCCAACGGCGATCATTCCTGGCAATAACGGACCACGATTCTCGGTGACCACGGGCTGACCGAGCTGCGCACTCATGCGGTCGCTGACTAGTCGGCCCACAGCGTCTGGCAACGATCCCGGCCCGGTGTTCACCGCCAGTGTGATGCGCTGGGCCGGCCAAACTCCAGGCTGCGCCCGAGCCGCGATGGACGCCGCAAGCATGCTAGGTAGCAGAAACATATAGCGCCGAAGCATAGCGGTCCCCTCCTATTGCTCGTTATGACGTGTCACTTATCTCTCTATTCGCTCGAAAACATCGGAGGTCCCTTCAGCACGCCTACCAAGTCGCGGCGATATGCGGTAGGCAGAAAGTATTGGCCCAGGGGCACGTACGGCACCGCTTCGAAGGCTGTTCGCTGGATTGCGCGGGCAACTGTACCGGCCTCTGCTTCGCTTCTCGCCCCAAACCAGTTATCGCGCAGGGTCTCGAGCAGAGGTATATCAGGCCAGCCAAACCATGCGTCCCGCGCGCCTGCCCGCAGCAGCCTGTTCGTCACAGGCGTCAGGTGGTTCTCGCCGGGAGAGACTGTCACGAAAGCGGACCATCCATCGCGGTTCAGCTGCTCACGGCTCTGGCGCCGCTGGATGACCGCTCTGAACCAGGTGTCAGCGATTATGTCCACATCGAACCCTAGTCGGCAGAGCAGATCCGTGCAGTAGAGCGACATACTGTGTACTGCTGGGATGTCGGTGGCGTGCAAAAACCGGAGCTTCGCGCCCGCGGCGCCGGCAGCCTCCAGGTCGCGCCGTGCCTCGTCTAAATTTCCATTGAGCCAGTCGGGGCCAATGTCAGACGCGAAAGGCGATGTAGGCGGAAAAAAACCTACGCTGTCCCGATAGAGCTTCGAGTCATCTCCGATTACGGCGCGCATTGCCGTCGACTGGTTCAACGCCTTCATTACCGCGCGCCGTGCCCCCGGGTTGTCAAACGGCGTCGTCGTATGGTTCGGGCGGAAGCAGCCAATGGAGCCGTGGGGATTCAAAACATCCACCGTCAAGTGGCGGTTTCGCGCTAGCACGGGAGCCAAATCCACAGGCACCTGCTCCCACCAGTCGACCGCGCCCGTGTGAAGCGCCGCGGCCGCTGCGGCGGCGTCTGCTATGAAGTGCCACTCGACCCGGGCAAAATACGACATGTTCGCCCCGATGGCATTTTGTACGGGCCGAGGGATTGGCGTCCACGCCCGGTTCCGCTCGTACACCGCCCGCCGGCCACGTTCCCACTCATGGCCAACGAAGCGGAATGGACCTGACCCAGTGGCATCAGAGATTTCCTCTGGCGCGCGCGCCCCTGCGACGCGCTCCGGCAAGATGAAAAGGCAGGGCGCAGTCACGCGAGCGAAGGTTTCTGGTAGGGACGGAAAGGGTCGCCTCAGCCGGATGCGGAAGCGGCGGTCGTCGATCGGCGCAATCTCCTCCGCCAAACTCAACAGGTGCTCCCCCGCCAACCGGTCCAGCGTGGCCCATCGGCGGATCGAGGCAACCACATCTCGCGCACGGACCGGCTCGCCGTCGTGGAATTTTCGGCTGCGGCGGAGCGTGAAAGTCCAACGTCGCCCGTCGTCCTCTGCGAGATGGCCTTCAACGCCTTGGGGATGTACGCGATGCGCGCCATCCAACCCGTAGAGCTGCTCGTACACCAAGAAGGCGTGGTTGCGCACCGTGAGAGCCTCTGTCCGAAATGGATCGAGGGTTGTGAGTTCGCCAGTAGGCACGAAACGGAGCACGCGCGCACCGTCCGGCCGCGAGGTACGCGGCGACGCGATGGCGCTGTGTGCTGCCAGAGTGCTGCCTACCAACAGGATCTCACGTCGCTTCATCTTTAAGTTTCCCCGATGCGTGCATTCTCCTTTGCGCGCTAGCGCCGCGAGCAGCCCAGCACTGTCGGCCGGCCGCTAAGGTCTGCCGTGTGGCGGCATATCCAGTCGCGCGAACTAGGCGTCATGACCGAAACGAGGCGCTGTCGCGGCGAGCGTAGGCAGCGGTCGGCTTCTGTCTCGTTCAGGCGTGCACCGGGTTGCGTGAGAGTAGAGATCACGCCGGCGACCGGTCGAGGTCGTGCTTCTTCCGCCGTTGTGCAGCCCCGATGGCGGCCGAGGAACGCGGGGCCGCCAGAGTCGCCGGGGCAGAACCCGCTGGCAGAGGGCGCCTGTCCGCCCGCCGCAAAGTCGTAGGTAAGGTCAGCCGAATCGAAGCGGCGGTTTAGGCGCGGCGGCCAGCCGACCTCGAGAATGCCGAGCCGGTGCCCAGGCGCATTCGAAAACCCGTAGCCGCTGATCGTGATCAGCTCCGTCGTCTCGGTACGCGACGGCAGGCGGGCCGGCTGGATCCGGAGCGCTTGCTGGACCGGCTCCATGAGCTCGACGAGCGCGAGGTCGTTGTTGAAGCCGCCGCGTCTGCCGCCATACTGTCCATGCACTATCACGCGGCTCGATAGGACCGGGTCTAGTGCTCCACCGGGGCGTTCCGGCCAGAACTGTACCTGGATCCTTGAGCGGACGTCGTTCTGCCAGACTACTCTGTCGCGATTGCGTCGCACGTCTGCACGGTCCGGAGCCTCCGAGGCCGCAAAGTGCTGCCGCTGCGGTCCGGCAGGCCCCTCCCAGAAGAAGCAGTGGGCCGCGGTCAGAATCCACCGGTCAGCGATCAAGGTGCCGGAGCAATTGTCGGCATCGGCTCGGGGATCCTTGATGCTACGCGTCGAGAGCCAAGCGACTTCCCTGAATTCGTGTGGATTGAAGGGCCGATTCAGGCGTCCTGATTCCGTCCGTGCCTCCGGAAGTTCATCGAACCTGAGGTCGCATCGGAGATCCTCGCGCCGCGCCACAGGCAGCCCGGCATTTACGATCGTCGGCTCTTCCGACTGCTGACTCTCGATTGGGGCTGCGGCGGGAACAGTAATGCCGCTTTGACCGCCGGCTTGCGGCGTCCCGCGTTCCCGAGTGAGGGTCACCGCCGGGACGGAAGGCTGAACAGGCGAGGCCTGAGTCAGCATCAACGAGGCGGAGCCAGCTTCCGTGATCGCCCGCTCCTCGCTTGCCGCAGCCCCAGCGGGCGGCATCAGGGCGAGGGAGACCGCGAGCGCCGCCATGTATCGTGCACATCTGCCGGCTTGTTCGCTGCGGCGCCGGCCAGACGCTAACGTGGAGCAACGGATCATCGTGGACATCCCAAGACGGCGTGATCTGTATTGCGGCAGATCCAGTCCTGCGCTTCCGCCGTCGCGACAGACACCAACTGGTGCCTGGGAGCGACAGAGCACTCTTGGCCGTACAGGCGGTCCGCCTGCTGTCGAGGCCCGAGCATTAGGTGAGAAATGACACCTGCTAACGGACGTGGCCGCCTTTCGTCAGCGAGTGAGCGGCAGCCGCGATGACGGCCAAAAAAGGCCGGGCCACCGGAATCGCCGCGACAGAAGGTGCTGCGCGGCACTGATGGGTCTTCCCCAAGCGAGAAGGAGAGAGCCTCGTTCGGCGCTTCTTGGTCGATCTCGTTCGGGAATCCTATGTTCAACGCGCCAACACGTTGCCCACCGTTCTCATGAGTGTAGCCATAGCCGGCTATGGTAATTCTGCGGTCGAAGTCTTCCGGTATTGCCGCTAACCGCGCCGGCTGAATCTCTAACGGGCCGGCCACCGGCTCCGGCAACTCGATTAGCGCGAGATCGTGGCGAAATGGCCCGTCGCTGCTTCGGCCAGTGAAGCTACGATGGACGATCACAGTGCGTGAAGGGAACGCATCTTCCGGTCCGCTGGTGTCCGAGCAGGTCGGGCCGGTGCCGATACGGGGGAACTGCACCCTTACAGCATTGCCGGGCGCGCTTCGCCTTCGGAGGTCGGCATGAGCGGCATCTTGCCCAGAGCGGCGCGCCACGTCTCTCGTGCTGAGGTAGGTCACTCCGCCGCCTTCAGAAGGCTCCCAAAGGAAGCAATGCGCGGCTGTAAGCACCCAGCGGTCGGCGATCAGAGTGCCGGAGCAAATGCCGGGCGGCTCATCCGGCCGCGTCCAGCTACGCGCAGTGATGAGGACGACCTCACGAAACTGGTTGCAATTGATGGGCTTGGCGAGATGGCCGGACGCGGTATAGCCGTCGGGTAGCGCCGAGAAAGGCAACTCGCACCTGACGTGTCTGTAGGACGTGGGCGACGGCGGACTGGTGCGCTCGGCCGCATAGTAGGGATCTGTCCCAACGCCCGATCGCAGGTCTTGAGCAAACGCGATAGTGCAGGGCGACAGCAGCGCAGCGATGACAGCCAGCAGGGTGGCTGCGACAGTCGACCGTACCAACCTGTCGTGATGCCCGCGGACTGCCGGGATGACGAGGCCGGTGGTCGCGGTCACTGCTCCGCCGATCATCGTAAGGTAGGCGCCACGGTGATTCCCTCGCGCGTAGGAACGCCGAAGCCGCCCGGAGCGCTGCGACGAAAATCCTCTGTGCCTGGGGTACTGGGGCCGCCGGGACTAGTAGGCGGCCCGCCCCCCGGGCTCCCCGGCACGGGCACCGAAGGCATGTTCCGGTCTCTCCAAAGCGCTCGCGGGGCGGCTGGACGCTCTGTCTCTGGACTCGTTGGCCCGACGGGCGGCGTAGTTGGGCCCGAGCCCGGAGTGCCAGGCGCCGGAATCTCGTTCTCGCCGCGGCGTCCGGGCATCTGTGCGAGTTCGAAGCCGTCTATCGGTGTAGCCCCTGCGCCAACCCGCCCTGCGTCAAGAGTGGTGCCGGATCCGCCGAGCGCGCATCCGGCAGCCAGCAAACTCAGCAGCATCACGTACGGGAACTTTGTCTGCTTCTCCTGCATAGCCGGCTCTCTCTGGACGGACTTTGCGTGAAAGATGATCAGGACCGCTCGGCTCGAGGTAACGGCATGTTTGGCTGCTGCCAGTACCGGCGGCGCTCACGCGTGCCAGGCCGGAAGGTTGTGACCTCGACCTCTCTAAAGGCGTCGCCCACCTGCCGCCAAGTGAGCGGCGTGCTTGGGTCGGAGTCAACGATGGCGCTCAAGAACTGGTTGGTCGCTATGCCGCCGCTGGAACTGTAGAAGCTGTACTGCCCGGGCTTCGAGCCGGTGATATGCACAACACCTCGTTGCCTCAGGAATAGTTCTATAAGGCGCTCGTCGGTTCGGGCCTCCCGGCCGCTCGGTGCAGCCGCAGGAGTGCTGAACGGCTCGTACTCACCAAGCGAGTTACAGGAGTCAAACATGACAACAAGCAGGCGCGGAGCAGCCCTCTGAAGCTGCTCCGAAATGTTGAGCAAGTTGGGTCGAGCGGCGGCGCCGGTGCACGCCATATACGGAGTCTCGGCAGCAACTCGCTGGCTGATGGGACGGCCATCGGGGCCCAAGACGTTTGCGATGGCCCGTCCCTGAGGATCAAGTCGATTCTCCCCGTGACCAGCGTAATAGAAGAAGATGATGTCTGCCGAATTTCGAGAGGAAGCCTCGACGATGCGCATAACGTTGCTGCAGTCGAATTGATCTGGCTCACCTGGCCGCAACTCACTGCGGAGTTCAATCGGTTCGTAGTTGAGCGCTAGCCGCTGAGCTACATCGCGGAAAAAAGCGGAGACGTTGCGGAGGTTAGTCTGCACACCAGGAGCAATGGTAGCTCCTCCGGGTACGGCGAAGCGATCCACTGTGTCAGCCACATAGACGACCCGCATCGTTCCTTGCGTAGTCGGTGGAGGCAGGGACTCTGAGCCACGGTTCGGGACCGGCCGCGTCTCGTTCGAACAGCCCCAACACATCAGCAGGGCGACACAGATTCCGGCTAGACGGCGCATCTTCGATAGATCCTCCAAGAAATCTTGGCCATTAGTTTCGCGGAAGCGGCATCACCGGGCGCTCGGAGGGTGCTACGCGGAACTGCGTCGAAGCCCGCTCGAGCAACCTCTGGATCGAACCGATGCGGAAGTAGGGCGAGAGTTCGACGGAGCCGGTCCGTTCGCTCGCGATCATAGCGATCGGCTGCTGGCACGACTTGCAGATGAGCATCAGCGCCTGCCCACCTGGCTCCTCAAAGCGGAGCGCGCTCTCGACCTGGAATAGGTGGGGAGGCACCGGCGCGCTATGGCGGAAGACCTGCGAGAGGCTCCCTCTCAGCTCGTCTGCCAGCGCCGGATCGATGGCCCTTTCCGACCCCGCTGTACGCCGCCGGTCAAGCAGGATTGCGAGGACCTCAGCACTGTTCTGCGCCTGCTGCGGCACCTGGAGTTCCAGAACCCGCCCTGAAGAGCCTATCGCGCCAACCATGTCCCTCAACTCAGTCGACGAGGCCACGAACGGCTGCCCGTGTGCCCCGCTGGCGACAAAAACCAAAGCGATCGCATAGGTGAGACTTCGCATGACGGCACCTCGAGCCAGCCGCATCCGCCAGTGAGCCAGCAGGCCACGAGGAAGCGTAAGACACCAGCGGACCGGCATGCCACGCCGATGCAGGTGGATGGGCAAACGTCGGCGATCCAAGGCGCTCTGTATCGACTGCTCCATGCATCGACGCTTCCGGTGGAATAGCCCCAGCCTGAGGTGAGGTATGGATGTACTTCAAATCGAAACCTTATCTCCTCGACCCTGCCCTCCGCCCGATCACCGCAGGCGCCGGCGTATCGGGAGGATCCTGCCAGAGTCGGTCTCCTTCAACGCGGGCCCGGAGGAGGGCCAATTCGTGCAGCCGGCCCATGAACACCGGGTCAAAGAGATCGTCGTTGTCGCCCCGAACGACGGCCCGCATCGGATGCGGCGGAGGGCCAATTGGAGCGGGGCCGGGGTCGGCTTCGCCCTCGATGCGGGTAAGGTCGTAGGCGTCCGTGTAGCGCACTTGCCAGCGCAGATCGCTGGCTATTGAGCGGATTCGGTCGATGCCCGATCGCATGCCGTCGTCTACGACGAGGGAGAAGACCCGCTGTGCGATGGGCAGCAGGCCGCGGTCGGTGTCGCCGCGTGTCAGGCGCAGGTCGTTGTTTACCAGGAGGTGGAGCACAACCGGGCGGCGTGGCTGGCCCGACGGCCGCACCACCGCGAGCGGCTGGCCGCTGCGGGGCTCGCGGCCGCGCTGTACCTCCCAGCCCTCGGCCTCCGCGAGCGCGAGGGCGGCCTCGGAAGTGACAAACACGTGCTGGCGAACTCCGCCGTCGACGAACATGCATCCATCGACGAACACGGGCGTGAAGCCGATCGGAATGGCCGCGGAGGCCATAAGCGCTCTTACGAAACGGTCGCGCCTCTGCTCCGGAGACAACTGACCAAACCCGCCTTCGCCAGCCGCTAGCCTCCCCAGGTCGAACACCTCGGAATTGCCCGTGTCCGCATTGGCAGCGAGGACAGCCAGCACACGCCGCTCGACTCGCCACTCGTCCGCAATCGCCTGCAGGAGCTCGAGCGTGACGATAGAGTTGAGCATGCGCAGCAGCGGGGCGGTGTCGAGCAGGCTGTCTGACCACAAATATTCAACAGTCGAGCGCCGGCGAAACACTCCCTCGTTGGTGAGCCGCGTGTACCGCTCCACCATGAGGTCGATGTCGGTTTGTCTGCCCAGGTAGGCGAGCGGTGCGAGCATGGCGCCGGTGCTCGCTCCCGTGACGACGTCGAACCGGCGCCACGGCGCCTCGGGTAGTTTGCCCTCCGCCACGTCGCGCTCATGCAGCCCTTGGAGGATGCCGGCGCCGAAGGCGCCGTATGCACCGCCCGTTGACAGCGCAAGGAGGCGGAACTCCTCGCCGGCCGGCTTTCGCCGAATGCGATCCGTGACGGCGGATCGAATGCCTTCGCCCGTCTCATCACCGAGCAAGACCAGCCTGGCCTCGCCCGTTTGCGCGCGTGTTTCCGCGAGGTAGGGAGCTGCGGCCGTCAGCGGAGCGCCGGGCGCAAATGATCCAACTCGTGCGCAGTGCTGGCCTTGCCGGCTCTGGCCGCAGCCGGCGAGTGTCATCGAGACCGCAAGAAGCAGCGACCGCTTGCTCAAGGATTGCCGTCCAGGCCACCATTCGCTAGCGCGATCGCATGACGAAGAAGGCGTACTTCCTCCCGAACTTGCCGTGACTACTTGCCCGCGCGGGACGAGCATGGCTCAGCGCGCCACAGGGGCAGGAGTGCGTCGACGCCCAACCTCTGCGTCATTTCGACTAGTACCTCTTTCGATAAGTTGGGCAGGACGCGCGGGCGCAACGACAGTACCTTGCAGCAGCGGGTCTATCCTACGGTCGGGCGCTGCAGCAGGTGTTGGGCCGCTACTGCCGACAGAGGCAGGCCCCATTAAGCCTGCATCGATTGGGCGGACGTTTCGCACCGCGACGTAGTAGGGACGATCGAATTCGATACCGCCATTCGCAATTCGGGTTCCAGCGCCGGACCCGGTGACCGAGATGTACGGGTTAGTAGGAATCGAAAGATCGATCTTCTGACGGTCAGCACCATAGAGATCATAGCGCCCGCGAGAGACACGGAAGGCCTCCGTGACGATGTAGAGATTTGGTCTGTTCAGGATCTCCCGGCAGAATCGCGACATTCTCGATGTGTTTTGCGGTTCCGAGAGCCAGCCTCCGAGCCTAAGAGCCTGTCTCGAATCTCATGTGCAACGGGCGATGCGCCGTAGCAGGAGCATGACGGAGGCGGCGTAGAGGAAGGCCTCGGCGGAGGCGAGGGAGGCCTCGAAGTCCTTCGCGAGACGGCGGTTGC
>NZ_JBWXTD010000015.1:0-8401 GCF_056682175.1 Falsiroseomonas sp. RANM36
GCGGGGGCGCGGGGGGGGGGCGCCCGGGGGGGGGGGGGGGGCGCGGCGCCCGATGCCGGCCGCATGCAGCGTCTCGGCGCGGAACGCCTCGTCCTCCGGCTGGCAGGCATGCGCCTTTTCGGAGAGCGCCAGAGGCACGACGCGGTGGCCGAGCGCGCGCAGGGCGCGGATCTCGTTGCTGACGAAGGTCTCCGACAGCACCGGGAAGGCCGCCATCACATGCAGGATCGCCAGGCGGTCGGGCTTCGCATGGGTCGGGCGGGAAAGCGTGTCGAAGGGCATGCGGCGCGTCCTCGCATCGCGCGTGCCAGGGTGCCGCCGCGCAAAGCCTCGCAATCTGCAAGAGCCGCTGGAACGGGGCGTGCTTGGCAGGACGCCAGCAACCCAGGAGCTTCCACGATGGCAGACCACCCCGCGATCAGCGTCGTCATCCCGAGCCGCGATGCGCGGCGCTGGCTGCCGCATGCCATCGCCTCGATCGGCGGCGCCGAGGTCGAGATCATCGTGGTGGATGACGGCTCCACCGACGGAACCGCGGCGTTCCTCGCGCGCCTCGCCGCCGAGGATCCGCGCCTCAGGGTGCTGCGCGGCCCTGGGCGCGGCGCGGCCGCGGCGCGGAACCTGGCGATCGCCGCGGCGCGCACGCCGCTCATCGCCTTCCTCGATGCCGACGACCGCTGGCGGCTCGACAAGCTCGCGGTGCAGGCGGCGCTGCACGCGGCGCGGCCGGAGATCGGCTTCTCCTTCACCGACTACCGTCATCGCCGGCCGGACGGCACGCTGGGCGGCGGCTGCTTCGCCTTCTGGCCGCGCTTCGCGGCGCGCCATGCCGGGCGGGAGGAGCCCTTCGTGCTGGGCGACGACGCCTTCGCGCAGCTTTATGCGGAGAATGTCGTCGGCACGTCCACGGTGATGGCGCGCACCGACATGCTGCGCGCCGTCCGCGGCTTCGACGAGAGCCTGCACCAGGCGGAGGACTGGGATCTCTGGCTCCGGCTCGCGGCCTGCGGCCCGGTCGGCTGCGTGCCGCGCGCCCTGGCGGAGTATCGCCAGCACCGGCCTGGGAACCTTTCCGCGGCCGGCGCGGCGCGGGCGGCGGCGATGCGTGCCGTGGCGCGGCGCTACGAGGCGGCGGCGTGCGCGATCTCGCCGGATGCGGTGCGCGCCTGCCGGGCGCGGCTACTGGTGGCGGAGGCCGAGGCCGCCTCGGCCGCGGGCGCGGCGGTTCGCGCCGGTGCGCTCAGGCTGCGCGCGCTTGCCCTGCAGCCTTCGGCGCGGCAGTTGCGCGAGGCGGCGGCGGCGCTGCTGCGGCCGCTGCGCCCCGCCCGGGCTGCGCTTCAGCCTGTCGCGCGCCAGGCCTGAAGCCGGCGGTAGATCGTCGAGGGATTGATCTCCAGCAGCGCCGCCGCGCGCGGCACATCGTTGCCGGTCTGTGCCAGCGCCGCCTCGATGAGCCGCCGCTCCATCACCGCGAGCGGCACGATCTCGATCTCTCCCGCCGGCGCCGCGGGCGGGTCGGCGGGCGTTTCCGGCAGCGTCGCGCTCAGGGGCTCCGGCTCGGGCGTCGGTTCCGGCTCCGGCTCCGGCGCGAGCAGGACGGGCGCGGCGGCAGGCGGGGGCGTCGGCGCGGCGACGCGGGCGCCGGGGCTGCCCACGGGCTGCACGCCGCGCAACAGCATCGGCGGCAGCATCCGCGTCGTCACCTGCTCGCCGTCATGCAGCACGACGATGTTGCGCACCACGTTCTGCAACTGGCGCACATTGCCGGGCCAGGGATAGGCGGCGAGCACCGCCTCGGCGTCCGGCGCGAAGCCGCGGAACCGCTTGCCTTCCTCCTTCGCGAAGAGTTGCAGGAAATGGCGCGCGATCAGCAGCACGTCGGCGCCGCGTTCGCGCAGCGGCGGCAGGTCGATCGGCACGACATAGAGCCGGTAGTAGAGATCCTCGCGGAAGCGCCCGGCCTCCACCTCGGCCAGCGGGTCGCGGTTGGTGGCGCAGACGAAGCGCACATCCACCTTCTCCGCCTTCGCGGCGCCGACCGGCGTGAAGGTGCCAGTCTGCACGAAGCGCAGCAGCTTCACCTGCATGTCGAGCGGCATCTCGCCGATCTCGTCGAGGAACAGCGTGCCGCCATCGGCCGCCTTGGCGGCGCCGATGCGGTTGTCGGTGGCCCCCGTGAAGGCGCCCTTCACATGGCCGAAGATCTCGCTCTCCAGCAGGTCGCGCGGGATGGCGCCGCAGTTCAGCGCCAGGAAGGGCTTGCGGGCGCGCGGGGAGGCCTTGTGGACGGCCTCCGCGGCCAGCTCCTTGCCGGTGCCGCTCTCGCCGGTGACGAAGACATTGGCGCGGGAGGGCGCGACGGCCTCGATGGTGCGATAGACCGCGCGCATCGGCTCCGAGGCGCCGATGAAGGAGAAGAAGCGGTTGGGCGCAAGGCGCGCGCGCGTGCTGCTGAGCTCCTGCGCGAGCGCGCGCTTCTCCAGCACGTTGCCGAGGGTGGTGCCGAGCCGCGCCTTGGCGAAGGGCTTCACCAGGAAATCCGCCGCCCCCTCGCGCATGGCGTCCACCGCGACGCCGATGGATCCGTTCGCGGTGATCACCACCACCGGCGTGTCCATCGCGTTGTCGCGCAGCCGGCGCATCACCTCGAAGCCGTTGCCGTCCGGCAGCTGCAGGTCGAGGAGCACGAGGTCCGGGCTCCAGGCGAGCGCGACGGAGATGCCCTCCTGCGCGGTCTCCGCCAGCCGCATCTCGTGGCCGAGGTCGTGCAGGAAGGCGCGCGTGACCTCGGCCTGGGTGGGGTTGTCCTCCACCAGCAGGATGCGGGCGGCGGGCGGGCTCATCGCGGTGACGCGACCAGGGCGCGGAGCGCGGCCACCGCCTCGTCCGCCTGTCGCCGCAGCAGCGGCATCAGCGCGGCGCGCCCCCCCGCTCCGCCGCCGGCCATGCCGAGGCGGGCGCTCGCGGCCAGCTCCGCCGCACCGACGACCCCCGCGGCGCCGGCCAGGGTATGCGCCGCGCGCGCGAAGCCCGCTTCGTCCGCGTCCTCCATCGCATCCAGCAGGCGCGCGCTGTCGGCCTCGAAGGTCGCGACGATCCTGGCGAAGATCTCCGCCGGCACGTCATCCCGCAGCTGCAGCGTCACGTCCGGGTCGAGCGCCGGCATCGGTCAGGTCCTCTGCGCGAGCAGGCTCGAGCGACGCAGCGCGCCGCGGATCCGCCGCGAGACGCCGGGCGCCACGCGGTCGAGGCGGCCGGCCTCCCGTTCCAGTTCAGCGAGCAGGGAAGGGTTGTCGCGGTCGTTCAGCACCGTGCCGATCAGCCTCGCCCGGCCGCGCTCAAGGCGCTGCTGCGCGTCCCGCACATCGGATGCGGGGGTGTGGCCCGCCAGCACGACGAGGATGGTCGCCTCCGCCGCCGCGGCCACGGACAGCGGCGGCACGCCCGCAGTGCTCTCGGCAAGCAGCGGTGCGCAGTCGAAGACGATCAGGTCCCGCTCCTCCAGCCAGGCCGCGGCCTGCGACGCGAGCCGCGCCGGATCGCGCCAGGCGCGCGCGGCGGCGTCGGACGGGTTCGCCAGCACGCCCACACCCTCCTGCGCGCCCGGCAGGATCGCATCGGGGGCGAGGCCGAGCCCGGCGCCTGCCGCATGCCCGCCCGAGAGGTCCACATACAGGGCGCGCCGGCCACCCTGCGCGGCGCGGCGCGTCAGCGCCTCGGCGAGCGTCGTCGTTCCCTCGCCGGCGCGGGCCGAGAGAATCGCGAGGCTGCGCGCCCCGGTGCCGGACACGGCGAGCCAGAGCGCCTCCATCTCGGTTTCGCCAGGCTCGGGCGGCATGGCTCAGATCCTCCCCAGCAGCGCGATGACGGACAGCATCGTGACGATGTCGCGCACGCTGTCGAAGAACAGGCGCCAGTCGCTCTGCGAGCTGGTCGGCACGTAGACCGTGTCGCCGGCGCGCACGACGGGCAGCCGGGTGACGTCGCCGCTGCGGGCGAAGGCGGGCAGGTCGAAGCTCCGCGCCTGGTCGGCGCAGCAGGAAAGGTTCACCACCACGATCCGCTCCTGCAGCGCGTCGCGGTTCGGCCCGCCGGCCTCGGCCAGCAGGTCCAGGATGCTCATGCCGTCGGTGAACTGGTAGCGCCCAGGCCGGTTCACCGCGCCGAGCACGCGCACGGTGCTGCCGGGCGACTGCTCCAGCCAGTTGCGGTTGCGGTCGGGCACGAAGATCACGTCGCCGGGGCGCACGCGCGGCAGCAGCGTCTCGTCGCCCGTCTCGAAGTAGCGCGCCAGGTTCACGCGGCTGACGCGGTCGCGCCCCTCGCCGCGATGCGCGACGCGGATGTTCAGCAGGTCCGCCTGGTTGGTCGGCCCGTCGGCGGCCGAGATGATGTCGAGGAAGGAGAGGCTCTCCTCGAAGGCGTAGCGGCCCGGCTTGCCGACCGCGCCCATCACGTAGATCGAGCGGTCGGCCGATTGCTGCACCCATTGGCTGCGGCTGTCCGTCGGGCTCTGCGGTAGTTCGGGCACGTTCACGGTCATGCCCGAGCGGATGCGCGGCAGCGCGCGGAAGGATCCGCCACCGTCGAGGAAGCGGCGCAGGTCGAAGCGGATCGTCTGGCCGCCCTGGTCGGCGGTGACGATCTGGATGTTGGCGAGGTCGCCGCGCTCATTCGCCCCGCCGGCCTGGGCCAGCAGGTCGAGCAGCGACATCTCGTCCGACCATTCGTAGCGGCCGGGCGCGCGCACCGCGCCGATCACGCGCACCGCCCGCGTGGGCGGCGTGCGCAGCCAGGAGGCCTGCTCGGTGCCCTGCGTCTTCTCGGGAACGAAGATGCCGTCGCCCGGGTTGATCGCGGGCGGCACGCCGCCGCCGCGCTCGATGAAGCCGCCGAGGTCGAAGAGATCCACACGCCGCCCGTCCGCGCGGATGATCCGCACCTGGCGCGTCTCGGCGAAGCGGGAGGGGCCGCCGGCATTGGCGAGCACGTCGAAGAAGCCGGCGCCGGCGCGCATCTCGAAGGCGCCCGGGCGCTGCACCTCGCCCATCACATAGACCACGCGCGGGCCCTGGCGGACCTCCTCGGTCTGGGCGGGGATGAAGATGGTGGTGCCCGGCGCGACCGGCGGGTTGAGGGTGGCGTTGCCGGTGTCGAGGAAGGCCTTGAGGTTGAAGGGCCGCGGCTCGCCGCCGGCGATGATGCGGATCTGCTCGGTGCCCGCGTAGCGGGTGACGCCGCCGGCGCGGATGATCGCGTCCATCACGGTCATGCCCTGGCGGTGGGCGAAGGAGCCGGGCTGGTTCACCTCCCCGAAGACGCGCACGGCGTTGCGGTCGTCCGCCGCGTCGCCGGCGGCGGTGAGCGTGCGGGCGTCGAAGGGCACCTCGACATTGCCTGTGAGGGGCGAGGCGGGGACGAAGACGGTGTCCAGGCTGCGCAGCGCCGGCAGGATGCGGTCGTCGCCGGTGTCGAGGTAGCGCTTGTAGTCGAAGGTGATCGCCTGCCCGCCGCGCCGGACCTGCACGCGGTCGAGTTGCGCGCCCGCCGCAAGGCCGCCGGCCGCGGCGATCGCCATCTGCACGTTGGACCCGGCGGGCAGCTCAACCGGCCCCGGCGTCCGCACGAAGCCGCCGACCGTCAGCAGCAGGCGCCGCTCGCGCAGGATCACGTTGAGGCGGCCGAGGTCGCGGAAGGTGGGCGCCAGCGCCGCGCGCACGCGGTCGCGCGCCTGCGCGACGGTCAGTCCCGAAAGGCTGACCTCGCCCGCTTCCGGCAGCGTGACGTTGCCGGCGCGGTCGATCTGGAAGGGGTTGGCGAAAGCCTCCTCGCCCGGCAGGACGATCTGCAGCACGTCGCCCGGCCCGAGCCGCGCCGCGCCGTTCGTCTGCGCGCGCGCGGGCGCGATGCCGGCGAACAGCGCGCAGGCCAGCACCAGCAGGGCCAGAAGGCGCCGCATCACCCGCAGGCCGCGGGCGGCGGCTGCGCGGGGCCGGGCAGTTGCGCCCGCAGCACCAGGGTCTCGGCCTCCAGCCGGTCGAGGGTGATCGCCGCGTCCTGCGTCATCCCCGCCTGCACCTCGCGCTGGGCGCGCACGACCAGATCGGTCGCCGCCTCCACGCGCCCGGTCAGGATGCCGGCCTCGGCGGAACCGGCGCGGACCTGCTCGAACCGGCCGAGCGCACAGGCCAGGCGGCTGGCCAGGGAGGGGCCGGTGCCGGCCGGCAGCGCCGCGCGCCCGCGCTCCGCCTGCCCGCCCTGGCCCGGCGGCGGCCAGGCGGTGCAGCCCGCCAGGGCGACGAGCAGTGCAGCGGCGAGCGCCGCCCGCCCTTCGCGGCTCAGCGCGCCCAAGCCAGCCCCTTGCCGAAGAGGCGCGCGAAACTCGTCCGCCGCGGCTCCAGCCCGAAGACCCGGCCGAGGCCCAGCGCGCGCAGCGTCGCGAGCGGCTGGCCCCTCGCGCCCTGCAGCCGCACCCGTCGTCCCCGCGCCGTCAACCGCTTGAAAAGAAAGGCCACCGCCCCGATTCCAGCCCCGTCGAGATACTCTACATCCGAAAGGTCGAGCAGTACATCCTGGGTTGCATCCAGTGCAAGCCGCTCGAAGCCCGGGCGCAGCGCGACGGCGCCCTGCGCGTCGAGCGCGCCGGCCAGGTGCAGGCAGAGCGTGTCGCGCTCGGCAGTGGTGCTGATGATCATCGCGGCGTCGTCCTTGCTGGAACCCGGCGGCGCCGGAGCAACGGCCATGCCGGGCGAGCCGCCGCAGCCTGCCTTGCAGAATGCGAGGGTCGGCCGGGCACGCCGCATGCCCTGGCCTCCGGAACGGAGGTGACCGGCATGGACGAAACCTGGCTTCTACTGGACAGCCGCGGGCCCGGCGGGATCGAGACGCATGTCGCCGAACTGGCGGAGGGCCTGGCCGAGGCCGGGGAGCGGCCGCGCGTGCTGTTCCTGCAGGACCACGGCCCGCATCCGCTGCGCACGCGGCTCGCTGCGGCCGGCATCCCGCAGGAGGCGCTGGCGGGCGGCTTCGCCCCGCTCGCCCGGCGGCTGCGCAGCGGCCGGCCGCGCCTGCTGCACACCCATGGCTACAAGGCCAATCTGCTCGGGCGCCTTGCCGGGCGGCTGGCGCGAGTGCGCGTCGTCGCCTCCTTCCATGCGGGGGAGCGGCCGCGCGGGCGCGTCGCGCTGTGGGATGCGGCGGATCGCTGGACCGCCTGCCTCGGCGGCCGCATCGCGGTGAGCGAGCCGATCCGCGCGCGGCTGCCCTGGGGCGCCGCGCTGGTGCCGAATTTCGTCGCGATCCCGCCGGAGGCGCCTTCGTCGCGCCCGTCCGTCATCGCCTTCGTCGGGCGGCTCTCCCATGAGAAGGGGCCCGACATCTTCTGCGACATCGCGCGCGGCATGCACGCGCTGCGCTTCGAGGCCTTCGGCGACGGCGCGCTGCGCACGGTTTGTGAGGCGCAGGCCGGCGGGCGCGTGCTGTTCCATGGCGCGCGGCCGGGCATGGAGGGGGCCTGGGCGGGCATCGGGCTGCTCGCCATCACCTCGCGGGCCGAGGGCATGCCGCTCGCCGCGCTGGAGGCCATGGCGCATGGCGTGCCGGTCGCCGCCTTCGGCCTCGGCGCGCTGCCGGGGCTGATCCGGCACGGCGTGGACGGCTTCCTCGCCGTGCCGGGCGACAGCGCGGCGCTTGCATCCTGCATCGCACGCTGGGCGGCGCTGCCCCAGGCGGAGCGCGACGCCATGGGTCTTCATGCGCGGGACGCCGTGGCCGCGCGGCATGGTCGTGCCGCGGGCATCGCGCGGATGCGGGCGGCCTATGCCGGCCTCGGTTGAGCCGACCGCCGGCTGCCTCGCAATTCGCGAAACAGGGTCTGGCACGCGGCGTGCCCCTGGCCTCCCGACACGTCTCGACAGGAGCAACGGCATGTGCGGCATCATCGGCCTGGTGAACGGGCATCCCGTGGCGGGCGACCTGGTCGCGGCGCTCGGGCGGCTGGCCTATCGCGGTTATGACAGCGCGGGGGTGGCGGTGGCCGGCCCGGGCTTCGCGGTCCACAAGGTGGTGGGCTGCGCGCGCGACCTCTCCGCGGCGCTGGCGCCCGCCATGCCGCAAGGGCGCGCCGGCATCGGCCACACCCGCTGGGCCACGCATGGCCGGCCGGAGGCGCGCAACGCCCATCCGCATGAGGCGGGCGGCATCGCCGTGGTGCACAACGGCATCATCGAGAATCACGCTGCGCTGCGCGCCGAGCTGGAGGCCGAGGGTGCCGTCTTCCGCTCCGACACCGACAGCGAGGTGATACCCCACCTCCTCGCCGCCGCCATGGCGCGCGGCGCCGGCTTCGAGGCGGCGCTGCAGGCCAGCTGCGCGCGCCTCTCCGGCGCCTTTGGCATCGCCG
>NZ_JBWXTD010000016.1:0-8155 GCF_056682175.1 Falsiroseomonas sp. RANM36
GACGGCCGGGTCAGCCCCGGCCGGTGACGGGCAGCAGCGCCCCGGTGACGCCGGAGGCGGCGTCGGACAGCAGGAAGGCGACGGCCTCGGCCAGCTGCTCCGGTTGCACCCAGCCGGAGGCATCGGCGTCCGGCATGGCGGCCCGGTTCTGCGGCGTGTCGATGGTGCCGGGCAGCACGGCGTTCACCCGCAGCCCCGCCGGCTTCAGCTCCTCGGCATAGCTTTCGACCAGCCGGAGCACGCCGGACTTCGCCGCGGCATAGGCGGCGAGGCCCGACGCCGCCTTCAGCCCCGCCATCGCGCCGATCGCGACCAGCGCGCCGCGCCCCGCTGGCCGCATGCCTGCGATGGCCGCGTTGAAGATGTTGGCGGTGGTCAGCAGGTTCAGCCGGAACATGCTCTCCCAAAGCTCGGGCGCGGCCTCGGCGATCGGCGCCGCGGCGAAGCCGCCGACGGTATGGGCCACGCCGTCCAGCCCGCCGTAGCGGTCGAGGATGCGGCCGACCGCGGCCGAGCAGGCGGCGGCGTCCATCAGGTCCACCTCGGGCAGCGGCAGATGCGCCGCGGCGCCGGGCAGCCCCGCCGCCAGCGCCTGCAGCGGCGGCGCGGCGCGGTCGAGCAGGGCCAGGCTGTGCCCCTCCGCTGCCAGTCGTGCCGCCACGGCGCGCCCGAGATTGCCGGCCGCGCCGGTGACGAGGACGATACGCGGCTCAGCCATGGGGATCTCCGGGCGGTTCGGTGGGGAAGACGCGATCGGCGAGACCGAGTGCGAGCAGCAGCAGCGCCGCCTGCTGCAGTGTCTCGGCGAGCGGCAGGCCGAATCGGGCGACGAGCCAGCCCGCCGCCGTCCAGGCCAGCCAGGCCAGCAGAAGCGCCAGCAGCGCGAGGGCGGGGCTGCGCAGCGCGGCCATCATGGGCGCTCGGCCCGGAACACCAGCAGCCCGCCATGCCGCGCAACCTCGCCCTCCAGCGTCAGGCGGCGGCCGATCAGGTCGCGGAAGGCCGGCATCGGCGGGCCACCGTCGCGATCGGCGAGGACGAGGAAGGCATGCCCCGCCACCGGCCCGGTGGCGACGAAGACGGCCGGAATCGCGCCATCCAGGCAGAGCGTGGCGCAGGCGCGATGCGCGATGCCGGTGCCGGGGCGCATGCCGCCGGCGGCGCATTTGCCGTCGCAGATCTCGCCGGTGATGCGCCAGCGCCCGAGCGGCACGGGTGGGGGCGGGATCGCCGCGGCGGGGAGCGGCACCGGCGGCGCGTTCAGGACCAGCATCTCGATGTCGCCGCGGCGCAGCACGAAGCCTTCCGCCCGCACGCGCCGCCCGGCCAGGGCCGCGACCTCCCGCGGGGGGCCGAGCTTGCCGTCGGCGGAGAGCAGCAGGGTGCGGCCTGACTCGGGCAGGTGCAGCAGCGGGGAGGGCCCCTCGAGCAGGGTGCCCTCCACCGCATCGGCGATCGGCAGGTCGGCCAGGCTCGCCTGGCCCGGCACGGTGGCGAAGCGCGCACCGGCCGGATCGCGCGCGGCGCCGGCCAGCAGCAGGCCCGCCAGCACCAGGCCGAGCAGCAGCGCTCCCGCGACGCGAAGCAGGAAGCCGCGCAGGCGCGGCGGCGTCGCGGCCCAGCCGATGAAGAATTCCTCGCGCGCGCTCACGCCGCGGGCTCCGCGACGCGCAGCGGCTCCACGCGGGTGCCGGGCGGGTTCGGGCGCGGATCGAGCCACACCATCCCGCTCCGCATCTGCAGCCGATAGGTTGCCAGCTTCTCGGTGTAGGGCGGCGGGGCGCAGCCATCCTCCAGCCGGTACTGGAAGCCGTGCCAGGGGCAGGTGATGCAGCCATCCGCCACGCGCCCCTCGCCGAGCGGCCCGTTCTGGTGCGCGCAGAGATTGGTCACCGCGGAAAGCCGGCCCGCATGGCGGAAGATCGCCACCGCCTCGCCGTCCGGCGGGCGGATGACGATGGCGCGGCCCTCGGCGATGGCCTCCGGCGGGCCGGCCAGGACCCAGGGCGCCTCGCCGGCGGACGGCGCCACGGCGCCATCCTGCCGCGCCGCGCGCAGCCCGGCGGCGATGTGCAGCGCGACGAGCAGCGTCGCGGACGCGCCGACAACCGCGACCAGCGTGACGTTCTCGCCCGATTGCAGCGCGCCGAAGGCGACATGCAGGACGACCAGCGCATAGGCCGCGTAGATCGTCATGTGCAGCGCCTTCCAGACCGGCGGCGTCAGGAAGTGCAGCCAGAAATCATGGCTCGTCGCGGCCAGCGCGAAGAGGATCAGCAGCGCCAGCACGCCCATCGGCACGAAGGGCAGGCCCGGCGCGGCACCGATGCGCGGCTCGCTCGAGAGCATGGCGACGAGGGGCGGCGTCGGGCTGAAGGCGAAGTGCCAGCCCAGCACTTGCTGCGCATGCATCAGCGCGACGAGGAAGGTGACCACGCCGAGATGGCGGCGGTTGTAGAGCAGCGGCAGGAAGCGCCGGTCGAGCCGCGCCAGCGGGCCGATCGCCAGCGCGATGGTCAGCAGCAGGAAGGCGCAGCTGCCATAGGCGCGGATGCGCGTGACCTGCGCGTCCGGCGCGCGCGCGGCGTCCTGCAGCAGCGGGCCGAGATGCTCGTAGGCGAGCAGATACAGCAGGACGCCGACCACCAGCACTGCGTCATAGGTCCGCTTGGCCGGGGTCCAGGAGACGGGAACGCGCCGCGCGCTCATCGCGCGCCGGGTCCCGGCGCGGAGAGACGGACCGGCGCCTCCGCCGGCGGCGCGCCGAGGCGCAGCGCGGCGGCCGCGACGAGCAGCAGCGGCAACAGCAGCGCGAGGCCGAGCCAGATGCCGAGATGCGCGCGGCGATGCCGGCGCGTCATCGCCGCGCCTCTCGCAGCCAGCGCCACAGCACGAGCGGCCAGAACAGCGCAAGACCCGGCAGCAGCAGCGGGCGGAAGGCATGCGCGCCGCGTGCCGCCGCGTCGAAGCGCTCGATGCCGAAGGCGAGGAAGGCGATGCCGACGCCGACACCGATCGCGGCGTAGATCAACGCGAGCTCCACCACCCAATGCGCGACGGCGGGGGAGAGCATGCCTATTCCATGCACCAGCCATGACTGACGATCAGGGACTGGCCGGTCATCGCGTTGCTCCCCGCGGCCGCGAAGAACAGCACGGCCTCGGCCACATCCTCGATGCTGGTGAACTCGCCGTCCACAGTTTCCTTCAGCATGACGTCGCGAATCACCTCGGCTTCCGTGATGCCGAGCGCCTTCGCCTGCTCGGGGATCTGCTTCTCGACCAGCGGCGTGCGCACGAAGCCCGGGCAGACGGTGTTGGCGCGCACGCCGTGCCTCGCGCCTTCCTTGGCCACCACCTTCGCCAGGCCGATCAGCCCGTGCTTGGCGGCGACATAGGGCGCCTTCAGCACCGAGGCCTCCTTGGAATGGACCGAGCCGATATAGACGATGCTGCCGCGCCCGGCGGCGTACATCGGCTTCAGGCAGGCCCGCGTGGTCAGGAAGGCGCCGTCGAGATGGATCGCCAGCATCTTCCGCCAGTCGGAGAGCGGGAACTCATGCAGCGGATGCACGATCTGGATGCCGGCATTGCTGACCAGGATGTCCACCCGGCCCCAGGCTTCCAGCACGGCGGCGACGCCGGCCTCGACCGCCGCCTCGTCGCTGACATCCATCGCCACCGCCATCGCGGCGAGGCCCTCCGCGCGGAATTGCGCCGCGGTCGCCTCCGCCGCCGGCAGGGCGAGATCGGCGATCGCCACCGCCGCGCCCTCCCGCGCCAGGCGATGCGCGATGCCGCGGCCGATGCCGCCGGCCGCGCCGGTGACGATGGCGACCTGGTCCTGCAACCTGCTCATGGTCTCGATCCTGGCGTGGCGAGGGTGGCGCGCGGCTCAGGCGAGGTAGTCATGGACCACCTCGCCGAGGTCGAGCGTGAGGTCGGCGATCAGATGCGTCGCGGAGACCACCTCCCGCACCGGCAGGTCCGCGACCGGCGCCAGCGCATACGGCGCGAGGGAGAGCGCCGCCGGCCCGGTCCAGCCGCCCTTCAGCACGATGTCCGTCAGGCGGTAGCGCACCAGCTCGCAGATGCGCGGGCTTCCATCCACATGCGGGATGATCTTCAACAGGAAGCCGGGCTCGGCGAGCGCGGCGCGCAGCGTTGCCTCCGGCAGGGGGCGGTGCTTGTAGCCCATCGAGCCGGTGGCGATGCGCGCCCCGCCATAGTCGAGCGTGCCGAGCAGCGTGTCGCGCTCCACGCGCAGCGTCGGCTGCGCGAGCTTCTTGGGGAATCCCCAGAGCTCGCGTCCGCCGGCGATCGGCGGATCGTCGTCGAGGAACATCGCATGGACATAGCCGCCATGCTGCGCCCCGAGCCGCACCGGGATGACCTGCCCGCTTTCCGTGTAGTCGCCGAAGCCGGTGCTGTCCGGCATGCGGATGAATTCGTACTTCACCAGCGGCGTGTCGAATTCGAGCGGCGCCGGGACAACGCGGCGCAGCGCCTCCGCGTCGGTGCGGTAGGTGATGATCAGGTATTCCCGGTCCACGAAGCGGTAGGGCCCGATCGGGTAGGAGGGATTGCCGAGCGGCATCGCGAAGGCGGTGCGCCGCACCTCGTCGCGCGTCATGCCGTCATTCCTTCCGCGAGGTAGTCGTGGACGACGTCGCCGAGCTCGAGCGTGCAGTCCGCGATGGCATGCACGCCGCGCAGCATCTCCAGAACCGGCAGCGCCGCCAGCGGCGCCAGCGCATGCGGCATCAGCGAAAGCGAGGCAGGTCCCGTCCAGCCGCCCTTGAAGCGCAGCCCGCCCAGGCGGCAGCGCACCAGCTCGCAGATGCGCGGGCGGCCATCCACATGCGGGATGATCTTCAGCATCACGCCCGGCGCCGCGATCTCCGCCAGCGCCTCCGGCTCGGCCAGCGCACGGTGCTTGAAGCCCATGGAGGCGCGCGCCACCGGGACCGGGCCGAAGTCCAGCGCGCCGAGCAGCGTGTCGCGCTCCACCGCCAGCGAGGGGCGCGCGAGCTTCTGCGGAAAGCCCCAGAGCTCGCGCCCGCCCGAATTCGCCGTGTGGGAGTTCACATAGGCGCCGAGGATGTAGCCGGCGGTCTCGCCATCCGGCAGGCGGCAGGGGAGAGACTGCAGCACCAGCGCGTATTCGCCGAAGCCGGTGCTGTCCGGCATGCGGATGAACTGCACCCGTGCCTCGGCCGCCACCGGCGCCAGAGGCTCCGGCAGCAGCCGCGCGACGGCCGCGGCGTCGGTGCGGTAGGCGATGGAGAGGTATTCGCGGTCGGTGAAGCGGTAGGGGCCCATCGGATAGGAGGGGCTGGTGCGCGGCATGGCGAAGGCGCCGGCGAGAACCTCGCGCTCCTCCATCAGGCGGCTTCCTCCGGCGCTGGTGTCGCTGGTGCCGCTGGTGCCGCGGCGGCCGCGGCGGCGGCCCGGGCGCGCGCGCCGGCGACGTCGAAGGTGCGCGCGCCGACCTCCGGGGGCATCGGCGCCAGCCAGGGGGAGGCGGCCAGCGTCTGTTCCGCATCCTCGCGCCCCTGCGCCCAGCGTTCCTCCATCGTGGCGCGGCTGAACTCGTAGTCCTTCGAATGGCCCTGGCCGTCGCGCGGCCGGTAGATCAGCTGCGCGATGTCCATCGTGGTGACGCAGCCATAGTTGTACAGGAACCGGCCCTCCGGCGTCTCGCGCAGCTTCTGCGGCAGCTTCTCCCACAGCGTGTTGATGTTGTGCCGCACGTCATGGGTGGTGCGGATGACATCGGTTGCCGCGCGCGTGCGGCTGGAATAGCGGATGTCCTTCTCGCGCTCCGCAACTTCCTCGAGGTCGAGCGGCAGCATGCCGCGCGCATGGAACACATCCACCTGGAAGGTGAGCCGCGACCGGCGGGGGATCTGCGTGATGACGTATTGCAGCGGCGTGTTGGAGACGAGGCCGCCGTCCCAGTAGTGCTCGCCCTCGATCTCCACCGCGGGAAAGCCGGGCGGCAGCGCGCCGCTGGCCATCACATGTTCCGGCCGGATCGCGATGGCGGCGCTGTCGAAATAGGCGAGGTTGCCGGTGCGCACATTCACCGCGCCGACGCTCAGCCGCGGGCCGCCGCCGGCATTGATGCGGTCGAAATCCACCAGCGCCTCGAGCGTGCTGCGCAACGCGCCGGTGTCGTAGAAGCTGCTCGGGCCGCGGAACAGCCAGGCGTCGAAGGGATGCGGCTGGAAGAAGCCGGGCTGTCCGAACAGCAGCGCGCTGGTCGCGCCGAGATGCCGCCGCGCGCCCGGCATGTGCGACACGGCGGCCGCCATCCAGCCGGGCCAGAGCGCGGGCGGCGCCGTCACCGTCTCCCAGAAGCGGCGCAGCTTCTCCACGCGCCGCTCCGGCGCGTTGCCGGCGATGATCGCGGCGTTGATGGCGCCGATGGAGATGCCCGCGACCCAATCCGGCAGATACGCCGACTCCGCCAGCGCCTCGTACACCCCGGCCTGGTAGCTGCCGAGCGCGCCGCCGCCCTGCAGCACCAGCGCCACATGCTTGTCGTAGCCGGCAGGACGCGGCGGGTAGCTCGAAGCGGGCATCTGCATGATCTCCTCTGCCGCCGGCGACGCCTGCGCGGCTGTCATCGCTTCGCCGCGCCGGCACGGGCGGTTACGCGCGCTGCGCGGCGCGCCGTCGCGTCCCCGCCACGCGCCGCCGCGGCGATGATTGCCGCCAACCATGCTTCGGGGCAGCCGCTGGGATGATAGGTGTGGCGCAGCCTGTGCAGGAGCATCAGCGTGCTGCCGACATCGCCGTTGCCGTCGGCGCGTTCCGCCGCCCAGTGCAGCACCGCGCGATAGGCCACCTCGCAGCCGGCCTGCGCCTCGCACAGCCGACGGCGCAGAAGGCCGGCGTCGGTGATCCTCTCGTCACGCGTGATGCCCATCAGGCTGGTCCGGTCACTGGATGCCGCCGCGCACTGTCCGCGCGCCCGCGGACATCGTCTTGCGTCTTCCTGCGGCGGTCTTGTGCCCGGTTGCTGCAACCCGCGCGGTTCGATGGTTGACTTCGCGCGCCGCTGCCACCGATGCTGCACCCGCGAAGGCGGGCCGCAGGCCCGCGCGGAGGAAGGCAATGGAGTTGGCCGGGACAGGCTGCCGCAGCCTGGCCGAGGTGTATGGCCATGGCGCCTACGCACCCTTCCTGCAGGCATTGCGCCTTGCGGGATCGCAACCCGTCGCCCTGGTGCGGTTCTCGCAGCCGGCGGGCGACTTTCCCGACCCGCCGACAGACGACTTCACGCTGGCGATCAACGAGCGCGGCAGCGGGCGCATGCGCTTCGACGTCGGCGCGGGACGCTGCGAGGCGCCGTTCCGCCGCGGCGGCCTGGTGCTGAAGGCGCCCGGCGTCGCCACGCACTTCGCCAACGACGCGCCGCACCAGAAGAGCTTCGTCTCCCTGCCCGCGCCGCTGGTCGCCCAGATCCTGGCAGAGGCGAATCCGGCCGCCGCCGCGCCCGGATTCGGCCGACTGCATGCCGGCGTGTTCCGATCCGGCGCGATCGCGCAGTTGCTGGATCTGATGTGGGCGGAAGGCCTGCCGGACAGCCCGCATGGACGCCTGTTCAGCGATGGCGCGGTGCTGTCGCTGGTGGCGCTGCTGCTGCGCCTGGCCGACCCGCCCGGCGCGCCGACGCCCGCTGCCTCGCTCTCACCGGCCCGCCTCTCGCGGGTGCGCGACTGGACGATGGCGCATCTGGCGGAGCCCTTCGGCATCGCCGACATGGCGGCGAGCATCCGGCTCTCGCCCTTCCATTTCAGCCGCGCCTTCAAGCTGGCGACCGGCCAGACGCCGCGCGCCTTCGCCACCGCCTGCCGGGTGGCGCATGCGAAGGACCTGCTGGACGCGGACCTGCCGCTGGCCGAAATCGCTCAGGCCTGCGGCTTCGCCGACCAGGCGCATTTCACCACCAGCTTCCGCCGCGCCACCGGCGTGACACCCGGCCAGTATCGCCGCGTCCGGCGCTGACCCTTCAGACCGGGCGGACGAAGGTCTCACCTTCGTCGCCTCGGACGCCGGCGCCGCGCTTGGCTTCGCGCCACCTGGCGCGGGGGGCCCGGGGGGGCGGGGGGGGGGGGGGGGGGGGGCGGGGGGGGGGGGGGGTGTGG
>NZ_JBWXTD010000017.1:0-7683 GCF_056682175.1 Falsiroseomonas sp. RANM36
CAATGGAGCGGCCGCTTGCCGCGGCCGACGCCGGCATGGTCCAGCACGGCGCCGAAGGCCGCGGCGCACTGGCCTTCCTGCACCTCCGCCCAGTCGCGGGCGCGGGCGCCCCAGAGCCGGCCATTCGCCTCGGATGTCCGTGTCATGCCTTGCGCTCCATCGTGATCATGCAAAGGCCGCCATCAGCAGGACGAAGGCGGGCACCGGCGCGACCGCGATCAGCGCGCTCGCCAGGAACTGCGGCAGGCTGAACAGCCGGCTCATGCCGGCGGCCAGCGCGATCCCGCCGCCGCCGCCGAGCAGCGTGTTGCCCGGCGTGTTGATCAGCAGCACCAGGCACAGGCAGCGATGGCGCAGCAGCCGGCCGAGAAGCCGCCGGAACGGCCAGCCGCCTTCCGTTGGCGCCGCGGCGCCGTCCCGTGTCAGCCGCGCGCCCGCGTCGGCGGCCGCATCCAGGCGGAGCCGCGCGAGCCGCCGCTCCGCGCGGCGCCGCGGCACGGCCCGGCCGATGCCGAAGGCCAGCAGCAGCCCGACCACGGTGGCGGCATAGACCTCGACCGCCAGCTGCGCACCGCAGATCGCCAGCAGAAGGAAGCCGACCTCCGCGCCGGGGACGAAGGGTATCGCGATGAGGGCGGCCTGCAACGCCAGGACCATGTGGACCAGCGGCGGGCCGAGCATCTCCGCCTGCGCCAGGCGCCGCAGCTCGAACAGCTCGTCGAGCGCGTCGGTCAGCGCATGCGCGGCGGCGAAGGACAGCAGCGCCAGCGCGACCAGCGCGAAGGCCAGCCCGACCAGCACGCGCCGCGCCGGCCCCGGCTTGGGCGCGGGGACCGGACCGGGCGCGTCGTCCGTGGTCGCTTCGGGGCACATGCCCGATCCTCGCACGACGTCAGGCACCCCGACATACGGCGCGCTAAAGGCCGCTAAATCGGCGCCCCGGCGCGGCGGCGGCGCGGCCCGCGCCGCGATGTCAGCGCCACATCAGCCCGCCCACGCCCCAGACCGCGTCCTCATGCGCGTGGCCGGGCGGCAACCCGAGGTCGCGGCTCAGGTGATGTCCGACGCCTTCCGGCAAGGCGGCGTCCGAGCTCCGCCGACGCGCCGGAACCAACCGCACCAGCCAGCCCGCCAGACGCCCGCGCGAGGTGCCGCGCATCGGCGCCGCCGGGACCAGGACGGGTGAGAAGTTCGTCGCGCTCATCGTCGTCTCCGTTGTCCGTGACCCGGCACCACGCCGGGCGTGACCGGACCTTCGCCTGCGACGGTTCCGCATGTCCTGAAGCGCGCCTGACCTTCCGCCGATGCCTCGTGTATGATCCGCTGAAGTTCTGAGGGGATGGCGGCGCATATGGCGGAGAAGGCCGGGGAGGAGGTGCTGCGCTTCGCCGGCGTCACGCTCGACCTCGGCCGCGGCAGCCTGCGCAACGCGGCCGGCGCCGAGGTGCCGCTGGCGCCAAAACCCTTCGACCTGCTGCGCGCCCTGGCGCGCGAGGCCGGGCGCACCGTGACCAAGGACGCGCTGCTCGATGCGGTGTGGCCCGGCGTGACCGTCACCGAGGACAGCCTGTTCCAGGCGGCGCGCGATCGGCGACGAGGAAGGCCGCGTGCTACGCTCGGTCCCGCGCCGGGGCTACATGCTCGATGCCGCGGTTAACGCCGCGCCGGCCGCGCCGCCAGCTGTCGAGGCACTCACCCCGCCGGAGGACCGGCCGTCGCTCGTCGTGCTGCCGTTTGCCAACATGTCGGGCGACCCCGAGCAGGACTACTTCGCCGACGGCATGGTGGAGGAGATCACCTCCGCGCTCGGGCGCATCCGCTGGTTCTTCGTCATCGCGCGCAACTCGGCCTTCACCTACAAGGGCCGCGCGGTGGATGTGCGCCAGGTCGGGCGCGAGCTCGGCGTGCGCTACGTGGTGGAAGGCAGCGTGCGCAAGGCCGGCGGGCGGGTTCGCATCGCCTGCCAGCTCGCCGAGGCGGAGACCGGGCGGCAGCTCTGGTCAGGGCGTTTCGACGCAGCGCTCGACGACATCTTCGACCTGCAGGACCGCGTGACCGAAGCGGTCGCCGGCGCGTTGGAGCCGAACCTGCGGGCGGCGGAAATCCGCCGCGCCAGCGCCAAGCCGACGGGCAGCCTCGCGGCCTACGACCTCTATTTGCGCGCCCTGCCGCACCATTACCACGGGCTGGGGAAGGCGGAGAGCGATGCGGCGCTGGACCTGCTTCGCCGTGCCGTCGAGGCCGAACCGGGCTTCGCGCTCGCCAAGGGAATGGCCGCCGTATGCTATGCCGCGCGCGGGTCACGTCAGTGGTGGGAGCCGGGCGATGCCGCGCGAGGGATCGCGCTGGCGCGGGAGGCGCTGGCCGATGCGGGAGACGATCCTGCGACGCTGCTGCGCGCCGGGCATGCCATCGCCCATCTCGGTCGCGACTACGAGGCCGGGCTTGCAGCGACCGCGCGCGCACTGGCGCTCAATCCGAACTCCGCGCAGGCGGCGAACAGTGCCGGCTGGGTCCGCAACTACGTCGCCGATCCGGCCGGCGCATCCCGCTGTTCCGCCGCGCCGCGCGGCTCAGCCCGCGCGATCCGGAAATCGGGCTCATGCGTGCGGGCGAGGCGTTCGGCCATCTGATGCTGGGCGAGCTGCCGATGGCGTTGCGCTGCGCCGAAGACAGCTTGCGCGAAGGCCAGGCGCCTCTCGCCGGCACATCCCACCGGGCACTGATCGTGGCGCTCTGGCGTCTTGGCCGCGAGGCGGAGGCGCGCGAGGCGGCACAGGCGTTCCTGCGCACCGAGCCGTGGACGCGGGTCAGCCGCATGCCCGACGTCTGGCGCGACCGCGGCTTCCAGGATGCCTATCGGGCGGATCTGCGCGCGGCCGGTGTGCCGGAGTGACGGCGAGGTGTGCCTGACCGCCTACCGCAGCGCGTCGGCGTCCTCGGGTGGCGCCAGCCCCGCGGCAACCCGCAGGAATGTGTGGGCGCGGGCCTGGTAGTCGGGGTTGGTCGACAGCCAGCGCCCCGCCAGCCGCGCGGCGGCGAGCGCCGGCGCCGTGTCGCGCAGCCGCGCGAAGGTCGCAGCCGCCGCCGCAAGGTCGCCGACGCCGACCTGCGCGATCGCGCCCAGCACCAGCGGCGGCGCGGCGTTCGCCATGCCGAGCAGCGCGGCCTGCGCCGAGGCCGCCGCCCCCAGATAGTCGCGCGCCGCGAATTGCGCGAAGCCCAGCGCGCAGAGCATCTCCCCGCGCGCCGGGTCGCGCGGGCTGCGCCGCAGCGCGGCCTCGGCGAGCGGCACGCCGAGCGTCGGATTGCCGTGCAGCGCCTCATTGAAGCTGAGCCAGGCCAGCGTCACCGCGCAATTCGGATTGAGCGCATGGGCATGGCGCGGCGCGGCGAGGCCCGCCGCCGCATCCTGCGCCATGAAGGCCAGCAGCCCCTTCTGCCGCCAGGCATGATGGTCCTGCGCGTCCAGCGCGATCGCCGCATCCGCCGCGGCGCGGCCGGCGGCAATGGTCGACGCGAAGTCTTCCGTCGTGCCGTGATAGGCGTGCCACCAGGCGACCGCCGCCAGCACGCGCTGCGCCAGGCCGCAGGCCGGATCGGCCGCCAGCGCCTCCCTCGCCAGCGCCGCCGCACGGTCGCGCGGTGCCGTGTCGAAGGCCATCTCGCCGGCCGACATCACCGCCCAGGCCGCCTGCGCCAGGCCATAGGCGCCGAGATGCGCCGGCGGGGCGCGCCGCATGCGCAGGACTTCGGCACCGTCGATCTGCGGCGCGAGCGCGGCGACGATCCCTGCGGCGATGCGCGCCGGCATGGCGAAGGGATCCTCCATCGGGGCGTCGAAGCTCTCCGCCCAGGCATGGCCGCCGGATGCGGCTTCGATCAGCTGCGCCGTGGCGCGCACCCGCCCGCCGGCGACCCGCACGCTGCCCTCGACGACGTAGCGCACGCCAAGCGCGCGGGCGATGTCGCGCACATCCCGTGCCTGGCCGCGCCAGGCGAAGGCGGAGTTGCGCGCCACCACGAACAGGTCGCGGAAGCGCGACAGGTCCGTCGTGACGTCCTCGACGATGCTGTCGGCCAGCCACGGCAGCTGCGACCCCGCGCCGAAATCGGCGAAGGGCAGCACCACGACGGAGGGCCTGTCCGGCGGCTCCTGGTGCGCCTCGATGGTGGCGACGGCGCGCACCGGGTGACCGAAGCGCAGCCCGCGGCCGGGGATGGTCAGCACCGCCTCGCGCCCGAGCAGCTGGCGCAGCGCCGCGACCTGGACGTTCAGGTTGTTGTCGCCGACCGCCGCGTCGCCCCACACCGCGAGCATCAGCTCATCGCGTCCGACGACGCGGCCGGCATTGGCGACGAGATGCAGCAGCAGGTCGCAGGCCCGCGCGCCCAGCGCCAAAGGCGTTCCGCCGCGGCTGAGTTCGCGCAGCGTCGGCCGCAGGATGCAGTCCTGGAAGTGAAATGCCTCCACGCTCAAGGATGCCGCCTCAGCTGCACGGGCGTCCCAGGATGGTCCCGCGGCCGGCCCCGGTCGAACAGTCGAGCCCGGACCGTAAGGCATGCCCGCCATCCGCGCCACGGCCCGAGCGCAGGCGCGCCGGCCCACTGCCTTCCGGTCTGGTCCGGCACGGATGCTCGGCCACGCCTGAGCCTCCGGGTCGCACCGGTGATCAGGCATGCGGGAACGCTTCCGGACGGCCTGCCACGCGGCGCCGCAGTCGATCGGGCGGAAAGGGCGACACCCTCGGCAACTGGCGGAGAGGGCGCGCCCGGATTCGAACCCTGGCGGCGCCGCCGCTTCACCGCCCGGACGCGGACAGCGCGTCGGTCAGCAGGTCGAACACCAGCCGCACCCTGCGGCTGGTGTGCAGCTCGCGATGCGTGGCGAGCCAGATCGGGAAGGTGAGGGGCGGCTCCTCCGGCAGCACGCGACATACGGCAGGATCGGCATCGCCCACCGCCTCGGTGATCAGGCCGATGCCCAGCCCCTGCCGCACGAAGGCCCAATGGACCAGGTGGCTGTCGGCCTGGACGGGGAAGTTCCGGGCCGTGAGGTGCAGGCCGAAGGCGCGAAGCCCTTCGATCAACAGCTCCGTCCGGTCGAAGCCCACGAACCCGGCCTCGGCCAGATCCGCCCAGCGGCTTGGGCGGCCCAGCCGATGCAGGCAGTCCGGCGTCGCATAAGGCCGCGCCCGATCCTCGGCGACCTTGCGGACGATCAGCTCGGTGTCGCGCGATTCGAAGTTGCGGACGGCGATGTCGGCCTCGCGCCGCAGCAGGTTGGTCGGGCGGTTGTCGGCGACGATCTCCACCGTGATGCCGGGATGCGCGGCGCGCAGCAGCGCAACGATCGGCGGCAGCAGGTGCGCCGCATAGACCTCGCTTGCCGTGATGCGGATCGGCCCCTCGATCGCCTGCGATCGCCCCGACGCCACGAGCGACACCCGCGCCGCGGCCTCGCCCATGGCGCGGACATGCTCCAGCACCTCGCGCCCCGTGGGTGTCAGGGTGAGGCCGCGGCCCACCCGCTCGAACAGCGCGATTCCCAGCGCGCGCTCCAGCGCGGCGACCTGCCGGCCAAGGGTCGGCTGCGTCTGGCCGGTCAGGCGCGCGGCGGCGGAGAGCGAGCCGGCCTCCGCCGTGGCCAGAACGGCGCGGGCCAGGGTCCAGTCGAAGGATGGCAGCGGTTCACGCATGCAGGAATGTATGGATCATCTGCAAGACTCGGCAATATTGCCGCTGCAGATGCATGGTTATGAGCGGCCCTGCCACGACCGGAGCACGCCATGAGAGCCGCCATCCACCGCCGCTACGGACCGCCCGAGGTGCTGCGGATCGAGCAGGTCCCGCTGCCGCCGATCGGCCCGCGAGACATCCGCGTGCGGGTACATGCGAGCACGGTCACCTCGGGCGATGTGCGGCTGCGCGGACTGCGCGCCCCGGCGATCTTCCGCCTGCCGATCCGGCTTGCCTTCGGCCTGCGAGGACCCCGCCAACCGATTCCCGGCATGGAGTTCGCCGGCGAGGTCGAGGCGGTCGGCGCCGAGGTCACGCGCTTCCAGCCGGGCCAGGCGGTCTTCGGCATCGTGCTGCGCGGCGCCAATGCCGAATGCCTGACGATCCGCGAGGACGCGGCGGTCCACCCGATCCCGGCGGGCCTGAGCAGCGCCGAGGCCGCCGCCGTGCCCTTCGGCGCGCTCGCCGCGCTTGCCTTCCTGCGCGACGTGGCGCGGCTGGAGCGAGGCGAGCGTGTGCTGGTGGTCGGCGCGGCGGGCAATGTCGGGGTCTTCGCGGTGCAGATCGCGAAGCATCTTGGCGCGCATGTGACCGCGCTGTGCAGCGAGGCCAATGGCGACCTGGTGCGACGCCTCGGCGCCGATGCCGTGATCGACCGGAAGGTGGGTCCGCGTGGCGTGGCGGCGCAGCCCTTCGACGTCATCCTCGACACGATCGGCGCGACGCGCTTCGCGGCGTGGCGGTCGCATCTGGCGCCGCGCGGGCGCCACCTGTTCCTCTCCTTCGGCGCGCGGGAACTGGCGCAGATGCTCGTGACGGCGCTGCGGCCGGGCCCGCGGGTGCTATGCGGCTTCTCGGGCAACGACGCTGCCGCGCTTGCCCGCATCGCGGTGATGCTCGAGGCGGGCGTGCTCCGGCCCGTCATCGGGCACCGCTATCGGCTTGACGACATCGTGGAAGCCCATCGCCATGTCGACAGCGGCGGCAAGCTCGGCAGCGCGGTGGTCGGCATCATCGACACGCACCGAGCCCGCGCAGCGGATGCCGCCTCGAGGCCGTCACGGATGCGGTTTCCCTGAGGACGGCGGTCCCGATCATTGCAGGCCAAGGCGCGCCCGAGCCGGCTGGCGCAACAGGCGCGATCGGCGACATCCGATTCGTCGCAGGTTCTCCAGCGGCTTCGACGGAGCGTGAAGGGCACCGCGCGAACCTGAGCGAAGCGCGGCGTAGGGTGGCGAAGCGGAGCGTAACTGGCGGGGCGGCGGTTGCCGGGTTCGAACCGTCTCCAGGCGGCCGCGGCCGTCTCGGAGGACGGCGCTGCGGCCGACCGGCTAAAGCGCCAGCCAGCGCCGCGCACGATCCTCGATCGGGCGATCGACCATGCGGCCATCGAGCAGCACCGCGCCTTCGCCCCGCGCGCGGGCCTCCTCGGCCGCCGCGACCACCCGCCGTGCCCAGGCGATCTCAGCCGGCGACGGGCCGAAGCCCTCGTTCACCACCGGCACCTGGCGCGGATGGATGCAGACGCTGCCGGTGAAGCCGAGCTGGCGCGACAGACGCACCAGGGCGCCGAAGCCCTCCATGTCCACTGTCTCCGCGACGCTGCCCGCCAAGCCCCAGTAGGCGAGGCCATTGGCGTGCGCGGCGAGCCCGGCCAGCTGCGCCGGCATGGCGAGCCCCGTCGGCGATGGCGCCAGGCCGAGGGCGGCCGCGAAATCCTCGGCGCCGAAGCCGAGCGCACAGAGCCCGGGCGCGGCGGCGATGCGCGGGGCCTCCATCACGCCGCGCGGCGTCTCGAGCAGCGCGGCGACGGGGCCGCCCTGGCCGCGCAGCACCAGCTTGGCTGCCAGTGCCGCGACCTGCGTGGCCGTCTCCCCCGTGGGCAGCATTACCGTCACCGCGCCGCCGGGGGGGATCGCGGCGAGGGGGTCGGCGAGAAGCGCC
>NZ_JBWXTD010000018.1:0-5843 GCF_056682175.1 Falsiroseomonas sp. RANM36
ATTCCAGGCAAGCACGCCCTGCTCCGCCATCGCGGTCACGATGGACGCGGCGCGGTCATGCGCGATGCAGACATTGGCGCCGTGCCGCCCCGGCGCGCGCGGCGGGGGGGGGGCGCCGCCCGCCCGGGGGCCGGGCCCACGACCTCGTACTGCGCGGTGGGCAGCTGCACGGTCACGGCGACCATCCTCGCCGCATCCGGGCCGGCATTCGCGGCGCGGATGGTGTGCGCGACCTCCGTCGCGTCCGGCACGGCGGCGGGATCGGACAGGAAGGCGACGGAAAGGTCCGCGACATCCGCGCCGGCAACGGGCTCGGTGCGATAGGGCGTCACACGCAGCTCGCCATCCGGCTCGCGCACGACGATGTAGAGAAAGAGATCGCCGGCCGGCGCGTCCGCCAGCTGCCACGTCACGCCTTCGAGCAGTTGCGCTGCATCGAGGCCGCCGGCGACGAACGCCCCGTCGTAGCCGTCCGTGTCGGTGTCGGCGAAGATGTCGAAGGCCGCGCCGTCGTCGGCACCCGCCACGCTCGCGCGCAGCAGCAGCGCCGGCGTGGGCTCGTCGAGCCGGCTGACCTCGACCCATGTGACCTCCAGCGGGTTGGCCGCGGTCTGGCCGCTGTAGGTCACGGCGCCGAGGCCGGCTGCGTCCACGACCTCGATGTCCCAGACGCCGGCGACCGGCGAGAACACCGCCACCGTCTTGGCGAACTCGTTGGTGAGGTCCGCGACGACCGTGATGCCGTTCGCCGCGAACTGGGCCTCGGTGTAGGTGGCCAGGACGGGGCCCCCGACCACCGCCTTGTAGGTGACGAGGACCGCGACCGACCCGGCCTGCTCGTTCTCCCATTGCGCGGTCATGGTGATGTAGTCGAGCCCGTCCTCGACCTGCCAGCTGCCGACGGCGGGCAGTGCGCGGCCGCCCGTGAACACCTCCATCTCGCCGTCGAGCGAGACCTGGAACCCACCGAGCTGCGCGCGGCCCTGACCGATGGTGACCGCGGTGGTGACCGCGACGTAGTCGTTGCGGCTGTCCCCGTCGAAGCTGACGATGGCGAAGAACTGCGCGTCGCCGATGGCGCCCGACAGCGGACCGAGCGTGGCGGCCTTCGGCATCGTCACGATGCCGGTGCCGCTGGCAGCGATGAAGCTGGTATGCGCGGAGCCGCTGGGCACGTTGGGATCGAGCGCGCCGTTCGGGATCAGGTCGGCCTTCAGCTTGCCGGTGCCGGTCAGCAGCGTGCCGAAGTTGAAGCTGCCCTGCGCGTCGATGGCGCCCGAGTAGAAATCCACGAAGGGCTTGCCCGGCACGTTGGAAAGCGTGGCGGAAAAGAAGCCCGGCGTCAGCATGAAGAACTTCGCCGAGCCATCCAGCGTGAAGGCGCCGGTGGTGCGGGAGACCTGCGCTGTGCCGGTCAGCTCCAGGTTCAGCAGGCTGCCTTCGACCGGCTTGCCCTTCTCGAAGCCCAGCCAGTTGTTGATCGGCGTGAAGGTGTAGGTGCCGCCGTAGTCGAAGCCGATCTTGCCCTGCAGCACGAAGGGCGACTGGCTGGGATTCGCCGTGGTGCCGCTGGACAGGCCCTTCGCCGCCATGTCGATGGTGCGCAGCGCCAGCCCTGGCACCTGCGGGATCGGGATGCGCACCGAGGAGGAGAGCCCGATCTCGTCCAGAGCGAGTTCGGGCTCGATGATGACCTTGATGCTGCCGCCGATATAGGCAGGGTCCGTGAGCGTGCCGCCGAGGCGCCCGAAGGGCAGCGCCATCTTCAGCCCGCCGCCCACGGTCACGCTGGTGTCGAGCACGGCGAGCGACAGGCTCAGGTCCTTGATGCCGAAGCCGCCTCCGAGCTTCACGTCGGGGAAGGCGATCGAGCCCGAGCCGGTCAGCACCAGCCCCTGAACGGGATCGTCGCGCAGCTTCAGGAAGTTGGCGTTGGGCATGTTGGCGTTGCCGAGGTCGAGCGTCAGCGCGGTGAAGCCGCGGCGGTCGCGGGCGTCGATCTCCGGCGTGAGATGCGGCTTGAGGAACTCGTTGAAGAAGCCGTCTTCCAGCGTCAGCGTGCCTTCGAATTTCAGTGCGCGTTCGGCGCTGATGCTGCTGATCGCGACGCCCTTGGTGGTCAGCGTCAGGTCGCTGAAGGGCAGCTTCAGCGCCTTGGCGTCCGGCAGCACGATCCGGCCGCCGGCCAGCTCCGCGCCGGTGTCGGTGATGCGGATGCCTTCCGCGCCGAGGGCGGGGAAGGTCAGGGCGCCGAAGGCGTCGGGCAGGGTGAAGTCGCCGGACAGGACGATGCCGTCCGGGTCCAGACGCACCGTCTTCGCCTTCAACTCGGTGCCGATGAAGGTGTAGTCGTCGGCGAGCGTGTCGAGCGTGTCCGTCACGGCGCCGCCGCCGCCGGCTGCGAGCAGCGTGAAGTTGCCCGCGAAGAGCGGCTTCGTCGCCAGCAGCGGATCGCCGCCGAGACCGAGCCTCGCGAAGGTGGTGCCGCCGATGATTTCCAGCCGGTCCTCGAAGGCGCGGATGGTGCCGTTCAGCACCTGCAGCATGATCGGCGCGCCGTCGTTGCGGCCGATGGTGAAGGTGCCGGTCGCCTCGGAATATCCGGTGTTCTCGATTTCCTGAAACTCGACGCCATCCACGACGAAGGGGTCGGGCACGGTGGTCTTGCGCGCGATGCGCAGCGTCCCGGTGGTGCTGAGCTGGTCTGTCGTGTCCTCGAAAGTGTAGCTCAGCACCGTGTCGCGGAACCCCTGCGCGCCGGGCGTGTAGACGATCTTCCCGCCGACCACGGCGGCCGTGCCGTAGCCTGGCGCGACGGTGATGGTCAGCGACGCGGGATCCTTCTCGCCGACCACGACGATGTCGTTGGCCAGCACGTCGAGCGTGATCGGCTCCACCGCCGTGTCGCCGTCGTAGCTGAAGCGGTCGGCGACGGCGACCGGCTTGCCGTCCGAGACGAAGTCGAGGCGGAGGGTCTTCGTGTATTCCAGCCCGCCCTCGTCGGTGGTCTTGACGCCGATGCTGTAGCTGCGCGGCTCGGTCAGCGCGCCGAGCTTCGCGGCATCGGCGACTACCAGCTTGTCGCCGGCGATGGCGAAGAGGTCGTCTGGATTGGCGGTCAGGCTATAGACGGGGATGTTGGTCTCGTCCTCGTCCTCGGTGGTCAGCGTCGCCAGCACCTGGCCCACGCTGAACTCGTCGGCCCGCGTGAGGTCGAGCAGGAAGGCCTGGCGGGAGAGGGCGATGTCGGTCGGCGCCTCGTTCACGTCGAGCACGGCGATGTCGAGGGCGATCTGCTCCGTGCCGCCGCCGACCAGCGAGACGCTGACGACGATGCTGGCGGTGTCGTCGGCCTCGTGGTCGAGTTCGGCGCCTGCAGCGACATAGAGGACGTTGCCGGTGCCGAGGGTGAATTTCGGGCCGTCCGCGCCGCCGATGCTGAAGCCGATCGCCTTGTCCGCCAGGCCGCCGATGGCGCGCAGCGTGCCGATCGCGGTCCCCGCAGCGGCATTCTCCTCGAGGCGGGAGGGCTCCAGCACCAGGCCGAAGATCTCGAAGATCTGGCTCATCGGGTTGTTCAGCGCGTCATAGGCCAGAACCATGACCGTGCCGTCGGGCAGGACGCGTGGGGCGAAGGGGGAGTGCAGCGTGGGGTCGAGCTCGACCGGGTATTCGGCGGTGCTCGGCGATGTCGCGCTGCCGTAGAGCTGCACCGTGACCTGTCCGTCCGGCGTGTGCCGGTAGTACCAGCGCGATGCGAGGAACGCCCCGTAGTCAGGGTCCACGCGGTGCACCACGCCGTAGTGGTCGTCGGCCGTGAAGTCGAACTTGTAGGGCAGCAGCGGCAGCGTCGCGCCGCGCCCGCCCTCGGCATTGTAGATGGCGTAGCCATAGGTCTGGTTGACCAGCACAGGATCGAAGACCGAGGGCCGTGACGGGTTCACCTCGTTCATGATCCAGTTCGAGGTGAAGGTGCCGTCGTGGAGCGCAGTGGTATAGCCGCCGGCGAAGCTCAGGATGTCGTAGGCGGCAGCGCCGAAGCCGGACCACTCGGATTCGGCGATGAAGTACGATGTGTCGGTCGAACGGCTGAGCAGGTTGCCGTCCGCGTCGTAGATGTTGAAGATCGGCGTCATCCGCAGGATGCCGCCGTCCACGTCCTCGAACTGGGCGAAGCGGCCGTGCAGCGCGGCAAATGTGCTGCTGATCACATAGCCGCCGCCGGGCAGCGCATCCACTTCCGCCGCGCCGTCCCAACCGCCGGTGGTGTCCTCGACGCTCTCTGGGTTCACCGTCCGCGTGCCGTCGGGCGCGATCTGCACGCGGAACACGAGCAGGTTCGAGGTGCCGGCCGTGCTGCCGGAGGAATAGCGGTTGATGGCGAAGGCGATCTCGCCGTTGTCGAGCACGTCGGCGCTGACGCCGGTGTAGTTGCGGTTGGCCGTCGGCGACGCGGAGGCGACGACCGTGCCCTCGGCGAAGACGCCGTCGCGGGTGATCGGCTTGTAGAAGAGAGTATCGGTGTTGGTGTCCTGGTTGTTGCGGACGTACCAGAGTCCGACATTGCCGTCCTTGAGGGCGACGAGGCCGTGTTCGGTGAATACGCGGGCGCTGGGCGCCGTGGCCACGACCAGGTCGTTCTGGAGCTGCGTGCCGTCAGCGGCGTAGATGTCGAGCGCCAAGCGGTCCGGCTGGCCTGCGGCGCGCAGCAGCCTCACCTCGGCGAAGCCGCCGCCTTCCAGACCGATCGGCCAGCCTTCGACGATCAGGCCGGTGTCGCGCAGGATGCCCATAGGTGCACTTCTCCAACATCCCGGTTGGCGGACCAGGCTGTTGTGATCCCTCGGCGCCCTATTGGCGCACGGAGAGGCCGTTTGCTCGCCCTTAAGAAAGATTAGGCCTGAAGCGACGCGGCCATGCAATGGGGTGCGGAACGTTCCGCGACACGACACAAGCGGCGAGACCGTCGCCCCTGTAGGGATTTCCGTCGCGATCGGATCGAACGGAAGTTGTATGGATGTCGCTCATCCTGCCGTATGCGGACACAGAGAAGGCCACGCCGACACTCACGCCCCCCACGCAAACCGCAGGAACGTGCGGTTCGGCTCATTGCCATAGCCGACGACGCGGCGCGACCAGGCATCCAGGATCACCGCGACATAGGCGAAGCCGCCCGCGACAGGGACGTAGGTCAGGTCGGCCACCCAGAGCTGGTCAGGCCCATCCGGCGCGGCGTCCTTCGCCAAGTCAGGTAAGATCGGGCCGTCGTGGTCGCTGTCGGTCGTGGCGACGTGCCGCCGGCGGCGTCTCGGCTGCAGGTCATGCTCGCGCATCAGGCGGCGGACCTTCTTGTGGTTCACCACCATGCCCCGTTGCCGAAGCGCGGCCCCAACCCGGCGCCAGCCATAGGCCTCGAACTCGTCGCAGATCGCCACCAGCGCCTCGACCAGGGCGGTGTCGTCGAGCGCGACCGGCGCCGCGTCGTAGAAGGTGGAGCGGGCGATCCCCATCAGCTCGCATCCCCGCGCGAGCGAGATGCCGGCGGGCCGGCGATCGCGGATGTAGGCCCGCTTCTCGGCGACGCTCCGGAGCGCACTGCCCCCTTTAGAAACTCGAACTCCAGAGCCTGCTTGCCGACAAGGCGCTCAAGAGCAGCGATGCGCGCCTCATACGCCTGTATGAGGTCCATCGCCCGGGCATCCTCGTCGAAGGCGCCGTGACCCTGCCCCCTAATTGCCCTCGTTCATGAGCAGAGCCTGTTCTCCATTTGCCCCGATGCGGGGCGGGTTGCAAATGCGGCTGGGGTGAGCCCGTTCAGGCTCGTGTGCGGGCGGGCCGTGTTG
>NZ_JBWXTD010000019.1:0-5649 GCF_056682175.1 Falsiroseomonas sp. RANM36
AAACGCCCCGGGGATGTTCCCGAGGCGTTCATGTCGCAAATCAAGATGGATGCGGGGACAGGATTTGAACCTGTGACCTTCAGGTTATGAGCCTGACGAGCTACCGGGCTGCTCCACCCCGCGGTGGTGTTTCTGTCGTTGTGATGGATCCGGCGTGGTGGCCCGGCGGCGACCGACTCTCCCGCATCTTGAGATGCAGTACCATGGGCGCTGAGGTGTTTCACGGCCGAGTTCGGGATGGGATCGGGTGTGTCATCCTCGCGATGACCACCGGGCCACCAGGCCGGATCCTGACGACAGATGAGGTGGTGATGGGATCTGGATGTGTGTGTTGGTTGAGGCGAGTGGTGCGCGGCTTGGTGCTGCGCGCGGCTGGGGGTGTGTCGTCGCCGACAGACCCTGGCCGGTGCGGTGCTGGTGGTAAGGGAGCGCTATCGGGCGATTAGGACCGCTCGGCTGAAAGGGTTACCCCTCTTATACCTGCGGCCTATCGACGTGGTGGTCTTCCACGGCCCTCGGCGAGACCTCGTTTCGAGGCTGGTTTCCCGCTTAGATGCCTTCAGCGGTTATCCATTCCGCACTTGGCCACCCGGCCGTGCCGCTGGCGCGACAACCGGTTCACCAGAGGTGCGTCCTTCCCGGTCCTCTCGTACTAGGGAAAGATCCTCTCAAGTCTCGTACACCCACAGCAGATAGGGACCGAACTGTCTCACGACGTTCTAAACCCAGCTCACGTACCGCTTTAATCGGCGAACAGCCGAACCCTTGGGACCTGCTCCAGCCCCGGGATGCGATGAGCCGACATCGAGGTGCCAAACCTCCCCGTCGATGTGGACTCTTGGGGGAGATCAGCCTGTTATCCCTAGAGTACCTTTTATCCGTTGAGCGATGGCCCTTCCACGCGGGACCACCGGATCACTAAGGCCGACTTTCGTCTCTGCTCGCGCTGTCGCGCTCGCAGTCAGGCGGGCTTGTGCCTTTGCACTCAACAGCCGATGTCCGACCGGCCTGAGCCCACCATCGCGCGCCTCCGTTACACTTTGGGAGGCGACCGCCCCAGTCAAACTGCCCACCACGCAGGGTCCCGATCCCGGATGACGGGATGCGGTTAGACGCCAGAAAGGCGCAGGGTGGTATTTCAAGGTTGGCTCCACCGAAGCTAGCGCCCCGGCTTCAAAGCCTCCCACCTATCCTACACAGCCCCTTCCTGGCGCCACTGCGAAGCTGCAGTAAAGGTTCATAGGGTCTTTCCGTCTGACTGCGGGTACCCCGCATCTTCACGGGGAATTCAATTTCGCTGAGCCCATGCTGGAGACAGTGGGGAGGTCGTTACGCCATTCGTGCAGGTCGGAACTTACCCGACAAGGAATTTCGCTACCTTAGGACCGTTATAGTTACGGCCGCCGTTTACCGGGGCTTCGGTTCGGAGCTTGCACTCCTCCCCTTGACCTTCCGGCACCGGGCAGGCGTCAGACCCTATACGTCGTCTCGCGACTTCGCAGAGCCCTGTGTTTTTACTAAACAGTCGCCACCCCCTGGTTTGTGCCACCCACCCATGGTTGCCCACAGGCAGGTCTCGCTTATCCCGAAGTTACGCGAGTAATTTGCCTAGTTCCTTCAGCATGGTTCCCTCAAGCGCCTTGGTATACTCAACCAGTCCACCTGTGTCGGTTTCGGGTACGGTCCATATGCCAGAGCTGTTTCCCGGACCTCTCCAACCGCCCGATCAATCCGATAAGACCGAACAGCGTTTCAAGGTCGTCACTTCTGGCGGGCGCGGGAATATTCACCCGCTTCCCATCGGCTACGGCTCTCGCCCTCGCCTTAGGGGCCGGCTCACCCTGCGCGGATTAACCTTGCGCAGGAACCCTTGGACTTTCGGCGACAGGGTTTCTCACCCTGTTTGTCGCTACTCATGTCCGCATTCGCACTTCCCATACCTCCACCGCCCCTCACGGATACGGCTTCACAGGCCTAGGGAACGCTCCGCTACCGCGTGCATCGCTGCACACCCATGTCTTCGGTACGTGGCTTGAGCCCCGTTACATTTTCGCCGCAGAACAGCTATTAGACCAGTGAGCTATTACGCTTTCTTTAAAGGATGGCTGCTTCTAAGCCAACCTCCTGGTTGTTTTGGCCGTCCCACATGCTTTCCCACTTAGCCACGATTTGGGGACCTTAGACGATGGTCTGGGCTGTTTCCCTCTCGACAATGGACCTTAGCACCCACTGTCTGTCTGCCAGGCTGCACTCCTCGGCATTCGGAGTTCGGTAGGGTTTGGTAGGGCTTTGGGCCCCCCTAGCCCTTCCGGTGCTCTACCTCCGAGGGTGATCACCTGACGATCTACCTCAATAGATTTCGCGGAGAACCAGCTATTTCCGAGTTTGATTGGCCTTTCACCCCTAGCCACAGCTCATCCCCGACTTTTTCAACAGGCGTGGGTTCGGCCCTCCAGTAGGTGTTACCCCACCTTCAGCCTGGCCATGGCTAGATCACTCGGTTTCGGGTCTCATGCCCGTGACTAGGCGCCCATTTCGGACTCGCTTTCGCTTCGCCTACACCTAACGGCTTAAGCTCGCCACGAACACGAACTCGCGGACCCATTATACAAAAGGTACGCCGTCACCCTTGCGGGCTCCGACTGCTTGTAGGCGTCCGGTTTCAGGTCTCTTTCACTCCCCTCGTCGGGGTGCTTTTCACCTTTCCCTCACGGTACTTGTGCACTATCGGTCGCCAGGGAGTATTTAGGCTTGGAGGGTGGTCCCCCCATGTTCAGACAGGGTTTCACGTGCCCCGCCCTACTCAAGGATTCTTGGCCATAACACGCCTACGGGGCTGTCACCCACTGCGGCGGACCTTTCCAGATCCTTCGGCTTAACAACCAAGAACCACTGGCCTGCTCCGCTTTCGCTCGCCACTACTCGCGGAATCTCTGTTGATGTCTTTTCCTCCAGGTACTGAGATGTTTCAGTTCCCCGGGTTCGCCTCGTGAACCTATGTATTCAGTCCACGATCTCCTTGCGGAGGGGTTTCCCCATTCGGACATCCGCGGATCAACGATCGCTCGCATCTCCCCGCGGCTTTTCGCAGCGTGCCACGTCCTTCATCGCCTCCTGGCGCCAAGGCATCCACCGAACGCCCTTCTCTTGCTCACTCACTCATCCAACACCGCCCGCGCGCAGGACCAAACCGCGCATGGCCATCTCTGGCCACCGCCCGCCTGGACCACATGCTCGGCCGGCGCCGGCACTACTCATGCCTCAGCCAACTTCACACACTTCTCGGACAAACCATCCCACCCCGTCGCCCCATCCCTGGAGCCACATGGGCGGACAATCCATCCGCCAGATCCGATTCACCGTCTCAAAGAACATGCCCAACACCAGGTCCCATAAGGACCCGGGCAGGAATTCCGTGCGAGAGGAGGCAGAAACGTCGCCACAACCAGCAGAACGCGCTTCGCAGTGGAGGCTAGCGGATTCGAACCGCTGACCCCCTGCTTGCAAAGCAGGTGCTCTACCAACTGAGCTAAGCCCCCGCATCTTACTCAAGTCAGCGCAACCGGTCGGAAAAAGCGGCGCAGCACCATCTCTGGGCCGCGCTGCGACGCCTTCGCGTCGCAGGTCGCTCCGACAAACACGCAGGCCTTGCGGCCTGCGCCGTGCCCCGGGGCCCACCCCCACCCCGGCGGCCGTCGGGCCCCGCCCCGGCGGATTTCGATTTCGGCAAAGCCGAAATCGAAATGGGCCAGGGAGGACTTGAACCTCCGACCCCACGCTTATCAAGCGTGTGCTCTGACCAACTGAGCTACTGGCCCCCAACCCGTCCTCGCCAACAGGCGGAGGGAGGGGCAGCCGGATGGAACGTCAGTGTCCGCCAGGCCCGCCATCCAGCAGGCCCGGGATCAGGATCGTCGTTTAGTCTGTCTCAGGATCGGACCAGCCGAGACGCTCGCGCGCCTCACCCCAGCCCGAAATCCTTGAAAGGAGGTGATCCAGCCGCAGGTTCCCCTACGGCTACCTTGTTACGACTTCACCCCAGTCGCTGACCCTACCGTGGTGACCTAGCCCCTTGCGGTTGCCGCAGCCACTTAAGGTAGAACCAACTCCCATGGTGTGACGGGCGGTGTGTACAAGGCCCGGGAACGTATTCACCGCGCCATGCTGATGCGCGATTACTAGCGATTCCGCCTTCATGCACCCGAGTTGCAGAGTGCAATCTGAACTGAGATGGCTTTTTGGGATCGGCTCGACCTCGCGGCCTGGCTTCCCACTGTCACCACCATTGTAGCACGTGTGTAGCCCAGCCCATAAGGGCCATGAGGACTTGACGTCATCCCCACCTTCCTCCGGCTTGTCACCGGCAGTTCCTCCAGAGTGCCCAACCAAATGCTGGCAACTGGAGGCGAGGGTTGCGCTCGTTGCGGGACTTAACCCAACATCTCACGACACGAGCTGACGACAGCCATGCAGCACCTGTGCGACAAGCCCCTTGCGGGGAAGACCCATCTCTGGGCCGGTCCTGTCCATGTCAAGAGCTGGTAAGGTTCTGCGCGTTGCTTCGAATTAAACCACATGCTCCACCGCTTGTGCGGGCCCCCGTCAATTCCTTTGAGTTTCAACCTTGCGGCCGTACTCCCCAGGCGGTGCGCTTACCGCGTTGGCTACGACACTGAAGCTCTAAGAGCCCCAACATCCAGCGCACATCGTTTACGGCGTGGACTACCAGGGTATCTAATCCTGTTTGCTCCCCACGCTGTCGCGCCTCAGCGTCAGTATCAGACCAGGTCGCCGCCTTCGCCACCGGTGTTCTTCCCAATATCTACGAATTTCACCTCTACACTGGGAATTCCACGACCCTCTTCTGACCTCTAGCACCGCAGTCTCAAGCGCAGCCCCCAGGTTGAGCCCAGGAATTTCACGCCTGACTTGCAGCGCCGCCTACGCGCCCTTTACGCCCAGTAATTCCGAGCAACGCTAGCCCCCTTCGTATTACCGCGGCTGCTGGCACGAAGTTAGCCGGGGCTTCTTCTGCGGGTACCGTCATCATCGTCCCCGCCGAAAGGGCTTTACAATCCGAAGACCTTCTTCACCCACGCGGCATTGCTGGATCAGGCTTGCGCCCATTGTCCAATATTCCCCACTGCTGCCTCCCGTAGGAGTCTGGGCCGTGTCTCAGTCCCAGTGTGGCTGGTCGTCCTCTCAGACCAGCTACCGATCGTAGGCTTGGTAGGCCGTTACCCCACCAACTACCTAATCGGACGCAGGCCGCTCCCAAAGCGCCTCTCGGCTTTGACCCTCAGGCCATATGCGGTATTAGCGCCAGTTTCCCAGCGTTATCCCCCACTCCAGGATACGTTCCTACGTGTTCCTCACCCGTCCGCCACTGCCGACTTGCGCCGACCGTGCGACTTGCATGTGTTAAGCATGCCGCCAGCGTTCGCTCTGAGCCAGGATCAAACTCTCAGGTTCATCCACTTCACCACGCAACTCACGCCACGTGATCTCGCTTCAGAACTCAACCCCGACCAAACAAAACACCAACACTCTCCATCCGGCCACCCTTCCCACCGCGCAGCACCTAACCGCCGCACGAACAGGCAAGAGCAACCAGAACATACTCCCCTCGCAGATGCACAGATTGAAAGA
>NZ_JBWXTD010000020.1:0-4984 GCF_056682175.1 Falsiroseomonas sp. RANM36
GCGGCCGTGGGGGCGGGGGCGGGGGGCGCGGGGGGGGGGGGGGGGGGGGGGGGGGGGGGGGGGGGGGGGGGGGGGGGGGGCGCCGGCGCCCCCGCCGCCGCCGTCGCGGCCGCCGACGGGCTGGTCAACTGCACGCCCGTCGGCATGGCGAAGCTGCCCGGACTGCCGCTGCCTGCGGCGCTGCTCCGCCCGGCGCTCTGGGTCGCCGAGATCGTCTATTTCCCGCTGGAGACCGAACTTCTGCGCGTCGCGCGGCAACTCGGCTGCCGCACGCTCGATGGCAGCGGCATGGCCGTGTTCCAGGCCGCGGGCGCCTTCCGGCTGTTCACCGGGCTGGAGCCGGATGCCGGCCGGATGCTCGACCACTTCAAGGCGATGATCGGCAAGGCATGACCGGGCCGCGGGCCGGCCTGCCAGCCTCGCGCGGCTCAGTCGCGCCGCCTGGCGGCGGGATCGGCCTGCGCCGGAGCGCCATGGCGCTGCATCGCGGCGCCGTCGCAGAGCGCATAGGCCGTGTTCACCAGCGCGGTGTGGGAGAAGGCCTGCGGGAAATTGCCCAGGAGCCGCCGGGAGGCCGGGTCGCATTCCTCGGACAGCAGCCCGAGGCCGTTGCGGAGCGCCAGCAGGCGCTCGAACAGCGCCTCGGCTTCCTCCTGCCGGCCGGTCATCGCATAGGCATCCGCCAGCCAGAAGCTGCAGGCAAGGAAGGCACCTTCCGGGCCTGAAAGACCGTCCGGCGCGCTGTCGGGCCGGTAGCGGCGCACCAGGCCGTCCTGCAGCAGGTCCTGCTCGACCGCGGCGATGGTGCCGCGGATGCGCGGATCCGTGGCCGGCAGGAAGCCCACGGCAGGCAGCAGCAGCAGGCTCGCATCCACCTCGCGGGAGCCGTAGGAGCGCACGAAGCTGCCGCGATCGGGGTCGTAGCCGTTGCGGCAGACGTCGGCATGGATGCGCCGCCGCAGCCCGCGCCAGCGCTCCAGCGGCCCTTCCAGGCCAAAGGCCTCGACGTTGCGCACCGCGCGGTCCAGCGCGGCCCAGGCCATCACCTTCGAATAGGTGAAATGCCGCGGGGCGCTGCGCACCTCCCAGATGCCGCAATCGGGCTGCTGCCAGACCGCCTCGAGATGCTCGGTGAGGGCGCGCTGCAGCGCCCAGGCCTCGCCGGGGATGCGCATGCCCTGCCGGTGCGCCTGGTGCAGCACGTCCGCGATCTCGCCGAAGACATCGAGCTGGAGCTGCTCGTGGGCCGCATTGCCGACGCGCACGGGCCGTGAATTCGCATAGCCCGGCAGCCAGTCGAGCGTCCATTCGCGCAGCCGCTTCTCGCCCGCCAGCCCGTACATCACCTGGATCTGCGACGGGCTGCCCATGGCGGCGCGCAGCAGCCAGCCGCGCCAGGCGGCCGCCTCCTCCCGGTAGCCGGCGCGCAGCAGCGCCAGGAGGGTCAGCGTCGCGTCGCGCAGCCAGCAGATGCGGTAGTCCCAGTTGCGCTCGCCGCCCAGGCGCTCGGGCAAGGAGGTGGTCGCGGCGGCGACGATGCCCCCGGTCGGCCGGTAGGTGAGCGCGCGCAGCGTGATGACGGAGCGCCGGACGGCTTCCGTCCAGCGCCCCGCCGGGCGGCAGCAGCCGGACCAGTCGCGCCATCTGCGCAGGGTCTCGTCCAGCGCGCGCTCCGCGTCCACCGGCTCCGGATCCGGCGCGTGGGAGGCGACGTGGCTGAGCACGAAGGGAACGCGCTCGCCCGGCGCGACGCTGAACTCCGCGACGGTGCGCAGCCCCTCGCCGCGCAGCGGCACCGGCGTGCGCAGCACGACCTTGTCGGGTCCGGTCACGGCGCGCAGCCCGCCGCCCTGCGGCAGCCGCGTCACCCATGGCACGGCGGCGCCGTAGCCGAAGCGCAGCACCAGCTCCATGCGGAAGCGGACGCGGCCTCGCAGGCCGGTCACGATCCGGACGATGTCGGAAGCCTTCCTGCGCTCCGGCATGAAGTCCGTGAGCGTCGCGCGGGCGCCATCGGCGGTGCGGAACTCGGTCTCGATGACCAGGGAGCCGTCGCGGTAGCGCCAGCCCGTCCCGACCGGCGGATCGGCCGGTGCGATCAGCCAGCGTCCATGCTCGGGCGTGCCGAGCAGCGCGGCGAAGCAGGCCTCGCTGTCGAAGCGCGGCCAGCAGAGCCAGTCGATCGAGCCGTCGCGGCCGATGAGCGCCGCGGTCTCGCGGTCGCCGATCAGGCCGTACTCCTCGATGCGGCAGGCCATGGCGGATCAGGGTTCCGCGCGGAACCGGCGGGGTGCCCCGCGCCCGCCGCGGCGCGCCCGGCCGAGCAGGTAGGCGCCAGCGACCAGCGAGGCGCCGGCGAGTGCGAGGCCGCCGCGCAGCAGCGCCGGATCCGCCGCATGAAGCCGCCGCTTCGCCCGGTCGTCGAAGCGCCCATGGGCGCCATGGTCGGTCGGCGCCGGCGCAAGCAGCGTGTCGGGCTCGCCCGGCAGGACCGGGACGCGCGAGATCTGCCCCTCATACGCGGCCCGGGCGAGCCAGCGGTCCGCCAGGCCCGGGGCGAGCATCGAGGCCAGGATCGCCAGCACGGCCGGCACGCCGAGCCAGCGCTCGCGCGCCGGATGCTCGGCGGCCCGCACCACCTCGGCCGCGATCGCCTCGGGCTGGTAGCAGCTGCCGAGGGGCTGGTGGCGGTGGCCGAGATGCATGTGCGACCAGTCGAATTGCGGCGTGTTGACGCCAGGCAACTGCAGCATGACGAGCCGGATGCGGCTGCGGTCGTGGATCAGCTCCGTCCGCAGGGAATCGGTGAAGCCGCGGATCGCGAACTTGGCCGCGCAATAGGCCGATTGCAGCGGGATCGCGCGGTAGGCGAGCGCGGAGCCGATCTGCACGATGGCGCCGCGGTCGCGACGGCGCATGTGGCGCAGCGCCGCGAGCGTGCCGTGCACGGTGCCGAGATAGGTCACCTCGGTCACGCGCCGGTATTCGGCGGGCGTGATGCTCTCCACCGGGCCGACCACCGTCTCCATCGCATCGTTCACCCAGACATCGAGGCGGCCCCAATGGGCCATGACCCGGTCGGCCGCCGCGAACACCGCCTCGGCATCGGCGACATCGGTGGGCAGCACCAGCGCCTCGGCGCCCGCCGCCTCGACATCGCGGCGCGCGCCCGCAAGTCCCGCCTCGCCCCGCGCGAGCAGGGCGACGCGGTAGCCGCGGCGGGCGAAGGCGATCGCCGAGGCGCGCCCGACGCCGGCCGAGGCGCCCGTCACAATGGCGACAGGCGCGGCTGCGGGAAGGGGTGTCCGGTCGCTCATCGGGCCGCGTCTCCGCTGCACGCCGGCAGTTGGCCGGCGCGCGGCCGGCTTGCCGGGTCTGCTGCGGTCCTCAACGCCCCACCGCGCCATGCGTTCCGGACTGCATGGCTGCCGAGAGCAGGGCGCAGGCCGGGCGCCCGCCGGCAGGCTCCGGCCGGTTCGCCGACCGCCTCCGCCAACCGCGTCCGCCAGGCGAAGCCCGAAGCCGGAAACGCCCGGCGTCCCGGCACGTTCATACCCTGTCGCCGGAGGGCCCGCCCCGTTGAACGCCGCCACGCCCACGCCCACGCCGCTGCCGCGCCCGCGCGCCTGCGCCTGGCCGCGGTGACGGCAGAGCGTGCTGTCACTCCTCGACGTCGCGGCGCTGCTCCTGGTGCTCTCGGCCGTCTTCGGCTGGTTGAACCTGCGCTTCCTCGGCCTGCCGGGCTCGATCGGCCTGCTCGCGATGGGGTTGGTCGCCTCGCTGCTGCTGATCGCGCTCGACCTGCTCGTGCCGGAGGAGCCGCTGCACCGCGACCTGATCGCGGCGGTTGGCGCCGTCAATTTCGAGAGCGCGGTGCTGGACGGGTTGCTCGCCTTCCTGCTGTTCGCGGGCGCGCTCCACCTCGACATCGGCAAGCTGCGCGGGCGTGCCTTGCCAATCGCGCTGATGGCCACCGGCGGCTCGCTGCTGTCCACCGCGGTGATCGGGATCGGCCTCTGGCTCCTCGCCGCACCGCTCGGCCATCCGCTGCCATTGCCATGGGCGCTGGTGTTCGGCGCGCTGATCAGCCCGACCGATCCGGTCGCGGTGCTCGGCACGCTCAAGGCGGTGCAGGTGCCTGCCTCGATCGAGACCGACATGTCGGGCGAGTCGCTGTTCAACGACGGGGTCGGCGTCGTGCTCTTCGCGCTGCTCGTCACGCTCGCGCAGGGCGGCGAGGCGGGGCCGGCGCAGGCGGGCGAGCTCTTCCTGCGCGAGGCGGTGGGCGGCGCCGTGCTTGGCGCGCTGACCGGCTGGGTCGCCTACCGGATGACGCGCGCGGTGGACGAGTACGCACTCGAGGTGATGATCTCGCTCGCCCTGGCGACCGGCACCTATGCGCTGGCGCAGTCGCTGCATGCCAGCGGCCCCATCGCCGTGGTGGTGGCCGGCATCCTGCTCGGCAATCGCGGGGCGCGGCGCGGCATGAGCGCGCGCACCAGGCGCTATGTCTTCGGCTTCTGGGACGTGCTGGACCAGGGGCTGAACGCGGTGCTGTTCCTGCTGATCGGGCTCGAGGTGCTGCTGCTGCGCTTCGACGCCGCCTTCGCGCCGCTCGCCATCGCGGCGGTGCCGCTCGCGCTCGCCGGCCGCTTCGCCGCCGTGGGCGGGGCGGTGGCCGTGCTCGGCCGCGTCCTGCCCTTCGCGCCGGGCACCGTCGCCATCCTGACCTGGGGTGGGCTGCGCGGCGGGATCTCGGTGGCGCTGGCGCTCTCGCTCCCCGACATCCCGGAGAAGCCGGCGCTGCTGGCCGCGACCTACGCCGTCGCGGTGTTCAGCATCCTCGTGCAGGGCTCGACGCTGGCCGGCGTGGTGCGCCGGGCGAAGGCGCGCGCGGCCCCGGCGGCGTGAGGGCGGCGGCCTGCGGGCGGCGGGGGGCGGGCGCCGCGCACCCCCGCGCGGGCGGCGCGCCGCGCCGCGCCCC
>NZ_JBWXTD010000021.1:0-4891 GCF_056682175.1 Falsiroseomonas sp. RANM36
GACCTGGCGCGATAAATCGCGGCGGGACGGCGCCGAAAACCGCACCGAGCAGCCCGCAAGAGACCGCTTGCTCACCGCACACACCAGGAAAACCAAGCCTCCGGCCGCGAATTTCCCCAGCCTGCTAACAACAGCGTGGGCGCGACCGCGCGTGACTTCAGCGCCTCGACGGTGGACCTCGCCGCGGCGCCGTTGGCAGTGCAGGTCACGAAGCGGCGATTGCCGTAAAGACGCACGCCTGAGTTATCGGAGAGGGGTGCAGCTACCCATGCTGCACCCCTCCCTATGCGTTGCGAACTATGCGAACAGCCGGCCGGGTCCGTGATAGTGCGCTTGGTGCCGTGGTGGGTCAGGCTGCTCTTCGCGCATGTCGGAGGCGCAATCCGCAATGCGAAGGCCCGACCGGCCTATCCGCCGGCCGGCCAGCGGATGAGATTCTCTTTACCTCCCCACAATTCCCAGAGTTATCGTGGCGTCGCACCGACCCGAGCCAGGAGACGAGGCATGAGCAGCCTGATTTCACCTCGCCGTCGTGACATTTTCGGCCTTTCGGCGGTGGCCATCTCCGCCCTGGTCTCGACCCGCGCTGCCGCGCAGACATCCCCCGCGCCGCCGACGCTGATCCGCAATGCGCGCATCTTCAATGGACCGCCCCGAACCTGATCGAGGGCATGGACGTGCTGATCGAGGGCCAGGTGATCCGCCGGATCGCCCGCGGCATCGACGCGCCGGCGGGCACCGTAGCGTTCGACGCCGCGGGCCGCACGCTGTCGCCCGGTTTCATCGCCGCGCATGAGCACCTGATGATGCAGATGTCGGCGCCCGAGCTGCTGACCTCCGACACGCGCTACTTCGCCTATGTCGCGACGCAGACGGTGCGCACCTACCTGATGAACGGGTTCACCTCGGTCCGCGACGCCGCGGGGAACACCTTCTCCCTCAAGACCGCGATCGACCGCGGCATCGTCCTGGGACCGCGCATCTTCCCCTGCGGCCCGATGATCTCCCAGACCAGCGGCCATGCGGACCATCGGCTGCCCGCGCAGGGCCCCGCGCTGGTCGGCGGCCAGCCCAGCACGCTGATGGCCTATGGCGACATGGCGGTGGTGGACGGCGTGCCGGAGGTGCTGAAGGCCGTCCGCGAGTCGATGCGGATGGGTGCGACGCAGATCAAGATCGCGGTCGGCGGCGGCACCGGATCCTACTCCGATCCGCTCGACGTCATCGAGTTCACGGCGGAGGAGATCCGCGCCGCCGTCCAGGCGGCCGAGGACTTCCAGACCTACGTCATGGCGCATGTCTACAACCCGCCGGGCATCCGCCGCGCGGTCGAGAACGGCGTGAAGAGCATCGAGCACGGCAACCTGATCGACGAGCCGACCATGCGCGTCGTGCAGGAGAGCGGCGCGTGGCTGTCGCCGCAGGTGATCGTCTTCACCTTCATCCCGAACGGCTACACCGAGGACCAGGCGGCCAAGCACCGCGAGGCCTATGCCGGCATCGACAACATGTTCACCATCGCGAAGCGGATCGGCTTCGACCGGATCGCCTTCGGCACGGACATCATCACCGACCCCGCGGCGCTCGCGCGCATGAACGAGGAATTCGTCCTGCGCACGCGCTGGTTCACGCCCTTCGAGGTGCTGCGCCAGGCGACCGCCAATTCGGGCGCGCTGCTCGGGCTGTCGCGCCGCTACAGCCCGGGGAAGCTCGGCGTGATCGAGGAAGGCGCGCTGGCGGACATCCTGCTCATCAACGGCGACCCGCTGCGCGACATCAACATCCTGACCAGGCCGGCGGAAAGCCTTGCGTTGATCATGAAGGGCGGGGCGATCCAGAAGAACAGCCTGCGTTGAGGGCGAAGGCTGTCGAGGCCGAGGAGATCCCGGCCCGACACGGTGCCGGCTGCGACGAGGCCGGCGCGCACGTGACGAACGAGGTTATGGCCAGATGAACACCAATAATCCTGACCGCCGTCGCCTTCTGAGCCTGGCCGCCGCGGGCGGCGGCGGAAAAGACCGGCGATCCGACCCGTCCGGTTTTCCCGAACGGTCGCTCAGGCTCTCCTCCGTGCCCGCCTGACCCGGCGGACCAACCCGCAGGGCATCATCGCGCGGCCACGGCACGCGATGGCACCCGACCGCCGCCACGCGGCCAGGACGCTTTCAGCGCAGCAGGATGGGGGTGAGCCCGTGGCGCTCCGCCGCGCGCGCGAGCGTGCCGTTGGCGCGGGCCTCCGAAAGCAACGCATTCACCGCCGCCAGCCAGGCCGGGTCGTCGCGCGGCACGGCGAAGGCGTAGCGTGTCTCGCCGAAGCGGCCTGGCGGCTCGACGATGCGCACCCAGTCGTGCATCAGCACCATCCGGCGGGTGTAGGGGAAGTCCGACATGAAGGCGTCCACCCGACCGGCCTGCAGCTCCGCCTCGCGGGTTCGGGGCGGGGCCACGACTTCCAGCGTGGCGTTGCGCAGCGTCTCGCGCATCAGCGGCTCCATGAACGTCCCGGCAGCGACGGCGATGCTGTTCCCCGGGCGGTCCAGGTCGTCCCAGCCGCGGATGATGCGATTGTCGCGCGTGGTCACCGCATAGACCGCGCTGGCGAGGTAGGGTTCGCTGAAGGCGACGCGCGCGGCCCGCTGCGGGGTGATGCCCACGCCGAACATCGCGACGTCGCATGCGCGCTGCTCCAGCCGGTCCATGAAGTCGCGGAAATTCGTCTCGACGAAGGCCAGCCGGACGCCCAGCCGCCTTGCGAAGTCCCGCGCCAGGTCGATGTCGATGCCTTCGAGCTCGCCGTTGCGCGGGTTCCGATAACTGATGGCGAAATAGACCGGCCAGATGCACACGCGCAGCTCGCTGCGGGCCCGCACCGCCGAGAGCGTGTCCGCAGCGGCCGGCGCCGCCGGTTGCGCAACGGCCGGAGCCTCCCAAAGCAGGGCCACTGCTGCCATGATCGCGGCCGACATGGACGCGAAGCTTCGTCGCCAGGTTCGCATGGCCTCATCCCTTCCGCCCGCGAGGCGCCCAGCCGCGCGACTGCGCGCGCCCCGCCTCGGCTTCGTTCTATCGGTTGCACTCATCATTGCCTGCATCATCCTCCAGCTGTTCCTGAGCGACCAGAGGCGCCGCGATGCCGAGCACGACGCGCGCCGCATCGTCGGCGGCGTGGCCGGCAGCGTGACCGACGAGGTGAACCGCGTGCTCGAGGTCGCGGATCTCGTGCTGATCGAAATGGCCGAACGGGCCGCTGGCGGCTCCGAGCCCTGGGACAGCCAGCGCATGGAACGGCGGCTGCGCGAATTGCCGCAGATCCGCGCGCTGCTTGTCACGGACCTGCTCGGCCGCGTGACGCATGCGACCGTGGAGGCGCTCGTCGGGCAGGATCTGGTCGCCCGACCCTGGCTGTACGGCCTTGCGGCCGAAGAAGAGCGCATGGTGGTCGGTGACCCGGAGCCCGGGCGCTTCCCCGGCCCACCTGGCCGCAGCGTGGCGCAGGCCGGGCGCTGGACCATCCCGCTGGCACGTCCCATCCAGATGGCGAATGGCGGCTTCCGCGGTGCGGTGATCGCCCTGCTCAATCCCGACCAGCTGAGCGTGATCGGCCAGCGCGCCGCGCAGTCCTTCGACGTCGAGGTGAGATTCTTCGGCTTCGGCGGGACCTTGCTGGCCAGCGCCGCCGGTGGCGCCGAGGGCATCGGCGGGCGCAACGACGACGCTTGGATGTTCCGCGACCACCTGCCGCGGGTCGAACGGGCGACCCAGGCCGGGCTCGGCAGCAACGGCGTGCCGGCCTTCGCCAGCTTCGCCGTCACCGCCACCGGCCCGATCGTGGTCGAAGTCTCGCAGCCCGCGCGCGTCGCATTCGCCGAGGCGGAACAGCGCAACATGGCGACCGCACTCGGGCTCACCACCATAGCCGCCGTGGCCCTGCTCGCGCTCTTCATTGTCCTGCGGCAGACCGAGAAGCTGCGGGCGCAGGGCGCGCGCCTCGCCGAGAGCGAGGCCGCGGCCAGGGCAGGCATCCATGCCAAGCAGGAATTCGTCGCGGTGATGAGCCACGAGATCCGCACGCCCATGAACGGGCTGATCGGGATGGCCGGGCTGCTGCTCGACACCCGCCTGGATCCGCTCCAGCGCCGCTACGCCGAGACCCTGCAGCGTTCGGCCGAACACCTTCTGGTGGTGCTGAACGACATCCTCGACTTCTCCAAGCTCGAATCCGGCGCGTTGGAGCGGGAGGAGATTCCCTTCGACATCGAGACGGAACTCGGCACCATCCTCGAGCTCTTCGCGCCGCGCGCGTCGGAACGGGGCGTGGAACTCGTCTGCTCTCTCGCGCCCGACCTGCCGGCGCGCGCGATGGGCGATCCCGCGCGCTTCCGGCAGATCCTGTTCAACCTCGTCGGAAATGCGGTGAAGTTCACCGAAAGCGGCTGGATCGAGGTGACCCTCGATGCCCACCCCGATGGTCGCGGCTGGCGCCTGTTCTGCAGCGTGCTGGACACCGGGCCGGGCCTCGATCCCGCCCAGATCCCGATGCTGTTCGACCGCTTCACGCAGGGCGACAGCTCCATCAGCCGGCGATTCGGCGGCACCGGTCTCGGCCTTGCGATCAGCCGCCGCCTTGTCGAGGAGATGGGCGGCAGCATCTCGGCGGCGCAGCGCGCCGGCGGGGGCAGCGCATTCCGTTTCTCGATCCATGTCGGGCACGTTGCCTCGCCGCCGACCGAGGCGACCGTCGCGCTGCAGGGGCTCCGCGTGCTGGTGGTGGACGATCTCGCGCTCAACCGGGAGATCCTGCTGCGACAGCTCCTGGGCCTTGGCGCCGAGGCTTCGGTCGCGTCCAGCGCGCAGGCGGCGCTGGCCGAGCTGCGTCGCGCCGCGGCCGCCG
>NZ_JBWXTD010000022.1:0-4778 GCF_056682175.1 Falsiroseomonas sp. RANM36
CTCGGCGCAGGGACGCCTTCTCGTCCTCGCGCTCGAGGCGTTGCGCGGGGCGGAGGCGAGTTGTCCCGATGCCGCCCCGGATCTCGCAGCGGCGCGATGCGATCTCCCCGGCCCCCTGCTCGCAACCACCCCCGCGGGGGAGGGCGACGCGGCCGCGCGCGGCCGCGAACGCCTCCTGCGGCGCTACATAGACCACCATCTGGACGACCCGGACCTGACGGTCGAACGGCTCTGCCGGGATCTCGGCATGTCGCGCGCGACCCTCTATCGCCAGTTCTGCGCGGAAGGCGGCGCGCGCCACTACATCACGGGCCTGCGGCTCGACCGCTGCTTCGCGGAGCTCACGCGGACGCCGGCGCGGCGCGGCGAGGTGCGGCGGGTGGCGGAGCGCTGGGGCTTCCATGACGCCGCCAATTTCCACCACGGCTTCCGCCGCCGCTTCGGCCTTGCGCCCTCGGATTGTCTCGCCCCGGCGGAGCAGCCGGACGGCACGAGCCCGAGAGCCGCGGCACCGGGCATCCTCTCCCCGGTCCTCGACTGGATGCGCGCGAACTGAGATGGCTGGCTGAGATGGCTGGCCTGGCGCCGGAGAGCGTCGGACGCCGGCCCGGCAGATTGAGACACCAGCACAATGACGAGGCCTGGTCGTCGCCCTAGCCTTCGGCCGTTGCGCAGCGGCCGGCCACGACAAGAGCCGGCCCGCGCGGGGAGCGAGGGGGCGAGGCAGGGCAATGACCACCTTCACCATCTACGTCCAGAATGGGGTCGACGAGTACCAGCCCTATATCACGCCGCAGTTTCGCTACTACGGGAACTTCGTGACCAATCCCGGTGGCGATATCATCAATGATGCGCCCGCCTATTACTATCTTACGGGATACACGGGCATCACATCATATTTTTTCGACAGACCTGGAAGTCTCGATTACGGGTCGGACCTTCGCTACCACATCGCGCTCGGCTACCCTGGCTTGTCGAATTTCGGGCTCGTCGACACGGACGACACGATCGTCGTCGGCGGACACACGGATTCGGTGTTCGCAGGCCTTGGCGACGACACGATCACCGAGGCCTACGGCAACCCGGACGGGAATCTTTTCGTAGGCGGCTCGGGCAACGACTCGATCACCTCCAGCAGCACCGGCAACGACATCATCTACGGCGACTTCGCCGATGCGCCGATCTACGTCAGCGACACCGAGTGGAGCATGCCGACCGGCGCGGACACCAACGTCGTCGACGGCAACGACTACATCTTCGGGAATTACGGAGCCGACACCCTCCATGGCGGCGGCGGTGCCGACACCCTGATCGGCGGCGTCGACACGGCCTCCGGCTACAACGACAAGGACGTCATCGACGCGGGCGACGGCGACGATGTCATCTATGGCGGGACGGATGCCGACAGCCTGGCGGGCGGGGACGGCGACGACCAGCTTCGCGGCGAGTCCTTCGGCGACACGCTCAACGGCGGCGACGGCAACGACATGCTGGATGGCGGTCCGCGGGGGGCCGGCTGGTTGGACGTCCTGACCGGCGGGCCGGGCGCGGACGCCTTCCTGCTGAGCTACACGCCGCCCTCGCCCGAGGACGCCAACGACGACCAGAGCTTCTGGCAGAGTTGGGGCGCCGATTTCGTCGGCGACGTCGGCGCCGGCGTCGTCAGCACCGGTGTCGAGGGCCTGACGGAGGCCGCGGCCGAGGCGTTCTTCTCGACCGTGGGAGGCGGACTTCTGCTGGGCGGCTTGAGCTATGCGATCGGGGGCCTGACCAGCAAGGCGCTGGGATTCCTGTTCCACCAGGACAAGTCGCCGCCGCCGCAGCCCACCGGCAACGACATCATGATCGTCACCGACTTCGACCCCAGCGAGGACGTGCTGTTCCTGCCGCTCGCCGACGACGACACAACGATCCTTGATACGAACATAACGAATGTCGCCCAGACGGAGGTGCCCGGCCTGAGCGGCTGGGCCATCGAATTCTCGAGGACGGTGAACAACGTCAGCACGCTGTTCGCCCAGGTCTTCATCAGCACCGACTTCCTCGCGGATTTCGGCATCACCAACAGCGGAGACAAGGTGATCGAGGCCTTCATCGACGATGTCTTCGACCACGTGGTGACGATCAATGAGGACGGCGTCGAGGACACCGTGTCGGCCTACCCGTTCCCCACGGACCCCTCCAGCTACACCGAGGGCGTGGTGCCGATCGTCGCGGGTGCCCAGCTCCCCTTCCAGGCGCCCAGCGGCACCAAGACGAACGTCTACGGCGCCTTCGGGCCGCAGATCACAGTCAGCCCCACGGTCCTCAGCAACAACACCTTTGTCGCCGGCACCAGCATGGGCGACCTCATCTTCATCACTGTGCACGGCTTTGCGCCCGATGACTGGGACAACGCCCCGGCTGTCCCACAGGTCACCAACTCGTCCGTTGTCCTCGGCTATGGCGGCGACGACATCCTCAACGGCTCGTCGGGCCAGGACAGCCTCGCGGGCGGCGACGGCGATGATGTGCTCTATGGCTGGAACGCCGCCGACGCGCCGAACCGCGACCAGCTCTCCGGCGGCAACGGGAACGACCTGCTGTCTGCAGCCAAGCCCCTCGGCGGGCGCGCGGCGGCGGACTTCGACGGCGGCGATGGCGCCGACACGGCATCCTTCGCCTATTCGCGCGATGGCTTGGTCGCAAGCCTGACGCCGGCCACAGGCCAGTCCTACGGCACGGGAAAGAATGCCGCCGATACCGTTGATGGCGCCTACACCTTCACGAGCATCGAGAACCTGATCGGTACGGCGCTCGCCGACACGTTGACGGGCGACGACAACAACAACGCCCTGAACGGCGGCGACGGCAACGACACCATCGTCGGGGAGGCGGGCAACGACACGCTGCTCGGCGGCGCCGGCAACGATACGATCACAGGCGGGCTCGGCGCCGACTCCATCGACGGCGGCGACGGCTACGACGTCATCGCCTTCGCCGACAACGGCACGGCGGGCGTCATCGTTTCCCTCGCCTTCGCCACCAACGGGACCTGGATCGACGCCTTCGGCTTCCACGACACCGTCGTGCTGGGGACGGTCGAAGCCTATTGGGGAACGTCGGGTGCCGACAGCATGGTCGGCGATCCCGACAACGGAACGTGGTGGCAGAGCTCCGCCGACTTCTACGGCATGGGCGGCAACGACACGCTCATCGGCAGCGGTATTGCGCAGACGCTCGACGGCGGCGACGGCAACGACTCTCTCGAAGGCGAGAACGGCGACGACGTCCTCGCCGGCGGCAGCGGCAACGATTCGCTCGATGCTGGCGGCGGGGCCGACACCATGACGGGTGGGGACGGCAACGACCTGCTCAGCGGCGACGACGGCAACGACAACGTCGACGGCGGCGGCGGCGACGACTCGCTCGATGGTGGCAGCGAGGCCGACACCATGACGGGTGGGGACGGCAACGACGCGCTCAGCGGCGGCGACGGCGCCGACAGCCTCGATGGCGGCGACGGCAATGACAACCTCGACGGCAACCGCGGCGATGACACCCTGACCGGGGGCGCCGGCGCCGACACGATGACGGGCGGCGATGGCTTCGACGTCCTCGCGGGCACGCCGGACGACCTCGACGGCGACCAGATCGAGGATTTCGACACGGCGGACGACATCCTGCGCGTCCTTGGCCCCGGCACCTTCCAGGTCAAGGCGATCGGGCCGGCCACGCAGACGGTGCTGGAGATCACCGATTCGAACCAGATGGTGCTGGCCTCGGTGACGCTCGTCGGCGACTTCGGCGGCACCTTCACCGCGACGGCCGCCACCGGTTACACCGACATCACCTACGACGCCTCCAGCCTCGTCCTCGGCTCAACCGGGCACGATTTCATGATCGGCCACGCGCTGGGCAACACGCTGATCGGATTGGCCGGAAACGACACGCTGGATGGCGGGCTTGGTGCCGATCTCCTGCTGGGCGGACCGGGCGACGACCTCTATCGCATCGACGATCCGCTCGATCTCGCGATCGAGCGGCCGGGCGAGGGCGCCGACACCGTCTCCGGCACGGTTTCCCTCAAGCTGCACCCGAACATCGAAGCGGGCGTGCTGTCGGGCGGCGACGACCTCCATCTGCGCGGCAATGCCGGGGACAACCTGCTGCGCGGAAACGCGGGCGCCAATGTCCTCATCGGCTATGACGGCGCCGACAGCCTGGATGGCGGCGCGGGCGGCGACCGCCTGCGCGCCGATGGCGGCGCGGACAGCCTCGCCGGCGGCCTCGGCGAGGACACGGTTCTCGGCATGGACGGCGCGGACACCCTGGACGGCGGCGCCGGGCGCGACCGCCTGATCGGCGGCACCGAGGCCGACCTGTTCCTGTTCAGTGCCGTGCCGCCGAGCCCCGGCGACGCCGACATCATCATCGATTTCGAGCTCGGCCTGGACCGCATCGGCATCCTCGGCTCCGCCTTCCTTCCCGCGCCGCCCGACGCGCCGCTCGTGGCAGGCCCGCTCGATCCTTCGCGCTTCGTGGCGAACGCCAGCGGCCAGGCGACGACGCCGGGCCTCGGCACCTTCGTGTTCGAAACGGGTGCCGGCCGTCTCTGGTGGGATGCGGATGGAGCCGGCGGCGAAGCCCGCGATCTTGTGGCCATCCTGCGCGGCGGCGTGGTCCTCGGCGCGGGGGACCTGATCGTGGTCTGAAGGCGCGCAACCGCGCGCGGGAGGAACTCGGGTCGCGGGCCCGCCCCCCGGGCCGGGCGCGTTTGCCCCCCCCCGCCGCCGCGC
>NZ_JBWXTD010000023.1:0-2025 GCF_056682175.1 Falsiroseomonas sp. RANM36
GCGCCCGCCCCCCGCCCCCCGCGCCGCGCGCCGGGGGCCGGCGCCACGGTCGGCGGCGCATCCGGCAGCGCGACCGGCGGCACGCGGCCGATCACGCCGAGGCGCACCGTGGTGACCTGGACCGGGCTGCCCGGCTCCGAGAAGCCGTAGAGCCGCGCATGTTCGGAATGGAACAGCGCGGCGAGTGCGTGGCCATCGAGCGCGGTGCGCGCCGCCTCCGGCACGATGACCTCCAACTCGTAAGCCTGGTCGGGATAGCGCACGCGCATCGAGACGACGAAGTCGTGCGCGCCGACCAGCGCGCCTTCCTGCGCGATCCAGGCACCGGCTTCGGATTCCAGTTCGGCGATCAGCGCGGCGACGGCGGGCCACTCCTCCACGCCCTGGCCGGCCGCCACGCCGACGGTGCGGCGCGCCGTGCGCACATAGTCGCGCCGCACATCGGCAAGGATCGCGCCCCGCGCGCAGAAGGTGCCGGGCGCGGAAGGGACGAGGATGCGCGAAAGCCCCGCTTCCTCGGCCAGCAGGTTGGCATGCGGCGGGCCGGCGCCGCCGACGGCGACGAGCGCGAAGCGGCGCGGATCCACGCCGGCCGTGGCCATGAGCTTGGTGAGTTCCGTCGCCATCTTCGCGCTGGCGACACGCAGCGCGGCCTGCGCGGCGGCGAGCGCACGGTCCGTCCCTTCCATGCCGAGCCGCGCCGCGATCGCGTCCAGCGAACTGCGCGCCGCCGCGGCGTCGAGGCGCATGCGGCCGCCGAGGAAGCGGTCCGGATCCACGATGCCGAGCGCGACGTAGCAATCCGTGATGGTCGGCTCCGTGCCGCCGCGGCCGTAGCAGACCGGGCCGGGATCGGCGCCGGCCGAATGCGGGCCGACCTTGAGCACGCCCTGCGCATCCACCCAGAGCACCGAGCCGCCGCCGGCGCCGATCGCGCCGACATTGACCACGGGCATCATCAGCGGGAAGTCACCGACGAAGGTCGCCGTGGTGAACTCCGGCACGCCTGCCTGCACGATCGAGATGTCGGCCGAGGTGCCGCCCATGTCGATGGTGACGAGCTGGCCGATGCCGGCGGCGGCGCCGATGCGGCAGGCCGCGACCACGCCGGATGCCGGGCCGGACAGCACGGTGTCGATCGGGCGCTCGCGCGCGGTGCCGAGGGAGAGCGTGCCGCCGTTGTTGGCCGTGATGTAGATCGGGCCGCGCACGCCAAGGCCGGCGACGCGCGCGCGCAGGCGATTGAGATAGGCGCCCATCAGCGGATGGATGTAGGCGTTGAGGCCGGCGACCAGGGCGCGCTCGTACTCGCGCACCTCAGGCCAGAGCACGGCGCTCTCCGTCACCAGCACGGCGGGCAGCGCCCCGCGCAACGCCGCGGCCACCCGCATCTCGAGCGCGGGGTCGCGGTAGGAGTTGAGCAGCATCACCGCCACCGCATCCACGCCCGCGGCCGCGATGCGCGCCGCGAGGGCATCGAGTTCGGCGACGTCCGGCTCGCGTTCGACGCGGCCATCGGAGCGCATGCGCGCCGAGACCTCGAACATCAGCCGGCGCGGCACCAGTGGCACCTCGCGTGGCTCGGTGAAGTCGTAGGAGGAGGGCAGGCGCAGCCGCGCGATCTCCAGCACGTCGCGATTGCCTTCTGAGACGACCATCGCCAGGCGCGCGCCGCGGCGCTGGATGATGGCGTTGAGGCCGATGGTCGTGCCGTGCACCACCAACTCCACGTCGGCGGGGTCGATCGCCGCCTCTGCGGCCAGCGCCGCGATGCCGCGCTCGACCGAGGCCGAGGGATCGGAGGGAACGGAAGGCTGCTTGTGGAACAACAGCCGCCCGGTCGCCATCTCGGCGACGACGAAGTCGGTGAAGGTGCCGCCGACATCGATGCCGATGCGGTAGCGCGGCGGGCTGGTCACTATCGAATGATCCCCGTACGGCAGGGTGGCGAAGGCGCCGGGGGGGGCCCCGCCCCCCCCGCGCGCCCCCCCGCCCCCCGGAGCGCCCCCCCCCCCGCGGGCGCCC
>NZ_JBWXTD010000023.1:2035-4737 GCF_056682175.1 Falsiroseomonas sp. RANM36
GTCACCATTGCCCGCCCCCGGCCCGGGGGGGGGGCCCCGGGCGCGGGCGCCGGGGGCCCCCCCGCCAGTCCGCGACGCCTCAGTTCACGCGCACCCAGCGGATCTCCAGCCAGTTGTCGGGGCGCAGCGGCGCGTCCACATTGCGGCGCATCGCCCAGACCAGCACCTGATGATACATCGGAATGTAGATCATCTCCTCCGTCACGCGTCGCCAGGCCGCCTTCATCATCTCGGCACGGCGCGGCAGGTCGGTCTCGTCGCGCGCGGCGCGGATCATCGCGTCGATCTCGGGGTTGCCGTAGAGCGAATAGTTGAAGATGCCCTCCGGGTCCTGGCGCGTCATGAACAGCGTCTCGAGCGCGTACATGCCGTCGAAGTACGGCGAGTTGAAGCCCATCATGAAGGCGGAGGTGTCGCGCTCCCACAGCTTCGGGAAGTAGCGCGCGCGCGGCATCAGGTTCAGCGTCACGTTGAAGCCGACCTGGTTGAGCATCGCGGTGACCGCCTGGCAGACCTGGTCGTCGTTGACGTAGCGGTCGTTCGGGCAGTCCAGCGTGAAGGAGAAGCCCTGCGGCACGCCCGCTTCCTGCAGCAACCGGCGCGCCGCGGCCTGGTCGAAGGGCAGACGCCGGTCCAGCGCGGCGTCGTAGCCGACATTGCCCGGCGCGAGCAGCTGGCCGGTCGGCGTCGCCAGGCCACGCATCACGCTGCGCTGGATCGCCTCGATGTCGATGGCCCGGTTGATCGCCTCGCGCACGCGGCGGTCGCGGAACGGGTTGCCCCCGCCCTGCTGGCCGTAGCGCAGCTGGTCGTTGCGCAGGTCGAAGCCGAAGAAGATGGTGCGGAACTCGTTCGCACGCTCCACCTTGATGTTCGAATCACGCTGCAGCCGCGCAACGTCCTGCGTGGGCACGTCGATGACGAGGTCGAGCTCGCGCGACAGCAGCGCGGAGATGCGGGTGGGGTCGTTCGAGATCGGGCGCCATTCCACGCGCTGCACGTTGCCGGGCATCTGCGCCCAGTAGTTCGGGTTGCGCTCCAGCACCGTCGTGGCATCCGGCTCGCGCCGGCGCAGGATGAAGGGGCCGGTGCCGTTGGCGTTGAGCGCGGCGTGCGTCTCCTGCCGGGTGCGCAGGTTCTGCGGCTCACGCACGTTGTGCTGCTCGGCCCAGCCGCGATCCATCATGAAGATGTAGGTCAGCTTGTCCGGCACCAGCGGATCGGGCTTGGAGGTGACGAGTTCCACCGTCAGGTCGTCCACCACGCGTACCTCGGCGATGGAGGAGACGAAGATCTGGAACTGCGAGCTGGCGTGCTTGGCGCGCTCGATGGTGAACTTCACGTCGTCGGCGCCGAAGCTCTCGCCGCCGTGGAAGCGGACATTCGGGCGCAGGTGGAAGCGCCAGGTTGTGGGATTCACGATCTCCCACCGCGTGGCGAGGCCGGGCGCGAGGCGCAGGTCCCGGTCGCGGGTGACCAGCGCATCGAACACCATGGAGTGCAGGGTCAGCGTGGTCTGGATGTTCTGCGCCTGCGGATCCATGCTGCCGGCATCGGCGTTGGTGCCGACGCGCAGCGTCTGGGCGGGCGCCGGCTGGGCCAGCCCCGCGGCCAGAACGAGCGCCAAGGCAGTGGCGACGGACGAAAAGCCTCTCATCGTGGTTCTCCCTTTCCCTATTGCAACACGGGGTTGAGCGCGTCGCGCAGCCAGTCGCCGAGGATGTTGACGGCTAGCACGAGCAGCAGCAAGGCGAGGCCCGGAAAGATCGCGATCCACCACTCGCCGGAGAGCAGGTAGTCGTTGCCCACCCTTACCAGCGTGCCGAGCGACGGCTGCGTCGGCGGAATGCCGAGGCCGACGAAGGACAGCGTGGCTTCCAGGATGATCGCGACGGCCAGGTGGATGGTCGCCAGCACCAGAACGGGCGTGGCGACGTTCGGCAGGATGTGGCGCAGCATCACCGCGCCTGGTCCGCGCCCAACGAGGATGGCGGCCGCGACATAGTCCCGCTGGCGCTCGACCATGGTCGCGCCGCGCACGGTGCGCGCGTATTGCACCCAGCCGGTCAGGCCGATGGCAAGGATCAGCAGCGGCACGAGGTTGCGCTCATAGGCCGCCTGGCCGAGAGCGGTGCGTGCGATGCCGTCGAGGATCACCGCGACCAGGATCGCCGGGAAGGTCAGCTGGATGTCGGCGACGCGCATGATCAGCGCATCCAACCGCCCGCCGCGATAGCCGGCGAGCAGCCCGAGCGGCACGCCGATCAGCAGCGCGAGCGCGACCGAGCCGAGCCCGACCAGCATCGAGACGCGCGCGCCGTAGATGATGGCCGAGAGCACGTCCCGCCCCTGGCCGTCCGTGCCGAGCAGGAAGCGGGTGGAACCGCCCTCCATCCAGGCGGGCGGCACGAAGGCATCGCGCAGGTTGATGCGCGTCAGGTCGAACACCGGCACCGGCGCGACCAGCGCCGGCGCCAGGGCGGAGACCACGAAGGCGCGCCGCACCCGCGCCGCGAGCATCGCGGCCGGGGAGCGGCGGAAGTCATGGGCAAGGTCGGAGTCCCAGGCACGACGCAGCGCGCCCGGCCGCGACGCCTCGCTTGCCTGCGCGCCGCTCATTGCCGCACCGCCTCGGCCCCGCCCGCGGGGGGCCGCGCCCGGGGGGGGCGCAGCAGTAGCAGAGCCACCCCCCCGCGGGGGGG
>NZ_JBWXTD010000024.1:0-3975 GCF_056682175.1 Falsiroseomonas sp. RANM36
CGCTGGCCGAAGGCGCGCGCGCCGTCGCCGACATCGACGCCGGCACGGTCGCCGCCGCCAAGATCATCCTCCTCCCCTGACGCGAAGGAGGGCGGCACGCGCAGGGCGCACATCCTGCTCGTGATCGCGGACGAGTTGCCGGCCTCTACGCGCCCTCACGCATCGTCGCCGGACCTGGCTCTGGCGATGCCCAGGTCTGGTCCGGGTGCAGCGGTTGTCCCGGATCACCCGGTCGCCCAGCCGCCGGTGATGCGTCCCGGTGAAGTCGCCGCCGAGCGCATGCGCCCAGAGAGCGTCCACCAATTGCACCGACGCCAGCGATGACCTGACCTCGGCCCCGTCACTGCATGCGTGCGCACGATGGGATGCGCCGCGCCGGCCAGGTCGCCGATGTCGCCGCTCTCCGGCACCGGGTCTGACGGGTCGGGGACGCGGTGATGCCACCGGGCTTCCGTGGACTGTTTCCGAACATGCGGAGACCGGCAACCGACGATACCTGTCCGTCGCGGTACCCGTCTGAAGCGCGCCATGGTCCCGGAACAGCCTCGGTGCTCGTCCTGTCTCGGCTGCCAAGCGGCGCGCCGCCCCCAGTCAGCGCCGGCAGGACCAAGGCCAGGCAATCGTGTCCGCCATCATGCGCGGAACGCTCGCAGCCCATCTGGCGCCGATCGTGGCACCCTGCCCTGGACAAACGTCCCGTCCCGTCCCAGCGTGTCGCCGCACTCTCGGACGTGTGAGGAGCCCTCGCCCGGCATGTCGGCCGCTGCGTCCCGCCGCTATTCATTCCTCGATCTGGTGAGAGAGACGCTACGCGGCCATACCGGTTGGCAGCCTGTCTGGCGCAGCCCAGTTCAGCCGAAGCCGCGCTACCGTGTCTTGATCGTGGGCGGCGGCGGGCATGGGCTTTCGACGGCCTGGCACCTGGCCGCGGAGCACGGGATCTCCGACGTTGCGGTGATCGAGAAGGGGCCGATCGGGCTCGGCAATGTCGGGCGCAATACGACGATCGTGCGATCGAACTATTTCGCCGCAGAGAATGTCCGCTTCTACGAACGCTCGCTGCAGATGTGGGAGCGGTTCGAGCAGACCCACGGCTTCAACGCCATGGTCAGCCAGCGCGGCACGCTGAACCTTTTCCATTCCGACGGCCAGCGCGACCTCTTCGCCCGCCGCGCCAACCAGATGCTGATCGAGGGCGCGGATTGCGAGCTGCTGGACCGCGCGGCGGTGAAGCGCCTGGCGCCCCTGATCGAACTCGACGACGCGCGCTTCCCCGTGCTGGGCGGTTTCCTGCAGCGCCGCGGCGGCACGGTGCGGCACGATGCGGTGCCCTGGGCCTATGCGCGGTCCGCCAGCGCGCGGGGCGTCGACATCGTCGAGCATTGCGAGGTCACGGGCATCCGCGTGGAGGCGGGCCGCGTCACCGGCGTGGAGACGACGCGCGGCGCCGTCGCGGCGGAGAAGGTGGTGCTCTGCGTCGCCGGCCATTCCTCGCACCTCGCGGCGATGGCGGGTTTCCGCCTGCCGATGGAGACGCATGTCCTGCAGGCTTTCGTGGCGGAGGCGGTGAAGCCCTGCCTCGATGTCGTCGTGACCTATGGCGCGGGGCATTTCTACGTCAGCCAGTCCGACAAGGGGGGCCTCGTCTTCGGCGGCCCGACCGACGGGCACAACAGCTACGCGCAGCGCGGCAACCTGCCGGTGGTGGAGGAGGTGCTGAGCGCGGGCGCGACGCTGATGCCGGCGCTGAAGCGTCTGCGCGTGCTGCGGCAATGGGGCGGCGTGATGGACATGTCGATGGACGGCAACCCCATCATCTCCGCGACGCCGGTCGGGAATCTCTACCTGAACGGCGGCTGGTGCTATGGCGGCTTCAAGGCGGTGCCGGCGGGCGGGCTGTGCACCGCGCATCTCGTCGCGACCGGCACACCGCATCCGCTCGCCGCGCATTTCGGGCTGGGCCGCTTTCGCGAAGGCCGCACGATCGACGAGCGCGGCGTCGGTCCCTACCCCTGGGCGCATTGACGGATGCACCGGATCGCCTGCCCCCATTGCGGCGTGCGCGACGAGGCGGAGTTCCGCTATCGCGGCGACGCGACGCTGGCGCGGCCGGCGGCGGATGCGGGCATCGAGGCCTTCGCCGCCCATGTCTTCGACCGCGACAACAAGCGGGGCTGGCACCTCGAATGGTGGCACCACGTCCAGGGCTGCCGCCGCGTGCTGAAGGTCCGGCGCCACACGCTGACGCATGAGATCGCCTGGGTCGGCACGGCGCAGGAGACGCCGCCGTGACGGGCTTCCGGCTGGCCTCCGGCGGGCTGGTGGATCGCGACCGGCCGCTCGGCTTCCGCTTCGACGGGCGCGCGATGACGGGTTTCGCGGGCGACACGCTGGCCTCGGCGCTGATCGCGCATGGCGAGCGCGTCGTCGGGCGGTCCTTCAAGTATCACCGGCCGCGCGGCGTCGTGACGGCGGGGCCGGAGGAGCCCTGCGCGCTGGTCGAGCTGCGCGATGGCGCGCGGCGAGAGCCCAACACACCGGCGACGACGGTCGAGCTGTTCGACGGCCTGGTCGCCGCCAGCCAGAATCGCTGGCCGTCGCTGCGCTTCGATGTCGGTGCGGTGAACGGGCTGCTCTCGCCGCTGCTGCCGGCGGGCTTCTACTACAAGACCTTCAAATGGCCGCCGTCGTGGTGGGAGAAGGTCTATGAGCCGCTGATCCGCCGCGCCGCGGGGCTCGGGCGTCTGGCCGAGGCGCCGGATCCTGATCGCTACGAGCACCTGCACGCGCATTGCGACCTGCTCGTCGTCGGCGCCGGGCCGGCGGGACTGGCCGCCGCGCGCATGGCCGCAGCGGCCGGCGCGCGCGTGATCCTGGCGGAGCAGGATTTCCGGGCCGGTGGCGGCGCGCTGCTCGATCGCGACGACGCGGGCTGGGCGCAGGCCGCGATCGCCACGCTGCCGGCGGGCGTGCTGCGGACGCGGATGGCCGTGGTCGGCGCCTATGGCCAGGGCGTCTTCGCGGCGATCGAGCGCGTGGCCGACCATGTCGCGGAACCCGGCGACGCGCCACGCCAGCGGCTGCACGTGATCCGCGCGCGGCGCGCGATCCTCGCGACCGGCGCGACCGAGCGCCTGATAGCCTTCCCCGGCAACGACCGGCCCGGCGTGATGCTGGCGGGCGCGGCGCTGGCCTATGCGCGGCGATTCGGCGTCGGCGTCGGGCGGCGCGTCGCGGTGTTCACGCTGGACGATTCCGGGCACCGCGCCGCGCTGGCCCTGGCCGAGGCCGGGATCGAGGTCGCCACCATCCTCGACCCGCGCGAGGACAGCGCAGGCGCGGCGGCGTCGCGTGCGGCCGGGCTGCAGGTGGCGAGCGCCTGGGAAGCCTGCGGCACGCAAGGCGCGCGCGGCATCCATGGGCTGCACGCGCGGCGCGTCGGCGCGGCGACGTCGGAGTTCATCCAGGCCGAGGCGCTGCTGGTTGCCGGCGGCTGGACGCCCGAGGTCGCGCTGGCGCACCAGGCCGGGCTGGCGCTGGCATGGGACGCCGCGATCCACGGCTTCGTCCCCACCGGGACGCAGGAGGGCACCGCGGCGGCCGGCGCGGCGCGCGGCGTCTTCGGCATCGCGGAAGCCGCGGCCGATGGCGCGCGCGCGGCGCGGGAGGCGCTGGACGGGCTTGGCCTCGTTGCCGCCGATGTGCCGCTGCCTTGCACGCCGGCCGCGGTCACGCCACCCGCGCCGATCGCGGAAATCCGCGCGCGGCAAAAAGCCTTCGTGGACCTCCAGCACGACGTCACCGCCGACGACCTGCGCCTGGCGGTGCGCGAGGGCTACGCGCATGCCGAGCATGCCAAGCGCTACACCACGCATGGCATGGCGACCGACCAGGGCCGCCTCGGCGGCCTGCCCGGCGCCCCGGGGCGGCCCGGCGCGCGGGGGGGCGGGGCGCCAGGGGGGGCGGGCGGGCGGC
>NZ_JBWXTD010000025.1:0-3572 GCF_056682175.1 Falsiroseomonas sp. RANM36
GGGGGCGGGGGGGGGGGGGGGGGGGGGGGGGGGGGGGGGGGGGGGGCCGGGCGGGGGCCGGGGGGGGGGGCGCGGGGGGGCCCCCCGGCCCGCGCTACGGCACCTCCAGGTCCACCAGCGGGCCGTAGAACTGGCAGCCCAGGATGTCCCAGTCGCCCGGGCTGCCGCTCGGGCGCTCGCGGTAGAGCGTGAACTTGATCGCATTCGCCAGGTCGAACTCGACATGGTCCGAGATGCGCTCCGGCGCGATGCGGAACAGGCGGCAGACCGCCTCGCGCGAGAGCGCGCCGCCGCGCCGGACGCGCTCGTAGGATTGCCGGTCGGGGAAGATGACGTCGAAGGTCACCTGGTTCACACCCGCATTCTTGCTGCGGATCGTCTTCGCCAGCTCGTGCAGCTTCGGCATCGCTCAGACCCCCGCTTCCGCGATCTGCACCGGGAACAGCTCCATCGGATCCGCGATGCGCATGGTGTGGTTGACGTTCCAGACGAAGCCGGGCGAGGAGCGCATCGTCTCCTTCGTCGTCGCGGCCAGGCCGCTCGATCCCTTGGATCCGGGGATGCGCGCCAGGAAGAACATGCGCGTGGCGAAGTCGGTCAGCTTGTGCGCCAGCGCATCCGTGGCGGCCAGCCCCTCGACGACGATGCAGACCTCGTGCGGCGTCGCGTGGCGCATCGGCTCCAGCTCCTTCAGCACGCCGTCGCGGCCGAAGACGTGGAAATGCAGCTGGTGCGGCACGCCGGCGAATTGCCGCTCGGCCGCGCCGCGGCTCCAGGCGATGGCGGCGTCGAGGTTGCGGATCACATGCGGGTCGCGGATGCCGACCACGCCCATGTAGCGCTCGCCCACCTTGCGCGCGCCTTCCAGCTTCACCGTCAGCGGGCTGTCGGGGACGAAGCGCGCGCCGCCGATGCGGCAGGATCGCCCGTCCACCTCCTCGTAGCGGCAGTCGCGCATGTCCAGCAGCCCGCCGAGCGTGCGCTCGAAGAAGGGCGTCTCGCGCTCGTACATCGAATGCCCGGCGGCGGAGGCGACGGTCACGCGCTGGCCCGGATGGTAGGGCGTGATGACGATGTCCCCGTCGCTGATCGTGCCGATGATCGCCTCCTTCCCCATGAAGGGCTCGGCGACGAGGGAGGCGCATTCGATCATCTTGCCCATGTGATAGGCCAGCGCCTCGGGGAAGCCGGCGCGGATGCAGGGGGCGGCGGTGATGGCGATGTCGCCGCAGCGCCCGCCCACGATCACGTCGGCGCCCATGCCCAGCAGGCGGATGAAGGGATGCACGCCGGCGACCGCGACGATGCGCGTCGCCGCGCGCGCCTCCTCGGCCGTCAAGTCGGGGAAGCCGCCGAGGCCCGGCATGCGCTCGCCGGCGCCGAGCCGGTCGGCGATCAGCCCGGCCGGGACCTCGGAATGGAACCAGCCGATGCGGAAGCGCGGGATGCGGTGGCGTTCGGCGATGGCGCGCAGCATCCGCACCGTCTCGTCCACGCCATGGTTGCTGCCGGCATCGCCGGCGGAGCCGATGATCAGCGGGATGCCGCGCGCGCGGGAGGCGGTGAGGAACAGCTCCAGCTCCTCCTGCACGAACTGGCCGAGCACGCGGTTGTCGCCGAGATAGACCGGGCCGGGATCGGAACTGCCGCCATCGGCGACGAGATAGTCGGGGTTGGTGGCGATCGCGGCGTCGAAGCTCGCCCGCCCCGAGGGCGCGGTGCCGAGATGGCCGGTGGAGATCATGATCCGCATCGTCCGGCGGGACCGGTCTGGCGCCATGGACGCGCTTCCTTCCAGTGCAGTGGTCATTCGAGGGTCACGCCCGCGCGGCGCGGCGGCGACAGGCGGTGCAGGCCGTAGGCGAGCGCCGCGACGGCGAGGCCCGCCGGCAGCAGCAGCAGGCTCGGCGCCAGCAGCAGCATGCCGGCCGCCAGCAGCAGCGCCCGCACCAGCGGGTCGAGCCGGCTGCCGAAGCGGCCGAAGAAGGCGGCGGCCATCAGCACCGCGCCGAGTGCGCCGCTGCAGCCCGCCACCAGCACCTCCAGCGGCGCGCCGCGCGCGATCAGCGCGGGGTTCAGCACGAAGAAGAAGGGCACGAGGAAGGCGACGAAGCCGAGCCGCATGCCGACCAGCGCGGTGCGGAACCAGTTGCCGCCCGCGATGTTCGCCGCGATCACGCAGGCGGTGCAGGTGGGCGGCGTGACGGAGGCGAGCGTCGCCCAGTAGAGCAGGAACATGTGGACCGCGACCTGGTCGAGGCCGAGCCGCGTCAGCGCCGGCGCGATCAGCGCGGCGGAGAGGATGTAGGTCGCCGTCACCGGCAGCGGCGCGCCGAGCGCCAGCGGCACCAGCGCCGCGACCGCGAGCGCGCCGACCAGGTTGCGGGCGCCGACCTCCACGATGATCGCGCTCACTTTCGGCGCGACGCCGGTGATGCCGAGCAGCGTGGTGAACATCGCCACCGCGACCAGCAGCGGCGCCACCTGCGCGATCGCGAGGCCGCCGCTCGCGAAGGCCTCGAGCAGCGCCGCGCCGCGCTTGCGCAGCCCCGCGCGGCGCGGCTCGGCGGCCAGGAACAGCAGGATCGTCGTCACGCAGGCCCAGAAGCCGGCCTCCGTCAGGCCGGTGCCGCCGAAGAGCAGCGTGAACAGTACGACGACGGGCGCGAGCAGCGGCAGCAGGCGGCCCGGGCGCAGCACCTCCCGCGCCGGCGGCAGGTCCGCCGCGGGAACCGGCACCAGGCCGCGTCGCCGCGCCTCGAAATGCACGCCGGCGAGGATGCCGATGTAGAACAGCAGGCAGGGGATGGCGGCGTAGCCGATCACCGACAGGTAGGAGATGTTCAGGAAGTCGGCCATGATGAAGGCGGCGATGCCCATGATGGGCGGCGTGATGCCGCCGCCCGTGGAGGACATCGCCTCCACCCCGCCCGCGAAGTTGCGCTCGTAGCCGAGGCGGCGCATCAGCGGGATCGTGTAGTTGCCGGTGACGGAGACATTCGCCACGGCGCTGCCCGAGATCATCCCGAAAAGCGCCGAGGAGACCACGGCGACCTTGGCGGGTCCGCCGGCGAAGCGGCCGGCGATCAGCAGCGCGATCTCCATGAAGGTCTGCCCGCCGCCCGTGGCCTGCAGCAGCGCGCCGAACAGGATGAACATGGCGATGAAGGTCGCCGAGGTGCCGGTCAGCGAATCGTAGATGCCGCCCGAGGACCAGGTGAGCTGTTCCAGCACATAGCCCGGCGGGAAGCCGGGATGCGTCCAGATGCCGGGCATCAGCGGCCCGACGAAGACATAGCCGAAGGCCAGCAGCACCATCACCGGGATCGCCGCGCCGCCGGCGCGCCGCGCCGCCTCCAGCACGATCAGCGCCAGCAGCGCGCCGAGCGTCAGCTCCAGCGGCCCGGCCACGCCCACCATGGCGACGATGTCCTGCCAGGTGAGGAAGACGAGCCCCGTCGCCGCCACCGCGACCGCGATCATGGCGATGTCGAGCGCCAGCAGCGCCGGCGCGGGCCGCCCCCCCCCCCGGGGGGGGGGCGGCCCGCGCGGCCCCCCCCGCCCCCCCCCCC
>NZ_JBWXTD010000026.1:0-3440 GCF_056682175.1 Falsiroseomonas sp. RANM36
GGGGGGGGCCCCCCCCCCCCCGCCGGGGCGGGGGGCGGCCCCGGGGGGCCGGGGGGGGGGGGGGGGGGCCCCGCTGCCGCCTGACCGGAGGCGGCCAGCGCGCGCACCCGCGCGATCGTCGCCAGGTCGGACAGCTGGTCCTCCGACAGGGCGGCGAAGGGATCGTCGAAGGGTGCCGCCGCCCGCGGGAGGAGGTCCGACCACTGGATGGTGCGGAACTCCTCGGCGCGCGCCGGCAGAGCGGCCAGGAACAGCAGCAGTAGCATCGCCAGGCGCCGGAGAACCGGGCCGTGCGCCCTTCCTGCGCGCCGCGCGCCATGCGCGGCGACGCCGCGCACCGTTCCGCCGTCACCCATGACGCCGCCGCCCCGTCAGCCGAGCGTGTTCTTGTGGATGCGCCCATCCTTCATGATGAGCGGCATGTTCTTGCCGCCGTCGCCGAGAATCCTCACGTCGTCCAGCGGGTTGCCGTCGATCAGGAGGATGTCGGCATAGGCGCCCTGCCTGATCACGCCGAGCGGGCCGCGCGAATAGGGGTTGCGCCTGCCGCACAAGGCCAGCAGCTCGCCATTGTTGCCCGTGATCATCCGCAGCATCTCGATGGTGCTGAACCAGTTGGAGAACCTGGCCAGGAAGCCGGCCTGCTGCTGGTCGTTGGTCTGCGGCGTGAAGACGAGGTCGGTCCCGTAGCCCATCTTGACGGTGTGGCGCTTGAGGTATTCGGCGGTCTTCTTCCACGCCTCCACGACCTCGAGATACTTGGCCCACTGGATGTCGTTCGCGAACGCCCTCAGGTTCTCGTCGTACTCGAAGGGCTGGGTGACCAACCAGATGCCCCGGTCGGCCATCAGCTTGGCCGTATCCTCGCTCATCATCTGCCCGTGCTCGATGCACTTCAGGCCATTCTCGATCGCCCTCCGGATGCCCCTGTCCTGGTAGACATGGGCCGTCACGTAGGTGCCCCAGTCCGCGGCGGCGTCGACGGCGGCCTTCACCTCCTCGCTGGTGAACTCGACCACGTCGAGCGGGTCGAAGACGGAATACACGCCGCCGCCCATGGTGATCTTGATCTGGGTGGCCCCCTGCCGGAGGTTTTCCCGCACGGCGGTCAGCACTTCGGCGGGGCCATTGACGACTCGGTCCATGGCCATGATCGACTCACCCATGGGGACCGAACCGCCGAACATCCTCGGCGTGTCGAAGGCGAGGGACCGGTCGGCATGGCCGGAGGTCTGCGAGATCAGCCTCCCCGACAGGAAGAGTCTCGGCCCTTCGATCAGGCCCTCGTCGATCGCCTTCTTGACCCCGAAGCCCGGTCCCCCGGTGTCGCGGCAGCTGGTGAACCCGCGCATCAAGGTCTTCCGCGCTTCGACGACCATCGCCGCATGGGTGTAGTCCGGCTGGTCGGTCATCCAGTTGTTGCCATGGATCGCGGACATCATCGTGTGCCAGTGCGCGTCGATCAGGCCAGGCATCAGCGTCCGCCCGCCGGCGTCGATGACCCGCACGCCGTCCGGCCGCGGGAGGTTCCGGCCGATGCGGGAGATCAGGCCGTTCTCCACCAGCACCTCGGATCCGGTGACGAGATCGGGCGAGTGGCCGTCGAAGATGCGCGCGCCGCGGAACAGGGTCGGTGGGGGAGCGTTCTGCGCGCGCGCCCGCGTCGTCAGGATCGTCGCGATCGCCAGGGTGCCCGTGCCGGCCAGCAACCCACGGCGCGAAACCATCTTGGTCATCCTGGATGTCCTCCGCTCTCTGTCGTCGTCATGCGGTCATGCCCTGGCGGCCCGTCCCGCCCGGGAAAGCGTTCGTCGAGGCCGGAGAAGACGCGGCCGAGGACCGCGCGACGCGCGGACCGACGATCATCCCCCGGCCACTTGCGGCCAGGTCGTGTCCGGTTCCCCCGTCGCCGCTCATCGCCGCCGGCCCGTCAGCCGAGCGTGTTCTTGTAGATGCGCCCGCCCTTCATGATGACTGCGAGGCTCTGCTGCGGCCGCGACAGGATCGTGATGTCGTCGAGCGGATTGCCATCCACCACCAGCATGTCGCCATAGGCGCCCTGGGCGATGACGCCGAGCGGCCCGGCGCGATAGGGATGGCGCAGCCCGCTCAGCCGCAACAGCTCGGCGTTCTCCGAGGTCGCCTGCTTCAGGATCTCGAGGGCGGAGAAATGCCGCGCGCGCGCGACGAATTCGAGCGACTCCTGGGCCTGGACGGCGGGCGAACCGAACAGGTCGGTGCCCCAGGCCTGGCGCACGCCATACTGCTTTGCCAGGCGGTACATGCTTTCCGCCGCTGCCGAGACCTCGAGCAGCCTCGCCGCCGCCGGCGTGCCGGCGAGGCCGAACTGCTCGGGCGTGAGCGAGGTGAGGTGATACTGCGTGCTCAGCCAGACGCCCCGCTCCTTCATCAGACGGATCGTGTCCTCGTCGATGAAGGGGGCGTGCTCCACGCTCTTCACGCCGGCCTCGACGGCGTTGCGCACGGCTCGGTTCGAGAAGGCGTGCACCGTCACATAGGTGCCCCAGCCCTCGGCCGCGGCGACAGCGGCGCGCAGCTCCTCCACAGAGTATTCCGCGATGTCCACCGGATCATGCGCTCCGGTCACGCTGCCGCTGGCCATCACCTTGATCTGCGACGCGCCAGAGCGCATCGCCTCGCGCACGGCCGCGCTCACCTCCGCCGGCCCGTCCGCGATGAGCGCCCATCCGTAGATCGCCGCCCGGTCCGGCACGCCGGCGAAGCGCCACGAGAGCCGGTTCATGCTCGGGTCGAAGTCGCCATGCCCGCTGGTCTGGGAGATGAAGGGCCCCGACGGCAGGATGCGCGGCCCCGGCAGCACGCCCTCGTCGATCGCCTGCTTGAGGCCCGCGGAGGGGCCGCCCACGTCGCGGACGCAGGTGAAGCCCCGCATCAGGAAGGCTTCCGCGCCGGCAGCCGCAAGCGCACCGACGTAGGACCAGCTGTGCTGGTAGATCACCCGGTCGAAGCTCGCATTGACCATGGTGTGCACATGCGAGTCGAGCAGGCCCGGGATCAGCGTCCGTCCGCCCGCGTCGATGATCCGCACGCCGTCCGGCCGCTGCAGGTTCGCGCCGATGCGCGAGATCATCCCGTTCTCGACGAGAACCTCGGCGCCGGTGACGAGTTGCGGGGAGCGGCCGTCGAAGATGCGGGCGCCGCGGATCAGGATCGGTGCGGGCGCGGTCTGCGCGCGAGTGCGCGCCGACAGGACCGTCGCGACGGCAAGGGTGACAGTGCCGGCAAGCAAGCGGCGACGCGTGGCGGTTGTCGTCATCTCGTGTGCCCTCCTCAACCGCCGTCCTGCCGCCCCGGCGATCGCCTCCGGCTTCGGGTCGGCCCAGATGCAGGGAACGGTAGGCAACGGGCCTCGTCGGGCCGTAGTCATTTCCCGCCAGTCCGGCGGGCCGCTATCGGCC
>NZ_JBWXTD010000027.1:0-3321 GCF_056682175.1 Falsiroseomonas sp. RANM36
CTTATCCGCCCCCAGCGTGCTGCGCGTCGCGCGATCCAGCCCCGCCATCATCGTCTCGCCGGCGTCGCGCTCGGCGGTGCCGGTGGCCCGCGTCGTGGTCGCCGCAACCGCCAGGCCGTGCCGGTTCGCCCAGCCCCCGCCGGCGAGGATCACGCACCCCAGCGTCAAGCGCAGTGGCCAGGCACGTGAAAGATCGGACTCCCATGCCCCTGCGGGGCGGGGAGCCGGGTGTCGCATGACGCTGATCACCGACAAGCTGTCGGACCATCCGCAAGGTTTTGCCAGCGACATGTTGCGAAACCCGCCGCGCGCGAGCAACGGCTATTTCTGCAACCGTAACGTGCGCCGCGCGGCGGGAGGCACGGCGCGTTCCGTCCCCCGTTGCGAACCGGCGTTGCCGCATGGGCCGCGCGCTGCCCCTTCGCCGACCGATTGCCGGTCTCGCCGGCGTCGACAACCGGGCGCTCCGCGCACGCGATGCTCCGCGGATCGGTGCCGACCGCGCCCATCACCGATGTCAGCGCGGCCGAAGGGTTCGAGGGTCAGCGCGACAGGTAGCGCGTGACGTCGGTCAGCATCGTCTGGACATCGTCGCCCACCGCCCTCAAGGCGCTGCCGGCTCCTCCAGCCCCCCAAGACGCAGCCCGGCGACGAGGCGAGCCCGGACCTGCGGCTCCAGGAACGGTGAAGTTGCCTCGATCCACGCGGCGCAGAGGTGGGGGACGATGCGCCAGAGTTCCTCGACGAAGCCCTTCGCGACCGCGCTCTCCCCGAGTTGCCCCGCAGCGGCGGCAGCGAGCACAAGCGGATACACATGACCGGGTCGCATCCGGTGCGCCTGGTGCGCGAAGGCGAGAGCCTCGCGGTATTCCCCTGACACGAAGCGGATGAACGCGTTGTAGAGCTCGAAGTCGGAGAGGAAGGGATCACGCGGGCTCAGCCGCATCGCCTGCGCGATCGCGGCCTCCGCCGCGGCCACGCGCCCGCCGAAGGCATGCGCGAGGCTCAGCAGACCATGCGCGTTCACCGAACTCGGGTCGAGCGCCACGGCGCGGGTCAGCGCCGCCATGGACAGCGCGTTGTCGCGTACCGCGAAGCCGACCATGCCCTGCGCGAGATGCGCCCAGACTTCGCCATTGTCCACCGCCAGCGCCTCGGCGATGAGCGCCTTCGCCCGGGCCAGCGCATCGCCCATCTCCTCCCAGCCCTGGAAGCCGCGGAACACGAGGATCCAGGCCTTCATGCCAAGCGCCTGCGCGCAGGCCGGGTCCTCGGCCAGGGCGCGGTCCAGCAATTCCAGCGCCGTCGCGGTCTCGGGCTGAGACTGGCGCGAGGAATGGAACAGCGCGCACACCAGGCACTCCCACGCGTCCAGAGCCTCCCGCGGCCTGCGGCTGGCCCGCGCGAACTCGGCCGCCATCAGCTCCGTGCCGATGCGCCCGACGATCCTGGCGGTGATCTCGTCCGGTATCCCGAAATGGTCGGCCGGCTCGCAGTCGTGATGCTCGGCCCAGAGTTGCGTGGCGCTCTCCGCCTCCAGCAGGCGCACGGCCAGGCGCAGCCTGCCGCCCGCCCTGCGCAGGCTTCCGTCCAGCAGGTAGCGGATGCCGGGCTCGCGCCCGACCGGCGCTCGCGCCGCGCTCCCGCCGCGATGAGCGGTCAGGCCGTTGCGGGCGACGACGAGCAGGCCGCCCGGGCGGCCGCGCGCGACGGCGATGTCGTCCGCCACGCCCTCCGCCACGCAGCCGTTGTCGCGCTCACCGCCGAGATCGGCGAAGGGCAACACCGCGATGGAGGGCCTGCGCGGCGGCGCGGGGCTGGCCAGCGGGCCCGGCTGCTCGATGGCCTCGACCGGTACGGCGAGCACATAACCGCGCCCCGGCACGCTCTGCACCAGGCGCCGTGCCTTGTCGCCGAGGACGGCGCGGATGTCGCTGATGCAGCGCGCAAGGGACTCGTCGGATACGGCAAGCCCTGGCCAGACCGCGTGGAATGCTTCCTCCTTGGTGACCAGGCGGCCGCGCGCCAGCATCAGGCATCGCAACACCTCGAAGCTCTTCGGGCGCAATGCCAGCGGCCCGTCCGAAGACACGAGGGTCCGGCGTGCCAGATCCAGCGAGAATCCCTCGAAGCGGAACAGCGTCGGCTCGGCCGACATGCCACGCCCTCTGTGCAACCGCTGCCGGCTTTCAGGAAGTTTCAACCCAAACAGGTCCGATTTTCAAGACTTGTCACCGGTTCTGGCCTTCCATGGCGTGAGAGCTGCGGAGGGCGGACGCCATGAGCACCTCGACCGGCAACCCCTTCGTCAATGCGCTTGCGGGCCATGTGTGGCCGGACAACCGGCACCAGTTCGACATCTTCTTCGATGACGACGGACGTGGCGGACAGTGGTTCGCGGCCGAGAAGAGCACCTTCATGGCCGCTGCCAACACCTGGGCGGCGGTCGCCGACATCAGCTTCCGCGAGGTGACGGACCCGCGCGAGGGCGACCTGTTCGAGTGGAAGGAAACGAACCAGACCTGGATCGACGAGCGCAAGACGCCGCCGCTGGCGGATCACAGCTGGCCGAGCGGCTACACCAAGGGGCGCTACAACACCTCCGATTCCGGCTGGGGCCTGGCTCCCGTGGTCGGCGGCCTGTTCTTCGGCACCTTCGTGCACGAGCTCGGGCACGGGCTTGGCCTCGACCATCCCTTCCAGGACAAAGGGCAGGACACGATCAACTTCCCCGACAGCGGCGCCGCGAAACTCGACCAGATCCTGTACTCGATCATGTCGTACACGCTTGACAACGAGGCGGACAGCGACGCCTTCGGCCGCGTGTCCTCGCCAATGGCCTTCGACATCGCCGCCATCCAGGAACTCTACGGCGCGAGGCTCGGCGTGGCCGGCGGCGACGACACCTATCTGCTGCGCGACTACGAGGGAATCGGCACCTACTATCGCTGCATCTGGGACACCGGCGGCACGGACCGCATCGTCTACAACGGCGGCAACCGCGCGCTGATCGACCTGCGCCCGGCGACGCTGCGCAACGAGGCAGGCGGCGGCGGCTGGCTCAGCACCGTCTTCCTGCCGGATGGCGTCACGCGGATCCATGGCGGCTATACCATCGCCGGCGACTGGAAGAACGTGCTGCCTTCGGTCGGCGCACAGGACGGCGTGGTCATCGAGAACGCCTTCGGCGGCAGCGGCGACGACACGCTGATCGGCAATGACGCGGACAATGTGCTGCACGGCCGCGGCGGTGGCGCCGCCCGGCGCGGCGGCGTCGGGCGGGGCACGGCAAGCGACATCACGGCCGTCGCCGGCGGGGCG
>NZ_JBWXTD010000028.1:0-2719 GCF_056682175.1 Falsiroseomonas sp. RANM36
CCCCGCGCGGGGGGGGCGCGGGGGGCGCGGGGGGGGGGGGGTCCCCCCCGGGGGCGGCCCGCGTCCTCCCACACCCGCGCGCGCATCGGCAGGTCCAGCGCCAGCGTCGGCCGCTCGGCCATCGCGCCCGTGCCGGCGGGGGGATTGCCGAACAGCACGACGGTGCGCGGCGCGAGCGTCAGCCCGGCCGCGCGGGCCGCCTCGGCGTGGTCGAGCTCGGCGAAGACGACCCAGCCGGCGGCCCGCACGGCGGCTGCGAAGCGGTCCAGCGTGGCGCGCACGGGATGGGCGCTCGGCACCGTGACCATCCCGTCCTGTTGCGCGGCCGCGGGCAGGCCGGCCAGCAGCGGTGCGAGCAGCGCCGCGGGCAGCAGGGCACGGCGTGCCGGGGATGGCGCGGGGGCGGGCATGGCGGCGCTCCTTGCGGTCGGACGGTCTGCCGGCTTCGCGGCCGCCGCCGCCGAGGTTACGGATCGCGCGCTTGACATGGATCTTTCAGGCGGGGAAGGTAAAGAAACATTCACTTCAAGGGCACGGGCCGGCCGGATGAACGCCATCGTCCCCCTCGTCAGGCTGATCGAGGAACGCGCCGCGAGCCTCTCGCCGGCGCAGCGGGCGCGGGCGCGGCATGTGGCGGGCAACTACCAGTCGGTCGCCGTCTCCACCGTCGCCGCCCCCGCGCGCGCGGGCGGCGTCAGCGAGGCGACGGTGGTGCGCTTCGCCAATGCGCTCGGTTTCAGCGGCTACCCGGCGCTGCAGCAGGAGGTGCGGCGCCTGGTGCGCGCCGACCTCAAGGGCACCGACCGGCTGCGCCACGCGGGCAGCACGGCGCCCGAAGGCAGCGGCGCCATCGCGCGGGCGATGCGCAAGGAACTGGAGAACATCGCCCGCCTGCCGGAGATGCAGGACGGCGCCGCGCTGGCCGAAGCCGCGGCGGCGCTGCGCGGCGCGCGGCGTGTGCTGGTCGTGGGTGCGCGGGCGACCGCCCCACTCGCCTTCCACCTGTGGTTCGCCCTCGACAAGCTCGGCCTCGACGCGACGCGCTCGCTCTCGGCGGACACCGAGGCGATGGACCGCCTCGGCCGCATGGATGCGCGCGACGTCGTCGTGGTGATCGGCTTCCCGCGCTACCTCCGCGCGCTCGTCGCGGTGCTGGAGATGGCGGCGCGGCGCGGCGTCCGACGCATCGTCGTCACCGACAGCCCCTTCTCCGACCTGAAGGGCGAGATCGCGCTGCATGTCGCCGCCGAATCCGCTTCCTTCGTCGCCTACCACGCCGCCCCGCTGATCCTGCTCAACGCGCTGATCGAGGACGTCGCCGCGGCCGACCGCGACGGCGCGCTGCGCGCCCTGCAGGGCTTCGAGGCGGTGGCCGAGGAGCAGGCCTATTTCCAGCGAAGCTGAACGGGAGGACCTGGACCATGCGTGCCGTCTCTTCTCTCGCCGTGCCGCGCCGCGTGCTTCTGGCCGGCGGCGCCGCGCTGCTGGCGCGGCCCGCTTCGGCGCAGGGCGGCGTGGACATGACGAAGCGCGTCAACCTGTCGCTCGGCAGCGTCGCGGCCTCGTCCTCGGTCTACGCCTTCGCCGTCGCGCTCACCGCGGTCGTGCGCAAGCATGACCCGGCGATGAGCGTCACCGCGGTGGAGGGCGGCGGCGGCTTCGACCATGCGCGGCTGATGAAGAACCGCGTGCTGGACTTCTCGGTCTCCGGCAGCCCGGCGGTGGCGCAGGCGGTGCGCACCGGCAGCGGCGCCTTCCAGCGCGAAGGCGCGTGGGAGCCGGTGCGGCTGATGTTCATGCGCAACGTCAACGTCACCCGCATCTATGTGCGGGCCGACGCGGCGGCGCAGCACGGCATCCGCAGCTTCTCCGACCTGGCACGGCAGCGCATGGGGCCCGGCGTGCCCGGCACCCGCGACATGACGCGCATCGTCGAGGCCAACCGCGTCTTCAACACCGGCATCGCGATGGTGCCCGCCTCGCTGGAGGACACCGCGAACCAGCTCCGCGCCGGCCGCATCGTGGCGATGGGCAAGGGCAGCCCGCATGACCGCTTCGACGCGGCGACGCTGGCGCTGCACTACCAGACCCCGCTGACGGTGATCGGCTTCAGCGCAGACCAGGCGCGTCGCCTGCAATCCGCCGATCCGCTCGACACCTTCATCGAGACCCCGAAGGGCGGCATCCGCGAACTGCCGGAGATCGGCCCGCTGCACGAGATGAGCTCCTCGGTGATGGTGATGTCGAGCAGCAACATGCCGCAGGACGTGGGCTATCGCGTGATGCGCGCGGCGAGGCTCGGCTGGGCGGAGATCAACGAGGCCTTCGCGCCCACCACCGGCCTCGACCCGATCCGCGACGCCTTCCGCCAGACGCCGGAGATCGAGGGGCTGCATTTCCACGCCGGCGTCGTGCAATACGCGAAGGAGCAGGGCATTCCTGTCCTCGACCGCCTGATCCCGCCCGAATATGTCGGCCCCCGCTGACGGCGCGCTGCGCGGCCGCCTCGCCTTCCGGGCGGCGGTCGTGCTCGCCGTGGTGCAGCTGGTGGTGCCGGTCTGGGCCGGGCTCTACGACCTCGAGCTCCGCGCGCTGCATGTCGCGCTGACGGTGGCGGTGATGCTGCTGGCCGCGCCGGCCTCGCGCCCCCGCGCGGCCGGGCCGGCCCCCCCCGCGCGGCGGGGGCGCGGCCAACGCCAGAAAGCGCGGGCCGGGGGGG
>NZ_JBWXTD010000029.1:0-2234 GCF_056682175.1 Falsiroseomonas sp. RANM36
TTTCGCCGGTTATTCGCTGCCCGGGGGCGGGGTCCGGGGGGGGGGGGGCGCCCCGCGCCCCGCGGGCGCCGCCGCCCGCCGCATCGCTGCCGCGGGTCACGCTGGTGATGCCGGCGCACAACGAGGCGGCCTTCATCGCGCGCAAGGTCGCGAACCTGGCGGCGCTCGACTACCCGCGCGACCGCCTGCGCATCGTCATCGCCTGCGACGGCTGCACCGACGCCACGGCGGCGCTGGCGCAGAGCGCGCTGCGGGACACCGGTCTCGATGCCGTGGTGCTCGACCATCCGCGCAACCGGGGCAAGGTCGCCGTGCTCAACGACGCCATCGGCGCCGCGGCAACGGAGATCGTCGCGCTCACCGATGTCTCGGCCATGCTGCCGCGCGACGCGCTGCGCCGCGCCGTCGCCTGGTTCGCCGACCCTTCGCTCGGCGCTATCGGCGGCACCTACGCGCTGGAGCGCCCGGGCAGCGAGGGCGAGCGCGCCTATTGGGCGATGCAGACGGCGGTGAAGCAGGGCGAGGCCGCGCTCGGCGCGCCGCTCGGGATGCATGGCGCCTTCTGGGCCTTTCGCCGGCAGGCCTGGGCGCCGCTGCCGCCCGACACGATCAACGACGATTTCGTGCTGCCGATGCAGATGTTCCTGCGCGGCTGGAAGCTCGCCTACGACCCCGCCATCGTCGTGCGCGAGGCGGAGCGCAGCGACCGCGCCACGGAGGCGCGCCGGCGCCGGCGTATCGCGGCGGGCAACGCGCAGCAGATGGCGCGGCTACTGCCGCTGCTTCATCCGCGCCATGGCCGCGTCGCGCTGGCCTTCGCCTCCGGGAAGGCGCTGCGCGTCGCGATGCCCGCGCTGGTCGCGATCGGCCTGGCCGGGACGATGGCGCTCGCCCCCGTCTCGGCGCCCTTCGCGCTGCTGGCGGCCGGCGCGGTGACGGCGATCCTGCTGGCGCTGTGCGGGCTGGTGCTGGGCGCGCGCGCGCCGAGGCCGATGGCGGTGCTGCACTACGCCGCCGCGGGCAGCTGGGCGAGCTTCGTCGGCGTCGCGCGCTATGCGCTGGGCCGCGAGCGCAGGCCGTGGCGGCGCGCCGCGGAAGCCATGCCGATGCGCGAGGCGTCATGGCGTGCCGCCGACACGCTGCATCTCCCGCGCAGCGTGGCGTTCGGGAAGCGCGGCTTCGACGTGGCGGTCGCGCTGCTCGCTCTGGCGGTGACGCTGCCGATCTGGCCGCTGATCGCGCTGGCGATCCGGCTCGACAGCCCCGGTCCGGTGATCTTCCGACAGCTGCGCATCGGCCGCGCCTTGCCCGACCGCACCGAGCTCTTCGTGATGATGAAGTTCCGGTCCATGCGCAGCGATGCGGAAGCGGCGACCGGCGCGGTCTGGGCAACGAAGCGCGACCCGCGCATCACGCGGATCGGCGCCTTCCTCCGCAAGACCCGGTTGGACGAACTGCCGCAGCTGCTGAACGTGCTGAAGGGCGACATGGCGATCGTCGGCCCGCGCCCCGAGCGCCCGGGCTTCTATCACCGCCTGGAACGCGAGATCCCCTTCTTCGCCGACCGCACCGCGGGGCTTCGCCCCGGCATCACCGGCCTCGCGCAGGTCCGCCAGGGCTATGACAGCTGCATCGCCGATGTCCGCCGCAAGGTCGCCTTCGATCACGCCTACGCCATGGCGCTGACCGGCCTGCGCGCCTGGCTGGTGGCGGATTCCTCCATCGCGCTGCGCACCCTCGCCGTGATGGCGGGCAGGCGCGGCCAGTAGCATCACGCGGCACGATGCTCGCGCGCCCCGCTCAGCAGCCGCTCCAGGCTTGCCCGCGTCACCGGCTTGGTGACGTAGCCGTCCATGCCTGCATCGCGGCACGCCGCCTCGAAGGCGGCGTCAACGGCGGCAGTCAGGGCGATGATCCGGGTGCCGCGGTTGGGGCCGCCGCCGTCACGCAGCGCCCGGGTCGCCGTGAGGCCGTCCATGACCGGCATCTGGAGATCCATCAGGATCAGGTCGAAGCTCTCCGTTGCGGCCTGCCGCAGCGCTTCGGCGCCGTCCGCGGCAAGCTCGACCGAAGCCCCGGCGCGTTCGAGGAGGGCGCGGGCGACGAGCTGATTGGTGGCATCGTCCTCCACCAGCAGCACGCGCAAGCCGGCGCCCGGCTTCTCCGTCGCCCCCCCGCGGCCCAGGGCGCGCCGGCGGGGCGGGGGGGCGGCGCCGGCCGCCGCGCGCGCGGGG
>NZ_JBWXTD010000030.1:0-2170 GCF_056682175.1 Falsiroseomonas sp. RANM36
GGGGGCCCCCTCCCCCCCGCCGGGGGGGGGGGGGGGCGCCGCGTCTTCCCCACCGCCGAGATCTTCGCCGACCGGCGCGACGTCGCGCATTTCACCGACCCCGCCCGGGCCGCCGCGGCGCCCGACCTGCTGAAGAGCTCCTTCCAGGCGGCGTCCGACCTGGTGCGCCTCTATCCGCGCCTGCAGCGCGTCGACGGCGCGCGGACCATCATCCCCGGCGTGACCACCTTCGACCTCGCGGGCCACACGCCTGGCCAGGTGGGCGTGCGCATCGAGGATGGCGGGGAGAGCCTGCTGCTCGTCGCCGACATGCTGTTCCATCCCGGCCTGCATCCCGCCCATCCCGGCATCGGCATCCTGTTCGAGCAGGACCGCGCGGCGGCGGATGCCTCCCGCGCCCGCTTCTTCGACCAGGCGGCGTCCGAGGGCGCGCCGCTCGCCGCGACGCACATGCCCTTCCCCGGCGTCGGGCGCATCATCCGAGACGGCGGCGGGCTGACGTGGCTGCCGGCCGATTTCGACTACGCCGCCTGAGGAGGATCGCCCCATGACCGACGAGACCCGCCCCCCGCTGCCGCCCTTCACGCGGGAGACCGCCATCGTGAAGGTGCGCGCCGCCGAGGATGCCTGGAACCGCCGCGACCCCGCGCGCGTGGCACTCGCTTATACCGAGGACAGCCGCTGGCGGAACCGCGCCGAATTCCCCGTCGGCCGCGAGCAGATCCGCGCCTTCCTGGAACGCAAATGGGCGCGCGAACTGGACTACCGCCTGATCAAGGAGCTCTGGGCCTTCGGGGGCGACCGCATCGCCGTGCGCTTCGCCTATGAATGGCACGACGACAGCGGCCAGTGGTTCCGCAGCTACGGCAACGAGAACTGGGAATTCGACGCGCGCGGCCTGATGCGGCTGCGCTTCGCCTCGATCAACGACCGCCCGATCGCGGAGGCGGATCGGCTGTACCACTGGCCGCTCGGCCCGCGCCCGGCCGACCATCCCGGCCTGACCGACCTCGGCCTGTAGGAGACGCAGCATGGCACACGCCTTCGCCGACATCGCCTTCACGCCGCGCGTGCGGGCCGAGCAGGAACGCCACGGCAGCCGCGCCGGCTATGCCCGCTTCGACGCGGGCGAGCGGCACCACGACCGACTCGGCCCCGAGGAGACCGCCTTCATCGGCGCGCGCGACAGCTTCTACATGGCGACCGTGGGCGAGACCGGCTGGCCCTACATCCAGCACCGTGGCGGGCCGGAGGGCTTCGTGCGGGTGCTGGACGAGACGACGCTCGGCTTCGCCGATTTCCGCGGCAACCGGCAATATGTCTCGCTCGGTAACCTCGCCGACGACGATCGCGCCGCCTTCTTCTTCATGGACTACGCGAACCGCGCACGGCTGAAGCTGCTCGGCCGCGTGCGCGCGACGGAGGATCCGGCGCTGCTCGGACGGCTCGCCGTGCCAGGCTATCCCGGCAGGGTGGAACGCGGCTTCGTGATCGAGGTGGCGGGCTTCGACTGGAACTGCCCGCAGCACATCACGCCGCGCTTCACGGCGGCACAGGTCGAGGCCGCGGTCGCGCCCCTGCGTGCCCATGCCGAGCGGATGGAGCAACGCCTGCGCGCGATGGACACCAAGGAGACCTCCGACGCGGGTGAAGGAGCCCGTCTGTCACCGGCGCCTTGAGGCGCAGGACGCGCCCAGAGAATTTCATTCCCCGGTTTCCACCGCTGCTCCAGGGGCCCACTCCATTCATGCCTCGGTGCCGGTTGAAACCTGACCGACGTGATGCCCGGGGTGGGGCCGCTCAGCGGCTCTCCTTCCTCGTCATCACGTCCGGGCATGCGCACCTGACCGGCGCCGCCACTGCCAACCGCGAGGGCATCGCACGGAGGAGGTGCGCCGGCGCTCCTGGGCGCAGATCCCGGTCGGCCGCTATGCGACGCCGGAAGAGCTGGCGGCGATGGCAGCCTTCGCTTGCTCGGCGCGCACGAGCTACGTGCCCGGCGCCGTGCTGCGTGTGGATGGCGGGTTCGTCCGGCATGTCTGGTGACCCTGCCCCCTTGGATGTCCCCGGCCTGAGCTAGAGTCCGTCGAAGGGAGACGGATGATGAAGCGATCGAGGTTCACGCAGGAGCAGATCATTGGGGTGCTGAAGGAGCACCAGGCGGGCGCGA
>NZ_JBWXTD010000031.1:0-1912 GCF_056682175.1 Falsiroseomonas sp. RANM36
CTACGGCTCCGCACCGGCCAACCCGGGCGCGTCCATGCACACCAAAAGGGGGTCCCTTTTGCACGCCGATCCGGGGTCCCGTTTGTGTGCCGATTGACACCCTCGGGGAGTACAGGTATCTCAAGCCGGCCTCCGAACCTCAGCGTTGCACCCAAGCTGACGAGGCGCCCGACGCCAACAGGCCGCACGCGAATTCGGTCCAGCGCGACATCAACGTCGTCACCCATCGGAAGGAGTTCAAGCGCCGGTGTCGTGGCATCGACGACGAGCGAAAGCTTAGCGAATCTCCGTTGAGCAAGCGCAGTTGTAGTCGTCGCGCGTTCTGCTCGCCGGCCAGGCTTCGGCGGACGTGGGCCGTGTGTGACGACCGCCTGCCGAAGTAGCCCCTTGCTTCGAGGGCGTGCCTGAATATCCCGGAGAAAGCGTTCGAGGACGTCTTTGCTGAAATGCCCGGCCGCGGTGCGGCCAAGAAGCCCTCGAATAATGGCTTGCGCCGCATCATCCTGCTCGAGGAATGCGGCCAACTTAGGCACACGCACCGCGTAGGCCCTTAGCCAATGATAGAATTCGGTGTCGCTTGCGTCTGGGGCGTCGTCCAAGCGATGAGGACAGACGTTAATGGCTTCGAGAAGCGGCTCGTGAAGCCACACAGGAAGCACAGCATGGGCGATTGGCCAAGCGATGAGCCGAAAGTGCCTCGCCCAAGTCGTATCTGCTGGCGTTACCCCGGTGTGCACGCGGAGGCGCCTGAAACCGTCGGCGAGCGCACGCATGTCTTCATGGCTGTCGAACGGCACGTCAAGTGTCTCTGCGAGGCAGGGCCAATATTCATTGCCTCCCGTCCCGTACTTGTAACCGACCTCGGTCGCGACGACGGCAAGCGGGAGGAAGTGGTTCTGCCAGTCAGGGCTCAAAGCAGACATGTACGATAGCGGTGACCGCCGGAGTTCCCGAGCCACAAGGCTGCGGAGTTCGTCGACCTCGCCAGAACTCAACCCGTGCTCGATTAGGAAGACCTTGCTGCCCTCGCCCCGCACCTGGCGAAGGTCGTCGAGGCGGCGGCGGAGCACCCCATGTGATTCCGCTATTGTCACGGCCTGAGATAGGCTTCCGTCGACTGCCATACCATGCCAAGTTCAACAGTATCTCGGTCTTTCGGCAACACGGAAAGCGCGTCGGATTCGCCGAGACACAGGAAAATGGGCACGCGGTGAGCGTGGGGCCGAAGGCAAGAGCCATATTTCGCCCTGGTACCGGACAGCGGCGCCCACCGGTTCAGCACAGCCTAATCGACATCGTCGAACAGCGTACCCTGCGCCGAGTCTTCCGGTGGGAGTACGACTCGGGCTCCGTGTCGGACCGGCCGAACTAGTGAATGTTCCTCGATGTTTCTGAGCACGTGATCGTTGTGAATTCTACGGGCGAGCCACCTCTCCATCCACCACGAAACGACACTTCGCGTTCCCGCTTGCGGGTCGCTCAAGTCAAAGAGGTAGTCCGGCTCCCTGTCCATCCCGAGCAGGTACTCACGGAGGTTCCGGATGAGCGGCACGCCGTAGACGATTCGGTGCCGGCCATGCATCAGCAGCGCGTCCGTCGGTAGCTTCAGCCGGTCCAAACCGTCTCGGATCTTTCGCAGCTTCGGGCTTACTCCCTCACCGAAGATGCTGTTCACGCGCTGGCCGGTAAGCGACTGCTGCACGAGTTCCACCAGCGACTCGACCGTCGCGGACCCAAAGTGAGACGTCCCGTAAGAGCCGGAGCGGCCGAGTTCCAGGAAGGCGAGTGTCAATCGGCACACAAACGGGACCCCGGATCGGCGTGCAAAAGGGACCCCCTTTTGGTGTGCATGGACGCGCCCGGGTTGGCCGGTGCGGAGCCGTAGGCGCAGCGGCGGGCAACCCGGGCGCGG
>NZ_JBWXTD010000032.1:0-1614 GCF_056682175.1 Falsiroseomonas sp. RANM36
AGAGGCTGTCTCGAAACAGCATCGTTACAAGCCGGCGCTGGGCTGGATGGGCGAGTTGCGGGCAAACCGCACGCGGCGCCGCGCTACGCCTCCCTCCGACACCCCGGTGGAGGTGCAGATTTGAGGGGATTGCACATGGCTCGGTCTGCTACATCGTTGCCAAGAATGTGCGTTGCCGAAGGATCGGACAGGACCTGAGGATGCAGAACTCCCGTCGTTTCGCCCTTCTCTTCATCCCGGCTGCAGCCCTGTTTGCCGTCAGCCCCGGGGCCCGGGCCCAGCCAAACCCGAACGATCCCTCCGCTCTCCTGGCAGCCTGGGCAGAGGCATATAGTTCCATGGATGCCCCGCGGATTGCAGCCCTCTACATGGAAGAAGCGCGCCTTTGGGGCATTACCAGTCGAGAGCAAGCTGTTGGCCGCGCGGCCATTCAAGCCAGCTTCGGCCGTCCGCGTGAAGGCGTGACCGCGGTCGGAGTGACCTATGGCGCGCACGGCGTGACGCGCCTGGGCGAGAGCGCCGCGGTGGCTTCCGGCCACTGGGTGTTCCGGATGACGCTGGCCGATGGCAGCGAGCGGCAGGCGCCGGCTCGCTTCAGCATCACCATGACCCGGCTCGCCGACGGCGCGTGGCGCATCGCCGATCACCATTCCTCCTTTTTGCCTACGCCCACACGGCCTTAACGGCTCTCTGCAAACAGCGGCGGCATGAGCTGATTCGGGGGCTGGATGGCCGGGTTGCTTCGTGATTCGACCGGGCTGCGACACCTTGGACGAACGACCCGATGTGGACCCCGGCCACTCGGCGGCAGCATAGCCGCGCGGGCCTCCGCTATGCGAGTGACCTGACCGACGCGGAGTGGGCGGTACTGGCGCCGTTGTTGCCGCCAGCACCCGGCCGAGGACGGCGCCGGGCATGGCCCGAACGAGAGATCGTCAACGCGATTTTCTACGTCCTGCGGGCGGGCTGCGCGTGGCGCCTGCTGCCTGACAGCTTCCCCCCGTGGCGGACAATCTATCGCTGGTTCGCCCGGCTGCGCGACGGCGGCGTGCTGGAAGCGCTGAACCATCACCTCGTCACTCTTGACCGCGAGCGCGCGGGGCGCGAGGCCAGCCCGACAGCGGCGGTGATCGACAGCCAGAGCACCAAGACCACGGAGGCGGGCGGCCCGCGCGGCTACGACGCTGGCAAAAAGGTGATGGGCCGCAAGCGCCACGCCATGGTCGACACCGACGGCCGCGCGCTGGTGCTGCATGCCCACCCCGGCAGCCTGCAGGACCGCGACGGCGCTCCGCCGCTCCTGCGCGCTTCTCGGTCACGATGGCCTTTCGTCGAACTCGCCTTCGCCGATGCGGGCTACGCGGGCGAGCGCGTCGCAAGCGCCAGCCCCATCCGCATCGATATCGTGCGCAAGCCGAAGGGACAGCTCGGCTTCGCCGTCCATGCGCGGCGCTGGGTGGTCGAACGTTTCTTCGCTTGGATCGGCCGCAACCGCCGTCTCGCGAAGGACTTCGAGGCCTCCCTCGCCTCCGCCGAGGCCTTCCTCTACGCCGCCTCCGTCATGCTCCTGCTACGGCGCATCGCCCGTTGCACATGAGATTCGAGACAGGCTCT
>NZ_JBWXTD010000033.1:0-1433 GCF_056682175.1 Falsiroseomonas sp. RANM36
CATTCAGCGTGTCGTTGCCGTCATTCCCGAGCAGCCGGTTGTTGCCGACATTGCCGAGGATGAAGTTTTGCTCGGCATTGCCGTCGCCGCGGACATTGGCCGTGCCGTTGAAGCGCAGCACCTCGATATGGTCGGGCAGCGCGAAGGTCGCGTTGGCGACGACCGTGTCGTTGCCGCCGCCGGCCTGCTCGACCAGCTTGTCCGTCGCATCGATCAGGTAGAGGTCGTTGCCACCGCCGCCGATCAGCGTGTCGGCGCGGCCGCCGCCGTTGAGCACATTCGCCTCGTCGTTGCCGACGATGAGGTTGGCGAGGTTGTTGCCGGTGCCATCGATCGCGGCGTCGTCGGTCAGGACCAGGTCCTCCTGATGCGCGCCGAGCGACCAGGTGATGGAGGAGTACACCGTGTCGGCGCCGCCCGTGCGCGTCTCGGCGATGCGGTCGCCGGCATCGTCCACGACGTAGCGATCGTTGCCGGCGCCGCCCACCATGCTGTCGGCGCCGGTGCCGCCATCGAGGCTGTCATCGCCGCTGCCGCCCGACAACGTGTCGTTGCCGATGCCGCCAAGCAGCCGGTCGTCGCCGTGCGTGCCCACGCCGCGCTCGCCGACCACGTCCTCCACCGTGATCGTGACCGCGCGGTCCAGCGAGAGCCCGTCCGCATCGGTTACGCGGAGCGTGATCTCATGCGTGGCCGCCTGCTCGAAGTCCAGCGGCGCGGCCACCACCAGCGCGTTGCCAAGGACGGCGAACAGGCCGCCGCCATCGTCGAGCAGGCTGAACACCAGGCCTTCGCCCCCATCCGGATCGGTGGCGGACAGCGTGCCGATCGTGCTCCCGACCGCGGCCGTCTCGACCACGCTCGCGCGCGACAGCAGCAGAGCGGAAGGTGCGTCGTCCTGCGGTGTCACCGTGATGGTGACGGTCGCGACAGCGGTCCCGCCGAGGCCGTCGTCCAGCAGGTATGCGAAGCTGTCCGTCCCGGCGAAGTCGGCGTCCGGCTGGTAGGTGAAGGCGCCGTCTGGATCGAGCGTGACTGCCCCGTGCCCTGGCGCGGAGGAAAGCGCCACGGTGAGATCCCGTCCGATGATCCGCAGGTCGTTGGTCAGGACCTGGCCCGTTATCGGCGCATCTTCCGCGCCGGATACGGCGTCGTCGTTTGCGACGAGCGGCAGCGCCGCGACGGCGCCCAGCGCGAGGTTGTCCGCGAGCGCGGGATCGCCCGCGGCGGACTCGACGGCGACCGAGACGGGATCGGCTGCCGGGCCGCCCGCCGTGCCGAAGGTCTTGAGCACGATCTCGAAGGCTTCCCCGCCCGCCAGCCGGTCCAACACGAAGCGCAGGATCGTGCCGTCGAGCGTCGGCGCGGGGGGGGGGCCGGGCCGGGGGGGGGGGCCCGGGGGCGCGGGGGGGGGGGGGGGGGGGGGGGGCGGC
>NZ_JBWXTD010000034.1:0-1427 GCF_056682175.1 Falsiroseomonas sp. RANM36
GGGGCGGGGCGGGGGGGGGGGGGGGCGGGGGGGGCCGCGCGGGGCGGGGGGGCCCCGGGGGGGGGGGGGGGGGGGGGGGGGGGGGGGGTCCCGGCGCGGGCGCGGCGGCGACGGCTTGCGGCGATGGCGTCTCATCCTTGTTCACTGGTCCCCGTTCGTGAGTCGCCGCCAGAATGTCAGGATGCTGTATCGGTGGCGCCGCCCGGCTGGCCGCGCGCGCCGGGGCAGCACGTTCCGGGCCTGCCGGCGGGCGATCGGCGACCGGCGCTGGCCTGGGGCGACGGTGGCCCGTGTCGGAACCTCAGCAACCCAGGCGTGTATCATTAAACGATACCTATGTCGGGTTAGTTTACAGATCGAGCCCTGCGGTGCGGCGTCGCCGTGGCTCGGAAATCCCACGGAAACCGTCATGTTCCGGGGGGGGGCGGCGCCGCCATGTGCCGGTGTCGCGCCGGCCTGTTCCCGCGGCGGGCGTCGGGCGGCGGCAGCAGCCTGCTTCGCTGGAGGCGCGCCAAGCCGCTGATTCAATTACCGAAAATGAACGCAACGCCGTTGCGTGGCTTCTACCCTGTCGGGAAATTTGACAGCGCCGACCCGCGCCAGGCGTGCAAGACATACTAACGTCTTCATTTGCTTACATCTTCCGCTCTGGCATGCAACTTGCGTGACATTGTGCGTGAGTGTGATGAGGAGTGCGGCAATGAAAAAATCGTTGATGGCTATGGCGCTGTTGGGCGGCTTCGGCTTCGCCGGGCAGGCGCAGGCGGCGCTGGTCGAGATCGGCGTGTTCAGCGGCAACGACTGCGGCGGCCAGGGTGGTTTCTCCAACTGCTATGCCACGCAGAGCGGCACGCAGCAGGGCAACTCCACCGACCCGGCCGACAAGGCCTCCCCGACGATCTACAAGCGGAACTCGTCGAACAACCAGCCGACCGGCAGCCAGGACTTCGGCAGCTACCCGACCATCGACGGCAGCGAGTTCGTGATCAACTACACGGCTGCGACGAACACGCTGAGCTTCACCTACACGCCGAACGACGTGGGCGACCCAGCCATCCACTATGTGGCGGTGAAGCAGGCGAACGGTTTCGTCCTGTTCTACGACTCGGAGGAGATCTACTCCGGCAGCTTCTCGCTGAACACGTGGTTCGCCAGAAATCCGGGCTGGTCGCATATCACCTTCTTCGACACGGGCCGCATCACCCCGCCGCCGCCGATCGATCCGGTGCCGGAGCCGATGTCGCTGGCGCTGTTCGGCCTCGGCCTTGCTGGCCTGGGTGCGGTCAGCCGGCGCCGGAAGGCGAAGGCCTGATCCGCCTCGGCTGAGACAGCCGCCTCCCCGGAAGGGGGGGGGGGGGGGGGGGGGGGGGGGGGGGGGGGGGGGGGGGGGGGCGGGGGCGGGGCGCGCGCCGGGCGGGGCCCGGCGC
>NZ_JBWXTD010000035.1:0-1383 GCF_056682175.1 Falsiroseomonas sp. RANM36
AGGGCGCCGTCGAGGAACATGCAGTGGTCGGGGGAGACCAGCAGGTCGCGGGCGGGCGTGTTCTCGGCGAGCGCGCCGGCGCGGATGCGGATCGGCGCGATGGCCTCGGCCTTGGGATGGCCGGCGAGGACCACGCGGCGGCGGCCGATCCAGAGCACCGGCTTGAGCGGCGCGCCGCGGCCCGAGACGGTGGCGACCAGGTCGCCCGCCCGCAGGCTTTCCACCGGCGTCTCGCCGCGATCGGTGCGGATCCGCGTGCCGCCCGCGAAGCAGACCAGGAAGGTGCCGAGCCCGAAGGATTGCGGGCCGGTGGTGGTATTGATGAACTCGACGCCCTGGACGAGGTTCGTCCCGTCCGGGCCGGTGACGGTGAAGAAGGCGCCGGCGCCCGGGGTGACCGTGTAGGTGCCGGCCGTGCTGAAGTCGATCGTGTCGCTGCCGCTACCGCCCGAGATGTCGTTGTTGCCGGTGCCGATGATGATCAGGTCGTCGCCCGTATCCGCGGTGACCCGGTCGCCGCCGGAGGCGATGATCGTGTCGTCGCCCGACCCCGCCTCCACCCGGTCGCCATCGGCGCCGCCATCGATCGAATCATTGCCGGCACCGCCGAAGAGCGAGTCGGCCCCACTGTCGCCGAGCAGCGTGTCGTCGCCGCTGTTGCCGATCAGACGGTCGTCGCCGCCCAGGCCGACAAGGCTGTCATTGGCGGCCCGGCCATCGGCCGTATCGTTCCCGCCCGTTCCGGGAAAGGTATCGTCACCTGAGGTTCCGACGAACGACGACATGCTAGGTCCCCCTCGACCAATGCCGATGCCGGCAGCGATCCCGCTGCCCAGCTGCCTGAAATGCGTTTTGCACGAAGCAGAAAGCGCCTACCCGCTGCCGCACGGCGTTCAGCGCTTTCCCAATCCCCAACTGCCGGTTAACTACGACTGCAACCGCGCGTTTCGCAAGGGAGAAATGCGCTGCGGCCGGTTGCAGACGCGACCTTCCCGTCGCCTGTGCCGGGGCGTGCCGCGGATGCAACGGCAGGCGTCCCGGCGCCGTGGGTCAGGCGGCGTCGCGGTCGGCGCGGCGGGCGGCGCGGGCGTCGATGGCGGCGCGGATGGCGGCGAGCTCGGCGCCGCCATGCAGCAGGGGCGCGCAAGCGCGGGCGGCATCCCAGCCCGAGCCGGCCTCGGCCAGCGTGCCGGCGATGCCGAGCTGCGCCACCGGCGCGTTCTCGAACCAGCCGCGGTTGTCGCAGTCGAGCCAGGATTCGGCCGCCGCACCCTCGGCCAGCAGCACGTCATGGCTCTCGAGCTCGACATGGTAGTAGGTGACCTCGGCGAGGCCGGCCTCCACCGTGACGGAGGTGCCGTTCACCAGCAGCCGGGCCGGCAC
>NZ_JBWXTD010000036.1:0-1211 GCF_056682175.1 Falsiroseomonas sp. RANM36
CCGCGCCCGCCAGGAGGCGATCAACAGCGAACTGCTCGACGTGATCGCCGGCACCCTCGCCGAGGGCCTGCCCCTCGCCCGGCCCGGGCCGTCGGCCTGACGCCGGCGGCCCCGCACCAAACCAGGATCGGACTGCCCGCATGCGATCGTTCTTTTCCCTGCCCGGCGGGTCCCGCCGCCGCTTCGACAGCCTCTCCGCCCAGGAGATGCTGGCGCTGGCGATCTCCTCGGAGGAGGAGGACAGCCGCATCTACGCGCTCTACGCGAGCCGCCTGCGCGAGGCCTATCCCGCTTCCGCCGCCGTCTTCGAGGCGATGGCCGCGGAGGAGGACGAGCACCGCCGGCGGCTGATCGACCTCTACCGCACGCGCTACGGCGACCTGATCCTGCCCATCCGGCGCGAGCACATCGCCGATTTCTACGCCCGCCGGCCGGTCTGGCTGGTCGAGAACCTGGGCCTCGAGCGCATCCGCGACGAGGCGCGCGCGATGGAGCGCGACGCGCAGGCCTTCTACGCCGCCGCCGCCGCGCGCCCCACGGATGCCGAGGTGCGCCGGCTGCTCGGCGACCTCGCCGCCGCCGAGGCGCGGCACGAGACGGGCGCCGAGGCGCTGATCGAGGACCGGCTCGGCGGCGGCCCCGGCGCCGAGGAGGACAGCGCGGCCAAGCGCCAGTTCGTGCTCACCTGGGTCCAGCCGGGCCTGGCGGGGCTGATGGACGGCTCGGTCTCCACCCTCGCCCCGATCTTCGCCACCGCCTTCGCCACGCAGGACCCGTGGACAACCTTCCTCGTCGGCCTCTCCGCCGCGCTCGGCGCCGGGATCTCGATGGGCTTCACCGAGGCGGCGCATGACGACGGCAAGCTCTCCGGGCGCGGCGCGCCGGGGAAGCGCGGACTCGCCTCGGGCGTGATGACCGCCCTCGGCGGCCTCGGCCACGCCCTGCCCTACCTGATCCCGCATTTCTGGACCGCGACGACGATCGCGCTCGCGGTCGTCTTCCTCGAGCTCTGGGCCATCGTGTGGATCCAGAACCGCTACATGGAGACGCCGATCCGCCGCGCGATGTTCCAGATCCTGCTCGGCGGCGGGCTGGTGCTCGCCGTCGGCATCCTGATCGGCGGCGCGTAGCCGCGCCCGCGGCGGGGGGCCCCGGGGGGGGGCCCGGGCCCCCCCCCCCCCCCCCCCGATAGCCCCCCCCCCCCCCACCCC
>NZ_JBWXTD010000037.1:0-1096 GCF_056682175.1 Falsiroseomonas sp. RANM36
CCCGGCCCGCGGGGCGGGGCCCCCCGCCCGGCCGCGCCCCCCCCCGCGGCTGCCCCCCCCCGCCCCCACGAGCTGCTCCCGAATCATGTATCCCAGAGCACGACCGTCCGATCGACCGATTCCAGCCGATCGGAACGTGTCTAGTCGAGCTGGATGCGCGCCTCGCGGACCACGCCCGCCCATTTCGCGTGCTCCTCCACGACCAGCGCACGGAAGGCCTCCGGCGTCGAGCCGAGCGGCTCGCTGCCCTCGGCGGCGAGGCGCGCGATGGTCTCGGGTGCGGCGAGCGCCTTGCGCGTCTCCTCCGAAAGCCGCGCCACGATCGGTGCCGGCGTGCGGGATGGGGCGACCAGCCCGGTCCAGTTCACCGCCGCGAAGCCGGCGAAGCCGCTTTCCGCCACGGTCGGCACGCCGGGCAGCCCCGCCGCGCGCTGCGCTGAGGTGACGGCCAGCGCGCGCAGCGTGCCCGCCTCGATCTGCCCTTTCACGGCCAGCGGATTGGCGAAGAACAGGTTGACCCGCCCGGCCAGCAGGTCCGTCAGCACGGGCGCCGCGCCGCGATAGGGCACATGCGTCACCTCGATCCCGGCGGCACGGGCGAACATCGCGCCGGCCAGATGCCCGGTCGTGCCGTTGCCCGCATTGCCCGCCGTCAACTCGCCCGGGCGCGCGCGGCCGGCGGCGACCACATCCGCCTGGCGGCGGACGGGCGCGGCCTGCGCGACGACAAGGACGTTGGGCTGCGTCGCAACCGTCGAGACGAAGGCGAAGTCGGTCAGCGGATCGAAGGGCATGCGCGGGTAGAGCGCCGGGTTGATCGCCAGGTTCGAGGTCTGGCCCATGCCGATCGTGTTGCCGTCCGGCGCCGCCTTCGCGACGGCATCGAGGCCGATGTTGCCGCCCGCCCCAGGCCGGTTGTCGATGACGATGGACCAGCCCGTGAGGGCGGCGATGCGCCCGCCGATCTCGCGCGAGACCACGTCGGTGCCGCCCGCCGGGGGGAAGGGCACGATCAGCCGGATCGGCCGATCCGGCAAAGCATGGGCGAGGCGCGGCGCCGCCAGCATGGCGGCGGCCCCGACCAGCGTGCGGCGTG
>NZ_JBWXTD010000038.1:0-935 GCF_056682175.1 Falsiroseomonas sp. RANM36
GTTGAAGGTCAGGCCCGCGAGCCCGCCGCCGACCAGCGCGAAGGTCAGCGTGTCGCCATCCACATCGTCGGCCAGGCCGGCGACGGAGCTGTCGAGCACGCCGTCCTCGGCCACCGTCCGCGTGTCGTCCGAGACGGTCGGCGCGTCGTTCTCCGGCGTGACCGTGACGTCCACGATCGCGGTGTCGCTGCCGCCATTGCCGTCCGAGATGCTGTATTGCAGCTGGAAGGCGCCGTTCCAGTCGTTGCTCGGATCGTTGACGTAGAAGCGGATCTCGGTGTCGTTCCAGACCTCCGCGACCACCGGCGCGCCGCCCAGCACGGACACGCCCGTGACGAACAGGCTGTCACTGTCCGCGTCGCGGTCGTTGGCAACGACGTCAACATAGTGCCAGAGGTCGTAGGCGGTGTTCTCGCCGATCGTCGCCACGTCGTCATTCGCGACCGGCGCGGTGTTGTCCGGCGTCTCGTCCACGTCGGTGACGGAGATGGTGAAGGTCTCGTCGTAGGTGCCGCCGGCGCCGTCATTGGCGCGGATGGTCACGCTGTAGGTGTCCTGCGTCTCGAAATCGAGCGCACCGTTCACCCGCAATTCGTTGCCGACGATGCTGAACGGCACCGGCCCGCCGAGGATGGAGAAGGCGAAGGCGGCGCTGTCGATGTCGGTGGCCGAAAGCAGGCCGACGAGCGTGCCGTTCGGGCTGTTCTCCTGCACGGAGGCGTTGGACAGCGCGATGTCGGTCGGCGCGTCGTTGACCGGGGTGACGTCGATCTCGACGGTGCCGGTGTTGCTGTCGGCGGTGCCGTCATTGGCCTTGAACTGGAAGCTGACGGTGCCGTTGAAGTCGGCCGGCGGGGCGTAGCTGTAGCTGCCGTCCTCGTTGAAGGTCAGGCCCGCGAGCCCGCCGCCCACCAGCGCGAAGGTCAGCGTGTCGC
>NZ_JBWXTD010000039.1:0-753 GCF_056682175.1 Falsiroseomonas sp. RANM36
GGAAGATCCGTCGGCTGCATGAGATCGAGGGTCTGCCGATCAAGGCGATCTGTCGTCGGCTTGGCGTGTCACGGAAGGTGGTGCGGAAGGTCCTGCGCTCGGGCGCGACGGAGTTCCGCTACGAGCGAGGCGAGCAACCGCAGCCCAAGCTGGGTGCTTGGCGGGGCGAGCTGGATCGGCTGCTCACGGAGAATGCGGGTCGGGCGAGCCGCGAGCGGTTGACACTGATGCGCGTGTTCGAGGCGTTGCGTGGTCTTGGCTATGCGGGCGGCTACGACGCGGTACGGCGCTATGCGCGCGGCTGGCAGCGCGCGCGGGCGGCGGTGTCGGCGGCGGCCTATGTGCCGCTGAGCTTTGCGCCCGGAGAGGCGTACCAGTTCGACTGGAGCCACGAGATGGTGGTGATGGCGGGTGCTGCGATGGTGGTGAAGGTCGCGCATGTCCGCCTGTGCCACAGCCGGATGATGTTTGTGCGCGCCTATCCGCGCGAGAGCCAGGAGATGGTGTTCGACGCGCACGACCGGGCTTTTGCGTTCTTTCGCGGCGCCTGCACGCGCGGGATCTACGACAACATGAAAACCGCGGTCGAGGCGATCCTGGTCGGGCGGGATCGAACCTACAACCGACGTTTCCTGCAGATGTGCAGCCACTACCTGGTGGATCCCGTGGCGTGCACGCCCTCGTCCGGCTGGGAGAAAGGCCAGGTCGAGAACCAGGTGGGCGTGGTGCGCGAGAGGTTCTTTTCGCCGCGGC
>NZ_JBWXTD010000040.1:0-629 GCF_056682175.1 Falsiroseomonas sp. RANM36
CGCGTGCCGAGCGCGCGCTTGCGCCCGCCACGGCGCCGTACCCCGAGGCGTTCCGCCCGGTACAGACGGAACAGCTTTTTGTGGTTCAGCCGGTGCCCTTCACGCGCCAGCAGGATGTGCAGGCGCCGGTAGCCAAAGCGCCGGCGTTCGTTCGCCAGGGCTCGCAGCCGAATGCGGACCTCGCCATCATCAGGACGCCGCGAGACGTAGCGGTACGTCTTCGGCGCCAAGCCGACGAGCTGGCAGGCGCGCCGCTGCGAGTAGTCCTTCTCCTCGATCGCCCAGGTCACGGCGTTTCTCCGCGAACCGGGCGTCAGAAGTTTTTTGCCAACATCTCCCGCAGCGTCGAGACATCGAGCATCGATTCCGCCAGCAGCTTCTTCAGCCGCGCGTTCTCATCCTCGAGGCTCTTCAGCTTGCGGGCGTCCGACACCTCCATGCCACCGTACTTCGACCGCCAGGCGTAGAACGTCGCCTCGCTGATCCCGTGCTTGCGGCACAGATCCGGCGCCGTCGCGCCCGCCTGGTGCTCCTTCAGCACCCCAATGATCTGCTCCTGCGTGAACCTCGATCGCTTCATCATCCGTCTCCCTTCGACGGACTCTAGCTCAGGCCGGGGACATCCAAGG
>NZ_JBWXTD010000041.1:0-534 GCF_056682175.1 Falsiroseomonas sp. RANM36
AAAATACTCCAATTGGCGATGGCCCTGTCCTTTTACCAGACAACCAATACCTGTCGACACAATCTGCCCTTTCGAAAGATCCCAACGAAAAGCGTGACCACATGGTCCTTCTTGAGTTTGTAACTGCTGCTGGGATTACACATGGCATGGATGAGCTCTACAAATAATGAATTCGAGCTCGGTACCCGGGGATCCTCTAGAGTCGACCTGCAGGCATGCAAGCTTGGCACTGGCCGTCGTTTTACAACGTCGTGACTGGGAAAACCCTGGCGTTACCCAACTTAATCGCCTTGCAGCACATCCCCCTTTCGCCAGCTGGCGTAATAGCGAAGAGGCCCGCACCGATCGCCCTACCCAACAGTAGCGCAGCCTGAATGGCGAATGGCGCCTGATGCGGTATTTTCTCCTTACGCATCTGTGCGGTATTTCACACCGCATATGGTGCACTCTCAGTACAATCTGCTCTGATGCCGCATAGTTAAGCCAGCCCCGACACCCGCCAACACCCGCTGACGCGCCCTGACGGGCTTGTCT
>NZ_JBWXTD010000042.1:0-509 GCF_056682175.1 Falsiroseomonas sp. RANM36
GCGGGCGCGCGGGGGGGGGGGGGGCGGGGGGCCGGGGGGCCGGGTGGGCGGGGGGGGGGGGCGACGCCGAGCAGCGGGCCGGTCTCGGCGTCGTCGAGCAGGCCGAGGATCTGCGCCCCGGTCGCATGCAGCGCCTCGATCACCGGCCGGGCATGGCCGCCCGCGCCGAGGGCCCGGGCGCGCCTCCCGGCGGCAGGCGCCGGGCGCGACGATCATGCAGGCGCTGCGGCCACGCATGCGGTCGCAGGCCTGGGCGGCCGCGCCGCGGGTGGAAAGGCCGACCACGCGGGCACGATAGAGCGTGCTGCGGCCCTGGGAGACGCGCTCGACCGCGACCCGCGTGCCGGCGGCGCCGATCCGCTGCTGCGCCTGGCTTGCGGCGTTGCGGGCCAGGTTCTCCGACGCGAAGGCGCCGACCTGCACGCCCCAGGGTCCGCCGGCGCGCCCCCGCGCCCGGGGGGCGCGCGCGGGCGGCGCCGGGGCGCGCGGGCGGGGGCCCGCGGGGGGCC
>NZ_JBWXTD010000043.1:0-408 GCF_056682175.1 Falsiroseomonas sp. RANM36
ACGCCTACATCCCGCAGCCGGAGCGTCCGAAGGACCGCCCCTTCCTGATGCCGATCGAGGACGTGTTTTCGATCAGCGGCCGCGGGACGGTGGTGACGGGCCGTGTTGAGCGCGGGATCATCAAGGTGGGCGAGGAAGTCGAGATCGTCGGCCTGAAGGACACGGTGAAGACGACGGTGACGGGCGTCGAGATGTTCCGCAAGCTGCTGGACAGCGGCGAGGCGGGCGACAACATCGGCGCGCTGCTGCGCGGCACGAAGCGCGAGGACGTGGAGCGTGGCCAGGTGCTGGCGGCGCCGGGCTCGATCACGCCGCACACGCAGTTCAAGGCCGAGGCGTATATCCTGACGAAGGAGGAGGGCGGTCGCCACACGCCGTTCTTCACGAACTACCGTCCGCAGTTCTACT
>NZ_JBWXTD010000044.1:0-389 GCF_056682175.1 Falsiroseomonas sp. RANM36
AAATAGACAGATCGCTGAGATAGGTGCCTCACTGATTAAGCATTGGTAACTGTCAGACCAAGTTTACTCATATATACTTTAGATTGATTTAAAACTTCATTTTTAATTTAAAAGGATCTAGGTGAAGATCCTTTTTGATAATCTCATGACCAAAATCCCTTAACGTGAGTTTTCGTTCCACTGAGCGTCAGACCCCGTAGAAAAGATCAAAGGATCTTCTTGAGATCCTTTTTTTCTGCGCGTAATCTGCTGCTTGCAAACAAAAAAACCACCGCTACCAGCGGTGGTTTGTTTGCCGGATCAAGAGCTACCAACTCTTTTTCCGAAGGTAACTGGCTTCAGCAGAGCGCAGATACCAAATACTGTTCTTCTAGTGTAGCCGTAGTTAG
>NZ_JBWXTD010000045.1:0-385 GCF_056682175.1 Falsiroseomonas sp. RANM36
GGGCGGGGGGGGGGGGGCGGGTGCCCGTGGTGGTGCCCTGGCGGCGCGGGCGCGCGCCCAGGCGGCGCGCCGGCTGGGCGATCAGGCGGCCGCCGCCCTGCGCCAGCGCGTGGAGCAGCTGCGCCCCGTGCTGCCGGTGATGCTGCGACTCGGCCTGTGGCCTGCCGAGACCGTGTTGGCCGTGCCCGCCGAGCCGGAGGAGGCGCTGCGGGGCGCGCTCGTGCTGCGCGGGCTGGTGCGGCAGCTGGAGCAGGATGCCGCCTCCCTGCGCGCGGCCCGGCAGGAGGCCGAGGCGGCCCTGGCCGAGGCACGGCGGGAGGCGGCGGCGCTTGCCGCCGCCGGGCACGCCGCGCGGGCCCCCCCCGGCCCCCGCGGCGGGCGCGGC
>NZ_JBWXTD010000046.1:0-372 GCF_056682175.1 Falsiroseomonas sp. RANM36
GAACCGGCACGGCCTGGCGGTTGCGGCGACCACGACGCGGGCCACCGGCACCGCCGAGCGCGACGCCGGCGAGACGATGATGGCGGGGCTGGATCGCGCGACGCGCAGCACGCTGGGGGCGGATAAGAACTACGACACGCGGGACTTCGTGGCCGCGATGCGCCGGCTCGGTGTGACGCCGCATGTGGCGCAGCACAACAATGCTCGCCGCTCGGCGATCGACGGGCGGACCACGCGGCATCCCGGCTACGAGGCCAGCCAGCGCATCCGCAAGCGGATCGAGGAGGTGTTCGGCTGGGGCAAGGAGATCGGCGGCATGCGCCGCACCCTCCTGCGCGGGTTGGAACGCGTCGGATGGAGTTTCACGCTCCG
>NZ_JBWXTD010000047.1:0-355 GCF_056682175.1 Falsiroseomonas sp. RANM36
GCCCGGCGCTGATCGTCAGCGACAACGGCACCGAGCTGACCTCGCACGCGATGCTGCGCTGGCAGCAGGAGCGTGGCGTCGCCTGGCACTACATCGCGCCTGGCAAGCCGCAGCAGAACGGGTTCGTCGAGAGCTTCAACGGCCGGTTCCGCGATGAATGCCTCAACGAGCATCTGTTCGGCAGCCTGCCCGCGGCGCGCCGCATCATCGAAGCATGGAGGAGCGACTACAACACGGCCCGCCCGCACACGAGCCTGAACGGGCTCACCCCAGCCGCATTTGCAACCCGCCCCGCATCGGGGCAAATGGAGAACAGGCTCTGCTCATGAACGAGGGCAATTAGGGGGCAGGGTCA
>NZ_JBWXTD010000048.1:0-347 GCF_056682175.1 Falsiroseomonas sp. RANM36
CGCAACGCAATTAATGTGAGTTAGCTCACTCATTAGGCACCCCAGGCTTTACACTTTATGCTTCCGGCTCGTATGTTGTGTGGAATTGTGAGCGGATAACAATTTCACACAGGAAACAGCTATGACATGATTACGAATTCCGTAACCCCGCTTATTAAAAGCATTCTGTAACAAAGCGGGACCAAAGCCAAGACAAAAACGCGTAACAAAAGTGTCTATAATCACGGCAGAAAAGTCCACTTTGATTAATTGCACGGCGACACACTTTGCTATGCCATTGCATTTTTTTCCATTCGATTAGCGGATCCTACCTGACGCTTTTTATCGCAACTCTCTACTGTTTCTCC
>NZ_JBWXTD010000049.1:0-340 GCF_056682175.1 Falsiroseomonas sp. RANM36
GGTCAACTCTTGCCGCGCGTCGGCGGCTTGGGGCTCGACTTGATTCTCCGCACCTGCTCGGTGCAGGTTAACCTGGATTTCGGCGACGAGGCCGACATGGTGGAGATGCTGCGCGTCTCCCTGGCGTTGCAGCCGCTGGCCACCGCGCTGTTCGCTAATTCCCCCTTCATCGATGGCTAGCCGAGCGGGTGGCTTTCGCTCCGCGGGCGCGTCTGGACGGACACCGATCCGGGTCGCACCGGCATCCCGCCCGGGGCCGTCGAGGGCGGCTTCGGCTTCGCGCGGTTTTCCGAGGTTGTGCTCGATGTCCCGATGTATTTCATCCTGCGGGAGGGGCGGC
>NZ_JBWXTD010000050.1:0-333 GCF_056682175.1 Falsiroseomonas sp. RANM36
AGCGCGGCCTCGTAGGCCTGGACGGCACGGCGCAGCGCCGCATCGTCGCCGCGCTCGCCAAGCGTCGAGAGCGCGCTGGCGAGGTTGTTCTGGGTTGTCGCCCAGTCGAGCGGGGCCCGATCGCGGGTGCGCTCCTCCAGTGCGGCCTCGAAGGCCTGGACGGCACGGCGCAGCGCCGCGTCGCCGCCGCGCGCGCCGAGCGTCACGAGCGCGATACCAAGATTGTTCTGGGTCGTGGCCCAGCCGAGCGGGGCCCGATCGCGGGTGAGTTCCTCGAGCGCGGCCTCGTAGGCCTGGACGGCACGGCGCAGCGCCGCATCGTCGCCGCGCTCG
>NZ_JBWXTD010000051.1:0-324 GCF_056682175.1 Falsiroseomonas sp. RANM36
CCGCGCGGCGCCGGCCGGCCGGGCGGCGGGGGGGCCGGGGGGGGGGGGGCCGGCCGCGCCGAGCACCGCGCAGCGGGCGAGCGCCGCGCCGCGGGTCGCGCCGGGCAGCCAGAGCGCGAACTCGTCCCCGCCCAGCCTCGCGGCGAACTCCCCTGGGCCGGCGGCCCGGGCAAGGCGCCCGGCAAGCTCCCGGATCGCGGCATCGCCGGCGGCATGGCCGTGGCGGTCGTTCACCCGCTTCAGCCCGTCCATGTCCAGATAGGCGATGATCCCCGCGGGCTGCCGGGCGCGGCTCGCTGCCAGCGCCCGCCCCGGCGCCGCCCC
>NZ_JBWXTD010000052.1:0-324 GCF_056682175.1 Falsiroseomonas sp. RANM36
GCAGGGTGGCATGCTGGCCGTTCCCGTTGCCGTGGCCTGCGGCATCATCGGCGGCGCGACCGGCCTTTACCAGCCCGAAGCCTTCGCCCGCGGGCGGAAGCTGCTGGTCGGCGTCCTGGTGGCGGGGCTGATCATGATGGTGCTGCTGCCCGTGCTGGCGATGGGCAGCCCGGCGGAGGGCGCCCAGCTCGGCAATCATCTGGTCGGCGTCACGCTGGCGGGGGTCGGCGCCGTCGTCACCACGCGCCTCGGCTTCGCGGCGGCCCGGCGCAGCGGCCGCCGGGCGCAGCGCGTCGCGGTGGTGCGGACCGCGGCGGGCGGCCC
>NZ_JBWXTD010000053.1:0-314 GCF_056682175.1 Falsiroseomonas sp. RANM36
GCGCGCGGGGGCGGTCGCCGCGCACCCTCCCCACATCCCCCCCCCTAACCCCCCGCGCGCGGGGCGCGGCGCGCCGCGCGCCGTCGGCGCAGGCGCCGACCACCTCATGCCCGCGCGCGCGAAGGCCGCGCATCAGCGGCACCAGGAAGTGCCGCAGCGAGAAATCGACGTTGATGATCTCGAGGATTTTCATGTGCCCTCAAACGCGTCGTGCCGAAGGCACGCCTTCGGCGTGACGCGCCCCCGCCCGCCGCGTGGGGTTAGCGCCCCAGCCCAGCAGGGCCCCCAAGGGCGGTTGCGCGCCCCCCGGGGGG
>NZ_JBWXTD010000054.1:0-312 GCF_056682175.1 Falsiroseomonas sp. RANM36
GTGCTCCGTGCCGATGCGCCACGCGCCCCGCGGCTTCGAGCCCGCGGCGAGCCACGCCGCAAGCTGGCGGACCGAGGTGATCGGCGTGAGGTCGGCCTCGCCGGGATTCGGCATCGTGCTGGCGTTCTCTATCCGCGTGTTGCCCGGCTGTCGGGGGAAGTCCCGCCGGGTGCTTCGGTCCAGACCCCGACCAGCGCCTGCAGCGCCGCGAGACCCGCCACTGCGGCAGTCTCGGCCCGCAGGATGCGGGGGCCAAGCGCGGCCGGCACAACAAAGGCACGCCGACGGAGATCGTCAAGCTCCGCCCCCTCG
>NZ_JBWXTD010000055.1:0-307 GCF_056682175.1 Falsiroseomonas sp. RANM36
CCCCCGCCGGGGCGGCCTGCCGCGGGCGGTGGCGGCGGGGGGGGCTGCGGGGGCGCGGGGCGGGGCGGCCACGGCGCCCGCGGCGCGCCGCGGTGTCTCGCACGAGACGGTGCGCAGCCAGCTCGCGGCGATTCGTCGGAAAACCGGTTGTCGGCGCCAGACCGACCTGGTGGCGCTGCTGGCCACGCTTCCCGGCTGACATCCTGCGCCGCATCGCGGCGGCGGCAGGGTCCCGAAACGACGCCCCCCCCGGCCGGGGGGCCGGGGGGGGGGGGCCGGGGGGTGGGGCGGCCCCGCCCGCGGGGTG
>NZ_JBWXTD010000056.1:0-300 GCF_056682175.1 Falsiroseomonas sp. RANM36
GCCTCGCCACGGCCACGCTTAACCTCACCCCCACCCCCCCCAGGCCCCCCCCCGCGGCCGCGACGCCGGTCGCGACCGATGGCGCCAGGCGGAAGCCGCCGAGCCGCTGCATGAACCAGGCGACCAGCAGGGCCGAGGCGACATAGAGCCCGGTGAAGGGGATCGCCGCCACATAGATGGCGGTCGGCACGAAGACGGTCGCAACCGTGCGGAGTTGCTCCCAGCCCAGGAAGAGCGGCCCGGGGGGGGGGCCCCCCCCCCCCCCGCGCCCCCCGGGGGGGGGGGGGGGGGGGGCGGGGC
>NZ_JBWXTD010000057.1:0-300 GCF_056682175.1 Falsiroseomonas sp. RANM36
CACCGCCATGTCCCCGGTGATCCGCGAGAAGCAGGACTACTTCATCGGCTTCTACGCGGCCGACGGGACGCTGGTGACCGGCACCAAGCTGCCGCTGGTCGGCGACGTGCTGCGGCCCATCCTCAAGCGTTTCCCGGCCGAGGAGATCCGGCCCGGCGACATCTTCTGGTACAATGCCGGCTACTTCTCCCGCGGCGGCGTCTCCCACCCCTCCGACCAGGTGTTTGCCACGCCGGCCTTCGTGGATGGCGAGTTGGTGGCCTTCGCGCAGAGCTGGGCGCATTTCCGCGACATCGGCGG
>NZ_JBWXTD010000058.1:0-298 GCF_056682175.1 Falsiroseomonas sp. RANM36
CAACACGGCCCGCCCGCACACGAGCCTGAACGGGCTCACCCCAGCCGCATTTGCAACCCGCCCCGCATCGGGGCAAATGGAGAACAGGCTCTGCTCATGAACGAGGGCAATTAGGGGGCAGGGTCAGAGGAATTGCGCGGCCTTGGCTATGGCGGCGGCTACGACGCGGTGCGGCGCTATGCGCGCGGCTGGCAGCGCGCGCGGGCGGCGGTGTCGGCGGCGGCCTATGTGCCGCTGAGCTTTGCGCCCGGAGAGGCGTACCAGTTCGACTGGAGCCACGAGATGGTGGTGATGGCGG
>NZ_JBWXTD010000059.1:0-297 GCF_056682175.1 Falsiroseomonas sp. RANM36
GGCGCGCCGCGGGGTCGACGGGCCGGGCGTGGGGGGGGGGGGGGGCCAGGGCGGCGTCCATCGGGCGATCTCCGGCCGCGGCGCGCCCGCCGGCGGGCGCGGCGGGGGGACGGCAAGGCCGTCCGGCGCAGGCCGCTGGTGCCGCCGCCGCCGCCGCCTGCTAGCCTGCCCCCGATGAGTGCACCCAACCCGCCCCCCGCGCCGCGCCCGCGCATCGTCCCCCCGGCCGGGCCGGCCGCCGGGCGGGCCGGGGGGCGGCGGCCCGCCCCCGGGGTGGTGCCGCGAGGCGCCCCGGCG
>NZ_JBWXTD010000060.1:0-294 GCF_056682175.1 Falsiroseomonas sp. RANM36
GGGCCGCGGGGGGGGGCGCGGGGCCGCGGGGGGGGGCCGCGCCGGCGGGGGGCCCGCCGCGGCCGCCGCCTCTGGGAGCGGCGTGTCCGGCGGCGCGGGTTCGGGCGCTGCCGTCACCGCCGCCGCGGGTGCGGGTGTGGCCTCCGGCGGTGCTTCCAGGCTCGGCCCGGGGGTCGGCCCAAGGGTCGGCTCGGCGGGCGGTGCCGCAGGCCGGCGCGGGCGGCTCGCCCGCGCCGCGGCCGCCGGCGCGGCGGCCGCCCACGCCCGCAGGGTGGCGGGCCTGAGGCCGGGGCG
>NZ_JBWXTD010000061.1:0-295 GCF_056682175.1 Falsiroseomonas sp. RANM36
CCGGTGTTGAGCCCGTTGTGCCAGAAGCCGCCATCGCCCATCACCGCGATCGGCCTGCGCTGGTTGGTGCCGGCGACCGCGGCCGCGCGGGCCAGCGACATGCCGTAGCCCAGGATGGTGTAGCCCTGGTGGAAGGGCGCGAAGGTCGCGAAGGCGTGGCAGCCGATATCGGCCGCGACATGCACCGGCCCCGTTTCCTGCCGCAGCAGCTCCACCGCGCTGAACACCGGCCGTCCCGGGCAGCCGGTGCAGAAGGGGGGCGCGCGCGGCGGGATCACCGCGCCGACCGCGCGCT
>NZ_JBWXTD010000062.1:0-291 GCF_056682175.1 Falsiroseomonas sp. RANM36
CTCGCCGCGGGGCGGGAGCTCTACACCACGCCGCTGCATCCCTACCCGGAAGCGCTGCTCTCCGCCGTGCCGATCCCCGACCCCAAGCTGACGCGCGCGCGCATCCGGCTGCAGGGGGACGTGCCGAACCCGCTGAACCCGCCCCCGGGCTGCCATTTCCACACGCGCTGCCCGATCGCCGATGCCGGCACCTGCCGCACCGAGGCCCCGCCGCTGCGCGAGGGGCGGCCGGGCCACTGGGTGTCCTGCCACAAGCGGGGATGAGCGCGGCGGCGATGCCGTATCCGTGAG
>NZ_JBWXTD010000063.1:0-289 GCF_056682175.1 Falsiroseomonas sp. RANM36
GGGGCCTTGTGTTGGTGGGGGCGGGGGGGGGGCAGGCCCGCGCGCGGGGCCGGGGCGCCCGCCGGGGGGCGGCGGCATGGGGCGACTTTGGCCGCCCCCGCCGCGCCGATGGCGCGCACGATCTCCGCCCCGATGCCCTTCGAGGCCCCGGTGACGAGCACGGTCTTCCCGGCGAGTTGCACGGCACGTCCCTCCTGGTCATGGAGGGGGCGGGGGGGGCGGGGCCACCCCCCCCCCCCCGGGCACGCGGCGCGCCGGGGCGCCGGGGGGTTATCGCCCCCCTCGCGGC
>NZ_JBWXTD010000064.1:0-288 GCF_056682175.1 Falsiroseomonas sp. RANM36
CGCCCCGGGCGGGGGCGCGGGGCGGCCGAGGCCGAGCGCCGCCGACCGGCCGAACCCGCCGAGTCGTCGCGGGAAGCGGCGGTCCCGGCCCGCCCCGCGCGGGGCGGGCGGGCGCTGCCGGTGGCCGGGCGCATCGTCACCGAATGGGGCGAGCGGGTGGCCGGCGGCCCGCATCGCGGCCTCACCTTTGCCGCTTCGGGCCGTGCCCGGGTGGTTTCGCCCTGCGCGGGCCGGGCCGTGTACGCCGCGCCTTTCCGCTCCTACGGGCTGTTGTTGATTGTGGACTGC
>NZ_JBWXTD010000065.1:0-287 GCF_056682175.1 Falsiroseomonas sp. RANM36
GCCGCCCCGGAAGCCGCCCCCGCCGGCGCCCCCCGCGAGGCGATGCAGGATGCCTGGCGGCAGATGCAGGTCTGCAACGCCTGCCGCTATTGCGAGAGCTATTGCGCGGTGTTCCCGGCCATGGCGATGCGGCGGGACTTCAGCGAGGGCGATCTGACGCACGTGGCGAATGACTGCCAGGGCTGCATGGGCTGCTACCAGGCCTGCCAATCCGCGCCGCCGCATCCCTTCGAGATCAACATCCCCGCGACCTTGGCGCAGATCCGCCAAGAGAGCTACGCGGCGCA
>NZ_JBWXTD010000066.1:0-286 GCF_056682175.1 Falsiroseomonas sp. RANM36
TGAGGCGGAGGCGTGGCAGACGCTGTGGTCCACCTGGCGCGCCGTGTCGAAGAAGGCGTCTTGGGCGGCGCCTTCGGGTTCGAGATGGGTGAAGACGGCGATCTCGATCGGCGAGAGGCGGCGGCGCCGGCAGGAATAGGAGATGTAGTCCTGGAGGGCGGCGGCGCGGCGCGGCCCTTCGCCGAAGGCGACGTAGGGCAGGCGCGCGGCGATCTCCCGGGCCAGGGTTTCGAGGATCCAGCCGCGGGCCGAGGTGACGATGTTGACGAAGCTCATCCCGCCGCGG
>NZ_JBWXTD010000067.1:0-283 GCF_056682175.1 Falsiroseomonas sp. RANM36
CGCGCCGAGCTTCGCGCCGTTCACCGTGACCGCGCCCTTGGCCGGCACGAGATAGGCCGCGCGGTCGGCGCCGCGCGACTGCACCCGCGTCTGGCCGGCCTTCAGCGTGGTGGCGAGCACCGCGCCGGTGACGTTGAGCGGCAGCGCGCCGTTGCCCTGGTCCTGCGGCCGGCCGGAGGCCAGCTCCTCGAAGCCTGCCTCGCGCGCCGCCTTGGGGAACTGCTTCGCGCCCCAGTTCGGCTTCGCGCCACGGCGGTCGGGGATGATCCAGATCTGGAAGATG
>NZ_JBWXTD010000068.1:0-281 GCF_056682175.1 Falsiroseomonas sp. RANM36
CGGCGGTCGCCGCGGACATGCCGGAGCCGAGCAGCATCGCGGCCGGCGCGGCCTCCAGCATGGCGATCACCGCCTCGGCCTCGCGCGCTGTCTCGTTGTCGGCGCGGCCATAGATGTTGCCGCTGCGGTACTGGTTGTCCGGGTCGCGGACGAAGGTGGTGGTCACGGGGAGCGGCGGCACCACGGCGCGCGTCGCCGCGTCCACCTTGCCCATCGCCTGCGCGGCCAGGGTGCGGGGGGTCCAGTTCCGGCCGGTGGTCGGGTCCATGCTCATGCGCCTG
>NZ_JBWXTD010000069.1:0-278 GCF_056682175.1 Falsiroseomonas sp. RANM36
CATCCCGGGCTTCGTGCAGCGCTGGCTGTTCAGCACGAACCACTAGGACTTCGGCACGCTCTACTTCGGCTTCGGGCTGATCGCCGCGATCGTCGGCATCGGGCTTTCGCTGCTGTTGCGCCTCGAACTGCAGCAGCCGGGGATGCAGTTCTTCGCCGATGGGCTGATGTGGAACGCCTTCGTCTCCGCCCACGGCCTGATCATGGTGTTCTTCGCGGTCATGCCCGCGCCGATCATCATCGGCACGAACCAGTAGCCGATGCCGCCGAGCAGCGCGG
>NZ_JBWXTD010000070.1:0-255 GCF_056682175.1 Falsiroseomonas sp. RANM36
TGAACCGCCAGCTGTCGTTGCCGGTCTCGACGATGTCGCAGTGATGCGTCAGGCGATCGAGCAGCGCGGTCGTCATCTTGGCATCGCCGAACACGCTCGGCCATTCGCCAAAGGCCAGGTTCGTCGTAACCAGGATCGAGGTCTGCTCGTACAGCCGGCTGACCAGATGGAACAGCAACTGCCCGCCTGATTGCGCGAACGGCAGGTAGCCGAGCTCGTCGAGCACGACGAGATCGACGCGGCAGAGATGGTCAG
>NZ_JBWXTD010000071.1:0-255 GCF_056682175.1 Falsiroseomonas sp. RANM36
GCTACGAGGCCAGCCAGCGCATCCGCAAGCGGATCGAGGAGGTGTTCGGCTGGGGCAAGGAGATCGGCGGCATGCGCCGCACCCTCCTGCGCGGGTTGGAACGCGTCGGATGGAGTTTCACGCTCCGCGTCGCCGCCTACAACCTGATCCGACTGCCGAAGTTGCTGGCGCCGCCTGCCTGATCGCCGCCGGGAGACGACCTGGCGCGATAAATCGCGGCGGGACGGCGCCGAAAACCGCACCGAGCAGCCCGCA
>NZ_JBWXTD010000072.1:0-255 GCF_056682175.1 Falsiroseomonas sp. RANM36
CGCCGGGCTCGATCACGCCGCACACGCAGTTCAAGGCCGAGGCGTATATCCTGACGAAGGAGGAGGGCGGTCGCCACACGCCGTTCTTCACGAACTACCGTCCGCAGTTCTACTTCCGCACGACGGACGTGACCGGCGTGGTGAAGCTGCCGGAGGGGACGGAGATGGTGATGCCGGGCGACAACGTGACGATGGATGTCGAGCTGATCGCGCCGATCGCCATGGATGAGGGCCTGCGCTTCGCCATCCGCGAAG
>NZ_JBWXTD010000073.1:0-255 GCF_056682175.1 Falsiroseomonas sp. RANM36
GGAAGATCCGTCGGCTGCATGAGATCGAGGGTCTGCCGATCAAGGCGATCTGTCGTCGGCTTGGCGTGTCACGGAAGGTGGTGCGGAAGGTCCTGCGCTCGGGCGCGACGGAGTTCCGCTACGAGCGCGGCGAGCAACCGCAGCCCAAGCTGGGTGCTTGGCGGGGCGAGCTGGATCGGCTGCTCACGGAGAATGCGGGTCGGGCGAGCCGCGAGCGGTTGACACTGATGCGCGTGTTCGAGGCGTTGCGTGGTC
>NZ_JBWXTD010000074.1:0-255 GCF_056682175.1 Falsiroseomonas sp. RANM36
GAAAATCGGCTGTTCGGATCGGCGCTGATCTGATTCGCTGCTGATGTTGATGGCGGATGTGGCGATGCGCGGATCGGATCGGCAGACGGGCTCGATGTTCAGCTATGTGAGCCCGGAGGCGCTGGTGTCGGCGGACCACCCGCTGCGGCCGATCCGGGTTCTGGTGAACCGGGCGCTGGAGCGGCTGTCGGGCGAGTTCGACAAGCTCTACGCAGCGGGCGGGCGGGACTCGATCGTGCCGGAGAAGCTGCTGCG
>NZ_JBWXTD010000075.1:0-255 GCF_056682175.1 Falsiroseomonas sp. RANM36
CCTTCAACGAGGACGGCAGCTACAGCTACGCCCCGCCGGCCGACTTCAACGGCACCGTCAGCTTCCAGTTCAAGGCCAATGACGGCACCGCCGACAGCAACACCGGCACCGTCGAGATCGACGTCACACCGGTCAACGACGCGCCGACCGTCTCGGACGACACGCGGACGGTCGCCGAGGACGGCAGCCTGAACGGCTCCGTCGCGGGCCTGGCGGAGGACGTGGACGGCGACACGCTGACCTTCGCGCTGGTGG
>NZ_JBWXTD010000076.1:0-253 GCF_056682175.1 Falsiroseomonas sp. RANM36
CACCACCAGCATCCCAAACATGACCCCCGGCATCACCGAGAGCCAACGTGAACCCCTTCACCAGAGGGGTCCCTTTTGGACGCCGATCACCCCTCTCAGGGGGGCCTTTTTCCACGCCGATTCACAGACGCGCTGGCCTGCGGTCGGCGGTTCCGCGTGTTGGCGGTGGTGGACGACTTCACCCGCGAATGCCTTGCGCTGGTGGCGGACACCTCGCTGTCGGGCCTGCGCGTTGGCCGTGAGCTCGACCGGA
>NZ_JBWXTD010000077.1:0-252 GCF_056682175.1 Falsiroseomonas sp. RANM36
AACACGGCCCGCCCGCACACGAGCCTGAACGGGCTCACCCCAGCCGCATTTGCAACCCGCCCCGCATCGGGGCAAATGGAGAACAGGCTCTGCTCATGAACGAGGGCAATTAGGGGGCAGGGTCACTTGCCCTGTGTCTGGGGGTGGCAGGGCGCACCGCGGACATGGTCGATGGCCTGCTTGTCGAGCCACTGCGCCAACTCGCCGGCGATGTAGCAGGGCCCGTTGTCGGAGAGCAGGCGCGGTCGGTGG
>NZ_JBWXTD010000078.1:0-251 GCF_056682175.1 Falsiroseomonas sp. RANM36
GGCGCCTGCACATCCTGCTGGCGCGTGAAGGGCACCGGCTGAACCACAAAAAGCTGTTCCGTCTGTACCGGGCGGAACGCCTCGGGGTACGGCGCCGTGGCGGGCGCAAGCGCGCGCTCGGCACGCGTGTGAATCGGCGTGGAAAAAGGCCCCCCTGAGAGGGGTGATCGGCGTCCAAAAGGGACCCCTCTGGTGAAGGGGTTCACGTTGGCTCTCGGTGATGCCGGGGGTCATGTTTGGGATGCTGGTGG
>NZ_JBWXTD010000079.1:0-249 GCF_056682175.1 Falsiroseomonas sp. RANM36
ACGAACCCGTTCTGCTGCGGCTTGCCAGGCGCGATGTAGTGCCAGGCGACGCCACGCTCCTGCTGCCAGCGCAGCATCGCGTGCGAGGTCAGCTCGGTGCCGTTGTCGCTGACGATCAGCGCCGGGCTGTGAATCGGCGTGGAAAAAGGCCCCCCTGAGAGGGGTGATCGGCGTCCAAAAGGGACCCCTCTGGTGAAGGGGTTCACGTTGGCTCTCGGTGATGCCGGGGGTCATGTTTGGGATGCTGGT
>NZ_JBWXTD010000080.1:0-242 GCF_056682175.1 Falsiroseomonas sp. RANM36
TGCCGCCCACCAGCACCACGTTGCCCTGCTGCGCGAGGAAGTTCCCGCTCGCCAGGTCGCGCACCAGCGTCTCGTTAATCGGCGTGCCGTCGAACCGGAACTCCTCTACGTCCTTCGCCAACGGTAGTTTGGCCAGCGTGATCTGGTACTTGATCGACCGCGCCTGCTTCTCGGCGATCTCGGCCGCGATGAAATCGCCGATGACCCTCTGCGGCTCGTGCTGGCGCTTCACCGCCGCGCCG
>NZ_JBWXTD010000081.1:0-242 GCF_056682175.1 Falsiroseomonas sp. RANM36
TGCCGCCCACCAGCACCACGTTGCCCTGCTGCGCGAGGAAGTTCCCGCTCGCCAGGTCGCGCACCAGCGTCTCGTTAATCGGCGTGCCGTCGAACCGGAACTCCTCTACGTCCTTCGCCAACGGTAGCTTGGCCAGCGTGATCTGGTACTTGATCGACCGCGCCTGCTTCTCGGCGATCTCGGCCGCGATGAAATCGCCGATGACCCTCTGCGGCTCGTGCTGGCGCTTCACCGCCGCGCCG
>NZ_JBWXTD010000082.1:0-236 GCF_056682175.1 Falsiroseomonas sp. RANM36
GCGCAGGTCGCTCTCGGCCGCCTTGTCCAGGCTCACCGTGAAGCGGAGGTTGTTCCCCTCCTCCGCCGACACGTCGTTGATCGACGCGTTGTATTTCGCCGCCGGCGGCTTGTCGTCGTTCCTGATCGTGCCGATGCCGGTGGCGTCGGCCAGCGTGACGCCGGTCGGCGCCGCGGTCAGCACCACCGAGAAGGTCTCGTCCGCCTCGACCAGGCTGTCCTCGGTGGAGACGATGG
>NZ_JBWXTD010000083.1:0-210 GCF_056682175.1 Falsiroseomonas sp. RANM36
GGGACCCCTCTGGTGAAGGGGTTCACGTTGGCTCTCGGTGATGCCGGGGGTCATGTTTGGGATGCTGGTGGTGGAGACGATCGGGAAGATCCGTCGGCTGCATGAGATCGAGGGTCTGCCGATCAAGGCGATCTGTCGTCGGCTTGGCGTGTCACGGAAGGTGGTGCGGAAGGTCCTGCGCTCGGGCGCGACGGAGTTCCGCTACGAGCG
>NZ_JBWXTD010000084.1:0-201 GCF_056682175.1 Falsiroseomonas sp. RANM36
GCCGCGCGTGTTGGAGCGATCCGAGATCCTCGCCACGATGGGCGAGTTGAAACTGTATGGAATGAAGGCGGCGTTCGACCAGATCGGCGGCGCGGCGGTGAAGCGCCAGCACGAGCCGCAGAGGGTCATCGGCGATTTCATCGCGGCCGAGATCGCCGAGAAGCAGGCGCGGTCGATCAAGTACCAGATCACGCTGGCCAA